>MEFD01000024.1 GCA_001724995.1 Rubrivivax sp. SCN 71-131
TCGCTCTTCAGGCCTGAGTTGCTTGTACGTCTTTCGTTGTTCTTCCATCGCAGCACCTTACGCCGGGTGAGGTGTTGCACTTCAGATTTGAGGCCGCCATACAAAGCCCATCTTCGACAGGTGCTCGCTGACGCGATCGGCCAGGTTGTCCTCCTCTGAAGCGAGCACCGGCAGAGGCGCTGCATAACGATTCGTAAGGATCTGGGCCCGATCCGCCAGTGACTGATTCACCCGGACCAGTTCCGCATTGACTCGCGCGTTTACGTTCGCCAGCCACTTGCCATCAATCACGAGCACCTTCACCTCGTCGGCGCCAAGCCGCCCGTACTGCGCCGTCACCTTCGCCGCCAGCACCTTCTGCGCCTCCTTCAGCTTCCTGCCCGCCGCCGCCGCCTTGTCGAACAGCGCCTGCAGCTTCTCGAGGACGGCGCGCTCGTCGTCGGCGTCCGCTTCACCGCCAATCTCGCGCAAGCGTTCCTTCACGGCCTTGGCCGTGACCTTGCCCTTGTCGTTGCGGGCCTCGTCCAGCGGCCCGCTGTCTTCCCCATTGCTGGCGCCGTGCTCCTCGATCAGTTCCTCCAGCTCCAGCGTCAGCGCATCGCGCTCGGCTTCCAGCGCATCCACCTGCGCCTGCTCCTTGGCGAACCAGCGCGCGATCACCAGGTGTTCGGGGATTAGGTCGACGTTGGGCTTGCCGTCGGCCAGCGCCTGCCAGCCATCCAGCGCGATGAACCAGGCGTCGTCGTTCATCGTCTCGCCCCAGTAGTCCATCAGCCGCTGGTAGACGTCGTAGGGGTCGACGAGCGGCGCGCCCTGGAAGGCCGCGAGCAAGGCCTCGGACAAGGTCTCGATCAGGTGCTTGGGTGAGTCGCCGGGCTGAAAGGCCACGAGCCCGGGCCGCTGCGCCGCGCGCCACGCTTCGAAGCGCGACTGCACCTGCGTCCGGAAGGCGCTGAACTCCGGGTGCCCGAAGATCGTCGCCTTCACCTGCGCCGGCTCCACCAGCAGCCGGCTGTAGCCGGGGCGGCCAGCGGATTCGAAGAGTTGCGCGCGGACCCCGGGCAGCACCTGCCAGTAACGGGACAGCGCATCGAGGTCGCGATCGGGGATGCCGCCCTTCAGATGCGCCTCGATGTCCTGCAGGTCCTCGGGCTCGCTCGTGTCGATGTAGCGCGGCAGGTTCAGGTTGAAGTCGTTGGCCTGGACTTCAGCCACCGGCACCATGCGCGCGTAGCGCGGCTGCTCGAGCTGGCGCTGGAAGGTGTCGACGATGCGGTGCATGTCCTGCGCGCGCAGCCGGTTCTTGTTGCCGTCCTTGATGAAGCCGCGGCTGGCGTCGATCATGAAGATGCCGCGCCGCCCTGCGCTGCCCGCCTTGTCCAGCACGACGATGCAGGCCGGGATGCCGGTGCCGTAGAACAGGTTGGCCGGCAGGCCGACCAGCGCCAGGATCACGCCCTGCTGCACCAGCTTCTTGCGGATGGCGCCTTCGGCGCCGCCGCGAAAGAGCACGCCGTGGGGCAGGATCACCGCGCCGCGACCGCTGCTCTTGAGACTCGTCAGGATGTGCAGCAGGAAGGCGTAGTCGCCGTTCTTCGGTGGCGGCACGCCCCAGTCGTGCTCCTTCATGCCGAAGCGGCCGTACAAGTCGTTGGCCGGATCGAGGCCGCTGGTCCAGTTCTTCTGGCTGAAGGGCGGATTGGCCAGCACGTAGTCGAAGGCCTTGAGCCGCAGCGCATTGCGCTCGTCCTTGAAGTGCGGGCTGGACAGCGAGTTGGCGGGCCAGATCTCGGCCGTCGGGCAGTCGTGCAGCACCATGTTCATGCGCGCCAGCGCCGAGGTGGCGTTGTCCATCTCCTGCCCGTAGATCGTCAGGTCGCGGCCGGTGCGGCTCCTGGCCAGGTCGTGCGCCTTCAGCAGCAGCGAGCCCGAACCGCAGGTGGGGTCGTAGATGGTCTGCATGGCCGAGCCGGCGCGGTCCAGCCCGACGAGCTGCGCCATCACCCGCGAGACCTCGGCCGGCGTGTAGAACTGACCCTTGCTCTTGCCCGACTCGGTGGCGAAGTGCCGCATCAGGTATTCGTAGGCGTCGCCCAGCAGGTCGTCGCCTTCGGCGCGGTTGCGGCCGAAGTCCAGGCCTTCGAAGATGGCCACCAGCCGGGAGAGGCGGTCCACCATCTCGCGGCCCTTGCCGAGCTTGTCTTCGTCGTTGAAGTCGGCGACGTTGATCGCGCCTTGCAGGCTGTCGTTGGCCGCGGCCAGCTTGCCGAGACCCTTGTTGATGCGGTCGCCGATCTCCTTGTCGCCCTTGGCGGCCACCATGTCGGCAAAGCGGGCGCCGGGCGGCACGTCGATGAGCGCATTCGGATCGGCGGCGTACTTGTCGGACACGTACTTGACGAAGAGCAGCGTCAGCACGTAGTCCTTGTACTGGCTGGCATCCATGCCGCCGCGCAGTTCGTCGCACGATTGCCAGAGCTTGGCGTAGAGCTGGGATTTCTTGAGGGCCATCGGTTCCTGTTCTCAGTGGGCGCCCGGCCGGGGCAGCGGGCGCGGGATCGCCTCTTCGCTGCCCGCGGGCTTCGCGCTCCGGGCAGCGCCGGCCTGCTGCGCAAGCCACTCCCGCACCCCCTGTCCGGCGGCGGCGCCGGTCGACAGGCAGGCGGTGAGCAGGTAGCCGCCGGTCGGTGCCTCCCAGTCGAGCATCTCGCCGGCAACGAAGACGCCGGGGAGCGCGCGCAGCATCAGCCGCTCGTCGACGGCGTCAAGCCGCACGCCGCCGCCGCTGCTGATCGCTTCCTCGATCGGGCGCGGGCGCCGCACGGTGATCGGCAAGGCCTTGATGCGCGCGGCGAGCCATGCCGGGTCGTTCATCGCCGCGCGCTCGCCCTCCGGCACGCCTTCCCACAGCAGCGCGGCCTTGGCGCCGTCGAGCTTGAGCCGCGTCTTCAGGTGCGTAGCCAGTGACCGCCGCCCGCGCGGGTGCGCGAGTTCGGCCTGCACCCAGGTCTGCTCGCGCGCGGGCAGCAGGTCGAGCGCGAACCTGGCCTGCCCGTCGCGCGCGATCGCCTCGCGCAGCGCGGCCGAGGCCGCGTAGACGAGGCTGCCTTCGACGCCGGTCGCGGTGAGCACGAACTCGCCGGGCTGGCGGACGACGCGGCCGTCCGGCTCGGTCCAGGTGATGGCGACCGACTTCAGCGGCGCCCCGGCGTGGCGGCTGGCGAGGTGTTCGCTCCAGCCCACATCGAAGCCGCAGTTGGCGGGCACCAGCGGCGCAAGCGCGACGCCACGCGCGGCCAGCAGCGGTACCCAGGCGCCGTCCGAGCCCAGGCGCGGCCAGCTCGCGCCGCCAAGCGCAAGCACCGTCGCATCGAAGCGCGCGACATGCTCGCCCGCGGGCGCTGCGAAGCGCAGCGCGCCTTCGTCCGTCCAGCCTTGCCAGCGCTGGCGCATATGCAGCCGCACGCCGCGCGCGCGCAGGCGCTGCAGCCAGGCGCGCAGCAGCGGTGCAGCCTTCATCGCGGCGGGGAAGACGCGGCCCGAGCTGCCGACGAAGGTGGCGATGCCGAGCCCGGCGGCGAAGGCGCGCGCGGCGTCGGCGCCGAAGCGCTCGAGGCGGGGGCGCAGCCAGTCCGCCGCGGCGCCATAGCGCGCGAGGAAGGACTCGAAGGGCTCGCTGTGCGTGAGGTTGAGCCCGCCCTTGCCGGCGAGCAGGAACTTGCGGCCGACGCTGGGCATCGCGTCGAAGAGCTCGACCCGCAAGCCCGCGGCAGCCAGCACCTCGGCCGCCATCAGGCCGGCCGGGCCGCCGCCGATGATGGCGACCGTCGAGCCACCGCCCGCGTGCCCTGCGCTCACCTCGACCACGCCCGGTGCCGGCGCGCTCAGGCCTTGAAGCCGATCTGCCAGGGCCGGATCTCGAACTGCAGCAGCCCGGACTCGACCGCCGGGTCGGTCAGCGCATGCATGCGCAGCGTGTCTTCCTCGATCCCCGGCTTGAAGATCATCAGCCCGCCGCCGGCGCCGTCGGCAAAGGGCCCGCCCATCAGCAGCTGGCCCTGGCGCGCCAGCTCGGCGTAGTGCGCTTCGTGCTCGCGCACGCCCAGCTGCTGCGTCAGCGGCAGGCCGGGCTCCCAGGACGGGCCGGGGCTGTGGAGGACGACGAGGCAGCGTTCGGGCATGGCGGCGCGTGATGGACTCGACGAAACAGCCCGCACTGTAGGCGATCCCGTGGCGACGCATCCCGTCGCATTCGCGGGCGAGGGCGATCTGCTAGCGTTGCCGCGGCGCGCGAGCACGCGCGGCACCGCATCCCGTTCGCCCTCCCCTTCCCCCGTCCCATCCGCATGAACGCCCTGCCGACGCAGGCCCCGAGCGGCACGGCGCGCCCGCGCTGGCGCGCCGCCGAACTGCTGGCGCAGCCGCACCGGCTGTGCTTCGTCGCCGCGGCGATCGTCTGGGCGGCAAGCGCGCTGGCCTGGCTGCTGGCGCTGCTGGCGCCACCGGCGCTTCGGGTGCCGATGCCAGGGGCTCCGGGCGTGCCGACGACGGCGCTGCACGCGCTGGCCTTCACGCTCGGGCCGATGCCGCTCTTCTTCGCGGGCTTCCTGTTCGCCAGTGCGCCGAAGTGGCTGCGCGCGCCGCCGCGGGCGACGCGGGCGCTGCGGCCCGGCGTGCTGATGCTCACGCTCGGCTGGCTGCTGCTGATCGGCCTGGGCGCCTGGTGGACGGCCGCGGCAGCCGCCGGCCTTGCGCTCTGCGCCGCGGGCTGGGCAGCCCTGCTGGCGCAACTGGCCTCGCTGCGCCGGCAGGCCACGCGCCGCGCCGGGCACTTCGACGCCATCCTCGGCGTCTGCACGCTGCTTGCGCTTGCGCTCGCGGCCGCGGCGCTGGCGCTCGGGCTGGGGCGCCCCGAGGCTGCACGCGCGATCGCGCGCGCGGCCTTCTGGGGCGCGGTGCTGCCGGTGTTCCTGATCGCCTCGCACCGCATGCTGCCGTTCCTGGCCCACGCCGACGCGCCGCAGCCAGGCGAAACCGAAGCAGCGCGCGACGCGCCCTGGGTCGTCGCGCTGCCGCTGGCGGCAAGCGCCGGGCTCGCGCTGCAGGCCTTGCCCGCGCTGCCGGGCCCCGCGTCGCCCTGGGTCGCCGGCCTGTGGCCGCTGCATGCGCTGCTGCCGGCCGCCGCGGGCGCACTGACGCTGTGGCTTGCGCTGCGCTGGCGCGCGCACCCGGCCACGCGCACGCCACTGCTGCACCGGCTGCTGCGCGCCTTCGCGTGGTCGGGCCTGGCGTGGCTGGCGCTGGCGGCGGCTGCGCTGCCGACCCTCCCGGGCGCGACAGGCGAGGCGCTGCGCGCGATCGGCCTGCACGCGATGGCGCTGGGCTTTGCCGGCGGCACCATGCTCTCGATGGTGACGCGCCTGAGCGCGACGCAGGCCGGCCACAGCCAGGCCGTCGACGCCGTGGCGCGCGTGCTCGAGGCGCTGCTGCAGCTGCTGGTGCTGGCGCGGCTGCTGGCGGCGGCCTGGCCGCGCGCCGCAGCCCTGGCCCTGCCGCTGGCCGCGCTGCTGTGGGCGGCCATCGCCTGCGCCTGGCTGATCCGCCATGGCAACTGGGCCGGGCGCGCGCGGCTTCGCGCCGCGCCTGCGGCCGCGCCGCAAGAGCCCGTCGCCGGCAATGCAGAATGACCGGCTTTACGCCCCGGAACGAACGGACCGTCCCCACGGCATGAGCGCGCACGAACCCGAACTGATCGATCCCCTGCCCCCGCGCCGCGGCCTCTCGCTGGCCTGGCTGCCGGCGCCGCTACGCGGCGTGGTCGCCACCCTGCTGCTGCTGCTCAACACCGCCTGGTGGTGCGGCCTGCTCTTCCTGCTCGCCCTGCCGCGCCTGCTGCTGCGCTCGGCAGGCGCACGGCGGCGGCTGGACCCGGTGCTCAACGGCCTGGCCACGCGCTGGATCGCCGGCAACAGCGCCTGGATGCGCCTGACCCAGCCGACCGCCTGGGACGTCTCGATGCCGCGCGCGCTCGACACCCGGCACTGGTACGTCGTCACCTGCAACCACCAGAGCTGGGCCGACATCTTCGTGCTGCAGCACGTGCTGAACCGCCGCATCCCCATGCTCAAGTTCTTCCTCAAGCGGGAACTGCTCTACGTGCCGGTGATGGGCCTGGCCTGGTGGGCGCTGGACTTTCCCTTCATGCGCCGCCACTCGGAGGAGGTGCTGCGGCGCAACCCGGCCAAGCGCCAGGAGGACCTGGAAGCCGCGCGCGAGGCCTGCGCCAAGTTCGCGCTGGCCCCCACCAGCGTGATGAACTTCGTCGAAGGCACGCGCTTCACCGCCACCAAGCACGCCGCGCTGCAAGGCCGCTGGCAGCACCTGCTGCCGCCCAAGGCCGGCGGCATGGCGATGGCGATGGCGGTGCTCGGCGAGCGCTTCGATTCGCTCGTCGACGTGAGCATCGTCTACCCCGACGGGGCGCCGGACTTCTGGACCTTCCTCTGCGGGCGCGTGCCGCGCGTCGTCGTGCGCGTGCAGCAGCGCGAAATCCCCGCCGACTGCCGGCGCAGCGACGGGGTGGTGGAGTCGCCGTTCCGCAAGCGCGTGCAACGCTGGCTGGTCGCCCTCTGGGACGAGAAGGACGAGCAGATTGCCGCCCTGCTGCGCGGCGCCGGGCGACGCTGAACGACGACGGCGCCGCAGCAACGCGGCGCCCGGTCGAATCCGACCTCAAGCGCGGTGCCGGGCCGCCGATATCCGCTGCATCAACCCCCGGTGCGGGCTCGCCGACCCTGGCGGCGCACCGGCTGCAGCCCTCGAGAGGTAAAGCATGGACTCGACGACCAGCCTGCTGGTGGGTGCCGCGATCGTCGCGGCGATCGGAACGCTGGCGGTGTGGTTCACGCTGCGTCGACCGGCCCGCACCCTGGAGCGCCGCCAGCGCGACGAGGCCCTGGCCGCCGCCAGCCTCTACACGCCGGCCGAGCGCAGCCCGAACTACGGCGCCGCCCCCGACCCGTGCGCCCCGGGCCTGAGCGACAACGAGCGCGTGCAGGCGATGCGCGAACTGCTGCTGCGCGGGGAAGGCAAGAAGGTGGAGGCGGTGGACATCCTGCTGCACGACAGCCCCTTCGAGCCGACGCGACCGATGGATCCGCGCGATCCTGGCCCGACCACCTCGCCGATGGCCTGGAAGCCGACCCAGCCGCTGGGAGACGCCGACGTGCGCGACTGGGAGCGCATGTCGCCCCAGGAGGCGGACGACGCGTACTCGGGCCAGCGCGAGCACATCACCCTCTGAAGCGGTTCCGAGCCGGCCCCGTTGCGGCCCGGGTCGCGCCCTGATCCGCCGGGGATCGCTGCACCCGCGCGCGCTCGCCGACGCCGGGGCCTATGCGTTCCAGGGCATGGCGCGGGCGAGCACGGCGTCGAGATCCGCGCGCGCGGGCAGCGCCCCGAACACATCCGAAGCCTGGCCGATGCGGCCGCTGCAGAAGGCGTCGAACACTGCCGGCGGCGCCGAGTGCTGCAGCAGCGCCGCCTGCACGAGCAGGGCGAGGTCGCGCGCCAGGCCGCGCGCCTCGGTTTCGCCGACCTCGCCTTCGAGCCCCCGGCGCACGCGCTCGCCAAGGCGCTGCACGTCTGCACGGGCGGCGCGCGCCACCGCGGTCTCGTGCATCAGCACGTCGGTCACCGGCCCCTTGCGCAGCACGCGCAGCAGGTCCAGCGACTGGATGTTGCCCGCGCCCTCCCAGATGCTGTTCACCGGCATCTCGCGGTAGATGCGCGCCATCACGCCCTGGCCGCCCTCCTCGACGTAGCCGTTGCCGCCCAGGCACTCCATGGCCTCCTGGCCGAACGCCGCACCGCGCTTGCAGATCCAGAACTTGGCGATGGGCGTGAGCACGCGTCGCATCACCGCCTCGATGCCGTCCGTGTCCTGCCCGTGCTCGGTGCGGTCGACCGCACGCGCCAGGCGCATCGCCAGCGCGGTGGCGGCCTCGCTCTCCAGCGCCAGATCGGCGAGGACGTTTCTCATCAGCGGCTGGTCCAGCAGCCTCTGGCCGAAGGCCGCGCGCTGCGCGCAGTGATGCAGCGCGATCGACAGCGCCTGGCGCATCAGCCCCGAGGTGCCGAGCGCGCAGTCCAGGCGCGTCAGCGCGCCCATCGCCAGGATCTGCGGCACCCCGCGCCCCTCCTCGCCCACCAGCCAGGCGCTGGCGCGGTCGAACTCGACCTCGCTGCTGGCGTTGGCCTTGTTGCCGAGCTTGTCCTTGAGCCGCTGCACGCCGATGGCGTTGACCGTGCCGTCGGGCAGGATGCGCGGCATGAAGAAGCAGGAGAGGCCGCCTGGCGACTGCGCCAGCACGAGGAAGGCATCGCTCATCGGCGCCGAGAGGAACCACTTGTGGCCGGTGATCGCGAAGCGCCGCCCCCACCCGTCCTCGCCGTCGGCCTCGGCGCGCGAGGTGTTGCTGCGCACGTCGGAGCCACCCTGCTTCTCGGTCATGCCCATGCCCAGCATCGCTGCGCTCTTCTGCGCCACCGGCACGAAACGCGCGTCGTAGCGCTCGCTCGTGATCTTGGCGCCCCAGTCGGCCATCACCCCGGCGTTGGCGCGCAGCGCCGGCGTCACCGCATAGCTCATCGACACCGGACACAGCACCGAGGGCTCGGCCTCGGTGAAGAGCATGAAGGCCGCGGCGCGCTCGATGTGGCCGCCGGGCCCCTGGCTCCAGGGTGCACCGTGCAGGCGCTGGCGCAGCGCCGCGGCCATCAGCGCGTGCCAGCTCGGGTGGAACTCGACCTGGTCGATGCGCCGGCCGCAGGCGTCGAAGGCCTGCAGTTGCGGCAGGTGCGTATTGGCCAGCCGTGCGTGCGTCTGCATCTCGGCGCTGCCGGCTTCCGCGCCGAAGGCCGCGAATCGCGCGGCGTCGAAGCCCGGGAGGTGCCAGCGCAGCGCATCCTGCAGCGGGCGGTTGGCCTCGAAGAGGTTGATGCCCGCAAGCGGCGCGGCCTGGTTGATGACCTCGTGGGTCGGGTGCGAGATGTGCGTCATGGTGCCTCCGTGGATCCACTGGCCAGCGTGAGCAGCCGGTGATAGAAGCGCACCATGTCGACGAGCTGGTCGACGGCGATGCGCTCGTCGGTGCCGTGCACGCGCCCGAGGTCCGCGCGCTCGAAACGGATCGGCATGAAGCGGTAGCTGGCGTCCGAGATGCCGTCGAAGTGGCGCGCGTCGGAGGCGGCGAGCATGAGGCCCGGCGCCACCACGGCGTCCGCGAATACCTGGCGCACGGCGCCCTCGACGAGGCGGAACGAGTCGGCGCGCGAAGTCGCCAGCCGCGAGGGGCCGAAACCCTCGCCGTGCAGCGTGACCTCGATGCCCTCGTCGGCGACGATGCGTTGCACCTGCGCCCGCACCCACTCGATCGTGTCGCCGGGCAGGATGCGGAAGTTGATGACCGCTTCGGCACGGCCGGGCAGCACGTTCTCCTTCACGCCGGCCGAGAGCAGGGTCATCGCCGTCGTCGTGCGCAGCATGGCGTTGGTCGCCGTGCCCCGGGCGAGCATGCGCTCGACCAGCGGCCGCGTCAGCCAGAGGTTGGACAGCGCCAGGCGCTGGCCGAAAGGCATCTCCGGCGCGATGGCCTCGAACATCTCCGCGGCGGCGCCCTGGATGCCCCCGGGCAGCGGCTGCGCGTCCAGCCGAACGAGTGCCGCGGCCAGGCGCGCGACCGCACCCTGCCCGCGCCCCGGCGGCATCGACGAATGGCCGGGTGGCGCGCTGGCGGCGAGTTTCAGCGACACCGAGCCCTTCTCGGCCAGGCCGATGAGCGCCACCGGCCGGTCGATGCCGGGCATGATCCCGTGCGTCACCGCCAGGCCCTCGTCGAGCACCCAGGCCAGGCGCACGCCACGCTGCTGCAGCCGCTTCACGATCTGCACCACGCCCTGCCGGCCGCCGATCTCCTCGTCGTGGCCGTACACGAAGTAGATCGTGCGCCGCGGCTTGACGCCGGCCTCGAGCAGCATCTCGAGCGCCTGCAGCTGCGTCACCAGGTTGCTCTTGTTGTCGAGCGTGCCGCGTCCCCAGACGAAGCCGCCTTCGACGACGCCGGCAAACGGCGGCTGCTGCCACATCGGCTCGGTTGCCGGGGCGACCGGGACCACGTCCTGGTGCGCCATCAGCGCCACCGGCGGCTGCGCCGCATCGCTGCCCTTCCAGGTGAAGAGCAGGCTGTGCGTACCGACCACCTCGCGCTGCAGCTCGGCATGCACGCGCGGGTAGCGCTGGCGCAGCAGCGCGTGCAGCGCGTCGAACTCGGCCTCGACGCCCGGCACCGGCGTCTCGCCGCTGACCGTGCGCGCGCGCACCGCCGCGGCCATCGTCTGCACCACGCGGTCGCGATCGACGGCCAAGGGCCGTGCCGGCACCGCCTCGAGCTGGCGCGAACCCTGGCGCAAGGTGTTGGCCACCAGCGCCAGCGCAAGCAGCAGCAGCAGGACGAGCAGCAGGAGGAAGAGGCGCTTGAGCTTGATCATGATGGCGGATCCGGTTCGATTCTAGGCAGGCGAGCCGCGCGCTCAGACTTCCAGCCACTCGCGGCGCAGGTCGGCGCGCGCGCGCAGCTCGGCGGGCGTGCCTTCGAAGACGATGCGGCCGTGGCCCATCAGCAGGCAGCGATCGGCGATCTCGAGCGCGATCGCCAGCTTCTGCTCGACCAGCAGCACGGCGATGCCGCGGCGTCGCAGTTCGCACAGCACCTGCGCCACGCGTTGCACGAGGCCGGGCGCCAGGCCCTCGGTCGGTTCGTCGACCAGCACCAGTCCGGGATCGCCCATCAGCGTGCGCGCCAGCGCAAGCATCTGCTGCTCGCCGCCGGAGAGCACGCCCGCGGAGGTGTCGCGCCGCTCGGCCAGCGGCGGGAAGAGGTCGAACAGGGCCGCCGTCGTCCAGCGCCCCGGTTCGCACCCATCGCCGCGGCGCCGCTTCTGCCCGAGCAGCAGGTTCTGCCGCACCGTCAGCGTCGGGAAGACCTCGCGGCCCTCGGGCACGTAGCCCAGGCCCGCGCGCGCGATCTCGAAGGGCTTGCGACCGCACAGGGCCTGCCCTTGCCATTCGATGCGGCCACTCGCCGGCAGCAGGCCCATGATGGCCTTCAGCGTCGTCGAGCGCCCCGCGCCGTTGCGCCCGAGCAGCGCGACGATCTCCCCGGCGCGCAGTTCGAACCCGACCCCGTGCAGGACGCGGCTCTTGCCGTAGCCGGCGTGCAGCTCCGCAACGCGCAGCATGTCAGCCCCCCCCGTCGCCCGGCGAGGCGCCAAAGGCCGTGCCGAGGTAGGCCTCCTGCACGCGCGGGTCGGCGCGCACCGCCGCCGGGGTGTCGAAGGCGATGACCTCGCCGCGCACGAGCACGGCGATGCGATCGGCGAGCTCGAACACCACGCCCAGGTCATGCTCGACGACGAGCAGCGTGCGGCCCTGCGTCAGCTCGCGCACGAGGGCGACGAAGCGCGCCGTCTCGCTGCGGCTCATGCCCGCGGTCGGCTCGTCGAGCAGGATCACGTCCGCGCCGCCGGCCACGGTGACGCCGATCTCCAGCGCACGCTGCTCGGCGTAGCTCAGGTCGGCCGCAGGCACGTCGCGCCGCTGCTGCAGGCCCAGGCGCGCCAGCAGCGCCTCGGCGCGCGCGTTGGCGTCGCGCGCGCGCCCGAGCAGGCGCCAGAAGGCGTAGCGGTAGCCCAGGCTCCACAGCAGGGCGCAGCGCAGGTTCTCGAACACCGAGAGACGCTCGAAGAGCAGGCTGAGCTGAAAGCTGCGCGCCAGCCCCAAGCGGTGGATGCGGTGCGGCGCCAGGCCGGCGATGGCACGGCCGTGCAGCCGGATCTCGCCGCGGTCCGGGGCCAGGCGCCCGCTGACGAGGTCGAAGATCGTGCTCTTGCCGGCGCCGTTGGGGCCGATGAGGGCCACGCACTCGCCGTTGTCGATCGCGAACGCGGCTCCGCGCACGACCGCGGTGCGGCCAAGGCGCTTGCTCACGCCGCGCAGCTCGAGCGCCGGGGGCGCGTGCGCGGCGGCAGAGGCGGCAGAGGCTGCCGACGGCGGGCTCATCGTGCGCCCCCGGGCCGCACGGCGATCCGGCCCTGCACCTCGCGCCAGACGCGCAGGAAGCGCCGCCGCGCGATCTCGAAGAGCACGATGCCCAGCAGCAGCACCAGAATGCCGAGCAGCCACGGCGCGGCCTGCCGCGGGTCCAGCGCCAGGCCCAGGACCTGCAGGTGCCCGCCCGGCCCGGAATCGGCCTGCAGGAGGTAGGCCATCTCCGCCAGCGCAGCGAAGGCCAGCAGAGTCGGCAGCGCCGCCAGCAGCAGCAGCGCGTAGGGTCCCAGCAGCCGCGCCAGCAGACCCTGCTCGGCCACGCGAAGGTGGGCCAGCAGCAGGCCGGCAAGGCCCCCCGGGGCATGCATCACCATGGCGATGAAGACGAGGCCCAGGTAGAGCAGCCAGGCCCGCGACAGCTCCGACAGCAGCACCGAGGCGACGACCATGAGCACGGCGCCGATCACCGGGCCGAAGAAGACCGTGCTGCCGCCGAGCACGGTGAAGAGCAGCAGGTTGGCCGAGCGCGCCGTGCCGAAGGCTTCGGCGGTGACGCGCTCGAAGTCCAGCGCCGCGAGGCCGCCGGCCACGCCCATGAAGAAGGCCGAGATCATGAAGGCCAGCCAGCGCACCTGCCGCACGTCGTAGCCGACGAAGCCCACGCGCTCGGGCCGCTCGCGCGTGGCCTCGAGCATCCGTCCGAGCGGCGTGCGCGTGAACGCGTACATGAGGGCGGTGCACACCAGGCCGTAGCACGCGACCAGGTAGTACAGCTCGAGCTGGGGCCCCAAGCTCAGGCCCAGCGGCCGCGCGCCGACGACGCGGTTGCCGAAGATGCCGCCCTCGCCGCCAAAGAACCCGGGCAGCAGCGGCGCCAGCGCCCACATCAGCTCGCCCAGGCCCAGCGTGATCATCGCGAACGCCGTGCCGCCGCGCCGCGTGCTGAGGTAGCCCAGCGGCACGGCCAGCGCCAGGCCGGCTGCGCCGCCCAGCAGCGGCAGCAGGCTCACCGGCAGCACCAGTCCGCCGGCGGCCACGGCATTCAAGGCGTGCAGGGTGAGGAAGCCACCCAGGCCGCTGTAGATCGCGTGACCGAAGCTGAGCAGGCCGCCCTGCCCGAGCAGGATGTTGAAGGCCAGGCAGGCGATGATCGCCACGCCGATCTGCGTCAGCACCGCCAATTCGAGGCTGCTCGTGAACAGCCTTGGCGCCAGCACGAGCAGGAACGCGAAGCTGCTCCAGGCCAGCCCCTGCCGATGCCGGGCCATCCAGCCGGCCATCAGCCCTCGCGCCGCCCCAGCAGGCCGCGCGGCCGCACGATGAGCACCCCCACCAGCAGCAGGTAGGGCAGGAGCGGCGCCACCTGAGAGACCTTCAGCCGCAGCAGCAGCCAGGCCGGGTCCTGCGGCGCCACGACCCAGCCCGCGGCCTGCGCCAGGCCTGCCAGCGAGACATCGGCGCCGACGGCCAGCGTCTGCACGAGACCGATGAGGATGGAGGCGACGAAGGCTCCGCCCAGCGAGCCCAGGCCCCCGACGACGACGACGACGAAGACGATGGGGCCGAGTGCCGCGGCCATCGCCGGCTCGGTGACGAAGGTCGAGCCGCCGACGACCCCGGCCAGCCCGGCCAGGCCGCAGCCGAGCGCGAACACCCAGGCGAAGGTGCGCGGCACGTCGTGTCCGAGCGCCTGCACCATCTGCGGGTGCGTCAGCGCCGCCTGGATCACCAGGCCGGCGCGCGTGCGCGTGGCCAGCAGCCACAACAGCAGCAGCATGAGGAGCGCCACCAGCGCCATGAAGGCGCGCGTGGCCGGGAAGGGCGTGCACGACGCCGCTGCGCACAGCGCCGCGGGTGCCGCGCCGGCCAGCAGCCGCAGGCCCGCGTCGCCGGCGTCGACGAGCGTGAATGCCGGCCCCTGCAGCAGCGCCGGCGGGCTGAAGTCGAGCACCGAGCGGCCCCAGGCGAGTTGCACGAACTCCAGCACGACGATCGCCAGGCCGAAGGTGACCAGCAGCTCGGCCAGCGCGCCGAAGCGGTGCGCGCGCCGCAGCACCTGCTGCTCGAAGACGGCGCCCAGCAGCGCCACGAGCAGCGGAGCCGCGATCAGGGCCGGCCAGAAGCCCGCCCCCTGTGCCACCGTGTAGCCGAGGTAGGCGCCGAGCATGTAGAAGCTGGCGTGCGCGAAGTTGAGCACGCCCATGAGGCCGAACACCAGCGTCAGCCCCGCGCTCAGCATGAACAGCAGCAGGCCATAGCTCAGCCCGTTGAGCAGGGAGACGATCAAGGCCTCGGGAGTCATCGCTCGGGTTCCAGGACGGCGGCGTGGCGACGCGGCGCTTCGAGCACGCGACGATCCGTCGCGGCCGAAGCCGCGGTGCAGGCCGCAGCGGGTGCGGCACTTTAGCCGCTCGGCCCGCGGCCTGCCCCGCCCGCCGCGGGCCGGGCAGCCGGCGCAGCATCGGGCTATGCTTTCACACCATGAAGCCCGGCCCTGCCCACGCACACGACGACGCCCGCTACGCGGTGCAGCGCAGCGACGCCGAATGGCGCGCGCAGCTCGATCCGCTGCAGTATCAGGTGGCACGCCACGCCGCCACCGAGCGCGCCTTCAGCGGGCGCTACTGGGACCACTGGCAGCCCGGCCGCTACCACTGCATCGGCTGTGGCGTGCCGCTGTTCGAGTCGACGGCCAAGTTCGACGCCGGCTGCGGCTGGCCGAGCTGGTGGGCGCCGCTGCACGCCGAGGTCATCGAGGAGGTGCGCGACGCCAGCCACGGCATGGTGCGGGTCGAGGTGCGCTGCAGACGCTGCGGCTCGCACCTCGGGCATGTCTTCCCCGACGGCCCTGCCCCCACGGGCCAGCGCTACTGCATCAACTCCGCGGCGATCGGCTTCGACCCCGAGGCCTGAACCCCCACCGGGCGCCTGCGGCGGCAGCGCCGGGCACAATCGCGGCTTCGCCAGACGCCCGCACCGCATGAAGCTTCTGTTCGACTTCCTGCCCATCGTCCTCTTCTTCGGCACCTTCAAGTACGCCGAGTCGCACAAGGAATGGGCGGCCGAGTTCGCGACGCGGCACCTGGGCGCCTTCGTCGCCGGCGGCAGCGTCGGCGCCACGCAGGCGCCGGTGCTGCTGGCCACCGTCGTCGTCATCGTCGCCACGATGGCGCAGGTGCTCTGGCTCAAGAGCCGCGGGCGCAGGGTCGACACCATGCTGTGGGTGAGCCTGGTGCTGGTGGTGGTGCTCGGCGGCGCGACGATCTACTTCCAGAGCGAGACCTTCATCAAGTGGAAGCCCACGGTCCTCTACTGGGCCATGGGCGCGGCACTCGCGCTGGCACCGCTGCTGGCGGGCAGGAACCTGCTCAAGCTGCTGCTGGGCGAGCAGCTGCGGCTGCCGGAGCCGATCTGGCAGCGCCTCAACCTCGCCTGGATCGCCTTCTTCGCGCTCATGGGCGTGCTCAACCTGTGGGTGGCCTACCGCTTCAGCACCGATGCCTGGGTGAATTTCAAGCTCTTCGGCAGCCTCGGGCTGATGCTGGCCTTCACCATCGCCCAGGGCCTCATGCTGTCGCGCTATCTCGACGAACAGCCGCATGAGCCGGCCGCAGGGGAGGAGACGCCATGAGCGCGCCGCGGCCGCGGCCAGGCGCTCATCCCGGAGCACGCAGTGCGCAGGGTAGTCCGGTGAGCCGCACGATCGAGGACCTCGAAGCGACGCTGCGCGAGCGCCTGCGCCCGGAGTCGATCGCCTGCCGCGACGACGGCGACCAGCACATCGGCCATGCCGGCGCCCGTGACGGCGGGCACTACCACGTGCGCATCGTTGCCGCCTGCTTCGCCGGCAAGAGCCGCGTGGCGCGCCACCGCCTCGTATATGATGCCCTGGGCTCTCTGGCCGCAAGGCGCGTCCACGCGCTGGCCATCGAGGCCCTGGCGCCCGGTGAGGCCTAAGACGCCTCCCGCGCCTCCCGCGCCTCCCGCGCCACCCGCGCCGCCGGTCGGCGGCGTTTCCTCCCTAGGACTCTTCCGATGAAGTCTCACCTCCCCGCCCTGCGCCATGCCCTGGCCGTTGCCGCCCTTCTTGCGGGCGGCGCAGCCGCGGCGCAGAACATCGCCATCGTCAACGGCAAGCCCGTGCCCAAGGCGCGCGTGCAGACCCTGATCCAGCAGGCCGAGAAGGCCGGGCAGACGGTCTCGCCCGAGATGCAGCAGCAGGCTCGCGACCAGGTCGTGCTGCGCGAGATCTTCACCCAGGAAGCCGAGCGCCGCGGGCTGCAGACCAGCGCCGACTACCGGGCGCAGATGGAACTGGCGCGCCAGAGCCTGCTCATCCGCGCGTTGTTCGAGGACTTCCGCGCGAAGAACCCGATCAGCGACGAGGACGCCCGCGCCGAGTACGACAAGTTCAAGGCGCAGGCCGCCGGCACCGAATACCACGCGCGCCACATCCTCGTCGAGAAGGAAGACGAGGCCAAGGCGCTGATCGCGCAGATCAAGGGCGGCGCGCGCTTCGAGGAACTGGCGAAGAAGTCCTCGAAGGACCCGGGCTCGGGCGCCAACGGCGGCGACCTCGACTTCGCCAAGCCCGACGCCTACGTGAAGGAGTTCAGCGACGCGATGGTGCAGCTGAAGAAGGGCGAGATGACCGAGGCGCCGGTGAAGACGCAGTTCGGCTATCACGTCATCCGGCTGGACGACACGCGCCAGGCCGAGTTCCCGGAATTCGACGCCGTGAAGGCGCAGATCAAGCAGCGCCTCGAGCAGGTGAAGAGCCAGGCCTTCCAGGAGAGCCTGCGCGCCAAGGCCAAGACGGACTACAAGTTCGAGCACTAGGCCAGTCGCCTCCAAGGCCGCCAGGCCTTCGCGCACGGGCCCGACGCCTGTCGCGACGCGCTTCCGGGGAGCCGCCGATCGCAGGATCGGCGGCTCCCCTTTTTTGCGCCGCCGCCTGCCGCGCCGCTGCGGCCGGCACCGAACTGTGGCCCAAAGCCGCCTCATTTCGGCGCATTCCCGATCGCTCGGCTGCCGAAGAATGCACCCACGTGAGGGCTTGTCGGTCGCTCACACGAAGCCACCCGGGCCATCCGCAAGGAGCACATCCATGCCCCAGACGATCAACACCAACCTCACCTCGCTCAACGCGCAGCGCAACCTCAATGCGTCGCAGCTGTCCCTGTCGACGGCGATGCAGCGTCTGTCCTCGGGCCTGCGCGTCAACAGCGCCAAGGACGACGCCGCCGGCCTGGCGATCGCGGAGCGCATGAACACGCAGGTGCGCGGCATGGCGGTGGCGATGCGCAACGCCAACGACGGCATCTCGATGTCGCAGGTGGCCGAGGGCGCGCTCTCCAAGGTCGGCGACGCGCTGCAGCGCATGCGCGAACTGGCCCTGCAGGCGCGCAACGCCACCAACAGCGAGAGCGACAAGGAGTCGCTGAACAAGGAATTCATCCAGTTGCAGGAAGAGATCAGCCGCGTGCTCGGCGGCACCACCTTCAACAGCAAGCGCATCCTGGGCCCGGACGCGACGACCTTCACCTTCCAGATCGGCGCCAACACGACCGAGAACGACGTGGTGTCGATCGGCTTCACCAACCTCGCTTCCAGCGCCGACATCACCGCGGTCACGGCCAGCGCGGCGGCGATCGGCAGCGGCGTCGGCGTCGACGCGATCGCGACCGTCATTGCCGACATCGACGACGCCATCAACCGCATCAACGACACGCGCGCCGTCTACGGCGCCACGCAGTCGCGCTTCGAGGCCATCATCGCCAACCTGCAGGTCGCGGTGGAGAACCAGACCGCCGCGCGCAGCCGCATCATGGACGCCGACTTCGCGGCAGAGACCGCCAACCTCTCGCGGGCGCAGATCCTGCAGCAGGCCGGCAACGCCATGGTCGCGCAGGCCAACCAGTTGCCGCAGCAGGTCCTGCGCTTGCTGGGCGGCTGAGGCCGGTGCAGCGGCCACGGCTTCAGGGTCTCCTGCCGATCGCCGATCGCTGATCGCCGATCGGCCTCAAGTCCGCCCCGCCCGCGGCCGATAAGGCATCCGAGCGGGGTGTTTGTCGTGACCGGCCACGGCCAGGGCGCGCCCTTCCACGTCCACGGAGCACCACATGGCGACCCTTTCCTCCATCGGCCTGGGCAGCGGGCTCGACGTCAACACGATCATCACGCAGCTCGTGGCGCTGGAGCGCAGCCCGATCCAGCAGCTGCAGACCGAGGCCACGAAGATCGACGCGCGGCTGTCGTCGTTCGGGCGCATCCAGTCCTCGCTGGATGCCCTGCGCACCACCGCGCGCTCGCTCGCCGACGCCAGCACCTGGCGCGCGGCCAGCGCCACCACCTCGGACGCCACTGCGGTCACCGTCACCGCTTCCTCGGGCAGTCCCGCGGGCAGCTATGCGGTGAAGGTCAATGCCCTGGCCACCGGTCAGATGAACGCGTCGGCGGCCGTGGCCGACGCGAAGACCGCCATCGGCAGCGGCACGCTGACCTTCGAGGCCGGGACCTGGGCCACCGACCTCTCCGGCTTCACGCCCAAGAGCGGCAGCAGCGCGGTGACGATCACCATCGGCCCCGGCGAGGACACGCTGGAGAAGATCCGCGACAAGATCAACGGCACCAGCGGCACCCCGGTGCGGGCCTCGATCGTGAACGACGCCGGCGGCGCGCGCCTCGTGCTGCAGTCCAGTGAAAGCGGGGCCGCCAACGGCTTTCGCGTACAGGTCGCCGACGACGACGGCGGCAACAGCGATGCCCTCGGGCTCTCGCAGCTGGCCTTCGACCCGCCGGGCGGCGCCACCGCCAACGCACGCACGCAGGCTGCCGGCAACGCCCGCGCCACGATCAACGGCCTGGCGGTCGAATCGACGACCAACGCCTTCTCCAACGTCATCGACGGCGTCTCGCTGACGCTGTCCAAGGTGACGACGGGCACCGTCGACATCACCGTCGGTCGCGACACGGCATCGATGCGCAAAGCCATCGACGGCTTCGTCAGCGCCTACAACGACGTCATCAAGCTCGTGCGCGACCAGACCCGGTACGACGAGGGCAGCAAGAGCGCCGGCACGCTGCAGGGCGATCGCACCGCCATCGGCCTGCTCTCGCAGCTGCGCAGCAGCGTGGGCGAGACCTCCAGCGCCAGCGGGGTGTTCGGGCGCCTGAGCGACATCGGCCTGTCGATCCAGACCGACGGCACGCTCAAGGTCTCCGGCAGCAAGCTCGACGAGAGCTTTGCCAAGCTCGACGAACTGCAGAAGTTCTTCACCGCTGACGGCGGCAGCTCCGGCAGCAACGGGCTGGCAGTCCGTCTGCGCGCCCTCACCGACCAGCTTCTGGGCGCCGAGGGAGCGATGTCCTCGCGCCAGGACTCGCTGCGGCAGCTCAAGACCAACAACGCCAAGCGCCAGGAGACGCTGGAGGATCGCGTCGCGCTGACCGAGAAGCGCCTGCGCGCCCAGTACCAGGCCCTGGATGCGTCCATGGCCAAGCTCAACAACCTCTCCAGCTACGTCTCGCAACAGGTCAACAACTGGAACAAGAGCTGAGTCGCGGCAAGCGCCACTCGCTGCACACGCTGCGGACGCGGGGACACCCGCCGCAGGGCCCGCAAGGGGTGCCGTCGATCGACGATCGGCAGCACCCCTTGCTGCTTCTCCCGGCCGTCGCTGCGGCAAGGGTCGAACAGCCCCCGCAAAGCCCCCCGCCCGCGACTCAAGTGCCCGGCACGGCGGGCCGATAAAGCCAGCATCACCGCAAGCAGGCCGAGACCCACGATGTTCAGCAGCGCCACGCCAAGCCCCTTCGGTCGCAGTCAGGTCCCTCTGGCCTACCGCAAGATGGCCGCCGAAACCGCGCTCGTCGACGCGAGCCCCCACCGCCTGGTCGCGATGCTGTTCGAGGGCTTTCTCGATGCGCTGGCGGAGACGCGCGGCGCCATGCGCCAGCGCGACATCGAGCGCAAGGGCCGCGCGATCAACCGGGCCACGCGCATCGTCGAGGAGGGCCTGCGTGCGGGTCTGGACCTGCGCGCCGGCGGGCGTCTGGCCGCCGACCTCGATCAGCTCTATCGCTACATCGGCACCCGCCTGCTGCAGGCCAACCTGCGCAATGACGAGGCCATCCTCGACGAATGTCAGCGCCTGGTGCAGCCCCTGCGCGATGCCTGGAACGCCATCGGTGCGACGGCGCACCGCCCCGACGCATGAAGCCCGCCCCGCACAGGCCTGCGCAGTACCCGGACGCCGACCCCATGAACACCGAACTCCTCAGCTACTACGAAGCGATCGAGCAGGCCAGCTGCGACATGCTCACCGCCGCCAAGGCCGGTGATTGGGATGCCGTGGTGAAGCTCGAAGGCGCCTGCGTGCTGCTCATCAGCCAGCTCAAGCACGCCGCCCGCCAGCGGCCGCTGGACCAGGAATCGGCGCGCACGAAGGCGCGCATCATGCAGCGCATCCTCGTCAACGACGCCGAGATCCGCCACCTGGCCGAGCCCTGGCTGCAGGATCTGGACGAGATGATGGCCGGACGGCGCAAGACCATCCACTGACGCCGCCGCCGCACCGGAGCCGCCCGATGTTCGAGGACACCCGCCCCGCGACGCTGGACGACGCGGCGCGACCGGACTGGGCGCCGTTTCGCGTCGAGCACGCGCACGAGATCGGGCAGCTGCTGGGTGCGCTGCGTGACAGCGGCACGCCGATGGTGCTCAGCGCGCCCGGCGGCAGTACCGTGGTGAGCACGCTGTGGTCGATCGACAGCGCGCAGCAGCGCATCAACTTCGCGGTCGACCCCGCCCATCCCTCGCTGCAGCCCCTGGTCGACGAGGACGAGGGACAGGCCGCGGGCTACCTGGACCTGGTCAAGCTCCAGTTCGAACTCAGCGACCTGCTGCTCGTGCGGGGGAAGCAGCACTGCGCGCTTCAGGCCGGGCTGCCGCGGCAGATCTACCGCTTCCAGCGCCGCAGCGCCTATCGCGTGCGCACGCTGGAGCGCCACGCACCCACGGCACGGCTGCGCCATCCGTCGCTGCCGGAGATGGAGCTGGCGCTGCGCGTCATCGACGTCAGCGTGGGCGGCTGCGCGCTGCTGCTGCCCGAGGACATGCTGCCGCTGCAGCCGGGAACCACGCTGCACGACGTGCAGGTGGCGCTGGATGCGCAGACGCGCTTCGTCGCCCGCATGCAGGTGCAGCATGCGACTGCGCTCTCGGGCACCGCCCGCCAGCGGCTGGGCTGTCAGTGGCTTGGCCTCCCTTGCACCGCCCAGCAGGCGCTGCAGCGCTATGTCGACCAGACGCAGAAGCAACGCCGGCAGTTCGTGCTCGACTGAAGAGGGCCGACGAGGCGCGTGATGGCTGCTCCCGACCCCAGCCGTGGACTGACCCTGATCGAGACCTGCGTCGTGCTCGCCGTTGCAGCCATCCTCGCCGCCGTCGCCTGGCCGTCGCAGCGCGCGCAGCTCGAGCGCGCCCGCCGCCTCGACGGTACGCTGGCGCTGACGCGGCTGCAGATCGCGCAGGAGCAATACCGCATGCGCCATGGCCGCTACGGCGGCGAGCTGAGCGCGCTCGGCCCCGCGCGCAGCCCCGAGGGCTACTACCTGCTGGCCGTGGCCGATGCCGGCGTCGACACGGTCACGCTGATCGCGCGCGCGCACCCGGACGGCCCGCAGCGCGGTGACCGCGAATGCCATGAACTGAGCCTGCGGCTCGACCAGGGCCTGTCCGACGCCGGCCCGAGCGGCCGCTGCTGGAGTCGCTGATGCGCCGTGCCGCCGGCAAGGCCGCCGCCTGGAACAACCACAACCGCCCCGAGGGCCGCCCCGCGCGCGCTGGCGGCGCCTGCGGGCTGACCTTGATCGAGCTGATGATCGTGCTGGCCATCTGCGCCGTGCTGATGTCGCTGGCCGTGCCATCGTTTGGCCAGCACCTGCAGCGCCAGCGCCTGAAGGCCGCGGCGCAGGGGCTGGAGCTGGACCTGCGCGAGGCGCGCTTCGAGGCCGCGCGGCGCGGCAGCGCGCTCTACGTCAGCTTCCGCGACGGGCCCGACTGGTGCTACACGCTCAGCACGCAGCCCGACTGTGATTGCCGGGTGCAGCAGTCCTGCCGGCTCAAGGCCACGCGCGCGGACGAACTGCGCGGCGTACGACTGCTGGCGGCGCGCGAGCTGCGCTTCGATCCGGCCACCGGCCAGGTGGACGCACCGGGCATGGCGGCGCTGTGGACGAGCGCCGGCGGTGAGCGCGTCGAGGTCAGCGTCGGCGCGCTCGGGCGTCCCACGACCTGCACGCTGCAGGGCACGCTGCCGCCGCTGCCCGCGTGCTGAGCCAGCGCTTGCGGCTGCCGGCCCGGCCAGCGGCCGCCGCGCGCAGGCGCTACACCTGCATGTTCATGATTTCCGTGTAGGCCGAGAGCAGCCGGTTGCGCACCTGGATCGCGGCCTGGAAGCCGATCTGGCTGCGCTGCATGGCGACCATCGTCTGCTCCAGGCTGACCGTCGGGTTGTCGAGCGCGAACTCGCGCTGCAGCCGCTGCGAATCCAGCTGCGCGTTGCTCACATCCTGCAGCGCCTGCGCCATGGCGTCGCGAAAGCCCGCGGGCGCCAGGGCATCGACTTCGCCCGAGGCGCGTGCGCGATCCAGCAGCGGCGTGCCGTCCGGACGCAGTCCGGCGCGCGCCACCGCCTGGTTGAAGTCGAAGGGCTTGAGCTCGAGTTTCATCGGCATATCTCGACGCCCGCACTGTAGGGCGCCCAGTCTCCCCGCGCCGGGCGAACAGGCCGCGCTTTGCCGCCCTTCTCGCCTCAACGAAGACGGGGGCCGGCCGGAACAATGCGCCCCAGCACCACGCCCCCGCCCCTTTCATGGTCACCGCCGTCGTCCCCGTCTCCGACAACGCCCTGGCTGCCGCCGACGCGCAGCGCCTGGGCGCCAGGCTCGCCGCCATGCCCACGCGCACCCTCGTCCTCGGCGCCCTGGGCGTGGTCGTGCTGGTGGCGCTGCTCGTCGGCATGGCGCTGTCGCTGGGCAAGACCGAGTACCGGATGCTGTTCTCCAACCTCGGCGAGAAGGACGGCGCCGCCGTGATCGCCAAGCTCGACCAGATGGGAGTGGACTACCGCTTCGCCGACGGCGGCGGCAGCATCCTGGTGCCGGCATCGCGCGTCTACGAATTGCGCATGAAGCTCAGTGCCGCGGGGGTGAACAAGGGCTCGATCTCCGGCTACGAACTGCTCGACGGCGCCAACAGCTTCGGCCAGAGCGACGGCCAGCAGCGCGTGCAGCTCAAGCGCGCGCTCGAAGGCGAGCTCACGCGCACGATCCAGAGCCTGTCGAGCGTGCAGGCGGCGCGCGTCATGCTCTCCATCCCGCAGCAGAACGGCTTCTTCCGCGAACAGCAGAAGGCCACCGCCTCGGTCACCGTGCAACTGCATCCGGGCCATGCGCTCGAGCGCGAGCAGGTCGCCGGCATCGTGCACCTCGTCGCCTCGAGCGTGCCCGAGCTGCAGACCAGGGCGGTGAGCGTGCTCGACGGCAATGGCGCGCTGCTGTGGCCGCAGGACGAGCGCGAGGGCAGCGCCGGCTTCGATTCGGCCCAGCTGCGCTACCTGCGCGAAGTGGAGAACGGCTACCTCAAGCGCGTGATGGAACTGCTCGAGCCCGTGGTCGGGCGCGAGAACCTGCGCGCCACCGTCACCGCGGAGGTCGACTTCACGCAGCAGGAGTCGACCGCGGAGGAGTTCAAGCCCAACCAGGGCGATGCACCGGCCGCGGTGCGCGCGCAGCGCACCGAGGAATCGAGCCAGGCCGACCCGGCGCGGCCCAGTGGCGTCCCAGGCGCCGCCAGCAACCAGCCGCCGGTGCCCGCCACGGCAGCGATGAGCGGCGCCTCGGCACCCCTGCAGGGTGCGAAGTCCGCCATCGGCGCGGGCAACGCCCGGCGCGAGGCCGAAACGAGCTACGCCGTCGACAAGACGGTGCGCGTGACGCGCAACGCCAGCGGCACCGTGCGCCGGCTGCACGCCGCGGTCGTCGTCAACCACCACAACGGCACGGACGCCAAGGGCAAGCCCACGAGCACCCCGCTGTCGGAAGAGGAGATGCAGAAGCTCACCGCACTGGTGCAGCAGGGCATCGGCTTCAACCAGGGGCGCGGCGACTCGGTGCGCGTGGTCAACGCCCCCTTCCGCATCGAGACCGCGCCGCCGGCCGCGGCCCAGCCCTTCTACCTGCAGCCCTGGCTGCACGATCTGCTGCGCGCCGGCATGGCCCCTGCGGCGCTGGCGCTGGTCGCGCTGGTGATCGTGTTCGGCTTGATTCGCCCGGCCATGAAGGCCGCCACCGTGCGGCCACACGAGCCGGCGACGGTCGGAACGCAGCTCGACGCCGTCGTTGCCGACGACGATCGCCTGCCCGGACCCGAGGAGGTGCAGGCCGCACTGGCGCTGGACGCCAAGGTCAGCGGCAAGCTGCACAGCGCCCGCCTGCTGGCACGCGAGAACCCCGGCGTGGTGGCCAACGTCGTGCGCAACTGGGTCAGCGGCGGCGACCCGGCCTGAGGAAGCGCGAAGATGGCCAGCTCCCTGGATGACAAGGGCGTCGAGGACGCCGCGATCCTGCTCATGTCGCTGGGCGAGGAAGAGGCCGCCGAGGTCTTCAAGCTGCTCGCGCCCAAGGAGGTGCAGCGCCTGGGCGAGACGATCGCGCGCCTGAAGACGGTGTCGCGCGATCGCGTCGAGACGGTCATCGACCGCTTCGACACCGCGGCCCAGATGGACAGCATGCTCGTCACCGACACCGACGAGTACGTGAAGTCGGTGCTGCGCAAGGCCCTGGGCGAGGACAAGGCCAACCTGCTCATCGACCGCATCCTGCAGGGCAGCGACACCACCGGCATCGAGAGCCTGAAGTGGATGGACCCGCAGTCGGTCGCCGAGCTGCTGCGCAACGAGCACCCGCAGATCGTCGCCGCCATCCTCGTGCACCTGGATCCCGATCAAGCCGCGGCGACGCTCAAGGTCTTCAGCGAGCGCCATCGCAATGAAGTGATGGTGCGCATCGCGACGCTGGACGGCATCCAGCCGAGCGCGCTCAAGGACCTCAACGAGGTCATGAGCAAGGTGCTGGCCGGCGGCGAGCGCATGAGGAAGAGCAATCTCGGCGGCGTCAAGGCGGCCGCGGACATCCTGAACATGATGGGCAGCGCCGCGGAGACGGCGGTGCTGGACTACGTGCGCGAGGCCGACGGCGAGCTGGCGCAGAAGATCATGGACAACATGTTCACCTTCGACGACCTGGAGAAGGTCGACGACCGCGGCTTCAAGGCGATCCTGAAGGAGGTGCAGAGCGACCAGCTCATCATCGCGCTCAAGGGCGCCTCGCACGAGATCCGCGAGAGGGTCTTCAGCAACATGTCCACGCGTGCCGGCGACGCCCTGCGGGAAGATCTCGAGTCGCGCGGGCCGGTGCGCCTGAGCGAGGTCGAGGCCGAGCAGAAGGAAATCCTGAAGATCGTCCGCCGTCTGGTGGACGAGGGCCAGATCGTGCTGGCCGGCGGCGGAGACGAGCAGCTTGTCTAGCGACCTGTCGCGGCGCGCACGCCTGAACGTGCCCTCGCCCAATCCCGAGCGCACGAGCTACGCGCGCTTCATCCCGCGCGAGGAGCTGCGCGAGTTCTCCAGCTGGACCCCGGGCAGCTTCGGGCAGGCCGCCGCCGCGGCAGAGGCCAGTTCGGCAGCGGCGCTGCCCTCGGAGCCGACGACCGAGCAGTGGCAGGCGGCGGTCGACGCCGCGCGCCAGCAGGGCTACGAGAACGGCTACCGCGAAGGCATGGCCGCCCTCGACGAGTTCAAGAAGGCCCACGAAAGGCAGTCGAGCGCGCACCTGGCGCACTTCATGCGCGCGCTGGACGCCGAGTTCGACGGTCTGCACGAGGAACTGGCAGGCGCGGTCAGCCGCATCGCCATCGGTCTGGCGCGCCAGGTGGTGCGCAGCGAGCTGCAGCTCGATCCCCGGCATGTGGTGCATGTCGCCGCCGAAGCGGTGGAGGCGATCGTGCAGTCGGCGCGCCACGTCAGCGTGCACGTGCATCCGCAGGATCTGCCGCTGGTCGCCGAAGGCGCGCAGGAGGCGCTGCAGGCGCGCGGCGCACGCCTGCTGCCCGACCCGGAGGTGGCGCGCGGCGGCTGCCGCGTGCAATCCGACGCCGGCAGCATCGAGGCCGACATCGCCTCCCTCTGGACGCAGGCCGCGCAGGCCCTGGGCAGCGACCTGGGCTGGGAGGGGGAGCGGGCATGAGCGCGCCGGGCCGCTCGCAGGCGCTCATCCCGGAGCCCGCAGTGCGCGGGGTGGTCCAGTGAGACATGCCGCCGTGGACGAGGACGCCGGCACGCGGCGCGGGCACTGGAAGCGCTTTCTCGCCGAGCTCGAGGATTGCGCCCGCATCGCACAGCCGCTGCCGAGCGCGGGCACCCTCAGCCGCGTCACGGGCCTGGTGCTGGAGGCGCGCGGCGTGCGCGTGCCGGTGGGCTCCGTGTGCCAGGTGCAAAGCCCCGGACAGCCACCGGTCGCGGCGGAGGTCGTGGGCTTCGACGGCGACCGCGCCTTCCTGATGCCCACCGCAGACGTGCACGGCCTGGCCAGTGGCGCGCGCGTGCGCCCGCGCGCGGCGCCGCAGACGCCGCCGCGCTTCGGTGTCGAAAGCCACCCCTGGCGCCGCAGCGAGGACCGCGGCCTGCACCTGCCGATGGGCGACGGCCTGCTCGGGCGCGTCGTCGACAGCCACGGCGAGCCGCTGGACCGCCTGGGACCGATCGAGGACGTCAGCGTCGAGCCCATGCAGCGCCGCCCCATCAACGCCATGGACCGCGATCCGGTGCGCGAGCCGCTGGACACCGGCGTGCGCGCGATCAACACCCTGCTCACCGTCGGCCGCGGCCAGCGCATCGGGCTCTTCGCCGGCACCGGCGTGGGCAAGTCGGTGCTGCTGGGGATGATGGCGCGCTACACCGCGGCCGACGTCATCGTCGTCGGCCTCATCGGCGAGCGCGGGCGCGAGGTGAAGGAGTTCATCGAGGACATCCTCGGCGAAGACGGCCGCGCACGCAGCGTCGTCGTCGCCGCACCCGCCGACGCGCCGCCGCTCGTGCGCATGCAGGGCGCCGGCTACGCCACCGCGATCGCCGAGCATTTCCGCGACCAGGGCCGGCACGTGCTGCTGCTCATGGACAGCCTCACGCGCTACGCCATGGCGCAGCGCGAGATCGCGCTGGCCATCGGCGAGCCGCCGGCCACCAAGGGCTACCCGCCGAGCTGCTTCGCGCGCCTGCCACAGCTCGTCGAGCGCAGCGGCAACGGCCTGCACGGCGTGGGCTCGATCACCGCCTTCTACACCGTGCTCTCCGAGGGCGACGACCAGCAGGACCCGATCGCCGACGCCGCACGCGGCATCCTCGATGGCCACATCGTGCTCTCGCGCGAGCTCGCCGAAGCCGGCCATTTCCCGGCGATCGACATCGAACGTTCGATTTCGCGCGTGATGACCTCGGTCGCCTCGCGCGAGCACCAGGCAGGCGCGCGCCGGCTGCGTCAACTGCTGTCGCGCTACAACAAGGCGCGCGACCTCATCCAGCTCGGCGCCTATGCCCCCGGCCACGACGCCGAGCTCGACCTCGCGGTGAAGCTGCATCCGCAGGTGCTGGCGCTGCTGCAGCAGGACATGTACAGCGCCGCCGAGCTCGACGCCTGCCTGCAGCAGCTCGAGCGGCTGCAGGCGCTCGCGCAAGGCTGACGAACCGCCCCGACGACCGCCACTGACCTGTTTGCTGGAGCCCACTCGTGAACACCCCCGCCTCGCTGGACGCCCTGAAGCTGCTGCAGGACCGCGCGCAGCAGGAGCGCGACCGCGCCGCCAGCGAACTGCGTCAGAGCGAGGACCGCCTGCAGCGCACGCGGCTGATGGCCGGCCAGCTCGGCGACTACCGGCTGGAATACATGCAGCGCTGGTCGACCCGGTTCGGGCGCGGCGGGGCCATCGAGATCGTGCATTGCTACCAGTCCTTCATGCAGCGGCTGGAAGAGGCGCTGGCGCAGCAGCAGCAGCAGGTCGAGGCGGGCGAGCGCGGCGTCGCCTTGGCCCGCCAGCGCCTGCTGCAGGCCGAGCTGCGTGCCGCCTCGGTGACCAAGCTGATCGAGCGCCGCGAGGCCGAACTGCGCCGCGTGCGTCACCGGCGCGAGCAGCGCCAGGACGACGAGATCGCCCAGCATCTGGCCCTGCGTCGCAGCGCGATGCATTCCTGAACGACCCCGAGAGCGACACCGATGAACGCCGCTGTCCTGCCCGCCATGCCTGCCCTGCCCGCGGCCACGCCCACGCCCGGCCCGTCGCCTGCCGTAGCGGGCAGCGCTTCAGCCGGCGCGAATGAGCCGAGCGCCTTCGCGCGCGAGCTGCAATCCGCGCAGACAGCACCGGCGACAGCGACGCCAACGTCGCCACCGTCGCCCTCGCCGTCGCAAGGCCCGGGCGGCGCCGCCAAAGGCAGCCGCGGCAAGTCCCGCGGGCACGAAGGATCCGATGGCGCCTCGCCGACCGCCGAGGCCAAGGCCACGGGCCGTGACGCCCGGGCGGAAGCGTCCGGGCAGCGCAGCATGCCGGCCGGGGATGGATCGGAACCCGCCAGGCGCGCCCTGCAGCGCTGGCTGGCCGCGGCCCGGGGTGAAGGCGACATCGAGGTCGACGGCGCCGGCGGCGGCGATCCGAAGACGGCTCGAGGCGAGGGGCCGCAGGCCGAGGACGATCGGCGCGGCGGCATGCCGACCGAGGCGATCGCAGGCATCGCCTTGCAGCACCCCGACACCTCGAATGCCACGGCGCCGCGGGGCGCGGCCGCCGCGACGCGTGCGGGCTCCGACCGGCAACCGGACGCGCTCGATGCGACGGCGGCCACGCCGACGGCGGCCGCGGGCGCAGGCGACGTCCAGGCTGCGGACGGCGCGCAGGGTGGCGCCATCGGCGAATCGCAGCCGCTCGCGACCCCCTCGTCGACGCAGCCGATGCCGGGCTTTCCCGCCGAGCTGGCGCGCCACACCCAGGCCATCAGCGACACCGCGGCGAACGCGGCTCCGGGTCCCGAGATCAGACTTCCCACCCCCGTGCACAGCCCCCAGTTCGTGCCCCACCTGAGCAGCGAGCTGGTGCTGCTGGCGCGCGAGGGCGTCCAGGAGGCACGCGTGCAGGTGCATCCGGCGGAGTTGGGGCCGATCGCGGTGCAGATCACGCTCGAAGGCAACGCGGCGCAGGTGCGGCTGGCCGTGGACAGCGCCCTGACACGCGACCTGCTCGAGCAGGGCCTGCCGACGCTGGCCGCGGCGCTGCGCGAGAGCGGGCTCACGCTCACCGGCGGCGGCGTCTTCCAGCAGCCGCGCGAGCCCGCGCACGATGGCCAGGGCGGCCAGGGCGGCCGCAGCAGCAGCGGCCAGGGGGCCGGCGGTGCGCCCGACGACACCCCACCTACCGACGACGGCCAGGAACTGCAGGGCGGCCCCGCGCGGCTGCAGCGGCTGCGCCAGACCGGGCGGCTCGACGTCTTCGCCTGACGGCGGCGCGCGCGCGGCGCGCGGCGGATAGCACGCGTTTCGACCCGCTTTTCGCCGCATGCGCGGCGCGCCGGCTGCCGAACAATGCCCTTCACCGCAGCCACGCCGGACGCCAATCCGCAGGGCTCGAAGAGGAAGTCGCATGTCCACTGCCGCCGCTGCCGCCGAAGCACCTCCCGCCTCCAGGGGCAAGAAGAAGCTCATCATCCTGATCGCCGCTGCCGTCCTGTTGCTGGGCGTCAGCGGGGGTGCGGCCTTGCTGCTGCTGAAGAAGAAGGCGGCCGACGCGTACGGCGACGAGGACACCGCACAGGTCGAGAAGGCCGGGCCCAGGTCCACGCGCGATCCGACCGTCGTCCCCACCTTCGTTCCGCTGGAACCGTTCACCGTCAACCTCGCCGACCGCGAGCTCGAACGCTACGCGCAGGTGGCGCTGACGCTGGAGCTCGACGACGCCAAGACCGGGGCCCAGGTCAAGGCCTACATGCCGGCGATCCGCAACAACATCCTGATGGTGCTCTCGCACAAGACCTCGGCGCAGATCCTGAGCAACGAGGGCAAGCTCGTGCTGGCCGGCGAAATCCAGCGCGCGACCTCGCGCGCACTCGGCTACGAAGTGGAGGAGCCCGTGCCCGTCGACGTCGACAAGGACGCCAACGTCCCCCGCAAGACGAAGAGCCGCAAGCCGCAGCCGGCACTGCCGGTGGTGGCCGTGCACTTCTCCAACTTCATCGTCCAATGAGCCGGGTGTCGACCGCGACACGCAGCCCCCAGCGACGCCCCCCGCGATGAACCAGCAGATTCTGTCGCAGGACGAAGTCGATGCCCTCCTGCAGGGCATCACCGGCGAGAGCCAGAAGCTCGAGCAGGAGGAACTGCCCCAGGGGGGCGTGCGCGACTACAACCTCGCCAACCAGGAACGCATCGTCCGCGGACGCATGCCCACGCTGGAGGTGATCAACGAGCGCTTCGCGCGCAACATCCGCATCGGGCTCTTCAACCTCATCCGCAAGTCGCCCGAGGTGGCCATCGGTGGCATCAAGGTGCAGAAGTTCAGCGCCTTCCTGCGCGACATCGTCGTGCCGACCAACTTCAACCTCGTCTCGGTGCGGCCGCTGCGCGGCTCGGGGCTCATCGTCTGCGACCCGAACCTGGTGTTCGCGGTCATCGATTCGCTCTTCGGCGGCGTCGGCAAGTTCCACACCCGCATCGAGGGCCGCGACTTCAGCGCCACCGAGCTGCGCGTGATCCTGCGCCTGGTGGAATGCATCATCGCCGAGTACCGCCGCGCCTGGCAGGGCATCTACCCGCTCGAGCTCGACTACCAGCGCTCGGAGATGCAGCCGCAGTTCGCCAACATCGCCACCCCCAGCGAGATCGTGGTCTCGACGCACTTCACGCTGGAGATCGGCGAGACCAGCGGCGCGGTGCACTTCTGCATCCCCTACTCGACGCTGGAGCCGATCCGCGACGTCCTCTACTCGACGATCCAGGGCGACGCCACCGAGCCCGACCGGCGCTGGGTCAACCTGCTGAAGCAGCAGATCCAGGCCGCGGAGGTCGACCTCGTGGCCGAGCTCGGCACCGCGCCGGCCACCGTCGAGCAGCTGCTGGCCTTCAAGCCCGGCGACTTCGTCGAGCTGGACCTGGATCCGCGCATCCAGGCCAAGATCGACGGCGTGCCGGTGTTCGACTGCCACTACGGCACCCGCAATGGCCGCTACGCCATCAAGATCGAACAACTGCTCTCCAGCTCGACGCTGAGCTGGATCGGAGTCGACAACCATGTCAGCTGAACACGCAGGGATGTCCGAAGAGGACCGCATGGCCGCCGAGTGGGCGGCGGCGCTGGAGGAGACCAAGACCGCGCCGACAGCAGGCGGCGGCAGCAGCGAGGTCGCGGCCAGCCTGGAGAGCGTCGCCCCGGCGGCCTTCGCCGACTTCGGCAGCAGCGCCGCACCGATGGCCGGATCGCCCGCAGGCAACGACATCAACATGATCCTGGACATCCCGGTGCAGCTCACCGTGGAGCTGGGACGCACGCGCATCCCGATCAAGCACATCCTGCAGCTCGCGCAGGGCTCGGTGGTCGAGCTCGAGACCCTGGCCGGCGAACCGATGGACGTGCTCGTCAACGGCTACCTGATCGCGCAGGGCGAGGTCGTGGTCGTCAACGACAAGTTCGGCATTCGCCTCACCGACATCGTCACGCCCAGCGAGCGCATGCGCCGCCTGAGCCGGACCTGAGCCGGGCCCGAGCCGGCACTGCGCACAGGCCGTCGACGATGGTGCAGGACTGGACTTCGCTGCTCTGGCTGGCGCTGGTGCTGCTGGCCATCCCCGGGACGCTGTGGCTGCTCAAGCGCACGCCGCTGGCGCAGGGCGGCCGGCCCGGCACCGCGCGCACGGTGGCGGTGCTGCCCTTGTCGACCAGCCAGCGCGTGGTCACCGTCGAGGTCGGACGCGGCGAACAGCGCCTGTGGCTCGTGCTCGGCGTCACGCCGCAGGGTATCAGCAACCTCTACACCATGGCGCCGCAGGACGAGGAGGCCGCACCGCCCTCGCCGGCTGCCACGCTGAACCCGCTGCTGCAGCGCCTGCGTCGACGCACCGAGGGCGGCGATGCGCGCTGAGGGCCGCACGCTCGCCGCCGCCGCGCTGCTGCTGCTGGCCGAGGGCGCGCTGGCGCAGGCTGGCGCAGCCGCCGGCGGCGCCGGCAGCGGCGTCGGCGCCAACCTGCCGCTGCTCATCGGCCAGACCGGGGGCGGCAGCTATTCGGTGCCGGTGCAGACGCTGCTGTTCTTCACCGCGCTGTCGTTCCTGCCGGCGACGCTGCTGCTGATGACGAGCTTCACGCGCATCATCATCGTGCTCTCGCTGCTGCGTCAGGCCCTGGGCACGCAGGCCGCGCCGCCCAATCAGGTGCTGCTCGGGCTGTCGCTCTTTCTCACCTTCTTCGTCATGGGCCCGACCTTCGACAAGGTCTACGAGCAGGCCTACCGGCCCTTTGCCGCCAACGAGATGCCCTTCGGCGAGGCGCTGGCGCGGGGCGAGGCGCCGATGCGCGAGTTCATGCTCAAGCAGACGCGCCAGGCCGACATGCAGCTGTTCTCGCGGCTGGCGCGGCTGCCGGCCGAGGTCAAGGGCGAGCAACTGCCCTTTCGCGTGCTCGTTCCCGCCTTCGTCACCAGCGAGCTGAAGAGCGCGTTCCAGATCGGCTTCACCGTCTTCGTCCCCTTCCTGATCATCGACATGCTCGTGGCCAGCGTTCTCATGAGCCTGGGCATGATGATGCTCAGCCCCGTGCTGGTGGCCTTGCCCTTCAAGCTGATGCTGTTCGTGCTCGCCGACGGCTGGAACCTGCTGCTCGGCTCGCTCGCCGCCTCCTTCGTCACCTGAAAAACGGATCCGTCCGATGACGCCGCAACAAGTCCTCGACACCGGCCAGCAGGGGCTGATGCTGATGCTCATGGTCTCCGCGCCGATCCTGCTCGTGGTGCTGCTCGTGGGCCTGCTGATCAGCGTGTTCCAGGCTGCCACGCAGCTCAACGAGGCCACGCTCACCTTCGTGCCCAAGATCGTCGCCGTCATCGCCACGCTCGCCCTCGCCGGCCCCTGGATGCTGCAGACGCTGGTCGAATACCTCCAGCGCATGCTGCTGGGCATCCCCGGCGTGGTCGGCTGAGCGCGCGCGAGGCCGACGCCCGACTGCAGCCCGGGGCCATGGTCAGCATCACCGAAGGCGAGGTGCTGGCCTGGCTGACGCCGCTGCTGTGGCCCTTCCTGCGCACGCTGGCGCTCTTCAGCACGCTGCCGGTGCTGGGCACGCGCACGGTGCCCCTGCGCGTGCGCGTGGCGCTGGCCGCCTTCATCGCGCTCGCCGCGCAGGCGTCGCTGCCCGCGCCGCCGCCGCCGCTGCCGCTGGATTCGCCGCTGGCCTTCATGCTCGTGGTGCAGCAGCTCTTCGTCGGCCTCGCGCTCGGCTTCTCGGTGCGCGTGGTGTTCGCCGCGATCGAGTTCGCCGGCGAGGTCATCGGCCTGCAGATGGGCCTGAACTTCGCCGGCTTCTTCGATCCCGCCACCGCCAACCAGGCCACCGCCAGCGGCCGCTTCCTCGGCACCATGACGGCCTGGCTCTTCATCGTCGGCGGCGGCCACCTGCTGGTGATCGCCGCCCTGGTGCAGAGCTTCACGACCTTTCCCGCGGACGGGCAACCGCTGGCCTTCCTGCAGGCCGTGCAACCCTATCGCTGGGGCGCCGAGATCTTCTCGCTCGGGCTGTGGATTGCGCTGCCGCTGATCGCCATGCTGCTGACGGTGAACCTGGTGCTGGGCGTGATCTCGCGCGTGGCCTCGCAGATCAACGTCTTCTCGGTCGGCTTTCCGATCACGCTGGGCGTCGGGCTGCTGGGCCTGCTGCTGACGCTGCCGGCGCTGCAGACTCCGCTGGCCAGCGGGCTCGCGCGCATGCTGGCGCTGTTCCAGGGCTGAGGGACAGGCGGCATCGGCCGGCATCGGCACCCTCTCCTGCGGTGATGCCGTTCGTCAGCCCGGCACCTCCAGCGCCTGGGCCAGCGTCAACTCGCCCAGGCGGCTGGCGCGGGCCACGGCCGCGTTGCCCGGTCGCGGCGCCAGCAGCAGCGCCTGCACCAGCGGCGCCAGCGGCGTCGTCGCCGGTTCCCCGAGAAGCACGTGGCGCTGCGCCTGCGCCTGCGCCTGCGCCTCTTCCAGGCGGCCGACCCAGCCGATGTCGATCAGCCGGTCGAGCACCGGCTCGATCTGCAGCGGATCGCGGCGCAGCGCCAGCGCCAGATCCTGCAGCGAGAGCCCGCCCGCGCCGCCGGCACGCGCCGCGCGCAGCCGCCGCAACAGCTCCAGCGCGAGCGTGAAGCGCCCGCCGGGCTCGTCGGGACCGCGCACCACGCGCATCTGCAGGCTGGGCGCGTAGGCGGCGATGACCGCGCCCAGCAGCACGATGACCCACCCGAGGTAGATCCACAGCAGCAGGATCGGCACCGTGGCGAACGTGCCGTAGACGGCGGAGAAGCTGCCGATGCGCTCGACGTACCAGGCCAGCGCCGCCTTGGCGGCCTCGACGCCGGCGGCCACGAACAGCGCGCCGGCCCAGGCGTGGCCCCAGCGCACGAAGGTGTTGGGAACGTAGCGGAAGAGGCCGGCGATCGTCGCCGCCAGCAGCGCGAACTGCAGCACCGCGAACACCAGGTTGACGCCCCCAGGCGGCGCGCCCACCAGGCCCTTGGAGGCCGAGACGGCGTAGCTCGTCATGCTCAGGCTCACCCCCACGGCCAGCGGCCCCAGGGTCAGCGCGGCCCAGTAGACGAGCAGCCGTTGCGCCAGCGGCCGGGCGCGCCGCACGCGCCAGATGCCGTTGAGCGAGCGATCGATGGTCAGCATCATCGACAGCGCCGTGGCCAGCAGCAACAGCAGGCCGGCGGTGCCGACGCCGCGCGCGTTGGCGGAGAACTGCGTCAGCGTGCGCAGCACCGGCCGCGCGATGCCCTCGGGCACCAGCGCGCGCAGGAAGTACTTCTCCAGCGCGACCTGGACGCTCGAGAACATCGGGAAGGCGGTGAACACCGCGAGCATCACGGTGAGCAACGGCACCAGCGCGATCAAGGTGGCGAAGGTCAGGCTGCCGGCCGACAGGCCCAGGCGATCCTCGCGGAAACGCTGGCGCAGCGTGCGCAGGGTGTCGATCCAGGGCCAGCGGCGCAGCGCCTGTGCCGCGCGGCCCAGCTGCTCGCCCAGGGCCCGGGCCAGGGCCTCGGGTCGGGACATGCTGGCTATGATGCCAGCATGTCCCTGCCCCCCGTCCAGGCGCCGCCGGCCGTGCGTCGCGCCCGCGCTCTGGTCGTGCTCACCCTGCTGGCGCTGGTCGCGCTGGGTCTGGCCTGGGAACTGGTGCTGGCCCCCACCGGCCGCGGCAGCTGGGCGCTCAAGGTGCTGCCGCTGCTGCTGCTGCTGCCCGGCCTGCTGCGCCACCGTCTCTACACCTACCGCGCGGCCAGCCTGCTGGTCTGGCTCTACATCACCGAAGGCCTGGTGCGCGCGACCAGCGAGGGTGGGCGCGCGCAAGCCCTGGCTGCGGCCGAGGTCGTGCTCGCCCTGCTGCTCTTCGTGCTGTGCGTGCACTACATACTGCTGCGCCTGCCGCGCCGCAGGAAGAATGACGCGGCCAAGCTCGCGCCCGTACCGGATCATGAAGCCTGACCTCCAAGCCGCCCTGGCCGACCTGCGCGACGCGGTCGGCGCCGCCCACGTCCTCCACGAAGGCGACCGCTCGGCCTGGGAGCAGGACTGGCGCCGACGCTGGCGCGGGCGTTCGCTGGCCGTCGTGCGTCCGGGCAGCACGCCCGAGGTTGCCGCCGTCGTCAAGGTCTGCGCAGCGCATGGCCTCAGTCTCGTGCCGCAGGGCGGCAACACCGGCCTCGTCGGTGGCGGCGTTCCCGACGACAGCGGCCGCCAGGTGTTGCTGAGCCTGCAGCGCCTGAATCGCGTGCGCGCCATCGACAGCGCCAATCTGGCCATCACCGTCGAGGCCGGCTGCGTGCTGCAGGCCGTACAGGAGGCCGCCGCGGCCCAGGGCCTGATGTTCCCGCTGAGCCTGGCCGCCGAAGGCAGTTGCACCATCGGCGGCAACCTCGCCACCAACGCCGGCGGTACGCAGGTGCTGCGCCACGGCAACGCGCGCGCGCTGTGCCTGGGCCTGGAAGTGGTCACCGCCGAGGGCGAGGTCTGGAACGGGCTTTCGGGCCTGCGCAAGGACAACACCGGCTACGACCTGCGCGACCTCTACATCGGCAGCGAAGGCACGCTTGGCGTCATCACCGCGGCGACGATGGCGCTCGTGCCGCAGCCCGCGGCGATGACCACGGCGCTGGCGGCCTGCGCCAGCGTGCGCCACTGCGTCGGACTGCTGGAACTCGCGCGCAAGCGCCTGGGGCCGGGCCTGAGCGGCTTCGAGATGATGGGGCGCTTCGCGCTCGACCTCGTCGCGCGCCACTTCCCGCAACTGCCGGCACCGCTGCCGCAGGCGGCCTGGACGGTACTGCTGGAGCAAAGCGACAACGAGGGCGAGGAACAGGCCCGTGCGCGCTTCGAGGCGCTGCTCTCCGAGGCCCTCGAAGCCGGCCTGATCGAGGACGCGGTCGTGGCCGAGAGCCTGCAGCAGAGCCAGGGCCTGTGGCATGTGCGCGAGTCGATCCCGCTGGCGCAGTCGGAAGAGGGCCTGAACATCAAGCACGACATCGCGCTGCCGGTGTCGGCGGTACCCGACTTCGTCGAGCAGACGGATGCCGCGCTCGCGGCGGCGATCCCGGGCGTGAGACTGGTCGACTTCGGCCACCTCGGCGACGGCAACCTGCACTACAACGTGCAGGCCCCCGCGGGCGCGGACGCGGCGCGCTTCCTCGCCGAGCGCGAGGCCGAGGTGAACCGCATCGTCTACGACGCGGTGCAGCGCCTGGGCGGATCGATCTCGGCCGAGCATGGCGTCGGCCAGCTCAAGCCCGAGGAGATCGTGCAGCGCAAGAGCGCCGTCGAGATCGCGCTGATGCGCCGCATCAAGGCCGCGCTGGATCCGCAGGGACGGCTGAACCCGGGGCGCGTGCTGCTGCGTTGAGCAGCCGCTCTGCCGCGGCTGCTGCGGCCAGCGCAACTGCTGCGACTACTGCAACGGGCCCTTGAGCGCCGCCGGAACCGGGATCGAGACGACCTCGATGCCCTCGTCGGCCAGGGCCGCACGCTCGTCGGCACTGGCCTGGCCGCGGATGCCGCGCTGCGGCGTCTCGCCGTAGTGGATGCGCCGGGCCTCGCTCGCGAAGCGCTCGCCGACGTCTTCGGTGTTCGCCATCAGCTTGCGCACCGCGTGCAGCCAGGCGGCCTGCAGGACGTGATCGGGCGGCGGCCCAGCCGGCGCGGCAGGCCCGGTGACGGCCGCGGCATCGGCTGAGGCGGGTGCGGCATCCGTGCCTTCGCTACGCGGCGCGCGCGCACCGGAGAGGTTGAGCCGCGGCGCGCTCGGCAGGCGGCTGACCTGGCGGTCGGCGCACAGCGGGCACTCGACCTGACCCGAGTCCTGCTGGCGCTGGAACTCCTCCTCGGAGCCGAACCAGCCCTCGAAGCCATGCCCGTTGCCGCAGCGCAGGTCGACGACCTTCATCGGGCCATCCTAACCCGGCCTTGGCGCGCCCGCCTTCGCGCCGGACTCACGCGCTTCAGCTCGCCAAGGCTTTCACGATGGCGTCGCGGCACATCGCCATCAAGCCTCCGGGCAGGAGCCCCAGGCCCAGCACCAGCAGGCCGTTGACGGCCAGCAGCGCGCTCAAACCGCCGCCGCGCACGAGCGGGCCTTCGGCGCCCTTGGGCTGGTCGAAGTACATCACCTTCACCACGCGCAGGTAGTAGAAGGCACCGACCAGCGAGATCACGACCGCGAACACCGCCAGCCCGATGTAGAGCGGAACGTTGGTCGTCACCAGCGCCTGCAACACCGACAGCTTGGCATAGAAGCCCACCATCGGCGGCACGCCGGCCAGCGAGAACATGAACACCGCCATCACCCCCGCGGCCCAGGGGCTGCGGCGGTTGAGACCCGCGAAGTCCGCGATCTCCTCGGCCTCGAAGCCCTGACGCGAGAGGAACATGATGGTGCCGAAGCTGCCGAGCGTGGTCAGCACGTAGACGACGATGTAGAACAGCGCCGAGCTGTACGCGTTGCCCGCCGACAGCGTGTTTCCGCTGACCACGCCGGCCGACAGGCCCAGCAGCACGAAGCCCATGTGCGAGATCATCGAATAGGCGAGCATGCGCTTGAGGTTGGTCTGCGCGATGGCGGCGACGTTGCCGAGCACCAGCGAGGCCACGGCGAGCACGATCAGCATCTGCTGCCAGTCGGGCGCAAGGCCGAGCATGCCCTCGACCAGCAGCCGGATCGTGATCGCGAAGCCGGCCAGCTCGGGTGCGCTGCCGATCAGCAGCGTGACCGCGGTCGGTGCGCCGTGGTAGACGTCGGGCACCCACATGTGAAAGGGCACCGCGCCGAGCTTGAAGGCCAGGCCCGCGACGACGAAGACGAGGCCCAGTGCCAGCACCTCGTTGTTGATGCGGCCCGCGGCGATCTGCTCGAACACGCGCGGGATCTCCAGCGACCCCGTGGCGCCGTACATCATCGACAAGCCGTAGAGCAGGAAGCCGCTGGCCAGCGCCCCGAGCACGAAATACTTCATCGCCGCCTCGGTGGCCGGCGTGTGCGTGCGGCGCAGCGCGACGAGCGTGTACAGCGACAGGCTCATCACCTCCAGGCCGAGGTAGATGACGAGGAAGTTGTTGGCCGAACACATGACGCCGATGCCCAGCAGCACGAACAGCGAGAGCGAATAGAACTCGCCCTTCTGCATGTCGCGGCTGGCAAGCGTCGGCCGCGCGTAGGCCAGCGCCACCATCACGGCGACAGCGGCAAAGCCGGCCAGCAGGTGGCCCAGCGGGTCGGCGACGACGAGGCCGCCGAGGCCGTAGAGGGTCGTGCCCGTGGCGAAGGCCTCGAGGTGCAGCCACGAGAACACCAGCGTCACCGCCTGCGTCAGCCAGTAGGTGGTGCCGCGCTGCGGGTCGCGCACGAACAGGTCGACCAGTGTGACGAAGCAGGCGCCCAGCAGCAGCCAGGCCTCGGGTTGGATGACGATCCAGTTCGTTTGGGTCATGGTGGGAGCGCCGCGTTCAGGGGAGCTTGGAGACGGCCACGTGCCTGAGCAACTGGTCCACCGAGACCTGCATGACATCGGTGAAGGGCTTGGGCTGCAGGCCCATCCACAGCACGGCCACGGCCAGCAGGGTGAGCACCAGGAACTCGCGCGCCCCGATGTCGCGCATGGCGCGCACGTCGGCATTGGCGACCTCGCCGTAGTACACGCGCTTGATCATCCACAGCGTGTAGGCGGCGCCGGAAATGAGCGCGGTGGCCGTCAGCAGGCCGATCCAGAAGTTGACCTGCACCGCGCCGAGGATGACCATCCACTCGCCGACGAAGCCGGCCGTGCCGGGCAGGCCGCAGTTGGCCATCGCGAACAGCACGACGAAGACCGCAAAGCGCGGCATGGTGTTGATGACGCCTCCGTAGGCGGCGATCTCGCGGCTGTGCACGCGGTCGTAGAGCACGCCGATGCACAGGAACATGGCGCCCGAGACGAAGCCGTGGGCGATCATCTGCACGATGCCGCCGGTGACCCCGAGCTCGTTGAAGATGAAGAAGCCCAGCGTCACGAAGCCCATGTGCGCCACCGAGCTGTAGGCGACGAGCTTCTTCATGTCCTTCTGCACCAGCGCCACGAGGCCGATGTAGATGATGGCCACGAGGCTGAGCGCGATCATCACCCAGTCGTACTCGTGGGCGGCGTCGGGGGCGATCGGCATCGAGAAGCGCAGGAAGCCGTAGGCGCCGAGCTTGAGCATGATCGCCGCCAGCACCACCGAGCCGCCGGTTGGCGCCTCGACGTGCGCATCCGGCAGCCAGGTATGCACCGGCCACATCGGCACCTTGACCGAGAACGCGGCGAAAAAGGCGAAGAAGAGGATGGTCTGCTCGGTCATCGTCAGCGGCAGCTGGTGCCAGCTGAGGATGTCGAAGCTGCCGCCGGACTTGAAGTACAGGTACAGCAGCGCCAGCAGCATGAGCAGCGAGCCGGCGAAGGTGTAGAGGAAGAACTTGAACGCGGCATAGACGCGCCGCGGGCCACCCCAGACGCCGATGATGAGGTACATCGGGATCAGGGTGCCTTCGAAGAAGACGTAGAAGAGGACCGCGTCGGCGGCCGCGAACACGCCGACCATCAGTCCCGAGAGGATCAGGAAGGCCGCCATGTACTGCGCGACCTTCTGCGTGATCACTTCCCAGCCGGCGATGACGACGATCACCGTGATGAAGGCCGTCAGTAGCACGAACCACACCGACAGCCCGTCCACGCCGAGGTGGTAGTTGACGTTGAAGCGCTCGACCCAGGGATGCTTCTCGACGAACTGCAGCGCCGCGGTGCCGTAGTCGAAGCGGCTGATCAGCGGCAGCGTGACGAGGAAGGAGACGATGGACCCGAGCAGCGCGAGCACGCGCACCGTGCCCGTGTTGTGGTCGCGTCCGATCGCCAGCAGCAGCACGCCGGTGGCGATCGGAACCCAGATGGCAAGACTCAGCAGACCCATTGTTCTCTCTCTATGCCGTTCGTCCGCCCGGGCCTCACAGCGCCGCGCTCAGGTAGGGCCACAGGCGCCAGGTCAGGAGTCCGAAGACCCCCAGCACCATCACCAGCGCGTACCAGTAGAGCTGGCCCGTCTGCACCAGGCGCAGCAGCCCGGCGAAGACGCCGACCGCGCGCGCCGAACCGTCGATGACGACGCCGTCGATGATCGCCTGGTCGCCGCCCTTCCACAGCCCGGTGCCGATGAGGCGGGCGCCGCGGGCGAGCACGTTCTCGTTGAACCAGTCGATGTAGTACTTGTTCTCGAGGATCACGCGCAGCGGCTTGAGGGCCTTGTCCAGCGCCGCCGGGATGGCCGGCACCTTCAGGTAGAAGACCCAGGCGGTGACCACGCCCGCCAGCGCGAGCCAGAACGGCAGGCCGACGAAGCCGTGCACGCCCATCTCCACCGCGTGGCCGGCGTGCTTGGCGACCTCGGCCATGGCGCCGTGGCTTGCCGTGTCGACGAAGATGCTGTCCTTGAAGAAGTCGCCCACCAGCATCGGCGTCATCGTCAGGAAGCCGATGACGACCGAGGGGATGGCCAGCAGGAGGAGCGGCACCCACACCACCGCGGGCGCCTCGTGCGGCTCGTGGACGTGGCCGTGGTGGTCGTGCTCGCCCGGGAAGGGCTTGTTGCGGAAGCGCTCCTCGCCGTGGAAGACGAGGAAGTACATGCGAAACGAGTAGAAGGCGGTGACGAACACGCCGGCGACGACCGCGAAAGTGGCAAAGCCCGCGCCCGGCAACTGGCTCGCCTGGGCCGCGATGATGATGCTGTCCTTGGAGTAGAAGCCCGAGAAGAAGGGCGTGCCGATCAGCGCCAGGCTGCCCAGCAGCGAGGTGATCCAGGTGATGGGCATGTACTTGCGCAGCCCGCCCATGTTGCGGATGTCCTGATCGTGGTGCATGCCGATGATCACCGAGCCCGCGCCGAGGAAGAGCAGCGCCTTGAAGAAGGCATGCGTCATCAGGTGGAACACCGCCACCGAATAGGCCGAGACGCCCAGCGCCACCGTCATGTAGCCCAGCTGCGAGAGCGTCGAGTAGGCGATGACGCGCTTGATGTCGTTCTGGATGATGCCCAGCAGGCCCATGAAGAGCGCGGTGATGGCGCCGATCACGAGCACGAAGTTGAGCGCGGTGTCGGAGAGCTCGAACAGCGGCGACATGCGCGCCACCATGAAGATGCCCGCGGTCACCATCGTCGCGGCGTGGATCAGCGCCGAGATCGGGGTCGGACCTTCCATCGAGTCGGGCAGCCAGACGTGCAGCGGGAACTGCGCGCTCTTGCCCATGGCACCGACGAACAGGCAGATGCAGGTGACGGTGAGCAGCGCCCAGTCGGTGCCGGGGAAGGTCAGCGCCGCCAGTGCGTCCGCCTTGGCGAAGGCCTCGGCGTAGTCCAGCGTACCGGCGTAGGCGACGACGAGGCCGATGCCCAGGATGAAGCCGAAGTCGCCGACGCGGTTGACGAGAAAGGCCTTGAGGTTGGCGAAGATGGCCGAGGGCTTCTTGTACCAGAAGCCGATCAGCAGGTAGGAGACGAGGCCCACCGCCTCCCAGCCGAAGAAGAGCTGCAGGAAGTTGTTGCTCATGACGAGCATGAGCATGGCGAACGTGAACAGGCTGATGTAGGAGAAGAAGCGCGTGTAGCCCGGGTCCTCGGCCATGTAGCCGATGGTGTAGATGTGCACCATCAGCGAGACGAAGGTGACCACGACCATCATCATCGCGGTGAGGCCGTCGACGAGGAAGCCGACCTCCATCTTCAGGTTGCCGAGCACCGCCCATTCGTAGATCGTGCCGACGAAACGGGCACCGTCGATGACCTGCAGCAGCACCACCGCGGAGCCGACGAAGGACACCAGCACGCCCAGGATGGTCACCCTGTGGGCACCCTTGCGTCCGACGACCCAGCCGAAGAGGCCGGCGATGATCGCCCCCACCAGCGGCGCCAGCGCGATGGCAAGAAGCAGGTTCTGCGAAATGCTGGAAGCCATGGAATCAGCCCTTGAGCTCGTCCAACTCGGCCACGTCGACCGCGGCGCGGTTGCGGAACAGCACGACCAGGATCGCCAGGCCGATCGCCGACTCGGCGGCGGCCACGGTGAGGATGAAGAACACGAACACCTGGCCCGCCATGTCGCCGAGATAGTGCGAGAAGGCGACGAAGTTCATGTTCACCGCCAGCAGCATCAGCTCGATGGCCATCAGCAGCACGATCAGGTTGCGGCGGTTGAGGAAGATGCCCACCACCGAGAGCGCGAACAGCACGCCGCCCAGGGACAGGTAGTGACCGAGCGTGAGCGGGCCCATCACGACGCGCCTCCTTCCTTGCCGTGCGGCGCCGCGGGCCCTTCGACCACCGGCGCGATCTTCACCACGCGCAGGCGGTCGGCGGCCTTCACGCGCACCTGCTGCGCGGGATCGATGTAGCGCGCGTCCTTGCGCCGGCGCAGCGTCAGCGCGATCGCCGCGATGATCGCCACCAGTAGCAACACGCCAGCGATCTGCAGCGGATAGAGGTAGTACGTATAGAGCTCGATGCCCAGCACGCGCGTGTTGCCCATCGCCTGCGCCGTGGCGTCGAGGCTCGGGGCCTGCGTCGGCTGGAAGCCGCGCATGAGCACGAAGGCCAGCTCCAGCGCGATCACCACGCCCACCATCGCGGCCAGCGGAAAGCTCTTCCAGAAACCCTGGCGGAACTGGTCGCTTCGGATGTCGAGCATCATGACGACGAAGAGGAAGAGGACCATCACGGCGCCCACGTAGACGAGCACGAGCACGATGGCGAGGAACTCGGCCTCGAGCAGCATCCAGATGCAGGAGGCGCTGAAGAACGCGAGCACCAGGTACAGCGTCGCGTGCACGGTGTTGCGTGCGGTGATGACCCGCAGCGCCGCCAGCAGCAGCACGGCCGAGAAGACGTAGAAGAGTGCGGTGGTCGTGTCCATGGATGATTCGTGCGCAAGGTCGCGCGCTCTGCGGCGGCCGCGGCGGCGGCTGCGCCCAGGGGCAGCGCGCGACCCGGGATCAGCGGTACTTCGCGTCGGCCTGCCGACGCTCGGCGATCTCCTTCTCGTAGCGGTCCCCCACCGCCAGCAGCATGTCCTTGGTGAAGTAGAGGTCACCACGCTTCTCGCCGTGGTATTCGAAGACGTGCGTCTCGACGATCGAGTCGACCGGGCAGCTTTCCTCGCAGAAGCCGCAGAAGATGCACTTCGTCAGGTCGATGTCGTAGCGCGTCGTGCGCCGCGTGCCGTCGGCGCGCTCATCGGACTCGATGGTGATGGCCATCGCCGGGCACACCGCCTCGCAGAGCTTGCAGGCGATGCAACGCTCCTCGCCGTTGTCGTAGCGGCGCAGCGCGTGCAGGCCGCGAAAGCGCGGCGACAGCGGCGTCTTCTCCTCGGGGTACTCGATGGTGATGTGCGGCGAGAGGAAGTGCCGGCCGGTGATCATGAAGCCCTTGATCAGTTCGACGAGCATGAAGCTGGAGAACAAGTCCTTGATGGCGGTCAGCGACACGTCGGCCTCCCCTTCACTTCCAGATGTTGTAGGGCGACTGGATCCACAGGCCGACGACGACCAGCCACACCAGCGTCACCGGGATGAAGACCTTCCAGCCCAGGCGCATGATCTGGTCGTAGCGAAAGCGCGGGAAGGTCGAGCGCACCCACAGGAACAGGGTCACGACGACGAAGACCTTGAGTCCCAGCCAGATCCATCCCGGGATGAAGGCGAGGAAGGCCACCGGCGGCAGCCAGCCCCCGAGGAACATGATGACCGTGATCGTCGAGACCAGGATCATGTTCGCGTACTCGGCGAGGAAGAACATCGCGAACGACATCCCCGAGTACTCGATCATGTGGCCGGCGACGATCTCCGACTCGCCCTCGACGACGTCGAAGGGGTGGCGGTTGGTTTCGGCCAGACCCGAGATGAAGTAGACGACGAAGATCGGCAGCAGCGGCAGCCAGTTCCAGGACAGGAAGTTCAGGCCCATGTCGGCAAAGCGACCGCTGGCCTGCGTCATCACGATGTCGGTCATGTTCAGGCTGCCGGCCACCATGATCACGATGACCATCGCGAAGCCCATCGGGATCTCGTAGGAGACCATCTGCGCGGTCGCGCGCAACGCGCCCAGCAACGCGTACTTCGAGTTGCTCGCCCAGCCGGCGATGATCACGCCGTAGACCTCGAGCGAGGTGATCGCCATCAGGAACAGCAGCCCGGCGTTGATGTTGGCCAGCGCGACCTCGGGGCCGAAGGGGATCACCACCCAGGCCACCAGCGCCGGCATGATGGTCATCACCGGCCCGAGGAAGAACAGGCTCTTGTAGGCCGCGGTCGGGCGGATGATCTCCTTGAAGACCAGCTTGACGGCGTCGGCGATCGGCGTCAGCAGCCCGTAGGGGCCGACGCGGTTCGGGCCGGGGCGGATCTGCGTCCAGCCGATGCCCTTGCGTTCCCACAGCGTGAGGTAGGCGACGCAGCCCATCAGCGGCACCACGAGGGCGACGATCTTCACCAGGCTCCAGATCACGAGCCAGAGGCCCGGACCGAGTGCGGCGTTGGCGGCTTGATGCAGGGGTTCGAACATGGCGTATGCGGCGTCTTTCGATCAGGCCTTCTCGACCGTCAGCGCCCCGAACATCGGGCCCAAGGCCTGCGTGGCCGGATGGCCCGCGGCCACGCGAACGCTGCGTGCATCCAGCGTCGGCTCGTGCCGTGCCGGCAGCACGGCGGCGGCCTGCCCCTGTGCGACGCGCACCTTGTCGCCTTCGACGAGGCCGAGCTGCTGCCACAGCGCCGTCGGCAGCGCCGCCACTGGCGCGCGCGCGTCGGCGGTCGACTGCAGCGCAGGCGCGCGGCGCACGAGCGAATCGGCCATGTAGATCGGCACGTCGGCGAGGCGCTCCAGGCCAGCGGCCGTCGGCGCGGGTGCGGCGATGGCTGCGGCGGGGGTGTTGTCCAGGCGCGAAGCCAGCGTGGCGCGATCGCCCAGGGCCTCGTCGCGCACCTGCTCGCTGCTTTCGTATTCGAAGCCCTGGAGGCCGAGCAGATTGCCCAGCACGCGCAGCACCTTCCAGCCCGGGCGCGCATCGCCCTGCGCCTTGACGACGCCGACGAAGCTCTGCACGCGCCCTTCGGCGTTGACGTAGGTGCCCGAGGTCTCGGTGAACGGCGCGATCGGCAGCAGCACGTCGGCCCCTTCGGGCACCCCGTCCTTCCAGCTCGTGAGGGCGACGACGAGGCCGGACGACGCGAGCGCTGCCGTCGCTGCCGCCGCGTCGGCAGCATCGAGTGCCGGCTCCACGTCCAGCAGCAGCAGCGCCTTCATCGGCTGCGCGAGCATCGTTGCGCCCGAGAGCCCGCCCGCACGCGGCACGGCGCCGACGAGCTGTGCGCCGACCGCGTTGGCGCCGTCACTGAGGTAACCGACGCTGGCGCCACAGGCCTGCGCGATCCAGCTCGCCAGCGCCAGCAGCTGCGTGGCCTGCGGGTGCTGCGCCGCGGCGTTGCCCAGCAGCACCGCCTTGCGCTGCCCCGAGCGCAGCGAGTCCGCGATCGCCTGCGCCGCGGCGGTCGGCTGCACGGGCACCGGTGCAGCCACCCCCTTGGCCGCGGCCACGGCGGCGGCGACTTCGGCCAGCGCCTGCGGCCAGGCCGAGGGCGCGGCGGTCATCGCCTGCGCCAGCGGCAGCGCCCAGTCGTCGTGCACTGCATGCAGGCTGTGCACCTGCGCGCCGTGGCGCACGGCCTGGCGGATGCGCTGCGCGAACAGCGGGTGATCCTTGCGCAGGAAGGAGCCGACGACGAAGGCGCGGTCGAGCGTCGACAGCGACGCGATCGAGTCGCCGAGCCAGCGCGCGTTCCCGGCTGCGGCCAGGTTGCCCGCGTCGGCATGGCGCGTGCGCGCGTCGACGTTCTCGCTGCCCAGGCCGCGCACGAGGCGCGCGAGCAGGTGCAGCTCCTCGACGGTGGCATGCGTGCTCGCGACGGCGCCAATGCCCTCGGCACCGAACTCGGCCTTCACGCGCTGCAGGCCGTCGGCGACGAAGGTCAACGCGGTGTTCCAGTCCACCACCTTCCACTGGCCGCCTTCCTTGAGCATCGGCTGGGTCAGCCGCCGCTCGCTCTCCAGCGCCTCGTAGGACCAGCGGTCGCGGTCGGCGATCCAGCACTCGTTGACGTCCTCGTTCTCCAGCGGCAGCACGCGCTTGACGCGATCGGCCTTCACCTGGACGACGAGGTTGGCTCCGGTGCTGTCGTGCGGGCTCACGCTCTTGCGGCGCGAGAGCTCCCAGTTGCGCGCGCTGTAGCGATAGGGCTTGCTGGTCAGCGCGCCGACCGGGCAGAGGTCGATCATGTTGCCCGAGAGCTCGCTGTCGACGCTGCGGCCGACGAAGGAGACGATCTCCGCGAACTCGCCGCGGTTCTGCATGCCGAGTTCCATCACGCCGGCCATTTCCTGGCCGAAGCGCACGCAGCGCGTGCAGTGGATGCAGCGAGTCATCTCCTTCGTGCTGATCAGCGGGCCGACGTCCTTGGGCACGACGACGCGCTTCTCCTCGACGTAGCGCGTGCCGCTGGCGCCGTAGCCCACGGCGAGATCCTGCAGCTGGCATTCGCCGCCCTGGTCGCAGATCGGACAATCGAGCGGGTGGTTGATGAGGAGGAACTCCATCACCCCCTTCTGCGCGGCGATCGCCTTGACGCTCTTGGTGTGCACCACCATGCCCTGCGTCACCGGCGTGGCGCAGGCCGGCATCGGCTTGGGCGCCTTCTCGACTTCGACCAGGCACATGCGGCAGTTGGCCGCGATCGATAGCTTTTTGTGGTAGCAGAAGTGCGGCACGTACAGGCCGACCGCCTCGGCCGCATGCATCACCATGCTGCCCGGGGGGACGCTGACCTTCTTGCCGTCGAGTTCGATTTCGATCATGGTGGATCCCTGCCCGCTCAGGCGCTCTGCTTGACGAGGCAGGTCTTGTGTTCGATGTGGTACATGAACTCGTCGCGGAAGTGCTTGAGCATCGCCTGCACCGGCATCGCCGCCGCGTCGCCCAGGGCGCAGATCGTGTGGCCCTTGATGTTGCCGGCCACGGAGTCGAGCAGCTCCAGGTCCTCGAGCCTCCCCTTGCCGTGCTCGATGCGGTCGACGATGCGCCACAGCCAGCCCGTACCCTCGCGGCAGGGGGTGCACTGGCCGCAGCTCTCGTGCATGTAGAAGTAGTCCAGTCGCAGCAGGCTCTTCACCATGCAGCGGCTGTCGTTCATCACGATGACGGCGCCCGAGCCCAGCATCGAGCCGGCCTTGGCGATGGAGTCGTAGTCCATCGTGCAGTCCATCATCAGCGCCGCGGGCAGCACCGGCGCCGAGGAGCCGCCGGGGATGACCGCCTTCAGCGCGCCGCCCTTCACGCCGCCGGCGAGCGCCAGCAGTTCGGGGAACGGCGTGCCCAGCGGCACCTCGAAGTTGCCGGGCGCGTTGACATCGCCGACGACGGAGTAGATCTTGGTGCCGCCGTTGTTGGGCTTGCCGCAGTCGAGGTAGGCCTGGCCGCCGTTGCGGATGATCCACGGCACCGCGGCGAAGGTCTCGGTGTTGTTGATCGTCGTGGGCTTGCCGTAGAGGCCGAAGCTCGCCGGGAACGGCGGCTTGAAGCGCGGCTGCCCCTTCTTGCCCTCGATCGACTCGAGCAGCGCGGTCTCCTCGCCGCAGATGTAGGCGCCGAAGCCGTGGTGCGCGTGCAGCTGGAAGCTGAAGTCGCTGCCCAGGACGTGCTCGCCGAGAAAGCCCGCCGCGCGCGCTTCGTCGAGCGCCTCCTCGAAGCGCTGGTAGACCTCGAAGATCTCGCCGTGGATGTAGTTGTAGGCGGTCTTCACGCCCATCGCGTAGGCGGCGATGGCCATGCCTTCGATCACGATGTGCGGGTTGTAGCGCAGGATGTCGCGGTCCTTGCAGGTGCCGGGCTCGCCTTCGTCGGAGTTGCACACCAGGTACTTGGGCCCCGGGAACTGGCGCGGCATGAAGCTCCACTTCAGGCCGGTGGGGAAGCCTGCGCCGCCGCGGCCGCGCAGGCCGCTGGCCTTGACCTCGGCGATGACCTCGTCGGGCGTCAGGCCCGAGCCGCCATCCTTGCCCAGGACCTTCGACAGCGCGGCATAACCGCCGCGCGCGACGTAGTCGGAGAGGCGCCAGTTGCTGCCGTCGAGGCCGGCGTAGATCTGCGGCGCGATGTGGCGGCCATGGAAGCAGGTCTCTTGGCCCTTGGCCTTGAACTTGGAGAGGTCGATCGTGCCGGCCATGCTCACCCCTGTGCCTTCTGCAGCGTGTCGAGCAACTCATCCAGGCGCTCGGGCGTCATGAAGCTGAGCATCTCGCGATCGTTCACCAGCATCACCGGCGCGTCGGCGCAGGCGCCCAGGCACTCGCAGGGCTGCACCGTGAAGCGGCCGTCGGCGGTGGTGCCGTAGGGCTCGACGCCCAGACGCTGGCAGACCTGCTCCAGCGCCTTCTGCCCGTTGCGCAGCTGGCACGGCAGGTTGGTGCAGACGTTGAGCTTGAAGCGTCCGACCGCATGCTGGTTGTACATGTTGTAGAAGCTCGTCACCTCGTGCACCGCGATCGGCGGCATGCCGAGGTAGGCAGCCACCGCCTCCTCGGCCTCGGACGAGACATGGCCCTGCTCGTGCTGCACGATGGCCAGGCAGGCCATCACGGCCGACTGCTTCTGGTCGGCGGGGTACTTGGCGACTTCCTTGGCGAAGCGCGCCAGCGTGGCGTCGGAAAAATTCATCGATCGATCTCGCCGAAGACGATGTCCATGGTGCCGATGATCGCCACCGCGTCGGAGATCATGTGGCCGCGCGTCAGCTCGTCGAACGCGGCCAGGTGCGCGAAGCCCGGCGCGCGGATCTTCATGCGGTAGGGCTTGTTGGCGCCGTCGCTGACCATGTAGATGCCGAACTCGCCCTTGGGGTGCTCGACTGCGGCATAGGCCTCGCCCTCGGGGACGTGCATGCCCTCGGTGAAGAGCTTGAAGTGGTGGATCAACTCCTCCATGCCGGTCTTCATGTCCACGCGCGACGGCGGGGCGACCTTGTGGTTGTCGGTGATCACCGGGCCGGGGTTCCGGCGCAGCCAGTCCACGCACTGCAGCACGATGCGGTTGGCCTCGCGCATCTCGTGCACGCGCACGAGGTAGCGGTCGTAAGTGTCGCCGTTGCTGCCCAGCGGCACGTCGAAGTCCATGTCGGCGTAGACCTCGTAGGGCTGGTGCTTGCGCAGGTCCCAGGCCACACCGCTGCCGCGCAGCATCGGGCCGGTGAGGCCGAGATTGAGCGCGCGCTCGGGGCTGACGACGCCGATGCCCACCGTGCGCTGCTTCCAGATGCGGTTGTCGGTGAGCAGCGTCTCGTAGTCGTCGACGTTCTTCGGGAAGCGGCGGCAGAAATCCTCGATGAAGTCGAGCAGGCTGCCCTGGCGGTTCTCGTTGAGCGCCTTGATCGCCTTGTCGTTGCGGATGCGGCTGGCCTGGTACTGCGTCATCGACTCCGGCAGGTCGCGGTAGACGCCGCCCGGGCGGAAGTAGGCCGCGTGCATGCGCGCACCGGACACCGCCTCGTACATGTCGAGGATGTCCTCGCGCTCGCGGAAGCAGTAGATGAGGATGTTCATCGCACCGCAGTCCAGCCCGTGCGCGCCCAGCCACAGCAGGTGGTTGAGCAGCCGCGTGAGCTCGGCGAACATGACGCGGATGTACTGCGCACGGATCGGAACCTCGATGTCCAGCAACCGCTCGACCGCCAGGCAGTAGGCGTGCTCGTTGCACATCATCGAGACGTAGTCCAGGCGGTCCATGTAGGGCAGCGCCTGGAGGAAGGTCTTGGTTTCAGCGAGCTTCTCGGTGCCGCGGTGCAGCAGCCCGATGTGCGGATCGGCACGCTGGATGACCTCGCCGTCCAGCTCCAGCACCAGGCGCAGCACCCCGTGCGCCGCCGGGTGCTGCGGCCCGAAGTTCAGGGTGTAGTTCTTGATCTCGGCCATGATCTCAGTGGAGCCCGCCGTAGTTGTCCTCGCGCACGACGCGCGGCGTGTTCTCGCGCGGCTCGATCGTCACCGGCTGGTAGATCACGCGCATCTGCTCGGCGTCGTAGCGCATCTCGACATGGCCGCTGACGGGGAAGTCCTTGCGCATCGGATGGCCGATGAAGCCGTAGTCGGTGAGGATGCGGCGCAGGTCCTCGTGCCCTTCGAAGACGATGCCGTAGAGGTCGAAGGCCTCGCGCTCGAACCAGTTGGCCGCGCCCCAGACGCCGTTCACCGAGGCGACGGCCGGCAGGTCATCGTCGACCGCGAAGACCTTCAGCCGCAACCGCCAGTTATGGCTCACCGACAGCAGGTGGGTGACGACGCAGAAGCGCGGTCCTTCCCAGGGTCTGTTGCGGTAGTCGGCGTAGTCGACGCCGCAGAGGTCGATGAGCTGCTCGAAGCGCAGCGTGGGCGCGTCGCGCAGCGTACGCGCGACCTCGGCGTAGCGCTCGGCACGCACGGTGACGGTGATCTCGCCGCGTGCGCGCACGAGGCTTGCGGCAGCGTCGCCGAGCACCGCTTCCAGCGCCGCCTGCAGGGTGTCGAGTCGTTGGCTCATGGGGGTCAGCTCGATGGGGGCACGGACCTGCGCTCAGGCGCGCGCGATGGTGTTCTCGCGCCGGATCTTGGCCTGCAGTTGCAGGATGCCGTAGAGCAGCGCTTCGGCCGTGGGCGGGCAGCCCGGCACGTAGACGTCCACCGGCACCACGCGGTCGCAGCCGCGCACCACCGAGTAGCTGTAGTGGTAGTAGCCGCCGCCGTTGGCGCAGGAGCCCATCGAGAGCACCCAGCGCGGCTCGGCCATCTGGTCGTAGACCTTGCGCAGCGCCGGCGCCATCTTGTTGCACAGCGTGCCGGCGACGATCATGAGGTCGCTCTGGCGCGGGCTCGGGCGAAAGAGCATGCCGAAGCGGTCGATGTCGTAGCGCGCCGCACCCGCGTGCATCATCTCCACTGCGCAGCAGGCCAGGCCGAAGGTCATCGGCCACAGCGAGCCGGTCTTCGACCAGTTGATCAGCTTGTCGACCGAAGTCGTGACGAAGCCTTCCTTGAGAACGCCTTCGATGCCCATGGGTTGTCAGCTCCGGATGTCCTGTGCCTGGCGACGCGTCATTCCCACTGCAGCGCGCCCTTCTTCCATTCGTAGGCGAAGCCGACGACGAGGATGCCCAGGAAGACCATCATGGCCCAGAAGCCCGGCGCGCCGATGTCGCGCAGCGACACCGCCCAGGGGAAGAGGAAGGCGATCTCGAGGTCGAAGAGGATGAAGAGGATCGCCACCAGGTAGTAGCGCACGTCGAACTTCATGCGCGCGTCGTCGAAGGCCTCGAAGCCGCATTCGTAGGGGCTGTTCTTCTGCGCATCGGGCCGGTTGGGGCCGAAGACGTAGCCGATCACTTGCGGCGCGACACCGACCGCAATGCCGACCAGCACGAAGAGGATCACGGGCACGTAGGGTTGCAGGTCCATGGCGTCGTCGGCGCTCGGTCAGGTCAGTTCAAGTCAGGTCGCAAAAAAGCGCGCCATCCGCAGTCACCGAAAGTGACCGCGCAAGGCGCGCCCGATAGCCCATTCAAGCCGGTGCCGCGCTGCGTTCGGGCCCTTGCCGCGAGTCGCGCCGCGAACCGGACACGACTCGAGAGGTCATCGCTGGTGCCGACGGCGAGACTCGAACTCGCACAGCTTTCGCCACTACCCCCTCAAGATAGCGTGTCTACCAATTTCACCACGTCGGCACGACGTCAACCTGCTTCGCAGCTCGCTCGACTGGCATGAGGATGGGCTCGTCGAACAGCTGAGAATTCTAGCCCGAAAACAAGGGACTTCCCGAGCACCCGCGCGCCGTTTGCGCCAGGTCTAGAGGAGGCGAAAACGACGTCCTCACTTCGGGATCGCCGCCGCGGCGGACGCCGCCCCCGCAGGCGCCGGAGCCGGGTCTGCGGGCGCGCCAGCGGCAGCGGCGCTGGCCGGCGCGGGCGCCGGAATCGCCGCCGGAATGGCGCCCGTCGCGGGCGCGCTGGCGGCCTCGGCCGGCCGGTCGAGCACGCTGGCGCCGCTGCTCTCGCGCGCCCGGCCGCCGACGTCCGACATCAGCGCCAGTGCCAGCGTGCTGACGAAGAAGACGGTGGCGCAGGCGGCGGTCGAGCGCGAGAGGAAATTGGCGCTGCCGCTGGCACCGAACAGGCTGCCCGAGGCACCGCTGCCGAAGGAGGCGCCCATGTCGGCGCCCTTGCCGTGCTGGATCAGCACGAGGCCGATCATCACCAGCGCCGACAGCATCTGCAGCGCGAGCGCGAGGGTCATCCAGATCTGCATGTATGAAAGCTCTCCAGGAAATCCGTGCGGGGCGCTTGCGTGCCCGTTCTTCGTGTCTTCAGCCCGCGGCGCGGCCGATGGCGACGAAGTCCGCCGCCTTCAGCGCAGCGCCGCCGATCAGGCCGCCGTCGATGTCGAGTTGCGCGAACAGCGTGGCCGCGTTGTCGGGCTTGACGCTGCCGCCGTAGAGGATGCGCATCTGCGCGCCGTGCCCCGTGGCGGACTGCAACTGCGCGCGCAGCACCCCATGCACCGCCTGCGCCTGCTCGGGGGTGGCGGTGCGGCCAGTGCCGATGGCCCAAACGGGCTCGTAGGCGACGACGATCTCGCAGGCGCGCTCGCCCAGCAGCGCGAGGACCGCCGCCAGCTGGCGCTGCACGACGATCTCGGTCTGCGCGTGCTCGCGCTGCAGCAGCGTCTCGCCGACGCAGACGATGGGCACCAGGCCGTGCGCGAGCGCGGCCTTGGCCTTCTCGGCCACCAGCCCGTCGGATTCGCGATGCAGCGCGCGACGCTCGGAGTGGCCCACGATGACGAAGCGGCAGCCCAGGTCCGCCAGCATCGCCGCCGACACCTCGCCGGTGTAGGCGCCCTGCTCGTGCGCCGAGCAGTCCTGCGCGCCGTAGGCGATCGCCTTGCCGGCGGCGGCCGCGGCGACGTCGGCAAGATAGGGAAAGGGCGCACACACCGCCATCTCCGCGGCGAACGGCTCGGCGGCGACGATGCCGCGCAGCAGTTCGGCATTGGCCGTGCGGCTGCCGTGCATCTTCCAGTTGCCCACCACCAGCTTGCGCCTTGCAGTCATCGCTTCTCTCTCCAGGTCACCATTGCAGGACGATCTTGCCGACATGCGCGCCGGACTCCATCAGTGCGTGCGCCGCGCTCGCCTCGGCCGCGGGAAAGACGCGGTGGATGAGCGGCCGCACGCGCCCGCTCTCGAGCAGCGGCCACACGCGCTCGCGCAAGCCTTGCGCCAGTCGTGCCTTGTAGGCCAGCGCGCGCGGCCGCAAGGTCGAGCCGGTAATGGCAAGGCGCTTGCGCAGCACGAGCCCGCTGTCGATCGCGCTCTTCGTGCCGCCCTGCACCGCGATGATCGCCAGCCGCCCGTCCGTGGCCAGGCACTGGACTTCACGCGCCACGTAGTCGCCGGCCACCATGTCGAGTACCACGTCGACGCCCTTGCCGCCGGTGAGGCGCAGCGCCTCGTCGGCGAAGTCCTGCGTGCGGTAGTTGATGGCGTGGTCGGCGCCGACGGCCAGGCAGGCGGCGCACTTGTCGTCGCTGCCGGCGGTGGCGATCACGCGTGCACCCAGGGCCTTCGCCAGCAAGGTCGCGGTGACGCCGATGCCGCTCGTGCCGCCCTGCACGAGCAGGGTCTCGCCGGCCTGCAGGCGCGCGATCTCGAACACGTTCTGCCAGACGGTGAAGAAGGTCTCCGGCAGCGCTGCCGCCTCGACCATCGACAGGCCGCGGGGCAGCGGCAGGCACTGCGCCACGGGCGCAGCACAGCGCTCGGCGTAGCCGCCGCCGGCCAGCAGGGCGCACACCGCATCGCCGATCGAGAGGCCCGCGGCCGCGAGGTCCGCCGCCGCGCCGCCGACGACGGTGCCGGCCACCTCCAGCCCCGGCAGGTCGGACACGCCCGCCGGCGGCGGGTACAGGCCCTTGCGCTGCAGCACGTCCGGGCGATTGACGCCTGAGGCCTGCACCGCGAGCAGCACTTCGCCGGGCTGCGGCTGCGGCTGCGGCCGCTGCACTTCGCGCAGGACCTCCGGGCCGCCGGCCTGGGCAATCTCGATCGCGCGCATCGCCACTGCCGCTACCGGCTTACTCGGTGTCGCGCGGCTCGGATGCCTCGGGCGCCGCAGCGTCGCCGCTGGCGCCCGACGGGCGGGCGTCGGCTGCCTGGCCCTCACCCGTCTCGGCGTCACGACGCGGACGTTCGCCGCGTTCGCCGCGTTCGCGGCGCGGGCGGTCGTCGCGATCGCTGCGGTCGCCACGATCGCGGCGCGGACGGTCCTCGCGGTCGCCCCGCTCACGGCGCTCCGGCTCGACCCAGCCCTCGGGCTTCTCGAGCAACGCCTTCATCGACAGCTTGATGCGGCCCTTGTCGTCGGTCTCGAGCACCTTGACCTGCACCACCTGGCCCTCCTTGAGGAAGTCCTCGACGCGCTCGACGCGCTGGTGCGCGATCTGGCTGATGTGCAGCAGGCCGTCCTTGCCGGGCAGGATGTTGACGAGGGCTCCGAAGTCCAGGATCTTGGTCACCGGACCTTCGTAGACCTTGCCGATCTCGGCCTCGGCGGTGATCTCGGTGATGCGCTTCTTCGCGAATTCCGCCCGGTCGGCATCGGTGCTGGCGATGGTGATGGTGCCGTCCTCGCCGATGTCGATCGTGCAACCGGTCTCTTCGGTCAGTGCACGGATGGTGGAGCCGCCCTTGCCGATCACGTCGCGGATCTTCTCCGGGTTGATCTTCATCGTGTAGAGCCGCGGCGCGAACTGGCTCACCTCGGTCTTGGCGCCGCCCACGGCATCGACCATCTTGCCCAGGATGTGCAGCCGCGCCTCCTTGGCCTGCGCCAGCGCGACCTCCATGATCTCCTTGGTGATGCCCTGGATCTTGATGTCCATCTGCAGCGCGGTCACGCCCGTGCCGGTGCCGGCGACCTTGAAGTCCATGTCGCCGAGGTGATCCTCGTCGCCCAGGATGTCGGTGAGCACGGCGAAGCGGTTGCCTTCCTTGATCAGCCCCATCGCGATGCCGGCGACATGCGCCTTCAGCGGCACGCCGGCGTCCATCAGCGAGAGGCAGCCGCCGCAGACCGAGGCCATCGACGAGGAGCCGTTGCTTTCGGTGATCTCGGAGACCACGCGCAGCGTGTAGGGGAACTCGTCCTTGCTCGGCAGCACCGCGATCAGCGCGCGCTTGGCCAAACGGCCGTGGCCGATCTCGCGGCGCTTGGGGCTGCCCACGCGGCCGGTCTCGCCGGTGGCGAAAGGCGGCATGTTGTAGTGCAGCATGAAGCGGTCCTCGAACTCGCCGGCGAGCGCGTCGATGCGCTGCGCGTCGCGCTCGGTGCCGAGCGTGGCGACCACCAGCGCCTGCGTCTCGCCGCGCGTGAACAGCGCCGAGCCGTGGGCGCGCGGCAGCACGCCCGAGCGGATCTCGATCGGACGCACGGTGCGCGTGTCGCGGCCGTCGATGCGCGGCTCGCCGGCGAGGATCTGGCCGCGCACGATGCGGCTCTCGATGTCGAACAGCAGGCCTTCGACCTTGACGCGGTCGAACGCGACGCCCTGCTCCTCCAGCGCCTTCAGGGTCGCGCCGTAGGCGTCGCGGCAGGCCTGCGTGCGCGCCTGCTTGCTGCGGATCTGGTAGGCCGCGCGCAGCGGGCCGTCGGCCAGCGCGGTGACCTTCTCGATGAAGGCCTCGTCCTTGGCCGGCGCCGTCCACTGCCATTCGGGCTTGCCGGCCTCGCGCACCAGCGCGTTGATGGCCTCGATCGCGATGCGGCCCTGCTCGTGGCCGTAGACGACGGCACCGAGCATGACCTCCTCGGAGAGCTGGTCGGCCTCGCTTTCCACCATCAGCACCGCTGCTTCGGTGCCGGCGACGACGAGGTCCAGCTTGCTGTCGGCGAGCTGCGTCTTGCCCGGGTTGAGCACGTACTCGCCGTTGACGTAGCCCACGCGAGCCGCGCCGATGGGGCCGTTGAAGGGAATGCCGCTGATGGCCAGCGCGGCGCTGGTACCGATCAGCGCGGCGATGTCGGCCTGCACCTCGGGGTTGAGGCTGAGCACGTGCACGACCACCTGCACCTCGTTGAAGAAGCCGTCCGGGAAGAGCGGGCGGATCGGGCGGTCGATGAGGCGGCTGGTCAGCGTCTCGAGCTCGCTCGGGCGGCCCTCGCGCTTGAAGAAGCTGCCCGGGATCTTGCCCGCGGCGTAGGTCTTCTCGATGTAGTCGACGGTGAGCGGAAAGAAATCCTGCCCCGCCTTGGCCTCGCTCTTGGCGACCACGGTGGCGAGCACCACGGTGTCGTCGATGCTGCAGACGACGGCGCCGCCGGACTGGCGCGCGATCTCGCCGGTCTCGAGCGTGACGGTGTGCTGGCCCCACGGGAAGGTCTTCGTGACCTTGTTGAAAATGCTCATGCGATTCTCCGGTTCGGATGGCGCGAAGGCGGTGGCGCCGGGGTCACCGGGAGACGATCGGACCGGACGCAATGCCATTCCAGCGAGACCCGCGGCGGGTGGGGCACCCCTGGAATGACACAGCAGCGTCGCGTGCAGCCGTCTCCGACGGACTCGCGGGCGGCGCTGTGGCGGCCGCCCGCGGGGAAAGGGGTGCTACTTGCGCAGGCCGAGCTTGGCGATGAGCGCCATGTAGCGCTCGGGCTGGCGATCCTTCAGGTAGGCCAGCAGGCGCTTGCGCTGGTTGACCATCTTCAGCAGGCCGCGGCGACCATGGTGGTCGTGCTTGTGCTCCTTGAAGTGCGGCGTGAGCTGGTTGATGCGCGCGGTCAGCAGCGCGACCTGCACTTCGGGCGAACCGGTATCGTTGGCGCTGCGGGCGTTGCCGGCGACGATCTCGGCCTTCTCGGTGGTTGCCAGGGACATGGGATTTCCTCGTTCATGGGAAGCCGCCCACGCCCCGCGGGCTGCCATGCCCGGGGCCGCTGCGGTTTCCGATTGCCACTTGCGGAAACACCGGTGAAACCGACCGGTGCCGTGCTTGTCTCCCCGACAAGAGGGGAGCCCGGAATTATAGGCGAACGGTGCCGGGCCGCTGCATGCGGCAGCTGCTGGCCATCGCCAGCTCGCCCGGCGCGAAGCGGCGCAGAGTGCGAAAGCCGTAGCCCGAGCCCTCGACGTCGACGCGCACGCCGGCACTGCCCACGCGGTCCATCACGCTGACGAAGAGCGGTTGCTGGAGTTGGTGGTCCTCGGCCCGCATCCAGGCCTCGTGCCGACCGCCGAGCGCGAACGCCGCCTCCGGATCGAGCCGTGCATCCTCGAGCGCCCGTGCCACGGCCGGCGCATCGGCCGAGCCGGCGCGCTCGATCGCCGCGACCAGCATCTCGATCATCAGCAGCATGCGCAGGTGCAGGTAATCCTCGCGCGGGTCGGGATAGCGCTTGCGGAAGGCCGCGTGCAGCGCCTGCGAGGCCGGGTCGCCGACGTTGGGGTGCCACTCGGCCACGGCCAGCACGCGGCCCACGCCCGCCTCGCCGATCGCCGCGGGTGCCCCGAGCGCGTTGCCGTAGAAGGTGTAGAGCCGCGCCTGGCTGCCCGCCTCGCGCAAGGCCTTGGCCAGCAGCGTCAGGTCGCTGCCCCAGTTGCCGGTGAGCACGGCCTGCGCGCCGCTCGTGCGGATCTTCTGCGCGTAGGGCATGAAGTCCTTGACGCGCCCGAGCGGATGCAGCTCGTCGCCGACGATCTGCACGTCCGGTCGCGCGACGGCGATGCTCTCGCGCGCACGTCGCACGACGTGCCGGCCGAAGCTGTAGTCTTGCCCGATGAGGTAGAGGCGCTGCAGGTCGCGGTCGTCCCGCATGACCTCCACCAGCGCCTGCAGCCGCATGTCGGCATGCGCGTCGAAGCGGAAGTGCCAGAAGCTGCAGCGCTCGTTGGTCAGCGAGGGCTCGACCGCGGAGTAGTTGAGGAAGACGACGCGCCGCGCCGGATCGCGCGCGTTGTGCTTGTCGATCGCCTCCACCAGCGCGGTCGCCACCGCCGAGCTGTTGCCCTGGCAGACGATGCGTGCGCCCTGGTCGATCGCCGCGCGCAAGGCAGAGAGCGCCTCCTCGACGCTGCCCTTGCTGTCCAGTCGCAGCAGTTGCAGCTGCCGCGCCCCCGAGGGCATGCGCACTCCGCCACGCGCGTTGATGCGCTCCACGGCGAAGTTCAGGTTGCGAAGCACCGCTTCGCCGGCGTTGGCGAAGGCGCCGGAGAGGCCTTCGATCACCGCCACCATCAGCGGCTCGGAGGACGCGTTCGCCGCGGCAGCGGCGGCCGACGCAGGCCGCCACAGCGCGGCGGCACCGCCGGCCAGGAGTGCAGCGGCCAACAGGTGGCGGCGCGCCGGCGCCGCGCGCGAATGTCGATTCATGGACAGGATCTTTCGCGTGCGCAAGTCTTGAAGCGAATTCTAGGAGGTGCCATGAGGTGCCATGGGCCGCGATGCGATGAACCGTCCCGGTCCCGACGCCGCGCGCTGGCGCCTTTAGCCCTGCGCCAGCGGCCAGCGCGGGCGCACCTCGAAGCTGCCCCCGCGCCGCGCCTGGGCCAGGCCGGCCTGCACGCGCATCGCCGCGGCCATGGCGATCATCGCGCCGTTGTCGGTGCACAGATCGAGCGGAGGGTAGTGCACGACGAAGCCGCGACGCGCCGCGGCGGCGTCCAGTTGCTGCCGCAGCCGCCGGTTGGCGCCGACACCGCCGGCGACGACGAGTTGCGGCAGCCCGCTGTCCTTCATCGCACGCAGTGTCTTGGCCACCAGCACGTCGACGATCGCCGCCTGCGCGCAGGCGGCAAGGTCAGCCCGCTGGGTGGGCGTCGGCGCGGGCCCGAAGCCGCGCAGCCGCGTCATCACCGCGGTCTTCAGGCCGGCGAAGGAAAAATCCAGGTCGCCGCTGTGCAGCAGCGGCCGCGGCAGCGCCACGGCGTCGTCGCGGCCCTGCTCGGCCAGGCGCGCCAGCGCCGGCCCGCCGGGATAGCCCAGGCCCAGCAGCTTGGCGCTCTTGTCGAAGGCCTCGCCGGCGGCGTCGTCGATCGTCTCGCCCAGCAGCTCGTAGCGGCCCACGCCGTGCACGCGCATGAGCTGCGTGTGGCCGCCGGAGACGAGCAGCGCGACGAAGGGAAAGCGCGGCTGCGGCGACCCGAGGAAGGGCGAGAGCAGGTGGCCCTCCAGGTGGTGCACCGGCAGCGTGGGCCGCTGCAGCGCCGCCCCCAGCGCCTCGGCCACCCCGGCGCCGACGAGCAGCGCCCCGGCCAGCCCCGGGCCCTGGGTGTAGGCGACGAGCTCTACTTGGTCCAGCGTGCGCCCGGCGTCGCCCAGCACCTGGCGCAGCAGCGGCACGATGCGCCGCACGTGGTCGCGCGAGGCCAGCTCGGGCACCACGCCGCCGTAGGCCTCGTGCAGCTTCACCTGGCTGTGCAGGGCGTGCGCGAGCAGCCGTGGCCGGCCCTGCCCCGCAGCGTCGACGAGGGCCACGCCGCTCTCGTCGCAGGAGGTCTCAATGCCGAGGACGAGCATGCCGCGTCAGCGCCGGTCGACGAGCGCGTGCGCGAGCGTGCCGAGGTCGACGTACTCGAGCTCGCTGCCCACGGGCACACCACGCGCCAGCCGTGTGACCGCAAGGCCGCGCTCGCGCAGCAGCTGGGCCAGCGCATGCGCGGTCGCCTCGCCTTCGGCGCTGAATCCGGTGGCCAGGATCACCTCGCGCACGACGCCGTCGCCGGCGCGCTCGAGCAGCGGCACGACGCCGATGTCGTGCACGCCCACGCCGTCCAGCGGCGACAGTCGACCCATCAGGACGAAGTAAAGGCCGTGGTAGCTGCCGCTGCGCTCGAGTGCTGCCTGGTCGGCCGGCGTCTCGACGACGCAGAGCTGCCCGGCGTCGCGCGCCGGGTCGAGGCAGGTGGCGCACACCTCGGCTTCGGTGAAGCCGTGACAGCGCGTGCAGTGGCGTACGCGTGCAGCGCCCTGCAGGAGCGCGAGCGCGAGCTGGCGCGCGCCGCTGCGGTCGTGCTGCAGCAGGTGGTAGGCCATGCGCTGCGCGGACTTCGGTCCCACGCCGGGCAGGCGCCGCAGCGCCTCGACCAGGTCGGCGAGCGCGGATTCGGCCATCGCGCCGGAGCCAGCGGCCTCGTCCTCAGAACGGGAACTTCATTCCCGGCGGCAGCGGCATGCCGGCGGTGAGCTTGCCCATTTTCTCGGAGCTCACCGTCTCGGCGCGACGGATCGCGTCATTGAAGGCCGCGGCGACCAGGTCCTCCAGCATGTCCTTGTCATCGGCCAGCAGGCTGGGGTCGATGACCACGCGCTTGACGTCGTGCTTGCAGGTCATCGTGACCTTCACGAGCCCGGCGCCGGACTGGCCCTCGACTTCGAGCGTCGCCAGTTCCTCCTGCGCGCGGCGCAGGTTGTCCTGCATGGCCTGGGCCTGCTTCATGAGGCCGGCGAGTTGGCCCTTCATCATGGTGTCTCTCCTGCAAGGATGCGGTGGGATGCGGTGGAAAATGGGCTTCGGTGACGGCCGGCTGCGCGACGGGTCGCAGCATGCGCGCCTACAGTGGCCGGATCGAGCCCGGCACGATGCGCGCGGTCTTGAACTGCGTCAGCAACTCCGACACCGCGGGGTCGTCGCGAATCTGCCGCTCGGCGTCGGCCTGGCGCCGCTGGCGCTCAGAGGCGTCGCGCCGCGCGGGGGAATCGGTGGGCACGCCGGCCTGCAACTGCAGCCGCTGCGGGCCTCCGAGCTCGGCAGCGAGCGCCGCCTGCAGCTTCTCGGCCAGCGCCGGGCTGCGCAGCGACTCGCGCTCGACGACGAGCGTCCAGGTGCAGCCGTCCGCGCCCTCGTCGCAGGCCAGCGCCCCGGCCTGCAGCGCCAGCTCGCGCACCAGGGCCGAGATGCGGCCCTGCTGCTGCAGCGCGCCCACGAGCGTCGCCCAGCGGTCGCCCAGCGGCGTGGTCTGCGGCGGCGCGTCCGGCAGCGCGGGCTGCTGCGTCGGCACGGCCAGCGAAGGCGCCGGGGCCACGCGCAGCGCCGCAGCGCGCGCCGGCGGCTCATCCTCGGGCGGGGGGGCGTCGTCCAGCCAGGGCGGGATATCCGGCTCGGCCGCACGCAACGGGACCGCTGCAGCCGAGTCGTCAGGTGCAGCCACCGCCGCAGCGACGGGCGCTTCCATGGGCGCAGCGACGGGCGCAGCGGGCGCGACGGCGGCCATCGGAGCGGCTCGCGCCACCGGCGGCGGCATCCCGCGCGGGTTCGCTGCGCCCTCGGGGGCCGGCGCGAAGGCCAGGAAGCGCAGCAGCACCATGGCCAGCGCCGCGTGCTCGTCGCCCATCAGCGCGAGCTCGCCGCGGCCCTGCGCCAGCATGCTGTAGAGGAGTTGCGTCTCGTCCGCCGGCAAGGCTCCGGCCAGGCGCACGCCGTCCTCGTGGTCCGGGTCGGCGGCATCGAGCGCGCCGGGCACCGCCTGCTCGATCGCCATCTGCTGCAGCAGCCCGGCCATCTCGTCGAGCGTGGATGCCGCCGCCAGGCCCTGCAGCCGCAGCGCGTCGACGCCCTGCAGCAGCGCACGCCCGTCGCGCGCGGCCAGGGCCTGCACCAGGACCGCGGCATGGCAGCGATCGACGCTGCCGAGCATGGCGCGCACGACGGCCTCCTCGAGCCGCCCTCCCCCGTAGGCGATCGCCTGGTCGGCCAGCGAGAGCGCATCGCGCATCGAGCCGCGCGCGGCGCGGCCGAGCTGGCGCAGCGCGCCGTCGTCGAAGGGCACGCCTTCGGCCTGCAGCACGTGGGCCAGGTGCTCACGCACGACCTCGGGCGCGATCGGCCGCAGGTTGAACTGCAGGCAACGGCTGAGCACCGTCGGCAGCATCTTCTCCGGGTCGGTCGTCGCGAGCACGAATTTCAGGTAGTCCGGCGGCTCCTCCAGCGTCTTCAGCAGCGCGTTGAAGGCGTCCTTGGTGAGCTGGTGCGCCTCGTCGATCATGAAGACCTTGAAGCGACCCACCCCCGGCTTGTAGGCGGCGCGCTCGATCAGCTCCTGCACTTCGCCGATGCCGCGGTTGCTCGCCGCGTCGAGCTCGATGTAGTCGATGTAGCGGTCGGCGTCGATCTCGGTACAGGCGGTGCACACGCCGCAGGGCGTGGCGGTGACGCCGCCCCGCCCATCCGCCCCGGTGCAGTTCAGCGACTTCGCCAGGATGCGCGAGACCGTCGTCTTGCCGATGCCGCGCGTGCCGGTGAAGAGATAGGCATGGTGCAGGCGGTTGCCGGCGAGCGCGTTGGTCAGCGCGCGCACCACATGTTCCTGGCCGACCATCTGGTCGAAGCTTCGCGGCCGGTACTTGCGGGCCAGGACGACGGTGCTCATCGCGCCGCATTCTAAGAGTCGGTGCCCGCGGCGTCGGGGCCCGCTCCGGCCCGCGCGGGCAGCGCCGGCCCCGGCTGCCTCGCCGCGGCAGCCGTCGATAATCCGGCGCCATGAGTGCCGACCCCTCCCCATCGCACGCGAACCCTGCCGCCAGCCCGCTGAGCTACGAGCAGGCGGGCGTGGACTACGCGCTGATCGACCCGCTGAAGGTCAGCGCGCAGCGTGCGGCCGCGGCCACGGCAGTGCAACTGCGCGCGCACGGCTTCAGCGAAGTCGCCGCCTCGCGCGGCGAGTCGGCCTACGTCGTCGACGTCGGGCCCTTCTACCTCGCCTCCATCGTCGAGTGCCTGGGAAGCAAGGCCATCGTCGCCGACGAGATGGCCGCCCTCACGGGGCGCAGCTGGTACGACGCCATCGCCCAGGACACGATCGCCATGGCCGTCAACGACCTCATCACCGTTGGCGCCACGCCGCTCGTCGTGCAGGCCTACTGGGCCGCCGGCGGCTCGGACTGGTTCGCCGACACCGCGCGCGCCCAGGCGCTGGTCGAGGGCTGGCGGCGCGCCTGCGAGCGCTGCGGCGTCGCCTGGGGCGGCGGCGAGACGCCGGCCCTGGCCGGCATCGTCGAGCCCGGGCGCATCGACCTCGCCGCCTCGTGCACCGGCATCGTCAACCCCAAGCAGCGGCTGTCGGTGGGCGATCGCCTGGGCCCCGGCGACGCCATCGTGCTGCTGGACTCGAGCGGCATCCACGCCAACGGCCTGAGCCTGGCGCGCAAGCTCGTCGAGCGGCTGCCGCGCGGCTGGCTCACCGAGGTCGAGTCCGGTCTGTCCTACGGTGCCGCGCTGCTCGCCCCCACCGTGCTCTACAGCCCGGTGACCGAGGCCTTGTGGCAGTCAGGCATCACGCCGCACTACTGCGCCAACATCACCGGCCACGGCTGGCGCAAGCTGCTGCGCCACGAGAAGGCGCTGACCTACCGCATCCGCGCGCTGCCGCCGCTGCCGCCGGTGCTGCGCTTCATCCAGCAGCATGCCGGTCACGACGACCACGAGGCCTATTCGACGCTGAACATGGGCGCCGGCTTCGCGCTGTTCGTGGCGGCCGCCGATGCCGAGCGCACGGTGGCGATCGCCCGGGCCCAGGGCGTGGGTGCTCGCGTCGCCGGGCAGGTGGAGGCGGGTGCCAAGCAGCTGCTCATCGAGCCCCTGGGGCTGTCCTTCGGCGACGACGCGCTGCAGCTGCGCTGACGGAGCGCGGGCGCGGTCCGCTCCCCTACAATGCCACGCGACGGGCCTCCCCGCATGGGAGCGCGGCCAACCGGGTCAGGTGGGGAACCAAGCAGCCCTAACCGTTGCCACCAGTGCCGGGGGTAAGGCTCGTCACCTTTGCGCTCCGCCACGCGGACCGAGCACCTAGCCTCCGCTCTGGCGGAAGGCCATCACCACCTGGTTGCGCAGCGTGCGCAGCAGCGCCAGCTCCTTCTCGTGCAGCGCGAGCGCGCCGGGCACCGCCGCGTCGGCGTAGAGGAGGCCCAGCGGCGCGCGCCGCAGCATCAGCGGCAGCAGCAGGAAGCTCGGCGCGTTGACGGATTCGCGGTACCACGCCGGCAGGCGCGAAGCCATGTCGCCGCGCGTCGTGTCGGCGATGACCGTGTCAACGCCCTTGCGGCAGACGGCGGCGAAGAGGTCCACCGGCGCCCCGGGCTGCTCGCGCAGCGGGATCACGAACGGCTTGCACGCCTGCATGCCGCCGACGCCCATCGCCAGGCGGCCGACCACGGTGTCGGTGCGCGCATCGCGCAGGCACAGCACGACGCGCTGCAGCGCAAGCGCGCCATGCATCGTCGAGAGCACCTCCTGCAGCACTTCATTGAGATTGAATTCGTCGCCGGCCAGTCGCTGGGTGATGTCGGCGATTCCGGCGGTCAGCGCCTCGGTCACGGCCGCACTGCGCTCGCGCGGGCCCGCCGCAGCGGCCGCAGCAGCCGCGCCCTTGGCTGCCGCATCGTCTGCCGAAGGACTGAGGGTGGCATCCTCCGGAAACAGGCGCCGTGCCGCGCTGCCCCGGGCCACGTCGACGCCCATGGTGCGCGCAAAGTCGGTCAGCCGTTCGCGAGCCCGCGCCGCCGCGCCGACGATCGCCCCGGGCGCGCAGTCGAGCGTCCTGGCGTAGCGCGCGGCGAGCGCGCCGATCGCCTGCTGCGAGGCCTCGGCACCGTGGCGCAGCAGGCACTCGCTGATCTCGTTGGCGCAGCGCCCGATCCAGCGCACGCGCTCGACGCCACCCTCGCTGCCGCGGGGCGGCGGCTCGCCCTCGGGCAGCCACATCGTGCGCTGCAGATGCTCAGGCAGGCCCCAGCTTCGCGCCACGCCGATGCCCAGCTCCTGCAGCCCCAGACCGAGCACGCGTTGCGCGGCCTGCTCGATCTCGACGCCCTGCTCACGCAGGCGGCGGATCTGCTGCGCCTCCTCCGGGAAATAGTAGGAGGTGAGCAGGCGTCCGAGGTTCTGGAACAGCGCGCCGATGAAGACCTCTTCGCTTTCGCGCGAGAGCGAGGCCAGCTCGCCGGCCAGCGTGCCCGCCATCAGCGCACGCAGGAAGTCCTCCTTCAACTCGGCGGCGTGCTGCTGGTTGCGCATGTGCTCGAGCAGCACGAGCGAGAGCGCGAGGTTGCGCACACCGCCGAAGCCGATCAGCGCCACCGCGCGCGAGACCGTGGCAATGCCGCCGCCCCCGGCATGCGCGAAGCCCGCGCCGTTGACCAGGCGCAGCAGCTTGTTCGTGAGCGCCACGTCGCGCAGCACCTCGGCGGCGAGGCCGGAGAGGCTCTCGCTCTCCGACGAGGCCGAGCGCTGGATGCGCAGCACCGCCTCGCCCAGTGCGGGGAAGTCCGACTTGTGGCGCATGCGCCGCAGCAGGAACTCGAGCGTGCCGTGGCCGACCGCCGCCTCCGCGGGCGCGGCACTCGGCTGCAGCCAGGCGGCGAGCGCGTCGCGCATCGCCGCGGCGCTGCCGAAGCGGCGCTGCGGGTCGCGCGCAAGCGCCCGCTGCACGATGCCGCGCAGCGTATCGTCGACGTCGGCGTCGCGCGGCAGCTCCAGGTCCTCGCGCTGCACGCGCTGCAAGGCACGCCTCGGGTCGCGCTCGGCGAGCAGTCGCGTGCCGGTGATCAGCTCGGCCAGCATCGCGCCGGCGGAGAAGACGTCCATCGCCGGCGCGGGCACCTCGCCACGCGCCGCCTCGGGCGAGATGTAGCCCGGCGTGCCGACGATGTGGGCCTGGGCATCGTCGGCAATGCGCGCGGCGATGCCGAAGTCCATCACCCGCGCGCGGCCATCGGCATCCAGCAGCACGTTCGAGGGCTTGAGGTCGCGATGCACGATGCCCTGGGCATGCGCCGCCGCCAGCGCATCGAGCACGCCCGCCATCAGCTCGGCGGCGCGGCGGGGCGCAAGCCGTCCATCCCGCCGCAGCAACGCCCCGACGGTGCCGCCCGGCACGTACTCGAAGACGAGGTGCGGCGGGCCTTCGCGATCGTCGGCCTCGAACAGGGGCACGATGTGCGGATGGCTCAGCCGGCTCGCCGCGCGCGCTTCGCGCATCCACTGCTCGACGGCGTGCGCATCGGCGTGGGCCAGCAGCTTGAGCGCGACCTGGCGCTGCAGGCGCGGGTCAAAGGCCAGCCAGACGCTGGCCTGAGCGCCGTGGCCAAGCGCACGCTGCAGCTCGAAGCGGCCGACGCGGCGCGCCGGCACCGGCAGGTTCGCCGCGGCGGCGGCGGTGGCGGCAGCATTCATCGAGGCACCCGGCGTCCGTCGGCGTCCCGGCCGGTCATGAGGCGACACGGCGCTCGGGCGCGGCGGCGGTCGGCGGGCGCGTCGCGGCCGCAGCTTGCGGCTCCCCCGCGGCCGGCTGCAGGGCCTCCTGCAGCTCGCGCAGGCCGAGCGTGAGCAGGCGCCCGTAGCGCTGCACCACCGCCAGCAGCGCCTGATGCACGCGCCTGGCGGGAAGGGCCATCGCGTCTACCGCCTCATTGGCGCAACTCGCCGCCAGCCGCAGTTGCTCGTGGTCGGAGTCCGGCGTGCGCACCGCGGCCGCGGGCGGTTGGCGTCGCATGATGTGCAGGATGTCGTCGCCCAGGCCCCACCAGCGCGCCACGGCGGCGCCGATGGTGTCGATGTCCACGCCGAGCACCGCCGTCGCCGCCGCCTGCTCGTTCATGCCGGGCTCCTCACCCGACCCGTCGGCCGTCGGCGCGGACTGCATGAGGCGGTGGATCTGCAGGGACTCGTCGGCGAAGTGGTACTGCACGACCAGGCGGCCCAGGTTCTGCAGCAGGGCGACCAGATGCACGACCTCGGCGTCATAGCCTGCCGGCCGCACCGCCTGCGCAACGCGCGCGGCGCGGCGCGCGCGCGCCATCGCGCGCGCGAGCTCCTCGGCCTGCCGCTCGTCCAGCGGCCCCGGCCAGGGCCGCAGCGCCAGCGCGATGCGGCGCACGCCGTCCAGCCCGAGCATGGCGATGGCGCGGCGCACGGTCAGCACGGCGCCGCTGTCGGCCACGACTGCACCGCCCACGCGCGCGACGTTGACCGCGCGCAGCAGCTCGAACGACAGCGCCACGTCCTCGAGCAGCACTTCGGCGAGCTCGTCGGTGCGGTTCTGCTCCATCAGCGCGAGGTGCGCGGCGCGCTCGGCGCCGCGCGGGCTCGCCGGCAGGACGCCGGCGATGCGCACCTTGTCCAGCAGCAGCGCCAGCGGCCCGCCTTCGTGGTCGGCCTCGGCCTGCAGCCAGCCGTCGAGCGCGCGCGCCATGGTGCGCGCGTTGCGGTAGCGCTGGCGCTCCTGGCGGTCGGTGGCGCGATTGACGATCACGCGCAGCGCCTCGGGAACGGGGCGCGGCGTACCGAAGGGCAGGCGCACGATCTCGTGTCCTTGCGGCGGCATGCGTCGCAGCGCCTTGCCGGGGTCGGCTTCGTCGAGCGCGTGCAGGCCCGTGAGCATGGGGTGCAGCAGCAGGCCGAGTTGCACCACGTCGGTCTGCGCGGCCTCGCGCTGGGCGGTCAGCGAGGGCGCCTCGGCCACGGTGCGCGTCGCGTCCTCGATGCACGCCAGCTCCAGCCCCATGAGCCGCGGCACGCCCCTGTCCGTGAGCAGGATGGAGAAGGCCTGCAGGTCGCGATGCGCGGCTCCCGCGTCGTGCGCGTAGGCCAGCGCGTGCAGGACTTCTGCGGCGATGCGCGCGCTCTCCTCGCCGCCCAGGCCCTGGCGTCCGATGCGCTCGGCCAGCGTCGCACGCTCGCCAAGCTCGTACACGACGTAGGGCCAGCCCTCGTGCACCCCGACCTCCAGCGCCGGCGCCAGACGCGGATGATCCAGGCGCGCGGCGCGGCGCACACGCTGCAGCCAGCGCTCGGCATGCGTGGCGTCCAGCGGCGAGGCGCGCGGCATCATCAGCACGAGGTCGCGGCTGCTCTGCGGCTCGCCCACATGCCACGCCATGCTGCGCGCACTGCGTCCGAGCAGGCGTACGAGGGCAAAGCGCGCGAAGCGGCGCGGCGCCAGGGGCGTCGTGAGCCCCGTGGACGCCGTGGACGTCTTGGAAGTCGTGTCTGCAGGGGCCGTCGGAGTGGGCATACGTGGGCAATTGGACGCCGGCCCGACCACGGGCCATGCGCGAAACAGAGCCGTCAAGCCCTGGCAAATGCGCGAGGCTACCTGCATTCGAGGCCCCGGACAGGGGCGATGTGTCAGAATGACGCCGTCCTCACGCCTGCCTCCGGCCAGGGGTCGCAGCGGACGGCAACGCAGGGCAGAAAGAGGCTTTGGAGAGCAAGCGCATGAGCAGCGAACTGATCAAGCACATCACCGACGAGTCGTTCGCCAAGGACGTCCTGGAGGCGGACGTGCCGGTGCTGGTGGATTACTGGGCCGAGTGGTGCGGGCCGTGCAAGATGATCGCCCCCGTCCTCGACGAGATCGCCAAGGACTACCAGGGCCGGCTGCAGATCGCCAAGATGAACGTCGACGACAACCGCGAGGTGCCGGGGAAGTTCGGCATCCGCGGCATCCCGACGCTGATGATCTTCAAGGGCGGGCAGAAGGTCGCCGAGCTGACCGGCGCGCGCCCCAAGCGCGAGTTGACGGCCTTCGTCGACGGCCACCTATAATCCCCATCGACCCGCGAGCCTTGGCGGTGACGCCGATCGCGCCCACCAGGCTCGCCTGACAGCCACCGCGCACCGATGGCCGGACAAGCCGGCTGCGACTTCGGTTCCACGCGGTTCTGCGCGACCCCCACTTCGACCCGACCTGCCTGCGAGCCCGCTGCGGCGCGCTTGCCGGCGCGGCGCCGAACGCAGACGCCAGGCCCACTCTCATGCGCCGCCCCCGGCTGTGGCGGCAAGCCCTCGAGGGACCCTTTACATGCATCTTTCCGAACTGAAGGCCCAGCACGTCAGCGAACTCATCCAGATGGGCGAGGCGCTGGAGATCGAGAACGTCGCCCGCCTGCGCAAGCAGGAGCTGATGTTCGCGATCATGAAGAAGCGCGCCAAGGGCGGCGAGCAGGTCTTCGGCGATGGCGTGCTCGAAGTGCTGCCCGACGGCTTCGGCTTCCTGCGCTCGATCGACACCAGCTACATGGCGTCGACCGACGACATCTACCTCTCGCCGAGCCAGATCCGCCGCTTCAACCTGCACACCGGCGACATGATCGAGGGCGAGGTGCGCGTCCCCAAGGACGGCGAGCGCTACTTCGCCCTGGTCAAGGTCGACCGCGTCAACGGCGTGACCCCGGAGGAGAACAAGCACAAGATCATGTTCGAGAACCTGACGCCCTTGTTCCCCAAGGTGCAGTTCAAGCTCGAGCGCGACATCAAGTCCGAGGAGAACATCACCAGCCGGATCGTCGACCTCATCGCCCCGATCGGCAAGGGCCAGCGCGCGCTGCTGGTGGCGCAGCCCAAGACCGGCAAGACGGTGATGATGCAGCACCTGGCGCACGCCATCGTCGCCAACTACCCCGACATCCACCTCATCGTGCTGCTCGTCGACGAGCGCCCCGAGGAGGTGACGGAGATGCTGCGCACCGTGCGCGGCGAGGTCATCAGCTCGACCTTCGACGAGCCCGCCGCGCGGCACGTGCAGGTCGCCGAGATGGTGATCGAGCGCGCCAAGCGCCTGGTCGAGCTGAAGAAGGACGTGGTCATCCTGCTGGACTCGATCACGCGCCTCGCGCGCGCCTACAACAACGTGCTGCCCTCCTCCGGCAAGGTGCTCACCGGCGGCGTCGACGCCAACGCGCTGCAGCGACCCAAGCGCTTCTTCGGCGCCGCGCGCAACATCGAGGAAGGTGGCTCCCTGACCATCATCGGCACCGCGCTCATCGACACCGGAAGCCGCATGGACGAGGTCATCTACGAGGAGTTCAAGGGCACCGGCAACTGCGAGATCCACCTCGACCGCCGCATGGCCGAGAAGCGCGTCTACCCCTCGATCCTCATCAACAAGTCGGGCACGCGGCGCGAGGAGCTGCTGCTCAAGCCCGAGATCCTGCAGAAGACCTGGATCCTGCGCAAGCTGCTCTACAACATGGACGAGATCGAGGCGATGGAGTTCATCCTCGACAAGATGAAGCAGAGCAAGAACAACCTCGACTTCTTCGACATGATGCGCCGCGGCGGGTGATCGGCGCGCGCATTACAATCCGCCGTTTTTGGCCAATCCGGCAAGTGCGCCGCCCGTCGAGGCAGGCGTGGCTGCCGACCCACGCGAGGCACCGATGAAAGAAGGCATCCACCCCACCTACCGCGAGGTCTGCTTCCAGGACCTCTCCAACGGCTTCAAGTTCGTCACGCGCTCCTGCGTGCAGACGCGCGAGTCGATCAAGCTCGACGACGGCCGCGAACTGCCGCTGGTGAAGCTCGAGACGACGAGCGAGACGCACCCGTTCTACACCGGCACGCAGAAGAGCGTCGACAACCTCGGGGGCCGCGTCGAGAAGTTCCGCAACAAGTTCGCCCACCTGAAGAAGTAGGGTTCGGCGCGCTCGTGCTGAAGGAACAGGCAGCCTCGGGCTGCCTTTTTTCTTGGCTGCGCCGCCCGCATGAACTGAAAGCCACGAGGCGCCATGCCCACACTGAACTGGATCGGCAAGGAAGCCGTCGTCAAGCACCACAAGGAAGTGCCCTTCCGCCTGCTGGAGCCGGTGCCCGACCTGTCGTGCGGCGACAGCGGGAGCGGCAACCTGATCGTGCAGGGCGACAACCTGCATGCACTCAAGGCGCTGCTGCCCCGCTATGCCGGACAGGTGAAGTGCATCTACATCGACCCGCCCTACAACACCGGCAACGAGGGCTGGGTCTACAACGACAACGTCAACAGCCCGGAGATCCGCAAGTGGCTGGGCGAGGTGGTCGGCAAGGAAGGCGAGACGCTGGACCGGCACGACCGCTGGCTATCGATGATGTACCCGCGCCTGGTGCTGCTGAAGCAGTTCCTGCGCGAAGACGGCGCGATCTTCGTGTCGATCGACGACAACGAGGTCGGCAACCTGCAAGCTCTGATGCGCGAGGTCTTCGGCGCCACGAACGAAGTCGCCACGATCGTCTGGGAGAAGGGCAAGAAGGGCGACTCGAAGCTCGTATCCGTCACGCACGAATACATCGTCGCCTTTGCGCGCAGCAAGGCCCTGCTCAAGGAGCGAAAGGTCCGCTGGCGACGCAGGAAGCCGGGCATCGACGCCGTGCTTGAGCACTACGAAGGCTTGCGCAAGAAGCGCGGTGACAACCACGCCACGATCCGAAAGGAGATGATGGCTTGGTACCGGGCGCTGCCCAAGGGTGATCCGCGCAAGGGGCACAAACACTACAACTGGTCCGACAAGCGCGGGCTCTACTTCGCGGCGGACTTTGCAGGCCCTGATGACAGCCGCGAGAACCGCCCGCGCTATCCCATCCTGCATCCCGTCACTCAGCAGCCCTGCGCCATGCCCTCGACCGGCTGGCGGTGGGAAGAGGACACCACGAAAGCGGCGCTGGCCGAGGACCCGCCGCGCATTCACTTCGGCAAGGACCACACGACGATTCCAAACCGCAAGAGCTACCTGTTTGAGATCGACGAAGAGCCGATGATGAGCGTGTTCTACAAGGACGGCCGGGCAGCCACGCTGGAGGTCGAAGCGATCCTTGGCGCAGGAGCGTTTCCGTTTCCGAAGGACTCCGAGGTCATTGCCGACCTGGTGGGGATGGTGGTCGAGCCGGGTGACATCGTGCTCGATAGCTTTGGCGGCTCCGGCACCACGGCGCACGCGGTGCTCAGGTTGAATCAGCACTTGAAGGAGCCCGTTCGCTTCATCCTCGTCGAACTCAACGACGATGTGGCACGGAGCAAGACGCGCGAGCGCGTCCGAAAGGCCATCGAGGGCTACACGCCGCTCGCAGGCAAGAAGCGAGTCCCAGTCGAAGGCCTCGGCGGCGGCTTCCAGTTCTGCCGCCTCTCGCCGGAGCCGCTGTTCGATGCGGAAGGCCAGATCCGCCGCGACGTGACCTTTGCTCAACTGGCCGAGTTCGTCTGGTTCGCCGAGACCGGCACCGGCTTTACGGGCCAGGCTGACTCGCCGCTGCTCGGCGTGCACGAGGGTCGCGCGATCTACCTGCTCTACAACGGCATCCTGAAGGACCGTTCGGCCGCGGGCGGCAACGTGCTCACCGGTCCGGTGTTCGATCTGCTGCCGAAGTTCGCCGGCCCGAAAGTGATCTACGCCGCCGCCAACCGCATGGGGGCACGCGCAGCACGCGAGGGCGTCAGCTTCAAGCAGACGCCCTATGCGCTGGAGCTGTGAGGTGGCGCAGGGCTTGAAAGTCATCATCATCGCCGGGCCCAACGGTGCGGGCAAGACGACGTTTGCCCGCGAGTTTCTGCCTCACGAGGCCGCCTGCCCGGTATTCGTCAATGCCGATCTGATCGCGGCGGGCCTTTCTCCTTTCGATGTCGAGGCTGCTGCCTTGCGAGCCGGACGTCTGATGCTCACAGAGATGGAGTGCCACTTTCAGGCCCGCCGGAGTTTTGCCTTCGAGACGACGCTGTCGGGGCGCGGCTATCTGCACCACATCGCGCGCTGGCGCGCGGCAGGCTACCGGGTTCAATTGATTTTCCTGAGACTCAATGATGCCGATGAAGCGGTGGCGCGCGTCGAGCAGCGCGTGCGTCAAGGCGGCCATGACATCCCGGAGGCTGTGATCCGGCGTCGGTTTGCCGCCGGGCTGGAAAACTTCCACCGCCACTACGCCCCTGCTGTCGACGCGTGGGTGCTGTACGACAACGCTGGCGAGACGCCCGCGCTGCTGGACTGGAGCGAGCAATGAATACCAGGAAGCCTATCGACCAGGCAAGCACCGCCGAACTGCGCGGCTCGTGGCAGGCATTGCAACGCGCGGCACGGCGCGCACGCGAGCTGGCCGCGCAAACGGGAACCGAGTTGATCGTCAGCCGCGGCGGCGTCATCACGCGCATCAGGCCTGCGCCTGATGCCGCGGTTCAGCGGGTGCAGGAAGCCCAGGGGCCGTACAAGGACGCGCCATGAGCGCCTTCGCCCCCAAGACCTACCAGCAGCAGGTGCTCGACAGCATCGAGGCCTATTTCCGGGCCTGCCATGAGCTGCCTTCGGCCGCGACCGCGTTCACCGTCACCACCGAACGCCTTTGGGGACGCGGCAACCCGTACAACCCCCTGCGGGGCTTTTCGGCAGAGATGCCGTACTTCTGCCTGCGCGTGCCCACCGGCGGCGGCAAGACCTGGCTGGCAGCCAAGAGCGTGGCACTGGTCAACACGCATCTGCTGCGCTGCGAGCACAGCGTGATCCTGTGGCTGGTGCCGAGCAAACCCATCCGCGAGCAGACCTTGCGGGCCCTGCGCGACCGCCTGCATCCGAACCACACGGCGCTGCGCGAGGCCGGGCCCATCACGGTGATGGATCTCGACGAAGCCAAGAGCGTGACCCGCGCGACGCTGGACACCTCGACCACGATCATCGTCGCCACCCGACAGGCGCTTCAGGTGGAGGACGAGGAGTCCCGCAAGGTGTACCAGAGCAGCGGCGCGCTGATGCATCACTTCGACAACCTGTCGCCCACGCAGCGCGACAGCTTGTTGAGCGAAGGCGAAGGTGCCGAACGCACGACGCCGTGCTCGCTGGCAAACGTGCTGCGCCTGCGTCGACCCTTCGTCGTGGTGGACGAGGCGCACAACAGCCGCACCGAACTGGCCTTCGACATGCTGGCGCGCTTCCGCCCCAGCGGCGTGATGGAACTGACCGCCACGCCCGACCTGGAACGCACGCCGAGCAATGTGCTGCACAGCGTCTCCGCCGCCGAGTTGAAGGCGGAGGAAATGATCAAGCTGCCCGTGGTGCTGGAAACCGAGCCGAACTGGCAACAGTGCCTGGCCGATACCATCGGCCGGCGCGATGCCCTGCACAAGCTGGCCGATGAGGAACGCCGCGCGGGCAGCCCCTACCTGCGGCCGCTGGTGTTGATTCAATCGGAGCCCCGCCGTGCAGGAGTGGAGACGCTGGATTTCGAGCGCGTCAAGAACGAGCTGATCATCAACCACGGCATTCCGGCCAGCGAGATCGTCGTAGCCACCGGTGAGGAAAAGGGGCTGGAGCAGATCGACGCCGACTACAAGCTGGGCATTGCCGACCCGGCATGCCCGGTGAAGTTCGTCATCACCCAGAAAGCGCTGGCCGAGGGCTGGGACTGCCCGTTCGCCTACATCCTGGTGAGCATGGCCTCGCTGTCATCGGCCACGGCGGTGGAGCAGCTGCTCGGGCGCGTGTTGCGTCAACCCGGCGCCAGCCATCGGCAGGCCAAGGCCCTGAATCAGTCCTATGCCTTCGTGGTGTCGCGCAACTTTGCCGAGACGGCAGGCGCGCTGCGAGACCGTCTGGTGGCGGGCGCGGGCTTTGAACGACGCGAGGTGACCGAGTTCGTCACCGCCGCCAAGGCCGAGCAGGCGCGGCTGGACTTGGAAGGCCACGCCGAGCGCGTCGTGGTTCGGCCGGTGGCGATCACGTTGACCGAGAAGCCCGATCTCAAGAGCGTGCCAAAGCCGGTGCGCGACAAGGTGAGCTGGGACGGCAAGCTCAACACGCTGACCATCACCACGCCGCTGACCGAGGACGAGGCCGAGGTGCTCAAGGCCTCGGTCACCAGCAATTCAGCGGCGGCGGCCATCGTCGAGGCGGCCGAGATCAGCCGTACCACGGCCATCGAGTTCTTCCAGACGCCGGCCGAGTTGGGCGAGCGCTTCCGCGTGCCGCAGCTGGCCTTGCGAGTCCAGGGCGAGCTGCAACTGTTCGACGACCCGGAAGTGCTCGACTATCCGTGGGACTTGTCGACGTACGACGCCGCGCCGACTGGCGACGACATCACTGCGCTGGGCGCGGGCCTCAAGGTGTCCGAAGGCGGCGAGATCGATGTCGATGGCGAGAGTGGCAAGGTCATCTCGCGCTTCCTGCCCGACTTGCAGCGTGACCTGGGGCTGGTATATCAGCCTGAGTACTGGGACGAGGTGCGCCTCGCGACGTGGCTGTGCCGGAACCTGCCGGAGCCGTCACTCACCCACGCCAGCAAGCAAGCCTTCGTGGCCAAGTGGCTGACCGAACTGCTGCGCCGGGAGGGCTTCACGCTTGCCCGCGCCAATCTGCAAAAGTTCTTGACTCGCAATCTGCTCGAGGCGCGGATCCGTGACCTGCGCAGACAGGCGGTCGGCAAGGCGTTCCAGCAGGCGCTGTTCGGCGACGACGCGGCATCGCGCGTCGCGGTGACGGATCAGTACGCCTTCGAGTTCCACGCGCAGGCCTACGCGCCCAGTCGTGACTACGACGGACGTTTCGGGCACTTCGACTTCCGCAAGCACTTCTACGGCCGCATCGGCGACTTCGACAGCAAGGAGGAGTTCGAGTGCGCCTGCTGGCTGGACATGCAGGCGCAGCAGGGGCGCATCCAGGACTGGGTGCGCAACCTCGTTCGGCGCGAAGGCAGTTCGTTCTTCCTGCAGAAGGCCGACGGCCGCTTCTACCCCGACTTCCTGTGCCGGCTGCCGGGCACGGCCGACCGGCCCGGCCCGGTCCTGGCCGTCGAATACAAGGGTGCGGACCGCTGGGCGGGCGCCGAGGATGACCGCTTGATCGGCGGCCTGTGGGCGAACCTGTCCGAAGGTCTTTGCCGCTTCGTCATGGTCAAGGACAAGCGCTGGGCGTGGATCGAGGAGAAGCTGTGATGCCGGGTGCCGGCAAGTGAATCCGCCTCGATCACCGCGCTCGGACACCGCCGCAGCGGTCGACCCGGCGCGCGCAGGAGCGCTCTCGAGCAAAGGTGGCTCTGCCACTTTGCTTGACCCTCGCCGGGGGCGGGCTGGGCGCAGCCCGGCCCTGGGGGTGCTCAGTAGATCAGCCGCCCGTCGGCGTCGATGACGCCGATGTCCACGAAGCGGCTGCCGACGTTGCTGTTGGCGAAGTCGACACGAAAGCCGCCGAAGTCGATCTCGCCCATGCCGCGCAGCGCCTGCGCCACGCCGTCGGCGTCGACCGCCCTGGCCCGACGCGCCGCCTCGGCGAACATGCGCGCCGTGATGTAGCCCTCGAGGTGGAACGAGGTGTAGGTACGCAGCGCCGGATCGACGGCGGTCATCGCCGCGTGGAATTCGCGCTGCAGCGGCAAGCTCACGCCGCGAGGATTCGGGAACGCCTGCGCGATTCCGACGCCCCGCGAGCCGCCGCCGGCGATCTGGCGCACCAGCGCCGCCGGCGTATACGACAACGCGAACACGAACTGACCGACGCCGGCCATGCGCAGCGCGGCCACGCAGTCGGCCGTGAAGCGCGGCGAGCCGATCACGAGCACGGCCTGAGCGTCCGCACGTTGCACTTGGGCTGCCGCGGCGGCATGCGAGGCGGGCTCGACCGACGCCTCGAAGCCCGCCACGGTCATGCCGCCGGCCTTCGCTGCGAGTTCCCGCGCCATCGCCACGCCCGAGGTGCCCATGGGGATGTTCTGGTACAGCACCGCCAGCCGCGCCGCGCCCAGCGTGGACGCCAGACCGACGATCTTCTCGATCTGCTGACGATCGCCCGCGCGAATGTGGAAGAGCTTCGCATGCCCCGGGTTGCGCAGCGATTCGACACCCGGGATGGCGTTGAGCACGACGACGTCGGCGCGGTCGAGCAGCTTGTCGTCGAGCATGCGCGTGAGTGCCACCGAGCCCACCGGCGACAGCAGCGCCACCGGCTTCTTCTTCATCGCCTCGGCGAAGGCCTTGACGAAGCCATCGCCGGTGTAGGTGTCATCGACTTCGAACAGCGCGATGCGCCGGCCGCCGACGCCGCCGGCGGCGTTGACTTTCGCGAACGCCGCCTTCATGCCGAGGTTGAGTTCCGGCGCGTCCGGGACCGGAAGGCCGGTGAAGGGTCCGATCTGGCCGACGACGATGCTTCCCTCGGCGGCCGCAGCCGGCCGTACGGCATGCGCGCCGACCAGCAGGGCGGCCGTGCGCGAGAGGCCCGCAACGAGGGCCCTGCGTCGAGTGATGGGCATCCTATTTCCCTCCGGCAATCGCGCGGCCACCTTGCACCCGAGGGCCGTTCACGGCGCGCGATATTAGGTTGCCATCATCGCCTGAGCAAGGCACAAGCCTGCCCAGCAAGGCGCAAGCGTGGAGTCGGGCACGACCTGGCGCGGCCCGGCGCAAGCGGCCGCCGCGCGCCGACCGCCTCGGAACCCACGGGATTCCACGGCCTGACGGCCAGGGCACCTTTTTACAATGCGCCGCGATGTCGCTCTTCCTCCTCCTGGCCCTGCCCTTTCTCGGCAGCCTGGTCGCGGCCCTGCTGCCGACCACGGCGCGCAACCTCGAGTCGCTATGGGCGGCAGCCGTGGCGGCGGCGGTGGCGCTGCCGCTGGCACTGCTCTACCCCGAGATCGCCGGGGGCGCCGTCATCAGCGAGCGCCTGTCCTGGCTGCCCCGCCTGGGGGTGGATCTGGTGGTGCGCGTGGACGGCTTCGCGTGGATGTTCGCGATGCTGGTCAGCGGCATGGGGCTGCTGGTCGTCGTCTACGCCCGCTACTACCTCTCACCCGACGATCCGGCGGCGCGCTTCTACTCGCTGCTGCTGGGCTTCATGGGGGCCATGCTCGGCGTCGTGCTTTCGGGCAACCTGGTGCAACTGGTGGTGTTCTGGGAACTCACCAGCGTCTTCTCCTTTCTGCTCATTGGCTACTGGACGCACCGCAAGGACGCGCGGCGCGGCGCGCGCATGGCCTTCACGGTCACCGCGGCCGGCGGCCTGGCGCTGCTGGCCGGCGTGCTGCTCCTGGGCAGCATCGTCGGCAGCTTCGAGCTCGACGCGGTGCTGGACGCCGGCGACACCGTGCGCGCCCACGCGCTCTATCCGCTCGTGCTCGCGCTGCTGCTGGCCGGCGCGCTGACGAAGAGCGCGCAGTTCCCGTTTCACTTCTGGCTGCCGCACGCGATGGCGGCACCCACGCCGGTGTCGGCCTACCTGCATTCGGCGACGATGGTCAAGGCCGGCGTCTTCCTGCTCGCCCGGCTGTGGCCGACGATGGCGGGCACCGACCTCTGGTTCTGGACCGTCGGCAGCGCGGGCCTGGCCACGCTCGTGCTGGGCGCCTACGCGGCGATGTTCCAGAACGACCTCAAGGGCCTGCTCGCCTATTCCACCATCAGCCACCTCGGGCTCATCACGCTGCTGCTCGGGCTGAACAGCCCGCTGGCGGCGGTCGCGGCGGTGTTCCACATCATGAACCACGCGACCTTCAAGGCCTCGCTGTTCATGTCGGTGGGCATCATCGACCACGAGACCGGCACGCGCGACATGCGCCGTCTCGGCGGGCTGTTCAGGCGCATGCCGATCACCGGCACGCTGGCCATCGTCGCCAGTGCGGCGATGGCCGGAGTGCCGCTGCTCAACGGCTTCCTTTCGAAGGAGATGTTCTTCGCCGAGACCATCATCGAGGGCGCGCACCCGGCGGTCGAGTTCGCCTTGCCGGCGCTGGCGACGGCGGCCGGGGCCTTCGCGGTCGTCTATGCGCTGCGACTGGCGCACGGCGTCTTCTTCGGCGCCGACCGCGGCGAGACGCCGCGCGAACCGCACGAGCCGGTGCACTGGATGCGCGTGCCGGTGGAACTGCTGGTGCTGGCGTGCGTGCTCGTGGGCACGCTGCCGGAGTGGAGCATCGGGGCGCTGCTGGCGACGGCGGCGGCGCCCGTGGTCGGCGGTCCGCTGCCGGCGTATGACCTGGCGGTCTGGCACGGCTGGACCACGCCGCTGCTGATGAGCTTCCTCGCCACCGCCGTCGGCGTCGTGCTCTACGTCGTCTTCGGCGAGCGCCTGCGCGAGCGCCGCCAACCCGGGGCGCCGGGCATGCGACGACTCGACGGACAGGGCTTCTTCTTCACGCTGCAGGCCGCCATCAGCCGCCTCGCGCGCCTGGGCGTGCGCGTGCTGGGCACGCAGCGGCTGCAGCCGCAACTGATGCTGGTCGTGCTGGCCGCGGGGCTCGCGGGCCTGGCCTCGGCGCTGATCGTGCCGCTGATCCCCGGCGATCGCCCGCGCATCCCGGTGACGCCGGCCTTCGCCGGTTTGTGGGTGCTGGCCGGCGGCTGCGCCGTCGGGGCGGCCTGGCAGGCCAAGTTCCACCGCCTGGCGGCGCTGATCCTGCTGTCGGTGGTGGGCCTGGCCCTGTGCATCACCTTCGCCTGGTTCTCGGCGCCGGACCTGGCGCTGACGCAGCTCGCGGTCGAGGTGGTGACGACGGTGCTGTTCCTGCTCGGCCTGCGCTGGCTGCCCAAGCGCGACGAGCGGGCCGAGACCGACACCAGCGCGCGCGCGCGCTGGCGCCGCCGTCGCGACCTCGCGCTTGCGGCGGCCATCGGGCTCGGACTCTCGACCCTGTCCTATGCGCTGCTGACCCGTCACGCGCCGCTGTCGATCGCGCCCTTCTTCATCGAGCAGGCCTTGCCCGGAGGCGGCGGCGCCAACATCGTCAACGTCATGCTGGTGGATTTCCGCGCCTTCGACACGCTGGGCGAGATCACCGTGCTGGGCATCGTCGGCATCAGCGTGTTCGCGCTGCTGCGGCGCTTTCGCCCGCCGCTGGAAGCGATCCAGGAGCCGGCGCAGCAGCGCGCCGTTCCTGCCGACGTGGTGAGCGATCTGCATCGCCAGGGCCGGCGTGCGACGCAGCGCTACCTCGACGTGCCGGCGGTGCTGGTGCGGCTGCTGCTGCCGGTGGGCCTGGCCTTTGCGCTGCACCTGCTGCTGCGCGGCCACAACGCCCCCGGCGGGGGCTTCGTCGCCGGCCTGGTGGTGGCCAGTGCGCTGGTGGCGCAGTACATGGTCAGCGGCACGCGCTGGGTCGAGGCGCGCGTGAGGATGCTGCCCAAGCAGTGGATCGCCATCGGCCTGCTGCTGGTGCTGGGCACCGGCCTGGGCGCGATGGTCCTGGGCTACCCCTTCCTCACGTCGCACACCGCGCATGTGCACTGGCCGCTGCTGGGCGAGCTGCACCTGCCGAGCGCGGCGATCTTCGACGTCGGCGTGTTCGCCGTCGTCGTCGGTTCGGCGCTGCTGCTGCTGACCGCCATCGCCCACCAGTCGCTGCGCGGGCGTCGCCAGCAGGCGGCGGCCGCGGAAGCGCAAGCGCAAGCGCTAGTGGAGCCGGCCTGATGGAGATCGTCGTCTCGCTCGCGGTCGGGGTGCTGGCGGCGGCCGGCGTCTGGCTCGTGCTGCGGCCGCGCACCTTCCAGGTGCTGATCGGCTTGTCGCTGCTGTCCTACGCGGTCAACCTCTTCATCTTCAGCGTCGGCAGCCTGGCCGAGGACGAGGCGCCGATCGTGCGCGCCGGCGCGCTGCCCGATCTCGCCCACTACACCGATCCCGTGCCGCAGGCGCTGGTGCTGACGGCGATCGTCATCGGCTTCGCCACCACGGCCCTCTTCCTCGTCGTGCTGCTGGCGCTGCGCGGCCTCTCCGGCGGCGACCACGTCGACGGCCAGGAGGAGGCGCCTTGAACGCCAGCCTCGGCGGCAACGACGCGCTGGTGGTGGCCCCGGTGCTGCTGCCGCTGGGAACGGCAGCGCTGATGCTGCTGCTGGGGGACGGACGCCGTCGACTGAAGGCGGTGCTGAACATCGGCTCGGCGGCGCTGGGCCTGATGCTTGCCGTGGCCCTGCTGTGGCGCATCGACGCCGCCGGGGCGCCGGCGAGCTTTGCCGTCTACCTCACCGGCAACTGGCCCGTGCCCTACGGCATCGCGCTCGTCGCCGACCGGCTCTCCGCGCTGATGGCGGTGCTGGCCGGAACGGTCGGCCTGGCCGCCCTGCTCTACGCGCTGGCGCGCTGGCAGCACGCGGGCATGTACTTCCACGTGCTGCTGCAACTGCAGCTGATGGGCCTGTACGGCGCCTTCCTGACCGCCGACCTCTTCAACCTCTTCGTCTTCTTCGAGGTGCTGCTGGCCGCCAGCTACGGCCTGCTGCTGCACGGCGGCGGCGCCGAACGCGTGCGCGCCGGGCTGCACTACATCGCCATCAACCTCCTCGCCTCGCTGCTCTTCCTCATCGGCGTGGCCGTGCTCTACGGCGTCACCGGCACGCTCAACATGGCGGACATCGCGCAGAAGCTGCCCCAGGTGCCGGCCAGCGACCGCGGCCTGCTGCACGCCGGAGCGGCGATCCTGGCGATGGCCTTCCTCGCCAAGGCCGCGGTCTGGCCGCTCGGATTCTGGCTGCCCGCGGCCTACGCCGCGGCGAGCGCGCCGGCGGCGGCGCTGTTCGCCATCCTCACCAAGGTCGGCGTCTATGCGCTGCTGCGCCTGTGGACGCTGTGCTTTCCAGCCGATGCCGGCGTCTCGGGCGGCTTCGGCGGCATGGCGCTGGTGCTGGGCGGCATCGCCACGCTGGGCTTCGGCGCCATCGGCATGATGGCTTCGCAGCGGCTGGCGCGGCTGGTGGCCTTCAGCGTCATCACCTCGTCGGGAACGCTGGTGGCGGCCTTCGGCCTCGGGCAGCCGACCCTGGCCGCCGCGGCGCTCTTCTACCTGGCGAGCTCGACGCTCGCCGGTTGCGCGCTCTTCCTGCTGGTCGAGTTGCTGGAACGCAGCCGTCAGGTCGAATGGGGACCGGCGCAGTTCGACGACGGCAACGATGCCCTGCCGGCCTTCTTCGAAGCGGAGCCCACGAGCGGCGCCAACCTCGACGACGACGAGGAACTGCTGGTCGGGCGCGTGATCCCCGGGGCGCTGGCCTTCCTCGGCGTCAGCTTCACGCTGGGCGCGATGGTGGTCGCCGGACTGCCGCCGCTGGCCGGATTCATCGGCAAGCTGGCGATGCTGCAGGCGCTGCTGAACGTCGGTTCGGCGTCGGCGTGGGCGCTCTTCGTGCTCCTGATCGCCTCCGGGCTGCTGGCGGCGATCGCCTTCATGCGCGTGGGCATGCGCCACTTCTGGACCGGCGCCGAGCGCAACACGCTGCGCCTGCGCGTGGTCGAGTCGCTTCCGGTGGGCGGGCTGGTGCTGGCACTGCTGCTGCTGGTCTTCTACGGCAACGCCGTGCTGCGCTATACGCAGGCCACCGCCGACGCCCTGCATCAGCCGCAGCAGTACATCGATGCGGTGATGGGCGCGCGCCCCAGGGCGGGCGGCGCGCAGGGGACGCGATGAAGCGCTGGCTGCCCTCGCCCTGGGTGTCGCTCGCCATCTTCTGCAGCTGGCAGCTGCTGGCGCGCGGCATCAGCGTCGACCAGCTCCTGCTGGGCGCGGGCGTCGCCGTCGCCATGCCGCTGCTGGCGCGGCCCCTGCGGCCGCGGCCCGGGCCGCTCGAGCGTCCGCTGGTGCTGATGCGCCTGATCCTGCGCGTGGGCCTGCACGTGCTCGTCTCCTCCGCCCAAGTGGCGCTGGGCGTGCTGCGTGCCGGCCGCAGACCGCCCCGCGGCGCCTTTGCCGACATTCCGATCGAACTGCGCGACGAGCACGCGCTCGCCGCGCTGGCAATGATCGTCACCGTCATTCCGGGCACGGTATGGTGCGAGCTGGCGCCGGACCGCAGCGTGCTGCGCCTGCATGTCTTCGACCTGGCGGACGAGGCCGCCTTCGTGGCGCGCTTTCGCACCGACTACCTGCTGCCGCTGAAGGAGATCTTCGAATGAGCGCGATGCTCGCGCTGGCGGTCGACGCCACCCTCGCGATGTTCGTCGTGGCCATGGGCCTGGCGCTGCTGCGCCTCTTTCGCGGCCCGAACGCGCAGGACCGGGTGCTGGCGCTGGACTTCATCTACGTCGTCGGCATGCTGCTGCTGCTGGTGCTGGCCATCCGCGACGACAGCCAGATGTACTTCGAGGGCGCCTTCCTGATGGTGCTCTTCGGCTTCGTGAGCTCGATGGCCCTGGCGAAGTTCCTGCTGCGCGGCGAGGTCATCGAATGATGCCGCCGGTTGCCGAGAGCGTCGTCGCCGTGCTGCTCCTGGGCAGCGGCGTGGTCGTGCTGCTGGCGGCGCTCGGGCTGGTGCGGCTGGACAACTTCTTCCAGCGCATGCACGCGCCGGCACTGGCCTCGTCGCTGGCCTCGTGGATCGTCACGCTGGCCTCGATCGTGCACTTCAGCAGCCGCGGCGAGGGCCTGGTGCTGCACACCTGGCTGGTGATCATCATGCTCTCGATCACCGCGCCGGTGACGACCATCGTGCTTTCACGGGCGGCGCTCTTTCGCCGCCGTCAGGCCGGTGATGCGCTGCCGCCGCCGCTCGGGCAGGTGCTGCCGCGCAACGGCGACTCCGCCTGAGCCGCCGCACCCGCGGCCGCGCGGCCCGCAGCGCTCAAGCCTCCCCGCCGCCCAGATACGCCGCCTGCACCGCGGGGTCGGCCAGCAGTTGCGCGGCGCTGCCCTCGCCCGCGATGCGGCCGTTCTCCAGCAGGTAGCCGCGGTCGGCAATGGCCAGGCTGCGCTTGGCGTTCTGCTCGACGAGCAAGATGCTGACTCCGGTGGCCCGCACCTGCTTCAGCGCGCGAAAGAGCTCCAGGCACATCAGCGGCGCCAGCCCGAGCGAAGGCTCGTCCAGCAGCAGCAGCCGCGGCGCCGACATCAGCGCGCGCCCGATGGCCACCATCTGCTGTTCGCCGCCGCTCATCGTGCGCGCGGTCTGCGACAGGCGCTCGGCCAGGCGCGGAAACAGGGCCAGCACGCGCTCGAGGTTGTGCGCCTCGGCCGCGCGCGCGCGCCGCGGGTAGGCGCCAAGCGCCAGGTTCTCGCGCACCGTGAGCTCGCCGAAGATGCCTCGTCCCTCGGGCACGAGTGCGATGCCGGCCTCCACGCGCAGCCGTGCCGGCAGCGCCTGCAGCGGCTGGCCGGCAAGCTCGATTCGCGTCGCCGGCGCCGAGGCCACGAGGCCGGCGATGGCCTTCAGCAGCGTCGTCTTGCCGGCGCCGTTGGCCCCGAGCATGACCACCACCTCGTGCTCGCCGACGCGCAGCCGCGCCTCGTCCAGGGCACGGTGCAGGCCGTAGGCGGCCGAGAGTCGCTGCACCTCAAACATCGGCGGCCTCGAGATCGTCGTCACCCAGATAGGCCTGCACGACGCGCGCGTCGGAAAGCACCTCGGCGGGCGTGCCCTCGGCGATCCGCGCGCCGGAGTTCATGACCACGCAGCGGTCGCACAGCGAGCGGATGGCGTCCATCACGTGCTCGACCATAAGCACGGTCATGCCGGCCTCGTGCAGCGCGCGGATCAGCCTCACGCCCTCGACCAGCTCCGACGGATTGAGCCCGGCCAGCCACTCGTCCAGCAGCAGCAGCCGCGGCTGCAGGGCCAGCGCGCGCGCCAGCTCGAGCCGCTTCTGGTCGATGTAGGTGAGCTCGCTGGCCATCCGCGCGGCCTGCGCCCCGAGGCCGACGCGATCGAGCAGCGCCTGCTCGTCGTCGCGGTGACCGCCGTGCCTGGCGCTGCGGCCGAAGCGCAAGCCGGCCTGCACGTTCTCGCGCACCGTCATGCTGCGGAACACGCGCACGAGCTGGAAGGTACGCGCGATGCCGGCCCGCACCACGCGGTACGCGGGTGCGCCGGCCAGCTCGGCGCCCGCGAAGCGCACCGAGCCGCGATCCGGTACGAGCGCGCCGCTGATCAGGTTCAGCGCCGTCGTCTTGCCCGAGCCGTTGGGGCCGAGCAGGCCGACGATCTCGCCTTCGCCGGCGTCGAACGACAGCGCATCGACCGCGCGCAGCCCGCCGAAGGCGCGCGAGAGCCCCCGCACCTGCAGCAGCGGCGCGCTCATCGAGACGCTCCCCGCTTGCGGCCGCGCTCCAGCACCCAGCCGACGACGCCGCGCGGCAGCGCGTAGACGATGAGCAGGAAGACGACGCCGAGCACGATCGGGAAGTGGTTGGGGAAGTACTTCACCAGCAGCTCGAACAGCAGCACCAGCGGCACGACGCCGAGCACCGGCCCCCAGAAGCGCGCGGTGCCGCCCAGCAGCGCCATGATGACGACCTGGAAGGAGACGATGGCGTTGAAGGCGATCGCCGGGTCGATGTAGGTCCAGCGCGGCGCGACGATGGCCCCGGCCAGCACCATGAAAACCGAGCTCAGCGTGAAGGCCAGCAGCTTGGCGCGCGTGGTGTCGACACCGCAGTGGCGCGCGGCCTGCTCGTCCTCGCCGATCAGGCGCAACGCGAAGCCCAGGCGCGAGCGCCCGAACCACCAGCCCAGCGCCAGCACCAGCGCCAGCAGCACCAGCAGCTGGCCGTGGATGAAGCCCGGCGAGGCGGCATCGACGAAGACGTAGCGGCCCACCGAACCCGCCACCTTGCTCTCGTACCAGTTCACCACCTGGCGCAGCAGCTCGGTCATGCCGAAGGTGAAGATGACGAAATAGGTGCCCGACAGGCGCAGCGTCACCAGGCCGACCAGCAGCGCCAGCAGCGCGCCGATGGCGGCCGCGGCCAGCAGCACCAGCGGCCAGGGCAGCCGCTCGCCCAGCACCGCCACGGTGTAGGAGCCGACGCCGAAGAAGGCCACCGTGGCCAGCGAGATGTAGCGCGTGGTGCCGCAGAACAGGCCCCAGGCGGTGGCCAGCACGCCGTAGAGCATGAGGTTGATGAGCAGCGACGTCGTGTAGTCGTTGCCCAGGCCCGGCGCCAGGGCGAGCAGCACGAACGTGCCGAGCGCGGCCAGAGCGGCGAAGACCCGCGTCGGACTCATCGCGCCACCTTGCCGAACAGGCCGGCGGGCTTGAACAGCAGCACCGCCAGGAAGAGCGCGTAGTTGGCCGCCAGCGTGAGGCCGGGGTCGACGAAGGTGCCCACCAGCGCCTCCACCAGCCCGAGCATCAGCGCCGCCACCACCGCCCCGGCCATGTTGCCGATGCCGCCCATGATGACGACGATGAGCGCCTTCATCGTGAACAGCACGCCCATGGTGGCGCTGAAGGTCAGGAACATGCTCACCAGCACCCCGGCCACGCCCGCCAGCACCGTGCCCAGCGCGAAGGCCGCCGCCGCCAGCCGCCGCACGTCGATGGCCACCAGCTGCGCCGACACCGGGTCGACCGAGACGGCGCGGATGGCCGTGCCCACGCGCGTGCGCATGAGCAGCAGCCACACCGCGAGGCCGAGCACGACGGCCATGGCCAGCGCCAGCAGGCGGTTGGCGGCCACGGTCGTGCCGAGCACGGCCACCGGCACCGAGAGGAAGGAGTAGCTGAGGTAGCTGCCGCCCACCAGCACCAGCATCACGCCCTGCACGACGAAGAGCAGGCCGAAGGTGCCCAGCAGGCTGTCGGCCTCGAGCGCGTCGCGGTCGGGCGCTCGGCGCACCAGCGGCGCGAGCGCCAGCGCGTAGATCGCCCAGCCCAGCAGCGCCGCCAGCGGCACGATGGCCAGCAGGGTCAGCAGCGGCGACACCTGCAGCTTGCCGAAGAGCGCGTAGGCGAGCACGGCGGCAGCAATCAGCAGCTCCCCGTAGGAGAGGTTCATGATGCGCGCCACGCCGTACTGGAGGTTGAGCCCCAGCGCGACGAGCGCGTACATGCCGCCCAGGGTCAGGCCGGTGAGCAGGGCGTCGAGCAGCGGCATGCCGTGCGGTCCTCGCGAAGCGGGCGGCGTGCGCGGGGTCAGGCCTTCCAGGCCGGCTTCGGGATCACGGTCTTGTGGGCGCCGGGCTGGTCGGGCGCGATGCCGTAGAAGTCCCCGTCCTGCCACTGGCCGACGAACCATCCACCCTTGCGGATGTTGTTCGAATCGAACTCGAGCTTGCCCAGCACCGTGTCGAAACTGGTGCCGCGCAGCTGCTTGACGATCTCGGCGTTGTTCAGGCCGACCTTCTCGATCGCCTGCCCCATCGCCTGCAGGCCGGCGTACATCAGCGACGAGCCCCAGCGGTCGGGCTCGCGCTTGTGCATCGCGACGTGGCGCTGGATGTAGGCCTTGAGGGCGTCGGAGTCGGGGTTCCAGCCGCCGATGCCCATGACGCCGTTGGCGGCCTCGCCGAAGCGCTGCTTGTACATCGGGAAGAAGGTGCCCACGGCGGTGTAGAAGACCTTGGGGTTGAAGCCGCGCACGCGCGAGGTCTCGGCCAGCGCGATCGTGTCCGGCGGGTAGCTGAAGCCCATGAAGACATCCGGGTTGGCGCGCTGTGCCTCGCTGATCACCGGCGTCAGGTCCTGCGTGCTCATCGGGTAGCCGGCGTCGTAGACGAGGTTGAAGTTCGCCGCCTTCAGCGCCTTGCGCGCGGCGTTGGCGAGTTCGATGCCGAACTGCTCGGTGGCGTGCACCACGGCCACGCGATCGTTGATCAGGCCGGCGGTGCGCGCCTTGCTCAGCACGGCGACGACGGCCTCGGCATAGACGGTCGAGGTGTTGAGGAGCGAGAACACGTTGGGCCAGCGCTTGACGACCTCGGCGATGCGGTCGCTGGCCATGCTGCAGGTCATCATCGGGAAGCCGCCGCGCGCGAAGATCGGCGCCACCGCCAGGTTCTGGCCGGTGCCCCAGGGCGGCAGCATGATGTCGACCTTGTCCTGGCTGACGAGGCGCTCGCAGGCGCGCACCGCCTCCTCGGACTGGCTGCGATCGTCGTACTCGATATGCTCGAGCATGAGCTTGCGCCCGTCGACGCTCAGACCCCCGGCCTCGTTGACGTCCTTGATCCACAGCAGGTAGTTGGGCCACTGGGTGACGGAGGCGCCACCGGCAAAGGGGCCGGTCTTCGAGATCGCCCAGCCGACCTTGATCGAGGTGCGCTGCGCACGCACCCAGGCCGGGGCCGCGAGCGCGGCGGTGCCGGCACCCAGGGTGCCGACCAGTCTGCGACGGGAAATGCCTTGGCTCATGACGTGTCTCCAGGTTGGTGGGGATCGGCCGCGCGCGCCGTCCTATCGCTGCAGCACCCGCGGGTGCGACGCGGCCGCGGGGGGTGGGTGCTCAGACGTTCATGCCGCCGTCGACCATCAAGGTGCTGCCGGTGGTGAAGCTGCTGTCGTCGCTGGCCAGGTACAGCACCGAGCGCGCGATCTCCTCGGGTCGGGCGTGGCGGGCGAGCGGGATCATGTCGTCGAAGAACTGCGTCGCGTCGCGCCCGAGCACGCCCGAGAGGCGCTGCTCGAGCTCTTTCTGGAAGCCGTTGTCCACCGGCCCGGGGTGCACGCTGTTGACGCGGATGCCGCGCGCCGCCGCCTCCTTGGAGACGCTGCGCATGAGGCCGACCTGCGCGTGCTTGGCGGTGATGTAGGCCGATACGCCCGGGTCGCCGCGCATGCCGGCCACGCTCGAGCAGATGACGAGGCTGCCGCCGTCGCGCATCGCCGGCAGGCCGTGCTTGCAGGCGAGGAAGGCGCCGCGCACGTGCACCGCGATGACGCGGTCGAACACGTCCTCGGGGTAGTCGACCACGGGCGCCATCACGCCGCTGTTGCCGGCGTTGCTGAAGAGCACGTCGATGGGGCCGAAGCGGGCCACGGCCTCGCGCACGACGCGCTGCCATTCGTCGCTGCGCGTGACGTCGTGCGCCAGCGCCAGCGCCTGGCCCGCGCCCAGTGCCGCCCGCGCGGCGTCCAGCGCAGCGCCGGGCAGGTCGGTCAGCGTCACGCGCGCGCCATGCTCGCAGAAGAGCCGCGCCGTGGCCAGGCCGATGCTGCCGGCGCCGCCGGTGATGAGGGCATGTCGCTGCTCGAGTTTCGTCATGGCTTGCGTTCCCTGGTCCATGTGCGGCGTCGGCTGCGATGGCGCCACGACGGCGAGGGCGCGGCGTCGGCGCGCATCGAAGAGGCCTTCAGAACGGGTAGTGCGCGGGCGTGGTCTGCACCGTGAGCCAGCGCAGTTCGGTGAACTCCTCGACGCCGGCACGGCCGCCGAAGCGCCCGTAGCCGCTGCCCTTGACGCCGCCGAAGGGCATCTGCGCCTCGTCGTGCACGGTGGCCGAGTTGACGTGGCAGATGCCGGCGTCGATCGCCCGTGCCACCGCCAGCGCGCGGTTGACGTCGCGTCCGAAGACCGCCGAGGACAGGCCGTAGTCGCTGTCGTTGGCCACGGTGATGGCCTCCTCGACCGAGTGCACGCGCACCACGCCGGCCACCGGGCCGAAGGATTCCTCGCGGTAGAAACGCATCGCCGGCGTCACATGGTCGAGCAGCGCGGGCTGCATGATCGTGCCCTCGCTCTGCCCGCCGGCGACCAGCGTGGCGCCCTTGCCGACGGCGTCGTCGATGAGCGCGCGCACGCGCTGCACGGCTTCGCGGCCGACCATGGCGCCGAGCACGCAGCCCTGCGCCCCGGGCAGGCCCGCGCGCAGCGAGCGCAGCTTCAGCGCCAGCCGCGCCACGAACTCGTTGGCGATCTTGGCGTCGACCACCAGGCGCTCGGTGCTCATGCAGATCTGGCCCTGGTTCATGTAGGCACCGAAGGCCGCGGCCTGCACCGCCTCGTCGAGATCGGCGTCGTCGAGCACGAGCATCGGCGCCTTGCCGCCGAGTTCGAGCAGCACGCGCTTGAGGTGGCGCGCGCAGCTCTCGGCCATGAGGCGGCCCACGCGCGTGGAACCGGTGAAGTTCACGCGCCGCACCGCCGGGTGCGCGATCAGCGCCTCCACCACCTCGTGCGCGTCCTGCGGCGCGTTGCTGACGACGTTGAGCGCCCCCGCGGGCAGCCCCGCTTGGCGCAGCACGTCGGCGATGAGCCAGTGCGTGCGCGGGCAGATCTCGGAGGTCTTGAACACCACCGTGTTGCCGCAGGCCAGCGGTGTGGCCAGCGCGCGCACGCCGAGGATCACCGGGGCGTTCCACGGCGCGATGCCCAGCACCACGCCGGCGGGCTGGCGCAGCGCCATCGACAGCATGCCCGGCGTGTCGGAGGGGATGACCTCGCCGCTGATCTGCGTCGTCAGTGCCGCCGCCTCGCGCAGCATGCCCGCGGCCAGCTTGCAGTTGAAGCCGGCCCACATCGGCGCGGCGCCGGTCTCGGCGGCCATCGCCTCGACGAAGTCGGGCGTGCGCGCCTGCAGCAGGTCGGCGCCGCGGTTGAGGATGGCGCGGCGCTCGCCCGGCGGCACCGCGGCCCAGCCCGGGAAGGCCGCGGCCGCGGCGTTCGCAGCCGCCTGGACGTCGGCCACCGTCGCGGCAGCCGCCGTCGTCGCCACCTCACCACGCACCGGGTCCAGGCGCTCGAAGCTTGCGCCCCCCGTGGCGGGCGTGTCGCGTCCATCGATCAGCAGGGGCACGTCTTGCATGGCTGTCCTTCATCGCCGGCGATTGGCGGGGTGCGCGGCGCGCTTGCGGCGCCGATGCATGCCACGGACTATTGATGACAAGCAAGCCGCAAGCGATGCAAAAATCCGGTGTCGATTTGTCGTTTCATGGCGCGACTCCTAGGGGTTTTCCTCCGCCAAGCGGGGTTTTCCACGATGCCTTCGTCCCTGCACCGCCGCTCGCACCTGCCCCTGCCGGGCGCGCACAGCGTCATCGCGCAGCGCATCGTGCCGGCCCTGCACGCGCAGCGCTGGACGCTGGACAGCGGCCTGTCCTACGCCATCCATCTGCAGAGCGGCCGCGGCCGCGTCGTGCACGATGAGGGCGAGTTGCCGCTGCGCACGCACGACGTGGCCTGGATGCCCGCAGGCAGCGGGCAGGCGCTGCGGGTGGATCCCGGCAGTGCCGGCGTCTCGGTCGGCGTCTCCGACACCCTGCTTGCCGCCGCCATGGGAGACCGCCCGGCGATGGCGGCGCTGCGCCAGGTCAGCCTGCGACGCTTCGCCCTCACCGCCGCCGAGCCGGCCGCGCGCGAGGAACTGGTGCGCTCGCTGCTGGCCATCGAGGCCGAGGCGCGGCGCGACGCCGAGGCGTCACCGCCCTACCTGGTGGCGCACCTCACGCTGGTGCTGGTGATGCTCTGGCGCCTCTCCAGCAGCGGGGGCGACGCCCTGCCGGCGGCCGGCGCGGTGGCGCCGCGGCTGCTGCGCTTTCGCCATCTCGTCGAAGCGCAGTACCGCGCGCACTGGCCGCTGTCGCGCTACGCCGCCGAGATGGGCATCTCCACCGACCGACTGCACGACCTCTGCCGCACGAGCCTCGGGCGCAGCCCGCTCGAACTCGTGCACCAGCGTCTGGTGCGCGAGGCCTGCAGCCTGCTCGCCGGCACGGACCTGGCGGTCGAGCGCGTGGCGGCGGACCTCGGCTTCGGCAGCACCAGCCACTTCAGCCGCTTCTTCAAGCGCTGGCTGCGACAAAGCCCCTCGGCCTGGCGCGCGCATGCACGCGCACAGGCCGCGGCCGGCCGTGCCGCCCTGCCGGCGAGCTACGCCGACTGGCCCTGATCGCCGCCGTGCGCCGCGCGCGCGGGCGTGCACACCAGCACGTCCGCACTGCCCTCGGCCAGCACGTGCTGCGTGACGCTGCCCAGCAGCAGGTCCTCGCCGATCGAGCGGCCATGCTTGCCGAGCACGACGAGGTCGCAGTCGCGCTCCTGCTCCTGCTCGACGATGCGCTGCGAGGCCTCGCCCTCGACGACGAGGGCCTCGTAGTCGTCGGCCGCCAGCCCCTGCCCGCACGCCAGCGCGTGCAGCGCCTGCACGGCCTGCGCGCGCGCGTGCTGGCGGTAGTGCTCGATGGTCGCCTCGTCGACGCCGGCAAAGCGCAGCTTCTCCTCGAAGGGCACCTGGAACGCCGACAGCAGCAGCAGCCGCGCGCGCGGCGCCAGCTCGCGCACCAGCGCCAGCGCGCGCTGCGACGAGGACGAGCCGTCCAGCGCCACGAGCACGCGCCGGTAGGGCTCGTGCGCGCTCTGGCGCACGACCAGCACCGGCCGCCGTGCGCGCCGCACCAGGCGCTCCGAGGTCGTGCCCAGCACCAGGCGGCGCAGAAAGCCCGCGCCGCGCGCCCCGACGACGAGCAGCACCGCGTCCAGGCGCTCGAGCTCCTGCACGAGCTCGTCGACCACCGCACCGGCGGCCTCGACCGTGCGCACCACCAGGTCGCCGCGGTCGGCGAGCTCGTCGGCCAGCGCGCGCAACTGCGCGCGCGCGTCGGCCAGCAGCTGCGCCTCCAGCGCGTGGCCGCTGCCCAGCCACTGGCGCAGCTCGCCCAGCGCTCCAGCCGCGGTGACGTGCATCAGCGACAGCGACAGCGCCCCGCCGTGCTCGCCCACCAGCCGCGCGGCACGGTCGGCGGCGCGGCGCGCCGCACCGGAAAAATCGGTGGCGGCGAGCACGTGAGCCGGCGTCTTCATCGGACTGATCTGCGGATAACCATCTTGCGCACCTCCTCGACCCACAGCACCACGCTGGCCAGCGCCAGCAGGGCGAGCAGCGTCAGCGGCGGCAGCGGCACGGTGTGGAACAGCACGTTCAGCGGCGCCGCGTAGAGTACCAGCGCCTGCAGCAGCACCGACAGCAGCAGCCCGTCCCGCCGCCACGGGTTGAGCGGCAGACACGCCGCAGTCGCGTACGGCCCCGGCCCCGGCCCCGGCCCCGGCAGCGGCATCGTCTGGTGCCTGGATCGGTGTCGGATCGGCGTCCTCATCTCGTTCTCGGGCGCGGCGGCGACGCCTGCGCCTGCTTCGGGGCGGGGCTGCTAAGCTCGCCTCATGGTGAAGATCATTGCACGCTGGGCCCTGCTCGCCGCAGCGCTCCTGCTGGTGGACCAGGTCTACGACGGGGTCGAGATCAGCGGCTTCGCCGCCGCGCTGGCCGCCACCTTCGTGCTCGGGCTGCTCAACACGCTGGTGCGGCCGCTGCTGGTGGTGCTGACGCTGCCGGTGACGCTGCTGACGCTGGGGCTGTTCCTCTTCGTCGTCAACGCGCTCATGTTCTGGGCCGCGGCCTCGCTGCTGCCGAGCCTGCACGTGCAGGGCTTTGGCGCCGCCCTCGTCGGCTCGCTGATGTACAGCGCCTGCGGCATCGTCATCGACGCCGCGGTCGAGCGCGTCTTCGGCGACCGCTCGCTGGCGTGAGCGGCGCCGTCGGCCAGCGGCTGCTCGCCGCCGCCGATGCGGTGTCGCACGCGCTCGCGGCGCTTCGTTTCGCGCCGCCGGTGGCACATGTCTACAACCCGCTGCAGTACGCGCACGCGCCCTACGCGCGCTACGTCCAGCGCTACGGCAACGCGACCAAGCGCGTCGTGCTGCTGGGCATGAACCCGGGGCCCTTCGGCATGATGCAGACCGGCGTGCCCTTCGGCGAGGTTGCCGCGGTGCGCGACTGGATGGGCATCGCAGCCGCGGTGGCACGCCCGCCGCACGAGCATCCGAAGCGCCCGATCGAGGGTTTCGCGTGCGCGCGCTCCGAGGTCAGCGGGCGGCGGCTGTGGGCCTGGGCGCAGGCGCGCTTCGGCAGCGCGGAGGCCTTCTTCGCCGACTGGTTCGTGCTCAACTACTGCCCGCTCGTCTTCCTCGCCGACAGCGGCCGCAACCTCACGCCCGACAAGCTGCCGCGCGCCGAGCGCGAGGCGGTGGCGCGCATCTGCGACCGCCATCTCGCAGCCGCCATCGAGGCGCTGCAGCCGCAGTGGCTGGTCGGCGTCGGCGCCTTCGCCGGGCGCTGCGCGCGCAGCGTGCTGGCCGCCGATGGCATCGCGCCCACGCTGGCCGCACGCGTGCAGGTGGCGCAAATCCTGCATCCGAGCCCGGCCAGCCCGGCGGCCAACCGCGGCTGGGCCGAGGCGGTCGACCTCGAGCTGGCGTCGCTGGGCCTGCTGCCCGCGGCGCGAACGCGGGCGTGAGCGCCACGGCCGGCGCCGCGCGGCTTCAGATCCAGCGCCGCGTGCCGGCGCGGTAGACCGCGAAGGCGTCGCCGAACTTGGCCTGCAGGATGCGCTCCTCGGGCAGGATCTGGAACCGCGTCACGTAGGCCAGATAGGCCAGCGGCGCGAGCCAGACAACGAGCGAGTCGATGCGGATGGCATAGGCCACCAGCAGCAGCAGCAGGCTGAGATACATGGGGTTGCGCGTGAAGCGGAAGGCGCCGCCGGTGACCAGCGCGCTCGCCCGCGCGGGCTGCAGCGGGTTGATCGTCGTGTGTGCGCGCCAAAGGCTGGCGACCGCCACCAGCACGATCACGGCGCTGAGCTGCGAGAGCGCGACGCCCAGGTGCATGCGCAGCGGCGTCGGGTCGATGCCGATCCCGTTGGCCAGCCGGTAGGCCTTCATCGCCCCGCCCAGCACCGCGGCGATGATGGGCGCGGGGATGCGGGTGTCGAGGAATCGGGCGCGCGGGTTCAGCGATTCGGCAGGAGGCATATTGGCTGCCGATGATACGAAGCCGGGCGGACATGGGCGTTTCACCCGCACTTGTCGACGCGCAGGTGAGATCGCACGCCCGCGCCCGTGCCCGGGGCACTGGGCGCCGGGCGCCACGGCTTGCGCCCGACACCGCAGCGGCCCCCGCCGCCGTTCAGGCCGCCTGGGCCGCAAGCTCCTGGTTGGCGGCCACGCTGCTTGCGGTCACGCGCTCGATCGCGATGCGCGCGCTGTTCAGCGCCTCGGCCCTGGGCGCCTCGCCCAGCGCCACGCCCTCGGCGCACACGAAGCGCACGTCGGTGATGCCGAAGAAGCCAAAGACCACCTTCAGATAGCTCTCCTGGTGTTCCATCGCCCGGCCGCCGTCGCTGGTCGAGTAGAC
>MEFD01000025.1 GCA_001724995.1 Rubrivivax sp. SCN 71-131
TGCCCACCGAGTACAGCATCACCGGGCGCTCGCACTCGGCCACCACCTCGCGCAGGATGTGGATGCTCTGCGCTTCCAGGCTTTGCAGGTGGGTCAGGCTCCGGCGGTTCGGATGAAGCATGGCGGTGCGGGTCTGCGGTCGGTCCGTGGGCAGCGAGTATTTCCTGCCGCGAGCCCGCCCGGCAGACCGAGTTCTCATAAGCAAATTCGCGGCGGCGGTGCGCATCCGGTGCGCAGTGCCCGGCTACGATCGGCTCATTCGAGGAGCGTCCGTGAGCCACCCCCACCCCGATCTCGAGACGGTCGTGCGCGTCGTGCGCGAAGCCGCCGCACTGGTGATGAGCGTCTACGAACGCGGCTTTGCGGTGCAGTCCAAGGCCGACGCCTCACCCGTCACCGAGGCCGATGAACGCGCCGAGGCCCTGATCGTGCCGGCCCTGCGAAGGCTCGCGCCGGGCGTGCCGGTGGTGGCCGAGGAGATGGCTGCGCGTGGCGAAGCCGACGCCATCGGCGGCGGGGGGGAAGCGCGCTTCTGGCTCGTCGATCCGCTGGACGGCACCAAGGAGTTCATTGCGCGCAACGGCGAGTTCACCGTCAACGTCGCACTGGTCGAGCAGGGCGTTGCGGTACTCGGCGTCGTCGCCGCGCCGGCGCTCGGTCGCATCTTCGCCGGCGTGCGGGGGCAGGACGCCTGGGTCGAGGATGAGGCAGGGCGTCGCGCGATCCGCGTGCGCGCGCTGCCCGAGGAGGGGGCGACCGTCGTCGCCAGCCGATCGCACGGCGATGCGGCGGCACTGGATGCCTTCCTCGCCGGGCAGCGAGTGGCGCGGCGCGTCGATGCGGGCTCGTCGCTGAAGCTGTGCCTGCTGGCGGCGGGCCAGGCGGACCTCTACCCGCGCCTTGGGCGGACGATGGAGTGGGACATCGCCGCCGGCCACGCTGTGCTCGCCGCGGCCGGCGGCAGCGTGCGCACGCTCGATGGCCAGGCGCTGCGCTACGGCAAGCCGGGCTTCGAGAACCCGCACTTCGTCGCGCGCGGCGCAGCTTGACGCGCTGCCGCCCGCATCGCCCTCGTTCCCGTGGGAGTGCCGGCAGGCGCGATCCGCCAGTGGCATGGCCCCCAGCGCGTCTGCCGGCGCTCCTACGACGAAGGCATCGTGACGGCGCGATCGCGTGCCCGCGCCGTCAAGGCACGGGGCGGGCGGACGCTTCCGGCCCGACCATCGCATCACGCCTGGCCAGCGCGGGGAAACCGCGCCACCACAGGGCGGCGACGAGGCAGGTGCCGACGCCGCCGAGCAGCACCGAAGCAACGGGGCCGATGTATTCGGCGATCGAGCCCGCGCGGAACTCGCCGAGCTGGTTGCTCGCGCCGATGAAGACCGCGTTGACGGCACTCACGCGCCCGCGCATCGCGTCGGGCGTGTCGATCTGCACCAGCGTCTGCCGGATGACGACGCTGATCATGTCCGCCGCGCCGCCCAGCGCCAGCGCCGTCATGGCGATCGCGAACGAGGTCGTCCAGCCGAAAACGAGCATGGTGAGACCGTAGAAGGCCACCGAGCCCAGCAGCAGCGGCCCGGTGTGGCGGCGGATCGTCCAGCGCGTGAGCGCCACCGACATGAGCAGCGCGCCGACCGCCGGGGCCGCACGCAGCAGGCCCAGACCGGTGGGGCCGACGTGGAGGATGTCCTTGGCGAACATCGGCAGCAGCGCGGTCGCCCCACCCAGCAGCACGGCGAACAGATCGAGCGAGATCGCGCCGAGCACGACCTTGTGCGCGAACACGAAGCGCAGCCCCGCGAGCAGCGACTCGAGACTGGCGGCCTGCGTCGGCGCCTCGTGCCGGTAGTGCACGCCCAGTGCCACGAGCGCGGTTGCGCTGGCGAACAGCAGCACGCAACTGGCGTACACCGTCTTCGCGCCGACGACGAAGAGCAGCCCGCCGAGTGCGGGCCCGCCGATGATCGCCACCTGGATGCCCGCGGCGCTGAAGGCCATCGCGCGTGCGAGCAGGGCCGGCGCCACCAGCAGCGGCACCAGCGCCTGCTGCGTGGGCATCTGGATGGCGCGCATGACGCCGATGGCCACCGACACCACCAGCAGCGTGCCGCGCGACATCTGCCCGCCGTGCTCGGCCAAGAGCAGCGCAGCGGCGATGCCGACCTGGCAGGCCAGGCACAGGGCCAGCAGTCGCGCGCGATTGAAGCGGTCGATCGCATGCCCCACCGGCAGCAGCAGCGGCAGGGACGGCAGGAACTGCAGCAGGCCGACGAGGCCCAGGTCCCAGGCCGAGCCGGTGAGCTCGTACATCTGCCAGCCCAGGGCGAGCATGAGGATCTGGCTGCCTGCGGTACCGGCCAGGCGGGCAAGCCACAGGCGCATGAAGCTGCGCTGGGCGAACAGGCTTGCGGTGCCCGTTGCCGCGCGGGCGGCGCGTCGCAGTTCCATCCCTAGAATTATCCCTTTGTCCCTCGTGGACGAGCGTGGAGGCGGCCTTGGCCCTCATTCGAATCGGCGCGCACGAGCCGCGCGTGGCGCCCACGGCCTGGGTGGCCCGCAGCGCGAGCGTCATCGGGCGCGTGGAACTGGCAGCGCACAGTAGCGTCTGGTACGGCTGCACGCTGCGCGCGGACAACGACCTGATCCGCATCGGCGAAGGCAGCAACGTGCAGGACGGCAGCGTGCTGCACACCGATCCGGGCTTCGTGCTCGACATCGGCGCCGGCGTCACCGTCGGGCACCAGTGCATGCTGCACGGCTGCACGATCGGGGACGGATCGCTCGTGGGCATCCAGTCGGTGATCCTCAACGGCGCGCGCATCGGGCGCCACTGCCTCGTCGGCGCGGGCTCGCTGGTGACCAAGGGCAAGGCCTTTCCCGACGGCTCGATGATCATGGGACGGCCGGCCAGGCTCGTGCGTGCGCTCAGCCTCGAGGAGATCGAGGGTCTGGCGCAGAGTGCCGCCGGCTATGTGCGGCACGCCGAGCGCCATCGCACGCAGGCGGCGCTGGTGGAGCCGGGTGCGGGCTGAGGCGATGTCGGAGCTGCACAAGTTCGTCTTCGAGGGCCAGCCGGTGCGCGGCATGCTGGTGCGCCTGGACGAAGGCTGGCAGGAGCTGTTGCGCCGCCGTGCCGAGATGGCCTCCTTTGCCCCCGAGGTGCGCACCCTGCTCGGCGAGATGACGGCCGCAGCGGTGCTGATGCAGGCGAACATCAAGTTCAAGGGCGCGCTCGTGCTGCAGGTCTTCGGCGACGGGCCGGTGAAGCTCGCGGTGGCCGAGGTGCAGCCGGAGCTGACGTTTCGCGCCACCGCGACGGTGGTGGGCGAGGTGGCGGCGGGCGCGGATCTCTCGGCGCTGCTCGACGTTCACGGGCAGGGGCGCTGCGCCATCACGCTGGACCCGAAGGACCGGCTGCCCGGCCAGCAGCCCTACCAGGGCATCGTGCCGCTGCGCGGGCCGGATGGCGCACGCCTGCCGGGTGTGGCGCCAATGCTCGAGCACTACATGCGCCAGTCGGAACAGTTGCAGACGCGGCTCGTGCTCGCGGCCGACGAGCGCGTGGCCGCCGGGCTGCTGCTGCAGCACCTGCCCGCGCAGGGGCAGGGCAACCTGGCGGGCTTGGCGGCGCAGGCCGCCGAGGCCGAGGCCGGCGAGGCCTTCGCGCGCATCGCCATGCTGGCCGCCACCCTCACGCGCGAGGAGCTGCTCGGGCTCGACGTCGCAACCGTGCTGCATCGCCTCTTCTGGCAGGAGCGGCTGCGCCGCTTCGAGCCGCTGCTGCCACGCTTTGCGTGCAACTGTTCGCGCGAGCGCGTGCGCGGCATGCTGCGCGGCCTCGGCCGCGAGGAGAGCGAGGGCCTGATCGCCGAACGCGGGCTGGTCGAGGTCGGCTGTGAGTTCTGCGGCGCCCGCTACCGCTTCGACGCCGTCGACGTCGGCGAGATGTTCACCCCGGGGCGCAACCAGCCGCCGACGAGCCGCTCGGTGCAGTAGCGCCACGCCGCTCGCGGGCCGGCGTCGACGGCCGCGCCAGGCCCGGCGGGCGCAGCCGCAGTGCCGGGAGCGCGAACGACAGCGCCTGCAGCGCGGCGTCTTCGCGTTGTGCGCCGCTGCCGAGGATCACCGAGTAGGCGAAACCGTGGGTCTGCAGCAGCGTCCGCAGCTGCGCATCGACCGGGGGGCGCACGTGCGGGCCGTCGCGCTGCAGCCCGTCGGGCTCCCAGGGCATGTCCAGGCCGGTCAGCAGCGTCAGCCGGCAGCGGCGGTGCGCGGCCACCGCCATGGCGTCGAGCGAATCGTCGCCGAAGACGATGCGGCTGTAGACCGCGGTCATGAGGGCGGTGGTGTCGGCGAAGACGACATCGTGGCCGCGCGCGGCCTCGTCGATGAGCGCGCTCTGCGCGGCTGCGATGTCGGCCTGCTCGCCGCGCTGCGGCGTGCGCGCGTGTTCGTCGCACCAGGGGCGCAGCCACTCCGGCACCCAGGCCACGCGCAGCCCGTGCTGGCGTGACAGGCGCTGCGCCAGTGCCTGGGCGAGCATGGTCTTGCCGGTGCTCTCGGCACCGACGATGGCCACGACCAGGGCCTCAGCCATGGACCGCCCCGATCGCCTGCAGGCGCAGCCAGGCCCTCCAGCCGACCACCGAGAGCACGGCGAAGAGCGCATACAGGATCACCGTCAGCCACAGGCCCTTGACGGCGAACAGCAGCACGCTCACCAGGTTCACGGCGAGCCAGATGGGCCAGTTCTCGACCAGCTTGCGCCCGAGCAGGATCTGCCCGGCGATGCTGCCCACGGTGGGCAGCGCGTCGAGCCAGGGCACGTCGGAATCGGTGGCGTGCTGCAGCAGCAGCGCCACCGCCGGCCAGCCCACCAGCGTGGCGATGAGCACCGCCAGGCGCTGCCGCGTGCCGAGGCGGTGCACGCGCAGCGGCTCGCCGTCGCTGCCCCGGCCGGTCAGCCACTGCCGCCAGCCCCAGGCGGCGACGGCGATGAACAGCAGCTGCAGCGACGCCTCGCCGTAGAGCCGGCTGTGCAGGAACAGCCAGCCGTACATCGCCGAGGAAACCATCGCCAGTGGCCAGGCCAGCGGGTTGACGCGCAGGTTGCAGGCCACCATCCACAGCGCCAGGCCGAAGGCCAGCAGCTCGAGCAGGGTCACCGGACTGCCCAGCAGCCGGAAGAGGGGGTCGGTCATTGCGGGCGCGCACGCGACCTAGCGGCGCGTGTACTGCACGAGAACTTCGTCGGGCTTGACCATGCCGAGCTCGGCGCGCGCCTTTTCCTCGACCATCTCGAGGCCCGCGCGCAGATCGGCGACCTCCGCCTGCAACTGCTCGTTGCGCAGCCGGGCGCTGTCGTTGTCACGGCTCTGCTGCTCGAGTTCGCCGCGCAGCGTCCAGACATGCGGCAGGCTGGAGCGACCCAGCCAGAGGTCGGCCTGCACCAGCAGCAGCAAGGCCGCGAGCAGCAGGTTGACGACGCGCATGCCCATGGCCGGCGGCGGCGCAGGCGACGCTCAGCGCAGGTTGTACAGCGCCGCGCGGCCGGGGTAGCGGGCGACGTCGCCGAGGTCCTCCTCGATGCGCAGCAGCTGGTTGTACTTCGCGATGCGGTCGCTGCGGCTCATCGAGCCGGTCTTGATCTGCCCGGCGTTGGTGCCCACCGCGATGTCGGCGATCGTGCTGTCCTCGGTCTCGCCGCTCCTGTGGCTGATGACGGCGGTGTAGCCCGCGCGCTTGGCCATCTCGATGGCGGCGAAGGTTTCGGTGAGCGTGCCGATCTGATTGATCTTGATGAGGATGGAGTTGGCCACGCCCTTGGCGATGCCTTCCTCGAGGATCTTCGTGTTGGTGACGAAGAGGTCGTCGCCGACGAGCTGCACGTTGCGGCCCAGGCGCTCGGTGAGCAGTTTCCAGCCGTCCCAGTCGCCTTCGTGCATGCCGTCCTCGATCGACACGATCGGGTACTTGTCGCACCAGGTGGCGAGCATGTCGGTCCACTCGGCCGCGCTCAGCTGCAGGCCCTCGCCGGCCAGGTGGTACTTGCCGTCCTTGTAGAACTCGCTGGCGGCGCAGTCCAGGCCGATGGCGATCTGCTGCCCGGCGGTGTAGCCGGCCTTGTCGATGGCCTCGAGGATGAGCTGGATCGCCGCCTCGTGGTTGGCCACGCTGGGCGCGAAGCCGCCCTCGTCGCCGACGGCCGTGCTCATGCCGCGGCCGTCGATGATCTTCTTCAGCGCGTGGAACACCTCGGCGCCGTGGCGCACGGCGTCGCGGAAGGTCGGCGCGCCCAGCGGCAGGATCATGAACTCCTGCAGGTCGAGGTTGTTGTTGGCGTGCGCGCCGCCGTTGATGACGTTCATCATCGGCACCGGCATCTGCATGCCGCCCATGCCGCCAAAGTAGCGGTAGAGCGGCAGGCCGGATTCCTCGGCCGCGGCGCGCGCCACCGCCATGCTCACGGCGAGCGTCGCGTTGGCGCCCAGGCGGCTCTTGTTCTCGGTGCCGTCGAGGTCGATCAGCGTCTTGTCGAGGAAGGCCTGCTCGGTGCTGTCCAGGCCCAGCACCGCCTCGGAAATCTCGGTGTTGATGTGCTCGACGGCCTTCAGCACGCCCTTGCCGCCGTAGCGGTTCTTGTCGCCGTCGCGCAGCTCGATGGCCTCGCGGCTGCCGGTGGAGGCGCCGCTGGGCACGGCGGCGCGGCCCATGGTGCCGCTTTCCAGCAGCACGTCGCACTCGACGGTGGGGTTGCCGCGGCTGTCGAGGATCTCGCGGCCGACGATGTCGACGATGGCACTCATGCTTTTCCTCTTCTGCGCAGATTCAGACCGGCTCGGGCACGCCCTCGACGACGATCATGTTGAAAAATTCGGTGGCGCCTTCGCGTTTGGCGCGCGCCGCGCGGTACATCTCGGCGTCGTGGAAGGCCTTGGCGGCTTCCAGGCTCGGAAAGCGCAGCATCGCCACGCGCGCCGGATGCCAGTTTCCTTCCAGCACCTCGAAGCGGCCGCCGCGCACCAGGTATTCGCCGCCCGCGGCCTTCACCGCCGCCGGCGCCGCCGCCATGTACTGCTTGTACTGCTCGGGGTCGGTGACCTTCATGTCGACGATGACGTAGGCGCAGGGCATCGCAGGTCCTTGTTCAGCAGGAAAAATCGTTCTCCAGCAGGGGCTGTGCCTTGACCACGCGGTCCAGCGCCAGCAGCTGCTCGAGCAGGGCCCTCATGTGCTTCAGCGGCACGGCGTTGGGGCCGTCGCTCAGGGCGTTGGCGGGGTCGGGGTGCGTTTCCATGAACAGGCCCGAGATGCCAACCGCCACCGCCGCGCGCGCCAGCACCGGGACGAACTCGCGCTGGCCGCCGCTGCTCGTGCCCTGGCCGCCGGGGAGCTGCACGCTGTGCGTGGCGTCGAAGACCACCGGCGCGCCGGTCTCGCGCATGATCGCCAGGCTGCGCATGTCCGAGACCAGATTGTTGTAGCCGAAGCTCGTTCCCCGCTCGCACGCCATGAAGACGTCGTCGGGCAGGCCCTTCTCGCGTGCGGCGGTGCGGGCCTTGTCGATCACGTTCTTCATGTCGTGGGGCGCGAGGAACTGGCCCTTCTTGATGTTCACCGGCTTGCCGCTTTGCGCCACGGCGCGGATGAAGTCGGTCTGCCGGCACAGGAAGGCCGGCGTCTGCAGCACGTCGACGACCGCCGCCACCTCGGCGATCTGCGCGGCGTCGTGCACGTCGGTGAGGATCGGCACCCCGAGTTCACGGCGCACCTTGGCCAGGATCTCGAGCCCCTGCTGCAGGCCCGGCCCGCGAAAGCTCGTGCCGCTGCTGCGATTGGCCTTGTCGTAGCTGCTCTTGAAGATGAAGCGCATGCCAAGCGCCGAGGTCATCTCCTTCAGCTGCCCGGCGACGTCCATCTGCAACTGCTCGCTCTCGACCACGCAGGGGCCGGCGATGAGGAAGATGGGCCGCGCGAGCCCGACCTCGAAGCCGCAGAGCTTCAAGCCACCACCTCGGCGGCCGGCGCGGCGCTGCGCCTGGCGTGGCGCTCGAGTGCAGCCTTGATGTAGGCGCTGAAGAGCGGATGCCCGTCCCAGGGCGTGCTCTTGAACTCCGGGTGGAACTGCACGCCCATGAACCAGGGGTGCACCGCCTGCGGCAACTCGACGATCTCGGTGAGCTGCTCGCGCTGCGTGAGCGCACTGATCACCAGCCCGGCGCGCTGCAGCGCTTCCAGGTAGTTGACGTTGGCCTCGTAGCGGTGGCGGTGGCGCTCGGTCACCACGGCGCCGTAGATGCGGTGCGCCAGCGTGCCCGCCTTGACGTCGGAGCTCTGCGCGCCCAGGCGCATGGTGCCGCCCAGGTCGGAGCCGCTGCTGCGCGTCTGGATCGAGCCGTCGCGGTCCTGCCACTCCTCGATGAGGGCGATCACCGGGTGCGCGCATTCGGCGTCGAACTCGGTCGAGTTCGCGCCCTCGAGCCCCGCGACATGGCGCGCGAACTCGATCGTCGCCACCTGCATGCCCAGGCAGATGCCCAGATACGGGATGCCGTTCTCGCGGGCGTACTGCGCGGCGAGGATCTTGCCTTCGACGCCGCGCTTGCCGAAGCCGCCGGGCACGAGGATGGCGTCCAGGCATGCCAGCCGGTTCGCGTTGCCCGCATCGAGCTCCTCGGCGTCGATGTATTCGATCTCCACCTTGACGTGGTTGTGGATGCCGGCGTGGCGCAGCGCCTCGTTGAGGGACTTGTACGAGTCCGAGAAATCGGTGTACTTGCCGCACATGCCCACCGTCACCGTCCCGCGCGGGTGGCCGAGCTCGTGCACGAGCGTATCCCAGCGGCGCAGGTCGGCCGGCCGGGTGAGCAGCTGCAGCTTCATGCAGATCAGCTCGTCCAGCCCCTGCTCGTGCAGCACGCGCGGCACCTTGTAGACGGTGTCGACGTCGGGCACCGAGATCACGCCGTGCAGCGGCACGTTGGTGAAGAGGCTGATCTTCTCGCGCTCGTCCTCGGGGATGTAGCGGTCGGCACGGCACAGCAGCGCGTCGGGCTGGATGCCGATCTCGCGCAGCTTCTGCACCGTGTGCTGCGTGGGCTTGGTCTTGAGCTCGCCGGCGGCGGCGATCCAGGGCACGTAGGTCAGGTGCACGAAGGCGAAGTTGGCGCTGCCGAGCTTGAGGCTCATCTGGCGCACGGCCTCGAGGAAGGGCAGGCTCTCGATGTCGCCTACCGTGCCGCCGATCTCGACGATGGCCACGTCCACCGCGACGGCGCCGCGACGCACGTAGTCCTGGATCTCATTGGTGACGTGCGGGATCACCTGCACCGTCTTGCCGAGGTAGTCGCCGCGGCGCTCCTTCTCGAGCACGCTCTTGTAGATCTGGCCGGTGGTGAAGTTGTTGCTGCGCGTCATCCGCGTGGTGATGAAGCGCTCGTAGTGCCCGAGGTCGAGGTCGGTCTCGGCGCCGTCGTCGGTGACGAACACCTCGCCGTGCTGGAACGGGCTCATGGTGCCCGGGTCGACATTGAGGTAGGGGTCCAGCTTGATCAGCGTGACCTTCAGCCCGCGCGACTCGAGGATGGCCGCCAGCGACGCCGCCGCGATGCCCTTGCCCAGCGAGGACACCACACCGCCGGTGACGAAGACGAACTTGGTCATGGAATTGCCGTGGTGGTAAAGGTCGATTATAGGTTCGACCTCCCGCTGCGCCCCGGCGTGCGCCGGTCGCGAGCGGCTCGCGAGGGCGTCCGCGGCAGGCGCACGCGGGCGGCGTTTAGCCGAGGTTCCGCGACGGCAGCAGGGTCGGCGCCCGGCGGGTGCCAGCGCATGGCTGGGCACAATCGGCGTCGGCGCGCAGGGTCGGGCGGTGCCGCCAGGGCGGCCGGCCGCGGGCGATCTGCGGCGAACCCACGAGCAATCTGCCAGGAGAGACGACGATGACCCGCATCTACGATGACAACTCGCTGTCGATCGGACGTACGCCGCTGGTGCGGCTCAACCGCGTCACCGACGGCGCCAAGGCCACCGTGCTGGCCAAGATCGAGGGCCGCAATCCCGCCTATTCGGTGAAGTGCCGCATCGGCGCGGCGATGATCTGGGATGCCGAGAAGCGCGGGCTGCTGGGCCCGGGCAAGGAACTCGTCGAGCCGACGAGCGGCAACACCGGCATCGCGCTGTCCTTCGTCGCGGCCGCACGCGGGATTCCGATCACCCTCACCATGCCCGACACGATGAGCATCGAGCGGCGCAAGCTGCTGCTGGCCTATGGCGCCAGGCTGGTGCTGACCGAGGGCGCCAAGGGCATGAACGGCGCCGTGGCCAAGGCCGAGGAGATCGCCGCCGACGACCCGGGCAGGTATGTTCTCCTGCAGCAATTCAAGAATCCGGCCAATCCGGCCATCCACGAATCGACCACCGGCCCGGAGATCTTCGAGGACAGCGGCGGCCGCGTCGACCTCTTCGTCGCCGGCGTCGGCACCGGCGGCACCATCACCGGCGTCTCGCGCTTCCTGAAGAAGGGCAAGGGCCTGCCGGTGACGACGGTGGCCGTCGAGCCCGAGGGCAGCCCGCTCATCACGCAGCAGCGTGCCGGCCAGCCGCTGCAGCCCGGGCCGCACAAGATCCAGGGCCTGGGGGCGAACTTCATCCCCGAGGTGCTGGATCTCTCGCTGATCGACGCGGTGGAGATGGTCGGCAACGACGAGGCGCTGGCGGTGGCGCGGCGGCTGATGCGCGAGGAGGGCATCCTGTGCGGCATCTCCAGCGGCGCGGCGGTCGCGGCGGCGTTGCGCCTGGCGCACAGGCCCGAGAACGCGCAGAAGACGATCGTTGTCGTACTGCCGGATTCGGGTGAACGCTACTTGAGCTCGGTCCTCTTCGAGGGCATCTTCGACGCTTCGGGTCTGCCCAGCGCCTGACTCACGAGGCCACGCGCCGATCGGCCGCCGCCCTGCACGCGGGGCGGGGGACAGTCTTGGGATGCACGGGCAGCCCTGACGAGACTGCGTCAGGTCAAGTCCGCGGCTCGGCGAGCGGCGCATGCTGCGCCGCCGGAGGGCAGTGGCCCCGTTGCGTGGGCCGTGGCGCCACGTTCGCGCTGCGGCCCGCCACGGCCCGGGACAACAGGCGCCCGCGAAGCGCGAAGCGCCAGCGGAGACGGGAGGTTCGGGTGAATACGAATGACGCGACGAGCCTGGCAAAGCCGAACGGCAGGAAGCTCGCGCCGCGCATGTGCGGCGCGAGTTGCGGGTGGCGCGATGAGTCGCTCGGCTTCCGGCTGTTCCCGATCGCGCAGCGGCAGGAGCTGATCGAGGTCTGTGCCGTGCGTTCGCTGGCCTACGGACACCATCTGCCCGAGTTGGGGTCGACCCTGGCCGAGCCGGACGAAATCGACCTGCACCCGGCGACGACCGTGTTCCTCTGCCGCGACAAGGCCAGCGGCGAGGCGATCGGCACGATGCGCATCCAGACCAGCGCCCATGGGCCGCTGGTGCTCGAGCGCAGCGTCGCGCTGCCGGCGCGGCTGCAGCGATCGTGTCGCGCCGAGGTGACGCGCCTGGCGGTGCGCGTGGGCGCCGATCCGCTGGTCAAGCTGTGCCTCATGAAGGCGAGTTACCTCTTCTGCGTGGCCCATCGCGTGCGCGCGATGATCATCGGTGCGCGCAAGGAGTCCTTGATCCGCAACTACCGGCGGCTGGGTTTCGTCGACGTGTTCGCCGACGACGCCCTGAGGCCGCTGGCCCATACCGGGGGGCTGTTGCACCGCATCCTGCGTTTCGACGTCAGCGGCGCCGAGCGCTGCTGGGCGCAGCAGAACCACCCGCTGTACGAGTTCATGGTCCGAACACGCCACCAGGACCTGCAGGTCGATCGGCACGAGGGCGCGCCAGGTGATTGCGCGGACGGCGTCTCGGCCTGTGCCGACCCCCGTGCTGCCGCGCATGGTGCCTGGGAGGAGCCCCGCCTTGCGGGCCCGCGGCTGGGGCTGGGCCTGGGCCTGGCCGGATCGGTCTAGGCGGGGCTGCAGACCTCCTGCCCGCGGACCCGATCCGGCGCTCGCGCCTAGGAGGTCTGCAGCGCCTCGGGCTGCGGCGCCAGGTCCTGCAGCAGGCGGGCCAGATCCTCCTTCGTGAAGGGCTTGCTGAGGAAGCCGTCCATGCCGGCCGCGATGCAGTCCGCGTGCGTCTGCCCGCAGGTGTCGGCGGTGAGCGCGATGATCGGCACGCGCGGCAGGCCCAGCGCCTGCTCCTGTGCGCGGATCTCGCGCGTCGCCGCCAGACCGTCCATCACGGGCATGCGGCAGTCCATCAGGACGAGGTCCGGGCGATTGATGTCGCGCAAGGCATGGCGGACCGCCTGCGCCCCGTCTCGAACGCGCTCGGCCTGGACGCCCTGATGGTCGAGGAAGGCGGTGGCGATGAGGGCGTTGACGTCGTCGTCCTCCGCCACCAGCACGCGCAACTCGGCCGTGGCCTCCTGCCCCTGCGGAGCCGCCGGGTCGCCGGGCAGCACGGCTGGCGCATCGGGGAGATGGGCGGTGAAGACCGACGTCGTGCCGACGCCGAGTTCGCTCTGCAGCACCAGGTCGCCGCCCATGGCGCGCGCGATGTCGCGGGCGACGAAGAGTCCGAGCCCCGTCCCCTCCAGCGGACGGGCGGCGCGGCCGCCCCCCTGGCGGAAGGCGTCGAAGATCGACTGCAGATCCGCGGCCTCGATGCCCGGGCCGGAGTCGACGACCTCGAAGCGCGCCTGTGCGCTCGCGGCATCGCGACTGGCGCCCAGGGTGATCCTGCCGCGCCGAGTGAACTTCACGGCGTTGCCCAGCAGGTTGTGCAGGACCTGACGCACGCGCGCCGGATCGCCCTGCACCCAGCAGGGCTCGGGGAGATGCAGCGCCATGCGAAAGCCCAGGCCGCTTTCGCTGGCGCGCACCGAGTAGACCTCGGCGATCGTGTTCAGCAGGTCGGCGAGGTCGAAGCGCTGGCAACGCACCGTGAAGCGCCCCGAATCCAGGCGCGCGACCTCGATCAGGTCGTTGATGAGTCCGAGCAGGTGCATGCCCGAGCCTTCGATCAACTCGACCCGCCGCGCCAGCGCCGGATCGCGTGCCTCCAGGTGCAGCAGCCGTGCCACGCCGAGGATGCCGTGCAGCGGCGTGCGCAGCTCGTGGCTGATGTTGCCCATGAACTGGGTCTTGGCAGCGCTCTCGCGCATCGCCAGCTTCAGCGCTTCCTCCTTCTCGGCATTCAGCGCCTGCGCACGCAACCGCAGTTCCAGACCTTCCGCGAGCCGGCGCTGGGAGCCGCGCGCGGTGGCCAGCACGAGCGCCAGCAGCATGAGCAGGCCGGTGCCGCTGAAGAAGCCGAACTCGTCGTCGCGCATGAAGAGGCCGAGCGTCGTCAGCAGCAGGATCGGTGTCACATAGGCCGCCGTGGAGCGCCGGCTGTGCTGCAGGCCGAAGGTCGCCACGCAGCAGACGCAGACCAGCACGGCGGTGACGAGCGAGGCCAGCGGGATCGGCGAGGACATCAGCAGCAGCCCGGCCGCGCCCCACACGGCGCCGTCGATCAGCAACCAGCGGTCGGTGGCGTTGCGCCACTGCGGGCCACTCGGTCGCCCGGCCCGCGCGTGGCGCAGGCTCAGACCGACGCGCACCGCCGCGACCATGATCTTGGCGGCCAGCCAGAGGTCGATGATCCAGGGCTGCAGCGCCACGCCGCGCAGTGACAGCGCGAGCAGGACCGCGAAGGCGGTGGCCATCAAGGTGCCCAGCCGCGTGTGGCCGAGCACCATCTCGAGTTGCTGCGAGGCGAGCGCGGTGCGCAGCGCGTCGTCGCCCGGCGGCCGATCGGGCGGCGTGACAGGCGATTGCTCGGGCGAGCGTTCGGACGATCGTTCGACGGACCGATCGGGCGGCCGCATGCCGGGACTGGCGAGCCCCAGGCTCTCGGGTGACAAGACAGTCGGGCTCATGGGCAGCGCTCGGGAGGTCAGCGTCGGCGGTGCGCGCTCAGGGCGGCCCCGCGGTGCGGCTTCCGAAGTCGTCCGGAACCTCGATGTGCAGGGCCGCGCAGGTGCGCCGCAGCATGGCGATCCGCTCGACGCGGCTGGCGGCGTCGCTGTCCTGCGTCATCTCGCAGGCCAGGCGCTGCAGGGCCGCGTCGCGCCAGCAGTCGAGGTCACGCTGCCAGCCGGCGAGCACCTGCAGCTGTACGAGGCTGGGTGCATCCAGGCATTCCTTCGGCACCCGCAGCGAGGACGCCCCGAGCTCGAGATCGGCGTACAGCCCGGGCAGCGGCAGCTGGAACTCGTCGCTGTCGCGCGTGCCCCGGCGAGACGCTTCCGTGGCGCCGGCTGGGTGACAAGCAGCAGGAACATTCATCATGGACACCCCCGCCGGTCACGTCGAACCCGCCTCGGGAGGCGCAGCGGCGCGCGGCAATGGCTTGCAGGGCGAGCGCATGACGCGAGGTGGCTGGCAGGCGGCCGTTCGAAGCCCCGGATCCGCGTAGATGCAAGGGCCTTGGGGCGCCCAGGGCATGCTCCGCGAGCGGGCCATGATGCCACCGGCGTCCGCCGAAGCGGCACGCACTATTGCACGCAATCGCGGCCTTCGCCGTCGCCGCGTCGCGGGTGACGGCGGCGCGGCGGCGCAGCCGGGGCTTGGCAGGGCCCGCGGGCGCTCAGGGTTCGCCGAGAAAGTCCCGCTTGCCCACCGGCACGCCGTTGCGGCGCAACAGGTTGTAGGCGGTGACGGCGTGGAAGTAGACATTGGGCAGCGAATGGCCCAGCAGCAGCTGCATGCCGCTGTAGCGCGTGAGCTGACCGGTCACCGGAAGCTCGACGACCTTGTCCTCGGTGCCGTCGATGCGCTCGGGCGGCACGCTGCGCAGGAAGGCGACGCTGCGCGCGATGCGCTGCTGCAGCTGCGCGAGCGTGGTCTCGTCGTCGACGTAGCCGGGCACCTCCAGGTCGGCCAGCCGCGCCACCACGCTGCGCGCCTTGTCGCAGGCGATCTGCACCTGCTTGGAGAAGGGGTACATGTCGGCCACCAGCCGGTCATTCATCAGCGTGGCCAGGTCGATGTGTCCGGCGTCGACGTGCGCCTGCGCCTTGGCCAGGAGGCCCGAGAGGTTCTCGAGCAGCTTGGCCATGCGCACCACGCTCACTTGGTGCATCGAGATCTGCATCATCCTTCTCCGTTGGGCGACGCGCAGCCGGCGCCCGGGACGCCGGACCCTTCACGCCCGGCCCAGGGCCCGAACGCGCTGCGCCGCTTGCCTCAGGGAACGCGCACGAACACCGGCACCTGCGCTTCGCGCAGGCAGTGGGCGGTGACGCTGCCGGCGATGACCGCGCGCAGCCCCGTATGGCCGTGCGTGCACATCGCCAGCATGGCGTCGCCCAGGCTGCGGACGAAGCTCGGAATGGCCTCCTTGGGCTGGCCGTGCAGCACCTCCCAGCTCGCCTCGACGCCGTAGCGCTCCTGCAGTTCGCGCGCCCGGGCGCGCACGTAGCCGGACTCCTGCACGTCGCTGGCCGGCACGTCGGCGCCCAGCTTCACCATGGGCTCGATGACCGAGACGACGATGATGCGCCCCCCCAGCCACTTCGCCAGCGCCGCGGCCTGCGGCATGATCGACTCGGAGAGCTGGCTGCCGTCCAGCGGCAGCACGACGCGTCCGACCTTGGAGAGGGCTGGCGGGCCCTCGGACGTCGGCCGGAACACGACCGCCGGCTCGCCCAGCGCGCGCAGCACCTCGAGGGCGACGCTTCCCATGAGCGCCTGCATCGCGCCGCTGCGCCCGTGCGAACACATTGCCACCAGGGTGCCCGGCACGCGCCGGGCCTCGTCGCGGATGGTTGCCGCCACGCCCTCGAGCTGCGTCGGCAAGCAGATCGCCTGCGCCCCATGCGGGGCGGCCAGCTCCTGCGCATAGCGCGCCGCCGCGCTGTGGTCTTCGGCGTTGTCGACCACGCGCAGGATGGCCAGCTCCGAATGGGTGGCGCGGGCGACTTGCGCCGCCGGCGCAAGGAGCTGCTCGGCGAAGGTGGAGCCATCGACGGGGACGAGGATTCGCTTGTACATGGGTCGGCCTTGGTCTCTGGGTTGTGGAAAACGGAATCGGTGGCGTGGACAACTCCCCTCATCATAGGCTGGCGCGACCGCGCTGTGCAGGGCTGCGCACGCTTCAGCTGCGCAGGTGGCAGCCGACCTCGTGACCGGCTGCGTCCACCGGCTTCAGCTCGGGGCGCAGCACGTCGCACAGACCCTTCTGCGCGATCGGGCAGCGGGTGTGGAAGTGGCAGCCCGAGGGCGGGTGGATGGGACTGGGCACGTCGCCCTGCAGCCGCACGCGCTGGCGTTGCACGGTCGGGTCCGGGATCGGCACGGCCGAAAGCAGGGCCTCGGTGTAGGGGTGGCGCGGGTTGCGGTAGAGGTCCCGGGCCGGCGCGATCTCGACGATGCGACCGAGGTACATCACCGCCACGCGGTCGCTGATGTGCTCGACCACCGAAAGGTCGTGGGCGATGAAGATGTAGGTCAGGCCGAGCCGCTCCTGCAGGTCTTCCAGCAGGTTGATGACCTGCGCCTGGATCGACACGTCGAGCGCGCTCACCGCCTCGTCGCAGACCAGCAGCTTGGGGCTCACCGCCAGCGCGCGCGCGATGCCGATGCGCTGGCGCTGGCCGCCGGAGAACTCGTGCGGGTAGCGGCGCATGTGGTCGGGCGCGAGGCCGACGGTCTCCAGCAGCTCGACGATGCGCGCCTCGTAGGCAGCGCGCGTGGGCGCGAGCTTGTGGATGGTGAGCGCCTCGCCGATGATGGCCGCCACCGTCATGCGCGGGTTCAGGCTCGCGTACGGATCCTGGAAGATGATCTGCATGTCGCGCGCCAGCGCGCGCAGCGCGTCCTTGCCGGCGGCGGTGACGTCCTTGCCGTCGAAGCGCACCTCTCCGGACGTGGGCTCGATCAGGCGCAGGATGCAGCGCCCGGTGGTGCTCTTGCCGCAGCCCGATTCGCCGACGACGCCCAGGGTCTCGCCTGCGTCGAGCTCGAAGCTCACGCCGTCCACTGCGTGCACGCGCTCGACCACGCGCTGCAGCAGTCCGCCGCGGATGGGGAACTGCTTCACCAGGTTCCTGACTTGCAGCAGCGGGGCGGTCACTGGACGACCCTGCGTGCGGCGCGCTGCGGGAGGAGCGCTTGGGAGCGGCCCGGCGCGCTCATGGCGTGCTCCGGATGCGTTCCTGGATGCTCTCGGCCAGGATGCACGCCACCTTGTGGCCGGGGGTCAGCTCGCGCAGCGGCGGCGTCGCGGCGCTGCATTCGGGGATCGCCCAACGGCAGCGCGCGGCGAAGCGGCAGCCCTCGCGCGGCTCGATCAGCTTGGGCACGGTGCCGGGAATGGCTTCCAGCCGCGTCTTGTGCGCCGCCGCGAGGTCGATGCGCGGGATCGAGCGGATCAGCCCCTGGGTGTAGGGGTGCAGCGGCCGCGCGAAGAGCGGCGCCACCGGGGCCTCCTCGATCACCTTGCCGGCGTACATCACGACCACCTTCTGCGCCACCTCGGCGACGACGCCCATCGCATGCGTGATCAGCATCACCGCCATGCCCAGGCGGTCCTTGAGATCCTGCATCAGGTCCAGGATCTGCGCCTGGATGGTCACGTCCAGCGCCGTCGTCGGCTCGTCGGCGATGAGCAGCTTGGGGTTGCAGGCCAGGGCGATGGCGATCATCACGCGCTGGCGCATGCCGCCGCTGAACTGGTGCGGGTAGTCCTTGACGCGGCGCTCGGGCGTCGGGATGTTGACGAGCTTGAGCATCTCGACCGCGCGGTTCATCGCCTCGGCGCGCGAGAGGCCCTCGTGCAGGCGCACGCTCTCGGCGATCTGCTCGCCGATCGTGAAGACCGGGTTCAGGCTCGTCATCGGCTCCTGGAAGACGATGGCGATCTCCTTGGCGCGGATCTTCTGCATCTCCCGCATGGACAGCGGCACGAGATCACGCCCCTGCCACAGCACCTGGCCGGCGACGATCTTCCCCGGCGGCATGTCGATGAGCTTGAGCACCGTCTTGGCGGTGACGCTTTTGCCGCAGCCCGACTCGCCGACGACGCAGACCGTCTGCCCGGGGTCGATGGCGATGTCGACGCCGTCGACGGCGTGCATCCAGCCGTCGTCGGTTTTGAAGTGGGTCTTCAGGCCGCGGATGTCGAGCAGTGCCATGCGCAGGGACTTGTCAGAGCACGCGCCGCGGATCGAGCGCGTCGCGCAGCCCGTCGCCGATGAAGTTGATCGTCAGCACGGTGATGAAGATCGCCATGCCGGGGAACATGGCCCAGTGCCAGGCGATGTCCATGAAGTCGCGGCCGTCGTAGAGGATGCGGCCCCAGGTCGGGATGTCGGGCGGGAAGCCGAGACCGAGGAAGGACAGCGTGCTCTCGGCGATGATGGCCGCGGCGACGTCGATGGTGGCCGCGACGATCACCGGCCCCAGGCTGTTGGGCAGGATGTGGCGCACGACCTGGCGCGGCACGCTGGCGCCGAGTGCGCGCGCGGCCTCGACGAACTCCTTTTCGCGCAGGGAGAAGAACTGCGCGCGTACCAGCCGCGCCACCGGCATCCAGCGAAAGCCGCCGATGACCGCGACGATGAGGATGAAGATGCCGACCTCGAGGCCGAAGAGGTTCTTCAGCGTCTCGCGGAAGAGGAAGATCAGCAGCAGCAGCAGCGGCAGCTGCGGCAGGCTCAGGAAGAGGTCGGTGAGCCACATCAGCGCGGCGTCGACCCAGCCGCGCGAGATGCCGGCGACGGCACCGACGACGACGCCGACGCTGATCGCCGTCAGCATCGCCGCCAGGCCCACGGCCAGCGAGATGCGTCCGCCGTAGAGCATGCGCGCGAGCATGTCGCGGCCGAGGTCGTCGGTGCCCATCGGATGCATGGCCGAGGGCTCGGCCAGACGCGATTTGAAGTCGATGTCGTTGATTCCGACCTTGTAGAGGTAGGGGCCGAGCAGCACCGCCAGCGCCAGCGCGGTCAGCACCCACAGGCTCCAGAAGGCCAGCCGGTGGCGCTTGAAGCGGCGCCAGGCCTCCGTCCACGGCGAGACGCTGGCGATCGCCTTGCCCAGCTGCGGCGCAGCCTCAGCGGTAGCTGATGCGGGGGTCGAGCCAGCCATAGACGACGTCGGCAAGGAGGTTGAAGAGGATCACCAGGGCGCTGAGCACGAAGGTGATGGCCATCACCACCGGCGTGTCGTTGCGCAGGATGGCGTCGATGAGCAGCGAGCCGATGCCCGGGATGCGGAAGATCTGCTCGGTGACGATGGCGCCGCCGAAGAGCTGCGGCAGTTGCAGCGCGATCAGCGTCACCACCGGGATCATCGCGTTGCGCACCACGTGCTTGTTGATGACGACGCGCTCGGCCAGGCCCTTGCTGCGCGCCGTCGTCACGTAATCCAGGCGGATGACGTCGAGCACCGAACTGCGCACGTAGCGCATCCAGCTCGCGGCCTGGAACATCGCCAGCACCATCACCGGCATGATGCTTTGCTTGATCTGCTCCCACCACCAGGCCCAGCCGGTTTCCGGGAGGTCGGAGCGAAAGACGAAGGGCAGCCAGCCGAGCTGGATCGAGAACAGCAGGATGAAGAGGATGCCGGTGAAGAAGGTCGGCAGCGAGAAGCCGACGAAGGCCAGCGTGCTGGCGATGCGGTCGAACCAGCTGTAGGGCTTGACGGCGGCGAGCACGCCCACCGGCAGCGCGATCAGCAGCGCGACGACCTGCGAGGCGCCGATCACCGCCAGCGTCACCGGGATGCGCTGCGCGATCAGCTCGTCGACGTCGATGCGGCTGACGAAGGAGAAACCCCAGTCGCCCTTCAGCATGCTGGTGAGCCAGCGCACGTAGCGCTGCCAGACCGGATCGTCGAGGCCGAACTGGGCGCGCAGCGCCATGCGCACCTCGGGCGGGACGTTGGGGTTGGTCGCCAACTCCTCGAACGGATCGCCCGGGGCCAGCGCCAGCACGACGAAGAGCACGAGGCTGATGCCCAGCAGGCTGGGCAGGGCGATCGCCAGCCGCCGCAGGATGTAGTTGAGCACGGGGGTCGCGGATCGGTGGGATCGTCGGCCGGGGGGCCGCCTGGCGGCGGCCCCGTCTCAGGCCGCGCTCAGGCGTCCTTGCTCCAGTAGCCCAGTGCCCAGGTCATGTTGTCCCAGGCGGAGAGGGCAGGGCGCAGCTTGTTGGCGATGCCGTAGGGACGCGGGCGCGCGAAGAGCGGGATGATGTACTTGTCGGCCACCACCAGGTCGTTGAGCTTGACGAACATCGCCGCGCGCTTGGCCGGGTCGAGCTCGACCTGCGCCGCCTTGAAGGTGGCGTCGTACTCGGCATTGCTCCAGCGCGCGAGGTTGCGGCTGGCCCACTTGTTGGCCTTCTGCGCGATCTGGTCGGTGGTGAACTGCTCCATGAAGAACTGCGGGTCGGGCTGCGTCATGGTGGTGGTGTACATCTCCATGTCGGCCCAGAACTTCTGGTAGGTGTCCGGGTTGGCGAAGTCGCCGCCGAAGTACACCGCTGCCACCACGCTCTTGAGCTCGAGCTCGATGCCGGCCTTCGTGCAGGCGTCCTTGATGATCGCCTGGCACTTCTGGCGCGGGCTGCTGACCGAGGTCTGGTAGACGAACTTGAGCTTGACGCCGTCCTTGACGCGGATGCCGTCGGCGCCCTTCTTCCAGCCGGCCGCGTCGAGGATCTGGTTGGCCTTCTCCGGGTTGAACTCGTAGCTCGTGTTCGGGCTGCGGTAGCGCGGCGGGTTGTTGAGGAAGTTGGCGGTGGTGATCGCGCCGCGGCCGTAGATGACCTCGGCGATGCCCTTGCGGTCGATGAGCAGGCTCATCGCCTCGCGCACGGCCTTGTCGCTGAAGGCCGGGTGCCTGCTCTTCACGCTCGCGCGCTCGCCGTCGACCTCCTTCCAGGGGTCGGTCACGTTGAGCAGCACGAACTCGATGTCGCTGCCCTCGTAGAAGGCCATCCTGCCCTTGCCCGCGCCCTCCAGGCGCTTCAGGATGTCGTCCTCGACCGCGAGGTTCCAGCCGATGTCGTACTCGCCGGTCTGCAGCACGGCGCGCGCCGCGCTCGTGGCGTCGCCGCCGCCCTTGATCTCGAGCGAATCGAAGTAGGGCTGGTTGGCGACGTGGTAGTTTTTGTTCGCCTCGGCACGCAGCGTGTCGCCGGGCTTGAAGTCGATCAGCTTGTAGGGTCCGGTGCCCACGGGCTTGAGGTTGGCCGGATTCTCGCGCGACCTGGCGCCCATGAAGGGCTCGAACACATGCTTGGGCAGGATGCAGCCGACGATGCCGGTGAGCGGCTCGGACCAGAAGGGCGTTGGCCGCGGGAACTCGACGCGCACCGTGTACGCGTCCACCTTGACCACCTTGATGTCCTTGTAGGCCGCGACCGTCACCATCGCGGCGGCCGGGTCGCCGGCATAGGCGGCGGTGAAGACCACGTCGTCGGCGCTGAAGGGCTTGCCGTCGTGCCAGGACACGCCTTGCTTGAGCTTCCAGGTCACGCTGCGGCCGTCGGCGGCGAGGCCGCCGTTGGCGCGCGTGGGGATCTCGGCGGCCAGGCAGGGGATCAGATTGCCTTCGGTGTCCCAGCCCGCCAGCGGCTCGTAGAAGATGCGGCTGGCGTCCTGGTCCTTGGTGCCGCCGGCGTAGTGCGGGTTCAGGTGCACGGCGCCCTGCCAGTAGATGATCTTCAGCGTGCCGCCACCGCCGCGCTTGGTCGGCTTGTAGGGCAGGGTGGTCTGTGCCTGCGCCACGCCCGCGTTCAGCAGCAGCGTGCCGGCCATCGGCGCCGTGAGGCCCGCGGCGACCAGGCGGCCGATGAACTGGCGGCGCGGCAGGCGGCCCTCGCGGACCTGCTCGACGAGCGCGCGGATTTCGTGTTCCTGCATTTCGGCTCTCCGATGTCGTTGCCGGGTGCCTCAGGCCGCGATCAGGCTTCCCTGTACCAGTGGGCCAGGGCCCACAGGTCGTTGTCCCATCCCGAGAGGTGGGCGACGAGCTTGCTGCTGGCGGCCGAGGGTCGCGGACGGTAGACCACGGGCTGGATGTAGCCGTCGCTGCAGACGATGTCGTTGAGCCGGATGAACATCGCGGCGCGCTTGACCGGATCGAGCTCGGCCTGCGCCGCCCTGTGCGTGGCGTCGTACTCGTCGCTGCGCCAGCGGCTGATGTTGCGCTTGGCCCACTTGTTTTCCTTCTGCGCCAGCTCCCAGCTGCAGTACTGCTCCATGAAGACCTGCGGGTCGGGCTGGGTCATCGTGGTGGTGTACATCTGCATGTCGGCCCAGAACTTCTGGTAGGTGTCCGGATTGGCGAAGTCGCCGCCGAAGAACACCGCCGCGGTCACGCTCTTGAGCTCGAGGTCGATGCCGGCCTTCGTGCAGGCGTCCTTGATGATCGCCTGCGTCTTCTGCCGCGGCTGGTTGACCGAGGTCTGGAAGACGAACTTCAGCTTGACGCCGCCCTTGGCGCGGATGCCGTCGGCGCCCTTCTTCCAGCCTGCCGCCTCGAGCAGCTGGCTGGCCTTGTCGACGTTGAACTCGTACTTGAGGTTGTTGCTCTTGAAGCGCGGCGGGTTGTTCAGGAAGTTGGGCGTGGCCTCGCCGGTGCGTCCGTAGATGAAGTCCTGCACGCCCTTGCGGTCGATCAGCAGGCCCATCGCCTGGCGCACGGCCTTGTCCTGGAAGGCCGGGTGGTGCGTCCTGGCATTGCCGCGCTCGCCGTCGACCTCGGTCCAGGGGTCGACGTAGGCGAGCTGGATGAACTCGATGTTGCCGCCGTAGGTGATGGTCACGCGGCCCTTGCCGCCGCTCTCCAGGCGCTTGAGGATGTCGTCCTCGACCTGCAGGTTCCAGGCGTAGTCGTACTCGCCGGTCTGCAGCACCGCGCGCGCGGCGCCGATCGCGTCGCCTCCGCCCTTCATCTCGAAGGCGTCGAAGTAGGGGCGGTTGGCGATGTGGTAGTTCTCGTTGGCCACGCCGCGCAGCATGTCGCCGGGCTTGAAGTCGACGAACTTGTAGGGGCCCGTTCCCACGGGCTTCTGGTTCATCGGCGCCTCGCGCGACTTCGCGCCCATGTAGTCCTTGAACAGGTGACGCGGCAGGATCATGCCGACCGTGCCGACGAAAGCCTCGGCCCAGAACGGCGTGGGCTTGGGCAGGTCGATGCGCACGGTGTGCGAGTCGAGCTTGGTGACGACGATGTCGCGGTAGGACGAAATGACCGAGGCCGCGGTCGCCGGGTCCTTGCAGAATTCCCAGTTGAAGACCACGTCGTCGGCGGTGAAGGGCTGGCCGTCGTGCCAGGTCACGCCCTTCTTGAGCTTCCAGGTGACGCTCTTGCCGTCGGCCGAGAGCCCGCCGTTCTCGCGCGTGGGCACCTCCGCGGCGAGCACGGGGTAGAGGTTGCCGTCCTTGTCCCAACCGGCCAGCGGCTCGTAGAAGACGCGCGCGCCCTCCTGCTCCTTGGTGCCGGTGGCCCAGTGCGGATTCAGGTGCACCGGGCCCTGCCACCACAGCACCTTGAGCGTGCCGCCGCCGCCGCGCTTGGTCGGCTTGTAGGTCAGGGCGGTCTGCGCCTGCGCGATGCCGGCGTGCAGCAGCAGCATCGAGGCCATCGGTGCGGTGAGCCCGGCACCCACCATGCGGGCGATGAAGCTGCGGCGCGGCAGTGCGCCCGCGCGCACGTCCTCGATCAGATCGCGGATGTCCTCTTCCTGCATGCGGATCTCTCCTGGCTTTGCGGCGCCGGTGCGCCGAGGAGGTCGGATTGTCTGTCGTGCGGCGATACTTCCCCGGCGCCTGCGCACCAGAACAAACCCGTAGCACACGGGCGCCTGCAGCCGCGCTCGAACCCCCCGCAGCAGCAGGCTTGACCCACCTGCCGCTCGAGATCCTGCCCCCGGCGATCGGGCACCGGCGCTGCGGCAACGTCGACGTCGACTGCGTGCACCGCCTCGACAGCGGTCGCCCCGGGCCCGAAGTGCTCGCGCAGGCGCTCAGCCACGGCGACGAGATCTGCGGCGCCCATGTGCTGCGGTGGCTGCTCGAGCAGGCCCTCCTGCCGCAGCGTGGACGGCTGACGCCGGTGCTGGCCAACGCGGCGGCGTTCGAGCGCTTCGATGCGCAGGCGCCGCACCGCTCGCGCTTCGTCGACGAGGACCTCAACCGCGTCTGGAGCGACGCCGCCGACTTCGTGCTCGACATCCACTCGATGCACGAGGACGGCCAGGCGCTCTGATGGTCTGCGGCACCGCCGACAAGAACGCGGCCTGCGCGCGCGAGCTCGGCGTGCCGGGTGGTCTGCTGATCGACACCGGCCACCCGGCGGGGCTGCGCATGGTGGAGCGCGTCGGCTTCCCGCAGCCGTCATCGCCCAAGCGCGACGAGGACTGACGGCGCAGCGCGGGCAGGCGCTGCGGGTTCAGAGGCTGCCGAAGCCGCTGGCCGGCGCGGTGTCGGGGAACAGGCCGTCCAGCCCGCGGCGCAGCCGCAGGCGCGCGACGCGGCGCTCGGGTTCGCTGCCGCGCAGGGCGTCGAAGAGCGGGCCGCGCAGCATCCACAGATCGACCGGCTCCTCGGCGTGGTGCACCTGCTGGCGCAGCCACTCCGCGTCACCGCCGATGAGCAGCTTGGCGGCCTCGAGGAAGCTGAGCTTGAGTTCGACGAAGGACTTGCGCGCGGCCAGCCGCGCCATGCGGTCGTCGGGCAGGCCGGCGCCGGGGAGTGCAGCGGTCGGCAGGAAGTGGCGCGGCGTGGGGTGATGCATGGTCAGCGCGGGTCCGGAAGGGAGGCAAGAACCGTCCTGGACTCGAAGACGGGCCGTGAGTGCGCAGGTGCGCCGGGGCGCGGCGCTCGGGTGGGGAAGTGCCGGTTCAGGCGCGCCAGGCGCTGCTCGGCGACGTTCTCGCTGTGCGCGCGGCCGACGAGACCGTACAGGTCGGCACGCAGGTGCCACAGCTCGCGCAGCGAGCGCGCTCCGTCGATCGCGGTACGCAGACTCTCGGCGGCGGCGATCGAGACGTCCTCGAGACAAAGGCGGAAGTCCTGCTTCACGCCCGGCAGGCGGTTGATCGGCGGCGCAGCGTCGTGGGGCGCCGGCGCCATGAGCCAGAACATCAGGCGCTGGCCCAGCGAGGCCGGCGCGTGGCGCAGCGAGGGCGGCCGTACTTCGACGCGAAACGCGCTGGGGGTGTTCAGCGTCGAGTGGCGGCGTCGCCACGTGGGGGTCAGGCTCAGCGATCTCATGCAGCGGATATCGGTTGGCAGGCCTGGAGGCTGAAGCGATCTTCAGCCTGTGGCCGCCAGCCGATGACGGAAACAGGCCCCGGATTGGGCGCCAGTTCCAGGCCAAGCCACCGCTGCCCGGCGCAGCCCGAGGGCCAGCGCCCCCTGTGCGCCCCCTGCGCCCTCCGGCCTGCCTACATCAGCATCGTGTTGCGGATCAAGCCGACGGCGATGCCTTCGAGCTCGAATCCGGGATCGTCCAAGGCCAGGGTGATCGTCTTGAACTCCGGGTTCTCGGGGATCAGTTCGATCGCCCTGCTGGTGCGGCGCAGCCGCTTGACGGTGACGTCGTCACCCAGACGGGCGACGACGATCTGGCCGTTGCGCGCCTCGCGCGCCTTCTGCACGGCGAGCAGATCGCCGTCGAGGATGCCGGCGTCGCGCATGCTCATCCCGCGCACCTTGAGCAGGTAGTCGGGCCGGCGCCCGAACAGGCTGGCCTCGAAGAGGTAGGTCTCGTCGATGTGCTCCTGCGCGAGGATCGGGCTGCCGGCGGCGACGCGGCCGACCAGCGGCAGCGTGAGCTGCGCGAAGCCCGGCAGGGGCAGCGTGTACTGGCGGCCGCGGGTGTCGTTGAGCGCCTTCAGTGTGTCAGACTTCAGCCGGATGCCGCGCGAGGTGCCGCCGACGAGTTCGATCACGCCCTTGCGCGCCAGCGCCTGCAGGTGTTCCTCGGCGGCGTTGGCGGAGCGAAAGCCGAGCTCGGTGGCGATCTCGGCGCGCGTGGGCGGGGCGCCGGTGCGGGCGATCGCGCTCTGCACCAGATCCAGGATCTGCTGCTGGCGGGGGGTGAGCTTGGGTCTGTCGTTCATGGCAAACGTTCTGCCGCGCGCGGCGCGGCCGGGGGCGTCTGGTTTTTCATACAGTACCTGTATTTTCATCCAGAGTCGCGCTCATGCCTAGCCCCCTCATGCCCGCCCGCCGCCGCCTCGTGCTGCTGGGGACCGGCGGCACCATCGCCGGACGTGCCGCCAGCGCGCACGACAACGTCGGCTATCGGGTCGGGGAACTGGGCGTGGAGGAACTCCTGCGCGGCGTCGTCGTTGCCCCGGCGCTGCCGATCGAGGCCGAGCAGCTCGCGCAGCTCGACAGCAAGGACATGGACCACGCCTGCTGGCAGCGGCTGGCGCAGCGGCTGGCGCACCACCTCGCGCGCCCCGAGGTGCAGGGCATCGTGGTCACCCACGGTACCGATACGCTGGAGGAGACGGCCTGGCTGCTGCAGCGCCTGCTGGCGCCGGCCCGGCCCGTGGTGTTGACGGCCGCCATGCGCCCGGCCACGTCGCTGCAGGCCGACGGGCCGCAGAACCTCTGCGACGCGCTGACGGTGGCGGCGTGCACAGAGGCTGCGGGCGTGCTGATCGTACTCGCCGGCCGGGTGCTGGCGGCGGGGGACGTGCGCAAGCAGCACACGCGCCGGCTGGATGCCTTCGACGGCGGCGACGCCGGGGCGCTGGCAGTGGTCGAGGACGGCCGGCTGCGCCGTTGGCGCGACTGGCCGCGCACGCAGCCGCTGGGCCTGGCGTGCCTGCCGCGCGCCGGCACGGACTGGCCCTGGGTCGAGATCGTCGTCAGCCATGCCGGCGCGCGCGCGCAGGCGGTCGACGCCGTGGTCGGCGCCGGCGCGCGCGGCCTCGTCGTCGCCGGGACGGGCAATGCCACGGTGCACGAGGCGCTGCTGCCCGCGCTCGAGCGCGCGCAGCACGCCGGTGTCGCGGTACGGCTGGTGTCGCGCTGCGCCGCCGGGCCCGTGCTGCCCGGCCCGGAGCATCGCTGGCCCGTGTACGCGACGCTTTCCGCGCCTCAGGCGCGCGTGGAACTGATGCTCGAGCTGATGGCCGGGTCGGCGCACGCGGCCGGCGAAGCCAGCGCCGCTGCGGCCGCAGCGGGTGACGAGGCGGCGGGCGGCCGACAAGGCGGATGAGGCAAGACGTCACGCACGACGCCCTCGCAGGGCCGAACTTCGTGCGCGATCGGACAGCTTGGGGAGGCGGGCAGTCTTCGCGCCGTCCTGTCGTCAGGCACCGCTGTTAAGCTCGTCGACCATGGCCGACACCCGCGCCTCCCGCCCGTCGTACCCGCACGGCGCGCTGCCCGCGGGCACGCGCCTGGGTGAGTTCGAGATCCGTCACGTGCTTGGCGTCGGCGGCTTCGGCATCGTCTACGAAGCCTTCGATCATCTGCTCGAGCGCGAGGTCGCCGTCAAGGAGTACATGCCGGCCTCGCTGGTCGAGCGCAACGCAGAGCTGCACGTCTCGCTGATCTCGGAATCCAACGCCGACACGTTCGCGCTCGGACTGCGCAGCTTCGTCAACGAGGCCCGGCTGCTGGCCCGCTTCGACCACCCATCGCTGTTGAAGGTGCACCGCTTCTGGGAGGCCAACGGTACCGCCTACATGGCGATGGCGCTCTACAAGGGGCGCACCGCGCGCGACGTGCGCCAGCAGATGGCATCGCGCCCGGACGAGGTCTGGGTGCGCCGGCTGCTCGAGCCGCTGCTCGGGGCGATCGAGAAGCTGCATTCCGAGGACGTCTACCACCGCGACATCGCGCCGGACAACATCCTCATCGAGGCCGATGGCCGCCCGGTGCTGCTGGACTTCGGCGCCGCGCGCCGCGTCATCACCGACCGCAGCCAGACGCTGACCGCGATCCTCAAGCCCTCGTACGCCCCGATCGAGCAGTACGCCGATGTGAGCGGGATGAAGCAGGGGCCGTGGACCGACATCTACGCCCTCGGGGCAACGGTGCACTTCCTGCTGCTGGGCAAGCCGCCGCCACCGGCGCCCGGCCGTTCGATCCAGGACACGATGCCGCCGCTGTCGCAGCAGGATCTGCCGGGCTTCTCGCCGCCTTTCCTGGCATTGGTCGACTGGATGCTCTCGCCGCTGCCGGCGGAACGCCCGCAGAGCGTGGCCATGGTGCGCGACGTGCTGGAAGGGCGCGCCGCCGCACCGCCGCGCAATCCGCTGTCGCCGTTCGAGCGCACCACCGCGCTGGCGGGCGCCGGCAAGCCCGCCGTCGAGGTCAGCGACGACGCCACCATCGTCATCGCGCAGCCGCCGGCTGCGCCTGCCCGGCCGCTGTCCGACGAGACGGTGGTGATGCCGCGCTCCGCGCACACGCCGCCGCCGGCCGCCCCGCCAGCCGCTTCTGCCGCAGGCGCGGGACAGCCGAACCTGCCGCCGCGCCGGGTGCCCAGCGGCGGGCTGTGGCTGCCCGACGGCGCAACATCCCCGCCGGGCAGCGATTTCGACGCCACCATCCTGCAGCCTCGCGCCGCCGTGCCGCCGCCGCGAGCGCCGGCCGCTGCGCCCCAGGCGCCGTCGCCGGAGGCGGCGCCTGCCGCGCCCGTGCACGCGCAGGCAAGGCCGGCCGAGGCCGCGCGCGCCCGCGCCGCGCGTGCCCCGGCGGCCGCCACGGTGCCGCGTGCGACCTCGCCCCTGCTGCCCCTCCTGGCGGGCAGCGCCCTGGCGGCGCTCGTGGGCCTGGGCCTGTGGTGGTTCATGGCGCGCCCGTCGACGCCGGTCGAGGCCGCCGACGCCACGCCACCGCCGTCCATGGCGCAGCCCACGGCCGAGAACGGCACCGCGGCTTCGCTGCCGGCAGCGCTGCCGACCCCTCCGGCCCCACCCGCGCCGGATCTGGCCGCGCCGGATCCGGCCGCGCAGGAGCGCACGTCGCGCGACGCGTCAACGCCGATGGCGGCCGGGTCCGAGGCTCCCGCCACGGCGCAGACGGCGCCGGTGGCGGCCGATGCCCCTGCTGCGGACGCGCGCCCTGCGGCGGCCGCAGCCGCGGCCAAGGCGGCCAGGCCTGCGCCACGGGTCACCGAAACGCCGCGCCCTCGGCCGAGCGAGCCTGCGCCGGCGCTGGCGACGACGCAGGCGCCCGAGCGTCCTGCGGCAGCGCCGGCCAAGGTCGCGCCCAAGCCGGCGACCGAAGCCACGGCGAAGACGGCGACGACATCCTCGACCAACACCTCCGCGGCCGCGCCGGCTGCGCCCCCGACCTCGGCCGAACCCGCGGCCGCGCCGCCGTCGCCAAGCGAGCGCTGCGCCAAGGAGCTGCCGCTGGTGCGCATGATCTGCCTTGACGTCGTGTGCTTCCGCTCCGAATTCAAGAACCACCCCGAGTGCCTGAAGCTGCGTGCCGACCAGGCGCAAAAGCGCATGCTCGAGGGCCAGTAGGCCGCATCGCCCGTTCGCGCCGGGCGATGCCTGCGCGGCGGCGGAGCGAGGGTCGTGCCTTTCAGCCGAAGCGCAGTCGCGCGGCTTGACCCGACTTCGCCGCGACGCGGCCGACCACCGACGCCTGCGCGAAGCCATGGCGCGCGAATACGGCGAGCACGGCGTCCAGCGCCGACGGCGAACAGGACACGAGCAGGCCGCCGCTGGTCTGCGGATCGGTCAGCAATGCGCGGTCCTCGGCGGCGAAGGCCGGCGGCAGTTCGATGTCCTGCCCGTAGCCGGCCCAGTTGCGTCCCGAGGCGCCGGTGACGAAGCCCTGGGCCGCCAGGGCGCGCACGCCCTGCAGCAGCGGCACGGCGGGCCAGTCGAGCTCGACGTCACAGCCCGCGCCACGTGCCAGCTCCAGCGCGTGGCCGGCCAGGCCGAAGCCGGTGACGTCGGTCAGCGCGTGCACGCCGGGCAGCGCGGCCAGCTCCGGTCCCGGGGTGTTCAGCTGCGTCGTCGTGGCCACCATCTGCGCGTAGCCGGCTGCGCCGAGTTCGCCCTTCTTCAGCGCGGCGGACATGACGCCCACGCCCAGCGGCTTGCCGAGCACGAGCACGTCGCCCGCACGCGCGTCCGCGTTGCGCTTGACCTGCTGCGGATGCACGAGTCCGAGTGCGACCAGGCCGTAGATCGCCTCGACGGAGTCGATGGTGTGCCCGCCGGCGATCGGGATGCCTGCCGCGCGGCACACCGAGGTGCCGCCTTCGAGCACGCGGGCGATGGTCGCCGGCGAGAGCACGTTGATCGGCATCGCCACCAGCGCCAGCGCCAGGATCGGCCTGCCGCCCATCGCGTAGACATCGCTGATCGCGTTCGTCGCGGCAATGCGCCCGAAATCGAACGGATCGTCGACGATGGGCATGAAGAAGTCGGTGGTGGCGATGATCGCCTGCTCGTCGTTCAACTGATAGACGGCGGCGTCGTCGGCGGTCTCGATGCCCACCAGCAGCTGGGGCGGGATCGGCAGCGACGCCGTGCCCTTCAGGATCTCCGAGAGCACGCCGGGCGCGATCTTGCAGCCGCAGCCGCCGCCGTGCGAGAGCGAGGTCAGGCGAGGTTCGGTGGGCTTTTCGGGGGCATTCATCGACGCATCTCCAGCAGGCGCAGCACCAGCGCGTGCAGGGCCGCACGCTCCTGCTCGGGCGCAAACAGGGGTGCACGCGCGGCGCACTGGGCTTGCAGGCGCGCGAGCATAGCCGGCTCGTCGCGGCAGCGCTGCAGCAGGGTTGCAAGCGCGGTGTCGTCGCCCGGTTCGAAGCAGCCCTCGTAATCGTCGCCCAGCAGGCCCAGATTGCCGTCGATGCGTGAGGCCAGAACCGGCGTGCCGCGCGTGACGGCCTCGATGATCACCTGCGCGCCGCCCTCCAGGCGGCTGGCGTGCACCAGCACGTGCGCCTGACGGATGCGCCGCAGGGCGTCGGCGTGCGCCAGGGCGCCAAGCCAGCGGTAGCGCGGGCACGCCGCCATGCAGGCGCGCGCCGCGTCGGCCAGCGGCGGCTCCAGCGCGCCGCCGACGTGGTCGAGCCGGATGTCGCTGCGCCCGCGCAGCCGGCGCGCGGCGGCCCAGAAGGTCTCGGGCGACTTCTCGCCGCGCAGGTGCCCGACCATCAGTGCGCGCAGGTGGCGCCCGGTCTTGCGCCGTGGCGCACACGTCGGGCTGGACTGGACGATGACCTCGACCTTGTCGCGCCAGCGCGGCGGCAGCGCGCGCGGGCCCAGGGCCTGCAGCACCACGAGCCGATCGGCGAGCGCGAGCGATGCCTGCGCCTGCGCGTCGTGCGCGATGTCGGCGTACAGGTCGGTGCCGGTGAGCGCGACGACGAGCGGGTCTGTCGGGCGCGCGCGGCGCCAGGCGGCGATCGACGCCGCCGAGCGGCGCGCATGCAGCGCGATCATCAGCGCGTCGTCGGCATGGCCATCCCAGCGGGTCGCCAGGCGCACCCGATAATCGGTCCGCAACATGCGCGCCCAGCGCTGCGCGGTGCGCCAGTTGCCGTTGTTGGCGCTTGCCGCCGCGGGGGTGATGATGACGAGGCTCGGCACATGGGGAATGTAGCGGGCGAGCCAGGGGCGACGGGCGCGGTGCTGCGCCACGGCGGAGCCGGTGCGCTGGCGCAGGCCCTGCGCGAAAGCCGCGGCGATACGCTGCGCGCGTTCGCCGCCTACGAGGCGGCCCTCGGCCCCGCGCTCGAGGTGCCGCGGGAGGCGACGCTGAACCCGCCGCGCTGGGAGCTCGGGCACATCGGCTGGTTCCAGGAGTTCTGGATCGCGCGCAACCCGCAGCGCGCGCGCGGCGTGCACGCCGATCCGCAGGCGCCGCGGCCGCCCTCGATCCGCGCTGGCGGCGACGCGCTCTACCACTCGGGGCAGGTCGCGCACGATGCGCGCTGGAGCCTGGCGCTGCCCAGTGCCGAGGCCACGCGTGCGGACCTCGAGCGGCAGCTGGAGGTGACGCTGCGCCTGTTGGAGGATGCGGATGCGGGTCTGAGGAGCGGGAGCGCGAGCGGCGACGACGCGGCGCTGTACTTCCATCGCCTGGCGCTCGCGCACGAGGACATGCACCACGAGGCCGCGCTCTACATGGCGCGCGCGCTCGACATCGACTGGCTCGAGGCGCGCTGGGCGCCGCGCAGCCGTGGCGCGGACGCGGGCGCGGTCGAGTTGCGCGTCGAGGAAGGCGAGCACCGGCTGGGCAGCAGCGGCGCGGGTTTTGCCTTCGACAACGAGCGGCCGGCGCAGCTCACCCCGCTGGCGGCCTTCGCCATCGACCGCACGGCGCGGCGCTGGCGCGACATGCTGCCCTTCGTCGAGGCCGGCGGCTACCGCGAGCCGCGCTGGTGGAGCCAGGCCGGCCGCGCCTGGCTGGCGCGCAGCGGTGCGCAGGCGCCGCGCTACCTGCGGCAGGAGGGCGGGATGTGGATCGAACGCCGGCAGCGCCGCTGGCAGGTGCTGGACCTCGACCGTGCCGCCGAGCACCTGAACTTCTTCGAGGCTGAGGCCTGGTGCCGCTGGGCCGGGCGGCGCCTGCCCAGGGAAGCCGAGTGGGAGTGTGCGGCGACGCGGCACCCGCTGGCCTTCGAGTGGGGCCAGGTGTGGGAATGGACGGCCAGCCCCTTCGCGCCCTTCCCGGGCTTCGAGGTGCATCCCTACCGCGACTATTCACGCCCCTGGTTCGACGGCCGCCCGGTGCTGCGCGGCGCCTCCTACCTGACGCAGCCGCGGCTGCGCCACCCGCGCTACCGCAACTACTTCACCGCCGAGCGCAACGACATCGCGGCGGGCTTTCGGTCCTGCGCGGCCTGAGCGCGCCGGCGGCGCCTCAGCTTGCCAGCACCACCGCGAAGCCTTCGGCCGCGTCGCACCAGGACTGCGCGCGGCGCCAGCCGGCGCCGCGCAGCAGCTCGGCAAAGTCCGGCAAGGTCCACTTGTAGGAGTTCTCGGTGTGGATGCCCTCGCCGGCGGCAAAGCGTCGCTCGCCACCGGGCCAGCGCACGACCAGGGCTGCGCGCGCAAGCAGGTGCATCTCGATGCGTCCCGCGCCCTCGTCGTAGCGCGCGTGATGCCGCCACTGGCGCGGGTCGAAGTCGCTGCCGATGAGGCGGTTGAGGTGACGCAGCAGGTTGAGGTTGAAGGCGGCGGTGACGCCCAGCGCATCGTCGTAGGCGGCCTGCAGCTGCGCCTTGTCCTTGACGAGGTCGACACCGATCAGCAGCGCGCCCCCCGCCGCGAGCTCGCGCGCCTGCGCGAGCAGGCGCTGCGCCGCCTGCGGGTCGAAGTTGCCGATGCTCGAGCCGGGGTAGAAGACGAGCGCCGGCCCCGGGCACAGCGTGCGCGGCAACTGCAGCCGATCGGAGAAGTCGGTGCCGATGCCCACCATGGGCAGCCCGGGGTGCTCGTGCTGCATACGCTGCAGGGCCGGGCGCATGTGCTCGATCGAGATGTCCAGCGCGAGGTAGCGGGCCGGCTGCAGCAGCGCAAGCAGCCGCGCGGCCTTGGCGCAGTCACCGGCGCCCAGGTCGACGAGGTCGAACGGCCGCCCGATACGCGCGCGCGCCTCGCCGGCCATGACGGCGCCAAAGGACGAGAAGATCGTCGCCTCGGCTCGCATGAGGCCGTACTCGTCGAGCTCGGTGATGGCTTCGAAGAGGCGCGAACCCAGGGCGTCGTAGAAGAACTTGGGGCTGACCGTGGCCGCCTCGCGCAGCAGTCCCGCGCGCGCCTGCGCGGCCAGCTCGACGACGGACAAGGTGTCCAGGGCGTGGAATTGCACGGGCGGCACGGCGCTTCTCGGGTGGGCTCGGGCAAGCCGATCGACGGGTCAATGTAGCAGCCGTCAGCGCGACGCGACGGACTTGGGTTCCAATTTGCCCCGGCATCCCGAAGCCTCGGGGATCCGCAACAGCGGGAGGAATCATGCTTCATCAACCGCCTTCCTCGCACGGGCGGCGACGCCTGCTCGCGACCGCGCCGCTCTTGCCTTTCGTGCCGCTCGTGCCCCTTGCGCTGCTGGGCGGCGCCCGGCCGGCGCGGGCGCAGCAGGTCTTTCGCGTCACGGCGATCCCCGACGAGTCGCCCACCGAGCTGGCGCGCAAGGCCGCGCCGCTGATGAAGTACCTCGAGGCGCAGATCGGCATGAAGGTCGAGTACACGCCGGTGACCGACTACGCCGCGGCGGTCGAGGCGCTGGTCAACCGCAAGATGGAGATGGCCTGGTTCGGCGGCTTCACCTACGTGCAGGCGCAGGTGCGCTCGGGCGGCAAAATGATTCCGATCGTGCAGCGCGAGGAGGACGAGCGCTTTCGCTCCGTCTTCGTCACCGCCGATGCGGCGATCCGGAGCCTGTCCGACCTGAAGGGCCGCGACGTGAGCTTCGGCGCCCAGAGCTCGACCAGCGGCCACCTGATGCCGCGCAGCTTCCTGCTGCAGGCCGGCATCGATCCGGACAAGGACTTCCGCCGCGTCGCCTACAGCGGCGCGCACGACGCAACCGTGGCCGCGGTGGCCTCGGGCAAGGTGCAGGCCGGGGCGCTCAACATCTCCGTGTGGGAGAAGCTGGTCGCAGATGGGAAGGTCGACGCCGCGCGGGTGCGCGTCTTCTACACCACGCCGCCGTACTACGACTACAACTGGACCGTGCACGCCGAGCTGCCGGCCGCGCTGCGCGGGAAGCTGAGCGCGGCGCTGCTGCGCCTGTCGCGCGACAACCCGGCCGACCGCGAGATCCTGGAGTTGCAGCGCGCCACGCGCTTCGTGCCGAGCCGGCCCGAGAACTACAAGGGCATCGAGGCCGCGGCACGCAACGCCGGCCTGCTCTGACGCCGCGCGGCGATGCAGTTGCAGCTCGATCGCGTCGACGCGCGCCATGCGGCGGCGGCCGCAGGCGCGGCGCCCGCCCTGCGCGGCGTCTCGCTGGCGGCGCAGCCGGGGGAGGCGCTGGCCATCGTCGGCCCTTCGGGCGCGGGCAAGACGACCTTGCTGCAGGTGCTCGCCTGCGCGCTGCCGCCTCAGCGCGGCGACTACGCGGTGGGCGGGCAGCGACCCTGGGCGCTTTCGCGCCATGCGCTGCAGCGCTTGCGCGGCCGGCTCTTCCTCGTGCCGCAGGTGCCGCCGCTGCCGCCGCGCCAGCGCGTGGTCACCACCGTGCTTGCCGGGCGCCTGCCGGCGATGAGCCTGTGGCAGAGCGTGGTCTCGCTCTTCTATCCGGCCGACATCCCGGCGGCGCACGAGGCGCTGGCGCGGCTTGACCTGGCCGACAAGCTCTTCGAGCGCGTGGATCGCCTCTCCGGCGGCGAGCGCCAGCGCGTGGCGCTGGCACGCGCGCTCGTCTCCCCGGCGCGGCTGTGGTTGCTCGACGAGCCGATCTCGGCGCTGGACCCGACGAGCGCGCGCCGGGCCCTGCGCGTGACGCTGGAGGAAGCGCGTGCGCACGGCGTCACGGTGGTCGCCAGCCTGCACCAGATGGAGCTGGCGCTGCAGAACTTCCCGCGCCTCGTCGGCCTGCGCGACGGTGCGGTGGCCTTCGACCTGCCCACGGCCGAGGTCACGCCGACGCGGCTGTCGCAGCTCTATGCCCGTGACGAGCAGGAAGGGCAGGGCGGCGAGACGACGGACGACGTGGCCGCGGCAATACCGGCGCCGCCGCGGCCGGCGGTGATGCACTGCCGCTGAAGGCGGCACAGCCGAGGACGAGCGGGCATGGCCGCGACGGCTCCCCATCCTGCGCTGCATCCGGCCCGGCGCGATCCGGCGTGGCGCCCGCGCATCGTGCTCATGCTGACCGCCGCGGTGCTGCTGTGGCCGCTGTTCGTGGCCACCGAGTTCAGGCCCTCCGCGCTGCTCGCGCCCGAGAGCCTGCGCGTCAGCGGCGCCTTTCTCGCCAGCTTCTTTCCGCCGGTGCTGGCGCCCGACTTCCTCGCGATGGTGGCGCGCGAGACCTGGCGCACGGTGGCGATCGCCACCGCGGGCATCGTGCTCGCGCTCGTCGTTGCCGTGCCCATGGCGCTGCTGGTGACGCACACGCTCTCGATCTCCGCGCTCTCGGGGCGCATGGCGCGCGGCCCCTTCTGGCTGCGCCAGGGGGTGCGCTGGCTGCTGGTGCTGCTACGCAGCGTTCCCGAGCTGGTGTGGGCGCTGGTCTTCGTGCGCGTCGTCGGCCTGGGCGCCACACCCGGCGTGCTGGCCATCGCGCTCACCTACGGCGGCATGCTCGGCAAGGTCTACGCCGAGATCCTGGAAAGCGGCGAGGCCGAGCCCACCGCGGCGCTGCTGCGCAACGGCAGCTCGCGGCTGCAGGCCTTCTTCTACGGCCTGCTGCCGCAGAACGCCGCCGAGCTCACCTCCTACACCGTCTACCGCTGGGAGTGCGCGATCCGCTCGTCGGTCGTGCTCGGCTTCGTCGGTGCCGGAGGGCTGGGGCAGCAGATGGACAACTCGGTGAAGATGTTCGCGGGCGGCGAGGTGGCGACGATGCTGCTCGTCTTCATCGCGCTCGTCGCGCTCGCCGACCGCGTCAGCGCCGGCCTGCGGCGCGCACTTGGCTGAGGCCCGGGCAAGCCCGTCATGAGGACGCGCGACGCCGCCAACCAGCCCTACCGGCTGCCGCCGCGGATCTTCGACGCGCGCTGCCGCGCCTGCTGGGCCAGCGCCGGCATCGTGGTCCTGGTGGCGGCCAGCTTCTGGAGCCTGGACCTGCAGTGGGCGCAGTTCCTCTCGCTGCAGGCGCTTGCCAGCATGGCGCGCTTTGTCGGCGAGTTCTTCCCGCCGGAGCTCTCGGCGGCCTTCCTCGCCAAGGTCGGCCAGGGCATGGTCGAGACCTTCGCGATGTCGTTGCTGGGCACGCTGCTGGCCGCGTCCCTGGGCCTCGTGCTCGCGCTGCCGGCCAGCCGCATGCACGCCGCCGACCGCGCACCCTGGCGCGCGAGCGCGCGGCTGCTGCTGAACGCGCTGCGTGCCATCCCCGAGCTCGTCTGGGCGGCGCTGCTGCTCGTCGCCGCGGGGCTCGGGCCCTTCGCCGGCACGCTGGCGCTGGCGCTGCATACCTCGGGCGTGCTCGGGCGGCTGTTTGCCGAGGCGATCGAGAACGCCCCGCCCGACCCGGCCGCGGCCCTGCGCGTGCAGGGCGTGGACGCGACGCGCGTCTTCCTCTACGCCACGCTGGCGCAGGTGCTGCCGCAGCTCATGAGCTACACGCTGTATCGCTGGGAGAACAACATCCGTGCGGCGGCCATCCTCGGCGTCGTCGGCGCCGGCGGGCTCGGGCAGCTGCTGGCCTTTCACATGGGCCTGTTCCAGATGGACAAGACGGCCACGGTGCTGGCGGCCATGCTGCTGCTGGTGGGGCTGGTGGACGCCGCGAGCTTCGGACTGCGGCGCTGGATGACGCGGTGAGCCCGGGCGCGCCGGCGCCTGGCTCAGCGCGTTGCGGCGATGCGCTCGGCCAAATGCCACAGCGCCAGGCGGTGCGCGGCGACGAGCTCCTCGATGCGCCCGTCCGGCGCGGCCTCGGTGAAGTTCGCCGTGCCGAGGATCGGCGGCAGCGTCGCCGCCGGATCGACGAGGCTCCAGCGCGCCTGCAGGCGCACGCTGCGGCGATCGGGCGCGACGTCGAGGGCCAGCAGCTCCACGCGCAGCCGCCTCGCGATGGCCACGCCCGCGGGAACCGGCGAGGTCCAGACGCGGTCCTCGCCGCGCAGCCGCGCGAGATCCTCGCGCAGCACGCGCGGCACGGCCTCGCGCAGGGATTCGGCCCAGCGCTGGTCCGACAGCGCCAGCATTCCCGCATCGCCCTGCGGCAGCAGCAGCGCCTGCCGGTCCAGATAGTCGGGGATGCGCACCGGCAGCATGAGCTGCCAGGCGTGCGAGCTCGGCGCCGCCACCTCGGTTGCCGCCGGCATCCGCGGCGGCGCGCTGGGCAGGCGGTAGAGCTGTACCGGCGGCGAGCTGCCGCAGGCCGCGAGCAGGCCCGCCCCGGCCAGCATCAGGGCCAGTGCGTGGCGACGGCCGCGGCGGTAAGCAGACGCCAGGCGAGAGAAGGGTGAATGAGGCATGGCGGTCAGGGCGAGACGCTGCGCCCGCGGAGGATCGCCTCCGGCTGACGCTCGAGCAAGTCGGCGAGGTCGCGCACCGCGCGCGCGGCGCGCGCCAGCTCCAGCGCGGCCGCGTCGATCCGCGGCAGCGCGCCCTCGTCGTCGGTGGTGGCACTGCGCAGCACCTGCGCGGTGCGCGCGAGCTCGTCGGCGGCCCGGCGCGCGCCCTCGAGCAGCGGCTGGGCGTCGTCGGCGACGCGGTCGAAGCGCGCCATCGTGGCGCTGACGCGGTCGGCGGCACGGCGGATGCGGTCGACGGCATCGCCGGCATCGGCGAGCGCGCCGGCGAGCGTCGCCGCCGCGCGGCGCGACTCCTGCAGCGTGCCCTGCATCGCGTCGGCCAAGGGGTCGATGCGGCGATCGACGCGCGCCAGCAGGGCGCGCAACTCGCCGCTGGCCTGTGCAAGCTCTTGCACCGTCTGCTGCAGCTTCGGGTCGGCCAGCAGCTGGCGGGCAGCTGCGGCGGCGCCGGCGATGTCGGTGAGCAGCCGCGGGATGTCGACCTGCTGCAATTGCCGATGCAGTTCCTGCAGTGGCGTGGGTACGGTGGGGATCACCGCCATGGCGGCATGGCCGACGCGCGGCGCCGAGGCCGCCGCGGCCGCGCCGGGCGGCACGCGGCCGAAGTCGAGGTCGACGTAGAGCAGGCCGGTGAGCAGGCTTTGCATGCTGAGCTGCGCCGTGAGGCCCTGCTGCACCAGTTCGTGCACCGTCGGCGCGGCGCTGCTGCCGCTGGCGCCAAGGTCCGCACCCGTGGCGGCGCTGAGGATGCGCGCGCGGTCGATCTGGATCTCCACCGGCACCGTCAATTGCCCGGGTTGCCCCGGCCTGGCCTCGTGCACGATACCGATGCCCACCACGCTGCCCAGGCGCACCCCGCGCAGCACCACCGGCGCGCCGATCTGCAGGCCGTAGACGGAGCCTTCGAAATAGGCCTGCGCGCGCTCGCGGCTGGCGAACAGACCGCTGCCGCTGACCATCACCACCGCACTCACCAGCACGGCAAGCGCGCCGAGCATGAAGACGCCGATGCGCGTCGGGCTGGCGCGCCGCTTCAAGGCTGGCTCCGGCGGTGGAGGAAGGCGCGCACGCGTTCGGGGCCGGTCTCGGCCAGCACGCGGGGCGCATCGAGCGCGGTCATCGTCTTTTCCACGTGGTCGAGGTAGAGCAGTCGGTCGGCGACCGCGAACACGCTGTCCATCGAATGGCTGACCATGACAACCGTCGTGCCCAGGTTGCGTCGGAGGTTGAGTATGAGGCCGTCGAGGCGCGCGGCGCTGAAGGGGTCCAGGCCGGAGGAGGGCTCGTCCAGGTAGAGCAGCTCGGGGTCCAGGGCAAGCGCGCGCGCGATCGCCGCGCGCTTGCGCATGCCGCCGCTCAGCTCCGCGGGCTCGAGCTCGAAGGCGCCCTCGAGGCCGACGAGCGCCAGCTTCCAGCGCGCCAGGCGCGCGCGCTCCGCCGCCGGCTTGCGCGTGAAGAGGCGCAGCGGCAGCATGATGTTCTCGCCCACGGTCATCGAGCTCCACAGCGCGCCGGCCTGGAACATGACGCCGAAGCGCCGTCGCAGTGCGGCGAGCTGCTCGTCGTCGGCCCGGTTCAGGTCCTGCCCGCCGTAGAGCACCTGCCCCGTGGCGGGTTCCTGCAGCCCGATGAGGTGCCGCAACAGGGTGCTCTTGCCGCAGCCGCTGGCGCCGACGATGGCCAGCACCTCGTCGCGGCGGATCTCGAAGTCGAGGTCGCGCTGCACGACCTCGTCGCCGAAGGCCATGGTGAGGCCAACGACGCGCACCAGCGGTTCCGCGGTGCCCCTCGCTTCGATCGCAGCCATGGTCACAGGCCCAGCCGCTGGAAGAAGACCGTGCTCGCCGAGGCGGCGACGACGATCCACAGCAGGCCCTTGACGACCGCGGTCGTCGTCGCCGCGCCCACCGACTGCGCGTCGCGCCCGGCGTGCAGCCCCTCGCGGCAGCCCGCCAGCGCCACCAGGCCGATGTACATCGTGCCCTTGAAGAGGCCGATCCACAGATGTGTCCAGGTCAGCACCTGCTCGCTCTTGTGCAGATACTCCAAGGCCGGCACGCCGTAGATGCCGACCACCGGCGGCAGCCCGGCGAGCACGCCCACCAGCGCCGCGTAGGCGATGAGCAGCGGCGCCATCGTCAGCATCGCCAGCAGGCGCGGCAGCACCAGGTAGTCGATGGGGTCGATGCCCAGCGCCCGCAGCGCATCGATCTCCTCGTTGGCGCGCATGCTGCCCAGTTGCGCCGCGAAGGCCGCGCCGACGCGCCCGGCCAGGATGACGCCGGTCATCAGCCCGGCGAGCTCGCGCACCATGCCTACCGTCACGACGTCGGCGATGAAGCTCTGCGCGCCGATGCGCTCGAGCTGCGCGCCGCCCATGTAGGCGAGCATGAGGCCGATCAGGAAGCAGGTCAGCGAGACGATGGGCAGCGACATCGGCCCGACGAGGTCGAGCTGGCGGAAATAGTCCGACGCGCGCATCACCGCCTTGCCGCGCAGCAGCCGCGACAGCGAGAGCATGACCTCACCCAGGAAGGCCGCGGTCTGCAGCGCGTCCTCCCAGCCGGCGCGCAGGCGGGCGGCGATGCCGCCTGCGTCGACATGCTCGGGCACCGGCTCGATGGCGCTGCCGGGCGCGGGCAGGGCCAGTTCCAGCGGTCCCCGCAGGGCGTCGGGCAGGGCTGCGAGGTCGATCAGCGCGCCCGTGCGTCGCAGCGGCGCCAGCAGCGCCCACAGGCGCGGCGCAGCGTCGCGGTCCTGGATCCAGGCGCCGGGCTCGCCACAACGCACACGCACCGCTTCGCCCGCGACCGGGCCCGGCGCGGGGGCCGGCGCCAGCGGCTGCGACCGGCCGCGCCAATCGCCGCGCAAGTCGAGCCGCCAGCCGCCGCTCTCGCGCGACCACAGCACGGCCTCGGTGTCGACGGCATCGCGAGCTTTCACGGCGGCGATGATGCCCCAGGTCCTGCGCAGCGCTCGCAGCCTTCCCGTTCACAAGCAAATGTGGCTCCGCCACTTTGCCTGACCCCCGCGGGGGGCGGGCTGGGCGCAGCCCGGCCCTGGGGGCGCTCACAGGGAACGCCATTGGCCCGACTCGTTCGGCAACACGGTGAGCTGGATGGGCGAGCAGGTCTGGGTCGGGAGCCGTCCGGCCTCCAGCTACGCCATCACTTCGGCCTCGGGCTTCAACTACGGACAGCAGACGGCGGTCGTGCCGGAGCCCCCGACGCTGGCGCGTCGGCGCGCCCGCGGCAGGGCTCTCGCCGGATCCGCGGCGCAGGGACAGGGCTTCTGACCTGCACCACGCAGCCTGCCGGCACCGATTCCTAGAATCGGCGGCTTCAGCCTCGACGCCGGAGCCGCCACCATGATCGAGCAGGAGATCGACAGCCTCGTCCCCGCGCGCGACTTCTCGCGCCGCGGCTTCATGCGCACCTCGGTGGGCAGCGGCTTTGCCGCGGCCGTGCTGCCGGTGATGGCGCAGACCGCGATCAGGACCCCGGCCGACGGTCTGGTCGTCGGCGAGGTGATGATCCCCGTGGGCGGGTTCCAGATGCCTGCGTACCGCGCCGCGCCGGCCGGCAAGACGAAGGCGCCGGTGGTGCTGGTGGCCAGCGAAATCTTCGGCGTGCACGAGTACATCGCCGACGTCGCGCGGCGCCTGGCGCACGCGGGCTACTTTGCCATCGCGCCCGAGCTCTTCGTACGCCAGGGCGATGCGCAGAGCTACGGCGAGATCGCCAAGTTGATGAGCGAAGTCATTGCCAGGGTGCCCGATGCGCAGGTGATGCAGGACCTCGACGCCTGCGTGGCCTGGGCGCGGGGGCAGGGTGCGGACCCGGCGCGCCTGGGCATCACCGGCTTCTGCTGGGGCGGGCGCATCACCTGGCTGTACGCCGCGCACAACCCGGCGCTGAAGGCGGGTGTCGCCTGGTACGGGCGCCTGGTCGGCCAGGCCACGGCGCCTGCGCCGAAGAACCCGGTCGACCTCGCGGCCGCGATCAAGGCGCCCATCCTCGGGCTCTACGGCGGGGCCGACGCCGGCATCCCGAACGAGACCGTCGAGCAGATGAGGAAGGCGCTGCAGCAGGCCGGCCACAAGGCCAGCGAGATCATCGTCTACCCCGACATGCCGCACGCCTTTCACGCCGACTACCGCCCGAGCTACCGCAAGGCCGCGGCCGAGGACGGCTGGAAGCGCCTGCTGGCCTGGTTCGAGCGCCATCTCGCCTGAACCGGGCGCGCGCGTGCCCGCTTGACAGCCCTGCTAGGCTGGAGAGGTCGGGGTCCGCGGTGGCCCCTCTCGGATCGCATCGGGCAGCACGCCGCACCCGCCGCCGCGGCGGCGGGGGGCAGCGCCCGTCTTCGCCATGACCTTGTTCTTCATCATCGTCGCGACGCTGTCGGGGGGCTTGCTGTCGGTGCTCGTCGCCGCGGCCATCAGCGTGGGGGTGCTGACGCGACTGGTGCGCAGCCTCGTCAGCCTGTCCACCGGCATCCTGCTGGGCACCGCGCTGCTGCAGGTCCTGCCCGAGGCCTTCGAGGGCCACGCGCCGCCGCAGGCGCTCTTTGCCACGCTGCTGGGCGGCCTGCTCGCCTTCTTCCTGCTGGAGAAGGCCGAGCTCTACCGCCACGGCCACCACCACGAGGGCGACCACCCGCACCACAGCCATCACCAAGGTTTCGACGCCGAGCAGGCCGGCCGCGGTGGCCTGGCGGTGCTGCTGGGCGACAGCATCCACAACTTCTGCGACGGCGTCATCATCGCCGCGGCCTTCCTCGTCGACGCGCACCTGGGCGTGGCCACGGCGACCGCCGTCGTCGCGCACGAGATCCCGCAGGAGGTTGGCGACTACATCGTGCTGCTCAACGCCGGCCTGTCGCGGGCGCGCGCGCTGGCCTACAACGCGCTGTCGGGCCTGGCCGCGGTGGCCGGAGGCGTGCTCGGCTACTTCGTCGTCGGCGAGTGGCAGGCGGCCTTCCCCTACCTGCTGGTGGTGGCGGGCAGCAGCTTCGTCTACGTCGCCGTGGCCGATCTCATGCCGCAGCTGCAGCGCCGCCTGCCCTGGCGCGAGACGGCAAGCCAGATCGGCTGGATCGGTGCCGGCCTGGGTACGGTCATGGTGCTCACCGTCCTGCGCCACGCGCATTGAGCGTCCGTGGCGCAGCGCGCGCCGCGGCTCAGCGCGCGGCCGTCAACGCAGCGTCGTCAGCGCACCACCAGCACGGGCAGCTTACCGTGCGTCAGCACCTTCTGCGTCTCGCTGCCCAGCAGCAGGGCGGAGACGCCACGGCGGCCGTGCGAGGCCATGACGACGAGGTCGCAACCCAGCTTGTCGGCGTGTTCGAGAATCGCCTCCCAGGGGTGCAAGGCCTCGAGCGTGTGGCCCTCCGCCGGCACGCCCGCGGCCGCCGCCGCGTCGAGCACCGTCTTCACGTTGGCCGAGGCGATGCGTTCCTGGGCGTCGAAGAACTCCTGCGGCGGCACCGGCTGCATCTCGGAGATCGCGCTGTAGGGAAAGGGCTCCTTGACGGCAATCACCGCCAGGCTGGCGCCGCAGAGCTTGCCCATCGCGATGGCCGTCTGCACCGCCTTGGCGGTGATCTCCGAGCCGTCGGTGGGGACGAGGATGTGCTTGTACATGCCGACTCCTTTCGCGGGTGACGCGCATCGTCCGTTTGCACGGTCAGTCTACGGCGATCGCGGTCTGATGTGCGCCCTGGTGCGCGCGCCTCGGCCTTGCGGGCCGCGTCGGCTTCAGCCCTCGAAACGGCCGAAGACCAGCGAGGCGTTGGTGCCGCCGAAGCCGAAGCTGTTGGACATCACCGTGCGCAGCGGCGCGTCCTGCCGCTGCCGCAGCACCGGCATGCCCTCGGCTGCCGGATCGAGCCTGTCGATGTTGGCCGAAGCCGCGGCGAAGCCGTGCTGCAGCATGAGCAGGGCGTAGATCGCCTCCTGCGCGCCGGCGGCGCCCAGCGAGTGACCTGAGAGCGACTTCGTGGAGCTGATCGCCGGCAGCCGGCTGCCGAACACCTCGCGCACGGCGTTGAGCTCGGCGACGTCTCCCACCGGCGTCGAGGTGCCGTGGGCATTGATGTACTCGACCGGTTGCCTCACCGTGGCGATGGCCTGCTGCATGCAGCGCACCGCGCCCTCGCCCGAGGGCGCCACCATGTCGTGGCCGTCGGAGGTGGCGCCGTAGCCGACGAGTTCGGCCAGGATGGTCGCGCCGCGTGCCTGCGCGTGCTCGAGTGCCTCCAGCACCAGCATGCCGCCGCCGCCGGCGATGACGAAGCCGTCGCGGTCGACATCGAAGGCGCGCGAGGCCGCCTCGGGCCGGTCGTTGAAGCTGCTCGACATCGCGTTCATGGCGTCGAAGAGCATCGAGAGCTCCCAGCTCTCCTCCTCGCCCCCGCCGGCAAAGACGACGTCCTGCTGCCCCCAGGCGATGAGCTGCGCGGCGTGACCGATGCAGTGCGCGCTGGTCGCGCAGGCCGAGCTGATCGAGTAGTTGACGCCCTTGATCGCGCAACTGGTGGCCAGGCAGGCGGAGACCGTGCTGCCCATGGTGCGCGTGACCATGAACGGCCCGACGCGCTTGATGCCCTTGGCGCGCAGCGTGTCGGCGGCCCAAACCTGGTTGAAGCTGGAGGCGCCGCCGCTGCCGGCGACGAGCCCGGTGCGCGGGTGGGAGACCTGCGCCGGCTCGAGGCCGGAGCTGGCGATCGCCTGCTGCATCGAGACGAAGGCGTAGCCCGCGGCGTCGCCCATGAAGCGCATCGTGCGCCGGTCGATCGCCGACTCGAGCTCCAGCGTCGGGCGGCCGCTGACGCGGCAGCGCAGGCCGCGCTCGGCGTAGACCGGATTGAAGCGAATGCCCGAACGCCCCTCGCGCAGGCTGGCCAACACCTCGTCGACGTTGTTGCCCAGGCTCGAGACGATGCCCTGGCCGGTGACGACGACCCGTCGCATCAGAATTCCTCGGTCGAAGTGAAGAGGCCGACCTTGAGGTCGGTCGCGGTGTAGATCTCGCGGCCGTCGGCGAACACGTGGCCGTCGGCGATGCCCATCACCAGCTTGCGTTCGATGACGCGCTTGAGTTCGAGCCGGTAGCGCACCTTGCCCACCGTGGGCAGCACCTGGCCGAAGAACTTGATCTCGCCGGCGCCCAGCGCGCGTCCGCGCCCGGGGTTGCCGCGCCAGCCGAGCCAGAAGCCCACCAGCTGCCACAGCGCGTCCAGCCCCAGGCAGCCCGGCATCACCGGGTCGGACTCGAAGTGGCAGTCGAAGAACCAGAGCTCGGGGTGGATGTCGAGCTCGGCCTCGATGCAGCCCTTGCCGTGCGCGCCGCCGTGATCGTCGATACGCACGATGCGGTCGAACATCAGCATGTTCGGCAGCGGCAGGCGCGCGTTGCCCGGGCCGAAGAGCTCGCCGTGGCCGCAGGCCAGCAGATCCTCGCGGCTGTAGGCGTGGCGGCCGAGCTCGCGCTGGCTTGAGGGCTGCGGCGGCGGGGTCGTCATGGGCAGAGGGGCTGCTGAAGGGATGAGAAGGCGCGGCGTGGCCGCCCGGCGGTTGCGACATTCTGCCAGCACCTTCCGGCGGCGACCCCGCCGGTCATCCCGCACGGGGGTCGCGGCCGCGCGTGTCCCCCGGCTCCGGCGCGCGCGCCCGCACGCGGGTGCTCATGAGGCCGGCGGCGATGATCAGCACGACGCCGACCACCGCCAGGCCCGTGATGCCTTCGTCGAAGAGCAGCACGCCGTAGACGAACGCGAACAGGATGCCCAGGTACTGCAGCACGGCATTGGAGAGCGGGCGGCCGACGGTGTAGGCGCGCGTGAGCAGCATCTGCGCCATCGCCGCCAGCACGCCGATGGCCAGCAGCAGCAGCACGCCGCGCACGCTGTGCCGGCCCAGACCCTGCCCGAGCGCGAGCAGGCCCCCCAGCACCATGCTGCCGACGTTGAAGTAGAAGACGGTCCGCTCCTCGGGTTCGCCGACGCGCCCGAGCGCGGTGAGCTGCAGGTAGGCCAGCGCCGCCAGCACGCCCGAGAGCACACCGGCCAGCGCCGGCCAGACCTGGCTGGCGTCCATCGACGGCCGCAGCACCAGCGCCACGCCGGCGAAGCCCAGCAGCACCGCGGCCACCAGCAGGCCCTCGACGCGGTGCGCACCGAACATGATCGCGCCGCCGATGAGGAACAGCGCCATCCACACCGAGGACATGTAGTTCAGCGTCGTCGCCGTGGCCAGCGGCAGGCCGCCGAGGGCGTAGAACCACAGCGCCATGGCCGCGACGCCTGCAGCGCTGCGCCCGACGTGCATGCCGGGAACGGCGGTGCGCAGCGAGCCGCCGCGCGCGCGGTAGACGATGCCGATGGCCAGTGCGCCCACGAGGCCCCGGTAGAAGACGATCTCGCCTGCGCCGTAGCTCGCCGAGGCAAGCTTCACGCACACGCTCATGGTCGCGAACAGCAGCGACGACAGCACCATCATCCAGGCCGCGTTCATCGCCGGCGATTCTCGCCTGCGGCAAACTCGGGCGCTTGCCAACCGCCGGAATGCGCACGCGATGGGACCCCTGCACGGAATGAAGGTGATCGAGATGGCCGGCATCGGGCCGGTGCCGATGGCGGCGACGCTGCTCGCCGACCTGGGCGCCGACGTGGTGCGCGTCGACCGCACCGAGGCCAGCGGCCTCGGACTGCCGTTCCCGCGCCGCCACGACGTGCACGGCCGCAGCCGTCGCTCGCTGGCGCTGGACTTGAAGGTGCCGGCCGCGCGCGAGGCCGTGCTGCGCCTGGTCGACGGGGCCGACGTGTTGCTCGAGGGCCTGCGTCCGGGCGTGACGGAGAAGCTCGGCCTGGGCCCCGCGGACTGCCAGGCGCGCAACCCGCGCCTGGTCTACGGCCGCATGACCGGCTTCGGCCAGAGCGGGCCGCTGGCGGCCGCGGCGGGGCACGACATCAACTACATCGCGCTCACCGGCGCGCTGCACGCCATCGGGCCCAAGGGCGAGCGCCCGGTGCCGCCGCTGAACCTGGTGGGCGACTACGGCGGCGGTGCGCTGTACCTGGTGCTCGGCGTCATGGCCGCCCTGTTCGAGCGCCAGCACTCGGGGCGCGGCCAGGTCGTGGACGCGGCGATGGTCGACGGCGCGACCTCGCTGGCCGGCTTCTTCTACGGCCTGCACGCCGCGGGGATGTGGGATGCCCCGCGCGGCGAGAACCTGCTCGACGGCGGCGCCCCGTTCTACGATACTTACGAGACTGCCGACGGCCGCTGGGTCGCGCTGGCGCCGATCGAGCCCAAGTTCTTCGCCGAGTTCGTGCGTCGCACCGGGCTCGACGCGCGCTTCCTGCAGCACCAGTACGACCGCGACGCGTGGCCGGCGATGCGCGAGGCCATCGGCACCCTCATGAAGAGCCGGACGCGCGCCGCGTGGTGCGAACTGCTCGAAGGCAGCGATGCCTGTTTCGCGCCGGTGCTCGACTTCGACGAGGCGCCGCAGCATCCGCACGCACGCGCGCGGTCGGCCTTCGTCGAGGTCGAGGGCGGCGTGCAGCCCGCGCCCGCTCCGCGTTTCGATCGCAGCGGCAGCACTGCGCCGCGACCGGCGCCGCGCATCGGCGAACACACCCGCGGCGTGCTCGCCGAGGCCGGGTTCGCCGACGACGCCATCGAGGCCCTGCTCGCCAGCGGCGCTGCGCGCGAGGCCGTGGAGTCGCCATGAGCGCGATCTACACGCCGCCGCCGGACGCGCGCCAGTCGGCCTCGCTGCTGCTGCTGCGCGATGGGCAGGCCGGGCTCGAGGTCCTGCTGCTGCGCCGCGCCGAGCGCGCGCGCGACTGGCTCAGCGGTGCCACCGTCTTCCCCGGCGGCGTGCTCGAGGCCGGCGACCGCGCTGCTGCGCGCTTCGTCGTCGGCAGCAGCGACGAGGCGCTGAGCGCCCGCTACGGCCTGGCCGGCGGCATCCTCGACCACGCGCTGGCCGCCGTGCGCGAGAGCTTCGAGGAGATCGGCCTGCTGCTCGCCTGCGACGCCAGCGGCCGCGCCGCCACGCCCGGGCCCGCCTGGGCCGACTGGCGCCAGCGCCTGCAGCGCCGTGAGGCCACGCTGGCCGACGCCTGCCAGGCACTGGGGCTGCATCTGGACCTGAGCCGCTTCTTTGCCTGGAGCCATTGGCTCACGCCGCCGGGAACGGCAACGCGCTTCGATACGCGCTTCTTCGTTGCCGCCGCGCCGCCGGGGCAGGCGGCGCAGGCCGATCAGGGGGAGGCGACGGAGCTGATGTGGCTGCCGCCGACGCAGGCGCTGGACCCCCAGCGCGGCTACAAGCTCTTCCCGGTGACGCGGCGCACGCTGCGCGAGCTCGCGGCCTTCGTCGACGTCGACGCGGCGCTGTTCGCCGCCGCGCGGCTGCCCGCGCCCATCCCGCGCGTGATGCCGCGTCACGCGCGCACGCGCCAGGGGCCGACCATCGTCGTGCCGGACCATCTCGCCTTCGCCGAGGTCTGCAAGCTCGATCCGGAGGGCCTTGCGCACGACGTGATGACCGAACTCGTCGCCGGGCAGCCGGTGCGGCTGTCGCCGCGCGTCCTGCGCGTCACCGCACCCAACCCCGGCGTGATGACCGGGCCGGGCACCAACAGCTACTTCGTCGGCGACCCGCCGGAGGACCGCTGGGCGCTCATCGACCCCGGGCCCGCCGACCCGGTGCACCTGGCGGCGCTGCAGGCCGCCGCCCCCGGCCCGGTGCGCTGGGTGCTGGCCACGCACACGCATCGCGACCACAGCCCCGGCGCGGCGGCGGCCGCGGCGGCCTTCGGCGCCGTCGTGCTCGGCCGCCGACCGCAGCACGCCAAGGGGCAGGATCCGGACTTCGCGCCGACGCGCGAGCCGATGGACGGCGAATGCCTGATGCTCGGCAGCGCCAGCACCCTGCGCGCCATCCACACCCCGGGCCACGCCTCCAACCACCTGTGCTGGCTGCTCGAGCAGGAAGGCCTGCTCTTCACCGGCGACCACGTGATGCAGGGCTCGACGGTGGTCATCGATCCGCCCGATGGCGACATGGGCGCCTACCTGCGCAGCCTGCAGGCCCTGCTCGACGAAGAGCTGCAGTGGCTCGCGCCGGGCCACGGCTTCCTCGTCGCCGAGCCGCACGCCGTGCTGCGCGCGCTCATCGCCCACCGCCTGGCGCGCGAGGCGAAGGTGGCGGCGGCCCTGCGCGCGCGCGGGCAGGCGAGCCTGGACGAGATGCTCCCCGAGGTCTATGCCGACACGCCGCAGCACCTGCACCCAGTGGCGCGGCGCTCGCTGCTGGCGCACCTGCTCAAGCTGCGCGAGGACGGGCGGGCCGAAGACCTCGCCCAGGGGCGCTGGCGCTGGATCGAGGCCGCGGCGCTGCGGCCCGCCGACGCGACCTAGCGGTGGCGCAAGGCGCGCCGCCCGCGGCCGGCGCGCTTCAGCCCGCGTCCTGCCAGCGCCCGCCCAGCAGCAGCTGGTGCGGGCGAAAACGCGCCTTGTACGCCATCTTCGGACTCTGCTCGATCCAGTAGCCGAGGTAGACGTAGGGCAGCCCGAGCGTGCGCGTCTGCTCGATCTGCCAGAGCACGCAGTAGGTGCCATAGCTGGCCTGCGCGTCGGGGTCGTAGAAGGTGTAGACCGCCGACAGGCCGTCGTTCAGCACGTCGAGGATGGCGACCATGCGCAGCGCTCCGGGGTGTCCCTCGGGGCCGGGTTCGCGGAACTCCACGAGCCGCGAGTTGACGCGGCTCTGCAGCAGGAACTGCGTGTACTGGTCGACGCTGTCCTGGTCCATGCCGCCGCCGCTGTGGCGGCCCGACTGGTAGCGCAGGTAGAGCTGGTAGTGCTCGGGCATGAAGCACAGGCGCAGCACGCGCGCGCGCAGTCCGCGGTGCTGCTCGAAGGCGCGGCGCTGGCTGCGCGTGGGGGCAAAGCGCGCCACCGGGATGCGCAGGGGCAGGCAGGCGCGGCAGCCCTCGCAATGCGGCCGGTAGGTGAACATGCCGCTGCGCCGAAAGCCCGCCGCCACGAGCGCCGAATAGGCGTCGGCGTGGATCAGGTGGCTCGGGGTGGCGACCTGCGAGCGCGCCTGGCGCCCCGGCAGGTAGCTGCATGGATAGGGCGCGGTGGCGTAGAACTGCAGCGACGAAAGCGGAAGCTCTTTCGGGTGCGTCACGGATCTTCCCGAGATGCGGCGCCGGCGCCGGCCGGCTCGACCTGCAACAGGTGGCGCCAGGTCGCGGCATCATAGGTCCAATCGAGCTCTCCCTCGGCGTCGAGGACTTGCGCCAGATGCGCCTCGAAGGCCGCGCGCGTGATCGTGCGCGCGCCCAGGCTGGCCAGGTGCGGCGTGTGCTGCTGGCAGTCGATGAGCGGCACGCCGTGGCCGCGGCACCAGGCCACGAGGGCGGCCAGCGCGATCTTCGAGGCGTCGCTGCGGTGCGCGAACATTGATTCGCCGAAGAACATGCGGCCGATCGACACGCCGTAGAGGCCGCCGGCGAGTTCGCCGTCGATCCAGGTCTCGAAGCTGTGCACGCGGCCCTGCCGGTGCCACTGCGCGTAGGCGTCGCGCATCGCCGGCACGATCCAGGTGCCGTCCTGGCCCTCGCGCGGGGTCGTGGCGCAGGCGCGGATGACGCGCTCGAAGGCGTGGTCGATGCGGATCTCGCAGCCGCTGCTGCGCGCGAAGCGCCGCAGCGTCTTGCGCAGCGAGCGACTCGGGGCGAACGCGTCCACCGGCAGCACCATGCGCGGCTCGGGGCTCCACCACAGCGCCGGCTGACCCTGGCTGAACCAGGGGAAGAGGCCCTTGCGGTAGGCCTCCTCGAGCCGCTGCGGCGTCAGCCTGCCGCCGACGGCCACCAGGCCCGGCGCCTCGGCGTCGGGCCCGAGCGCGCTGCGCCCCGGCGGCAGCGGGTCGTCGTCCTCGATCCACAGCGCCATGGCGTTCCCGGTGCGGCGTCCTGCGTCCTGATTTCGGCGTCGTGCGGCCCGCCTCAGCGCGGCGCCAGCTCGCGCCAGAGGAAGCTGGACTCGAGCGCGCGCATGCGGGCGCGCTGCGCGTTGTCGGCCGCGCCGTCGTGCCCGCCCTCGACGTTCTCCCAGTACAGCGGCGCATGGCCCAGGGCCAGCATGCGCGCGGCCATCTTGCGCGCGTGCCCCGGATGCACGCGGTCGTCACGCGTGCTGGTGGTGAAGAGCACCGCCGGCATGGGCTTGCCCGCCTTCACGTTCTGGTAGGGGCTGTAGCGGGCGATCCAGGCCCATTGCGCCGGATCGTCCGGGTCGCCGTACTCGGCCATCCACGAGGCGCCGGCCAGCAGCCGGTGGTAGCGGCGCATGTCCAGCAGCGGCACCTGGCAGACGACGGCGCGAAAGAGCTCCGGCCGCTGCACCATCACCGTGCCCACCAACAGCCCGCCGTTGCTGCCGCCCTGGATGCCCAGGTGCTGCGGCTGCGTGATGCCGCGCGCCAGCAGGTCCTCGGCGACGGCGGCGAAGTCGTCGTAGCTGCGCTGCTTGTGCTCGAGGATCGCCGCCTGGTGCCAGGCGGGGCCGAACTCGCCGCCGCCGCGGATGTTGGCGAGCACGTAGACCCCGCCCTGCGCAAGCCAGGTGCGGCCGGCGATGGCGAGGTAGGCGGGCGCCAGCGAGACTTCGAAGCCGCCGTAGCCGTAGAGCAGCGTGGGGTTGCGGCCATCATTGCGCGGCGTCTTCGGCCAGACGACGAAGTAGGGCACGCGCGTGCCGTCGCGCGAGCGCGCGAAACGCTGCTCCACGCGCATGCCCGCGGCGTCGAAGAAGGCGGGCAGCGCCTTCACCGGCTCGCTGCGGTCGCCGTCGTCGAGCTTCGCCAGGCTCAGCGTGTCGGGGCTCAGGAAGCTGCTCGTGCGCAGCCACAGATGCTCGGCCAGCGGGTCCTCGGGCAGCAGCGGGTCGTGCAGTGCGGCGAACGCAGTGCTGGCCAGCGGCGGCGCGGGCAGTTCGCGGCGCTGCCAGCGGCCGCCGGCCCTGGCGTCCGGCCCTTGACGCCAGGCCTCGAGACGGCTGCTGACGGTGTCCAGCACCTCGAGCACGACCTGCGTGCGCGTGGTCGCGAAGCGCTCGAGCGAACGCGTCGCGGTGGGCTCGAAGAGGGCGACGAACTCGCGCGGCCCGCGCAGGTAGGCGGCGGCATCGGCCAGCAGCAGGCTGCCGCCGCGCCAGTGGCGGCCGGCCACCGTCCAGTCGCTGCGCAGTTGCAGCAGCAGCTGCTCGCGCCAGAAGGAGAGCGTCGCGTCCGGCGGCTTGTCGACTTCGACCAGGCGGCCGTCCTGCAGCAGCCACAGGCGCGATTCGTAGAAGCTGGTGGCGCGCACGAAGCCGCTGCGCTCGAAGCCCGGCGTGCGGTCGACGAAGGCCTGCGCCGCGACGTCGCCGGCCTCGCCTTCGAACGCCACCGGCGCTTCGCCCAGCGGCTGGCCGCGGCGCCAGCGGCGGATGACGCGCGGGTAGCCCGAGTCGGTCAGCGAGCCGGGGCCGAAGTCGCTGCCGAGGTAGACGCTGTCTTCGTCGATCCACTCGATGCTGCTCTTGGCCTCGGGCACGACGAAGCCGTCGTCGACGAAGCGCTTGTCGGCGAGGTCGAACTCGCGTACGACGCGCGCGTCGGCGCCGCCGCGCGAGAGCGACAGCAGCGCACGCCGGTACGCCGGACCGAGCAGGGTGGCGCCGCCCCAGGTCCAGTTCTCGCCCTCGGCGCGACCCAGGGCATCGAGGTCGAGCACGGCCTCCCAGGCCGGGGCGGGCTTCCTGAACTCGGCCAGCGTCGCACGCCGCCACAGGCCGCGCGGGTTGGCCGCGTCCTGCCAGAGGTTGTAGAGCCAGGGCCCGACGCGCTGCACCGCCGGGATGCGCGCCTGCGAATCCAGCACCTCGAGGATCGCGCGCTCGCGCCCGGCGTGGCCGGACACCGCCTGCAGCTCGCGCTCGGTGATGGCGTTGCGCTCGCGCACCCAGGCCAGGGCGCGCTCGCCCTGCACCTCCTCGAGCCAGAGGAAGAGGTCGTCGGGCGGCGTGGCGGAAGAAGGATCCCGGGTCATGGCGTGCAGGCTGGGTGTGCCGGAGGCGGCGAAGGCGCCGAGCAGGGTCAGGGCGTGGCGGCGGTGCAGGCGCTTCATCGTGCGGGGGCCAGCAGCGCCTGCGGCTGCAGTTCGACGGTGCGCTCGCCGTCGCCGACCCAGATGGCGCCATCCTGCACCGTCACCTGCAGTTGCATCGCGCGCCGGGCCAGCCCGGCGAGTTCGCGGCTGGCGGCGGCGTCGAGTTGCCACACAGCGAGGTTCTGCAGCCGCGCGAGCCTGTTCTCCAGGCCCTTCCACCAGATCGCGGCCGAGCCCGCGTAGGCGTAGACGACGACGCGCTCGCTGCGCGCGCAGGCGCGCGCGAGGCGCCGTTCGTCGGGCTGGCCGACCTCGATCCACTGCAGCAGGGCGCCGGTGCGGTCGTGCTGCCAGAGGTCGGGTTCGTCGGTGGCGGAGAGCCCGCGGGCGGGCAGCAGTGGCGTCTCGGTGTCGTCGCCGGGCGCGTTCAGCGCGTGCGCGAGCACGCGCACCATCAGGCGCTCCTCGGTCTCCGAGGGGTGCAGCGCCAGCGTCAGCGCGTGGTTGCGGTAGTGGGAGCGGTCCATGTCGGCCACCTGCAGGGCGACCTTGTAGACGGTGGACTTCAAAGCCATGGGACGACGGGAAAGCGTGAGGAAGGAAGGGTGGCGGGCGGGCGACTGTGCCACAGCGCCCGTTCCCGCCGTGGCGCCACTGGCATCATCGGCACGATGCGGCATGCGCAAGTCCCCACCTGGAGCCGGCCCGGCATCGCCTGGCTGGCGCTGGCGGGCGTGCTGGCCGCCGGCGGCCTCGCCGTCGGAGGGGCATCGGTCCTTGGCGGCGCAGCCGCTGTTGCGCCGTCGGGCGCGCTGGCGCTGGACTGGCAGCCGGACCTTGCGCTGGTGCAGCCCTGGCGCTGGTGGACCGGGGCCCTGGTGCACGGCAGCGCCGCGCACCTGGCCCTGAACCTGGCTGGCACGCTGCTGGTGGCGCTGCTGGGCATGGCCGCGCAGGTGCCGGCGCGGCTGGCGCTGGCCTGGCTGCTGGCCTGGCCGTTGACGCAGGGCGGCTGGCTGCTCGGGCCGTCGCTGGCGCACTTCCACGGCCTCTCCGGCGTGCTGCATGCCGGCGTGGCCATCGTCGGCCTGCATCTGCTGTGGCCGCGGCGCGGCACGCGCGTGCTGCCGGGCCTGCTGCTGCTGGCCGGGCTGACGGTGAAGCTCGCGCTCGAGCAGCCCTTCGGCCCGGTGCTGCGCGCGGCGCCGGAGCTGGGCATCGCCATCGCGCCGTGGTCGCACTTCAGCGGCACCGTCGCCGGCCTGCTGTGTGCCGCGCTCGTGGCAGCAGCGGCGGCGACGGCGCAGCGTGTCGGAAATGATTGACCTTCGAGGAGCTTGCGCGTCCATGCGGATCGTTCACTTGTCGCGGCGCCTTGTCGCCGTTCATCGTCGCCTGCGATTCGCGCTGCGGCGCGTGCGGCTGCCGGTCCTCGGGGTGCCACGTGCGGCCGTCGTGGCCGTTGCGGCCCTTGCGACCGGCGTTGGCGGCGCGCTCGCCCAAGCGGATTCGGAGCGCAGCGGCGACCTCGCCGTGGCGCGCGTGATCGTCAAGTACAAGGAGGCCGGGATCCTGATGCGCCAGGCCCTGGCCGCACGCGGCGGCAGCGCCGCTGCCGCGCGGGAGAGTGCGCACGGCCCGCAGCAGGCGGCGGCCATGACGCTGCGCAGCGGTATCGCGCTCGCCGACGGGCGCGCCATCGACGAGCGCACGCAGGTTCTGCTGGGGCGCGGGCTGAGTGCGCGTGAGCTGGCGCAGCGGCTGGCCGCCGACCCGGAGATCGAGTACGCCGTGCCCGACGAGCGCCGTCGCGCGCTGGCGCTGCCCAACGACCCGCTCTTTGCCGGCGGCGCGGGGGTCTCGCCCGCGGCAGGGCAGTGGTACCTGCGCGCGCCCGATGCCGAGCGGCGCTCGGCGATGAACGCCGTCGCTGCCTGGGAGATCGGCACCGGCGCCTCGAACATGGTGGTGGCGATCATCGACTCGGGCGTGCGCCGCGAACACCCGGACCTGGCCGGCGTGCTGGTCGCGGGCTACGACTTCATCGCCGATGCGGCCGATGCACGCGACGGCGACGGTCGCGACGCCGACCCGTCCGATCCCGGCGACTGGACCAGCGATGACCAGTGCAGCATCGGCGAGGCGGCCAGCGCGAGCAGCTGGCACGGCACGAAGATGGCCGGGCTCATCGGCGCGCACACGGACAACAGCCTGGGCATGGCATCGGTCGGTCGCGGCGTGCGCGTGCAGCCGGTGCGGGCGCTGGGGCCCTGCGGCGGCTACGACTCCGACATCCTCGCCGGCATGCTCTGGGCCGCCGGCCTGAGCAGCAACCCGGTCGCCAACCCGACGCCGGCGCGCGTGCTCAACCTCAGCCTGGGCTCGGCCGGCAGCTGTTCCGCCGCCTACCGCGACACCACCGCCCGGCTCGAGGCGGCGGGCGTCGTCGTTGTCGCCGCAGCGGGCAACGAGGAAGGACTCGCGGTCAGCACGCCCGGAAACTGTCCCGGGGTGGTCGCCGTGGTGGCGCTGCGCCATGCCGGCACCAAGGTCGGCTTCTCCAGCGTGGGGCCCGAGGTGACGATCGCGGCACCCGGCGGCAACTGCGTCAACCTCTATGGCGAGTGCATCTACTCGATCATCACGACCACCGACAGTGGCGTTCGCGGACCGCTGCGAGCGACATACACCGATGGCTACGACTATTCGGTGGGCACGAGCTTCGCCAGTCCGCTGGTGGCGGGGACGGCGGCCCTGATGCTCTCGGTCAACCCCGGGCTGCAGCCGGCACAGCTGCGCGCGCAGCTACGCGCCTCGGCGCGCCCCTTCATGACGGCGGACGCCTTCCCTGGCGTGCCCGTGTGCCACGCCCCCGACGAGAGGGCGCAGGACGAGTGCGTCTGCACCAGCACGACCTGCGGCGCAGGCATGCTCGATGCGGCGGCTGCGGTGCGCGCCGCGGCCGCGCCCAGCGGTGGCCCGGGCGAAGGCGACGAGGATGCTGGCTCGGGCGGCGGCGCGCTGGGACTGCCCTGGCTGCTGGCGCTGGCCGCCGCAGTCGTGGTCACGCTGGCATTGCGCGCGCGCGCGCGGCGCCGTTGCGCACAGGAGTGAGACTCGATGCCCGACGCCAACCCCTTGCTGCAGCCCTGGACCACGCCCTTCGGCCTGCCGCCGTTTTCCGAGATCCGTTCCGAGCACTTCGAGCCGGCCTTTGCCGCGGCCATGCAGGCGCACCGCGAGGAGTTGCAGCGCATCGCGCGCGAGCCCGAAGCAGCGGACTTCGAGAACACCGTCGTCGCCTTCGACCGCAGCGGCCGCCTGCTGGCGCGCGTGCGCGCGGTGTTCGAGAACCTCGGTGCCTCGGCCACCAGCCCCGAATTGCAGGCGGTGCAGCGCCGCATGGCCGCGCCGCTGGCCGCGCATGACAGTGCGGTCTACATGGACGCGGCGCTGTTCGCGCGCCTGGATGCGCTGCACCTGCGCCGCGATGCGCTGGCGCTGGGAGCCGAGGAGCGTCGCCTGCTCGAGCGCCTTCACCTGGACTTCGTGCGCGCCGGCGCGCGGCTGCAGGGCGAGGCCGGCCGGCGCTATGCCGCGGTGATGGCCGAGCTGGCCGAGCTGACGACGCGCTTCGCGCAGAACGTGCTGGCCGACGAATCGAGCTGGCGCCTGCAGCTGCACGCCGAGGACGAGCTGGCCGGCCTGCCCGAGTTCGTCCGCGTGGCCGCGCGCCAGGCCGCGGCCGAGCGCGGGCTGCAAGGCCATGTTTTCACGCTCGCGCGCGGACTCGTCGTGCCCTTCCTCACCTTCTCGACGCGGAGCGACCTGCGCGAACGCGTCTGGCGTGCCTGGACGAGTCGCGGCGAGCACGCCGGCGAGAGCGACAACCGCGAGGTCGCGCGCGCCATCCTGCGCCTGCGGCGCGAGCAGGCGCGCCTGCACGGCTGCCCGAGCTACGCCGACTACGCGCTGGCCGACACCATGGCCGGCAGCCCTGCGGCGGTGCAGGCGCTGTTCGACGAGGTGTGGCCGCGTGCGCTGGTGGCGGTGCGGCGCGAGCGCGAGGAACTGCGGACGCAGATGGATGCCGAGGGTGCCGCGGGCAGCGTCGAGCCCTGGGACTGGCGTTTCTGGGCCGAGAAGGTGCGGCAGGAGCGCTACGCGGTCGACGACGCCGAGGTCAAGCCCTACTTCGCGCTGGAGGCGATGGTGCAGGCGACCTTCGACTGCGCCGGCCGCCTGTTCGGCCTGCGCTTCCTGCCGCGCCCGGACCTGCCCACCTACCACGCCGACGTGTGCGCCTACGAGGTGCAGGACGGGCAGGGCGCGACGATCGGGGTCTTCATGCAGGACAACTTCGCGCGTCCGGGCAAGCGCAGCGGGGCCTGGATGAGCTCGCTGCGCCGGCAGAACCGCAATGCGCCGCAGGGGGGTGCCGAGCTGCCGCTGATCCTGAACAACAACAACTTCGCGCGCGCCATGCCGGGGGAGCCGGTGCTGCTGTCGATGGACGAGGCGCGCACGCTCTTCCACGAGTTCGGCCACGGCCTGCACGGGCTTCTGTCCGACGTGCGCTTCGAGCGCCTCTCCGGCACCCAGGTGCTGCGCGACTTCGTCGAACTGCCCTCGCAGCTCTTCGAGCATTGGCTCTCGGAGCCCGCCGTGCTGCGCCGCCACGCGCGCCACGTACGCAGCGGCGAACCCATTCCCGACGCGCTGGTGCAGCGGCTGCAGGCCGCTCAGCGCTTCAGCCAGGGCTACGAGACCGTGCGCTACACGGCCAGCGCCATCGTCGACATGGCCGTGCACCGCCGCAGCGAGACCGAGCCGCCGGTGGACCTCTGTGCCTTCGAGTCCGAGGTGCTGGCCGCGCACGGCTTGCCCCAGGGAGTCGGCATCAACCACCGGCTGGTGCACTTTCAGCACCTGTTCTCGGGGTCGAGCTACGCCGCCGGCTACTACGTCTATCTGTGGGCCGAGGTGCTGGATGCCGACGGCTTCGACGCCTTCGTCGAGGCTGGCGATCCCTTCGACCGGGAGCTGGCCGAGCGACTGCGCCGCCACGTCTACGGCAGCGGCAACAGCCGGGATCCGGCGGCCGCCTACGCCGCCTTCCGCGGCCGCGCGGCCACCGTCACCCCGCTGCTGCGCAAGCGCGGGTTGATCGAGGGTGAAGCGCAGCCGGCCTGAGGGCACGCCGACCCCGCCCAACGGCAAGCCCCGCTCCCGCTCGGCGGGAGCGGGCAGGGGTGAGGATGGCGGCGCAGCGCCGCACCCTCACTGCGCGCAGGTTCAGGCCGCGACCGCCGGCAGCCCCGACAACGCCATCGCCAGCTCCTTCTCGTCGTAGGGCTGGTCGACCAGCTTGTCGGCGAAATAGGCGCTGTAGGCGCTCATGTCGAAGTGGCCGTGACCGCTGAGGTTGAAGACGATGACCTCCGAGCGGCCCTCGGCCTTGCAGCGCAGGGCCTCGTTGATCGCCGCCTTCACCGCATGGTTGGCCTCCGGCGCCGGCACGATGCCCTCGGCGCGCGCGAAGGTCACCCCGGCCTCGAAGCAGGCCTTCTGGTGGAAGGCCACGGCCTCGATCAGGCCGAGTTCCCTCAGATGCGAAACCATAGGCGCCATGCCGTGGTAGCGCAGCCCGCCGGCATGGAAACCCGGCGGCGTGAAGGTGCTGCCCAGCGTGTGCATCTTGGTCAGCGGCGTCAGGTGCGCGGTGTCGCCGAAGTCGTAGGCGAACTTGCCGCGCGTCAGCGACGGGCAGGCCGCCGGCTCGGCGGCGATGACGCGCCGCTTGCGTCCGCCGCGCAACTGCTGGCCGAGGAAGGGGAAGGCCAGCCCGGCGAAGTTGCTGCCGCCTCCGGTGCAGCCGATGACGATGTCCGGGTCGTCGCCAGCCATCTCGAACTGCTGCATCGCTTCCAGGCCGATGATCGACTGGTGCATGAGCACGTGGTTGAGCACGGAGCCGAGCGCGTAGTTGGTGTCGGCGTTGGTCGCCGCGATCTCCACCGCCTCGCTGATCGCCATGCCCAGCGACCCCGGGTGGTTCGGCTCCTTCTCGAGGATCGCGCGGCCGTACTGGGTCTCGTTGCTCGGGCTGGGCAGGCACTTGGCGCCGTAGGTCTCCATCAGCGCGCGGCGATAGGGCTTTTGGTCGTAGGAGATGCGCACCTGGAAGACGGTGACGTCGATGCCGAACAGCGCACCGGCGAAGGCCAGCGACGAGCCCCACTGGCCGGCGCCGGTCTCGGTGGAGAGCTTCTTGATCCCGGCCTGCGCGTTGTACCAGGCCTGCGGGATCGCGGTGTTGGGCTTGTGGCTGCCCGCCGGCGAGACGCCCTCGTACTTGTAGTAGATCTTGGCCGGCGTGCCCAGGGCCTTCTCGAGGCGGTGCGCGCGTACCAGCGGGCTCGGGCGCCAGAGGCGAAAGACCTCGCGCACCGGCTCGGGGATGGGGATCTCGCGCTCGGTGCTGACCTCCTGGAGGATGAGCTCCATCGGGAACAGCGGCGCCAGATCGTCGGGGCCAAGCGGCTGCATCGTGCCGGGGTGCAGCGCCGGGGCCAGCGGCACCGGCAGGTCGGCAGCGATGTTGTACCAGTTGCGCGGCATCTTGCTCTCGTCGAGCAGGTACTTGGTCGGTGTGCTCATCGGATCTCCTGGTGAGGGGGCAGGGGCAAGAAATACCGGGGCATCCTACGAGCAGCCCTGGATACTGTATACAGGGAATCCCCTTTGCCGCGCAGCGGTGCCCATCCTCTGCTAGGCATCCCGGCCGCGACGGCCGCGGCCCCGGCTTCAGCCGCGGCGCACGACGGCGGCCGTCGGCGCCTCGTTGACCTGGAGCTGGAAGACGTCCGGCCGCGCGTAGTGGCCCACGGCGTCGAAATCGAACTTGCCGCGCGTGATGTCGGCCAGGTCCAGGTCGGCGGTGAGGAGGGTCTCGCTGCCGAAGTGCGGCCCGGCGAGCACCTGCCCGAGGGGGCTGACGATGGCGCTGCCGCCCCGCATCAGCACGGCGTCCGCGTCTTCACCGAGGTGCTGCAGGCGTACGCGCAAGGCGTCGGGGAAGTCGCCGCGGCGCACGAACTGGCAGGCGCTGAGCACGAAGCAGCGCCCCTCGAGCGCCACGTGCTGCATCGAGGGCAGCCAGGTGTCGCGGTCGTCGGCCGTCGGCGCGCAGTACAGCGCCACGCCCTTGGCGTACATCGCCATGCGCATCATCGGCATGTAGTTCTCCCAGCAGATGACCGAACCGATGCGGCCCCAGGGGCTGTCGACGACGGTCAGCGTCGAGCCGTCGCCGAAGCCCCAGATCATGCGCTCGAGCGCGGTCGGCATGAGCTTGCGGTGCTTGCCCTGCAGCGTGCCGTCGGGGCCGAGGAAAAGCACCGTGCAGTAGCAGGTGCCGCCCTCGCGTTCGATGACGCCGATGACCACGTGCACGCCGTGCTCGCCCGCGGCCTCGGCCAGCCGCGCGACCTGCGGGCCGGGAACCTCGATCGCCGCCTCGTGGTAGAGGCGGAACTCCTCGCGCCCCTGCGGGTCGCGCGCGCCCACGACGAGGCCGAAATCCAAGCCCTTCGGATAGCCGCCGATAAAGGCTTCGGGGAAGACGACCAGCTTCGCGCCGGTGGCCGCCGCCTCGCCGATCAGCCGCACCGCCTTCTCGGTGCCCGCGTCGCGGTCGAACTGCACCGCCCCGGCCTGCACCACCGCGGCGCGCAGGGTGCGCGGCTCGTTCGTGGTCGCGTTCGTCGTCTGGTTCGTCGTCACGTTCATCGCGAAGCGTCCTTTCGTGCCTGGCGCCGACGCGGGCCGGGCCTGCGCGGATTCTGGGCCCGCGCGCTGCCTCAGGCCGCCGCCAGCGGCGGCCCGAGCGCGCGCAGCACGTCGCGCACGTATTGGACGCGGTCGGAGACCGCGGCGAACTCGCGCTCGATGCGCAGCTTGTCGTTGCCCGCGAGCTTGACCGAGCGGTTCTTCTGCACGAGGGCGATGATGCGCTGCGCATCGATCGGCGGGTTGGGGCGGAAGGCGATGCTCATGAGCTTCGGGCCGGCGTCGATCTTCTGCACGCCGTAGGGCTTGGCGAGCACGCGCAGGCGGTGCGTGTCGAACAGCGCCTGGCCTTGCGGCGGCAGCTTGCCGAAGCGGTCGGTGACTTCCTCCAGCAGCCGGTCCAGCGCCTGCGCGTCGGCGGCGCCGGCCAGGCGCTTGTAGAGGTTCAGGCGCGCGTGCACGTCGCCGCAGTACGCGTCGGGCAGCAGCGCCGGCACGTGCAGGTTGACTTCGGTGTTGGTGCCGAAGAGCGAACCCATCGGCGACAGCAGGTCGGGCTCGCGGCCGGCCTTGAGGCTGCGCACGGCCTCGGCCAGCATGTCGTTGTAGAGCTGGAAGCCGACCTCCATCATGTTGCCGCTCTGGTTCTCGCCCAGCACCTCGCCGGCACCGCGGATCTCGAGGTCGTGCATCGCGAGGTAGAAGCCGCTGCCCAGCTCCTCCATTTCCTGGATCGCCTGCAGGCGCTGGCCGGCCTGCTTGGTCAGGCTTTGCACGTCGGGCACCAGCAGGTAGGCGTAGGCCTGGTGGTGGCTGCGGCCGACGCGTCCGCGCAGCTGGTGCAGCTGCGCCAGGCCGAACTTGTCGGCGCGGGTGATGACGATGGTGTTGGCGCTGGGCACGTCGATGCCGGTCTCGATGATGGTCGAGCACACGAGCAGGTTGAAGCGCTGGGCGACGAAGTCGCGCATCACCGCCTCCAGTTGCCGCTCGGGCATCTGCCCGTGCGCGATGGCGATGCGCGCCTCGGGCAGCAGCTCGGCGAGCTTGTCGGCGCGTTGCTGGATGGTTTCGACCTCGTTGTGCAGGAAGTAGACCTGGCCGCCGCGCTTCAACTCGCGCAGCACCGCCTCGCGGATGACGCCGCTGCCCTCGTCGCGCACGAAGGTCTTGATCGCCAGGCGCCGCTGCGGCGCGGTGGCGATGACCGAGAGGTCGCGCAGGCCTTCGAGCGCCATGCCGAGGGTGCGCGGGATCGGCGTGGCGGTGAGCGTGAGCACGTCGACCTCGGCGCGCAACGTTTTGATCGCCTCCTTGTGGCGCACGCCGAAGCGATGCTCCTCGTCGATCACGAGCAGGCCCAGGCGCTTGAACTTCACCTCCGGCGAGAGCAGCTTGTGCGTGCCGACGACGATGTCCACGCCGCCTTCGGCAATGCCCTGCAGCGTCGCCTTGACTTCCTTGCTGCTGCGAAAGCGCGACAGCTCGGCGACCTTCACCGGCCACTTGCCGAAGCGGTCGCAGATCGTCTGGTAATGCTGCTCGGCCAGCAGCGTCGTCGGCGCGAGGATCGCGACCTGGCTGCCGCCAAGCACGGCGACGAAGGCCGCACGCAGCGCGACCTCGGTCTTGCCGAAGCCGACGTCGCCGCAGACGAGCCGGTCCATCGGCCGCGGGCTGATGAGGTCCTGGACGACGGCGTGGATGGCGGCGCGCTGGTCGGCCGTCTCCTCGAAGTCGAAGCTGGCGGCGAAGGCCTCGTAGTCGTGCGCGCTGAAGCGGTGCGCCTGCCCCTGGCGCGCCGCGCGCTGGGCGTAGAGCCCGAGCAGCTCGGCGGCGGTGTCGCGCACCTGCTCGGCGGCGCGGCGCTTGGCCTTTTCCCACTGGCTGCTGCCGAGCTTGTGCAGCGGCGCCTCGTCGGGCGAGACCCCGGTGTAGCGCCCGATCAGGTGCAGCTGCGACACCGGCACGTAGAGGTTGGTCTTCTCCGCGTACTCCAGGTGCAGGAACTCGCTGCGGGTGCCGTCCTGCCCAGGCGTCAGCTCCAGGTTCACGAGTCCGCGGTAGCGGCCGATGCCGTGGTTGATGTGCACCACCGGGTCGCCGATCTTCAGCTCGGAGAGGTCCTTGATCAGCGTGTCGACGCTGCTGGTCTGCTCCTGCGTGCGCCGCCGCCGCGCCTCGCGCGTGGTGGCGAAAAGCTCGGTCTCGGTGACGAACTGGACGCTGATGCCCGCATCGGGTTCGAACCAGTGGAAGCCGACCGCCAGCGGCGCCGCGACGATGGCCACGCGCTCTGTGCCGCCCAGGAACTCGGCCAGCGAGGCCACGCTGGGCAGGGCGATGCGATGTTCGCGCAGCATCTCGAGCAGGCTCTCGCGCCGGCCTTCGCTCTCGGCCACCAGCAGCACGCGGTGCGGCGTGGATTCCAGATGGCGCGCCAGGGCCTCCAGCGGCTCCGTGGCGCCGCGCTCCAGCGCCAGCTCGGGCAGGGGGCGCGCCCAGGGGGTGGCGTGCGTCGGCGCGTCGGCGGCGGCGTCCGCGGCACCGGGCCGCGGGTGGCCGCGCAGGGCCAGCGTGGGCAGCGGCTGGGCTGCGGCGAAGAAGTCCTCGGGGCGCAGGAAGATCGCTTCCGGCGGCAGGATGGGCCGCTCGGGGTCGTGCTGCAGAAAGCGATGGCGCTCGCGCGTGTCGCTCCAGAAGCGCTGCAGCGCGGCGTCGGTGTCGCCGTGCAGCACCAGCATCGCCCCGGTGCCGAGGTGGTCGAAGATCGTCGCCGTTTCGTCGAAGAAGAGCGGCAGGTAGTACTCGATGCCGCCCCCGGCGATGCCCTGCTGCATGTCCTTGTAGATGCGGCTGCGCGTGGGGTCGCCCTCCAGGCGCTCGCGCCAGCGCGCGCGAAAGGCGGTGCGCGCGGCCTCGTCCAGCGGGAATTCGCGCCCGGGCAGCAGGCGCACTTCGGGCACCGGGTAGAGGCTGCGCTGCGTGTCGGGGTCGAAGCTGCGGATGGAGTCGATCTCGTCGTCGAAGAGGTCCAGCCGGTACGGCATCGGACTGCCCATCGGGAACAGGTCGATGAGGCCGCCCCGCACCGCGTACTCGCCGGGCGAAACGACCTGGCTCACGTGCTGGTAGCCCGCCAGCGTGAGCTGGGCCTTCAGCCGTTCCTCGTTCAGGCTCGTCTTCTGGCGGAAGAAGAAGGTCGTCGCGGCGAGGAATGAGGGCGGGGCCAGCCGCGTCAGCGCCGTGGTCGCCGGCAGCAGCACGACGTCGACGTCGCCATTGCGCATGCGCCAGAGCGTGGCCAGGCGCTCGCTCACCAGGTCCTGGTGCGGGCTGAAGGTGTCGTAGGGCAGCGTCTCCCAGTCGGGAAAGACAGCCACGCGCAGCGCGGGCTCGAAGAAGCCGAGTTCGTCGGCCAGTCGCGTGCCGTCGGCGGGGTCGGCGGTGATCACCGCCAGCAGTCGGCCCTGTGCGTTGGCGGCAAGCGCCTGGCGGGCGAGCAGCAGCGCGTCGGCGCTGCCCAGGGGGCGGGGCAGGGTGAAGCGCTTGCCGGGCGCGATCGAGGGTAACTGCATGCAGGAGAGCGGCACCGCGGTGGCGCGAAGGGGCGGATTCTAGAATTCACGCATGTCCCTGCCCGCTTCGACCGCGCCCGCGGCTGTCCCTGTCGAACAGGCGGCGGGCCCGGCGGGCGCCGTGCGCGCGCGTTCCGGGGTCCGCTGCTGGGCGCTCGTGCCCTGCGCCGGCGTGGGCGAGCGCGCCGGCACGGCGCTGCCCAAGCAGTACGCGATGCTGCAGGGCCAGCCGCTGGTGCGCCACACGCTGCGCGCGCTGCGGGGGCTGCCGCAGCTGGGCGGCACGCTGATCGTGCTGAGCCCGCGCGACGCGCACTTCGAGGCGCTGGTGCCGGCCGACGAGTTCGACCCGCGCTGGCTGGTGCGCCTCGGCGGCGCGACGCGCGCGGCCAGTGTCGCCGCGGGCCTGACGGCGCTGCGCGAGCGTGGCGCCGAGGATCGGGACTGGGTGCTGGTGCATGACGCCGCGCGCTGCCTGCTGCGCCCGCAGTGGATCCAGCGGCTGATCGACGCCGTCGCCGACGACGACGTCGGCGGCCTGCTCGCGCTGCCGCTGGCGGACACCGTCAAACGCGAGGACGGGGCGGCGCGCGTGCAGGCGACGGTGCCGCGCGAGCGGCTGTGGCTGGCGCAGACGCCACAGATGTTTCGCCTGGGCCTGCTGCAGCAGGCGCTGGCGCAGGCGGGGACGGCGGTGACCGACGAGGCGGGCGCGATCGAGGCGCTCGGGCACCGGCCGCGCCTCGTGCCGGGCGAATGGGAGAACCTGAAGGTCACCTGGCCGGCGGATTTCGCCCTCGCCGAGCGGCTGCTGGCGACGCGATGAACCCGCGGGCACTGCGCATCGGCGAAGGCTGGGACACGCACCAGCTCGTTGCGGGCCGGCCGCTGGTGCTCGGTGGCGTCACCATCCCGCACGGCCGGGGTCTGCTCGGACACAGCGACGCCGACGCGCTGCTGCACGCCGTCACCGACGCGCTGCTCGGCGCGGCGGCGCTGGGCGACATCGGTCGCCACTTTCCCGACTCCGATCCGGCCTTTGCCGGGGCCGATTCGCTGGCCCTGCTGGCCGAAGCCGTGCGTCGTGTGCGCGCGGCGGGTTTCGAGCCGCTCAACCTCGACGCCACCATCGTCGCCGAGGCGCCGAAGATGGCGCCGCACATCCCGGCGATGGTCGCGCGCATCGCCGCGACGCTGGGCCTGCCGGCCGATGCCGTCAACGTGAAGGCCAAGACCGCCGAGAAGATGGGGCCCGTGGGCGAGGGCCGGGCGATCGAGGCGCGGGCGGTGTGCCTGCTGCTCAAGGGCCAGGGCCAGGGCCGGAGAGAAGGCGAGGGCAGCTGACGCCCGCCGGGGCGGCGTTCGCTGCCGCGCGGGGTGCTGCTGCGCGTCGACGCCGGCTCAGCTCGCCCGCTTCAGGCGCACGTGCGCCATCAGGCCTCCGCCGGGCGCGTTGTTCAGCTCCAGGCTGCCGCTCATGCGCTGCAGCGACTTCTCGACGATCGCCAGGCCCAGGCCCGCGCCGGTGGCGGCGGTGCGCGCCGCGTCGCCGCGGAAGAAGGGCGTGGTGAGCTGGTGCAGCTTCTCCGGCGCGACGCCGGCGCCGTGGTCGCGCACCGTGATGATCGCCCAGGAGCCCGTGCGCACGTAGGTGACCTTGACCTCGGCCACCCCGGAGTAGGTGCCGCGGCCGTAGCGGCGCGCGTTCTCGAACAGGTTCAGAAAGACGCGCGCCAGTTCGGTCTCGTCGCCCATCACCACGAGGTCCGGCGACACGCGCACGCCGATGCGGATCTGGCTCGGGTCGCGGAAGGAAGCCGCCTCCTTCTCGATCAGGTTGGCCAGCTCGATGGGCATCAGCCGCGTCTCGCCCGGGCGCGCGTAGTCCATGAACTTGTCGATGATCGCATCGAGCTGGTCGATGTCCGAGGCCATGTTGCGCTTGGCCTCCTCGTCGCCGACGCTCATCTCCGTTTCCAGCCGCAGTCGCGCCAGCGGCGTGCGCAGGTCGTGGCTGATGCCGGCCAGCATCACCGCGCGATCCTCCTCGACACGCGCGAGTTCGCGCGCCATGCGGTTGAAGCCGCGGTTGACCTCGCGGATCTCGCTGGTGAGCGTGTTCTCGTCCAGGCGCGAGTCGAGGTCGCCGCCGCGGATGCGGCTGGCGGCGAACGAGAGCTGCTTGAGCGGGCGGTTGATGAGGCTGGCCACCGCCACGGAGCCGATCAGCGTGGCCAGGCCGGCGATGCCGATCCAGACGAACCAGGTGCGGCTTTGCAGCGGGCCCACGGGGGTCTGCGCGGCCTGCAGCCAGTAGCGGTCGCGCTCGATCGAGAAGCCGACCCAGACCCCCGGCGTGCCGTTGACGCTGCGCGCGACAATGGCGTCGGGCCCGAGGCTTGCGCGCAGCTCGCTGCCGACGCGGCGCGTGAAGCGATCGATCGCATAGGGCTCCCAGCGGTCGCCGGGCTCGCGCGGCGTCACGCGCACCGCCTGCTGCGCGCCCATGCCCTTCAGGATGGCGACGCGGTTGATGCCGTCGGCCTGCCGCAGCGCCGCGCGCGAGAGGTTGACGAGGCTGGCCGTCTGCTGCGCAGCGGCGACCGCGCGCGGCTCGAACTCGAGCGCGCGCAGCGTCTGCACCCAGGCGGCCACGCCGCCGGCCAGCAGCAGCGCCAGCAGGAAGAAGGTGCGCCAGAAGAGGCTCAGGGGCAGGGCGGGACGCAAAGGGAGGCCGTTGTGCGGGCGGGCAGCGCGTCAACTCGCGCCGTCGGGCACGAAGACGTAGCCCACGCCCCAGACCGTCTGGATGTAGCGCGGCTGCGCCGGATCGGGTTCGATCATCTTGCGCAGGCGCGAGATCTGCACGTCCAGGCTGCGGTCGAAGGGCTCGAACTCGCGTCCGCGCGCCAGTTGCGCGAGCTTGTCGCGCGACAGCGGCTGCCGCGGATGGCGCACCAGCGCCTTGAGCATGCTGAACTCGCCCGTGGTCAGCGCCATCGGCTGGCCGTCCTTGGACAGGCGCCGCAGCGAGAGGTCGAACTCGAAGGGGCCGAAGTTCACCACCTGCGCGTCCTTGGACGGCGCGCCCGGTGCCTCCAGTGCGGGCCGGCGGCGCAGCACGGCATGGATGCGTGCCAGCAACTCGCGCGGGTTGAAGGGCTTGGGCAGGTAGTCGTCGGCGCCGACCTCCAGGCCGACGATGCGGTCCACGTCCTCGACCTTGGCGGTGAGCATGATGATTGGCGTGACGTCGTTGGCGGCGCGCAGGCGGCGGCAGATCGAGAGCCCGTCCTCGCCGGGCAGCATGAGGTCGAGCACGATGAGGTCGATGCTCTCGCGGGTCATCAGGCGGTTGAGCGCCTTGGCGTCCTCGGCCAGCAGGACCTCGAAGCCCTCCTGCGCCAGGTAGCGCCGCAACAGGTCGCGGATGCGCGCATCGTCGTCGACGACGAGGATGCGGTCCGGGCGGGGGCTGGCGGGGGCGTTCATCAGCAGCTCCTGAATTGTAACAGCGGCATTTTGCGTGGCATTTGGCGGCGGTTGTGGAGTTTTGACCGTTGAATTGACCCCTTGTTACAGAACTTGCCGCAGTCATCGAACGCTGGGCCCGCTGCGTTAGGCTCGGACCTTCCAGTTCCCCGAGGACGCCCGCATGACTGCCCTACGCCCCCAGCACCGCCTGCTGCCTCGCCTGCTGCCTCGCCTCCTCCTCGCGCCGCTGGCCGCGGGCCTGGCCTTGCCTGCGCCGGCGCCGGCGCAGTCGGTGCCCGCCACCACGGCCGCGCCGCAGAATGTCGTGCACCTGAACGCGACGGCGACGATGGAGGTGCAGAAGGATCTGCTCACGCTGGTGTTCTCGACCACGCGCGAGGGCCCGGACGCCGCGCAGGTGCAGGCGCAGCTGAAGACGGCGCTGGAGACGGCGCTGGCCGAGGCCCGCAAGGCCGCGCGGCCCGGCGAGCTCGAGGTGCAGACCGGCAATTTCTCCGTCTACCCGCGCTACAACGTCAAGGGGCCTGCGGGCTGGGGTGGCAACGCCGAGCTGGTGATCGAGGGGCGCGACATGGCGGCGGTGTCGCAACTGGCCGGGCGCATCCAGGGCATGACGATCGCGCGCAGCAGCTTCGGGCTCTCGCGCGCCCAGCGCGAGAAGGTCGACGCCGAACTCACGGCCCGGGCCGTGGCCGACTTCAAGGCGCGCGCCGCGGAACTGGCACGCCTGTTCGGCTTTGCCGGCTGGGCGCTGCGCGAGGTCACGGTGCAGGGCGTGGACCTGCCGACGCTGCATCCGATGCCGCGCGTGGCGATGGCCGCGACCGCGGCGGGCGCCGAAGCGGCGCTGCCGATCGAGCCGGGCAAGGCCACGGTCCGCGCCAGCGTCAGCGGCAGCGTGCAGTTGTCCGCCCGTTGAAGCGGCGCGGTGCCGCGCGGCGGCAGCGCGCCGCCGGGCCTATTGCGCGATCCAGCCGCCGTCGACGTTGATGGCCGCGCCGCGGATGTTGTCGGCGCCCGGGGAGCAGAGGAAGACGACCAGTGCCGCCAGTTGCTCGGGCGTGGTGAACTGCAGCGAGGGCTGCTTCTCGGCGAGCAGCTCGCGCTTGGCTTGGTCGTTGTCGACGTGCTCGGCGGCGGCGCGTGCGTCGACCTGCTTCTGCACCAGCGGCGTGAGCACCCAACCCGGGCAGATCGCGTTCACGGTGATGCCGGTCGTGGCATTCTCCAGCGCGGCCACCTTGGTCAGGCCGACGATGCCGTGCTTGGCCGCCACGTAGGCGCTCTTGTTCGTCGAGGCGACGAGGCCGTGCACCGAGGCGACGTTGACGATGCGGCCCCAGTTGCGCCTTTGCATGCCCGGCAGTGCGGCGCGCATGGCGTGGAAGGCCGAGCTCAGGTTGATCGCGAGGATCGCGTCCCAGCGCTCGACGGGAAACTCGGGGATCGGCGCAACGTGCTGGATGCCGGCGTTGTTGACGAGGATGTCGCAGCCTCCGAGCTCGGCCTCGCAGCGGCGGATCATGGCCTCGATCTGCTCGGGCCGGCTCATGTCGGCGCCGTCGTGCAGGGTCTTGGGGTCGAACCGGCGCACCTGGGCCAGCGCGCCTTCGACGTCGCCGAAGCCGTTGAGCATGACGCGCGCCCCGTGCTGCGCCAGCGCGATGGCGATGCCCAGGCCGATGCCGCTGGTCGAGCCCGTGACGAGGGCGGTCTTTGCGCTCAGCATGCGATGCGCTCCTGCTGTGGTTACGATTCCCGCATTATCGAAATTCCGCTCCGGCGGCGCCATGAACGAGCCTGCATCACCCCGCCTGCGCCAGGTCCAGTGCCTGGATTCCCGCGGCCTGCATCGCATGGCCTACTGGGAATGGGGCGACCCGGCCAACGAGCGCGTGCTGGTCTGCGTGCACGGCCTCTCGCGCCAGGGGCGCGACTTCGACACCCTGGCCGCGGATCTCTGCGGGCACTACCGCGTCGTCTGCCCCGACGTCGTCGGCCGCGGCAGGAGCGACTGGCTCGCCGATGCGATGGGCTACGCCATCCCCGCCTACGTCGCTGACATGGTGACGCTGCTGGCGCGACTGGATGCGGCGCAGGTCGACTGGGTCGGCACCTCGATGGGCGGACTCATCGGCCTGGGCGTGGCCGCGCTGCGGGGCTCGCCGCTGCGCCGGCTGGTGCTCAATGACGTCGGGCCGTCGATCGAGCCGCAGTCGCTGGCGCGCATCGGCACCTACCTCGGGGCGCCGCTGCGCTGGCGCTCGGTCGACGCAGCGGCCGATGCCCTGTGGGCGATCAGCAGCGGCTTCGGCGCGCACACCCGCGAGCAGTGGCTTGCGCTGACGCGTCCGCAATTGGTGCCTGACGGGGACGAAGGCTACAAGCCGCACTACGACCCGGCAATCGCGCTGCCGTTTCGCGCCATCACGCCCGAGCTCGCGCGCGCCGGCGAAGCCGCGCTGTGGGCGGCGTGGGATGGCCTCGCGCTGCCGGTGCTGCTGCTGCGCGGCGCCGAGTCGGACCTCCTGTCCCGGGTCACGGCGCAGGCGATGACCGAGCGCGGACCGAAAGCGCGCCTGGTCGAGTTTGCCGGTGTCGGCCACGCGCCCACCCTCGTGCAGCCCGAGCAGCGGCAGGCGGTGCGGGAGTTCCTGCTCGCCGCCTGAGCGGGGGCCTGCGCGATGAGGACGCTTGCCGGCGAAGCCCTGGCCGCAGCGGCGCCGATCGTCCAGCTCAGCGACGCGGCGGGAGGGCCGGAGGGCGCCGACGCGCTGCAGCGCGCGCGGGCCTTTGCCGAACCGCTGCTGGCCAGCCAGGTGCGCGGCTCGGGCGAGGGGGCGCTTGCCCATGCCGACGGCGTGGCCGGGATTCTGGCTTCCATCGGCGCGGCGCCCTCGATGCAGGCCTCGGCCTACCTGGTGTACGCCAGCGACTACCTGCAGCGGCCCGAGGAGGTCATCGGCCGCGCCTTCGGTCCTTCCTTCGCGAGCCTGGTGATGCTCACGCGGCAGCTCGTGCAGATCCAGCGCGCCGCGCGCGACGCGGCCCTCGGCGAGGCCGCGCGCGAGCAGCAGGCCGAGCGCGTGCGCAAGATGCTGCTGGCCTTCGGGCGCGACCTGCGCGTCGTGCTGCTGCGCCTGGCCTCGCGCCTGCAGACGCTGCGCTGGTACGCCGCCAGCAAGCGCGAATGTCCGCGCGAACTGGCGTTGGAGTCGCAGCAGATCTTCGCGCCGCTGGCCAACCGGCTCGGCGTCTGGCAGATCAAGTGGGAGCTCGAGGATCTGGCCTTTCGCTTCCTCGACCCCGAGACCTACCGCCGGGTGGCGCTTCTCGTCGACGAGAAGCGCACCGAGCGCGAACAGGGCGTAGAGCAGGCGCGGCAGCACCTGGCGGCGCTGCTGCAGGGCTCGCGCATCAAGGCCGAGGTGCTCGGTCGCCCCAAGCACCTCTACAGCATCTGGAAGAAGATGCAGGGCAAGGGCTTGTCGATCGAGCGTGTCTTCGACGTGCGCGCCCTGCGCGTGATCGTCGACGACGAGGCGGCCTGCTACGCCGCGCTGGCGCGCGTGCACGAGAGCTACACGCCGGTGCAGGGCGAGTTCGACGACTACATCGCCCGCCCCAAGGCCAACGGCTACCAGTCGCTGCACACGGTGGTGCTGGGCGACGACGGGCGGCCGCTCGAGGTGCAGATCCGCACGCGGGCGATGCACGAACACGCGGAGTACGGCGTGGCCGCGCACTGGATGTACAAGGAGGCGGGCACGCGCGGCTACGCCGGCGTGGCCGCCAGCGGCGCCTACGAGCAGCGTCTGGCCGACGCGCGCAAGGCGGTGCTGCGCGAGCTGCTGGCCTGGGAGCGCGACCTCAGCAGCACGCAGCGCAAGGGCACGGGCGCCGTGGCCGCGACAGCTGCCGGCGCCGGCGTCGGCGTCGGCGTCGGCCCCGCGGTCGGCGCCGGGCTCGACGACCGCATCTATGTCTTCACCCCGCAGGCCGCGCTGATCGACCTGCCGGCAGGCGCCACGCCGGTGGACTTCGCCTACGCGCTGCACACCGACCTCGGCCACCGCTGCCGCGGCGCCCGCGTCGACGGCGCGATGGTGCCGCTGAATACGCCGCTGGCGCATGGGCAGACGGTGGAGATTGTCGCCGCCAAGGAAGGCGGTCCGTCGATGGATTGGCTCAACGCCGATCTGCACTATCTGCAGAGCCCGCGCGCCCGCGCCAAGGCGCGGGCCTGGTTCAACGCGCAGGCGCTGTCGGCCACGCTGGCGCGCGGGCGTGAACTGGTCGAGAAGCTGCTGCAGCGCGAAGGGCGCACGGCGCTCAAGCTCGAGCATCTGGCCGAGCAGTTGGGCTTCAAGTCGGCGGATGCCTTGTTCGAGGTCGTCGGCAAGGACGAGTACTCGCTGCGCAACATCGAGAACCTGCTGCGGCCGGCGCCGCCTGCAGGCGGCGAGGGCGAGGCGCCGCTGCTCAAGCGTTCGCGCAGCGGCACGGGCGGCGGCGTGCTGGTGGTGGGCGTCGGCTCGCTCATGACCTCGCTGGCGCGCTGCTGCCGGCCGGCGCCGCCCGACGAGATCCGCGGCTTCGTCACCCGCGGCAAGGGCGTGGCGATCCACCGGCACGACTGCAGCAACTTCCGCCACATGGCCGAGCGCCACCCCGGGCGCGTGATCGAAGTGCAGTGGGACGTCGCCGCCGGCGGCGACAAGCGGGCGGTCTATCCGCTCGACGTGCAGATCGAGGCCGAGGACCGCCAGGGCCTGCTGCGCGACATCTCCGAGGTCTTCGCCAAGGAGCGGCTGAACGTGATTGCCGTCAACACGCAGTCGCAGCGCGGTCAGCGCGGCGCGACCGCGCGCATGGTCTTCACCGTCGAGGCCGAGGACGCCGGGCGCATCGTCCAGGCGCTGCGCGCGGTGGCCGGCGTTCGCGGCGTCTGCAAGGCACGCCGACGCTGACGGGCGCCGTGCGCGCGCCACACCGGCGGGCCCCGGCGATGCGCGCGAAGCGTGCTTTGTGCGCATCCCGCGCGGCGGCGTCGCGCCTTCACCCTCGAGTCGGGGGTGCTGCGGCCGATCAAGAGGGCGCGGGTCGTCTAAGGTCGCGGCATAGGTTTCAATTACTCACATGACAGCCATGTCGACTATGTCGAATCAACATCGAGTCGCGTCCGCGCGTCGAACCCATCGCCCGACTTTGCTCGCGCTGGCCTGCAGCGCGCTCCTCTGCAGCGCCGCCGGCGCCGCCCCGACGGTCTTCGATCCGCTGCACGGTGGCGACCTCGCGACTGCGCCCGGCGCGCGGGCGGACTTCCGCCGCATCGACAACGCCTGGCAGGGCAGCCAGGTGCTCTGGAATCAAGCCGAGAAGACCTACGGCAACGGCGACGCCATCGCCGGCTTCGGCTGGGGCAGCGGCCTGTGGGGCCGCGCCGACTGGGAGCAGGTGACGGGCGGGAGCGTGACGCCGGTGCAGCGGTGGAGCGGCATCGTGAGCCAAGTCAACTTCGGCAATGCACGCTACAACGAGTGCTATGCCGGCACCTGGGGCGTCGCCAGCCTGAGCCCCTTCTTCGGCAACACGGTCACCGGCGCCGACTGCAGCGACGCCGAGGCCGGAGCCGCGGACCAGATGAACTGGACGACGCAGTTCAGCGGCCTCATCCGCATCACCGAAGCCGGCCACTACAACTTCAGCGTGCTCTACGACGACGGCTTCTTCCTGCGGCTCATCGGTGCGGACAACGAGACGCTGGAGATCGGCCAGGACTTCCTCAACCCGCGCGATCGTCTGGGCTTCGGCGACGACCTGCAGCTCTCCCCCGGGCTCTACGGCTTCGAACTCGGTAGCTGGAACCGCCTCGGCGCGGGCGTCGTCGACCTGCGCTGGTCGCGCGACGATGGCGACTGGGAGCTGGTGCCGGTGGACAACTTCGCGCACCGCGTACCCGAGCCGTCCGTGCTGGCGCTGCTCGGGCTTGCCCTCGGTGCGGCGGTGGCGTCGCGGCGAGGTGGCGCCCGATGGTGAAGTCGTCCGCGACGGCGCGCGAGGCGACCACCGCGGCGTGCGCCCGGACGGCGGCGCGCCTGGCGCCGCAGACGCCGCAGGCGCTGGAGCCGCTGCCACCGCTCGTGCGACTCGGCCACGCTGCCCTCGTCATCACCGGCTGGCTGCTCTTCGCGTGGAGCTGGCAGCGCGTCACCGTCGCCCGGTCCGAACTCGGCGAGCTGCGCGGGCTGGTGCTCGGCGCGCTCGCCGTGGTGCCGCTCATCACCCTCGGCTGGGTCGCGCACAACGTCGGCATCCATCGCCGCAAGGGCCCGCGACGTGCGGTGCCGGAGGTGGAGATGGCCTACGCTGCCGACTTCAACGGCCGACGCATCGAGGCCGACTGGTCGAGGCTGGTTGACGCACGCCACATCGACATCGTCATCCACGCAGACGCCAAGCGCTTCGTCGCACCGGAGCGCAAGCCCGAATGCAAGGCCGCCCGGCTCGAGGAAGTCGCATGACCGGCGCCTGGCTGCAATCCTGGCTGTTCTCGCTGCAGCACAGCGGGCCCTACGCGATCGCGCTTGCCTTCTTCGCGGCCTACCCGATCGTCACCAGCATCATGTGGATGATCACGGCGCTGATCTTCCGGCTGCGCTGGGAGGATGCCGACGTCGACGCGACGGCGCGCGGCGAGCGCGCGTGGCCCTTCGTCAGCGTGCTCGTGCCGGCGCACAACGAGCAGACGATGATCGCGCGCTCGGTGCTGGCGATGCTGCGCATGGACTACCCGGCCTTCGAGGTCATCGTCATCGACGACGGTTCCACCGACGGCACGCTCGCCGCGCTGCAGCCGTTGCTGGGCGACGTGCGGCTGCGCATCGTGCACAAGGCGACCAACGAAGGCAAGGCGATGGCGCTCAACGACGCGCTGCCGCTGGCGCGCGGCGAGATCCTGATGGGCCTGGACGCCGACGCCGAGCCCGATCCGCTGATGCTGCGCTGGATCGTGCCGCACTTCGATTCGCCGCGCGTCGCCGCCGTCACCGGCAACCCGCGCGTGCGCAACACCGGCAGCTTCCTGGCGCGGCTGCAGGCGGTCGAGTTCTCTTCCATCATCAGCCTGCTGCGTCGCGCGCAGCGCGTGTGGGGGCGCATCGTCACCGTCTCCGGCGTGGTCGCGGCGCTGCGGCGCAGCGCCGTCGTCGACGTCGGCGGCTACAGCCCGAACATGCCCACCGAGGACATCGAGCTCACCTGGAAGCTGCAAAGGCGCCACTACGACGTGCGCTACGAGCCGCGCGCCGTCTGCTGGATGACGGTGCCGCTTTCCTGGCGCGGCCTCTGGCGCCAGCGCCTGCGCTGGGCGCGCGGCCTGGCGCAGGTGCTGCGCAAGCACGCCGACGTGATGGTGACGTGGAAGAGCCGGCGCCTGTGGCCGGTGTTCATCGAGTCTTCGCTGTCCATCCTGTGGTCGGTGTGCTTCGTCTTCCTCGCTTCGCTGTGGGCGCTGTCCTACGCCATCGGCCTGCCGCCGGTGGGAGCCTCGCCCATCCCCAACCTCTGGGGCATGGCGATCGGGACGCTGTGCCTGCTGCAGTTGCTCACCGGCGTGCTCATCGATCGCCGCTACGACCGCGGCATCGTGCGCTTCCTGCCCTACGCGGTGTGGTATCCGCTGATCTACTGGGCCTTCCTGGCGCTGACCACCGTGCGCGCCTTGCCCTATCTGCTGAAGGCGCCGGCCCGGGAGGCCGTGCGCTGGAGCACCGCGCGTACCGGGAGCGCTTCTTGAGGCCCGGGCGGCCGCTGCTGGCGGCCTGCCTGCTGGCCCTCGTCATCGGGGGCGGCGAGGTGCGGGCCCAGGCCGCCGTGCCGACGGCGGCGGCCGCGCAGGGTGCGCAGGTGCCGACCGCCGAACTGCGCAGCCAGGCGCGCGCGGCCGCCCTGAAGCGCGACTGGACGGCGGCGCTGGCCGGCTTCGACGAACTGGTGGCGCGCCACGGCGACGACGTCGACCTGCTGATCGAGGCCGCGCGCGTGCACGGCTTCGCCGACCGCAATGCGCGGGCGGCGGCGCTCTACCGCCGTGCCTTGGCGCTGGCACCGGCACGGCGTGCGGACATCGCGCCCTCGCTGGCCTGGCAGAGCCTGTGGGGCGGCGCGCCGGCAGAGGCCCGGGCGCTCTTCGCCGAGCTGGCCGCCGCAACCTCCGGCGCCGCGCGCGTCGAGATGCTCGACGGTCTCGGTCAGGCGCACCAGGCGCAGGGCGAACAGGCGCGGGCGTTGCAGGCGTTTGGCGAGGCGCATGCGCTGGCGCCCGGGCAACTGCGGCTGCATCGGCGCTATGCCATGTCGCTGCTGTGGAACGGCGACGAGGGCGCGGCGATCCGGGAGCTGCGCATCCTGGTCGCCCGCCAGCCCGGCGACCGCGATCTCGCCTGGGCGCTGGCCAACGCGCTCAACTTCGACGGCCAGCACCGCGCGGCCCTGCGCGGCTTCCTGGCGCAGGCCGCACCCACGCACCCCGGCGAGCGCGCCGACCTGGCTCGTGCCTGGCGCTGGGCCGGCTACGAGGAGCGCGCCCTGCCGCTGCTGGCCGACCCGATCGACGCCGACTCGCGCTGGCTGCGCGACTACCGCGTGCGCCGCGAGCTGCGGTCGTACGGCTTCGTCGCCATCGAGCGCGCCGAGGACCGCGACAAGCTCTCTGTCGATGCGTTGGTCGTCGCCGCTGGCGGGCATCCGAGCGCGGGCTCCACGCTGGAGTTGCAGGCGCGGCGGCTGCGACTGGACGACGACTTCGGCGATCCGCAGGCGACGCAACTGCGGGCGCTTTATGCCTGGCGCGTCGGCGCGCCCGACGGCGAGCGGGGCACCTTCTGGCCGACGCTGGCCCTCGGGGCGTCGCACTTCCCCGGCTGGAACCCGCTCACCGCCAGCGCGCGGCTGCGCTGGGTGCCCAGGGACGGAATCCGCGTCGACGGCGAAGCTGCGCGCGAACTCGTCGAAGCGCCGCGTGCGGTCGCCCACCGCGTCACCCTCGACGTCCTCTCCGCCGGCGTCGAGGCGCGCACCGATCCGCGCTGGGTCGTCGCGGGATCGGCGGCCGTGCTGCGCTTCGACGACGGTAGCACGCGCGTGCGCGCCGCAGGCCGCATCGAGCGCCGCGTGCTCGCACGCCCGCGCGTGGCCCTGGGCGTCGAAGGCATGGCCTTCGAGCGCGTGGCCGGCGAGCGCGACGTCGACCGCGGCTACTGGAACCCCAGGCGCTACGCCGAGGCGCGCGCCTACGTGGCCCTGACGCACGAGATCCGGCCATTCGCGCTGCAGGCGCGGGTCGGCGTCGGCAGCGCCCGCGAGACCGACGACGCCGGCCAGCGCAGCCATGGCTCGCCGCACCTCTGGGAGCTCGAGCTCGGCTGGGACGTCTCGCCGACGCTGCGCCTGCGTCTGGCGGCCGGCGGCTCGGGGCAGGGCCTGGGTGTCTCCGCCGGCGGCAGCGGCGGTGCCGGCTACTGGCGGCGCTACCTCAACCTGCGCGCGGACGTCTGGTTCTGATCAAGGTTTGCTGCGTTGCGGCGGCGGGGAAACACCCCTGCGGCCGCCGTGCGGGTGACTCCTAGAATGCCCGGCCGAATTTCGCAGGAGCCCGCCTCATGCCCACCACCCGACGCAAGCCCGATCCCGAAGCCGGCAAGGGCGGCGTTCGCGTGCTCAAGAAGTACCCCAACCGGCGACTCTATGACTCGCGCGCCAGCAGCTACATCACGCTGGCCGACGTGAAGAAGATGGTGATGGCGGCCGAGGAGTTCGAGGTCCGCGACGCGAAGACCAACGAGGACATCACGCGCAGCATCCTGCTGCAGATCATCCTCGAGGAGGAGTCCGGCGGCGTGCCGATGTTCAGCACGCAGACACTGGCGCAGATCATCCGCTTCTACGGCCATGCGATGCAGGGCATGATGGGCGGGTTCATGGAGCACAACCTGCGCGCCTTTGCCGACCTGCAGCAGCGCCTGGCCGCGCAGGGCAAGGGTCTGGTCGACCCCAAGGCCTTCACGCCCGAGCTGTGGTCGCAGTTCCTGGGCGCGCAGGCGCCGCTGATGCAGGGGCTCGTCGGGCCGTACTTCGAGCAGTCCCGCGCGCTTTTCGACCAGATGCAGGAGCAGTTGCAGAAGGGGGCGCTGTTCCCCGGCGTTGCGGGCTTCACGCGCTCGACGGACGAGTCGTGAGCACCCCCAGGCCCGCGACCCCCGTCCGCGCGCAACGCCCGGGGCGATCGCCGACAATGCGGCGATGTCTTCTCCCGAGTCTTTCCAGGCGGCCGTGCTGCAGGCGCCGGCGCGCGCACCCACCGTCGGCTTCATCTCGCTGGGCTGCCCGAAGGCGTTGACCGACTCCGAGCTCATCGTCACGCAGTTGCGCGCCGAGGGCTACGAGACGAGCAAGAAGCTCGAAGGCGCGGACCTCGTCATCGTCAACACCTGCGGCTTCATCGACGAGGCGGTGAAGGAAAGCCTGGACGCCATCGGCGAGGCGCTGGCCGAGAACGGCCGCGTCATCGTCACCGGCTGCCTGGGTGCCAAGCCCGGGCAGGACGGCGGCACGCTGGTGCAGGACGTGCACCCCAAGGTCCTGGCCGTCACCGGGCCGCACGCGACGCAGGAGGTGATGGATGCGGTGCACCGCGCCGTCCCCAAGCCGCACGACCCCTTCGTCGACCTCGTGCCCGAGGCGCGCGCGGAGTTCCGGGGCGCCGCCGGCATCAAGCTCACGCCGCGCCACTACGCCTACCTTAAGATCAGCGAGGGCTGCAATCACCGCTGCCGCTTCTGCATCATCCCCAGCATGCGCGGCGACCTCGTCTCGCGGCCGGTCGGCGACGTGCTGGCCGAGGCGCGCGCGCTCTTCGAGTCGGGCGTCAAGGAACTGCTCATCGTCAGCCAGGACACGAGCGCCTACGGCGTCGACGTGAAGTACCGCACCGGCTTCTGGGACGGGCGCCCGATCAGGACGCGGCTCTTCGAGCTCTGCGAGGCCCTGGGGACGCTGGCGCACGCCCACGGCGCCTGGGTGCGCCTGCACTACGTCTACCCCTACCCGCACGTCGACCAGGTGCTGCCGCTGATGGCCGCGGGGCGCATCCTGCCGTATCTCGACGTGCCCTTGCAGCACGCGCACCCGGACGTGCTCGCGCGCATGAAGCGCCCGGCCAGCGGCGAGCGCAACCTCGAGCGGCTGGCCGCCTGGCGCAAGGCCTGCCCGGAGATCGTCGTGCGCTCGACCTTCATCGCCGGCTTCCCCGGCGAGACCGAGGCCGAGTTCGAGCACCTGCTGGACTTCATGCGCGAGGCGCAGATCGACCGCGCCGGCTGCTTCGCCTATTCACCCGTGGCCGGCGCCGCGGCCAACGAGCTGCCCGGGCAACTGCCGCAGGAATTGCGCGAGGAGCGCCGCGCACGCTTCATGGCGGTGGCCGAGGAGGTCTCGACGCGCCGGCTGCAGCGCCGCGTCGGCGCGACGATGCAGGTGCTGGTCGACCAGGCGTCGGCGCTGGGCCGCAAGGGCGGGCGCGGACGCAGCTGGGCCGACGCGCCGGAGATCGACGGCATCGTGCACCTGCTGCCGCCGCAGAAGGCGAGCAAGACCCTGAAGGTCGGCGAGTTCACGCGCGCGCGCATCGTCAGCGCCGAGGGCCACGATCTCGTCGGCCTGCCGATCTGAGACCTGTCTTCACCCGAGGAGCCACGCAACGGCCATGAGCGACTTCGACATCACTTCGCTGATCCATCATCCCTACCGTGCGCCTGCCGGTTTCGAGGCGCCGCAGGCCGGCGTCCACAAGGCCTCGACGGTGATCTTCCCGAACGTGGCCGCGATGCGCAGCCGCGACTGGCGCAATCGCAGCGGCTACACCTACGGCCTGCACGGCACGCCCACCACCTTCCTGCTCGAAGAGCGGCTGGCCGCGCTCGAAGGCGGCAGCCACTGCGTGCTGGTGCCCAGCGGCCTTGCGGCGATCGCGCTCGTCGACCTGGCGCTGCTCTCGGCGGGCGACGAGGTGCTGCTGCCCGACAACGTCTATGGCCCGAGCCGCGAGCTGGCGCGCCACGAGCTGCTGCGTCTGGGCATCACGCACCGCTTCTACGACCCGATGGATGCGGCGGGTCTGGCCTTCATGATCGGCCCGGCGACCAAGCTCGTGTGGCTGGAAGCCGCGGGATCGGTGACGATGGAGTTCCCCGACCTCGAGAACCTGATCGCCGCGGCCAAGGCGCGCGGTGTCGCGACGGCACTCGACAACACCTGGGGCGCGGGCATCGCCTTCAAGCCCTTCGGGCTCGGCGTCGACATCGTCATGCAGGCGCTGACCAAGTTCCCCTCCGGCGGCGGCGACGTGCTGATGGGGTCGGTGACGACGCGCGACGCCGCGCTGCACGAGCGCCTCAAGCTCGCGCACATGCACCTGGGCCTGGGCGTGGCGGGCAACGACGCCGAACTCGTGCTGCGCTCGCTGCCTTCGATCGCCCTGCGCTACGCCGCGCACGACGCCAGCGCGCGCGCGCTGGCCGCCTGGCTGGCGACGCGCCCCGAGGTCGCGCGCGTGCTGCACCCGGCCTTCGACTCCTGCCCCGGCCACGCGCACTGGAAGAAGCTCTGCGGCGCGGCCGCGGGCCTGTTCTCGGTCATGCTCGATGCGCGCTACAGCCAGGCGCAGGTCGACGCCTTCGTCGATGCGCTGCAGCTGTTCTCGATCGGCTACTCCTGGGGCGGCCCGATGAGCCTGGCCGTGCCCTACGACCTGAAGGCGATGCGCGGCGACAAGGCCTACGCGGGAACGCTCGTGCGCTTCTCGATCGGCCTGGAGTCGGCCGCGGCACTGCAGGCCGACCTCGAGCAGGCGCTGAAGACGCTGGCCTGAGGGACGGGGGGCGGGGGGTCGGGCGACGCCCGCGCGGGGCGCCGCGCATAGGAGCCCGGCCGCCGCGGCACCGATCGATGCGGTTGCCAAGGCGCAGGCGCGCTGCAGAGCGGGTCGGCCAGGCGAGCAGGAGCGAGGTTCCACCGCTCCACCAAGCAGCCCTGCAGCGCCCCGCGACGCCTGCCCGGACGAGCGGGAAATCTGCCGCGATGATCCCGGTCATCTGCCGCTCGCAGGCTGTCGGAAGACTTGACACTGCCGCGACTCGCGCACGCCCGGGATGGCTCGTGCATGCCTCTCCGGAAGCCCATTCCCCCACTGGAATCAACGCGCTGTAACCATCGAGCGCGGATGCAGGCGCGAACATTGCTTGAGGCTGATCGAAGCGCTCGGCCCGACCTCTCTCGTCGGCGCCTGCCACCGAACGTGTCGCCCACAAGCAAAGGAACCGCCCATGTCCGCCTCGCTCCCCCGCCTCCTCGCCACCCTCGCCGCGATCGGCGGTCTGGTCGCGGCGGGCACCGCCCACGCCACCCTGATCAACGGCGGCTTTGAGACCGGAACGGGGACGCCCTTCGTCGCCGACGCCAACTGGGCGCTGTTCAACGAGTCGGCGGTACCCGGCTGGGAAACCACCGCCACCGACAACCAGATCGAGATCTGGGGCAACAACTTCAGCTCGGTGAGCGGCGGCCCGGTGCCCGCCTACGAGGGGCGCCAGTTCGCCGAGATCAACGCCACCCAGTTCGCCACCCTGTACCAGGACGTGTCCGGCATCGCCGCGGGCAGCGTCGTGGGCTTCGAGTTCGCCCACCGCGGCCGTTCGGGGGTGGACACGATGCGCATGATGATCACCGACCTCGGCCTGGACAACTTGCTCGGCGGTGGCGATGACACGGTGCTTTTCTCCAAGGACTACTCGACCGGCAACACCGCCTGGGCCTTCTACACGAGCACCGGCGAGGCGCCGATCAGCGCCCTCGGCAATGCCACGCGCTTCTCGTATCAGGCCATCAGCACCGCCAACGGCAGCCCCTCGGTCGGCAACTTCATCGACGCCGCCGACTTCGGTGTCGGTGTGCAGGCGGTGCCGGAGCCGGCGTCGATCGCGCTGATCGCGCTCGGCCTCGCGGGGCTGGGGCTGCGCCGCAAGCGCGCCTGAGACACGCGTCTCGGGGCAGGCCGATCGGCCACCCTTCGAGACGGTGCCCAGCGCGACACGGCCTGCGCGTCCGGATCAAGCCCCCACCTTGGGGCCGGAGATCTTGTGCCGCATCAGCCGGCCCTTCTCGCGTTCCCAGTCCTTCTTCTTCTCGGTCTCGCGCTTGTCGTGCATGGCCTTGCCCTTGGCCAGCGCGACCTCGACCTTGACGCGTCCGCCCTTGTAGTGCAGGTTCAGCGGCACCAGCGTGAAGCCCTTCTGCTCGACCTTGCCGATCAGGCGACGGATCTCGTCCTTGTGCATGAGCAGCTTCTTCGTGCGGTCGGGCTCGGGCACGACATGCGTCGAGGCGCTGCGCAGCGGGTTGATGCGGCAGCCGATCATGAAGAGCTCGCCGCCGCGGATGTGCACGTAGCCGTCGGTCAGCTGCACCTGGCCGGCGCGGATGGCCTTGATCTCCCAGCCCGCGAGCACGATGCCGGCCTCGAAGGTCTCCTCGACGTGGTACTCGTGACGGGCGCGCCGGTTCTCGACGATGTTGGCCATGCGGACAGGGTGGGCCGATGGGCCACTTCTAGAATGCGCGCCATTCTATGAAGCATGTGAGGAAGTCGGTCCTGCTGTGGTACTCCCCGCGCGAGATGTTCGATCTCGTCGACGGCGTGCAGGACTACCCGCGTTTCCTGCCCTGGTGCGAGAAGGCCGAACGGCTGATGCAGCACGAGGATGGCATCACCGCGCGCCTGAGCCTGGCCTACATGGGCGTGCGCCACGCCTTCACCACGCGCAACCACACCGTCCTCGGCGAGCGGCTGCAGATGACGCTGGTGGACGGTCCGTTCTCGATGCTGGACGGCACCTGGCTGTTCACGCCGCTGGGCCGGCCGGGCAGCGACAACCCGGCCTGCAAGGTCGAGCTGGATCTGCGCTATGCGTTCTCGAACAAGCCGCTCGAGACGGTGGTCAGTCCGGTCTTCGATCGCATCGCCAACACCTTCGTCGACTCCTTCGTGAAGCGCGCCGAGCAGGTCTATGGGCCGCGCTGACGATCGCACTGACGCCGCGGCGGGCGAGGGCGGCACGATCCGCGTCGAGGTCGTGTACGCCGCCGCGCCGCACGACGTCGACCTGAGCGAGCTGCGATTGGCCCGGGGTGCAACGGTTGCCGAGGCGCTGCAGGCCAGCGGCCTCATGCCACGTCGCGGCCTGGACGCAGCGAGTGCCGAGGTCGGCGTCTGGGGCGCGCGCTGCCCCCGGGATCACCCGCTGCGCGATGGCGACCGCGTCGAGGTCTACCGGCCGCTGCAGGTGGATCCCAAGGAGGCCAGGCGGCGGCGCGATGCGCGTGCGGCGGCGACTCCCGGGTGCCGCCGCTAGCGGCAGTCGCTGGCGATCACCTCGCGCGCGCGGCGGGTTTCCTCGGCGCGCGCCTTGTCGTCGAGAACCTCGCGCTCGCCCTTGCTGTTGATGCGCGCGATGCGCTGGCCGCTCTCCATCGTTGCCAGGTGAGCGCGGGCGCGGGCGCAGTTGTCGGCGCGCGCGGCGGCCAGGCGCTGTTCCTCGGCCTTGGCCTTGTCCTTCTGCTGTTGCTCGGCGGCGCGCTTCCTGGCTTCGAGTTCCTTGTCGACCGGCGCGGCTGCCGAGGGGGCCGAGGCGGGTGCCTGGGCGCTCGGCGCGGGCCGCGTCGGGGCGGGCGTGCGGGCGCCTGCGGGGCGCTGCAGGATGTCCTTGTCCGGGATCTCGTGTGGGGGCGGCAGGTCGCTGGCGGTGACGCGACCGCTCGCGTCGCGCCAGCGCCACTGGGCGTCGGCCGGCAGCGCCGCGAACAACAGCAGGGCGGCCAGTCCGGTGCCGGCAAGCGGCCCGAGGCCACGGGAAGACAGGCGACGAAGGCTCATGGCCACAAGTGTAGGCGTGCCGCGGGCTGCCCCAGGAGGCAGCGTGTCACGAGGCGTTCCGAAGGCACGCAGTCGGCTTCCTATAATCCGCTTTTGCGCCCGGAGCCCTTTCATGCGCCTTATCGGCAAAGCGCTGACCTTCGACGACGTGTTGCTGGTCCCCGCGTTTTCCCAGGTGTTGCCCCGCGACACCGACCTCGCCACCCGCTTCTCCCGCAACATCACCCTCAAGCTGCCGCTCGTGTCGGCGGCGATGGATACCGTCACCGAGGCTCGGTTGGCGATCACGATGGCCCAGGAAGGCGGCATCGGCGTCGTGCACAAGAACCTGGCGCCGCGCCAGCAGGCGGCCGAGGTGGCGCGGGTGAAGCGCTTCGAATCGGGTCTGCTGCGCGACCCGATCACCGTCACGCCCACGACCGCGGTGCGCGAGGTGCAGGACTTGTCCCGACAGCATGGCTTCTCGGGCTTCCCGGTGCTCGAGGGCAAGACGGTGGTGGGCATCGTCACCAACCGCGACCTGCGGTTCGAGAGCCGCCTGGACGCGCCGGTGCGCGAGGTCATGACGCCGCGCGAGCGCCTGGTCTACGTGAAGGAGGGCGCCACGCTCGACGAAGGCAAGGCGCTGATGCACCGCCATCGCATCGAGCGCGTGCTGGTCGTCAACGAGGCCTTCGAGCTGCGTGGCCTGATGACGGTGAAGGACATCACCAAGCAGACCGACTTCCCGAACGCCGCACGGGACGCGCAGGGCAAGCTGCGCGTGGCGGCTGCGGTGGGCGTCGGTGAAGGCACCGAGGAGCGGGTCGAGTTGCTGGTGGCTGCCGGCGTCGACGCGCTCGTCGTCGACACCGCGCACGGACACAGCCAGGGCGTGATCGAGCGCGTGCGCTGGATCAAGCGTCGCCATGCGCAAGTCGAAGTCATCGGCGGCAACATCGCCACCGGCACGGCTGCGGCGGCGCTGGTGGAGGCGGGTGTCGACGCCGTCAAGGTCGGCATCGGGCCCGGCAGCATCTGCACGACGCGCATCGTCGCCGGGGTCGGCGTGCCGCAGGTCACGGCCATCGTCGACGTGGCCGATGCACTGCGCGGCAGCGGTGTGCCCCTGATTGCCGACGGCGGCATCCGCTACAGCGGCGACATCGCCAAGGCGATTGCCGCGGGCGCCAACACGGTGATGATGGGCAGCGTCTTCGCCGGCACCGAGGAGGCGCCGGGCGAGTCCATCCTCTACCAGGGCCGCAGCTACAAGCGCTACCGCGGCATGGGCTCGATCGGCGCGATGAAGGCGGGTTCCGCCGACCGCTACTTCCAGGAGAACGACGAGACCACCAATCCCAACGCCGACAAGCTCGTGCCCGAGGGCATCGAGGGGCGCGTGCCCTACAAGGGGCCGCTGGTGGCCATCATGCATCAGATGGCCGGCGGGCTGCGCGCGGCGATGGGCTATTGCGGCTGCGCCTCGATCGAGGATCTGCGCAGTCGCGCCGAGTTCGTCGAGATCACGGCCGCGGGCATCCGTGAAAGCCACGTGCACGACGTGCAGATCACGAAGGAAGCGCCCAACTACCGCATGGAATGACGAGTCCGGCGCAAGCTGCGGGGCGTGGCCGCCAGGCCGCGCTGCCGTTCATCCTGGTCACGGTGCTGATCGACATGATCTCGATCGGCCTCGTGGTGCCGGTGCTTCCGCTGATCGTCGGCACCTTCACCTCCTCCCCGACCGAGCAGACCTACTGGTTCGGCGTCGTCGCCTTTGCCTTCGGGGCGGCCAACTTCTTCGCCTCGCCCGTCCTCGGTGCGCTGTCGGATCGCCACGGTCGGCGCCCGGTGCTGCTGATCGGCTTCTCCGGCCTGGCGCTGAGCTTCATCGTCACCGGCCTTGCCACCGCGCTGTGGATGCTGATCGCGGTGCGCGCGGTGAGCGGGCTGATGCAGGCCAACGTCGCCGTGGCCAACGCCTATGTCGCCGACATCACGCCGGCCGAAGAGCGGGCGCGGCGCTTCGGGCTCATCGGCGCGATGTTCGGCCTCGGCTTCACGCTCGGGCCGGCGATGGGCGGCCTGCTCGGGGCCATCGACCTGCGCCTGCCCTTCTTCGTCGCCGGGGCGATGGCCATCGTCAACTGGCTTTACGGCTTCTTCGTGCTGCCGGAGTCGCTCGCGCCCGAGAAGCGCCGGCCCTTCGAGTGGCGGCGCGCGAACCCGATCGCGGCCTTCCAGCGCCTGCGCGAACTGCAGGGCGTGGGACCGCTGGTGCTGGTCATCGGACTGGCGTCGCTGGCGCAGTTCACGCTGCACAACAGCTGGGTGCTCTACACGACCTTCAAGTTCGACTGGGGGCCGGCGCAGAACGGCGGCTCGCTCTTTGCCGTCGGCCTGATGACGGCCTTCGTGCAAGGGGTGCTGCTCAAGCACATGCTCAAGCGCTGGACGCCGCGCCAGCTCGCGGGCGGCGGCCTCGTCGGCTCGGCGCTGACCTACGCCGGCTTCGGACTTGCCAGCGAGGGCTGGATGATGTTCGTCGTCATCATCGTCGGCGCCATCGTCGGCGGCGGCGTGCAGGCGTCGATCCAGAGCCTGGTCTCCAACGCCGCCAAGGAGCATGAGCAGGGCCGCACGGCGGGGGCCATCGCCTCGCTCAACAGCCTGTCCGCGGTGATGGCGCCGGTGGTCGCCGCGACGCTGCTCGGCCTGGTCTCGCACCGGCCGCCGGGTGACGTCTGGATCGGCCTGCCCTTCTTCTTCTGCGCCCTGCTGCAGACCGTCGGCGCGATCGTCGCCGTCACCCATTTCCGCCGCCACGCCGAGGTCCACGCCGCGGCTGCCTGAAGACGCCCATGCAACACGACAAGATCCTGATCCTCGACTTCGGCTCCCAGGTCACGCAGCTCATCGCGCGTCGCGTGCGCGAGGCCCAGGTCTACTGCGAGATCCACCCGAGCGACGTCGGCGACGACTTCGTGCGCGCCTTCGCCCCGAAGGGGATCATCCTCTCGGGCAGCCACGCCAGCACCTACGAGGACCACCAGTTGCGTGCCCCGCAGGCGGTGTGGGAGCTGGGTGTGCCGGTGCTCGGCATCTGCTACGGCATGCAGACGATGGCGGTGCAGCTCGGCGGCGCGGTGCAGTGGAGCGACACGCGCGAGTTCGGCTACGCCCAGGTGCGCGCGCATGGGCATACCGCGCTGCTGCAGGGCCTGCAGGACATCGCCACGGCCGAGGGGCACGGCATGCTCGAGGTCTGGATGAGTCATGGCGACAAGGTCACCTCGCTGCCACCGGGCTTCGAGCGCATGGCCAGCACGCCCAGCTGCCCGATCGCCGGCATGGCCGACGAGGCCAGGCGCTTCTACGCCGTGCAGTTCCACCCCGAAGTCACGCATACGCGGCAGGGCAGCGCGATCCTCGAGCGCTTCGTGCGCGGCATCTGCGGCTGCGCGGGCGACTGGCGGATGGGCAACTACATCGACGAGGCCGTGGCCCGCATCCGCGCGCAGGTGGGCGACGACGAGGTGATTCTCGGGCTCTCCGGTGGCGTCGACTCGAGCGTCGCCGCGGCCCTCATCCACCGCGCCATCGGCGAGCAGCTCACCTGCGTCTTCGTCGACCACGGCCTGCTGCGGCTGAACGAAGCGGGCTCGGTGCTCGAGATGTTCGCCGGAAGGCTGCACGCCAAGGTCGTGCACGTCGACGCCGGGGCGCAGTTCCTGGCGAAGCTGCAAGGCGTGAGCGACCCGGAGCACAAGCGCAAGATCATCGGCCGCGAGTTCGTCGAGGTATTCGAAGGCCAGGCGCGCAAGCTGCCACGAGCCAAGTGGCTGGCGCAGGGCACGATCTACCCCGACGTGGTGGAGAGCGGCGGCACGAAGGCGCGCAAGGCCTCGACCATCAAGAGCCACCACAACGTCGGCGGCCTGCCCGAGACCCTGGGCCTGGCGCTGCTGGAGCCGCTGCGCGATCTCTTCAAGGACGAGGTGCGCGAGCTCGGCCTGGCCCTGGGTCTGCCGCGCGAGATGGTCTTTCGACACCCCTTCCCCGGCCCGGGCCTGGGGGTGCGCATCCTCGGCGAGATCAAGCCCGAGTACCGCACGCTGCTGCAGCAGGCGGACGCGATCTTCATCGACGAACTGCGCGCCACCGTCGAGCCCGTCAGCGGCAAGAACTGGTACGAGCTGACGAGCCAGGCCTTCGCCGTGTTCCTGCCGGTGAAGAGCGTCGGCGTGATGGGCGACGCGCGCACCTACGAACACGCGGTGGCGCTGCGCGCGGTGCAGACGAGCGACTTCATGACCGCCGACTGGGCCGAACTGCCCTACGCCCTGCTGAAGAAGGTCAGCAGCCGCATCATCAACGAGGTGCGCGGCATCAACCGCGTCACCTACGACGTGAGCAGCAAGCCGCCGGCGACGATCGAGTGGGAGTGAGGGGACAAGACAGCCCGCCGGGGCCGTCTCCAGCCTCGTTACGTCGGGCGGCGCGCAGCCCGCGATAGGGAGGGGGCGCCATGCGGGCGAAGCGCCTCACGAAGCGTCCGGTAGCACCTTCGTCGTGTCCTCGAGTCTGTGTTCGCGATAGGTACAGGGATGGGCGTAGGGTCCTTGGTTGTGGATACGGATTTCCGCGAAAAAGTGTCGGATCGCGGCATGACGGGTGGAGGGCCCCGTCGCTGATCGGTTTCTGGTCGGGTGTTCTTTCTTTACTGAACAGCAAATATCGCAATCTCGTCGAATATCGGATGCAGCGCCGCCCCGAGGCGGGGCGATGAAGTTGCATCGGCACGCGAACTGCAAGGATGTTGTCGTGCGAGCAGCTCGTCATCCGTGAGGCGGATTGCTGCGGCGGTCACGCATCGTGCTGCGGCCTTCGCAGGTACCGGCTTGAAGGTCACGAGATCGTTCGTGTCCCCAGCCACGCGGCAATTAAGTCCTTGGCGGTCGATCGTGGACCGGCGACCAACGCGCGGATTCGCCCCTCGATCTCGTCGATCCATCCGCCGTTCCTCGCGGCATCCAGGGTGCTCGAGCAGGCAGCGAGCACGTCGACACCCGTGATCTCGTAGCCATGGCCGGCGGCAATCCAGCGCAGGGCGGCCAAGCCCGCCTCGACGGCGAACCGGGGCTTCGTAGCGGCGAAGTCGCGAGCGGCCCGGGTCAGCGTGCGCGGGTCGCACGGCGTTCGCTGGGCGAGGGCGATCGCCTCGTCGTAGAGCCCGGCATCCTTCGCCGCGGCGAACCACTTGCCTTCCTGACCCGGTGTGCTAGCGACCAGATCGTCGAGGATCTTCTCGCGCGCTTGGGTCGGGTACTTCCTCGTGATTGCGCGGAAGGTCGCGACGAAAGTCGTCCCCTGGTTGGCCGCGATCGAGCATCTCGCGTACGCCTCGCCAGCGAGTCCCGACGAGAGCAGGATCTCCTCGCAGGCGCGTGCGATCGCGATCGGATTGTCGTTCAGGCCGCGGCTTGCTTCGGCATGGCGGATCGCCTCCGCCTTCCGGCCCATGGCCGCCAGAGCCCTGACGCCCCACTCGCGGTAATGCCACAGCGAGGTGGGCGCCTTATCGAGAAGGGCGAGCAGTTCCTCGTAACGCCCGGCGTGGAACAGTGCGCTCAGGCACGCGATCGTCCCGTGGAAGTAATCCCCGGGCTTCCGGTTCGGCCTCCAGACCGCCTCGACCGTGCCGATCAGGCGATCCGCCCACGCAGACGCCCGTTCTCGAGCCCCGCACAGCTCGCCCCAGTGGTCGGACAGGCGCTCGATGTACGGGATCTCGTCGTTCTGATGTGCCTCCCAGAGCCGCTCGAGCCATCGATCCCGGGTCTCGTCGTCAACCGGCGCCTCGGCAATGATCCTCGCGCAGGTCTCGATCGCGTGATTGACCGCGGTGCCGATGGCGCCGGAGGAGCTGTCGACCTGCGCGAGCGCCGGCGACACCTTCTCGAGGAACAAGACCGCACCGACCGCGGCCAGCGCCGGGTCTTTCTTCGCGACCTTCTGGATCTCGGCCACAGCTTCCCGCACGCGCTGCACGGCGGGCTGCGAACGCCAGCCGAAGGCATGCCGGCGAAATCGCGGCGCGAAGGCCCACTTGTGCGCGACGGGTCGGGTCATCGATAATCACGCTTGACGTTAATCGCGCAACGCAATACTATTCTGCCAGTGGCGATCAGGACGTTCAAGTGTGTCGACACCGAAGCGCTCTTTCTGCTGCGCCGGGTGGCACGCTTCGCCAACATCGAGCGCCCGGCGCTGCGCAAGTTGAAGCAGCTGGACCTCGCGCGACGCGTCGAAGACCTGCGCGCGCCGCCGGCGAACCGGTTGGAGCAGCTCAAGGGCGATCGCGCGGGCCAGTGGAGCCTGCGGGTGAACGATCAGTTCCGCATCTGCTTTCGCTGGACGGGCAGCGATGCCGAAGGCGTCGAGATCGTGGACTATCACTGAGGCAAGACGAGATGACCAGGAAACTCAAGCCGGTGTCGCCCGGCGAGATGCTCGCCGAGGAGTTTCTCAAGCCCTTGGGCATGAGCAACTACCGTCTGGCAAAGGAGATCGGCGTGCCCGCGCAACGCATCGGCGAGATCGTCGCAGGCAAGCGCGCCATCACGGCCGACACCGATCTCCGGCTGTGCCGCTTCTTCGGGCTTTCCGATGGCTGGTGGCTGCGCCTGCAGGCGGACTACGATACCGAGGTCGCAAAGGCGAGCCTCGCGAAGACGCTCGCGAAGATCAGACCATGGAAGGAAGCTGCGGATCAGACGGCGCATGTGCACTGACGCGCCGCATTCGAGAGAGATCGTCGTGACGGTAAGAAAATCGCCACGGTAAATTTCAGTGGAGCAGCCTCAGGTGCATTACAGATCAACAGCTTAGAACGCTCGTTGATGATCGAGTGGGAGTGAAATCGGTTCCTTCAGGGACTATCGTGGCCTATCGAAAAACTGTCGTAACGCGTTGAGTTAAAAAGAAGTACGTCACGACAACTATCGCCGGCCGGACTAAGACCTCCTTGTTGACGATCGAGACCAAATTGGTCTTTGACGGTCAATCGCGCCTCTGGAAAGCTTGTTTCGTGCGGCTTTCCGGGCATCAGCAGGTCTACTGACCCATGACGGCAAAAGCCGTCACCCAGGGCAAGTCCCCGGCACATGAGAAGCAGGGCGAGAAGCGGCGTCTGACTGCGTCCAAGAACTTCGGCGACATGGGACGAGGCCGATTTCGAGAATGCGACCTGGACCATTCCGAAACAGCGGATGAAGGGGCGCAACCCGCATGTGGTCTACCTGTCGCGTCAGGCGCTGGACATCCTGGTGGCGCTGCATACCTGCGCGGCCGGCTCGGAATTCGTGCTGCCGTCGCGCTACGACTCCGACCACTGCAGGTCTCGCGCGACCCTCAACCGGGTCACGCGACTCGTGGCACAGCGGGCCAAGGCTGCAGGCCTGCCGCTGGAGCCGTTCACCGTCCACGATCTGCGCCGCACGGGCTCGACGCTGCCCAACGAGGTCGGATTCGCGACTGGATCGAGAATTGCCTTGCGCACGAGGAAGGGCGTTCCTCGCGTTCGATCTACAACAAGGCCGAGTACGCCGAGCAGCGGCGCCACACGCTGCAGGAGTGGGCCAACATGGCCGATGCCTGGATCGACGGGCAGACCTACGTGCCGAAGCTGATGCCGGAGGATGTGGTCGTGCCGGTGTGGAGTGCGATGGCCTGAAGCAGGGTCAAGGTTGTCACCTGACAACCTCGGCAATCATTCCCTGGCGGCCGACAATTATCTTGAGCGCCGTGTCGGCGCAGCCGCGTCTGCCCGACGGCTGCTGTAGCGCTGCTGCCTCTCTTCGCTATCGGGCGGTTAGGGCCAGATCTGCCGTGTCTTCGCCATGCGTATTGCGCGTGTGCAGCAGCACGGCATAGGTACCGGGGGCAGGTGCCGTGCCGCTGATCAGGCCCGTCTTGGCGTCAAGCGCCAACCCCGGGGGCAGGTTCGTGGCGCTGTAGTGCGTGGGTCGGTGGGCGGCTCGAACCTGCCAGCGCACAGGCTCGTGCGCGCGCACGGTGAGGGCGGCCACGGGCGCGAGCAGCGGCGCACGCAGCTTGTCTTCCTGCTGCAGGAAGGCGTTCAGGCGCCGGCGCGCGTTCTCGCGCAAATCAAGCCAGAACAGGCTGATGTCGAACACGTGGTAGTTCGTGCCGCCGAAGACCCCGCCATCGTTGAACAGTTCCGCCGGCAGCAGCGGCTCGACCAGCGCATAGCGGCCGTCGTCGAGCACGCTCACGAGTTGTGCGCGCGGCTGCGTGAAGTGCGTGGATGCGGCGCCGAAGGGCACTGCGCCACGGTGTGCGCGGGCAGCCGTCTGGCGTTCCTTCTTGCTCCAGCTCACCGGGTTGATGTTCACCAGCGGCTGGCCTGTCGCCGGGATCCAGCGCTGTTGCCGCGCGTTCCAGTGCGTCACCTGCTCCCAGTCGGCAAGATCATTGCCCTGTCCCTTGCCGAACACGCCCCACACGGCGGCGCAGGCCGTCTGCGCTGGCGCGTTGCAGGGCCGGATGCGCCGCAGGTCGTCGTCGAACACCGCACGCGGCAGGGGGATGCCCGGCAGGTAGGCCGCGACCAGGCGCTGCTGCAGCGGCGTGCCCTGGACCAGCTCCGAGAGCAGGCGCTGTGCGTGGTTGGCTCCCTGGCTGTGCCCCACGAGAAAGAACGGACGCCCCTGGTTGTCATGCGCGGCGTAATGCTCGAAGGCGCGGCGCACGTCGGCGTAGGCGAGGTTCATGGGCGCCTGCTGCTCGTCCACGCTCTTTTCGTACACGGGCAGCGCCGTCTGGCGGTAGTGCGGGGCGTAGACGCGCGCGATACCGTTGAAGGGCGAGGCCTGGGCCATGAGCATCAGCCCGCCGAGCTTCGCGGCCTCGGGGTCGTCCACGGGCACGTTGAGCATGTCGTTGCGCATGCCGGTGGTCGGGTGGATGTAGAAGACGTCGGCGCGCGCCTGCGCCTGCAGGTCCGTGAAGCCGCCGCCCTTGGGCGTGAGCTCGGCCGCCGAGGGCTGTCCGGGCCGCGCGAGCCAGGATTGGGCCTGCGCGTAGTCGGGTGCGGGCGGGGGGCTGCCCGCTGGCGCAGATGCCGCGAGCAGGCCCAGGGCCAGGGCCAGCCCGGCCATGCGCCAGGAACGAAAAGCATCGATTTCCTGCATGTTTTTTTCCTTTTTGATAGGCGGAAGAGCTGCTATTTTGGGCGGTGCCTCGGGAGGAGGGCGATTTCATCCACGACCAGAAGGGATAGACAGTGCAGAAGAAGGAACAGAGTGCGGACGTGGCGCAGCGGCGCGGATTCATGGCCGCGGCCGCCACGGGACTGGCCATGCCGGTGCTGGCCTCGGCACAGGAGGCCCGGCCGGCCGAGGGCTTGGAGCGCGGCCGCACGCGCGTGGCGGGGTTCGCCGATGCCGAAATGGACTACCAGTTGATGCGCCAGCTCGGTGCCGCACGCTATGGCGGGGCCTCGGTCGGCGAGTGCCTGGCGCTGGCACGGCGCATCCAGAACGGCGTTCCGGCGAGTTGGGTGGCGGAGTTCGCGGCCGCGGGCGCGCGCCAGGAGCAGGATGCCGCCGCGCGCGCCCGGCGCGGGCACGCGGTCAGCGCACGCGACCAGTACCTGGTGGCGAGCAACAGCTACCGTGCGGCCGAGTACTACTGTGGGGTGCTCGACCCCCAGCATGCGCGGCTGGGCCACAAGAGCCGCGAGTGCTTTCTCGCCGCCATGCGGCAGGACGGTGGTGCCTTCGAGGCCTTCTCGCTGCCCTTCGGCGACACGCCGTTGCCCGCCTACTACGTCCGCGCGCCCCAGCAGCGCGCGCGCCGGGGCAAGACGCTGCTGATCATCAGCGGCTACGACGGCACGCTGGAGGAGACCTGGCTGGCCTATGGCCGCGCGGCGCTGGAGCGCGGCTACAACCTGATGCTGTTCACCGGGCCGGGGCAGATGGATACGCTGCGCCTGCATCCTGGCATCGCCTTCATCCCCGAGTACGAGCGCGTGGCCAAGGTGGCGCTGGACCACGTGCTCGCCCGCCCCGGCACGGACCCGCGCCGCGTGGCGCTCATGGGCATCAGCTTTGGTGGCTACTTCGCCACGCGCATGGCGGCGCACGAGCCGCGCATCCGCGCGCTGATCGCCAATTCGCCGATCGTGGATCTGCATGCCTACATGGCTTCGTTCGCCGGCTTCGACCCGGCGCAGATGTCCGATGCCGAGGACATCCGCCTGGCCGACGTGGACGCCATCCCGCCCGAGGCGATCCCGCCGCAGACGCGCGAGATGATGCGCAATCTCATCGTGCGCCTGGGGCAGGAGAGCTTCAAGCGCGCCTACCTGCGCCTGCGCGACTTCCGCGTGGACGAGCAGGGTCTGCGGGCGATCCGCTGCCCGGTGCTCGGGCTGACGGGCAGCGGCGAAGGAGCCGAGCCCCTGGCGCAGGCCGCGCGCTTTCACGATGGCGTGGGCGGCCCGGCCACGCGCCACGTGTTCACCGACCTGGAAGGCGCCGACGGCCACTGCCAGAACGCCAACTTGGCGTACTCGGCGGCGGTGTCGATGGACTGGCTCGACGAAGTGTTCGCCTGAAGGGGCGCCTGCGCCCCTGCGACTAGCATCCATCCCACCTTGATCCCTGCTGCCTCCCGCCCGGATCGCTGATCCGCGGTCGTGGTCCTGTCGGCGCTCTCGAGTTTCATGATGTCCCCACGCCGCCGCCTGCTGGGCCAGTTCCTTTCCCTCTTGGCCCTGGGCGGATGCGCATCGCTCGAGGGGCCCGATGTCCCGCCTCGCGCCGCCGCATCGCCAGCCGCGCCCCGGCTCGTCGTGCTCGTGACCGTCGACGGCCTGCCGATGCGGCAGATCATGGCGGCGCGCGAGTTCCTCGGGCCCGACGGCTTTGCGCGTTTCCTCGAGCGCGGTCGCTGGTTCGCGCAGGCGCATTACGGGCACGGCTACACGGTCACGGCGGCCGGGCACGCGGTGATCATGAGCGGCGCCCACCCGCAGCGCAACGGCATCATCGGCAACCAGTGGCGCGACCCGGCCACGGGCGCAGTGGTCTACAACACCGGCGACACGGCGTACCGCTACCTCGGCAACCCGACCGCAGCGCTGGCCGGAACGAGCCCGCGCAACCTGCTCGTGCCCACCCTCGGCGACGTGCTGCGTGAGGGTGCTCCGCAGTCGAAGGTGATCGGCATCTCGGCCAAGGATCGCGGCGCGATCCTGCCGGCCGGACACCGAGGCACGGCCTACCTGTACATGAGCACGAGCGGCGAGTTCTCGACCAGCAGCTACTACATGCAGGTGCTGCCGCAGTGGGCGCAGGACTTCAATGCCGCGCGCCCGGCCGCCGCCTACTTCAAGCGCGCGTGGAGGCCGCTGCTCGGCGGCTACGACTGTCCACGGGCCAGCGCCGGCTGCGCTTACGCCACCGCGGTGTCCGACGGCCAGCCCTGGCAGGCCGACAACGACAACGGCAAGCGGCTGCCGATGGTCGTCGGCGGCGAGACGCACGCGCCCGGGCCGCGCTACCACGCCAACCTGATCGCCTCCCCCTTCATGGACGAGTTGACGCTTTCCTTTGCGCGCGCGGCGGTGCGGGGCGAGCGCCTGGGCCAGCGCGGCGCGATCGACATCCTGAGCGTGAGCCTCTCGAGCCACGACTACATCAACCACCTCTTCGGACCGGAGTCGCGGCTGGCGCGCGATCACCTGTTGCAGTTGGATGGCCAACTGCAGGCCTTTTTCGCCTTCCTCGACCGCATGCTCGGCGCTGACCGCTATGTGCTCGCCCTCACCGCCGATCACGGCTTCACCGACACGCCGGAGTGGGCGGTATCGCAAGGCCGCCCGGCGGGACGCTTCAAGCAGCGCGAGGCCCTGCCCGCGGTGAATGCGGCATTGAGTCAGCGCTTCGGAGTGCAAAGGCTGGCGCGCGGCTTCTCCGCCGGCGGGCTGCTGCTGGACGATGCGCGCGTGCGCGAACACGGCCTCGATGCCGGCGCCGTGCTCGCGGCGGCGCGCGCCGAACTGCTGCGCCAGCCCGGCGTGGCCGAAGTCTTCACGCGCGAGCAGTTGCTGGCAACGGACGCGGCCACGCCCATCCTGCAGGCGATGCGCAAGTCCTTTCACCCCGAGCGCTCGGCGCCGCTGCAGCCCGTGCTGGAGCCGGGCTGGATCGCGAGCTACCAGGACGGCGGCAGCTCACACGGCAGCCCGCGGGAGGCCGATACGCACGTGCCGCTGCTGTTCTGGGGGCCGGCCTGGGTCGGTCAGGGGAGGGAGGACGCGCGCGTCGAGGTCGTCGACCTGGCGCCAACGCTGGCGGCCCTCATCGGCATCCCGGCGCCGGCCCAGGCGCAGGGACGGGATCTGGGCCTGCGCCCACGCCCGTAGCGGCGCCGCCGCGGGTTCCGTTGCGGCCATGAAAAGGCCGGCGCAGTGGCCGGCCATTCGGGGTGCGCCGCAGCCGCGCATCGCGGCTGCGTCACTGCTGCGTCACTGCAGCGTAACCTCGACGCGGCGGGCCGCGTCGGCACCGCCGGTGTCGGTGGTCTGCTCGGGCTTCTTCAGCTCGATCTTGTCCTCGGCCACCCCCGCGGCCTCGAGGGCGTCGCGCACCGCGAAGGCGCGCTGCTTGGCCAGTTCCTCGTTTGCCGCGGGATCACCCGAGGCGTCGGCGTAGCCGCTGACGATCGCCGTCTTGCCCTCGCTCACGCCCGCGACCACGTCCTTGAGCGCGTCGGCGGCGCCGTCCGCGAGATCGGTCTTGCCGCTGGCGAAGAAGAACCTGACCACGCCGCCTTCGACCGTCACCGAGGCGGCGTCGGCCGCCGCGGCGGGCTGCGCCTCGGTCGCCGGCGCCGGGGCGGTCGCGGCTGCCGGAGCCGCCGCCGTGTCGGCCGCCGCGGAGGACGTGCCGGCTGCCGGCAGCAGCGGCACGATCAGCAGCGCGACGATGTTGATGATCTTGATCAGCGGATTGACGGCCGGGCCTGCGGTGTCCTTGTAGGGATCGCCGACGGTGTCGCCGGTGACTGCGGCCTTGTGGGCGTCGCTGCCCTTGCCGCCGTGGTGGCCGTCCTCGATGTACTTCTTCGCGTTGTCCCAGGCGCCGCCGCCGGTGCACATGCTGATGGCGACGAAGAGGCCGGTGACGATGGTGCCCATCAGCAGGCCGCCCAGGGCCTCGGGCCCGAGCAGCAGGCCGACGATGATCGGCACCACCACGGGCAGCAGCGAGGGAATCATCATTTCCTTGATCGCCGCACCGGTCAGCATGTCGACGGCGCGACCGTACTCGGGCTTGGCCTTGCCTTCCATGATGCCCTTGATCTCGCGGAACTGGCGGCGCACTTCCTCGACCACCGAGCCCGCGGCGCGGCCCACGGCCTCCATCGCCATGGCGCCGAAGAGGTAGGGGATCAGGCCGCCGATGAAGAGGCCGACGATGACCTTCGGATTGGAGAGGTCGAAGCTCGCCGAGATGCCTCGCGCCTCGAGCGAGTGCGTGTAGTCGGCGAACAGCACGAGGGCCGCCAGACCCGCCGAGCCGATCGCGTAGCCCTTGGTGACCGCCTTGGTGGTGTTGCCCACGGCGTCCAGCGGGTCGGTGATGTCGCGCACGCTGTCGGGCATCTCCGCCATCTCGGCAATGCCGCCGGCGTTGTCGGTGATGGGGCCGTAGGCGTCCAGCGCCACGATGATGCCGGCCATGCTCAGCATCGAGGTGGCGGCGATGGCGATGCCGTAGAGGCCGGCGAGCGCGTAGGAGGCGAGGATCGCCAGGCAGACGAAGATCACTGGCCAGGCGGTGGACTTCATGCTCACGCCGATGCCGGCGATGATGTTGGTGGCGTGGCCGGTGGTGCAGGCCTGCGCGACGTGCTTCACCGGCTTGTAGTCGGTGCCGGTGTAGTACTCGGTGATCCACACCATCGCCGCCGTGAGCACGAGGCCGACCACGCAGGCGCCGAACAGCGCCATCGCGCTTGCCTTGTCGCCGCCGGCGAGTTCGGCGCCGTCCGGGAACATCGCCGTGGTGACGAAGTAGAAGGCGATCAGCGAGATCACGCCGGCGACGATCAGGCCCTTGTAGAGCGCGGGCATGACGTTCTTCATGCCGGGGCTGGCCTTGACGAAGAAGCAGCCGATGATGGACGCGATGATCGACACGCCGCCCAGCGCCAGCGGGTAGACCACCGCGGCACCGCCGCCGCCCACCACCATCAGCGCGCCTAGCGCCATGGTGGCGATCAGCGTCACCGCGTAGGTCTCGAACAGGTCGGCGGCCATGCCGGCGCAGTCGCCGACGTTGTCGCCCACGTTGTCGGCGATCACCGCCGGGTTGCGCGGGTCCGCGAAGATCGAGATCAGCGAGGCGCCGAAGGCCAGGCCCAGCAGCGGCTTGAGCGTCTCGGAGTCGGGCTTCTCGACGCCGCCGATGAGCAGGAAGAACAGGCCCACGCCGAGCAGGCCGAGGCCCACCACCAGCATGCCGGTGATGGCGCCGCCCTTGAAGGCGATGTCCAGCGCCGGGCCGATGCCTCTCGTGGCGGCCTGCGCGGTGCGCACGTTGGCGCGCACCGAGACGTTCATGCCGATGAAGCCGCAGGCGCCCGAGAGCACCGCGCCGAGCACGAAGCCGCCCGCCGTCTTGCTGCCGAGGAAGACGAAGATCAGCACCGCCAGCACCACGCCGACGATGGCGATGGACTTGTACTGTCGCGCCAGGTAGGCCGCGGCCCCCTGCTGGATCGCGCCTGCGATCTCCTGCATGCGGGCGTTGCCCGCGTCCTGGCTCAGGATCCAGCCGCGCTGGACGAAGCCGTAGATGACGGCCGCTAGGCCGCACGCCAGCGCTATGTAGAGCGCCATCGTCGTCGACATGGAGGGGACTCCTTCCTCGTTCTCGGGTCTTGGTTGAATGCCCAGGCCGGCCCGTACCGGCACCGCCGCGTCCTCAAGCGATTGCGCTGCACGGCGGGCACGGCGATGCCGCTACGGCCCGCAGGCAACCGTGAATTCTCCCACGAGCCGGCGGCGGATCCTGGCGCCGGCCTTACGCGCCTGTGCTTCAGGGGGCGTTGCCGTCGCGAAACGGCGTGTGCTCGCGCAGCTCGTCGACGTAGAGCGCGTGTGCCTGCCGCTCCTCCTGCAGGGCAAGGGTGATCGCCGCGGCGAAGTGCTCATCGGCCACGAGGTGCGCCGAGGCCGTGGCCGTCGGCAGCAGGCCGCGCGCCATCTTGTGCTCGCCTTGCGCACCGCCTTCGAAGCGCGTCATGCCCTGCGCAATGCACCACTGCAGCGGCTGGTAGTAGCAGGCCTCGAAGTGCAGGCAGGGGACGGCTTCGGTCGCACCCCAGTAGCGACCCCAGGCGGCGCGTCGCTCGCGGTCCACCGCGATCAGCGAGCAGGCGATCGGCGCAGCGTCGCGGTGTGCAAGAAAGAGCACCCAGTGGTCAGCCATCGCCTGCGCCATGCGCGCGAAGAAGTCGCGCGTGAGGTAGGGCTGCGAGCGGTGCGCGCGATAGGTCAGCGCATAGCAGTGATGGAAGAAGTCCCACAGCCGCGTGTCGATCGCCGTGCCCTCGTGGATGCTGAAGCGTACGCCCGCCTCGGCGACGCGGCGGCGCTCCTGGCGGATCTTCTTGCGCTTGTCGCGCTGCATGCGTTGCAGCATTTGCTCGAAGTCGGCCACCGGCCGCGCGGCCTCCTGCTGCCAGTGGAACTGCACGCCCGGGCGGATCATCCAGCCCGCGCGCTCCAGGGCGGCGCGGTCGACGTCGTCGACGAAGAGCACATGGGCCGACGACAGCGAAGCCCGTCGCGCGAAGGCGGCGATCGCCTGCAGCAGCCGTTCGCGCCAGGTCTCGTCGCGGGCCAGCAGGCGACTGCCCGGCGCCGGCGTGAAGGGCACCGCCACCAGCGCCTTGGGGTAGTAGGCCAGGCCATGGCGGCGATAGGCGTCGGCCCAGCCCCAGTCGAAGACGTACTCACCGTACGAATGCGTCTTCAGGTAGAGCATGCAGGCCGCCTGCATCCCGGCGTCGTCCTCGAGGGCGAGCCAGGCCGGCTGCCAGCCGGTCTGCGGCGTGGCCGAGCCGGAGGCCTCGAGCGCATGCAGGTAGGCATGGCGCATGAACGGCGTGGGCCGCGCCTGGGATTGCAGCAGGCCGTCCCATGCCGCGGCGTCGATCGCCGCGGCCGAGGCGTGGATCCGGATGCGATACTTCGCCGTCGAAATGGAAGAACCTCCTTCAGGTGCCGGCCGCATGAAGCTCGTCGTGGCGCAGTTCAACGCCGTCGTCGGGGATCTGGCCGGGAACACGAGGCGCATCGCGCAGATCGCGCGCCAGGCCCACGCCGAGGGCGCGCACGTCGTGCTCGCGCCGGAGCTCGCCTTGTGCGGCTACCCGCCCGAAGACCAGTTGCTGCGCCCGGCCTTCCTCGCCGCCTGCGCCGACGCGCTGGCCGTGCTGGCGCGCGAACTGGCCGATTGCACCGGACTGCATCTGATCGTCGGTCATCCCTGGCGGCCCGCGAAGCGGCAGGCCGTCGATGACGATCTTAGAGCGGCATCGGAGTGGGAGCCGCAGCACGGGCCGATGGCCTTCAACGCAGCCTCGGTGATCCGCGAAGGCCGGGTGCTCGGCACCTACGCCAAGCGCGAGTTGCCGAATGACCATGTCTTCGACGAGCGTCGCCACTTCCGCAGCGGGCGCGACGCCGGCCTCGGGCCGCTGGTGCTGGAGGTGCAGGGCCTGCGCCTGGGTCTGCTCGTCTGCGAGGACGTCTGGACGGACGAGCCGGCGCGGCTGGCCTGCGCCGCCGGCGCGCAGCTGTTGTGCGTCCTCAACGCCTCGCCGTTTCATCTCGGCAAGGCGGCCGAACGCGAGCAGCGCATGGCACGCCTGGCGCGCGCGCATGCCGTGCCGCTGGTCTATGCCAACCTGGTTGGCGGGCAGGACGAGCTGGTTTTCGACGGCGCCTCGTTCGCGCTCGACGCGCAGGGCCGGGTGCAGGCGCGCGCCGGCGCCTTCGTCGAGCAAAGCCTGGCGCTGCACTGCGACGCCGCCGGTGCCCCCGCGGGTGGCGTCGAGCCGCTCCCGGAGCTCGAGTCGCAGGCCTGGCAGGCGCTCGTCACCGGCGTGCGCGACTACGTCGGCAAGAACGGATTCGCGGGCGTCATCATCGGCCTGTCCGGCGGCATGGATTCGGCGCTGGTGCTGGCGCTGGCCGTCGACGCGCTGGGCGCGGCGCGCGTGCGCACGCTGATGATGCCCTCGCCCTACACCGCCGACATCTCGCTGCTCGACGCGCGCGAGATGGCGCAGGACCTGGGCGTGCGCCACGAGGAGATCGCCATCGAGCCCCTCGTCGACGCCTTCGCCGCGGCGCTGCAACCGCAGTTCGTGGGCCTGACGCCGGACACGACGGAGGAGAACCTGCAGGCGCGCATCCGCGGCACGCTGCTCATGGCGCTGTCCAACAAGACCGGCTGGATCGTGCTGACGACCGGCAACAAGAGCGAACTCGCCACCGGATACTGCACGCTCTACGGCGACATGGCCGGGGGCTTTGCCGTCATCAAGGACGTCTACAAGACCCTGGTCTACCGGCTCGCGCGCTGGCGCAACCGCCGGGCCGGGCCGGATGGCCGCGCCGTGCCGGTGATTCCCGAGCGCATCATCACGCGCGCGCCTTCGGCCGAACTGAGGCCGCAGCAGACCGACCAGGACAGCCTGCCGCCCTACGAGGAGCTCGATGCCATCCTCGCGCGCCACGTCGAAGGCGACGAGGCCATCGACGCCATCGTCGCCGCCGGCCACGAGCGCGCAGTCGTCGAGCAGGTGCTGCGGCTGGTGCGGCTTGGCGAGTACAAGCGCCGCCAGGCGCCGGTGGGCGTGCGCATCACGCCACGCGCCTTCGGGCGTGACTGGCGTCAGCCCATCACCACGAAGTTCCGTGCTTAAATTGCCGCAGTCCGAACCGCTGCGCTGGAGACAAGATGAAACAGATCACCGCCATCATCAAGCCATTCAAGCTCGAGGAGGTGCGCGAGGCGCTCGGCGAGGTCGGCGTCTCGGGACTGACGGTCACGGAGGTCAAGGGCTTCGGGCGCCAGAAGGGGCACACCGAGCTCTACCGCGGCGCCGAGTACGTGGTCGACTTCCTGCCCAAGGTGAAGATCGAGGTGGTGGTCAAGGATGGCGACGTCGAGCGCTGCATCGAGTCCATCGTCAAGGCCGCGCGGACGGGCAAGATCGGCGACGGCAAGATCTTCGTCACCCAGGTCGACCAGATCGTGCGCATCCGCACCGGCGAGACCGACGAAGCTGCGGTCTGACCGGCGCGCGCAGGCGGCGCGCGACCCGCAGCGCATCACCCGCGTCCGCGGCGCTGCTCAGGTGTCGCGCAGATCGGGCGGCGGCTTGCCGTTGGCCATCGCCTCGCCGATGCGCGCCAGCAACACGCGCGGATCGTCATCGACGAGGAGCATCCCGGCCTGTGCCGCAGTGACGAACCCCTGGGCGACGGTGTCCTGCAGGAAGCGCAGCAGCGGGTCGTAGTAGCCCGCGGTGTTCAGCAGCGCGATCGGTCGCTGGTGGTAGCCCAGTTGCCGCCAGGTCCAGATCTCGAACAACTCCTCGAAGGTGCCGAGGCCGCCGGGCAACGCCAGGAAGGCGTCGGCGCGCTCGGCCATGCGCCGCTTGCGCGCATGCATGCTGGGCACGATGAGCAGTTCGTCGAGACCGCGATGGCCGACTTCGCGCGCCATCAGCGACTGCGGAATCACGCCCGTGACGCGGGCGCCGCCGTCGCGCGCGGCGTCGGCCAGCACGCCCATCAGGCCGACGTTGCCGCCGCCGTAGACGAGTTGCCAGCCGCGCTCGGCCAGCGCGGTGCCGACCGCGCGCGTCGCTTCGGCGTAGACCGGCTTCGCGCCATGCCGCGAGCCGCAGAACACGCACAGCGTGATCGCGTCGCCGCTCATGCAGCGAACCGGGTCCAGAAGGCCGCGGCCCAGGTGCCTGCGCACAGCAGCAGCGCGAGCATCACCGCGGCACTGCCGTAGTCCTTGGCGCGGCGCGAGAGTTCGTGCGGCTCGAGCGAGATGCGATCGATCGCCGCCTCGATGCCCGAGTTGAGCAGTTCCGCCACCAGCACCAGCAGCACGCTTGCGGCCAGCAGGGCGCGTTCGCTCCACGTCGTGCCCAGCCACATCGCTGCGGGCAGCAGGGGCAGCGCGAGCAGGACCTCCTGCCGGAATGCGCTCTCGTGGCGCCAGGCCGCGGCGAGGCCGTTGGCGGAGTGGCGGGTCGCGCGCAGGATCCGGTCCAGTCCGGTACGGCCCTTGTGCGGATGCGGCATGGCGGGTGATTGTGCCAAACCAGGCGCGCGGAGGACGTCGCATCGGCTGCTACCGCAGGCGGCGCCTCGAAGGCGTGTCACGGGCGCTTCGAACGTGCCTGGCGTCCTGCATCGCGGGGCACGTCGACGAGCCGCGTGCCGCACAGCGCATCGTGCGGGAACTGCCGGTCGGGCTGCAGGCGCGTCGTCGCCGCGTAGACGGCCATGCCGGCGATCACGACGCCGGCGATCGGCCAGCCGCCGGTCAGGCCCGCGAGATGGGCGGCAAGCAGGCCGGGCACGAACCACAGCCACGCCAGTGCGTAGCGGACGAGCGCGCGTGCTGCGCCCAGGGGCTTGCCATCGGCGCGCAGCAGGCGCACGCGCCAGGTCTGCATCGCCAGGGTCTGCCCGCCGTGCGTCCAGAACCACGTGAAGTACAGCGCCAGCACGACGACGAGGAAGAGTTGCAGCCCGATCTTCCCCTGCAGGGCGTGGCGCTGCTGCGTCAGTGCGGCGTAGACCCAGCCGGCAACCATCATCACGCCGAACAGCAGCACGCCTTCGTAGAGCAATGCCGCAAGGCGCCGCCGCAGCGGTGCCGTTGTCGGCGTTGGAACGGACGTGGCGCTCACGACGGGTCGGACGCAGCCGCCGGCCGTCGCTTCGCATCCGGCGCCGGCCGCCGGGGCGCGACGAGCGGCGTGCGCGCCGCCGGCGCCTGCGGCGCCACGCGAATCGTCGCCGCGCCTTGCGGCCCCCGGTTGGGGAGTAGCGTGTCCGGGTCCACGAAACCCGGGGTGGCCGTGATCTTGGGCAGTCCGGGCTGGTTGTGCAGCGGTGGGCTGGGGCTCTTGTTCATCAGCGTGGTCGTGGCGCCTGGCTTGACCTGGATCGCGGTGGGGGTGACCGGCCTGATCGCAAGGGGCTGCGGGTTGACCGGCACCGCACGCTTGCGCTCATCGCCCTTGGGCGCAGCGCCGAACGACGGCCGGGGCGGACGCCTGGCGGCAGGCGGCGCGGTGACGGGGCCAGTCGCCCGGGCGGCGGTCGGCGCCGGGGTCGCCCTGCGCGCCTGGGGTGGGGCTTTCGAATCCGCGGCAGCGGCCGGCGCGCTGGGCGCGCCGCGGCGCGCCAGCGCCTGTCGCTCCTCGGGCGGCAAGGCGCGGTAGGCTTCCCACAGCGCCTGTCGGTCGGCCGCGGGAAGGTTGCGCAACTCCTGGTAGCTCTGACGGGCGTGACCGCGCTCCCCTGGGGACATCGCCGCCCACTGCGTCATCCGCGCCTGGACCCGCTGCTGTTCCTGCGGCGGCAGGCCGGGGAAGCGCTGGGCGACGGCGAGCCACTTCTTCTTGCGGTCGGCGTCCAGGCCGCGCCAGTGGGCCCGCAGCGGGGCAAGCGCGACTTGCTGGGCCGGCGGCAGCTCCGCCCACGCCGGCCCTTCTTGTGGCGACTGGGGCAGTGCGGAAGTTGCCGCCACCGTTGCCGGCGACTGTGCCGGCAACGGGGCGCTCCAGGCTGCTGCCAGCAGCAGCGCGAGCAACCTCGCCATCACGGCTTCGGCGCCTTCATGTACTCGCGAAAGCCCGGATCCGTCCAAGCCGAGGGCGGCAGATCGTCGGACAGCAGCATCGCGTCGATCTCGGCTGCCGCCAGCACCTGCTCGCGCGAGGCCCAATACTGGATCAGCACCAGGCCGAGGATGAGGAGCACCAGCGGCACGCCGGCCGCGAGACCGAACCAGAAGCCGCCGCGACCGAGAAGGTCATCGCGCGCGGTGCCGGCGGCCACCGCGGCGACGGGCATGGTCACCGTGGTCTGCCTGCGCTGCCGCGCCGCACGCAGCGCCTGCTCGCGGCCAAAGCGCAGGCGCTCGGTGATGTCATGCGGAACGGCAGCGGCGCGCTCGCTGAGTCCCGCGGCCAAGCGGGCGCCCAGGCGCGCTTGCAGGCTCTCCAGCCGGACGCCGGAATGATCGGACGTTGCAGTCATGGCGTGATTCCCTGGGCTCGAAGCGCCTTGGCCAGCGCCTGCACCGCCCGGGAGCAGTGGGTCTTCACGCTGCCCTCGGAGCAGCCCATCACTTCGGCAGTCTCGGCCACGTCGAACTCCTCCCAGTAACGCAACAGAAAGGCTTCGCGTTGACGGGTGGGAAGCTCCATGATCTGGCCTTCGATCCTGCGCAGGATTTCGTCCCGGGCCACTGAATCGGCGGCACTCTCGGCCCCCAGCGCGCCCTCCACGGCGTTCAGCGCACCCAGCAGGTCGAACTCGTCGGAATCGTCGTCGCGTGCGAAGTCCGAGAAATTCTGCAGCACCGCCCTGCGCACCTTCTGCCGGCGGAACCAGTCCAGCGTGGCATTGGTGACGATGCGCTGGAACAGCAGCGGCCACTCGGCGGGCGGGCGTTGGGCGTAGCGCTCGGCCAGGCGGATCATCGAATCCTGAACGATATCCAGCGCCGCCTCGTCGTCGCGCACCGCGTACACGGTGCGCTTGAATGCGCGCTTCTCGACGCTTTTCAGGAAGTCGGAGAGTTCTTTGTCGCTGGCCAATGCGTGTTGTACCGGCGCCCGCAGGCGCCAGCCTCGTGAACCGGCGCGGATTATCGGCGAGCGCGCCGGACCCCCTGTCCGTGCCCCGCGAGCGGCGCAGCCGGTGCAATAATGCTGCTTCGCACAACGTTCCCCAGGGATCCTATGCCAGCCGTTCGACCTGGGCGGCGGCGATTCGATCGCGCAGGTGCCGAAGCCGTTTCAAGAGAACGCGACCGAGGCGCACCGATGGTTTTTCGTCAGAGAAATTCACAGAGGTTCTTCTTCATGGACATGTCTGCCGCGGAAGTCAAGCGTGCCGCTTCGGCACCACCGCAAACACCCCCGCCCGAGCTCAACGGCTCGGAAATCCTCATCCGCTGCCTGCAGGCCGAAGGCGTCAAGTACGTCTGGGGCTATCCCGGCGGCGCGGTGCTCTATATCTACGACGAGCTGTTCAAGCAGGACAGCATCCGCCACGTCCTCGTGCGCCACGAGCAGGCGGCGGCGCACGCCGCCGACGGATACGCGCGCGCCACCGGCGAGGTCGGTGTGTGCCTCGTCACCTCCGGACCGGGCGTCACCAACGCGCTGACCGGCATCGCCACCGCGTACATGGACTCGACGCCGATGGTCGTGCTCTGCGGCCAGGTACCCACGCCCGCGATCGGCCTGGATGCGTTCCAGGAGTGTGACACCGTGGGCATCACGCGTCCGGTGGTCAAGCACAACTTCCTGGTGAAGGACGTGCGCGATCTGGCGCTGACGGTGAAGAAGGCCTTTCACATCGCGCGCACCGGCCGCCCTGGACCGGTGGTGATCGACATCCCGAAGGACGTCTCGGTGGCCACTGCCGCGTTCGCCTACCCGGCGTCGATCGAGATGCGCTCGTACAACCCGGTGCGCCGAGGCCACGGCGGTCAGATCCGCAAAGCGGTGCAGCTGCTGCTGCAGGCCAGGCGGCCCTACATCTATACCGGCGGCGGCGTCATCGCCAGCGGCGCGGCGGCAGAGCTGCGCGAGCTGCTCGACATGATGGGCTGCCCGGCGACCAGCACGCTGATGGGCCTGGGCGCGATCCCCGCCAGCCATCCGAGCTTCCTCGGTATGCTGGGCATGCACGGCACCTACGAGGCCAACAACGCGATGCAGCACTGCGACGTGCTGCTTGCGGTGGGCGCGCGCTTCGACGACCGCGTGATCGGAAACACCGCGGATTTCGCCAAGGTCGAGCGCAAGATCATCCACATCGACATCGATCCGTCCTCGATCTCCAAGCGCGTGAAGGTCGACATCCCGATCGTCGGCGACGTGAAGGACGTGCTGCAGGAACTGATCGCGCAGTTGCGCGACGTGCAGGCGCGGCCCGACGCACCGGCCCTGGCGGCCTGGTGGGGTCAGGTCGAGGAGTGGCGCAAGCGGCGCTGCCTGGTCTATCGCCCGAGCGGCGAGGTGATCAAGCCGCAGGCGGTGATCGAGAAGCTGTGCGAGCTCACGAAGGGGCAGGACGCCTACATCACGTCCGACGTCGGCCAGCACCAGATGTGGGCGGCCCAGTACTACCGCTTCGAGGAGCCGCGACGCTGGATCAACTCCGGCGGCCTGGGCACGATGGGCGTGGGCCTGCCGTTCGCGATGGGCATCAAGCTGGCCAGACCGGAATCGGACGTGTTCTGCATCACCGGCGAGGGCAGCATCCAGATGTGCATCCAGGAGCTCTCCACCTGCCGCCAGTACAACACGCCGGTGAAGATCGTCGCGCTCAACAACCGCTATCTCGGCATGGTGCGGCAGTGGCAGGAGCTCCAGTACGGCGGCCGCTACTCGCACTCCTACATGGACGCGCTGCCGGACTTCGTCAAGCTGGCCGAAGCCTATGGTCACGTCGGCCTGCTGGTGGAGAAGCCCGGCGACGTCGAGGGGGCCCTGCGCGAGGCGATCCGGCTCAAGGACCGCACCGTCTTCCTGGACGTACGCACCGACCCGACCGAGAACGTCTGGCCGATGGTGCAGGCAGGCAAGGGCATCACCGAGATGCTGCTGCGCTCCGAGGAGTTGTGAGCGCCTGAACCGGCGTCGGCGCCGCGCGGTCACCGCCGCGCGGCGGGCGGCGCCGGGGAGGGTGCACGCACAGGGCGGGTCGATCCGGACCCGCCGACGTTCTTCCCGCTCAACCCCAAGGGGTCGTGCACCTGGACCGGCGGTTACCGCTGCCGGCACGACAGGCGCCCGGCCCGCGAGGAACCCCCATGAAACACATCATCGCCGTGCTGCTCGAGAACGAGCCCGGTGCGCTCTCGCGCGTGGTCGCCCTGTTCTCCGCGCGTGGCTACAACATCGAGAGCCTGACCGTGGCGCCGACCGAGGACGCGTCGCTGTCGCGCATGACCATCGTCACCACCGGCTCGGACGAGGTGATCGAGCAGATCACCAAGCACCTGAACCGCCTCATCGAGGTCGTCAAGGTCGTCGACCTGACCGAGGGCAGCTACACCGAGCGCGAGCTGATGCTCGTGAAGGTGCGCGCCGTGGGCAAGGAACGCGAGGAGATGAAGCGCATGGCCGACATCTTCCGCGGCCGCATCGTCGACGTCACCGAGAAGAGCTACACCATCGAAGTCACCGGCGACTCGGGCAAGCTCGATGCCTTCCTCGTCGCCATCGATCGCGCGTCGATCCTCGAGACCGTGCGCACCGGCGCCAGCGGCATCGGCCGCGGCGAACGCATCCTGCGCGTCTGACCCTGCAGCCAAACCCACGCAACAACACGGAGAACACCATGAAGGTCTACTACGACAAGGACGCCGACCTCAGCCTCATCAAGGGCAAGAAGGTCACCATCGTCGGCTACGGCTCGCAGGGCCATGCCCACGCCCAGAACCTCGCCGACAGCGGCGTCAAGGTCACCGTCGGGCTGCGCAAGGGCGGTGCCTCCTGGCTCAAGGTGGAAAAGGCGGGGCTGGCGGTGGCCGAGGTCGCCCAGGCCGTCAAGGGCGCCGACGTCGTCATGATCCTGCTGCCCGACGAGCAGATCGCCGCCGTCTACAAGAACGAAGTCGAGCCCAACATCCGCCAGGGCGCGTCGCTGGCCTTCGCGCACGGCTTCAACGTGCACTACGGCCAGGTCGTGCCGCGCGAGGATCTGGACGTCTGGATGGTCGCGCCCAAGGCGCCGGGCCATACGGTGCGCAACACCTACACGCAGGGCGGTGGCGTGCCGCACCTGATCGCGGTACACGCCGACAAGTCGGGCAAGGCGCGCGACCTCGCGCTCAGCTACGCCGCGGCCAACGGCGGCGGCAAGGCCGGCATCATCGAGACCAACTTCCGCGAGGAGACCGAGACCGACCTCTTCGGCGAGCAGGCCGTGCTCTGCGGCGGCACGGTGGAGCTGATCAAGGCGGGCTACGAGACCCTGGTCGAGGCCGGCTACGCGCCGGAAATGGCCTATTTCGAGTGCCTGCACGAGCTCAAGCTGATCGTCGACCTCATCTACGAGGGTGGCATCGCGAACATGAACTACTCGATCAGCAACAACGCCGAGTACGGCGAATACGTCACCGGGCCGAAGATCGTCAACGAAGAGACCAAGGCCGCGATGCGCCGGGCGCTGGCGGACATCCAGACCGGCGAGTACGCCAAGAGCTTCATCCTCGAGAACCGCGCCGGCGCGCCCACGCTGCTGTCGCGCCGTCGCCTCACCTCCGAGCACAGCATCGAGGTCGTGGGCGAGAAGCTGCGCGCGATGATGCCGTGGATCAAGGCCAACAAGCTGGTCGACCGCTCGCGCAACTGAGCCGTACCGATCTGCGCGCGCAGGCCCGCGCTCCGGCGCTGCGCCGCGCATGGCGCCGATGTCCAGGACACCGCAGGGCCGCGTTCGCGCGGCCTTCGCGCGTGCGCGCGTCTGGGCTTGACGCCCCTGCGCTATCCTTCCTCGCCATGAACGAACCCTCCGAGCTCATGCCCAAGGAGCCCAGCGAGGTCGTGCGCCCGCGACGCAAGGGCATCTACGTGCTCCCGAACGCGATCACGCTGGCGGCCCTGTTCTCGGCCTTCTACGGCATCGTGATGGCGATGAACGGGCGCTTCGAGGCGGCGTGCATCGCCATCTTCGTCGCCGCCATTCTCGACAGCCTGGACGGCCGCGTGGCGCGCATGACGAATTCGCAGAGCGCCTTCGGCGAGCAGATGGACAGCCTCTCGGACATGGTCGCCTTCGGCGCCGCGCCGGCGCTGATCGTCTACATCTGGGGGCTCAAGGGCATGGGCAAGCTGGGCTGGATCCCGGCCTTCGTCTACCTCGCCGGCGCGGCGCTGCGGCTGGCGCGCTTCAACGTCAACATCGGCGTCGTCGACAAGCGCTTCTTCCAGGGCCTGCCCAGTCCCGCCGCCGCGGCGATGGTCGTCGGCCTCGTATGGGTGATGGACGATGCCGGCTTTCGCCAGGTCGCGCAGACGCCCTGGCTGTCTTGGCTGGCCTTCGGCGTCACGCTCTACGCGGGGCTGTCGATGGTGACGAATGCGCCCTTCTACAGTTTCAAGGTCGTCGGCGGGCGGCGCACGGTGCCGTTTGTCGTGCTGGTGGGCATCGTGCTGGCCATCGCGCTGATCGCGCTCGACACCCCGCGTGCGCTCTTCGTCATCTTCTGCGCCTACGGGATCTCCGGCTACGGGGTCTACGCCTGGCGCAAGTTCAAGGGCAAGCCGGTGAGCGTGATCGCCACCTCGATCGACGAACCGGAGGAGAAGGGCCTGCATCCCTGAGGCGCGGCAACCGGCGCCGCCGCGCGGCGCCGAAGCCTCGTGTGCGACGTGCTACATTTCGCGCATGTCGTTCCTGTCGCGCCCGCTTCCCCTTGCGCTGCTAGCGCTTGCCGTATCGCCGCGGGTGTACTGATCGACGGTCGCTTCCCAACCCCTCCCGATTCCGATCAACGGCCCGCCAGCGCACAGCAGCGGGCCGTTCGCGTTTCTACCCGAAGCTGCTTGCGAAACCTCATCGCCAAGGCCAGACCATGACCGACAAGCTCATCATCTTCGACACCACCTTGCGGGACGGCGAGCAGTCGCCCGGCGCCTCGATGACGCGCGAGGAGAAGCTGCGCATCGCGCGCCAGCTCGAGCGCCTGCGGGTGGACGTCATCGAGGCCGGGTTCGCCGCCTCATCCAACGGCGACTTCCTGGCGGTGAAGGCGATCGCCGATGTCGTCAGGGAGTCGACGGTGTGCTCGCTTGCGCGTGCCAACGACCGCGACATCGGCCGCGCCGCCGAGGCGCTGCAGGGCGCGGCGCGCGCGCGCATCCACACCTTCATCGCCACCTCGCCGCTGCACATGGAGAAGAAGCTGCGCATGACGCCGGAGCAGGTGCTGGAGCAGGCGCGGCTCGCCGTGCGCTTCGCGCGCAATCTGTGTGCCGATGTCGAGTTCTCGGCCGAGGATGGCTACCGCTCCGAGCCCGACTTCCTCTGCCGTGTGGTCGAGGCGGCGATCGCCGAAGGGGCGACGACGATCAATATTCCCGACACCGTCGGCTACGCGATCCCCGAGCTCTACGGCGCCTTCATTCGCGACTTGCGCGGGCGCGTGCCCAACGCCGACAAGGCGATCTGGTCGGTGCACTGCCACAACGACCTCGGCATGGCGGTGGCGAACTCGCTGGCCGGCGTGAAGATCGGCGGCGCGCGCCAGGTCGAGTGCACGATCAACGGCCTGGGCGAGCGTGCCGGCAACTGCTCGCTCGAGGAGGTGGTGATGGCGGTGAAGACGCGCCGCGATTACTTCGGCCTCGAGGTCGGCATCGACACGGTGCAGATCGTGCCGGCCTCGCGCATGGTCAGCCAGACCACCGGCTTCGTCGTGCAGCCCAACAAGGCGGTGGTGGGCGCCAACGCGTTCGCCCACGCGAGCGGCATCCACCAGGACGGTGTGCTCAAGGCGCGCGACACCTACGAAATCATGCGTGCCGAGGATGTCGGCTGGAGCGCCAACAAGATCGTGCTGGGCAAGCTCTCCGGCCGCAACGCCTTCAAGCAGCGGCTGCAGGAGCTGGGCATCGAGCTGGAGTCCGAGGCCGAGATCAATGCAGCCTTCGCGCGCTTCAAGGATCTCGCCGACCGCAAGAGCGAAATCTTCGACGAGGACATCATCGCCCTCGTCGGCGACGAGAGCGTGACCAGCGAGATCGAGCACTACCGGCTGGTGGCGATGAGCCAGCGCTCGGAGACCGGGGAGCGCCCGCAGGCCGAGGTCGTCTTCGTCGCCGGAGCGACCGAATTCCGCGCCGAGGCGCAGGGCAACGGCCCGGTCGATGCCTGCCTGAAGGCGATCGAGTCCAAGGTGCAAAGTGGGGCCGAACTGGTGCTCTATTCCGTCAACGCCATCACCTCGGGCAGCACGGAGTCGCAGGGCGAGGTGACGGTGCGCCTGCAGCACAGCGGCCGCATCGTCAACGGCGTGGGTGCCGACCCCGACATCATCATCGCCTCGGTCAAGGCCTATCTGGCGGCGCTTTCCAAGCTGCATTCCCAGACCGACCGCGTCGCCGCCCAGGGGTGAGGCAGGACGTGCGGGTCCACCCGCGTGGACCCGCTCGCCTGCCGAACGCCCGCCCCCGTCTTGCGGGGGTGGGCCGGGCATCTTTCGAAAAGCACTTGAAATACCCTCTGCAAGTGTTTGATTGGAGTCGACATTTCAGTTAGCCTTCGCACCTGGTCGACGTTGTGAGGGATTGAAGGTGCGCAGTGCCCGAGGCCTGAGATCGTGGTGGTGGGTGCTCGGGGTGTTCGCCCTGGCCTTGTCGATGGCTGCGAGCGCCGCACCGCGCAGCGCGAAGGCCTCGCAGCGCAGCGCCGAACGTCCCACTGCGGGCAAGAGCGTGCGCCAGGCCAAAGCCAACCGGGCCGCGCGCAGCAAGCCGAGCACGCGTCGCGCGGCGGTGAAGACGGTGCCGCACCGGCCGTCGATCGGCGAACTGCAGGGCCTGCACGCGACCGACGATCCGCTCGACTTGAAGTCCAGCGTCGCGTTCGTCATCGACCAAGACACCGACCAGGTCCTGTTCAGCAAGAACCCGGACGCCGTGCTGCCGATCGCCTCGATCACCAAGCTGATGACGGCCATGGTGGTGACCGAGGGCGGCCAGGATCTGGACGAACCGTTGACGGTGAGCGCCGAAGACATCGACACGGAGAAGGGCAGTCGCTCGCGCCTTTCGGTAGGGACGCGGCTCACGCGCGGCGAGATGCTGCACCTGGCGCTGATGTCCTCCGAGAACCGGGCTGCGAACGCGCTCGGGCGCCACTACCCCGGAGGGTTGCCGGCGTTTGTTGCCGCGATGAACGCGACCGCGAAGCTTCTGGGCATGACGGACACGCACTACGTGGAGCCTACCGGCTTGTCCAGCAAGAACCGTTCGAGCGCGCGCGACCTCTCGCTGCTGGTCAAGGCGGCGTACGAGAAGCCGCTGATCCGCGAGCTCTCGACCTCGCCCGGCGCGGAGTTCGAGGTTGGTCGACGCATGCAGGAGTTCCGCAACACGAACCGGCTGGTGCGCAACCCAAGCTGGGACATCGGACTGCAGAAGACGGGCTACATCGTCGAGGCCGGGCGCTGCCTGGTGATGCAGGCCGAACTCGCAGGCCGCAAGCTGATCATGGTGCTGCTCGATTCCGCCGGCAAGTACTCCCGCCTGGGCGATGCCGAGCGCATCCGGCGCTGGTTGCTCGAGCATACCGGGGCCGCCACGGTCGGGGCGATCGAGCGCGGCGGCTGAACCCTGAACGGCCGAGCCGCCGAGCGCAGGGTTCTCAGGGGGCTCGCTCGGGCCGGTGCCCGAGCGAGACGGAGATCTGCGCCGCCGTCGACTTCAGCTTCTCGACCCAGCCTTCCTCCATGCGGTCGGTCGGCGCCGAGAGCGAAAGCCCGGCGATCAGTTGTCCCTGATCGTCGAAGATGCCGGCCGCCATGCAGCGCACGCCGAGCTCGAGCTCCTCGTCGTCACGCGCCACGCCGACGCGTCGCACCAGGCCCAGCTCGCGCTCCAGCCGCGGCAGTTCGGTGATGCTGTTGCGCGTGTGTCCGGCCAGACCGGTGCGCGTGGCATAGCCGCGCACGCGCTGCGGGTCGTCGTAAGCGAGGAAGAGCTTGCCCACCGAGGTCAGGTGCAGCGGTGCGCGACCGCCGACGGCGCGCACCACCTGCATGCCCGAGCGCTCGCTGTAGGTGCGCTCGACGTAGACGATCTCGTCGCCCTGACGCATCGAGAGGTTGACGGGCTGGTGCGTGAGCTTGTGCAGCTCGCGCATCGGCGCCATGGCTGCCTCGCGCACGTCCAGGCGCGCCTTCACCAGATTCCCCAGCTCCAGCAGTCGCATGCCGAGGCGATACGTGCCGGCGTGCGGCCGATCGACCAGGCGCCCCACCGCGAGATCGTTGAGGATGCGATGCGTCGTCGAGGGGTGAAGCCCGGTGCGCTCGCTGATCTCCTTGAGCGGCAACGGGTCGGGCTGCGCGGCCAGCGCGTCCAGGACCGCGAGCATGCGCTCGATCACCTGGATGGTCGGGGTGCTCGGGTTCGTGCGGCTCATGCGGGCTTGCGGACGGGTGAGACGCTATTTTGCATGGTGGAAGTGCAGGCTGCCACCGCCGCCGCTTGGCCCGCGCGGACTGCGCCTTCGAGCGTCGCCGGATAAGGGCCCTCGACGTAATCCCCGGCGGCCACGAGGCCGGGCGCGATGGTCGCGGGCGGGCGCCGCAGGCCCGGCGTGCTGCGAAAGGTCGCGCGGCGCTCGGCGATCACCGCCTGCACCGAGGCCGTGGCGGCGGGCCAGTGCCAGTGCGCGAGCTCGCGTGACGCCTGGCCAAGGACTGCCGTGCCGGTGGCCTCCAGCCCGCGCTCGACCCATTGCGCGGCGCCGCTGACGACGAAGGCGAAGCGCCCCGGCAAGACGCCGATGCGGCCGTGGTCGAAGACGAACTGGGCCGGTGCCTGCGGACCTTCGGCCATGGCCAGCATCGGCAGCGGCAAGCGCGCGCCTTCGGCACGGACGTAGACGGTGACGATGGGTTCGTGGCGCAGCGCCGCGGCGGCGCTCGCCCAAGCCGGAGCATGTGGCTGCGCCAGCCGCACCGCCTCGGCGACCGACGCGGCGAGGATGACGCCGTCGAAGCGCTCGCCGTCGACACACCAGGCGGCACCGTCGCCATCGATCACCTGCACGCGTCGGCCGAGGTGGAGCTCGGCGCCCTGCGCCGCCAGCCAGCGCGTGGCGGGCGCGGGCAGCAACTCGCGCAAGGGGCGCCGCGGCAGCAGCAGGTCACTGGCGCCCGGGCCGCCGAGCAGCCCGTCCCGCAGCACGCGCAGGAAGACCGCCGCGCTGGCTTCACGCGCCGGCGTGTTCAGCGCCGCCACGCACAGCGGGTCGATCAGCAGGCGCCTTACCGATGCCGGCAGGCGCGCGCACAAGGCGTCGACGGTGAGGGTGGGGGCGCAACGAAAGCCGCTGCCGAGCCAGCCGATGCAGCGCGCGAGCAGGTGCAGGCGCTCGGCGAGCGACCAGGCCCGGCAGCGCAGCACCGCACGCGCGAAGGCCCAGGCTGGCGCCCCTGGCGCCAGCTCCAGGCCGCGGCCATCGGCCCAGGAGAGCGCCAGCGGCCGCCGCAGCAGCACCTGCTGCGGATCGACGCCCACATGCTGCATCAGCGCGAGCACGGCGCTGCACGCGCCCAGCAGGATGTGCTGGCCGTTGTCAAGACCGCTGCCCTCCTGGCTGCGCGCGCGGCCGCCCCATTGGCGCGCCATCTCGAACACGCTCACCCGATGGCCGGCAAGCGTGGCCTCGACCGCGGCGCTCAGGCCGGCCCAGCCACCACCGACGACCGCCAACCTCGCCGTGGGTGCAAGGGGCTGAGCGCCCGGCCTGGCGCAAGCCTTCTGCGCGCGAGCGCTCATCGACCTCGCCAGCGCGTGCGCGCGGCGATCCACAGCTTGCGCAAGGGCGTGAGCGAGGTGCGCTGATGCAGGACCTTGAAGCCCTGGCCCTCGATCTCGCGCAGCAGGGCGCGATAGATGTTGGCCATCATCAGCCCGGGAATCTGCCGCTGGCGGTCGACCTCGGGCAACAGCGCAAGCGCCTCGTCGAAGGTCGCGTGCGCGCGCGCTGCCTGCTTGCGCATGAGCGCCTCGAAGCGTTCGCTGTAGCCCCAGGGCGCCTCGCGCGCGAGGATCTCGCTGGCCTTCACGTCGTGCGCCTGCAGCTCGGAGAGCGGCAGATAGATGCGTCCGCGGCGCGCGTCCTCGCCGACGTCGCGGATGATGTTGGTGAGCTGCATCGCCAGGCCCAGCTTGTGCGCGTACTGCAGCGTGGCCTGCGCGCTGTGGCCGAAGATGCGCGCGGCAGCCTCGCCGACGACGCCGGCAACGAGGTGGCAGTAGGAGGCCAGGCAGGCGAAGTCGGCAAAGCGCGACTGCTCGAGGTCGACCTGGCAGCCGTCGATGACGGCGCCAAGGTGCCTGGCCTCGATGCCGAAGGACTGCAGGTGCGGCTGCAACGCCTGCAGCACCGGGTGGGTCGGCGCGCCCGCGAAGAGGGCGTCGACCTCGCCGCGCCACCACTGCAGCTTGGCCGCGGCCACGCCGCAGTCGCCGACCTCGTCGACGACGTCGTCGACCTCGCGGCAGAAGGCGTAGTACGCGGTGATCGCCGCGCGTTGCGGCGGGGGCAGGAAGAGGAAGGCGTAGTAGAAGGACGAGCCGCTGCCGGCGGCCTTCTGCTGCACGTAGGCCTCGGGCGTCATGCAGGCCGCCTGCTGCCCATGCGCAGGGCACGCCACAGCAGCAGCGGCAGGTCGCGCTTGCCGAGCGTGGGTCGGGCGTGCAGCGTGCCGTGCTGCAGGCGTTCGATCTTCTCGAGGATGCGCAGGCCTCCCTGCACCACGAGGCGCAGTTCCCAGCCGGCGCGTCCGGGCAGGCGCAGTGCCAGCGGCGCGCCTCGGCGCATCAGCGTCGCCGCCCAGTCGCAGAGTTCGTGCACGCAGGCGCGCAGCGCCGGCCCGTCGCGCAGCGGCTCTGGTCCGATCGGCGCGACGCGGTGGCGCGCCAGGTCGCTGGCGGGAAGGTAGTTGCGCCCGCGCGGTTGGTCGCGCCCGAGGTCCTGCCAGAAGTTGATCAGCTGCAGCGCGGTGCAGATGGCGTCGGCGCGAACCAGATCCTCGCGCTGCCCGATGCCGTAGAGATGCAGCAGCAGGCGCCCGATCGGGTTGGCCGAGCGCTCGCAGTAGTCAAGCAGCGCCTGGCGATCGGGGTAGGGCGGGTTGCGCACGTCCTGCTCGAAGGCGTCGAGCAGGTCGTGCAGCAGGCGGCGGGGCAGCGCGTGCTGCGCGTGCGCGCGCGCCAGCGGTTCGAACACCCCGCGCCAGCGTCCGCCGCCTGGGCGACCCTCCAGCATCGCGTCGAGCTCGGCGCGGTAGGTTGCCAGTTCGGCCAGGCGGGCCTCGGGCGCCGCGCTGCCTTCGTCGGCGAGATCGTCGGCGGTGCGCGCGAAGCCGTAGATCGCCACCACCGCCGGGCGCAGCCGCGGTGGGCACAGCAGCGATGCAACGGGAAAGTTCTCGTAGTGATCGACGCTCACGGGCACATTGTCGCGCGGCGCTGGGGTTGCTCCGCCAAGCGACGCTAAAATCACGCGTTTACCACGGCGAGGGTAGTCAATTGGACTGCCCGCGCCGCTCGCCGTCAGCAGGCACCACCCATCGCGCGGGTGGCGAAATTGGTAGACGCACCAGGTTTAGGTCCTGACGCCCTCACCGGCGTGCCGGTTCGAGTCCGGCCCCGCGCACCACACCCATCACGATCCATCCTTTCGTACATCATGGCCGTCAACGTCGAAACCCTCGAGAAACTGGAACGTCGCATCACGCTGTCGCTGCCCGCAGGCGACATCGAAAGCGAGGTCCAGAACCGCCTGCGACACCTGGCCCGCACGGTGCGTGCCGACGGCTTCCGCCCGGGCAAGGTGCCGATGTCCGTGGTCGCGCAGCGCTACGGCTATTCGGTGCAGTACGAGGTCGTCAACGACAAGGTCGGGCGCGCCTTCGCCGACGCCGCTTCGCAAGCCCAGCTGCGCGTGGCGGGTGCGCCGCGCATCGCGCAGAAGGAGGAGGCGCCCGAGGGGCAGATGGTGTTCGATGCCACCTTCGAGGTCTACCCCGAGGTGAGCATCGGCGACTTCTCCGGCGTCGAGGTCGAACGCATCAGTGCCGAGGTGACCGAGGCGGCGATCGACCGCACGGTCGAGATCCTGCGGCGTCAGCGCCGCAGTTTCGGCCTGCGCGGTGCGGGCGACGAGGCCGCCGAGGGCGATCGCGTGACGATCGACTTCGAGGGCAAGATCGACGGCGAACCCTTCGCCGGCGGCAAGGCCGCGGACTTCCAGTTCCTCGTCGGCGAAGGCCAGATGCTCGAACAGTTCGACAAGGCCGTGCGCGGCATGAAGGTCGGGCAGAGCAAGACCTTCGCGCTGCAGTTCCCCGAGGACTACCACGGCCAGGACGTCGCCGGCAAGGAGGCCGACTTCCTCGTCACGATGAAGAAGATCGAGGCGCAGCACCTGCCCGTGGTCGACGACGCCTTCGCCAAGTCGCTGGGCATCAAGGAGGCCACGGTGGCGGGCTTGCGGGCCGATGTGAAGAAGAATCTCGAACGCGAGGTCAAGTACCGCGTGCTGGCGCGCAACAAGGGCGCGGTGATGGATGCGCTGCTGAAGGCGTCCGAGCTCGAGCTGCCCAAGGCGCTGGTGGCCGCGGAGGCCGAGCGCATGGTCGAAGCCGCGCGCGCGGACCTCAAGCAGCGTGGCGTGAAGGACGCCGACACGGTGCCGATCCCCGCCGATGCCTTCCAGGCGCAGGCCGAGCGCCGCGTGCGCCTGGGTCTCGTGGTGGGCGAGCTGGTGCGCCGCCACAACCTGCAGGCGCGGCCCGAGCAGTTGCAGGCGCACATCGAGGAGCTCAGCCAGAGCTACGAGAAGCCCGCCGAGGTCATGCGCTGGTACCTCGGTGACCGCGAGCGCATGGCCGGCGTCGAGGCGGTGGTGGTCGAGAACAACGTCACCGAGCACGTGCTCGGCCAGGTCAAGGTGGTCGACAAGGCCATGCCGTTCGACGAGTTGATGGTCGGCGTCTGAACCGGGGGCCGCCTATCATCGGCTCCAGTATCCGAAGCGAAAAGGCATTCATGAGCGTGCAGGACATCGAGGGCTTGGGCATGGTGCCCATCGTGATCGAGCAGTCGGGCCGGGGCGAGCGCGCCTACGACATCTTCAGCCGGCTGCTGCGCGAGCGCATCGTCTTCCTGGTCGGGCCGGTCAACGACGCCACCGCCAACCTGGTGGTGGCGCAACTGCTGTTCCTCGAGAGCGAGAACCCGGACAAGGACATCTTCCTCTACATCAACTCACCCGGGGGCAGCGTCAGTGCCGGGCTGTCGATCTTCGACACGATGAACTTCATCAAGCCCGACGTCTCGACGCTGTGCCTGGGCATGGCGGCCAGCATGGGCAGCTTCCTGCTCATGGCCGGCGCCAAGGGCAAGCGCTTCGCGCTGCCCAATGCGCGCGTGATGATCCACCAGCCCAGCGGCGGCGCGCAGGGCCAGGCCACCGACATCGAGATCCAGGCGCGCGAGATCATCAAGACGCGCGAGCAACTGAACCGCATCTATGCCGAGCGCACCGGCCAGAGCGTCGAGCGCATCGCCGCCGACATGGAGCGCGACTACTGGATGAATCCGGCCGAGGCCAAGGACTACGGCCTCATCGACCAGGTGCTCGACAAGCGCGCCTGAGCGTCGCCGCGGGGTGTCGCGGCGGCGCTTCGCCGCTGCGCTGCCCGGGGCGTGCGCGGGATCGCTGCGGTGCGGCGCGAAGCGTCCTGCAAGGGCCGCATGGCCGTTCTTTTCCGCCTCCGGTGCCTCCTGGGGATTGGTCTATGATGGGCCGCATCCCCTGCTACCCCTGCAGAGACCCACGTATCCATGGCCGAGAAAAAGGGATCCTCCGCCGAGAAGGTGCTCTATTGCTCCTTCTGCGGCAAGAGCCAGCATGAGGTGAAGAAGCTCATCGCCGGCCCGTCGGTCTTCATCTGCGACGAGTGCATCGAGCTGTGCAACGACATCATCCGTGACGAGGTGCCCGCCGATCCGGGCGCCGGCCGCCACGCGAAGACCGACTTGCCGGTGCCCAGCGAGATCAAGGCCAGCCTCGACCAGTACGTGATCGGCCAGGATGCGGCCAAGCGCGCGCTTTCGGTGGCCGTCTACAACCACTACAAGCGCCTCAAGCACCTTGCCGCGAGCAAGGACGAGGTCGAGTTGACGAAGAGCAACATCCTCCTCATCGGCCCGACCGGATCGGGCAAGACGCTGCTGGCGCAGACGCTGGCGCGGTTGCTCAACGTGCCTTTCGTGATCGCCGATGCGACGACGCTCACCGAGGCCGGCTACGTCGGCGAAGATGTCGAGAACATCATCCAGAAGCTGCTGCAGAACTGCAACTACGACGTCGAGCGCGCGCAGCGCGGCATCGTCTACATCGACGAGATCGACAAGATCAGCCGCAAGGCCGACAACCCGAGCATCACGCGCGATGTCTCGGGCGAGGGCGTGCAGCAGGCGCTGTTGAAGCTGGTCGAAGGCACGCTGGCCAGCGTGCCGCCGCAGGGCGGACGCAAGCACCCGAACCAGGATTTCCTGCAGATCGATACGACGAACATCCTCTTCATCTGCGGCGGCGCCTTCGACGGTCTCGAGAAGGTGATCCGCGACCGCAGCGAGAAGTCGGGAATCGGCTTCGGCGCGAGTGTTCACAGCAAGACCGAGAAGCGCGTGGGCGAACTCTTCCGCGAGGTCGAACCCGAGGATCTGATCAAGTTCGGCCTCATTCCCGAGCTCGTCGGCCGTCTGCCGGTCGTCGCCACGCTCGCCGAGCTGACCGAAGAGGCGATGATCCAGATCCTCACGGAGCCCAGGAACGCCCTGGTCAAGCAGTACCAGAAGCTGCTCGGCATGGATGGCGTGGAACTCGAGATCCGGCCGTCCGCGCTGTCGGCGATCGCGCGCAAGGCGCTGGCGCGCAAGACCGGGGCGCGCGGGCTGCGCTCGATCATGGAGCACGCCCTCATCGACACCATGTTCGAGTTGCCGACGCTGGACGGCGTGGCCAAGGTGGTGATCGACGAGCACAACATCGAGGACGGGGCGATGCCCCTGCTCGTGTACCGGGAGCAGCAGGTCAAGGCCAGCGCCTGAGCCTGCCGCCCGCGACCGTCCGGCCGATTGGGCCGGCCCAGCCGCGGTGCCCGTCTTGCAATTCGCCGCTCGGGGCCCATGTGGGCACCTGAAGGAGAGGCCTTTCATGTCCGCTACGCCCCCGCTTCCCGCTGAGCCGATCACGCTGCCATTGCTGCCGCTGCGCGATGTGGTCGTGTTCCCCCACATGGTCATCCCGCTCTTCGTCGGTCGACCGAAGTCGATCAAGGCGCTGGAGGCGGCGATGGAGGCCGGCCGCCAGATCATGCTGGTCGCCCAGAGGGCGGCCGGCAAGGACGAGCCCAAGGCCGACGACATGTTCGAGATCGGCTGCGTCTCGACCATCCTGCAGATGCTCAAGCTGCCCGACGGCACCGTCAAGGTCCTCGTCGAGGGCGTGCAGCGCGCAACGACGAACCTGGTGACCGAGCGCGACGACTACTTCGTCGGCGAGGTGGTTCCCGTGCCGCCGGGTACGGAGCCGTCGTCCGAGGTCGAGGCGCTGCGGCGCGCCGTGACGCAGCAGTTCGACCAGTACGTGAAGCTCAACAAGAAGATTCCGCCCGAGATCCTGACGAGCATCTCGGGCATCGACGATGCGGGACGCCTGGTCGACACCATCGCCGCGCATCTGCCGCTCAAGCTCGAGGCCAAGCAGTCGGTGCTCGACCTCTTCGACGTCGCCAAGCGCCTCGAGAAGCTGCTCGAGCTGCTCGAGCACGAGGTCGACATCCTGCAGGTGGAAAAGCGCATCCGCGGCCGTGTCAAGCGCCAGATGGAGAAGAGCCAGCGCGAGTACTACCTCAACGAGCAGGTGAAGGCGATCCAGAAGGAGCTGGGCGACGGCGAGGAAGGCGCCGACCTCGAGGAGCTCGAGAAGAAGATCGTCGGCGCCAAGATGAGCAAGGAGGCGCGCAAGAAGGGCGAGGCCGAGCTCAAGAAGCTCAAGCTGATGTCGCCGATGAGCGCCGAGGCCACCGTCGTGCGCAACTACATCGACACGCTCGTCAACCTGCCCTGGGCGAAGAAGTCGAAGGTCAAGCAGGACCTGGCCTTCGCCGAGGAAGTTCTCAACGAGGACCACTACGGCCTGGAAAAGGTCAAGGACCGCATCCTCGAGTACCTGGCGGTGCAGCAGCGCGTGGACAAGGTGAAGGCCCCCATCCTCTGCCTCGTGGGCCCGCCGGGCGTGGGCAAGACCTCGCTCGGCCAGAGCGTCGCGCGTGCCACCGGGCGCAAGTACGTGCGCATGGCGCTGGGCGGCATGCGCGACGAGGCCGAGATCCGTGGCCATCGCCGCACCTACATCGGCTCGATGCCGGGCAAGGTGCTGCAGAGCCTGACCAAGGTCGGTGTGCGCAATCCGCTGTTCCTGCTCGACGAGATCGACAAGCTCGGCATGGACTTTCGCGGCGATCCCTCGTCGGCGCTGCTCGAGGTGCTGGACCCGGAACAGAACCACACCTTCAGCGACCATTACGTCGAGGTCGACTTCGACCTCTCGGACGTGATGTTCGTCGCCACGTCGAACTCGATGAACATCCCGCCGGCGCTGCTGGACCGCATGGAGGTCATCCGCCTGGCCGGCTACACCGAGGACGAGAAGCTCAACATCGCCAGGCGCTACCTGCTGCCCAAGCAGGAGAAGAACAACGGCCTCAAGGATGGCGAGCTCGAGATCACGGATGATGCGCTACGCGGCATCGTGCGCTACTACACGCGCGAAGCCGGCGTGCGCTCGCTCGAGCGCGAGATCTCCAAGATCTGCCGCAAGGTCGTCAAGGGCATGCAACTGAAGACCTACGAGGGCACGGTCGTCGTCAGCGAGGGCAACCTCAACGACTTCCTGGGTGTGCGCAAATTCGACTTCGGCCGCACCGAGAAGAAGAACCAGGTCGGTCAGGTCATCGGCCTGGCGTGGACCGAGGTCGGCGGCGACCTGCTCACCATCGAGGCCGCGGTGATGCCGGGCAAGGGCAACATCATCCGCACCGGCCAGCTCGGCGACGTGATGAAGGAGTCGGTCGAGGCCGCGCGCTCGGTCGTGCGCAGCCGCGCGCGGCGTCTGGGCATCAAGGATGACCTGTTCGAGAAGCGCGACATCCACATCCACGTTCCCGACGGCGCCACGCCCAAGGATGGCCCGAGCGCGGGCATCGCGATGACCACCGCCTTCGTCTCGGCGCTGACCGGCATCCCGGTGCGTGCGGACGTGGCGATGACCGGCGAGATCACGCTGCGCGGCGAGGTCACGGCCATCGGCGGACTCAAGGAGAAGCTGCTGGCGGCGCTGCGCGGCGGCGTGACGACGGTGCTGATCCCCGAGGAGAACGCCAAGGACCTCCAGGAGATCCCGGAGAACGCGAAGAACCAGCTCGAGATCATTCCCGTGCGCTGGATCGACCGTGTGCTCGAGATCGCGCTGGAGAGTGCCCCGCAGCCCGTGCCCGAGGAGGAAGGTGCGGCGGCAACTCCGAGCGCAACGGTGGCCACCGAGGCAGCAGCCCCCGCCAGCGGCAGCGACACTTTGCCGCATTGAGCGCAGGGGGCAGGCCAAACGCAGGGCGCGCGTCAGTCACGCTTGTCAGTCGCGCCGATTTCGACATATACTCTTTGTCTTCGCTTGAAGGCGATAAGAGGCAGCCGCAAGCTGCCTTGGATCGGCCGCCTGAAGGCTGGCAATGCGGGAATAGCTCAGTTGGTAGAGCGCAACCTTGCCAAGGTTGAGGTCGCGAGTTCGAGACTCGTTTCCCGCTCCACGCATTTTGAAAGAGGGAAGCCAAGGCTTCCCTTTTTCACGACAATGACGACCTCGGCGCGATAGCAAAGCGGTTATGCAACGGATTGCAAATCCGTCTAGGCCGGTTCGACTCCGGCTCGCGCCTCCACCCATGAAAACGGCCCCTTCGCGGGCCGTTTTCATGCCTGCGTCAGGACTCGTGTCGTCGGCTGCTGGCTCCGCGCCAAGCCTCGTCGCGGAGCCGGTCGCGACATTCAGCGGATCTTCCGGGCCTCCTGCTCCATCCGCGTCACCAACTCGTCCATCTGGTCTATCACCGCCTGGATCGGAGCATGTTGCGTGAGGTCGACGCCGGCCTTCTGCAGCTGCGTCATCGGGTGCTCGTTGCCGCCGCTGGAAAGCAGCTCGATGTAGCGCGCGGTGGCGGTCTTGCGCTGGGCTTCGGGGCCGAGGGTCATCGCCTTGAAGAGCTGCGCGCTGGAGGCGAAGCAGGTCGCGTACTGGTAGACGTAGTAGGGCGAGTTGAAGAAGTGGCTGATGCGCGCCCAGGTGTGCTTGTAGAAGTCATCCACGGTGAGCGCGTCGCCGTAGTAGTCCTTCAGCAACTGCAGGTAGACGTCGCCCAGCACCTCGGCGGTGAGCGGCTGGCCCTGCTCGACCAGGCGGTGCGCCTGCAGCTCGAAGTCGGCGAACATGACCTGCGTGTAGAAGGTCTGCATGATCTGATCGGCCGCGTGCTGCAGCAGCAGGAAGCGCTCTCGCGGATCGCTCGTCTTCTGCAGCAGGTGCTCGAGCAGGAAGCGCTCGTTGGTCGTGCTTGCCACCTCGGCGACGAAGATCGTGTAGCTGGCGGTGGCGAAGGGCTGGTTCTCGTAGCTCAGCACGGTGTGCATCGCGTGGCCGGCCTCGTGCGCGAGCGTGAACATCGCGTCCAGCGTGTCGTTGTGATTGAGCAGCAGGTAGGGCCCGACGCCGTAGACGCCCGCGCTGTAGGCGCCCGAGCGCTTGCCCTCGCTCTCGTAGACGTCGATGCGCCCGCCCTGCACGAAGCGGCGGTAGCGCTCGACGTAGGCCTGCCCCAGCGGGGCCACCGACTCCAGCACCTCGACGCGCGCCTGGGGATAGGGGTAGGTCTTGTCGGCGCGAAAGAGCGGCTGGAAGTTGTCGTAGGTGTGGTACTCCTCCAGCCCGAGAAGCTTCTTGCGCAGGCGGATGTAGCGACGCAGCGGCTCGGCGCCCGCCCGCGTGGCGGCGACCAGGTTCTCGACCACCGCCGGCGGGATCGCGTCGCCGAACAGCGCGGCCTGCAGCGTGTTCGGGAAGCCGCGCGCCTGTGCGACAAACCAGTCGCGCTCGAGCACGCCCTTGTAGATCGCGCCGTAGGTCGCGGCGTTGGCGCCATAGGCCTGCAGGTGTGCCTCGGCGGCGCGGGCGCGCTCCGCCTGGTTCGGGTTGCTCTCCAGCAGCGCCGCGTAGGCGCCGGGGGTGAGCTTGACGCTCTTGCCGTCGCTGAACTCCAGCGTCGGAAAGCGGATGTCGGAGGTGGAGAGTTCCTCGTAGACCGTGCGCGGCGCCTGGTTGGTCGGACCGGCCAGCGAGAGGATGCGTTCGCCCTTCTCGTCGAGCACGTGCGCGCGCTTGCGGAATTCGTCGAGGAGCGGGAAACGGTAGGGCGCAAGGGCGGGCGTGCTGTCCAGCCAGCCGCGCACGGTCGCCTCGGGCAGCGTCAGCAGCTCGGGGGCGAACCAGCTCGTGGCCGCATCGAACTTCGCGAACAGCGCGCCCACCCGCTGGAAGCGCCCGGTGATCGACTGCTCGCGCGTGTCGACGTCGCGCTGCAGTTGCGGATAGCGGTAGACGCGGTACTGCAGCTTGCCGATCTCGTCGAACTCCCGGTAGGCCGCCAGCAGCGCCTGCGGGCCTTGCGCGAGCGTGCCCTTGAGCTTGGCGAAGGCGTCCATGCGCCGCTCCATCTCCGCCATGCCGGTCTCCCAGGCGGCCCAGTCGGGGTAGATGGGGCTGAAGTCCCATTTGAACTCGGCGGGAATCTCCGCCCGCGGGCGTGGGCTGGCGGCAAGGACAGGGTCTGAGGGCATGGCAAGAAGCGCGCAGAGCGCAAGCGACAGAGGGGCGAGTGCGAAGGAGGAGGGGCGGCGCATGGCGGGTCGGTGCTCGGGATCGATCAAGTTGCGAGACGACGTGTCGGGATGCAGCGTCGGCAGCGAGGGCGAAGTATGCGGCGCGCACGAGGGGCCGCGTAGGATGAGCCATCGCGACGGGACCAGCGGGGTCGGTCGCTGCGCTGTGTGAAAGGAGGTTCAGGGTGATGACGAGTTGGTGGAATCAGGCGGAGTTCCTGGGCAATCCGGTGCAGGCATGGGTGTTCGCCGTCGCGCTTGCCCTCGGCGGGCTCGCGATCGTCGGTGGTGTGCTGCGCTTCGTCGTCATCACCCTGGACCGGCGGCAACGCGCCGACTTCCAGCGCGTGCGTGACCTCGTCCTGACACTGCTGCGAGCGACGCGGTACTGGGTGCTGCTGCTGCTGGCGGTGGCGCTGGCGGCGGGAACGCTGGAGCTGCCGCGGCGACCGGCTGCGGTGCTGGCGCAGGCCGAGTTCATTCTGGTTGGCCTGCAGCTGGCGCTCTGGGCTACGGCGCTGGTGCGCTTCTGGCTGCGCGTGCGCTCCGATCCGGAGCAGGGTCGGGATACCAACCGCGCGCTGCTGGGCATCCTGAGCTGGATCCTGCAGACCATCGTGTGGACGATGCTGCTGCTGGCCGCGCTCGGCAACATGGGAGTCAACATCACGGCCTTCGTCGCCAGCCTCGGCGTCGGTGGGGTCGCGGTCGCGCTGGCGGTGCAGAACATCCTCGGCGATCTCTTCTCGTCGATCGCCATCGCACTCGACAAGCCGTTCGAGATCGGCGACTTCATCATCTTCGGCGATGCCCTGGGCACGGTGACGCGGATCGGCGTGAAGACGACGCGGCTGCAGTCACTTACGGGCGAGCAACTGGTGGTGTCGAACTCTGAGCTGCTGAAGCAGCTGATCCGCAACTACACCCGCATGCAGGAGCGCCGCATCGTGTCGACCTTCCGCGTGCCCTACGGCACGACCCGGGAGCAGGTGCAGCGCATCGCCGAGGGCACGCGCGCCGCGATCGAGGTCGACGAACGCGTGCGGCTCGATCGTGCGCACCTGTCGAAGTTCGCCGAATCGGGCCTCGAGTTCGAACTCGTCTACTACGTGCTCTCGCCCGACTACACGGTCTACATGGACGCGCAGCAGCGCATCAGCCTGCGCATCATGGCGTTGCTCGAGGAGCTCGATCTGACCTTTGCGGTCCCGGTGCGACAGGTGCTGGGCGCAGCGAGCTGATCGGGTCGCGTGCAGCCTGCCGCACCGCGCGTGCGGCAGGCGCACGCGTGCAAGACAGGCCCGCATGCGCTGACGCGCCGACCAAAGAAGTGACGTCGTGCGTCAACGATGATCGAAGTCGAACGCAGCATGTGCGTTGCTGCAAGCCCCTTTTACGGTTGCATGATTGACGATGCGCAGAAGGTGCGTCGGCGTTGCTTCATCGTCTCATGCGGGCATTGCCGGTTGACATGAGCGACGCTTGCGCAGAGTCTTCACGCCGCCGTCGACGCTGCCGCCGCGGCATTCCTGCGTGCCGTGCGGGATGGCCCGTCGAACGGAGTACCGCAGTCACAGGAGAGGAAGAGCATGGACCTTCAGGATGCGATCTGGGCGATCGCGCTTTCGGGCATGGGCCTGGTGACGCTGGGCTTTCTGTACGTCGTCAGCCAGTCCGGCCGCGTCGCCGACGCGGAGGCGACGCGCCGTTCGGCGCACAAGGCCAACGTGTTGCGGCGCTGGCTCTTCGGCGTGCTGCTCGTGGGTTTCGTCGGCGGCACCTGGGCCACGCTGCACCGCTTCCCGATTCCCGCGCAGAGCGGTGACCTCGGTGCGCCGCAGGTGGTCGATGTCGTCGCGCGCATGTGGTCCTGGCAGTTCACGCCCGAGACCGTGCAGGCGGGCAGCGCGGTCGAGTTCCGCGTCACGAGCGCCGACGTCAACCACGGCTTCGCCATCTACTCGCCCGAGGGTCGCATCGTCGTGCAGACGCAGGCGATGCCCAGCTACTCGAACAAGCTGCTGCATACCTTCGATCAGCCCGGGACCTACACGGTGCAGTGCCTGGAGTACTGCGGCATCGGCCACGGGCCGATGAAGGCCAGCTTCGAAGTGATCGCCGCCAAGGGGGAATGAGCATGGCCGCAGCGACCTTGTATCCCGAGGAAGAGCGCCTCGGCGGCGGTGCGCGCACCGCCTTCAACCTCTACATGATCACCGGCGTCGTGGTCTTCGTGACGATGATGATCGTCGGCCTGACGATGCGCATGGCGCAGGCGCGCTGGCTCGAGCTCGCGCCCAACGTCTTCTACCAGCTGCTGTCGCTGCACGGCGCCGGGATGGTCGGCACCGCCGCGCTGGTGACGACCGCGGTGATGTGGTTCTTCCTGCGCAAGTACGTGCATCTGCACCTGTGGGCCTTCGTCGCCAACTACGTGCTCTTCATGCTCGGCGTGGCCTGCATCATCCTGGCGATCACCTTCGGCGGCTACGGCGCGCTCTGGACCTTCCTCTATCCGCTGCCGGTGCAGAGCATGGGCATGTGGACGCCGGGAGCTTCGGCGCTGTTCCTCTTCGGCTATCTGCTGATCGGCGTGGGCTCGCTGCTCTTCTACCTCGACGCCGCCGCCGCGATCATCAAGGTGCACGGCAACCTCGGCCGTGCCCTGGGCCTGCAGTGGCTGCTGGGCGGCACCATCGACCCGCAGCACCCGAAGGCGGTGGTGGCGAGCACGATGGTCATCATCTCCAATTCGCTGGGCATCATCGCCGGCGCGGTCGTGCTCGTCATGAGCCTGGTGAACATCTTCTTTCCCGATGTCGCGCTCGACCCGCTGTTCGTGAAGACGCTGACCTACTGGTTCGGCCACCAGTACATCAACGCCGCGATCTACATGGCGGCGATCGCCATCTACGAGCTGCTGCCGCGCTACACCGGCAAGCCCTACCCGATCTCGCGCCCCTTCCTCTGGTCCTGGGCGGTGAGCACGGTGTTCGTCATCATCGTCTTCCCGCACCACCTGCTGATGGACTTCGCGCAGCCGCGCTGGATGGCCGTCACGGGCCAGGTCGTGTCCTGGACGGCGGGTTTCCCGGTCTTCCTCGTCACCGCCTACGGGGCGCTGGCCAACCTCCACCGCTCGGGCATCCGCTGGACCATGCCCTCGCGGCTGCTCATCCTCGGCCTCTTCGGCTGGGCCGCGGGCATCGTGCCGGCGATCGTCGACGGCACCATCCGCAACAACCTCGTCGTGCACAACACGCAGTGGGTGCCTGGGCACTTCCACTTCTACCTGCTGATCGGCGTCCTGCCGATGGTCCTTGCCGTGCTCTACCACGTCATCGGCAGCCGCGCCGAGCGCGCGCCCGCACCGCCGAACTCCGGTGCGGACCGCCTGAGCTTCCCGCTTTACCTCGTCGGCGGGCTGATCTTCACCTTCGCCTTCCTCGACGCCGGGCGGCTGAGCGTGGCCCGGCGCATGGCCGAGCATTGGGACGCCTGGATCTTCACCGACCAGATGGGCTCGGTCGGGGCGCTGCTCGTGGTGCTGGCGATGCTGTACTTCACGGTGCGAGTCACGCTCGGCCTGCTCGGCGGCGCATCGCCCGGAGGCCCCGGTGCCGGCGCTGCGGACGCTGCTCGCTAGCCTGCTGATTCTCGCGGTCGGCACGGCGCTGCTCGCTGCCGCGACCGACGGCTTTCGCGCCTTCACGAGCGAGGCTGCGCGCCGGCTCGCGGTGGCCGAGCAGCCGCGACCCGTGCCCGCGGTCGTGCTGCAGACGTCGCGCGGCGAGGCCTTGCCCCTCGATGCGTTGCGCGGGCGCTGGCTCCTGGTCGACTTCGTCTACACGCGCTGCCGCACCTACTGCTCGGCGCAGGGCAGCGCGTTCGCGCAGCTGCAGGACCAGCTGGCGCCGGCGATCGCGCGCGGGCAGGCGGCGCTGCTGAGCATCAGCTTCGATCCCGCGCACGACACCGCCGACGAGCTGGCGGCCTATCTCGCGCGCTCGCGCGACCGCGGGGCCGGTTGGTACGCGGCCCGTCCGACGAGTGAAGCCGACCTGCAGGCGCTGCAGCAGGCGTTCGGCGTCACCGTCATCCCCGACGGCCTGGGCGGCTACGAACACAACGCCGCCATCCTCGTCGTCGACCCGCAGGGCCGACTGGTCGCGGTACTCGACTGGGACGCGCCGCAGGACGCACTGCAGTACCTGCAGGCGCGACTCTCGTGATGCGGCGGCGGCGCGTGCCTGCGCGCAGCCGGCTTGCCCTGCTGATCTGGTTCGTGCTCGCGCTGCCGCCACTGCGACAAGGGCTCGAGGCGGCGATGAGCCTGCAGATGCTGGCGCAGATCCCGCTGCTGGCGCTGGCCGGTGCCTGGATGTTGCCGCTGCTGCCAAGGCGCGTGCTCGATGCGCCGGCCGACTGGAACCGCAGCGGCATCAGCGGGCTGCTGCTGGCCTCGCTGGTGGCGATGGCCTGGATGCTGCCGCGCTCGATGGACGCGGCGATCGAGTCGCCCATCGTCGAGGCGGCCAAGTTCACCAGCGTGCCCATCCTCATCGGCATGGCGCTGGCCGCGAGCTGGCCGCGCGCGGGCTTCGTCGTGCGCGGCGTCTTCCTCGTCGAGGCGATCGCCACCGCATTTCGCGTCGGCTGGCTCTACGAGGTGGCGCCGCAGCGCCTGTGCACGAACTACCTGCTGGGCGACCAGCAACTGCTGGGCAAGCTGTTGTTCGCGCTCGGCAGCGTGGCCAGCCTCTGGCTCGTGGGCAGGCTCGTCTGGGGGCGCATCGAGGTCGAGGCGCGCGTGGCGCGTTGAAGCGGCAGGCGACGCTGCGCGAGCGCGAGCTCGACGCTGCCTGCAAGGCACGAGCTCTCGTGCCGGCGCGGCTGCATGGTCTGTCGGCAGCCGCGTTGCACGCGCGCCAGCAGGGCGCGGCACTGCGTGGCATCAAGCTGCACGGCGAACTGCGCCCAGCGCCGCTGCAGGCGGCTGTCGGCCCAGGCATCCTCCATCGCCCACTGCAGCTCGATCTCGTCACCATCGAGCGCGATCTCCATCAGGCGCGCGGCCAGCGCACCGACGAAGAGGTTGAAGTCGTGGCGCAGGCTGGCCTGCGGCAGCGCGTCGGCGATGGCCGCAGCGCGCCGGCTCCAGCCGGGCAGGCGCAGGCCTTGCGTCAGCGCGGCCTGCAGCGCCTGCACGGGATTGCACAGGTGGGCCTGCACGGGCGGCAAGGCGCGCATCGGCACACGCACGGCCTGAAGATGCGGCATGGGGGTGGCAAGGCTGCTCAGGCTCGCCAGGCGCGACCAGGCGTCCGCGTCCAGGCCGGACACGGCGGCCTGGTCGGCGCGCTGCATGCGTTCGACCTGCTGCAGGATCTGGGCCGCGGTGAGGCCGGCTCGGGCCGCGGCGGCGATGCGGCTGGCGATCACCAGGTTGTCGGGCGTGGCGGCTCGCTCCGCGTTGAGGCGCATCGGCACCGCTGCGGATGCGCCGCTGCCGCCCAGCGGCTGCCTGATGACCGGGCAGTATGGGGTGAGGAGAGGGGAGGGGCCGGGTGGCGCAAGCCGGGCGGTGCCGTTGCCGCGCTCGGGCCGCGGGGGTTTGCAGACGGTGCCGATGCCGGCCGTGGCGCCGGCTTCGAGATCGAGGGTGGCCTGGTGCATCGCGTCCTCCTGGGCTTGCCTGTGCGGCGGGATGCATGCATGTTGACGTGCTACTGGCTCATGGCGTGAGCCAGTGGAAACGTCATTGCGGAGAGGACTGCGAATGAAAGGTCCGCGGCCGACGTGGCGGCGGTGGCGCAGGCGCGTCAGCCGGGCTGGAAGGAACGGACTGTCGCCTCGATCCCCTCCTCGTAGGGCGTGATGCGGAAGGCGGGGTAGCGCTGCATGAAACGCTCGCTCGAGAACACGAGATCCTGCGTGTGCTGGTAGCGGATCTCGCGCAGTTCGCGCAGGATGGGAACGACGACCCCGAGCACCGACTGAACCGCGCCAGGCAGCACCTGCACGCCTTGGGGTGCGCCGAGCAGCCCGGCCGACATCCGCAGCAGCGCGCGCGAGGTCGGCGCCGGCGCCATCGTCGGCAGGTGCCAGGCCTGCCCGTACGCACCCTCGTCCAGCGCCAGTTCGACCAGGCCGCGCGCAGCGTCGGGCACATAGGTGTAGCTGTGCAGCCGGTCGGGGTCGCCGAGCCACTGTGCCTTCTTGCCGCGCAACTGGCGCTCGATCGCCGCGGCGAAGAGCACGGTGTTGCGCGCGCCGGGGCCGTAGAAGTCCGACGCACGTGCGATCAGCACCGATATCCCGTCCTCATGCGCCGCGCGCAGCAGGCGCTCGCCGATCGCCTTGCGTACGCGACCCTTGCGCGAGGGCGGCTGCTGCGGATGGCCCTCGCGGATCGGCTGTTGCAGTGGGGCGGGCCCATAAGCGTAGATGTTGTCGAACAGCACCAGCCGCAGGCCGTGCGTGCGCGCCGCGGCGATGGCGTTCTCGATCACGCGGGGCCAGTCGCGCTCCCAGACGCGGGCCGCATAGGGCAGGCCCAGCGTGAGGTAGAGGTGCGTGGCGTCGGCGCTGGCCGCAAGGAGCGATTCGGCATCGAGCGCATCCACGCGCCGGTGCGCACGCTTGCTGCCGGGCCCGGTGTTCGCCGGCCGTGTACGGCTGGCGAGCGCATGCGGGATGCTGCGGCGCGCGAGTTCCTCGGCGCTCGCGCAGCCGACGACACCATCGCCGAGGATGAGATGCAGGCGCTGGTTCACGGAGATCCTCCTGGCGCGTCTTGCGGACAGGCGCGCATGGTGCGACGGCGGACGAGGACGCACAAGGCCCGGTGCCGGGCGCAAGGCCCCGGTTCCATCGCTGGACTTCGGCGCGCCTGCGCCGATGTTCAGCCGCGCCGCATCGCGGCGATGGCGCCCGCCGCCTCCGCAACCAGCGCCGGCCCGCGGTAGATGAGCCCGGTGTAGATCTGCACGAGGTCGGCGCCGGCCTCGATCTTGGCGCGCGCATCGGCGCCGCTCATCACGCCGCCGACGCCGATGATCGGGAAGCCGGGTCCCAGCGCCGCGCGCAGGGCGCCGATGACGCGGTTGCTCGCCTCGAACACTGGCGCACCGCTCAGGCCCCCGGCCTCCGCGGCATGCGGCAGGCCTTGCACGGCCTCGCGTGCCAGCGTGGTGTTGGTGGCGATCACGCCGTCCATGCCGTGGCGCTGCAGCGTCGCAGCGATGATCGCGATCTGTGCTTCGTCCAGATCCGGCGCAATCTTCAGGAACATCGGCACGCGGCGGGTGGCGTCGGCGGCAAGCTCGTCGCGTTGCGCGACCAGCGCGGCCAGCAGCGCGTCCAGCGCCTCGTCGCCCTGCAAGGCGCGCAGGTTCTTGGTGTTCGGGCTCGAGACGTTGATCGTCACGTAGTCGGCGTACGGTGCCACGCCGCGCAGCCCGATCAGGTAGTCGTCGACCGCGTGCTCGATCGGCGTGCTCGCGTTCTTGCCGATGTTCAGGCCGACGAGGCCGCCGCGGGCGCGAAAGCTGTGGGCGCGGCGCACGTTGGCGAGAAAGCTCTCGAGCCCTTCGTTGTTGAAGCCCAGGCGGTTGATCAGCGCCTGCCGCTGCGGCAGGCGGAACATGCGCGGTCTGGCGTTGCCGGGCTGGCTCTTGGGCGTCACCGTGCCGACCTCGATGAAGCCGAAGCCCATCGCGCCCAGGCCGTCGATGCAGCGGCCGTTCTTGTCCAGGCCGGCAGCCAGCCCGAGCCGGTTCGGGAAGCGCAGCCCGGCGAGCGTCACCGGGTCATCGACGCGTGTTCCGGCCCAGAGGCACTGCGCCGGCGTGTTCTGCAACCGGGCGATGGAGGACAGCGTCAGCTCGTGCGCCTGCTCCGGGTCCAGGCCGAAGAGGAAGGGGCGGGCGAGCGGGTAGGGCAGCAGCGGCATGGCGCGCGAATTGTCGCAGCCGGGGCCGCGGCCCGGATAATCGCCGTCCCATGACGCAGGACGAACTCAAGGCCCAGGTGGGGCAGGCGGCGGTGGACTTGGTGCCCGAGGGGGCGGTCATCGGGGTCGGAACCGGCTCGACGGTGAATCACTTCATCGACGCGCTGGCACGCGCCGGGCGTGCGGTCGCCGGCGCGGTCTCGAGCTCCGACGCCAGCAGCCAGCGGCTGCGCGCGCACGGCATCCCCGTGCTCGAGGCGTGCGCGGTGCAGCGCCTGCCCGTGTACGTCGACGGGGCCGACGAGATCGACGCGCTCGGCTTCATGATCAAGGGCGGGGGTGCCGCGCTCACGCGCGAGAAGATCGTCGCCGACCTCGCCGAGCGCTTCGTCTGCATCGCCGACCAGAGCAAGCTCGTTCCAGTGCTCGGCGCCTTCCCGCTGCCGGTGGAGGTGATCCCGATGGCGGTGGCGCAGCTCGTGCGGCGCTTCGCCACGCTTGGCGGCAGCGCCACGCTGCGCGAGGGCGTGCGTACCGACAACGGCCTGCCCATCCTCGACGTGCGCGGGCTTTCGATCACCGATCCGCTGGCCATGGAGGCGCAGGTCAGCCAGTGGCCGGGCGTCGTCACCGTCGGCATCTTCGCGCGCCATCGCGCCAGCGTCTGCCTGCTCGGGACGCCCGAGGGCGTCAGGCGCATCGACTTCGCACCGCTGTAGCCAGTGAGGCATCCGCTGCCGCGCGCGCCAGCGCCGCGTCGCGCTCGGCCGCGCGTGCGGCACGCACGACGAAGCGCCCGGGGTCGACGGCATCGACGAGGCTTTGCTCGAGCGGCAGCGGCGTCCCCGCGATGCGCGCGGCGACCAGCTCGGCCAGCAGCGGCGCCAGCGTCAGGCCGCGCGAACCGAAGGCACAGGCCAGGTGCACGCCGCCCTCGCGCGGCAGCAGCCGCGCCTGATCGAGGCGCGTGCCCGGGGCGGTCTGCAGCGCAGGCAGCGGCCCGGCGAGCGGGAGCCGGTCGCTGGTGTACACGCGCCAGCCCACGCGCCCATGCCGGGCGGCGGGATCCGCCGGCGCCTGCAGGCCGCACAGGCGCTGCAACCGGGCGAAGTTGGCGTCATGCTCGGCGTCGCGAAGCTGCGGCTCATCATCGTCCTGCTGCCGCGTGGCGCCGCAGAGCAGGCCGCCGCCGGGCAACGGCAGCGCGTAGCCGTCACCGGCGAGCGCGCAGCGCAGCGGCACCGGTCCGTCGAAGCCGCTGACCTGTCCGCGCTCGCGCGCCAGGGGAAAGGGCGGCGCGCCGATGCTCGCCAGCAGCGCATTCGCCTGCTCGGCATTGGCGAGAACGACGTCGGGCGCCCGTGCGAGCACGCGACCCGCCTCGTCCAGCGCCAGCCATTGGCGGCCCTCGCGCCGCAGGGCATGCACGTCGCTGCCGTAGTGGCAGTGCACACCCGGCCGGGACAGCCGTTGCATGACCAGGGCCACCGGCGCCACCCAGCCGCCGCTCGGATAGAACCAGGCCGGCAGGGTGATGGCGACGCCGGCACGCGCGCTCGCGGCCAGCGGATCCAGGGCCTGCACGAAGTCCTTCGGCAGACCCAGGCGGTCGAGCCTGGCCTGCATCGCGGCGAGATCCAGCTCGCGCTCGACGCGCAGCAGGCCGCTGCCGTCGTTGGGCACGCGCTTCGGATCCAGCCCGGCAAGCAGGCGGGTGCTGTGCAGCGCCCCGGCGCGCAGCACGCGGGCGTGCAGGCTGTCTTCGGCGTGCACGGTGGCGTGGAAGATGCCCGCCAGGCGGCTGCCGTTGTCGCCGGGCTGCGGCACGCGGCGCTCCAGCACCGTGACCTCGAAGCCGAGTGCCGCCAGGGCTGCGGCGCTGCACGCTCCCGCCAGGGCGGCGCCGACGACGATGGCGCGGCGCGGCGCATCGGCCGCATCGGCCAGGTCGGGTGCCGGGGACGCCGCGCGGCGTCGATCGCGCGGCATGTGCTGCGCGCGCAGGGTCTGGCGCTTGTCGCCTGCGGCTTCGACACGCTCGCAGACGAAGCCTGCGCCGGACAAACCGTCGCGCACGCTGCGTGCCACGCTCCAGGTGGCGGCCGTGGCGCCGGGCGCGGCGCGCCGGCCGAGCGCCTTCAGCACGCGCGCGTCCCACATGCGCGGGTTGCGCTCGGGTGCGAAGCCGTCGAGGTAGAAGGCGTCGGCGGCAAAGACGAGTTGCGGCAGCAGTTCCTGCACGTCGCCGAAGGCCAGCAGAAGCCGCAGGGCGCCTGCCTCGAAGTCCAGGCGGTGCAGTCCGCACACGGGCGCTGGCCAGGCGCGCAGCAGCAGCTCGGCCAGCGCCTGATGGGGCTGGTCGCGGTGCGCGCGCGCCAGGTCTTGGGCGCGCGGCGGGTGCGCATCGATGGAGACGAAGTGCAGCCGCGCCGGCCGCGCCGGATCGTCGCGCCACGCGGCCCAGGTGGCGAGCAGGTTGTGGCCCAGGCCGAAGCCGGTCTCGGCGATCGTGAAGTCGCCGCGTCCGGCCCAGCGCCGGGGCAGGCCGTTGCCCGCAAGAAAGACGGCGCGCGCCTGCGCCTGGGCGCCACTGCGCGGGTGGTAGACGTCGCCGAAGGCGGGCGCGCGCGGCGTGCCGTCTTCGTCCCAGGCGATGTGCGCCGGCGCGATCGGCAAGGCCTTCACCCGCGGATCCTTCGCCAGGCCCGCGAAAAAGGGGCACCCGCAGGTGCCCCTCGTGGCGAGCGCCGATGCATGGCTTACACGCGCTTGCGGTACTCGTGCGTGCGCGTGTCGATCTCGATGCGGTCGCCGCTCTCGACGAAGATCGGCACGGCGACCTCGAACCCGGTGCTCTTGAGCTTGGCCGGCTTCAGCACCTTGCCGGAGGTGTCGCCCTTGACGGCCGGGTCGGTCTCGATCTCGCGCACGACGGTGGTCGGCAGCTCGACCGAGATCGCCTTGCCGTCATAGAAGGTCACCTCGACTTCCATGCCGTCCTCCAGGTACTGGATGGCGTCGCCCATGTTGTCGGCCTCGACCTCGTACTGGTTGTACTCGGTGTCCATGAAGACGTACATCGGATCGGCGAAGTAGGAGTAGGTGCACTCCTTCTTGTCGAGGATGATCTGCTCCATCTTGTCGTCGGCCTTGAAGACGAGCTCCGTGCCCGAGTTGTTGAGCAGGTTCTTCATCTTCATGCGTACGGTGGAGGCGCCGCGGCCGCCGCGGCTGTACTCGGTCTTGAGCACGACCATCGGGTCCTTGCCCTGCATGATGACGTTGCCGGCGCGGATTTCCTGAGCGAGCTTCATGGCGTGGTTCCTGCGGGGAGATGGTTCCGCGGCGGGCGTCGGCGCCCGGCGGACGGGGTCTGGAGTCGCCGCCGCGACGGCGCTGCTGTTGCGGCGCCGCCGCGGCGAAAGGGAGTTGCGCCGATGACCGATGGCCGATGGCCCATCCCCATCCGGCAATGGCCTGCTGCGCAAAGCCCGACATTCTAACCGCCGGCCGGCCCGGCGGGCCGCGTCTTGCGCAGCCGCCGCGGTGCGACGAAGGCGAGCAGGCTCTCGACGAGTTCCGGTCCGGATGCGAGCCGCTCGCGCCAGGCCTCGTGCACGGCCTGCCAGGCGGGCAGGGGCGGCAGCGCCTGCGGCCATGACGCGAGGCCGTTCCAGGCCAGATGCAGCCGGCGGATCTCCTCTGCCTGCGCCGTCTGCTGCCCCTGCAGCAACAGGTCGAGCCAGGCCCGCAGCTTGGCGGCATGTACGCCGTCACGCTGCGGGTAGATCTGCCACAGCATGGGCTTGGCCGCCCACTGCGCACGCACGAAGGAGTCCTCGCCGCGCACGGCATTGAGGTCGCAGCTCCACAGCAGCCGGTCGAAGTCGGTCTGCGTGAGCCACGGCAGCTCGATCACCCGCAAGCCCGCGGGCTTCTCCAGCGCCCGCAACTGCTGCTGCGCCGCGCCGGGTGCAGCCAGCAGCAGCGTCGGCGCCTGGGCCAGCCGCGCAAGCCAGGCCTGCAGCGCCGGCTGCGCATAGCCAAAGAGGCTGCAGCTGCGCTCGTGCGCCGCCGGCGTCCAGCCGCGGGCCTCCAGCCAGGATCGGCCGTCGAAGCCTTGCATCGCCTGCAGCAGGCCGCCTTCGCGCAGCAGGCCGCCGGTGCGTGCCGTGAAGCCGGGATAGAAGAACCACTTGACGAGCCCCGAGGCCTGAGGCGAGGGCAGGCCGTGGGAGCGCTCGACGTAGGCTTCTGCGCACAGGTACTCGAGGTTGAGCCACACCGGCGGCGGCTGCTGTTGCGCCATCGCCTGCACGAAGGCCGATGGCGGATCGCAGCCGAAGGCCTCGATGACGAACTCGCCCACCGCATCGGGTGCCGCCTCGGTCCAGGCCTGCACCTGCACGCCCGCAGCGCCGCCGGGCGCCATCCAGGCCAGGGCGCGCGCATCGTCCACCCACAGCCGTACCTGCTCGCCGCGTGTGGCGAGCTCGGCCGCCAGGCGCCAGCAGAAGCCGAGGTCGCCGTGGTTGTCGATGACGCGGCAGAAGATGTCCCAACGCATGCCGCGATTCTCGGCTTCACCGCCGCGGGCTTGGACGGCGCTGCAAAATCGCTCGCGCGATGAGCCCGACTTCAGCCGCCGACAAGCACGCCCCGGACCGAGCCGCCGAGGGCGCAAGCACCGGTGGGAGTGCGGGCGCAAGCACGGGCCCAGGCACGGGCCCAGGCACGGGCGAAAGGGCGGGCGACCTGCGCGAGCGCCTGCTGGCCGAGGTGGCGGGCTTGCCGGCCCTGCCCGGCGTCTACCGCTGGATCGACGACAAGGACCAGGTGCTCTACGTCGGCAAGGCGCGCAACCTGAAGAAGCGCGTCTCCAGCTACCTGCACAAGGACCACGGCGGCACGCGCATCGGCCACATGGTGTCGCGCATCGCGCGGCTGGAGACGACGGTGGTGCGCAGCGAGGCCGAGGCGCTGCTGCTCGAGAACAACCTCATCAAGACGCTCGCGCCGCGCTTCAACATCCTCTTTCGCGACGACAAGAGCTACCCCTATCTGAAGATCACCGGTGTGCGCATCGCCGAGGGCAGCGCGCCGATGAGCGCTGCCGAATGCCCGCGCGTGGCCTACTACCGCGGCAGTGTCGACCGCCGCCATCGCTGCTTCGGCCCGTACCCGAGCGCCTGGGCGGTGAAGGAGACGATCCAGCTGCTGCAGAAGGTGTTCCTGCTGCGCAGCTGCGAGGACAGCGTCTACGCCAACCGCACGCGGCCCTGCCTGCTCTACCAGATCAAGCGCTGTTCGGCGCCGTGCGTGGGCTTCATCTCGCGGCAGGACTACGCGCGCGACGTGCAGGACGCCGAGCGCTTCCTGCTCGGCCAGCAGCAGCAACTCGTCGACGAACTGCAGGCACAGATGATGCGGCACGCCGACGCGCTGGAATTCGAGCAGGCGGCGGCGCTGCGCGACCGCATCGGCGCGCTTTCGCGCGTGCTGCACCGGCAGGCGGTGGAGGAGAGCAGCCTCTCGGCCGTCGAGCGCGAGGCCGACATCCTCGCCGTCAAGGTCGCAGGCGGACGCGCCTGCGTCAACCTGGCGATGGTGCGCGGCGGGCGTCACCTCGGCGACCGCGCCCACTTCCCGGCCCATGTCGACGAAGGTGCGGCGCTCAGCAGCGAGGAGGCCGAGGACCGCGCGGCGCGCTCGCCCGAGGTCGCGGTGCTGGAGGCCTTCGTCGCCCAGCATTACCTCGGCCAGCCGGCGCCGCCGCTGCTGGTGACGAGCCACGCCATCGACGCCGAACTCGTGGCCGCGCTCTCGGGAGCCTCTGGCACGCGCGTGCGCAGCGTGCACCATCCGCGCGAGCAGCGTCGCATCTGGCTCGAGATGGCGGTCAAGGGCGCGGAGCTGGCGCTGGCGCGGCTGCTTGCCGAAGAGGGCAGCCAGCGCGCGCGCACGTGTGCGCTCATCGAGGCGCTGGAGCTCGAGGTCGATGACCCGCAACAGCTTCGCATCGAGTGCTTCGACGTCAGCCACACCGGTGGCGAGGCGGCGCAGGCCTCGTGCGTCGTCTACGAGCAGCATCGCATGCAGGGCAGCCAGTACCGCCGCTACAACATCGAGGGCATCACCGGCGGCGACGACTACGCCGCCATGCGCCAGGTGCTGACGCGCCGTTACGCCCGCCTGGCCGAGATGGCGGCGACCGACCACGCCCGCCTGCCCGACCTGGTGCTCGTCGACGGCGGGCGGGGGCAGGTCGCGGTGGCGCGCGAGGTGTTCGAGGATCTCGGCCTGGACATCGGCATCCTCGTCGGCGTCGAGAAGGGGCAGGGGCGCAAGGTCGGGCTGGAGGAGCTGGTGTTCGCCGATGGCCGGCCCAAGGTCTGGCTCGGGCACGACTCGGCGGCGCTGATGCTGGTGGCGCAGATCCGCGACGAGGCGCACCGCTTCGCCATCACCGGCATGCGCGCGCGGCGTGCCAGCGTGCGCACGGGCGCCAGCCGGCTCGAGGACATCCCCGGAATCGGCCCGCGCAAGCGTGCACGGCTGCTGCAGCGATTTGGCGGCGTGCGCGGCGTCGCCGACGCCAGCGTCGACGACCTCGCCGGCGTCGAGGGCATTTCGCGCGACCTGGCGGAGACGATCCATCGTGCCCTGCATTGACCCCCTGCGGCCCTGGCTGTGGCCCTGGCTGCGGCGACTGGCCGCGGCGCTGGCGCTTGCCGTCGTCGGCGCCTGCACGCTGCTCCCGCCGCCACGACCACCACCCGCTGCGCCCGCGCCCGCGCCCGCGCCCGCGCCCGCGCCCGCGCCCGCGCCCGCAGCGCGGCCCGCGCCGGCGGCGGCGCCCGAGCTGCCGCTGTCGCCGCCGCGTGCTGCCGCCAACTGGGACGACTTCCGGCTGCAGGCGGCGCAGCGCCTGGTCCAGGCGCACCCGGGGGCGAGCTACCTCGGCCCGGTGGCCGAACCGCTGCTGGCGATCCCGGTGCTCGAAGTCGAGCTCGACGCCGACGGTGGCGTGCGCAAGGTGAGCGTCGTGCGCTATCCGCGCCAGGCGCGCGACACCGTGCAACTCGCCATCGCCGCCATCCACCGCGCCGCGCCCTACGGCTCGATGCGGCGCCTGCCGCGGCCGTGGAAGTGGACCGAGGTCTTCCTCTTCGACGACGAGCGCCGCTTCAAGCCGCGCACGCTCGATACCGATTGAAGCGCCCGCGCGCGCCCGGGGTTTGAGTACCATCGGCCGCATGTTCCTCACGGTCCCCACGCTGCTGACCTGGGCGCGCATCGCCGCGATTCCGCTCATCATCGGCGTCTTCTACCTGCCGCTGGACGTGCCCACGCGCAACCTTGCGGCCACCGTGATGTTCATCTTCTTCGCGCTCACCGACTGGCTGGACGGCTGGCTGGCGCGCAAGCTCGATCAGACCTCGGCCTTCGGCGCCTTTCTCGACCCGGTGGCCGACAAGTTCCTCATCTGCGCCGCGCTCATCATCCTGCTCAAGCTGCAGCGCGTCGATGCACTGGTGGCGTTGATCATCATCGGGCGCGAGATCGCGATCTCGGCGCTGCGCGAATGGATGGCGCAGATCGGTGCTGCGCGCAGCGTCGCCGTGCACATGCTGGGCAAGCTGAAGACGACGACGCAGATGCTCGCCATCCCCTTCCTGCTCTACGACGGCGCGCTGCTGGGCGTCGTCGACACGCGCGTCTGGGGCACCGTCTTCATCTACATCGCGGCGCTGCTCACCGTGTGGTCGATGGTCTACTACCTGCGCAAGGCCATCCCGGAGATCCGGGCCCGGGTGCACTGATGGGAGCGCGTTGAACACGCCCCAGCCCGCCGCCGAGGCTCGCGCCGACGCCTGGGTGCAGGCGATGCCGGCGGTCTTCGTCTTCATCTGGAGCACCGGCTTCGTCGTCGCGCGACTGGGCATGCCGCACGCGCCGCCGCTGTCCTTCCTCGCGCTGCGCTTCGCGCTTTCGGTGCCGATCTTTCTCCTCTGGGTCGCCCTGGCCCGGGCGCACTGGCCGCGCAACGGCATGCAGTGGCTGCACCTGGGCGTCACCGGCGCGCTGATGCATGGCGGCTACCTCGGCGGCGTGTGGGCCGCGATCAAGGGCGGACTCGGCGCCGGCACCGTGGCCCTGATCGTCGGGCTGCAGCCGCTGCTGACGGCCATCTGGCTCGCGCGGCAGGGGCCCGAGCACTCGATCCGGCCGCGGCAGTGGCTGGGCCTGCTGCTGGGGCTGGCCGGGCTCGTGCTCGTCGTGCTCGACCGCCTGGGCTCCGGCGAGGCGACGCCCGCCAATGTCGCGCTGGCGCTGCTGGCGCTGGCAGGCATCACCGTGGGCACGCTCTACCAGAAGCACAACGTCGCGCCATGCGACGTGCGTACGGCCTCGGTCGTGCAGCTGAGCGCCGCTTTCGTGGTGATGGCGCCGCTGGCCCTGCTCGAGCAAGAGCCGATCGTCTGGCACGTTGAGCTTCAGGCGGCGCTGGCCTGGTCCATCTTCGCGCTCACGCTGGGGGCGAGTTCGCTGCTGTTCCTGCTCATCCAGCGCGGCGCGGCCTCGCGCGTGAGCAGCCTCATGTACCTCGTGCCGCCGTGCACCGCGGTGCTGGCCTGGCTGCTGTTCGACGAGCCCCTGGGCGCTACGGTGATCGCCGGCATCGCGCTCACCGCGCTGGGTGTCGGACTGGTGTTGCGTCAGGGCGCGCCGGCAGCGCGTTGAGGCGCGTCACGCTTTGCGGCATAAGCCCGGATCAGGGTGTTTCCATGGGCATAGAATTTCGCGCCGTCCCTTGACACTGCCCGGGGCGGCGGCTGTAATGAACCGACGGTTTGCTCGTGTGCTTGGCGCGCTCCTTCACACATCGACACCCGACCGAACACCCCAAAGAGACCAGAGAGAGAGGGCCAGCACGTGAACAAGACGGAACTGATCGAGCACATCGCCAAGCAGGCCGATATTTCCAAGGCAGCGGCCGCGCGAGCGCTCGAGGCGCTGATCGGCGGCGTGAAGTCCACGCTCAAGAAGAACGACAGCGTCAGCATCGCCGGCTTCGGCACCTTCGCGGTCACCAAGCGCAAGGCGCGCACCGGGCGCAACCCACGCACCGGCGCGGCGATCAAGATCAAGGCGGCGAAGGTGCCGAAATTCAAGCCCGGCAAGGCGCTGCGGGACGCGCTCTGACACGCGCCGAAGCAGCCCGCGCGTGCCGTGCCGGCCGCAGGCGCTTCGTCTTCGCGGCAGAGGCGGGTGCTTAGCTCAGTCGGTAGAGCGGCGCCCTTACAAGGCGTAGGTCGGCGGTTCGAGCCCGTCAGCACCCACCACCCCGCGCGCGCGGCCGCGCGACAGCCCCGCTAGAATCGCTTCCCAGCCGTCGGCCGATCGGCCGCAGACCCAGCAAGGCGAACCACGGTTCGCCTTCTTCGTTTGCGCCGGCGCGACGCTTGTCCTGCCACCTCCTTCACCACCGCAGGGCGCGCCTGCCGCGCCCTGGGCAAGGCCGCGCCACATGTTCGATTTCGTTCGCAAGCACACCCGGCTGATGCTCGGCCTGATCGTGTTGCTGATCATTCCGTCGTTCGTGTTCTTCGGCATCGAGGGCTACTCCCGCTTCAACGACGAGTCGATGACCAACGCTGCCATGGTCGGAAGCCGCGGCATCTCTCGCGCCGAATGGGAGGCCGCGCACCAGCGTCAGGTCGAGCGCATGCGCCAGCAGATGCCCGGCGTCGACGTGAAGCTCTTCGACACGCCCGAGGCCAAGCGCCAGACGCTGGATCTGCTGGTGCAGGACCTGGTGCTGCGCCAGGCCGCGGCGCAGATGCATGCAGCGCCCGGCAACGAGCGGCTCGACCGCCTCTTCAAGTCGGACCCGGCGATGGCCGGCCTGCGCAACCCCGACGGCAGCGTCAATCGAGACCTGATCGCCGCGCAGGGCATGAGCTCGGAGGTCTTCGCCGAGCGGCTGCGCCAGGACTACGCGGTGCAGCATGTCATCGACGCGGTGCGCAACAGCGGCTTCGTCGCTCCGGCCATGGTGACGGCCGACCTCGACGCGTTGCTGCAGCGCCGCGAACTGCAGCTCGAGCGCTTCGATCCGGCGAACTACGCCGCCCGGATCAAGCCGGGCGAGGATGAACTGGTCGCCTACCACAAGGCGAACACGCAAGAGTTCATGGCCCCCGAGCGCGCGACGATCGAGTACGTCGTGCTCGACCTCGCCGCCATCGGAGGCGACGTCACGCTCTCCGAGGACGATCTGCGCAAGTACTACGACGAGAACATCGCCCGCTACACCACCGCCGAGGAGCGCCGTGCCAGCCACATCCTGATCAAGGCCGACAAGGACCAGCCCGCGGCCGAGCGCGCCAAGGCCAAGGCACGCGCAGAAGCCATCCTCGCCGAGCTGCGCAAGGCGCCGGCGAGCTTTGCCGAAGTCGCGCGCAGGCAGTCCGAGGACGCCGGTTCAGCGGGGCAGGGCGGCGACCTCGGCCTGTTCGGCCGCGGCACCATGGTCAAGCCCTTCGAGGACGCGGTGTTCGCGATGAAGAAGGGCGAGATCAGCGAGGTGATCGAGTCCGATTTCGGCTACCACGTGATCGAGCTCACCGCGGTCAGTGGCGGGCACAGGAAGCCGTTCGCTGAGGTGCGCCCGGAGATCGAGACCGAAGTGCGCAAGGCGCTGGCGCAGAAGCGCTACGCCGAGGCTGCGGAGCAGTTCAGCGAGACCGTCTACCAGCAGTTCGACAGCCTGCAACCGGTGGTCGACACGCTCAAGCTGAAGCTGCAGACTGCCGTCGTCGAACGCCGGCCCGCCCCGGGCGCGACCGGTGCGCTCGCCTCCGAGAAGCTGCTTTCCGCGGTCTTCGGCAGCGAGGCGCTGGCCAACAAGCGCAATACCGACGCGGTGGAGATCGGGCCCAGCCAGATGGCGTCGGCGCGCATCGTCAAGCACGAACCGGCGCACGCGCTCGCGCTGGCCGAGGTGCACGACCAGGTGCGCGCTGCGGTCATCGCCGAGCAGGCCGCGGCGCTCGCGCGCAAGGACGGCGAAGCGCGCCTGCAGGCCGTGAAGAGCGGGCAGGCCAAGCTCGAGAAGACCGAAACGATCTCGCGTTCGCAGGCGCTGGGCATGCCGCCCGAGGTGGTCGACGCCGTGCTCAGGGCCGACGTCGCCAAGGGGCCGGTGGTGATCGGCGTCGACCTCGGCGAGCGCGGCTACGTCGTCGCCAACGTGCTGAAGGTGCTGCCGCGGGAACCGCTGCCCGGTGGCGACGCGCAGGTGCAGGCGCAGATCGCGCAGGCGCTGGCGGCCGCCGAGACCGAGGCCTACCTCGCCGGCTTGAAGAAGCGCTACAAAGCGGAGATCGTCCCGTCCGTCGTCGACCAGGTGGCGCGCAGCGCCTCGGCGCCCTGAGTCCACCGGCGACCCGTTCGCGCGCGGACGGCGACAGCTACCGCAACCATCGCGATGAACGCCATGCGCACGCTATAATTCTCGGTTCGACGGTGGCTGTAGCTCAGTTGGTAGAGTCCCAGATTGTGATTCTGGTCGTCGTGGGTTCGAGTCCCATCAGCCACCCCATCCCAGCGTTTCAACAGGTCCCATGCCGGACCGAACTTCCCGCTAAATCAACGACTTAGACAGTCGCTTGAGTCAGGAAGGCTCCTGCCGTCCCACGGCAGCGCAGCGCAAGTAGGGGAACATGTAGGGGAACAAATGGCGTTCGTCGTGCCATTTGGAGTTCTGTTCCCCTATGCTCACCGACAAGCAGTGCAAGAACGCGACCTGACCAGAGGGCAAAGCCCGCGCACGGGTGACCGATTCAGGTGGTCTCTACCTCGAAGTTGCTGGCGCCGGGTCCAAGCGCTGGTTCTGGAAGTACTATGAACCGCACCGGGATTCGAGGAGGCCTGTTGGCTTGAGTCAGACCGGCATGGTCTGACGGTTCTTGGGTTCAGGCATTCTCTCTTCCAGCCCCCCGC
>MEFD01000026.1 GCA_001724995.1 Rubrivivax sp. SCN 71-131
GTTCGTCCAGCCCTTGTGGTTGGCGTCCTGCGACTCGCCGCTGGCTCCTTCCACCTTCATGAACATGTCTACGGCCATCTGGCGCTCCTTGGGTTGATCCGGGAAGGCATTGTGGTCCGACCACGCCGCCACAGCCCCGGCCAAATGTCGTCGCGCAAACGTGAAAACTCACGTCGCGCCCGAGGCGCCTCCCCGCTACGCTTGGCGGCTGCCGCATCCCGCAACGAATGCAGGCAGATGTATGCGCGCCGGGGCGCGCATTAGCATGCGATGCTCGCGCCATGGAACAGATCGAGATCAGGGTCGAAGGTCATCACGGTCAGCCCGTGACGAAGCCGTGGGCGGCGCTCTTCGGGCTGGCCGGCGGGACCATCGGCTGCGGCGGCCAGAACAAGCTGGTGCTGCCCGACGCCGAGGCGCAGGTCGACCGCGTCCACGCCATGGTGCGGCTGCAAGCCGGCAAGGTCTACGTCGTGAACTTGTGCGAACGGCGTTCCCTGCCCGTCGACAACGAGGCCCTGCCCCCGGGACAGGAGACGCTGCTGTCGATCGGCGCCCGCATTCAGATCGGCCCGTACATCTTGCGCGCCGCGATGCCCGGCACTGCCTGGGGCCCGCCCGCCCTCGCTGCCGCCGAGGCCTCGGCGGCCGGCGAACGCTTGGCTGATCCCCTTGCCGCGCCCATCGCCGAGGCGGCGGACGACAACCCGTTTGCCTTCATCGGCCGCATCGAGACCGACGCGCCGGCGCGCAGCGCGGGTGCGAGCCCGGTCGCGTGCGCCGGCACGGCAGCGCAGCCGTCGGGGTCTGGCGCCGCGAGTGCGCCGACGATTCCTGACGACTTCGACCCCTTTGCGCGAGACGCCGAGCGCGAGCGGCGCGAGAAGGATCCCTGGGCCGAGGGCCTGCCGATGCAGAGCCTGGCCGAGATGGCCGCCGTGCACGACGACCTGCTGCGCACCTTGCCGCCGGTCGAGCGCCTCGGGCAGGGGTCGGCGCTGCACGAGGCCGCGGTGCGGGGCCTGCCGGCGTCGCTTGATCCCCGGGGCGAACTCGACCCGCTGCGGCTCTTCGACGACGTGCCCACGCAGCCGGGGCTGGCGCCGGAATCGGCCCGTCTGCTGCGCGGCTCGGAGATGCATCAGGCCATGCGCCTGCCGCGGGCCGCGCCCACGGAACCGATGCCCACCGAGGCGCTCTCACCACCTGCCCAGGAGGCGCTCCAGCAGCCGGCCGATGCCGCCGGCCTGCAGCGGCTGGAAGGACTCGATCTGGCGATGTTCGATCGCCCGGCCAGCGCCGGGAGCCCGGAGCCGGTGGCCGCCCCGCAGGCCACGGTGTTCGCCCGCTTCGACGCCGACCTGGCGCCAACCCAGCTGCAACCGTTGCGATCGGCAGCGACGCCGGCGGCCGCGGCGCCGCTGGATCTGAGCCTGGACCTGGAGCCGGCCCTCGCGGCGGCGGCGCCGGCGCCGACAAACCCGTCGACCCTGCCGGCGCCCTCCCCCGATGACGTCCAGGCGCTGCTGCAGGCCTTTGTCGAGGGCCTGGGCCTGCCGCCGGCGCGCGCACAGCTGGAGCTCACACCGGAGTTCATGCGCCGCTTCGGCGAGGTGCTGCGCACCGCCGTACAGGGCACGATGGACCTGCTGCAGGCGCGTTCCGAGGTCAAGCGCGAGTTCCGCGCCGACGTGACCATCATGGCCCAGCGGGCCAACAACCCGCTGAAGTTTCTGCCCGACGCCGACGGCGTGCTGCTGCAGATGTTCGGGCAGACCTTCCCCGGATTCATGCGCCCGGTGCCGGCGATGCGCGAGGCCTACCGCGACCTGCGCGTGCACCAGATCGCACTGATGGCCGGCATGCGCGCTGCGCTGGCCGAGGCGCTGTCCCGGCTCGACCCGGCAGAGCTGGAGCAGCAGCAGCCAGGGGCGTCGGACGGCCTTTTCGCGCGCCTGGGTCGCGTCCATCGCAAGGCGGCGCTCTGGGATGATTACCGTGAGCGCTACGCCGGCATCCGCCGCCATGCCGAGGACGAGCTGACGGCCTTCTCCGGCCGCAGCTTCGTCAAGGCCTACGACGCCACCGCCGATGCCGCGTTCGCGGACGACGAACTCCCACCAGGCAAGCCGATTCGAGCGTGAAGGATGCTGCGATGACGACTCCCTCTCTGCACCGCCGCGGGGCGTTGCGCGCACTGCTCGCCGGCAGCAGCGGCACGCTGCTGCTGCCGACGCTCTCGGGCTGCGGCGCCGTGAGCGCCATCACGACACCGGCGGCGCCGCCTCCGCCGGTGCTGGTGGTCCCCGGCGCCGTCTTCGAGCTGTCGGCCGACGCGGCGCTGAACCCGGATGCGCAGGGCACGCCCAAGCCGGTGCTGCTGCGCCTCTACGAGCTCAAGGCCGGAGCCGGCTTCGAGCGCGCGAGTTTCCTCGACCTGATGGAGAAGGATGAGGCCGCGCTTGGCGCCGACTTCGTGCGCCGCGAGGAGTGGCTGATCCGCCCCGGCGAGAAGCGCACCATCGACCGCAAGGGCAACGCCGAGGTGCGCACCTTCGGCCTGCTGGCGGCGTTTCGCGACCTCGAGCGCAGCTCCTGGCGCACGACCATCGACGCCCCGGGCTCGGTCGAGATGCGCCGCCGCTTCCTCGGCCTGGGCGCGGCCGAGAAGCTGCTGCCGGCGCGCTACCGCATCACGCTGGCGCGCGATGCGGTGCGCGTCGAGCATCTCGCGCTGGCGGGGTAGCGCGGCATGGTCTGGCGACGCAAGGTCGTGTGGTCGGAGGGCATGTTCCTGCGGCCGCAGCATTTCCAGCAGCAGGAGCGCCACTTCGAGGCCCTGCTGCAGCGGCGCAGCCACGCCGCCGAACCCTTCTTCTGGGGCTTCTCGCGGCTCGTGCTGGATCGCGAGCTGCTGGCGCTGGGCAAGATCGGCATACGCGAAGCCGAGGGCGTGTTCCCCGACGGCACGCCCTTCGCCATCCCGCAGGACGACGATGCGCCGCCACCGCTGGAGGTGCCGCGCGAGCTCAAGGACAGCCTCGTCAGCCTGGCGCTGCCGATGCGCCGGGCCAGTGCCGTGGAGGTGGGGTTCGGCGGCGCCGATTCGACGCTGGCGCGCTACCACGCGCTGGTGCACGAGGTCGCCGACGTCAACGAAGCCGGCGCGCAGGCCACCGAAATGCAGCTGGCCCAGGCGCGCATGGTCGTGCGTCCGGCAGCCGAGGTCGCCGGCGGCTGGGTCGCGCTGCCGCTCGTGCGCGTGGTCGAGCGCCGTGCCGACGGCTCGCTGCTGCTCGATGCGGCCTACATCCCGACCGTGCTCAACAACGGCGACAGCACGAGCCTGCTGGCACTGTGCCAGGAACTGCTGGGCCTGCTGCGCCAGCGCGGGCAGGCGCTGGATGCGCGCATGTCGCAGCCTGGGCGCGGCGGCACCGGCGAATTCGGCGACTTCCTCATGCTCTGCCTCATCAACCGCTGGGAGCCGGTGGTCGAGCACTGGGCGCGGCTGCGCGCCGTCCATCCCGAGCGGCTGTTCCAGGAACTGCTGCGCCTCGTCGGCGAGCTCGCGACCTTCCGCCGCGAGGGCCGCCGCCCGCCCGAGCTGCCGGCCTACGACCACGACGACCTGCAGTCCTGTTTCGCGCCGCTGATGCTCGAACTGCGGCGCGGCCTGTCCTCGGTGCTCGAGCAGAACGCGATCCAGATCGAGGTGCGCGAGCGCCAGTACGGCGTGCACGTGGCCATCATCCCGAGCGCGGAGATGCTCGACAGCTGTGAATTCGTGCTGGCCGCGCAGGCACAAACCAGCCCAGAATTCCTGCGCAGCAACTTCCCGGCACAAGTGAAGATGGGCCCCGTGGAACGCATCCGCGATCTGGTCAACCTGCACCTTCCCGGCGTCGTCATGTCGCCGCTGCCGGTGGCGCCGCGCGACATCCCCTACCACGGCGGCTTCACCTACTTCCAGGTCGACACCACGCACGAGCTGTGGCGGCAGCTGCAGAAGTCAGGCGGCCTTGCGATGCACGTCTCGGGCGCCTTCCCCGAGCTGCAACTCGAGCTGTGGGCCATCCGCCGCACCTGAAGAGCCGAGAACGACGCATGGCCACCGACCCCTTCGCCAACGCGACCGCAGGCCAGTTCCACACCATCTTCGGTGGCACCGCCGCCGCGGCGCCCGCGCCGCAGGCCTTCGGCGCGGGCGCGCCCCTGCCGGGGCTGGCGTCCGCACGCTCGGACCTGCCCGACGTGGTCAGTGGCGGCAATCCGCTGGTCGCTGCGGCCAACGCGCTGCTGAACCTGATCCCGCAGACCCGCGGCATGGCAACCCACCCCGACCCGGCCGGCTTCCAGCAGTACCTGCTCGAGGCCATGCGAAGCTTCGAGCGCAAGGCGTCCGGCGCCGGCGTGCCGATGGAGACGGTGATCGGCGCGCGCTACTGCCTGTGCACGGCGATCGACGAGACGGCGGCGCAGACCCCCTGGGGCGGCGGCGGCGTGTGGCCGCGCTACAGCCTGCTGGTCGCCCTGCACAACGAGACCTGGGGCGGCGAGAAGTTCTTCCAGCTGCTGGCCAAGCTGGTGCAGTCGCCGCGCCAGCACATCGACCTGCTCGAGCTGATGTACTTCTGCCTCATGCTCGGCTTCGAGGGCCGCTACCGCGTGCTCGACGACGGCCGCAGCAAGCTCGAGACGCTGAAGGCGCGGCTGCTGCAGGTGATCGAGGGCGAGCGCGGCGACCGCTCCTCGGCGCTGTCGGTGCACTGGCAGGGCGTCGAGCGCGCCGCGCAGCCACCGTGGACGCTGGTGCCGCTGTGGGTGGCGGCGGCGGTCGCGCTGCTGCTGGGCTTCCTCATCTGGCTGGCCTTCAGCTGGCGGCTGGCCGGGCAGTCCGACGACGTCTACGCGGCGCTCAACGGCGTGCGCTTCCCGAAGCTGGTGGCAGCCGCACCGGTGGCCGCGCCGCCGCGCCTGCGGCAGTTCCTCGAGCCCGAGATCCGGGAACGCCTGGTCGAAGTCACCGACGAGGCCGACCGCAGCACCATCGTGCTGCTGGGCGATGGCCTCTTCGATCCCGGGCAGGTGGTCGTCAAGCCGCGCTACGCCACCGTGCTGCAGCGCGTGGCGCAGGCCCTGAACCAGGTACCCGGGCGCGTGCTGATCAACGGCTATACCGACAACGTGCCGATGCGCTCGGTGCGCTTTCCCTCCAACTGGCATCTCTCGCAGGCGCGCGCCGAGGCCGTGGCCGCGATGCTGCAGCGCGGCATGGACGCTGCGCCGCGCCTGCGCACCGAGGGTCGGGGCGATGCCGATCCGGTGGCGCCCAATGCCACGGCCGAAGGCCGGGCGCGCAACCGGCGCGTGGAGATCGTGCTGCTGGTACCGCCGCCCGCGCGCGACGCGGCGCTGCTCCAGCCGCCGGTCCCGGCACCGGCCGCCGCCGGGACCGCGACCGCACCGGGGAACTGACGACGATGCTGCGCACGATCGCTGCCTTCCTCTTCAACCGCATCACGCTGGCGCTGGTCGGCCTGCTGCTGCTGAGCCTCGTCATCTGGTTCGTCGGCCCGCTGGTGGCGATCGGCCGCTGGCGCCCGCTGGACGGCGAAGGCATCCGCTGGCTGCTCATCGGCCTGCTCTGGATGCTCTGGCTGCTCAAGCAGCTGCTGCACTGGTGGCGCCGCAGGAACATGAACGGCCGCATGATGGCCTCGCTCGCCCGCTTCACCGCGGGCGACCCGAATGCCGCGGCGCCAAGCGCCGGGCAGCAGGAGGTGAGCGAGCTGCAGGGTCGCTTCAGGGAAGCCATCGACACGCTGGCCAAGGCGCGCTTCGCGCAGGCCGACGGCAGTCTCTTTGGCCGCCTGACGCGGCGCTACATCTACCAGCTGCCCTGGTACCTGATCATCGGTTCGCCGGGCTCGGGCAAGACGACGGCGCTGGTCAATTCGGGCTTGAACTTCCCACTCGCCGACAAGTTCGGCAAGGGCTCGATCCAGGGCGTGGGCGGCACGCGCAACTGCGACTGGTGGTTCACCGACCAGGCGGTGCTGCTGGACACCGCGGGCCGCTACACCACGCAGGAGAGCGACGCGCAGCAGGACAGCACCGCCTGGCGCGGTTTCCTGCAACTGCTGCGGCGCTTTCGCGCGCGCCAGCCGATCAACGGCGTGTTGGTCACGCTCAGCGTGCAGGAGCTGCTCTCCAGCACCGAGGCCGAACGAAGCCAGCTCGCGCACGCCATCGGGCGGCGCCTGGCCGAGCTGTGCGAGGAGCTGGCGCTGCGCTTCCCGGTCTACGTGCTGGTGACGAAGACCGACCTGCTGGCGGGCTTCAGCGAGTTCTTCGGGCCCATGAGCCGCGAAGAGCGCGCGCAGGTGCTGGGCTTCACCTTCCCCTACGTCGAGGGCACGGTGCAGCCCGACCCGCTGGCGATCTTCGGCGAGGAGTTCGATCTCGTGGCGCGCCAGGTCGATCGCCTGCTGCCGCAGCGCCTGGCCGCCGAACCCGACCTCGCCCGCCGCGGCCTGCTGTACGCGCTGCCGCAGCAGTTCGTCGGCCTGCGCGACGTCGTGCGCGACACGCTGGCGCAGGTCTTCGCCTCGACGCAGTTCAAGGAAAAGCCGCTGCTGCGCGGCGTCTACTTCACCAGCGGCACGCAGGAGGGCATGCCCTTCGACCGCGTCATGTCCTCGCTGGCGCACCGCTTCGGCGTGCAGTCGGCGGCCACCCAGGCGCTGAAGACGCAGGGCGGGCGCAGCTACTTCATCGAGACGCTGTTCAAGGGCGTCATCTTCAACGAGGCCGGCCTGACCGGGCGCAACGCGCGCAAGGAAAGGCAGCTGCGCCTGCTGCAGGCCGGCGGCCTGATCGCGCTCGGCCTGGGACTCGTCGGCCTGGGCGCGGCCTGGTTCAACAGCTGGGGCAACAATCGCGGCTACCTGGACGAGGTGAGCAGCAACGCCGGCGTGCTGCGGCAGGCAGTCGACGAGGGCAAGCGGGCCGACCCCGACAGCATGGTGGCGCTGCTGCCGATGCTCGACCACGCCGCCGCGGTGGCGCGCAGCGGCCGCTACGAGGGCGACTCGGCGCCGCTGTCCTGGCGCTGGGGCCTGCTGCAGGTGCCCAAGATGGAGGCCGCCGCCGAGAGCACCTACCTGCGGCTGCTCGAGGACGCCTGGCTGCCGCGCCTGACGCGCCAGATGCGCCGCTCGCTGCAGGAGGTCTCGACCGACAACCCCGAGGCGAGCTACGAGGCGCTCAAGGCCTACCTGATGCTCTACGAGCCGGAGCACTTCGACGCCGCCATCGTGCGCAACTGGATGGCCACCGAATGGGCGCGCACGCTGCCGCCGCAGGTACAGGAGCGCGGCATCATCGAGCGCCTGACGCGCCACCTGGACGCGCTCACGCAGGAGCGCACCGTCAGCGCGCGCGAGCCGATCGACGCCGCCCTCGTGGCCGAGGTGCGCCAGCGCCTGCTGCAGATGTCGCCCGCGCAGCGCGCCTACAGCCGCCTCAAGCAGCTGCTGCTGACGGGCAGCGACCAGCCACCCGAGTTCACCGTGGTGCGCGCGGCCGGTCCCGAGGCGCCGCAGGTCTTCACGCGGCACAGCGGCAGGGCGCTGACGCAGGGCATCCCGGGCCTCTTCACCTACGACGGCTACCACGGACTGTTCCTCGGCCAGCTCGCCAAGACGACGCCGCTGCTCAGTCACGAGGAAGGCTGGGTGCTCGGGCAGGCGCCCGCCGGGCGCAGCGCCGCGGCCACCGCGGCCGGCGAGGCCTTGAGCGGCCAGCGCGCCAACGAGGTGAAGCGGCTCTACCTGATGGACTACGCCAAGCGCTGGGAGGACTTTCTCGCCGACGTGCGGCCGGTGCAGATCGGCTCGCTCGAGCAGGCCGGCGAGCAGGCTCGCCTCTACGCCGCGCCCAACTCCACGATCGAGCAGTTCGTGCGCGCGGTGGCGCGCGAGACCACGCTGTCGCAGAAGCCGGGCACCGGCGACAGCGGCTCCACCAGCACCAGCAGCTGGCTGGGCGAGAAGCTCAATCGCATCAAGGAGGAGCAGGCCCAGCTCAGTCGCCTCACCGGCCGGCAGGTCAACGTCGGCGGCCTGGCCACCAGCGGCACGCTCGAGGCCGACATCGTCGACGTGCGCTTTCGCGAGTACCGGCGTCTGGCCGGCGTGGGCGCCACGGGGCCGGCGCCGATCGTCAACAGCCTGGCGGTGATCAACGAGGCGGCGGCGGTGATCGCCTCGGCGCGCCAGCAGGTCACTGCCGGGGGCAGCGTGCCGCCGACCCTGGCCGGCACGCTGGAGAAGGTGCGCGGCGAGAGCCAGCGCCTGCCGGCGCCGATGTCGGTGATGTTCAGCAGCCTGGCCGCTGCGACTTCGGGGCTCGTGGGCAGCGACGTGCGCCGCACCATCGGCGGCAACCTGAACGCGACCATCGGCGACTTCTGCCGCAAGGCGATCAACGGCCGCTACCCGTTCGCGCGCGGCGCCGCCCGGGACGTGACCGCCGACGACTTCGCGCGCCTGTTCGCGCCCGGCGGCCTGTTCGACGAGTTCTTCCGCGCCCAGCTGCAGCCGATGGTCGACGTCTCGCGCGAGCCCTGGACCTTCAAGCAGGGCATCGACGGCACGCCGGTGGGCGGCTCGTCGGCCCTGGCAGCGTTCCAGCGCGCGGCAACCATCCGCGACGTCTACTTCCGCGCCGGCGGGCGGCTGCCCTCGCTGCGCGTGGAGATCAAGCCCCTGGACATGGACGCCGGCATCGCGCAGATGGTGCTCGACGTCGACGGCGAGGTGCTGCGCTACCAGCACGGGCCGCAGATTCCGAAGTCGATGAGCTGGCCCGGGACACGCGGCACCAGCCAGGTGCGGCTGCAGCTCACCACCGCCGGCGGCGAGAACCTCGGCCTGCTCACCGAGGGACCCTGGGCACTGCACCGGCTGTTCGACCGCGCCCAGCTCGCGCCGGGCAGCACGCCGGAACGCTTCATCGCCGCCTTCGCCGTCGAGGGCCGGCGGCTGCGCGTCGAGGTCACGGCCAGCAGCGTGCAGAACCCCTTCCGGCTGCAGGCGATGGAAGGCTTCTCATGCCCGAGCCAACTGTAGCCGTCGGGCGATGAGCACTTCCCCGTCCATCGACGCCTGCTGGTTCGGCAAGCTGCCCTCGATCGGCGACTTCGTCGGCCGGCGCATGCCCCACGCCCTGGCCACCGACTGGGACTACTGGTTGCGCAGCGGGCTCGACCAGCTGCGCAGCGAGGCCCCCGAGAGCTGGACGCAGCGCTTCATCCATTCGCCGATCTGGTTCTTCCTGACTCCGGCGCCCGTCACCGGCGTGCCCGCCTGCGGCGTGATCGCGCCGAGCGTCGATCGCGTCGGGCGCTTCTATCCTTTGACCGTGATGTCGCTGGCCGGCGCGCAGCAGCAGGCGATGGCGGAGCCGGCCACGCTCTCGCGCTTCCTCGCCGGCGCGCACGCCGCGGTGGTGGACGCGCGGCGCCTGCCGCTGTCGCCCGACGAGCTCGACGCGCGCCTGGCCGCGCTGCCCTCGCCCTTCGAGCACCGCGCCGCCCCGGCGATGCCGCCGTTGATCGCCGACATCCTGGCCGACCTGGAGGCCGCCAGCGAGGCCACGGGCGCCGCCTCGCCCGTCGCCATGCCCAGCGCCGACCTGCGCAGCGTGCTCGCCAAGGGCGCCGACAGCAGCGTGTGGTGGGTCTCGCCCACGGCACAGTGGTCGTTCCAGGAATTCAGCCTCGGCGGCGCGCTGCACCGACCGCTCTTTCTGCGCCTGTTCCAGGGCGCCTCGCGCTGAGCACGCCACCCCGGAGCCCGACGCATGCCCGACCTTCAAGCCCTGTTGCAGCCGATCGACGAGGACGCGCCCTGCGGCGAGGATCTGACCTACGACGCCGACTTCCTGGCCCTCGAGACTGCCGCGGCCGGAAAGCCCGAGCAGCAGTTCGGCGACACGCTGATCGCGGCCGAACCGCCCGAGTGGCGCGACCTCGAGAAGCGCTGCCGCACCCTCTTCACGCGCACCAAGGACCTGCGCGTGGCCGGCCTGCTCGCACGCGCCTGGGTCAACGTCCACGGCATGCCCGGTCTGGCCGATGCGCTCGAGCTTTTCGCCGCGCTGCTCGAGGCGCACTGGGACCGCGTGCATCCGCTGCCCGAGGACGGCGACCCCTTCATGCGCGTGAATGCGCTGGGCATGCTGGACGACCCGACCGGCCTGCTCGGCGACCTGCGCGGCTGCGATCTGCTGCGCGTAGCCGGCGCCGGCGCCGGCGTCAGCGTGCGCGACGCGCTCATGCTGCTGCGTGGGCAGACGCTCGAGCAGCAGCCGAGCTTCACCGCCACCCAGCTGCGCCTGGCGGCCACCGACGCCTGGCTGCAGGGCCAGCCGGCGCTGCGCGCGCTGCCTGCGGCCCGCGCCAGCCTGCAGCGCATCGTCGGCGTCTGCGCGGCGCAGCTGCAGGCCGCGGAGCGCCCCCGGTTCGAGAACCTCGGGCCGATGCTCGACCTGCTGGCGCAGCTCGAGCCGCGCGAGGGTGCGGCAGCGCTGCCGCAGGCAGGCGACGCGGAACCCGGGGACGCTGCCGCAATCGGCACCGGCGCCGGCACCGGCACCGGCATGCCCGCCGGGGCCGCCGTGGGCGAACTGCGCAGCCGCGAGGACGCGCGCCGCCAATTGCTCGCCGTGGCCGAGTTCCTCGAGCGCACCGAGCCCACCAACCCGGCGCCGCTGCTGGTGCGCCGTGCAGCCCGGCTGATGGGCATGGGCTTCATCGACATCCTGCGCGAACTCGCACCCGACAGCCTGGGCACGGTGCAGAACATCACCGGCGAACAGGGCGACGCGTCCTCAGACGGATGAACCGGATGCACCCGAGGCGATCGCCAAGCCCATGCGCCGGGCGCGCGCCATCCCCAGCAGGCAGGGCGGCCCGGGTCGCGGCGCCCGAGGGCTCGCTGCTATCGTGGCATCCGTCATCCCTGCAAGGCTTGGCGCCCGGGCCGGGCGGATCGACAATCCCCCACGCGCGGCCAGGCCCGCGCATTCATTCGAGGTGAACCGATGGGCAAGACAGGTAAGAGCGGCCAGAAATTCATCGCGCGCAACCGGGCGCCCCGCGTGCAGATCGAGTACGACGTCGAGATCTACGGCTCGGAGAAGAAGGTCCAGATCCCCTTCGTGATGGGCGTCATGGCCGACCTCGCCGGCAAGCCGGTGGAGCCGCTGCCCGACGTCGCCGACCGCAAGTTCCTCGAGATCGACATCGACAACTTCGACGCCCGCATGAAGGCCATCAAGCCGCGCGTGGCCTTCAACGTGCCGAACACGCTCACCGGCGAAGGCATGCTCAACGTCGACCTGAGCTTCGAGAGCATGGACGATTTCTCGCCGGCGGCGATCGCCGACAAGGTCGGCGCGCTGAAGTCGCTGCTCGACGCGCGCACGCAGTTGCACAACCTGCTGTCCTACATGGACGGCAAGCAGGGCGCCGAGGAGTTGATCGCCAAGGTGCTGCAAGATCCCACGCTGCTGAAGTCCCTGGCCGCCGCACCCAACCCGGGTGCTGCCGCGACCGACGGCGACAAGGCCTGAGCGCTCCCGAGCATTCGGAGGACACGATGAACGCACCCCAGACCGAACGCAGCGAGCAGGCGCAACTGCTGGAGGGCGGCGACTTCGCCGCGCTGCTGCAGAAGGAATTCCGCCCCAAGACCGACCAGGCGCGCGAGGCCGTCGAATCCGCCGTGCAGACCCTGGCGCAGCAGGCGCTGGCGGCCACGGGAACGATCTCCGGCGACGCCTACAAGACCGTCGAGGCCATCATTGCCGAGATCGACAAGCGCCTCTCGGAACAGATCAACCTGATCGTCCACCACGCGGACTTCCAGCAGCTCGAAGGCGCCTGGCGCGGCCTGCACTATCTCGTCACGAACACCGAAACCGACGAGATGCTGAAGATCCGCGTCATGAACATCTCGAAGAAGGAACTGCACCGGACCGTGCGCCGCTACAAGGGCGTGGCCTGGGACCAGAGCCCGCTGTTCAAGAAGGTCTACGAAGAGGAGTACGGCCAGTTCGGCGGCGAGCCTTACGGCTGCCTGGTCGGCGACTACCACTTCGACCACAGCCCGCCGGACGTCGAACTGCTGGGCGAGATGGCCAAGATCGCCGCCTCGGCGCACGCGCCCTTCATCACCGGCGCCGCGCCCTCGCTGATGCAGATGGAGTCGTGGCAGGAACTGGCCAACCCGCGCGACCTGACCAAGATCTTCACCAACACCGAGTACGCCGCCTGGCGCAGCCTGCGCGACTCCGACGACTCCAAATACCTCGGGCTGGCGATGCCGCGCTTCCTCTCGCGGCTGCCCTACGGCGCCAAGACGAACCCGGTCGACGAGTTCGACTTCGAGGAGGAGACCGCCGGCGGCGAGCACGGCAAGTACTGCTGGGCCAATGCCGCCTACGCGATGGCGGTGAACATCAACCGCTCGTTCAAGTACTACGGCTGGTGCACCTCGATCCGCGGCGTCGAGTCCGGCGGCGCGGTCGAGAACCTGCCCGCGCACACCTTCCCCTCGGACGACGGCGGCATCGACATGAAGTGCCCGACCGAGATCGCCATCAGCGACCGCCGCGAAGCCGAGCTGGCCAAGAACGGCTTCATGCCGCTCGTGCACCGCAAGAACTCCGACGTCGCCGCCTTCATCGGCGCGCAGTCGCTGAACAAGCCCGCCGAGTACTACGACGCCGACGCCAGCGCCAACGCCAACCTCTCGGCGCGCCTGCCCTACATGTTCGCCTGCAGCCGTTTCGCGCACTACCTGAAGTGCATCGTGCGCGACAAGATCGGCTCCTTCCGGGAGCGCTCGGACATGGAACGCTGGCTCAACGACTGGGTCATGAACTACGTCGACGGCGACCCGGCCAACTCCTCCCAGGAGACCAAGGCGCGCAAGCCGCTGGCCGCGGCCGAGGTGAAGGTCGAGGAAGTCGAGGGCAACCCGGGCTACTACACCTCCAAGATGTTCCTGCGTCCGCACTACCAGCTCGAGGGACTGACCGTCTCGCTGCGCCTGGTCTCCAAGCTGCCCTCGGTGAAGGCCGCGGGCAGCTGAAGCCACCGCGATGGCCGACTGGCAGTTCGAAGTCGAGGCGCAGGGCGACGAGCGGCTGCTCGACGATGCCATCGCGGGCTTCGAGGCGCAGCTGGCCAATGTCGGCGCGCACCTGAGCATCGAAGGCAGCGCGCGGGCGCAGTACCAGCGCCTCATCGGCGCGATGGCCGACGACCTGCGGCAGCAGGCGCGCGCGGGCCACATCACCTGGGCGCAGGCGGCCGAGCGCGCCAACGAGGCCCGCAACGCGGTGATGGAGACCTTGCGCGCGCGCAGCACGCCGGCCGGCCGCGCGCTGGCCGAGCGGCTCAAAGGCGAAGGCCGCACGCTCAACGAGCTCATCGCGCGCAAGGTGACGCAACTGCACGGGCCCGATGCGAAGTTCGCCAGGCTGGCGCCGAGCCAGCAGAACGCGGTCTACGCGGAAATCGTCAAGTCCGCGGGCAAGTCGAACCCGAAGTTCACCTCCTGGATGCGCCAGTTCGGCACGGCGGGCCGGGGCTTGCTGGTGCTCTCGCTCGCCGTTTCCATCTACCAGATCGCCACCGCCGAGGACCGCCTGGTCGCCGCGCGGCGCGAGGTCGCCGTGACAGGCGCCGGCATCGGCGGCGGCATCGCCGGGGGTGCCCTGGCGGGGCTGGCCTGCGGCCCCGGCGCACCGGTGTGCGTGACGGCGGGGGCCTTCGTCGGCGGCGTGCTGGCCGCCTGCGGCGTCTCGCTGCTGTGGTGAGATCCCCCCGTCATGCGCCCCGCCCCTGAAGTGAGCGTACGTCCGGTCGCCGTCGCCCACGAGGACGACCCGCCGCGCTGTGAAGTGCTGCTGCGGGGCCACGCCACGGGGACCGGGGTCGGCGGGCGCCTGCTGGAAGCGGCTATCGAGGCCGCGGGCCGCTACCTGCTCTTCGTCACCGACGACTGCCCGTACGAGGAGCAATTGCATCTCCACCTGCTGGATGCTGCAGGAAAAGTCCTGGACTCGGCTTCCCTGGGCGGCCCCTACAGCACCGGCCGCTTCGTCGGGCCGCGCCTGCTCGACGACCGGCGAGTGGGCTTTTCCTTCTTCGACGACAAGGATTGGGAGGTCGAGCTGCTCGACGCGCCGCGGCTGCGGCTGCCGGTCTTCACCGAACCGCTGGGCGTGTGGCGAGCCAGGCCGCTGCGTTGCCATTTCGTCGTGCATGCACGGCCGCGATCCCTGGTCACCCCGTGAGAGGACGACACCCACCATGGTCCGCTTCGATCCCAACCGCGCGCTCGACCCGCAACTGGTGGCGCTGAAGTCCGAGATCCGCGCCGCGCCGGCCGAGGCCTCGCTGCGCGTCTACCTGTTCCAGCTGCTGGCCGTGATGGGGCAATGGCGCAAGTCGCTCGAGGCGTTGCAGCTCGCGGCGCAGCTGGACCCGAAGGCGCAGCCGATGGCGCGCACCTACCGCGAGGCGATCGCCTGCGAGATGCTGCGCGCCGACGTCTTCGCCGGCCGCCGCTCGCCCAGCATCCTGGGCGAACCGCCGCCGTGGATGGGCCTGCTCACGCAGGCCTTGGAGCGGCTCGGAAAGGGCGACGCGGGCGCCGCCGCCGCGCTGCGCAGCCAGGCCTTCGAGCAGGCGCCGACGAGCAGCGGAACGCTCGACGACGAGCCCTTCGAGTGGATCGCCGACGCCGACTCGCGCCTGGGGCCGGTGTGCGAGCTGCTGGTCAAGGGCAGCTACTACTGGGTACCGTTCGCCGCCATCCGCAGCATCGGCTTCGAGAAACCGCAGGACCTGCGCGACTTCGTCTGGACGGCCTGCGAGGTCACGCTCACGAGCGGCGGCACGCTGGCGGGCTTCGTCCCGACCCGCTACCCCGGCAGCGAGACGGCAGCGGACAGCCTGCGCCTGGCGCGGCGCACCGAGTGGACCGATCTCGGCGGTGAGCACGCCAGCGGGCTCGGGCAGCGCGTCTGGCTGGCCGATGGTGACGACCACGCGCTGCTGGACGCGCGGCGCCTGCAGCTCGACGCCGCCTGATCCGGCCCGCTGCGCCTGCGCCCTTCGGACGACCGCTCACCGCACGGCTTGGCACGATGGCCGCACCGCGATCCTCCCGCACGCTCGTCGATGGCGGCAAGGACCGCCTGCAGCCGGCGCTGCTGGACCGCCTCACGGACGACGCGCCGCTGGCCAGCCAGGAACGCGCCGAGACCGTCTACGTGACCGAATCGCGCCTGCGCGCGGCGCTGCTGCGCGACCTCGGCTGGCTGCTCAATGCCAACAGCGCCAGCGGCGTGATCGACTTCGACGGCCTGCCGCACGCCGAGCGTTCGGTGCTCAACTACGGCGTGCCGCCGATGTCCGGGCAACTGCTCTCCGAGCTCGACTGGTCGGCGCTCGAATCCGGCATCCGGCGCGCGATCATCGCCTTCGAGCCGCGCATCCTGGCCGAGACGCTGCAGGTCACGCTCGTCCCCGGTTCGTCCTCGCTGTCCAGCCACAACACGCTGCAGTTCGAGATCCGCTGCCAGTTCTGGTCGATGCCCTACCCGATCGAGATGCTGCTCAAGAGCAGCCTGGATCTCGAATCCGGGCAGGTCGCGGTGCAGCCTGCCTGATGCGGGAGCCGCTGTCCCCGTGAAGCCGCAGTTCGTCGAGTACTACAACCGCGAGCTGGCCTACCTGCGCGAGCTCGGCGCCGAGTTCGCCGCCGCCTTCCCCAAGGTCGCGGGTCGGCTGGCGATGCGCGACACCGACGTCGCCGATCCCTACGTCGAACGCCTGCTCGAGGGCTTCGCCTTCCTCACCGCGCGCATCCAGCTGAAGATGGATGCCGAGTTCCCGCGACTGTCGCAGCGCATCCTCGAGATGGTCTGCCCGCACTACCTGGCGCCAACGCCGGCGATGCTGGTGGCGCAGGTCGAGCCCAGCGCCACCGAGGGCAGCCTGGCCGCGGGCTTCGCGCTGCCGGCCGGGACCGTGCTGCGCAGCCGCAAGCTCGCCGACGAGCAGACGCCCTGCGAGTTCCGCACCGGTCAGGAGCTACAGCTGTGGCCGCTCGAAATGCTGCGCGCGCGCCTGGCGGGCGCGCCGGTGGAGCTGCCGACGACGGCGCTGCGACTGCCCGTTCCCGCCGCCGGCCACTTGCGGCTGGACCTCGGCACCCGCAGCGGCCTCAGCTTCGACCAGCTCGCGCTCGACCGGCTCGAGCTCTACCTGGCCGGCCCCGACAGCGTCGCCACGCAGCTGCAGGAACTGATCCACGGCGGGCTATTGGGCGTCGTCGTGCACGACGCGCAGCATCCGGCGCGGATCTTCGCGCAACTCGGCCCCGAGGTGCTCGAGCCCGAGGGCTTCGAGCAGGCGCAGGCGCTGCTGCCCTACACCCAGCGCGCCTTCCAGGGCCACCGGCTGCTGCACGAGTACTTCGCCTTCCCGGCGCGCTTTCGCTTCCTCTCCATCCGCGGTCTGGCGCCGGCCCTGCAGCAATGCGGGCAGCGCCGCATCGCCCTCACGCTGCTGCTGCGCCGGCCGCGGTCCGAGCTCGAGGCCCTGGTCGACGCGCAGAACATCCTGCTGCACTGCGTGCCAGCGATCAACCTGCTGCAACGCAACGCCGACCGCATCCACCTCAGCCCGGGCGTGAACGAGTACCACGTGGTCGCGGACCGCACGCGCCCGCGCGATCATGAGGTCTACGCCATCCGCTCGGTGAGCGGTCATTACGAAGGCCGCACCGAGGAGCGCGAGTTCGTGCCGCTCTACGCCGCGATGCACGGCCTGCGCGCCGAGGAGCAGGCGTACTACACGGTGCGGCGCGAGCGGCGCCTGTTCTCCGAGCGCGCGCAGCGCCTGGGCCCGCGCACGCGCTACCTGGGCAGCGAGGTCTTCCTCTCGCTCGTCGACCCGCGCGATGCGCCGTTCTCCGACGAGTTGCGTCAACTCGGCGTCGTCGTCCTCTGCACCAATCGCGACCTGCCGCTGCTGATGCCGGTGGGCCATGCCGGGGGCGACCTGATGCCGGTCGAGTCGGCGCCGATCGGGGCGATCCGCATCGTCGCCGGGCCGTCGCAGCCGACGGAGGCGGTCGCCGAAAGCGAGATCACCTGGCGGCTGATCTCGCATCTCACGCTCAACTACCTCGCCCTGAGCGACCGCTCCGACGAGGAGGGCGCGGCCACGCTGCGCGACCTGCTGGGGCTTTATCGCGACCTCGGCCAGCGCGAGCTCGGCGGTCAGATCCAGGGCGTGGCCTCGCTCGCGCTCGAGCCGATCACGCGACGCCTGCCGCAGCACCGGCAGCTCGTCTACGGACGCGGCGTCGGCCTGCGGCTCGTCGTCGACGACGCGCCCTTTGCCGGCGTCAGCCCCTGGCCGCTGGCGGCGGTGCTGGAGCAGTTCTTCAGCCGCCACGTCGGCATCAACAGCTTCACCGAGCTCGAACTGCACTCGCGCCAGCGCGGGCGCCTGGCCATCTGGCCGGCGCGCATGGGACAGAGGCCCGCGGCATGAACGACGCCGCGCCGCCGTCCGCGCCGAGCCCGGGGCCGGGCCCGCGTGCGCGCGCGTTCTGGCAACGGCTGAAGGAAAGGCCGGGCGACTTCGACCTCTTCTTCGCGCTGCGCCTGCTGCAGGCGCGCGAACCCGCCTCACCGCGCCTGGGCCGCGCCCTGCGACCGCGTGCCGAGGCGATCCGGCTCGGGCAGGATCCCTCGCTGTCCTTTGCGCCGACGACGCTCGCCGAAGTGCTGCCGCCGCCGGCACGCGCGCCGCATGTGCCCGAACGCCTCACGGTCTGGAGCTTCGGCCTCTACGGCCCCAACGGCCCGCTGCCCACGCACCTGACGGAATACGTGCGCGAGCGCCTGCGCCAGCACGACGACCCGACGCTGGCGCGCTTTGCCGACATCTTCCACCACCGGCTGCTGCTGCTGTTCTTCCGCGCCTGGGCCGACGCGCAGCCCACGGTGTCGCTGGACCGGCCCGGCACCGACGACTTCGGGCGCTTCCTCGGCAGCCTGCTCGGCTACGGTGAGGAAGCCCTGCAGGGGCGCGACGCGGTGCCCGACCACGCCAAGCGTTTCGCCGCCGGCCACTGGAGCCGCTGGACGCGCAACCCCGAGGGTCTGGCCTCGGCGTTGCACCTGTTCCTCGGCGTGCCGGTGCAACTGCAGGAGCACCGCCTGCACCGGTTGCCGCTTGCCGCGGCGCAGCAGACCTGCCTGGTCGCCTTCGGTGGCAACACCCAGCTGGGCGTGGATGCGGTCGTCGGCGCGCGCGTGCCCGATGCGCAGTACGCGTTTCGCCTGCGCCTGGGGCCGATGCCGCTGGACGCCTACCAACGCCTGCTGCCCGGGGGCGAGGACTTCCCCGCCCTCGTCGACTGGGTGCGCAACTACGTCGGCATCGAGTACGCCTGGGACCTGCAGCTCGTGCTGCGCCAGCCCGACGTGCGCGGCGCCACGCTCGGTGGCCGCGCCCGGCTCGGCCTGGACAGCTGGATGCTGGCCGGCCCCGCGGCGGCCGACGCCGACGACTTCGCCTTCGACGCCGAGCGCTGGCTGCGCGGTCGGCGCCGTCCGCCCCGAGCGCCTTCTCCAACCCCAACCGCGTGAGCCCGCCCATGTCCGAGATCTCTCGCCTGGCCCTCTTCGGCAAGCTCAACCCGCTGCTCTTCAAGTCGCTGGAGGGCGCCACCGTCTTCTGCAAGCTGCGCGGCAATCCCTACGTGGAGCTGGTGCACTGGCTGCACCAGTTGCTGCAGGAGCCCGACTCCGACCTGCTGCGCCTGTCGCGCCACTTCGGTGTCGACGCGGGCAGGCTCGCCGCCGACATCGTGGCGAGCCTGGACCGGCTGCCGCGCGGCGCCAGCGCCATCAGCGACTTCTCCGACCAGATCGAGGCCGCGATCGAGCGCGGCTGGGTCTACGCCACGCTGATGTTCAGCGAATCGCAGATCCGCAGCGCCTACCTGCTGTCGGGGATGATGCGCACGCGTGTGCTGGCCAACGAACTGCGCGCGATCTCCAGGGAATTCGACAAGCTGGCCGAGCCGATGCTCAGCGAAGCCTTCGGCAAGATCCTTCCGGGCTCGCCCGAAGCAAGGCTGCAGGCCAGTGACGGCAGCGGCCTGCAGGGCGCACCGGGCGAGGCCAGCAGCGCCGTTGCCGGCGGCGCACCCGGCAAGGGCACGGCGCTCGAGAAATACACGCAGGACCTGACCGAGCGCGCGCGCCGTGGCGAGATGGACCCGGTCACCGGCCGCGACGACGAAGTGCGGCAGATGGTCGACATCCTCATGCGCCGGCGCCAGAACAACCCCATCCTCGTCGGCGAGGCCGGCGTGGGCAAGACGGCGGTGGTCGAGGGTCTGGCGCTGCGCATCGCCGAGGGCGACGTGCCGCCGCCGCTGCGCGGGGTGCAGTTGCGCGTGATGGACGTCGGCCTGCTGCAGGCCGGCGCCAGCATGAAGGGCGAGTTCGAGAACCGCCTGCGCACGCTGCTGGACGAGGTGCAGGCCAGCACCACGCCGATCATCCTCTTCATCGACGAGGTGCACACCCTGGTGGGTGCCGGCGGCGCCGCCGGTACCGGCGACGCCGCCAACCTGCTCAAGCCGGCGCTGGCGCGCGGCGTGCTGCGCACCATCGGCGCCACCACCTGGGCCGAGTACAAGAAGTACATCGAGAAGGACCCGGCTCTCACGAGGCGCTTCCAGCTGGTGCAGATCCTCGAGCCCGACGAGGCCAAGGCCATCGCCATGCTGCGCGGCGTCACCGCCAAGCTGGAGGCGCACCACAAGGTGCGCATCGGCGACGACGCGGTGCAGGCCGCAGTCAGCCTCTCGCACCGCTACATCCCCGCACGCCAGCTGCCCGACAAGGCGGTCAGTCTGCTGGATACCGCCTGCTCGCGCGTGGCCATGGGCCTGCACGCGGTGCCGGCGCGGCTGGAGCACGTCACGCGCCGGCTGCAGGGCCTGCAGATCGAGCTCGAGGTCGTGCAGCGCGAAATGGCGCTGGGCGTCGATCACGCCAGGCGGCACGAGGAACTGAAGGTCGTGCAGGCGCGCCTGGAAGAGGAGCGCGCCGCGCTCGAGGCGCGTTTCGCCGCCGAAAGCACGCTGGTGCAGGCGATCTCCGAGGCCGAGGCCGGGCTGGTAGCCGCCGAGCCCGGCAGCGCGGCCGACGCCGGCGAGCTGCAGCGCCTGCGCAAGGAGCTCGCCGCGCTGCAGGGCGACGACCCGCTGCTGCAGCCTACGGTGGACGCCAGCGCCGTGGCCGCCGTCGTCGCCGAGTGGACCGGCATTCCCGTGGGCCGCATGGTGAGGAACGAGATCCAGGCGGTGCTGCAGCTGGCCGACACGCTGGGCCGGCGCGTCATCGGCCAGCGCCACGGCCTGGACGCGATCGCGCGGCGCATCCAGACCGCGCGCGCGCAGCTCGACAACCCGAACAAGCCGGTGGGCGTGTTCATGCTCGCCGGCCCGTCGGGCGTGGGCAAGACGGAAACCGCGCTGGCACTGGCCGAATCGCTCTACGGCGGCGAGCACAACCTCATCACCATCAACATGAGCGAGTTCCAGGAGGCGCACACCGTCTCCACGCTCAAGGGCTCGCCGCCGGGCTATGTCGGCTACGGCGAGGGCGGCGTGCTCACCGAGGCGGTGCGCCGCCGCCCCTACAGCGTGGTGCTGCTGGACGAGGTCGAGAAGGCGCACAGCGACGTGCACGAGATGTTCTTCCAGGTCTTCGACAAGGGCTGGATGGAGGACGGCGAGGGCCGCTACATCGACTTCAAGAACACCGTCATCATCCTCACCTCCAACGTCGGCACCGAGGTCATCGCCGGCATGTGCCGCGATCCGGAGCTGATGCCCTCGGTCGAGGCCTTGTCCACGGCGCTGCGCAAGCCGCTGCTGGAGAAGTTCCCGCCGGCGCTGCTCGGGCGGCTGGTGGTGGTGCCCTACTACCCCATCTCCGACGAGATGCTGGAGCAGATCATCCGGCTGCAGCTCGCGCGCATCCAGCAGCGCGTGCAGGATCGCCACGGCGCGCGGCTGGACTACAGCGACGCGGTGGTGGAACTCGTGCGCAAGCGCTGCACCGAGGTCGAGTCCGGCGGACGCATGGTCGACGCCATCCTCACGCAAAGCCTGCTGCCGCGCCTGGCGACGCACTTTCTCGAGCACGCGGGGCAGGAGGCACCGGTGCAGACGATCGCGCTCGACGCCGCGGAAGACGACTTCGCGATCGAGTTCCGCGGCGCTGCGCTCGCCGGCTGAACCGATGGCGCCAACGCGCGCAAACCTGCCGCGCGGGCGCCGCCCGGGTTCAGGGCTGGCGGGTGACGATGGTCACGCGCCGGTTCTCGGGTGCAGCGGGGTGCTCGGCATCCAGCAGCTCGCTCGAGCCCTTGCCGATCGGCACCAGGCGCTCGCTGCCGATGCCGTGCGCCGACACCAGCTGCGCCACGACCGATTGCGCACGAGCCTCGGACAGGCGCTGGTTCAGCTCGGCGCTGCCGCGCGGGTCGGCGTGGCCCTCGACGCTGAAGGCAAAGCCCGCCAGCTTGTCCGATTGCAAGGCCTTGGCCACCGTGGCCAGCGCGTGCTTGCTCTCCTCGGTGAGGTCGGCGGAGTTGGTGCGGAAGGTGATCAGGATGTTGGAGCGCCCGGCCGCGGCGCGCGGCTGTTGCGTCGGCGCGCTGCGCGCCATGGGGCGGATGCTGCGCGTCTTGGCCATGTCCTGCGCGCCGGGCTGGTCGACCGCGAGCGCGTCCACGAGCGCCTGCTCGGTGACCTGGTTGAGCTTGAGCACCGCGGGCGCCGACTGCGCGTGAAGGGATGTGCACCCGAACACCAGCAGCGCAAGCGCGGTGCAACGCAGGATCGAATTCGGCATGATCAGCCTCCGGCTTTCGGTTCGACCGGCCGCCGGCGCGGATCGCGGCGGCGTGGGGTCTTGGGGTCGATGGGCCGCATGATGCAGCGCGCAACGGGCGCTGCCAACGTAAAGATTCACGCGGCCCGCTGTGCACGCACGATCTGGCAGACTCCGGGCCTTGACCGGTCGCGCTGTCCGGGCAAGGCGGGGCCGGGTCCGCGCCCGTCGCTCGGCAGGTCGCGCCCCGCAGCCAGCGGCCACGCAGCATCGGATTGAGCAAGGCATGAGCAAGGACGAGCCGCAGGACGATCGCACGGCCGCGCAGGCGACGTCGGCCTCCGCGGATGCGGGCGAGGGCGCCGTCGCGGGCGCTGCCGCGGCGGCAGCAGCGGCGCCCACGCCGACGCCACGGCGCCAGGACTCGGGCAATGCCCTGCCGATCGGTACCTTTCTCGACGAGTTCGAGCTGCAGAGCGTGGCCGGCGAGGGCGGCTTCTCGATCGTCTACCGCGCCTGGGACCACACGCTGGATCGCCAGGTGGCGCTGAAGGAGTATTTCCCCTCGGGCATGGTCGCGCGTTCCGGCGGCACGCAGGTCGTCGTGCGCTCGGACCGTCACGCCGAGGCCTTCGAGGCAGGGCTCAAGAGCTTCGTCGAAGAGGCGCGGCTGCTGGCGAAGTTCGACCACCCGGCACTGGTGAAGGTCTACCGCTTCTGGCGCGCCAACGGCTCGGCCTACATGGTGATGCCCTTCTGCGAGGGCATCACGCTGCGCGACGCCTGGCGCGCGGGCCCCGAGCCGCCGGACGAGGCGACGTTGATGCAGCTGCTGGACCCGCTCACCGATGCGCTGGCCGTGCTGCACGCCGAACGCTGGTACCACCGCGACATCGCGCCCGACAACGTCATGCTATTGGCCGGCTCGGGGCGGCCACTGCTGCTGGACTTCGGCGCCGCGCGGCAGGTGATCGGCGACCTCACGCACGCACTCACGGTGATCCTCAAGCCCGGCTACGCGCCCATCGAGCAATGGGGCGAGGTACCGGGCATGCAGCAAGGCCCCTGGACCGACGTCTACGCGCTCGGGGCGATGATGCACTTCGCGATCACCGGCAGCACGCCACCGCCTTCGGTCGGGCGCCTCATCAACGACAGCTGCGAGCCGCTGTCCCGAGTTGCCGCCGGGCGCTACAGCGCGGCCTTCCTGCAGGCGATCGACCACGCCCTGATGGTGCGACCGGAGCAGCGGACGGCGTCGATCGCGCAGTTCCGGCGCGAGATCGGCCTGCCCGAATCCGCGGCGACGCAGGCACGCATGACCTGGATGCCCACGCAGGCTGCGGCAGCGCCGCCTGCCGACGCCCCCGCCGCCGAGCCGGACTTCGCCTTCACCGTCCGCCCGGGTGGCGTCGCCTTGCAGGCCGCGACGATGGCACACGCGCCGTTGCCTGCCCACGCGGGCGATGGTCGCCGGCCGGCGCTGCTCTTCCTGGTCGGCCTGCTCGTCACGGGAGCGCTCGGCGTCGCCGGCTACGGGTGGCTGCGGCCCAGGCCCGCCCCCCCACCTTCACCGGACTTGGTGACGACGGCACCCGGGCCGGCGCCCGGGACGCCGAACGCCCTCGGCAGCCCGGCTGCGACCGTGGCACCGACCGCGGCGACGTTCCCTGCCGAAACCCCGGCGGCCGCAACGGCGCCCCCGAGCCACGACGCAGGCGAGGACTTCCAGCGCATCGTCGCGGCGCAGACGCCGGGCCACGAGGTCGAGGTGACGCTGGTGCGCACGACCCTGCGCAGCGAGAAGGACGGCCTCGAGTTCACCGTCCATTCGCGCCGCGACGGCTACCTGTATGTCTTCAACCGCGGCTCCGACGGCGCCCTGCTGCAGCTCTACCCGAACCGCGTCTCCGGTCTGCTGCGCGTTCAGGCCGGCAAGCCGCTGGACCTTCCGGACGACAAGGTCGAATTCAAGATCGCCGGCGCCAGCGGGCCGAACCAGCTGCTGGTGCTGATCTCCACGCTGCGCCGCGACCACTCGGCGCTGCCCGCGCGCGACGAGGGCGGCTTCGCGTTCTATCCCACCGGCGCGGCCGCCGCGACGCTCTCCGCGCGTCACAGCGGGCCGCTGCCCTGGATCGCGGGATTGGCCCAATGCCCGGCGGGCAAGCCCTGCAACGACAGCTTCGGCGCCACGATCACCACCTTCAACGTCGTCCAGTAAGCCCCCGCCGGCGTTCGACGCCGGCACGGGCGGCCACGGACAAGCACGACCCGCGGCCGCCGGATCGCCATCCTCGCCAAGCCCTGCCATGACCGACCCCGCCACCGATCCGCCCGCGCCCGGCGAGCCGCCGCAGCGTCCGCCGACCGTGACACACCCGCTGCCGCGCGCGGCAGCGGCCAGCACGCCAACGCCGCCGCATTCCCCGACGCCGCGTGGCGCCCTGCCCGGCGAAACCTCGCTGCCGGTGGGCCCCGCGGTGTCCGCGCCTGCGGGGCCGGTGCGCCAGGTCGGGCGCTACCAGGTGCTGGAGCGCATCGGCCGCGGCGGCATGGCCACCGTCTTCAAGGCGCACGACCCGAGCATCGGCCGCGACGTGGCGATCAAGTTTCTGCACGCCTCGCTGTGCGAGGGCGAGGACTATCGCGCGCGTTTCCTGCAGGAGGCACGCGCGGCGGGCGGGCTCTCGCACCCGAACATCGTCACCGTGCACGACGTCGGCGAGATCGAGGGCCGGCCCTACATGGCGATGGAGCTGCTCTCCGGGATCTCGCTCGCCGAGGAGCTCGAGGCCACGCGCACGATCGCCGTGCGCGACGCGGTGGTGATGGGCATCCAGCTGGCACGCGCGCTCGACTACGCGCACGCCCGCGGCATCGTGCACCGCGACATCAAGCCGGCCAACATCATGCGCCTCACCGGCAGTCGCACGATCAAGGTCACGGACTTCGGCATCGCGCACATCGAGCAGGCCGGCGACGATTCGCTGCGCACGCGTGCCGGGGACGTGCTGGGCACGCCGCAGTACATGTCGCCCGAGCAGACGCGCGGCGAGCGCCTGGACGGCCGCTCCGACCTCTTCTCCGCCGGCATCGTGCTCTACCAGATGATCGTCGGGCAGCGGCCGTTTCGCGGCGACAGCCTGATCGCCGTGGCGACGAAGATCGCCAACGAGCCGGCGGCGCCGATCGACAGGACGCGCACCGACATTCCGGCCTCGCTGCGTCGCGTCATCGAGCGCTGCCTGGCCAAGAACCCGGCACAGCGCTTCCAGAGCGGCGCCGAACTCGCCGACGCGCTGGTGAAGGTGCTGGCCGAGGTCGACGAGGAGGCGCGCGAGCGCGAGAAGCCGCGCATCCTGCCGCTGCGCGTGAAGTGGGCGGCGATGATGGCGGCGATCGTGGCGATCGTGATGGGCATCACCGCCACGCTGATCACGCAGCGCCAGGTGGCGGCCCTCAGCGCACAGGCGATCGACTACGGCGCCTCGGCGGCGCGCTTCATGGCGGCACAGAACGCGGCCATGGTGCTCGGCGAGGAATGGGAGGCGGTCGAAGTCATCGTCGACAAGATCATGCTGACCGGCGACTTCGAGCGCATCACGCTGGCCGACGCCAACGGCACCGTGCGCGCGGCCAGCGATGCAGCACTCGTGGGCAAACCCTACCGGGCACCGCAGGGCGAGCGCCTGGGCGAGCGCGACAAGGTGCGCGTCGAGCGCTTCGAGGCCGGCGGCCAGAGCGTGCTCGGCTTCGACGCACCGGTGACCTTTCAGGATCAGGTTGCCGGCCGCGTCACCATCGGCATCCGCGAGGCGCCGCTGACCGCGGTGGCGCGGCTGTCGATCACGCTCATGGTCATCCTCGCGCTCGTCACCGTGATCGCCGTCGCGGTGGCGATGTACTTCGTCGCCGACTGGTTCGCCAAGCCGATCAAGCTCGTCGGCGATTCGATGGGCGAGCTCGCCAAGGGCCGCTTCGACCATCGCATCCACGAGCAGCGTGGCGACGAGTTCGGGCAGCTCTACGCCGCCTTCGACGCCATGGCCGACGCCCTGCAGGCGCGCGAATCGACACTCGGGCGCGGCGGCACGACGACGCCGGGGACCGCGCGCACCGGTACCCTGCCCGGCGGCCTGCCGGCGTCGGCCGCCGGCACCGGCCGCGGGCCGGCCGCGGGCGCCTAGCCGAAGAAGGACCTTGCCCATGCTCCCGCTGCGTCGCGCCGCACCGATCGCCCTTGCCGCCAGGCTGGCAGCCATCGTCGCGATGCTGTTCGGCCTTGCCACCGTCATCTCGGGCGGGCGCGTGCTGCTCGGTGCGGATCCGGGCTACGTTGTCTTCAGGCCCTTGCTGGTCTTCAACGCGCTGATGGGCCTAGCCTATCTTGCCGTGGGCGTGCTCGCCTGGCGCGGCAGCGCATTCGCCCTGCGCGGTGCGGGCTTCATCGCGCTCCTGAACCTCTGCGTCCTCGGGGCGCTCCTGATGCGCTGGGAGCCCGATGGCCCGATCGCCCGCACCAGCCTGATGGCGATGAGCTTTCGCACCGCCGTCTGGGCGGTGCTTTTTCTCCTCCTGCTGCGTGCGCGTCGGCCGGGGCCGAGGGGCAGGCATGCCGGCTGAAGACCGGGCACGCCGTCCCCGTCGCGGCCAGCGCGCGGCGATGGCCCGCGCCGCCCACCGTTGCGCGGCGACCGCGCTTGCCGGCCTCGTGCTGCTTCTGGGCGCCTGCGCGAGTCCCTTGTCGGGCCCGGACGACACGCCCGCGACCAGTCCGGGGCCACCGGCCGCCGCAGCGCCGACGACGACGGGCGACGCCGCCGCGCCCGAAGCGCGCGGCCAGGTGCTGGCCCGCAGCGCACGGCTGCTCGTCTACCTGCCGGCCGCAGGTGACAGCCTGGCCGGGATGTCCCGGCGCTTCCTCGGCGCCCCCGACGAGGGCTGGCAGATCGCCGAGGCCAACGGCATCGCCGCGCCCGAGGCCGGGCAGCCGCTGCTCGTGCCTTTGCAGGCGCTGAACCCGCTGGGCGTGCGTGCCGATCGGCTGCAACTCGTACCCATCCTCTGCTATCACCGCCTCGGGGGTACGGCGTCGAAGATGAGCGTCGCGCCGGCCAGCTTCGAGGCGCAGATGAGCTGGCTCGTGACGAACGGCTATCGCGTCGTGCGCCTGTCGGATCTGGGCGAGTTCCTTGCCGGCCGCAAGCCGCTGCCGCAGCGCTCCGTCGTGCTCACCTTCGACGACGGCTATGCCTCGTTTCACCGCTTCGCCTATCCGGTGCTGAAGCGGCATGGTCTGCCGGCGACCCTGTTCGTCTACACCGACTTCGTCGGTGCCGGCGACGCGCTGAGCTGGGCGCAGCTGCAGGAGATGCGCGCTTCCGGGCTGGTCGACGTGCAGTCGCATTCGAAGAGCCACCGCAACCTCGTCGAGCGCCAGCCCGCAGAGAGCGAGGCCCGCTACCTCGCCAACCTCGACGCCGAGATGCGCGTCTCGCGCGAGCTGCTGCAGCGGCGTCTGCCCGGGCTCGACGTGCGCCACCTCGCCTACCCTTTCGGCGACGCGGACGGGCCGGTGATCGAGCGTGCGCGGGAGAACGGCTACAAGCTCGCCGCAACCGTCGTGCCCGGGGGCAATGCCTTCTTCGCCGCGCCGATGATGCTGCGCCGGACGATGATCTTCGGCGACATGAGGCTCGAGGGCTTCAAGGCGCGGCTGCAGGTCGAGCGCCTGCTGGAGCGGCCATGAGGCCAGGCCCCGGGCTGGCCGCGCTTGTCGTGGCGGTGGCGCTGGCGGCATGCAGCGCGCTGCCCGGAACGCACGACGGCACCTCGCCACCCGACGACGGCGCGGGTACAGTCTCCGCGGGGCCGGCGGATCGCTACCTGCAGCAGCAGCGGGCGCGGGCCGAACAGGCGCAGGCCCAGGGACGCTGGGCCGATGCCGCGCTGGCCTGGGAGGTGCTGAGCCTGCTGCGGCCGGCCGATGGGCAGGCGCGCCAGCAGCTCGGCGCCGTGCGACAACACATCGAGCAGTTGCGAGCGCGCCATGCCGCCGCAGCCCGGGCCGCCCAGCAGCGCGGTCAGCTCGACACCGCGCAGCGCGCCTGGCTGCAGGTGCTGGCGCTCGAGCCGCGGGATGAGGCGGCAGCCGCCGCGCTGCGGCAGATCGAGCAGGAGCGCAGCGGGCGGGCGCAGCTCGGGCGCTTTTCGCGCGCCACGTCGCCCACGGCGGACCATCCGCCGCGCCGAACCCCTTCCCCGAAGCTCATTTCACGGTAAGCAAGCGCTCGCGTTCGGATACTGCCTTGGCACGCTGGGCGCGCAGCGAGGCGCTGTCCGGATCCTTGGCGATCTGTGCATCGAGCCGGCGGATCGAGTTCTCCAGCAGGCGGATGAGCCCGCCGACCTGGTTCACCGCCTGTGCACGGCGCAGCCTGGCGTTGGCATGCTGGGGATCGCGTTCGAGCACCGCATCGAAGGCCTCGATCGCCTCGGCCGGCTTCTGCTGCGCCATCAGGGCCAGGCCGCGGCGGTAGTGCTGGGCGACAAGGGCTTCGCTGGCCTGGGCCGCGGGGCGCCCGGGCGCCGACGCCGCCACGGCCGGCGGCGAGAGCGGCGGTGAGGGCGGCGGCAAGGTCGACGCGGGCGCAGGGGGAGCCGCAGGGACCGGGGCCGAGGCCGGGGTCGGTGGCGGCTGTGTCGTGCTCGCGGGGGGCGGCGCCTTGCCCGGCACCCGGATCAACTGCCCTTCCTGGACCTGGCGCGGCACCTTGATGTCGTTGTAGCGCGCCAGCGCGTAGAAGAGGTGGACGTCGTTGAGAAAGCGCCCGGCGATGCGCGACAGACTCTCCCCGGACTGCACGCGGTAGCTGAACGATTCGCGCCCGAGCAATTGCTGTGGATCGGTGCGCACCTGCCGCTGAAGGCTTTGCGCCAGGCGATTGCCCGGGTCGGTTTGCAGCGCGTGCGCGATCTCGACCAGCGCCTGCTCCTCATGCCCTTGCTCGAGCAGTTCCGCGGCGGCCAGCGCCTGCCGCTGGGCCTGCTGCGCCAGCGCCGTCGAGACCGGCCCGGCGGGCGGGGGCTCGACCGGCGGCGGCGGCGGCGGCGACGGCTCGGGCGCGGCGACAGGCAGGCTCTGCGGCGCCGGGGTCGGCGGCGGTATCTCGGGAGCAGGCGTGGTGCAGGCCACGAGGCCCGCCGAAGCGACCAGCCCCAGCCAGGCGCGCCACCGATGCGGCGATCGTCTCGTTCGATTCATGTTCGTTGCCTGCGGTCGGCAGGCGCTCCCGGATGAAGGGTCGACGCCGAGCCCCTGCTCGACGCCCTCCGCAGCGCGAATTATCGCGGTCTCAAGACCGGACCGGCGCGCTGCCGCACGCGTCAATCCTAGAATCGAGGGTCGTTGCGCAGTCGCGCCGCACGGCGTGAAGGGCGGCCCCGCAGACTGCTCGAAAGGCTGCCCGAACCCATGCTGCATCCCGAAGAATTCGACCTCATCGTCGTCGGTGGCGGGCACGCCGGCACCGAAGCGGCGCTGGCGGCTGCGCGCATGGGCTGCAGGACGCTGCTGCTCACGCACAACCTCGAGACGCTGGGGCAGATGAGCTGCAACCCGAGCATCGGCGGCATCGGCAAGGGCCACTTGGTGAAGGAGGTCGACGCGCTGGGCGGATCGATGGCCGAAGCAGCCGACGAAGCGGGCATTCACTTCCGCATTCTCAACGGCAGCAAGGGGCCGGCCGTGCGCGCCACGCGCGCACAGGCCGATCGCACGCTGTACCGGGCCGCCATCCGGCGAAGGCTCGAGAACCAGCCGCGCCTGTGGCTGTTCCAGCAGGCGGTCGATGACCTGATGCTGGAAGGCGACCGCGTGGTCGGCGCCGTGACGCAGATCGGGCTGCGCTTTCGGGCCCGCGCCGTGGTGCTGACCGCAGGCACCTTCCTCGACGGGCGCATCCACGTCGGTCTGCAGCACCACGCCGCGGGCCGGGCGGGCGACCCGCCGGCGCGGCGACTCGCGGCACGGCTGAAGGAACTCGCCCTGCCGCAGGGACGGCTGAAAACCGGCACGCCGCCGCGGCTGGACGGACGGTCGATCGATTTTTCCCGCCTCGCCGAACAGCGTGGCGATGGCGTGGCTGCGGCCGACGGCACGGCGGCGGCGACACCGATGCCCGTGTTCGGCTTTCTCGGCCATCCCGGGCAGCACCCACGGCAGGTGCCGTGCTGGGTCACCCAGACCAACGCACGCACGCACGAGATCATCCGCGCCGGCCTGGACCGCAGCCCGATGTTCACCGGCGTCATCGAGGGCATCGGACCGCGCTACTGCCCGAGCATCGAGGACAAGATCCATCGCTTCGCCGACAAGGCCAGCCACCCGGTCTTTCTCGAACCCGAAGGCCTGGACACGCACGAGTTCTACCCGAACGGCATCTCCACTTCGCTGCCCTTCGACGTGCAGCTGGCTGCCGTGCGCTCCATCGTCGGACTGGAGGGAGCGCACATCCTGCGCCCCGGGTACGCGATCGAGTACGACTACTTCGACCCGCGCGAGCTGCAGCGCAACTTCGAGACGCGTGCGATCAAGGGGCTGTTCCTCGCCGGACAGATCAACGGCACCACCGGCTATGAGGAGGCCGCCGCGCAAGGTCTGTACGCCGGTGTCAACGCCGCGCTGCAGTTGCTGGGGCGCGAAGCCTGGCTGCCGGCGCGACACCAGGCCTACCTCGGCGTGCTCGTCGACGACCTCGTCGGCAAGGGCGTGACCGAGCCCTACCGCATGTTCACCAGCCGCGCCGAGTTCCGGCTCCAGCTGCGCGAGGACAACGCCGACCTGCGCCTGACCGAAGAGGGCCGCCGGCTGGGCCTCGTCGACGACCGGCGCTGGGAGGCCTTTTGCCGCAAGCGCGAGCGGCTCGAAGCCGAGCTGCAACGGCTGCGCACGACCTGGGTACGCCCGCAGATCATCGCCAACCTCGACGCCGAGCGCCTGCTCGGCAAGGCCCTGGAGCGCGAGTACCGCCTGGCCGACCTGCTGCGCCGTCCCGGCGTGGGCTTCGACGCCGTCAGCGAACTGGCGTCGATTGGGGCTGCGGCGGCGGGGCTCGCCGAAGCCGACCTCGTTTCACGTGAAACACTGCGGCTTGCCTGGGGCGAGCGTGAAGCCGATGCAGTGATCGAGCAGGCCGAGATCGCGCTCAAGTACGCCGGCTACATCGACAAGCAGAACGATGAGGTCGAGCGCGCGGCGCACTACGACAAGCTGCCCCTGCCGCCGGACCTGAACTACGCCAGCGTCACCGCCCTCTCGTATGAGGTGCGGCAAAAGCTGGCCCGCCACCGGCCGCAGACGCTCGGCCAGGCGGCACGCCTGTCGGGCATGACGCCGGCGGCCATCGCCCTGCTGCTCGTGCACTTGAAGAAGGGACGGTGGCGTGACGAAGCCCCCGACGAGGCCCGCGTCGACGCGCAAGATGCCGCCACCTGACCGCCGCACGGCGCACGCGGCGGCGCAGGCGCTCGACCTGGCCCTGTCGGACGCGCAGGCCGATCAATTGATCGCCTATCTTGCCCTGCTGCAGCGCTGGAACGCGACCTACAACCTGAGCGCCGTGCGTGACCCGCAGGCCATGTGGCTGCAGCATGTCCTCGACTGCATGGCCGCCGTGCCCTCGGTGCGCAGGCAACTCGCCGCCCGCCGCAGCGCCGCTTCGACCACGCCGACGCCCGCCGCGCGGCCGCAGATTCTCGACGTCGGCAGCGGCGGCGGCCTGCCCGGCATCGTCTGGGCCGTGCTCATGCCCGAGGTCGACCTCTGCTGCGTCGACGCCGTGGGCAAGAAGGCGGCCTTCATCCGCCAGGCTGCCGGTGAACTGCATCTGCCCAACCTGCGGGCCGAACATGCACGCGTCGAGGCACTGGCGGGACGGCGTTTCGACCTCATCACGTCGCGCGCCTTTGCCTCGCTGGCCGACTTCACCCGCCTGACCAAGCCCCTGCTCTCAGAGCGAGGCTGCTGGGTGGCGATGAAGGGCAAACCGCCGCTGGACGAGATCGCCGCCCTGGGCTGGCCGGAAACCATGTTTCACGTGGAACCGATCGCCGTGCCAGACCTCGCCGCAACGCGTTGCCTCGTCTGGATCGAATCGGAGCCAAGCGCCCCCATTTGACGGCGGCGCGCAAGACTCGCCAGGCCCCCTCGGGCCGCGGGCAAAAACTACACTAGCGACTCCTCCAGAACGACCTCGCCGCCCCGCCGGCCAAGGCCATCATGCTCGGCATCTCCGACTTCGGCGCCTATTGCGCCGCCATCCTCGTCTTCCTCGCGCTGCCCGGCCCGGGGACCTTTGCGCTCCTGACCTCCACCGCCAAGGGCGGCCTGCGCGGCGGGGTCGCCGCGACCTTCGGCGTCATCGTCGGTGATCAGGTGCTGCTCTGGCTTGCCGTCGCCGGGGTCGCCGCCCTGCTCGCGACGCATCCGACCGTCTTTCAGGGCGTGCAGTTGCTCGGCGCGCTCTACCTCGGATGGATCGGTCTGCGCCTGCTCCTGGCCCGCCCGGGCGGCGCGTCCGGACAGGTCCGCATCGCCAACGGGCACTACGGCCGCCAGGCCTTTCTGATCACCCTGCTCAACCCGAAGGCGATCGTCTTCTACATGGCCTTCTTCCCGCTGTTCATCGATCCGGCCACGCATCGTGGCCTGGTCACCTTCGTCGCCATGGCAGCGACCATCGCCACGATCACCCTCGTCTACGGCCTCCTGCTGTGCAGCTTCGCCCAGGCCATCGGCACGCGGGTGCGCGCACACCGGCGTCTGGCGCAGGCGCTCGAGCGGCTGACTGGCATCTTCCTCATCGGCTTCGGCATCCGCCTGGGCAGTCAATGACCTCTTCAGCTGCAGCGGCACGCATCTTCTGCATCGCCAACCAGAAGGGAGGCGTCGGCAAGACGACGACCACGGTCAACCTGGCCGCGGGTCTCGCCCAGGTCGGGCAGCGCGTGCTCGTCGTCGACCTGGACCCGCAAGGCAACGCCACCATGGGCTCGGGCGTCGACAAGCGCTCCCTGCCGCTGTCCGTCTACGACGTGTTGCTGGGCCACGCCGGCATCGCCGAGGCGCGGCAGGCGAGCCCCAAGGGCGGCTACGACGTGCTTGGCGCCAACCGCGAGCTGGCCGGGGCCGAGGTCGAGCTGGTCGATCTCGAGGCACGCGAGCGGCGCCTGAAGGCCGCCCTCGTCGACGTCGCCACGGCCTACGACTTCGTCCTCGTCGACTGTCCGCCCTCGCTCAGCCTGCTCACTCTCAACGGTTTGTGCGCGGCGCATGGCGTCATCGTGCCCATGCAGTGCGAGTACTTCGCGCTCGAGGGCCTCTCGGACCTCGTCAACACGATCCGCCAGGTGCACGCCAACCTCAACCCGGAGCTGGAGATCATCGGCCTGCTGCGCGTGATGTTCGATCCGCGCGTCACGCTGCAGCAGCAGGTCAGCGAGCAGCTCAAGGCGCACTTCGGCGACAAGGTCTTCAACACCGTCATCCCGCGCAACGTGCGCCTGGCGGAGGCGCCGAGCTACGGCCAGCCCGGCGTCGTCTTCGACCCCGCGTCCAAGGGCGCGCAGGCCTTCGTCGCCTTTGCGCACGAGACGGTCGCCCGCCTCGGCCGCAAGCCCGCCGCACGGTCATGAGCGCCGTCGGCGCCACGGCCAAGCACCTGGCGGAGATCGAAGACGCCGGCCTCAACGCCAGTGCGCCGCGGCAGCAGCTGTGGATGGATGGATGGCTGCTGCGCCTGTCCCCGGGCAAGGCCAAGCGCGCGCGCTGCATCAACGCGCTGGCGCCAGGGCTTGCCACGCCCGCCGAGAAGCTGGCGCGGGCCCAGCGCTGCTTCGACGACGCCGGCCTGCCGCTGATCGTGCGCGTGACGCCCTTCTCGCAGCCGCACGGTCTCGACGTCGCGCTCGCCGCCGCGGGTCTGCAGCGTTTCGATCCGACCGAGGTGCTGCTCGCCGATCTCACCGGCCCCGGCCGCCTCGTACCGCTCCCCGCAGGTCTGGCCCTGGACCCGCTGGATGCCGAGGCCTTTGCCCGCCTCGTCGGCGGCCTGCGCGGCTCGCCCGCGTCGCAGCAGCGCGCACAGGCCGAGCGCCTCGCCGCCTCCCCCGTGCCCTACCGCGGCTTCGCGCTGCGCGCCAACGGCGAGATGCTCGCCTGTGGACAATTCGCGCGCGAATCCGATCTCGTGGGGCTCTACGACGTCTTCACGGCGCCCGCCGCGCGCCATCGAGGCCTGGCGCGCGCCTTGTGCAGCGCACTGCTGCGCCAGGCGGCCGCCGAGGGCGCGCGGACCGCCTACCTGCAGGTGGACGCGGGCAATGCCGCCGCGCTGGCGCTCTACCGCGGCCTGGGCTTTCGCGACGGCTACCGCTACCACTACCGCGCGTCCGAACCCGACCGCTGCTGAATGCCCGGCGAATGTCCGGCGCGGCTGCCCTCCGGCAAGCGCCAAGGACCGCAGTCGCTACAGGCCCAGTCCCTCGTCGACGCCCAGATGCACGTTCATCGCCTGCACGGCCGCGCCGCTGGCGCCCTTGCCGAGATTGTCCAGCCGCGACATCAGCAGGATTTGCGCTTCGCTGGCGAAGACGAAAATGTCGACGCGGTTGCTGTCGTTGCAGGCCTGCACGTCGAAGAAGCCGCCCTCCAGCGTCGCCGCATCGCGCAGGGGACGCACCTGCACGAAGCGCTCGCCGGCATAGCGGCGCTCGAAGGCCGACTGCAGCGCCTCGGGCGTCGCCGCGGCAGGCAGCTGCGAGCGATGCAGCGGCACCGACACCGCCAGCCCCTTGTAGTAGTCCGCCACCACCGGAAGCAGCAGGGGCGGCGCCACCAGGCCGGTGTGCGCCATCATCTCCGGCAAGTGCTTGTGCGTCAGCGTGAGCGCATAAGGCCGTGGTGAAGTAAGCGCCGGCTCCTTCGGTACGGCCTGATATTGCTCGATCATCTTCTTGCCGCCGCCCGAGTAGCCGGTGATCGAGGTGGCCGCCAACGGCAGGTTCGCCGGCACCAGCCCGGCATCCACCAGCGGCCGCAGCAGCAGGATGAAGCTGCTCGCGTGGCAGCCGGGGTTGGCGATGCGCTTGCTGCGGCGCAGCCGTTCGCGCTGCTGTGGCGCCAGCTCGGGCAGCCCGAAGACCCAGCCCGGATCGGTGCGAAAGGCCGTGCTGGCGTCGATCAGGCAGGTGTTCGGGTTGGTGACGAGCGCTGCCGCCTCGCGCGAAGCCGCGTCGGGAAGGCAGAGAAAGGCCACGTCGGCCGCATTGAGCAGGCGCGCGCGCTCGGCCGTGTCCTTGCGCAGCTCGGGCGCGATGCGCAGCAGCTCGATGTCGCCGCGGCGCGCCAGGTATTCGTGAATGCGCAGCCCGGTCGTGCCCTCCTGACCGTCGACGTAGACCTTGAAACCCATGGCTGCCTCTTGCGATTCGCGCTGCGAAACGGTGAAGCATAAGCGCAGGCCGCGTCAGCGCGGTCTCGCCCTCATGGACAATCCGCCCCCATGGTCACGAAGAAACCCAAGGGCCTGGGCCTCGGCCTCGAAGCCTTGCTCGGGCCCACGGTCGGCGACGCTGCCGGCGCCGGCCAGGGCGCGCCTTCCACGCTGCGCCTGGCGCTGCTGCAGCCCGGCAAGTACCAGCCGCGCACGCGCATGGACGAGGGCTCGCTCTACGAGCTCGCGGAGAGCATCAAGAGCCAGGGCGTGATGCAGCCCATCCTGGTGCGACCGGTGGCCGGCGGGCGCTACGAGATCATCGCCGGCGAGCGGCGCTTTCGCGCCGCGGGCCTGGCCGGTCTGGCCGAAGTGCCTGTGCTGGTGCGCGACGTCGCCGACGAGGCCGCGGCGGTGATGGCGCTGATCGAGAACATCCAGCGCGAGGATCTCAATCCGCTCGAGGAGGCCCAAGGCCTGCAGCGTCTGGTGGGCGAGTTCAAGCTCACGCACGAGCAGGCGGCGCAGGCGGTCGGGCGCTCGCGCAGCGCCGCCAGCAACCTGCTGCGCCTGCTGCACCTCGCGCCGCCGGTGCAGCAGATGCTGATGGCCGGCGACCTGGAAATGGGCCATGCCCGCGCCCTGCTCTCCCTGCCCGCGGCGCAGCAGGTGATGGCAGCGCAGACGGTGGTGGCCCGCAAGCTCAACGTGCGCGAGACCGAGAAGCTCGCCGCCCACCAGGGCAACGGGCGCCAGGCGCCGCTGCTGCGCGTGAAGAAGGACAAGCCGCGCGACATCGCGCGCCTGGAGGAGCAGCTGGCCGACCATCTCACGGCCGTAGTCGAGATCCGCCTGCGCGGCAGCGGCAAGCGCCGCCAGCAGGGGGAGCTGGCGATCGCCTTCGCCTCGCTCGACGAGTTGAGCGCCCTGCTCGACAGGCTCGGCCTGCCGCCGCAGTAGCGTCGGCCGGGCCTGGCGCACACGCTTCAGCCCGCCGCCACCGCGCGTGGCCGGCGCTGTCGTGCCAGCCACAGCAGCGCCAGCGCGACCGCCGCCAGGGGCAGCAGCGAGCCCAGGTTCAGCAGTGTCCAGCCGCGGGTCGTGATGAGCGCCCCCGAGGCGAAGGAGCTCACCATCATCGTGGCGAAGACGCAGGTGTCCATTGCGCCCTGGGCCCGATTCCGCTCCTCGGGTCGATAGGCCTCGGTCAACAGAGTCGTGCCGCCGATGTAGAGGAAGTTCCAGCCTACGCCGAGCGTGAAGAGCGCGATCAGGAACTGCATCAGCTCCACGCCCGAGAGCGCCACGACCACGCACACCAGGTTCAGCAGCACGCCCACGGCCATCACCGGCAGCGCGCCGACCCGCTTGATCAGGTGGCCGGTGAAGAAGCTCGGCACGTACATGCCGAGCACATGCCACTCGAGCACGAGCGCGGTGTTCTCGAACGGCAGTCCGCACTGCTGCATCGCGATCGGCGTGGCCGCCATCAGCAGGTTCATGACGCCGTAGCCGAGCGCCGCGGCAGCCACCGCGACCATGAACACCGGCTGCCGCCCGAGTTCCAAGGTCGAACGCCCGCGATCGGCCCCCTTCGCCGGCGGCGTGTGCGGCGGGAAGTCGATGCGCGAAACGATGACCAGCGCCACCGCCGCGACTCCGATGAGTGCGAGATAGGCGCCGACGAACGGTACTTCGAACGCGCCGCGCGTCAGGCTCGCCAGCTTGGGGCCGAAGACGCCGCCGATGATGCCGCCGGCCAGTACCAGCGAAATCGCCCGCTCCTTGTACGACGGGGCCGCCAGCTCGGGCCCGGCAAAGCGATACAGCGCCGCGTTGGCCGCGAAGAAGCCCGCCGTCACCGTGGCCACCAGCAGCAGCCAGAAGCTGTGCGTCCATACCGCCCAGGCCGCCATGGCGCAGGCGATCATCGCCACCACCAGTCCGGCCTGGAACGAACGCCGTCGACCCCAGTGCGCCTGCACCCAGGCCACCGGCATCGCAGCCACCGCCGAGCCGAGCACGTAGGCGGTGATCGGCAGCGTGGCCATCCATCCCGCCGGGGCCAGCGACAGTCCCACGAGGCCGTTGATGGCGATGAAGGTGACGTTGTTGGTGAGGAACAGCCCCTGGCACAAGGCCAGCATCAGCAGATGGCGATTCATGCGGCGCATCATCGCAGAGCGCGCGTCGGCACGCGGTCATCGCAAGGCGGGGCTCCCGCGTTGCGGACGTGTGGCGGTCCGCGGCATTTGTCATGGATGCATCCGATGCGGCGCCGAGACGGTGAAACAGCACGACTTTGTCCGCTCTCTTTCACGCCACGACGGCCGCGGAATGAACCATCCTGAGTCCACGTCGTCACACCGATGACGCGCTGATCGGAAAGCTCTGATGGAGCCCGGGCCCGGCAACGCCGGGACTCCATCAAAACTTCCCAGGCCCGCGTCCCGGGGCCACGCATCCCGGGCCGAGCCTTCCTCTCGAAGGAGGTCCGCATGGACGTGATCAGCAGCCTCAAGGCCCGCTACGAGCGCTTGCGCGAAGAGGAGATGTCCCTCGAGGACTACCTCGCCGAGTGCAAGCGCAACCCGCTCGCCTTTGCCACCGCCGCCGAGCGCATGCTCGAAGCCATCGGCGAGCCGACGACGATCGACACGCGCAACGACCCGCGGCTGTCGCGCATCTTCGCCAACAAGCTCATCAAGACCTACCCCGCCTTCGCCGAGTTCTACGGCATGGAGGACGCGATCGAGCAGGTCGTCTCCTACTTCCGCCACGGCGCGCAGGGGCTGGAGGAGAGGAAGCAGATCCTCTACCTGCTCGGCCCCGTGGGCGGCGGCAAGAGCTCGATCGCCGAGCGGCTCAAGCAGCTCATGGAGCAGGTGCCCTTCTACGCGCTCAAGGGCTCGCCGGTGAACGAGTCGCCGCTGGGCTTGTTCGACGCCGTCGAGGACGGCGAGCTGCTCGAGCAGCAGTACGGCATCCCGCGGCGCTACCTCAACCGCATCCTCAGTCCGTGGGCGGTGAAGCGGCTCGAGGAGTACGGCGGCGACATCCGCCAGTTCAAGGTCGTCAAGCGCCATCCCTCCGTGCTCCGGCAGATCGGCATCAGCAAGACCGAGCCCGGCGACGAGAACAACCAGGACATCAGCTCGCTGGTCGGCAAGGTCGACATCCGCAAGCTCGAGACCTATGCGCAGGACGACCCCGACGCCTACAGCTACAGCGGCGGCCTGTGCCTGGCCAACCAGGGCCTGCTGGAATTCGTCGAGATGTTCAAGGCGCCGATCAAGGTGCTGCACCCGCTGCTCACCGCCACGCAGGAGGGCAACTTCAAGGGCACCGAGGGCTTCGGCGCGATTCCCTTCGACGGCATCGTGCTCGCGCACAGCAACGAGAGCGAGTGGAAGGCCTTCCGCAACAACAAGAACAACGAGGCCTTCCTCGACCGCATCTACATCGTCAAGGTGCCCTACTGCCTGCGCGTCTCCGAAGAAGTGAAGATCTACGAGAAGCTGCTGAAGAACAGCTCGCTGGCGAGCGCCACCTGCGCGCCGGGCACGCTGAAGATGATGAGCCAGTTCGCCATCCTCACGCGCCTGAAGGAGCCCGAGAACAGCAGCCTCTACAGCAAGATGCTGGTCTACGACGGCGAGAACCTCAAGGACACCGACCCGCGCGCCAAGAGCTACCAGGAGTACCGCGACTACGCCGGCGTCGACGAAGGCATGAGCGGCATCAGCACGCGCTTCGCCTACAAGATCCTCTCCAAGGTCTTCAACTTCGACAACACCGAGATCGCCGCCAACCCGGTGCACCTGATGTACGTGCTCGAGCAGCAGATCGAGCGCGAGCAGTTCGCGGCCGAAGTCGAGCAGAAGTACCTTGCCTTCATCAAGGAGCACCTGGCCACGCGCTACGCCGAGTTCATCGGCAAGGAGATCCAGACGGCCTACCTGGAGAGCTACTCCGAGTACGGGCAGAACATCTTCGACCGCTACGTCACCTACGCCGACTACTGGATCCAGGACCACGAGTACCGCGACACCGACACCGGCGAGGTCTTCGACCGTTCGGCGCTGAACGCCGAACTCGAGAAGATCGAGAAGCCCGCGGGCATCGCCAACCCCAAGGACTTCCGCAACGAGATCGTCAACTTCGTGCTGCGCGCGCGCGCCAACAACCAGGGCAAGAACCCGCTGTGGACGAGCTACGAGAAGCTGCGCGCGGTGATCGAGAAGAAGATGTTCTCCAACACCGAAGAGCTGCTTCCGGTCATCAGCTTCAACGCCAAGGCCAGCGCCGACGAAGCCAAGAAGCACGAGGACTTCGTCGGCCGCATGGTCGACAAGGGCTACACCCCGAAGCAGGTGCGCCTGCTCTGCGAGTGGTATCTGCGCGTGAGGAAGTCCAGCTGAAGGACCGGCCATGCTGCAGTCCATCATCGACCGACGGCTGGCGGGCAAGAACAAGTCTATCGGCAATCGCGAGCGTTTCCTGCGCCGCTACAAGGAGCAGATCCGCGAGGCGGTGCGCCGGGCGATCGACGGCCGCGGCATCCGCGAGATCGAGCGCGGCGAGGACGTCCACATCCCGAAGCGCGACGTCAGCGAGCCCGTCTTCGGCCACGGCCAGGGCGGCGTGCGCGAGATCGTGCACCCGGGCAACCGCGAGTACGTGCGCGGCGACCGCATCGAGCGCCCCAAAGGGGGTGCGGGCGGCAAGGGCGGCGGCAAGGGCCAGGCCAGCGACAGCGGCGAGGGCGAGGACGACTTCGTCTTCACGCTGTCCAAGGAAGAGTTCATGCAGGTCTTCTTCGAGGACCTGGCCCTGCCGCACCTGATCCGCACGCAGCTCGCCGAGGTGCCCGAGTGGAAGAGCCGCCGCGCCGGCTTCTCGAGCGACGGCACGCCCAACAACCTGCACGTCGTGCGCAGCCTGCGCGGCGCCATCAGCCGCCGCATCGCCCTCGGTGCGGCAAGCCGCCGCGAACTGCACGAGCTCGAGGAGCAGGCGCGCGCGCTGCGGCGCACGCTGCAGCCCGGCGACGAGCTCGCACAGCGCGAACTGCTGCGGCTGGACGCGCAGATCGAGGCGCTGCGGCTGCGGCTGCAGCGCATCCCCTACCTCGACCCGATCGACCTGCGCTACCGCAGCCGCGTGCGCGTGCCCGTGCCCACGAGCAAGGCGGTGATGTTCTGCCTGATGGACGTCTCGGGCTCGATGGACGAGGAGCGCAAGGATCTCTCCAAGCGCTTCTTCATCCTGCTCTACCTCTTCCTGACGCGCCACTACGAGAAGATCGAGCTCGTCTTCATCCGCCACCACACGCAGGCCGCCGAGGTCGACGAGCAGGACTTCTTCCACGCGCGCGAAACCGGCGGCACGGTGGTCAGCTCGGCCCTCGTGCTGATGGAGGAGATCATCCGCGCGCGCTACGACCCCGCGCAGTGGAACATCTACGGCGCGCAGGCCAGCGACGGCGACAACTGGCACCACGACAGCGGCCGCTGCCGCGAGCTGCTGGCCGAGAAGATCCTGCCGCTGGTGCGCTACTACGCCTACGTGCAGGTGGCCGAGGAAGAGCAGAACCTGTGGCAGGAGTACGCGCAGCTGCAGGAGAGCGAGCGCCACTTCGCGATGCGCAAGGCCACGAGCGCCGAGCAGATCTACCCGGTCTTCCGCGATCTGTTCAGGAAGGAAGGAGCCAAGGCCGCCTGAGCGCGACCCTTGCGGAGGGAAATCCCATGAGCGCAAAGCACGCCCACAAGGTGCCCACGCACCCGCTGCCGCTGGCCCGGCGGCCCGCGCAACCGCTGCCCGGGCCGAGCGACTGGTCCTTCGAGCTGATCGAGGACTACCACCGCGTGATCCGCGAAACCGCCGCGCGCTTCGGCCTCGACACCTACCCCAACCAGCTCGAGATCATCACCGCCGAGCAGATGATGGACGCCTACGCCAGCGTCGGCATGCCGGTGAACTACCGCCACTGGAGCTACGGCAAGGAGTTCATCGCCACCGAGAAGAACTACAAGCGCGGCGCCATGGGCCTGGCCTACGAGATCGTCATCAACTCCAACCCCTGCATCAGCTACCTGATGGAGGAGAACACGATGGCCATGCAGGCGCTGGTCATCGCGCACGCCGCCTACGGCCACAACAGCTTCTTCAAGGGCAACTACCTCTTTCGCATGTGGACCGACGCGACGTCGATCATCGACTACCTCGTCTACGCCAAGAACTACGTGCGCCAGTGCGAAGACAAGCACGGCATCGACGCCGTCGAGCTCTTCCTCGACAGCTGCCACGCCCTGGCGCACCACGGCGTCGACCGCTACCGCCGCCCGAGCCGCAAGTCGCTCGCGCAGGAGCTGGCCGAGCGCAAGGACCGCGAGCAGTATGCGCAGCAGCAGGTCAACGACCTCTGGCGCACGCTGCCGCGCCGCGCAGGGAAGGACAGCGACGAACAGGCGCTCAAGCGCTTCCCCGAAGAGCCGCAGGAGAACCTGCTCTACTTCATCGAGAAGAACGCGCCGCTGCTCGAACCCTGGCAGCGCGAGATCGTGCGCATCGTGCGCAAGGTCGCGCAGTACTTCTACCCGCAGCGCCAGACGCAGGTGATGAATGAAGGCTGGGCAACATATTGGCACCACCGCCTGCTCAACCAGATGTACGACGACGGCTACCTCACCGACGGCGTGATGATCGAGTGGCTGAAGTCGCACACCAACGTCATCGCGCAGCCGCCGGTCGGCCACCCGGCCTACAGCGGCCTCAACCCCTACGCGCTGGGCTTTGCGATGTACACCGACATCAGGCGCATCTGCGAGCAGCCCACCGACGAGGATCGCGAGTGGTTCCCCGACATCGCCGGCACGCCCTGGCTGCCGGCACTCGACCACGCGATGCGCAACTACAAGGACGAGAGCTTCATCGGCCAGTACCTGAGCCCCAAGCTCATGCGCGAGCTGCGCCTCTTTGCCATCCGCGACGACGAGGAGGAATCCGAACTCGAAGTCGCCGCGATCCACGACGAGAACGGCTACCGCCGCCTGCGCGAAAGCCTCTCACGCCAGTACGACCTGGGTTCGCGCGAGCCCGACATCCAGATCTGGAACGTCAACCTGCGCGGCGACCGCAGCCTCACGCTGCGCCACTTCCAGCACAACAAGCGCCCGCTGCACGACTCGGCCGAGGAAGTCATCAAGCACGTCGCCCGCCTCTGGGGCTTCGGCGTGCAGCTCGAGAGCGTCGACGATGCGGGCAGCGTGACGCGGCAGTGGAGCGTGCCGGCAACGCCGGCCGATTGATCACGCCCGCGGGGCCCCTCGAACGACGGCACGGCCGGCGCCTCTGCCTCGGATCATCGCGTTGGATCTGACTCGCCCAAGTCAGATCCTTCACGGACGCGTCAACGTCGCACGTCGAGATTTATTACAACTGCAACATTCGGTTCTGGTCGTACCGGCTCCATCGTCCAGAGTTGGATGCCAACCTGTTGATATCAATTGAAGAACCTGGCTTCCCGCGACTGGTCGAAGGATTGCGCACGGAACTTGCTACCCGCCACTTCGCATCAGCACCATTGACGGAGGCAGGTTCATGTTCAAGAAGTCCCTCGCGATTGCAGCCCTACTCGCTGCCGGCTCGGCACTGGCCGATCCCCTGTACGTCAGCTACGACAACTTCAACTACAGCGGTACCGTGACGCGCTACGCCTCCGAGGCCGACGCGATCGCCAAGACCAACCCCATCAGCACCGCCTCCATCACGACGGTCTCGAACGACACCCGTTCGACGCTGACCGACGCCCGTGACGGCAACCTCTACGTCGCCAAGGATGCGTCGGCCTCCTACGACGCCGACCTCGCCTACTTCTCGACGGCCTGGTACTTCACCACCTTCCCCGCCCTCGGCAACGGCTGGGGCAACCCCAACAACACGAACACCGGCTTCGTTCAGTTCTACGACGGGAGCACCACCCCCACCGTCACGGGCGGCTGGTCGAACAGCCTCACGACCTTCACGGTGGACGTGAGCGGCGGCGACGGCGACACCGGGAACTACGCGCGCCTTTGGGCCGCGCCCAAGACTGGAGGCCCTTCGGGCGACACCTCCGGCGTCTTTCGGGACTTCCACCTGAACCTGGTCGCGGACTTTGCCGCCGCCGCCGTGTTCAACCCGACCACGGGCTGGTACGAAGCAGATGCCAATCCCACCGCCCTCAGCGGAACGGCCACCGGCATCTTCGAGAACCAGTCGACGACGGACGCCTCGCTCAACGGCTTCTACGCCTTCGACTTCAGCTTCGCCCCCGGAAGCTGGGCCAGCGCCAACGCTGCAACATGGGGCAGCGGCGCCTACAGCCCAAGCGCCTTCTTCGCCGCCCCGGCTGCCGCCCCGGTGCCCGAGCCTGGCGCGCTCGCCCTGGCCGGTCTCGCGATAGCCATGCTGAGCCTTGTCCGGCGCCAGCGCAGAAGCTGAGACCTCGTTCGTGCCCGACGTGGGTGAGTGAAACAAGGGCGGCCCCTTCGGCCGCCCTTGTCGCGTTCACAGCGCCAGCATTTTCCCCGGATTCATGATGTTCTTCGGGTCGAGCGCGCGCTTGATCGTGCGCATCACGGCCATCGCGCCCTCGCCGTGTTCACCGACGAGGTAGGGCATCTTGTGCAGGCCCACGCCGTGTTCGCCGGTGCAGGTGCCGCCCATCTGCTGCGCGCGCTGCACCATGCGTACGTTCAGTTCCTCGACCTTCTGCGCCTCCTCGGCGTCGTTCGGGTCGAGCAGCCAGCTCAGGTGGAAGTTGCCGTCGCCGACGTGGCCGACGATCCAGTAGGGCATGCCCTGGGCCTCGGAATCGGCCATCGCCGCGTTGATGCACTCGGCCAGGCGCGAGATCGGCACGCAGACGTCGCCGGCCTGGCAGCGGCAGCCCGGGCGCGTCTGCACCGCGGCGAAGTAGGCGTGGTGGCGCGCCGTCCAGAGCTTCGTGCGTTCCTCGGGTGTCGTCGCCCACTGGAAGGCGGTGCCGCCGAAGTCCTTGGCGATCTCCTGCACCGTCTCGGCCTGCTCCTTGACACCGGCCTCGCTGCCGTGGAACTCCATCAGCAGCATCGGGCTTTCCTGCAGGTTCAGCTTGTCGTGCTTGTTGACGGCGCGCACGGCGTTGGCGTCGAGCAGCTCGCAGCGCGCGATCGGCACGCCCATCTGGATAATCTGGATCGTCGCGCGCACCGCGGCGTCGACGCTGCCGAACTGGCAGATCGCCGCGCTCACCGCCTCGGGCAGCGGGTAGAGCTTGAGCGTGATCTCGGTCATCACGCCGAGCGTCCCCTCGCTGCCGACGAAGAGGCGCGTCAGGTCGTAGCCGGCCGAGCTCTTCTTGGCGCGCGTGCCGGTGCGGATGATCTCGCCGCGGGCCGTGACGACGGTGAGCGCGAGCACGTTCTCGCGCATGGTGCCGTAGCGCACGGCGTTGGTGCCGCTGGCGCGCGTGGCGCTCATGCCGCCGATCGATGCGTTGGCGCCCGGGTCGATCGGGAAGAAAAGGCCGGTGTCGCGGATCTCGCGGTTGAGCTGCTCGCGCGTGACGCCGGGCTGCACGGTCACCGTCAGGTCCTCGGGATGCAGCGCGACGATCTTGTCCATGCGCGAGAGGTCGATCGACACCCCGCCGTGCAGCGCCAGCAGATGCCCCTCGACCGAGCTGCCGACGCCGAACGGGATCACCGGCACCTCGTGCTGGTCGGCCAGCGCAACCACCGCGGCAACGTCCTCGGTGCTCTCGCAGAAGACCACGACCTCGGGCGGCATCATCGGGTAGACTGACTCGTCGCGGCCATGCTGCTCGCGCACCGCCTGCGCCGTCGAGCAGCGCTCGCCAAAGCGCGCGCGCAGTGCCTCCAGCATGGCCGGCGGCACCGGGCGCAGCGCTTGGACGAGGGGATGGGGATGCGGTGCGTTCATGGGGCCTCCGGCCACAGGTGAAGGTTCGAGACGCGCGGGATGCAGGGTCGCGATCCATTGTAGGGATGGGGTCTTCACGCTGCACGCCGCCAAGGTCCCGCTGCTAGCATGCCCGGCATGGGCAACCGACTCTCCCAGATCGCCACGCGCACCGGCGACGACGGCACGACGGGCCTCGGCGACGGCTCGCGCGTGCGCAAGGACGACTTGCGCATCGCCGCCATCGGCGACGTCGACGAGCTCAACTCGAGCCTGGGCGTGATCCTGTGCGAGCCGCTGCCCGACGACGTGCGGCTGCTGCTGCTCGTCATCCAGCAGGAACTCTTCAATCTCGGCGGCGAGCTCGCGGTCCCCGGCTACGCGCTGGTCAAGGAAGACGCGGTGGCGCGCCTGGACGAAGCGCTGGCGCACTACAACGCTGCTCTGCCGCGGCTGGCCGAGTTCATCCTGCCCGGCGGCACGCGCAGCGCGGCGCTGGCGCACATGAGCCGCACCATCGCGCGCCGCGCGGAACGTTCGCTGGTCGCGCTGCAAGCGCAGCAGACCGTCAACGCCAGCCTGCGCCACTACCTGAACCGGCTCTCCGACCTGATGTTCGTGCTCGCCCGCGCGCTCAACCGCGCCAACCTCGACGGCCTGGCCGGCGACGACGTCTACTGGAAGAGCGAACGGCTGGCGCGCCAGGGCGACTGAAGGCCCGCCATCAGGCAGTGTGCCGGCGCCGCGCGCGCACGGCCGCGGCCAGGATCTGCAGCGCCTGCACCGAATCGTCCCAGCCGAGGCAGGCATCGGTGATGCTCTGGCCGTAGACCAGCTTGGTCGGGGCGTCCTTGCCGGGCGTGAACTTCTGCGCCCCGGCCTGCAGGTGGCTCTCGATCATGACGCCGAAAATGCTGCGGCTGCCGGCGCCGAGCTGGGCGCCGATGTCGCGCACGACCTCGACCTGGCGCTGGTGCTGCTTGCTGCTGTTGGCGTGGCTGGCGTCGATCATCAGGCGGCAGGGCAGCTTGGCCGCCTCCATCTCCTTGCAGGCGGCGGCGACGCTCTCGGCATCGTAGTTGGGCGTCTTGCCGCCGCGCAGGATGGCGTGGCAGTCCCTGTTGCCCTTGGTCTGCACGATCGCCACCTGGCCGTTCTTGTGCACCGAGAGGAAGTGGTGCGGCTTGGCTGCGGCCTGGATGGCGTCGCAGGCGATGCGCAGGTTGCCGTCGGTGCCGTTCTTGAAGCCCACCGGCGCCGACAGGCCGGAAGCCAGTTCGCGGTGCACCTGGCTCTCGGTGGTGCGTGCGCCGATCGCGCCCCAGGTGATGAGGTCGCCGATGTACTGCGGGCTGATGACGTCGAGAAACTCGCTGCCCGCGGGCACGCCCAGGCGGTTGATGTCGACCAGCAACTGGCGCGCGATGCGCAGGCCCTCGTGGATGCGGTAGCTCTCGTCGAGGTAGGGGTCGTTGATGAGGCCCTTCCAGCCGACCGTCGTGCGCGGCTTCTCGAAGTAGACGCGCATGACGATCTCCAGATCCTCGGCATGCTGCCTGCGCTCGGCGGCCAGCCGGCGCGCGTACTCGAGTGCCGCCTCGGGGTTGTGGATCGAGCAGGGGCCGATGACGACCAGCAGCCGGTCGTCCTCGCCCTCCATGATGCGGCGCACGGCCATGCGCGACTGGCTCACCAGCGTCTCCACCGGCGTGCCGGCGATCGGGAAGAAGCGGATCAGGTGCTCGGGCGGCGGCAGCGGGGTGATGTCGCGGATGCGCTGGTCGTCGGTCTGGCTGGTCTTCTCGGACAAGGCCAGGCGGCTTTCGCCTTGCGGCGCGCTGCCGGGGGAGGCTTTGGGGCTCATCGGGATGCTTTCGAGTGGACAGTGGACGGGGAAAGGTGGCCAGCCGGCAACAAAAAAACCGCCGGGTTCGCCGGCGGTTCGAAGGGGGTTTGCGCTGCTTGCTTGTCGCGTGCGTCTAGGCCTCTCCAGCCGCCGAATGGGGCGAGATCCAAAAGTACGCAAAGAAATACGAAGCCGCGAGGCGCATGGCGTGAAATGTAGCACGTCGGCGCGCGCGCCCAAGGGCAACGATCGTGCACAGGCCCAGGCCATCCCGGTGCGCGCGCGCGGGATCGCGTTTTCCGGGCATGGGCTGAGTCAGCACGCTTTGCGCGTGGAGCCGCGACCATCGGTCAGCCGGCCGGGGCGCGCGGCAAGGCCGTGGCCAGCGCCTCGAAGCGGGGCGTGCCGTGCAGCGCGTCGAAGGCGGGCGTCAGGCGCAGGAACGGCCACGAGCTGGTGCGCTCCTGGGCGGCGGCCTCCAGGGCGTCCAGGGCCGTGGCGTGGCGGCTCGCTGCTGCCGCGGCGCGCGCGCGCGTCCAGGGCGCGATTCGCTGGCCGGTGCCCAGTTGAAGCAGGGCGTCGTCGTGGGCGCGCGCGGCGTCGCTGTTGCCGCAGGCGGCCTCCACCAGCGCGGCAGTTTCGAGCCACGCGGCTTCGCCCGGCCCTGAGGGCTGCGTCCGCGCGAGCTGTTCGCGCGCTGCAGCGTGCTGACCGTCGAGCGCGAGCGCCCAGGCCAGGCGTAGCTGGCTGGGACGTTGGTCGACGGCCAGTTCGAGCGTGCGGCGCAGCGCCAGCACCGCCTGGTCGGGGCGGCGTTGCAGCATCATGTGATCGCCCACGTTTATGTTGACGCCGACGTCGAAGGGATCGACCAGCAGCGCCTGCCCGATCCATCCCCGGGCGTCGTCGAAGCGATGGCAGACGGCCGACACGCTGGCCATCTGCACCATCGCCAGGCTGTAGCTGGGCAATGCGGTCAGCGCACGGGTGAGGTCGTCCTGCGCGCCGGCGAAGTCGAGTTCGAAGAAGAAACGCAACGCGCCGCGCGTCGACAGGCCGATGCCGAGGTCAGGGTCGAGCGTCAGGGCGCGATCGAGATGCGCCTGGCAGGGCCCGAGCATGGCCTGCACCGGTTCTGCGCCGTAGTGCATCAGCAGCATCTCGCACTCGGCGCGCGAGGCCCAGGCCGCGGCGAACGCCGGCGCCGCGGCGCTCACGCTGGACATCGCCCCGATGGCCTCGCGCAGCGCGGGCACGGTGCGTCGACTCATGAAATGGCGTCCGCGCAGGTAGGCGCGCATCGCCGCCGGCACCAGCGGCGGCGGCGGGGCGGGTGCGGGGGCGCCTTCGCGCCCGAGCCGGGCCCGGATCGCATCAGCGACCCGGGCTGCGATCTCGTTCTGCAGCGCCAGCAGGTCCTGCAGTTCGCAGGTGTAGTCGGCGGCCCAGAGGTGGGCGTCGGTACGGGCATCGATGAGCTGGGCAACAACCTGCACGCGGTCGCCGGACTGCAGCACGGTGCCTTCCACCAGCCAGTCGGCGCCGCTGCGACCGGCCACCTCGGCGATGCTGATGGCTGCGTCCCTGAACTGCATCGACGTGGTGCGCGAGAGGATGCGCAGGCCGCGCAGCTCGCTCAAGCGCAGGATCAGCAGCTCGGTCACGCCCTCGGCCACGACGGTGTCGGGACCGGTCGACAGCGCGCGAAACGGCAGCACCAGCAGGGCCTCGAGCTTGGGTGGCGCGTCGAGGGCGGCGGCGGTCAGCGGCTGCGGCACCAGGCACAACCGGTAGCCGCGCTTGGGTATCGTTTCCAGCACTGCCGGCGAGCGCGGGTCTTCAGCGAGCGCGCAGCGCAGTTGCCCGATGCAGCGCGTCAGCGCGTCCTGCGTCACCCAGCCGCGGGGCCAGACGGCCTTCTCGATCTGGTCCCTGGCGCAAACGCTTGGCGCATGGCGCGCCAGCTCGAGCAGCACCTCCATCGCCTTGGGTTCGACGCGCAGCGCGCCGTCCGGGCCACGCACCCGGCCCTGCAGGGGATGAACCTCGTGATGCCCGAGCCGGAAACCCGCAGACCAGTCCATCGGCGAATCCTCGGAAAAGCATCGGCCGCGCCCCGGCCAACGGTCATGACGAGTCTCACCGTCCGCGCCGCAGCAACGGTGTTGCTGGCATGCGGCGCCGCTGTGGCGCTGGACGCCCAGGCGATACCGTTGGTGTCGTACAGCTTCGGGACGGCCGTCGCGAACCAGACGAACACGGCCGACCTGGTCGCCGCACATCTGGCGGCCAGCCCGGTGACAGGGCTGGCCTCGGTGGGCGACCCGGTATCGCACGGCTACGTCGAGCTCACGCCCGGCAGCATGGCGATGATGATCCGCAAGGGTGACGAAGGCGGCAGCGCCTTCCACCTCTCGCTCACGGCGCAACCGGGCTATACGTTCCAGGTGACCGATGCGCAGTTCCGGGTCCGGGTGCAGGACAGCGCCGGCAGCAACCGCAGCGTGCTGATGAACGCCAACGAGGAAGGCTGGGGCTCGATGCTGAGCACCGCTGGCGGCGACCTGTGGACGACCTTCACGCCGGGTGGGTTCGGCTGGAACAGCGCCCATTGGGCGGATCTGGTAGCGCACACCGACCTGACCGAGCTCGACATGTATGTCGGCCTGAAAGGCAACAGCTCCAATACCAAAATCTTCCTTGATTGGGTCACCTTCGACGGCGACGTGTTCGCGACCGCAGATCCCGGTTCCGGCGTCCCCGAGCCGGCTTCGGGCGCTCTGGCGGCGCTGGCGCTGGCGGCCCTGGGCGTCGTGCGGGTGCGCAACCGCGCCAACCTCGACGGCCTGGACGGCGCCGCGGGGGCCAGCCGGGCGCAACCCGGCCCTGACGGTTCCTAGTAGCTCGACGCCTGCAGGCCGTGCTGCTGCAGGCGCTGCACGACCTGCGCCACGTGCGCCGGGTTGCGCGTCTGCAGCACGAGTTCGATCTCCACCCCCTGCGCGGCCAGCGAGGAGAAGGCGCGCTGGTGGTGCACCTCGTCGATGTTGGCCCCGGCCTCGGCGACGATGGCCGAGATCTTCGCCAGCACCCCCGGCAGGTCGCGCGCGCCGACGCGAATGCGCGCCAGACGCCCGGCGCGCACCATGCCGCGCTCGATGATCGCCGCCAGCAGCAGCGGCTCGATGTTGCCGCCGCCGAGGATGAGTCCGACCTCGCGCCCGGCGAAGCGCTCGCGGTGATGCAGCAGCGCCGCCAGGCCCGCAGCGCCGGCGCCCTCGACCACCGTCTTCTCGATCTCGAGCAGCATCAACACCGCCTGCTCGAGGTCGCCCTCGTCGACGAGCAGCAGCTCGTCGACGCGCTCGGCGACGATGGCGCGCGTGATGGCGCCGGGGTGGCCGACGGCAATGCCCTCGGCGATCGTGCTCACGCCTTGCGCGTGCTGCGTGCCCTGGATCGCGTTGACCATCGCCGGGAAGCGCTCGGCCTGCACGCCGACGATGCGCAGCTCGGGGCGCAGCGCGCGCGCCGCGGTGGCGACGCCGGCGATCATGCCGCCGCCGCCGACGGCGACCACCAGCGTGTCGATCGAAGGCTGCTCCTGCAGCATTTCGAGGCCGATCGTGCCCTGGCCGGCGATCACCAGCGCGTCGTCGAAGGGATGCACGAAGGTCAGGCCCTGCTCGGCCGCGAGCCGCTGCGCGTGCGCGAAGGCCTCGTCGAAGGTCTGCCCGTGCAGCACCACCTCGGCGCCGAAGCCGCGCGTGCGCTCAACCTTCACCCCGGGCGTGAACTGCGGCATGACGATCACCGCGCGCAGGCCCAGGCGCTGCGCGTGGTGCGCCACCCCCTGCGCATGGTTGCCGGCCGAGGCCGCGATGACGCCGCGCAGCTCGATCTCGCCGGCATCGCGCGCGGCCACCAGCGCCAGCAGCTTGTTCAGCGCGCCGCGTTCCTTGAACGAGGCGGTGAACTGCAGGTTCTCGAACTTCAGAAAGAGGCGTGCGCCGACGATCTCGGAGAGCGTCTTCGACTCCACGCAGGGCGTGCGCAGCACGTGGCCGCGCAGGCGCGCCGCCGCGGCCTCGATGTCAGCGAGGCCGACCGCCGCCAGGCTCAAGCGGTTCCCCCGACGGTGAGGCGATCGATGCGCAGCGTCGGCTGGCCGACGCCCACCGGCACGCTCTGGCCTTCCTTGCCGCACATGCCGACGCCGGTGTCCAGCTGCAGGTCGTTGCCGATCAGGCTCACGCGCGTCAGCGCATCCGGGCCGTTGCCGATGATCGTCGCGCCCTTCACCGGGTACAGGATCTTCCCCTTCTCGACCCAGAAGGCCTGGCTGGCCGAGAAGACGAACTTGCCGCTGGTGATGTCGACCTGGCCGCCGCCGAAGTTGGTGGCATAGAGGCCGCGCTCGAGGCTGGCGACGATCTCCGCGGGCGGCGTCGCGCCGCTCAGCATGTAGGTATTGGTCATGCGCGGCATGGGCACGTGCGCGTAGCTCTCGCGGCGCGCGTTGCCGGTGGCGGGCACGCCCATCAGGCGCGCGTTCAGGCTGTCCTGCAGGTAGCCGCGCAGGATGCCGTCCTCGATGAGCACGTTGCGCTGCGTCGCGTGGCCCTCGTCGTCGACGTTGAGCGAGCCGCGCCGGCCGGGCAGCGTGCCGTCGTCGAGCACCGTCACGCCCTTGGCGGCCACGCGCTGGCCGATGCGCCCGGCGAAGGTGCTGCTGCCGCGTCGGTTGAAGTCGCCCTCGAGGCCATGGCCCACGGCTTCGTGCAGCAGCACGCCCGGCCAGCCCGGGCCGAGCACGACCGCCATCTCGCCGGCCGGCGCGGCGCGGCTCTCGAGATTGGTCAGCGCCGCCTCGGTGGCCTGCGCGACGTAGCCGGCGATCACCTCGTCGCTGAAATGTTCCAGCCCGCAGCGTCCGCCGCCGCCGCCGCTGCCGACCTCGCGCCGGCCGCCCTGCTCGGCGATCACGGTCACGCTCAGGCGCACCAGCGGGCGCACGTCGGCCGCGCGCATGCCGTCGGCACGCGCCACCAGCACGACGTCGTACTCGGCCGCCAGGCCCGCCATCACCTGCACGATGCGCGGATCCCTGGCGCGCGCCAGGCGCTCGACCTTCTCCAGCAATGCGACCTTGCGCGCGCTGTCCAGCGTGGCGATCGGGTCCAGCGCCGGGTAGAGCCGCCGGCTGGCTGCGACCTTGGCGCGTCGAGCGCCGACGCGCACGCGGCGCTGCTGGCCGGCCGCGGCGATCGTGCGCACGGTGCGCGCCGCGTCCATCAGGCTCGCCTCGGAGAGGTCGTCGCTGTAGGCGAAGGCGGTGCGCTCGCCGACCATCGCGCGCACGCCCACGCCCTGGTCGATGCTGAAGCTGCCGCTCTTCACGATGCCCTCTTCCAGGCTCCAGCCTTCCTGGCGCGTGGTCTCGAAGTAGAGATCGGCGTCGTCGATGCGATGCTCGCCGATGCAGGTCAGCGCCCGCGCGAGCACGGCGTCGTCCAGGCCGAAGGGCTCCAGCATCAGCGCCTGCGCGATCGCCAGGCGCTCGAGGGTCGGTTCGCGGCTGATCATGCGCGGCCTTGCAGGGAGCGGGACAAGCAAGGGATTCTAGGCAGCGGGCTCCCGGCGCGCCTGCAGGCTCAAGGCGCGCCGGTACAGCAGCTTGCGCGGCGCGCGGCTGACCTCGGCGGCCAGGGCCACGGCCTGCTTCAGCGGCAGTTCGCGCAGCAGCACCGTCAGGCAGTGCTCGGCCGCCGCCGGCAACACCTCGCCTTCGTCCCGCCCGGGTGCCGCAGCATGCAGCACGAGCACGAACTCGCCGCGCTGGCGCTGCGGCACGGCGGCAAGCCAGACCGGTGCTCCCGCCGCCGGCAGCGTGGCGACTTCCTCGAACTGCTTGGTGAGCTCGCGCGCGATGGTGAGCGTGCGCATCGGGGCCTGCGTCGCCAGCTCGGCCAGCAGCGCGGCAATGCGATGCGGCGCCTCGAACAGCACCTGCGCCGCGGGTTGCGCCGCCACGGCCTGCAGCGCCTCCTGCCGCGCCGCACCCTTGGCGGGCAGGAAGCCGTGGAAGACGAAACCCTGCGCGTTGACGTCGCCGGCCACGCAGAGCGCCGCCAGGGCGCTGCTGGCACCGGGAATCGGCACCACGCGATGCCCGGCGGCAACCGCCGCCGCCACCAGGCGCGCGCCGGGATCGCTCACGCCCGGCGTCCCGGCATCGCTGACGAAGGCCACCGCCTGGCCTTGCGCGAGGCGCTGGCAGACGTTCGCCGCGGCCTCGTTCTCGTTGTGCGCATGCAGCGTCAGCAGCGGCTTGTCCAGGCCGTAGTAGGCCAGCAGCTGGGCGCTGACGCGCGTATCCTCGCAGGCGACGGCATCGGCGCGCGCAAGCACATGCAGCGCGCGCAGCGTGATGTCGGCGCGGTTGCCGATCGGCGTTGCCACGAGGTAGAGAGTGGCACCGGGGTGGCTCTGGTGGCCCGCGGCGGCGGCAGCGGCAGCACGCAGGAGGGAGGCATCGATGCTCGACAAGGGGCCCGGCCTGGTGGGCAAGTCGCGCGGCGAGGCGGCCGAGGCACGCGCCCTGGCCCATCTGCAACGGCACGGCCTGCGGTTGGTGGAGCGCAATTATCGAGTCGCGCGCGGCCCGTCGGCGCGCGGCGGCGAGATCGACCTGGTGCTGCGCGAGCGCGACGGCACGCTGGTCTTCGTCGAAGTGCGCAGCCGCACGAGCCGTGCGCAAGGCGGTGCAGCGGCGAGCGTCGGCGCCGCCAAGCGGGCCCGCCTGTGCCTGGCGGCGCGCCATTACCTGCTGCGCCTGGCGACGCTGCCGCCGTGCCGCTTCGACGTCGTGGCCATCGACGGCGAGCATGTCGAGTGGATCCGGGCTGCCTTCGACGAAGCCTGAGGGCGACGATGGCCGATGCCTGGCGCCTGGCGGATCGACCGCTGCCCGCAGCCACTCGCCTATCATCGGCCGACATGCTCGAGCAGCGCATCCAGCAGCAGTTCTTCGAGGGCGCGGACCTGCAGTACCAGACCGCGGAGTCGCTCGCACGCCCGATCGCGCTGGCCGCGGGTGCCATCGTCGATGCGCTCACCGCCGGCAGCAAGCTGCTGCTGTGCGGCACCGGCAGCGCCGGCGAGCTGTCGCGGCACGCCGCGGCCCTGCTGGTGGACGGCTTCGAGCGCGAACGTCCGCCGCTGGCGGCGATCGCCATCCGCCCCGAGGCCCGCAGCGTCCAGGCGCTGGGCCTGCCGGGCGACCTGCTGCTGCTCGTGGATGCCGCAGGCGGCGAGCTCGACGCCTGCATGGCGGCGGTGCGCGCCGCGCAGGGCAAGGACATGACCGTCGTGCTGCTGCTGGGCAGCAGCGGCGACGGCCTGCGTGAAACCCTGGCCGAGACCGATCTTTCCATCACCGTGCCGCACGAGCGCACGAGCCGCGTGCTCGAGGGCCAGTTGCTGGTGCTGCACGCGCTGATCGATGCGGTCGACGCCCAGCTCATGGGAGACCCCGAATGAAGATCACCCCGCAACGACTGCCGCTGCGACTGGCGGCGATCACGCTCGCCGCCGCGAGCGCCCTGGCGGTGCTGCCCGGCTGTGCCCCGCTGCTCGTTGGCGGCGCCATGGTCGGCGGCACGATGATGGTGCTCGACCGCCGCAGCTCCGGCACCCAGGTCGACGACCAGGCGATCGAGCTCAAGGCGGCGGTGCGCGTGCGCGAGCTCGGGCTGCCCGCGCACGTCAACGTCACCAGCTACAACCGCGTCATGCTGATCACCGGTGAAGTGCCGCGCGAGGCCGACCGCCAGACAATCGAGCAGCAGCTCGGCCGCATCGATGCCGTGCGCTCGGTGGTCAACGAGCTGGCCGTGGCCGAGAACAGCACCGTGGGCTCGCGCACCAGCGACAGCGTCATCACGAGCAAGGTCAAGGCCTCGTTCGTCGACGCCCGCGACCTGCAGGTGCAGGCGGCCAAGGTCGTCACCGAGCGCGGCGTCGTCTACCTGATGGGCCGCGTCACGGAACGCGAGGCGACGCGCTTTGCCGACGTTGCGCGCTCCGTCGAAGGCGTGCGCAAGGTCGTGCGCGTGTTCGAGATCATCAGCGACGCCGAACTGGCGGCGATGCAGTCCCGCTGATCGTCGACGAGCCCGGCCCGCTACTTCAGCCGGCGGATGAGGCTGCTCGTGTCCCAGCGCCCCCCGCCCAGGCGCTGCACGTCGGCGTAGAACTGGTCGACGAGCGCGGTCAGCGGCAACCGTGCGCCGTTGCGCCGCGCCTCCTCGAGCACCAGGCCCAGGTCCTTGCGCATCCAGTCGACGGCGAAGCCGAAGTCGAAGCGGTCCTCGACCATGGTCTTGCCGCGGTTGTCCATCTGCCAGCTCTGCGCCGCGCCCTTGCCGATGACCTCCAGCACGAGCTTCATGTCCAGGCCCGCGCGCTCGCCGAAGGCGATCGCCTCGGACAGGCCTTGCACCAGTCCGGCGATGCAGGTCTGGTTGACCATCTTGGCAAGCTGCCCCGCGCCGCTGCCGCCGACCCGCGTGACCGCGCGGGCGTAGGCCAGCGCCACCGGCTTCATCGCCTCGAAGGCCGGCTCGTCGCCGCCGCACATCACCGTCAGCACGCCGCTCTCGGCCCCGGCCTGACCGCCGGAGACCGGCGCGTCGACGAAGGCCAGGTCGCACTCCTGCGCCCGCGCGTGCAGTTCGCGCGCCACCGCGGCCGAGGCCGTCGTGTGATCGACGAACACCGCGCCGGGCTTCATGCCGGCAAAGGCGCCCTGCTCCCCGAGGACCACCGCGCGCAGGTCGTCGTCGTTGCCGACGCAGGCGAAGACGAAATCGGCGTCGGCCGCGGCCGCGCCGGGCGTTGCCGCACGACTGCCGCCATGCTCGCGCACCCAGGCCTCGGCCTTGGCGGCGGTGCGGTTGTAGACGCTGACCCTGTGCCCGGCGCGCGCGAGGTGCGCCGCCATCGGCGCGCCCATCACGCCCAGGCCGAGAAAGGCCACGCGGCGCGCGGCGACGGGTTCGTAGGTCTTGCTGGCGATGCTCATGGCACGCATGGTGCCACGAACGCCGGGCCGGCGTTCAGCGCGGCCGGGCTTCGGCGGGGCGGCGGCCCGGGCCGAGCTTGGCGATCTCGGCCTGCGGGTCGTCGACGATCTCCAGGTGCTCGGTGCCGGCGGCGAGGTCCGGGTTGCGCGCGCGCTGGCTCTTGAGCTTGATCTGCAGCCGCAGGTCGTTGACCGAGTCGGCGTTGCGCAGTGCGTCGTCCAGCGTCACCAGGTTGGCCTCGTAGAGGTCGAAGAGGGCCTGGTCGAAGGTCTGCATGCCGAGTTCGCCCGAGCGCTTCATCAGCTCCTTGATCTCCCCCACCTCGCCCTTGAAGATGAGGTCCGAGATGAGCGGCGTGTTGAGCAGGATCTCCACCGCCGCCACGCGCCCGCGGCCCTCCTGTCGCGCCAGCAGGCGCTGCGAGACCATCGCCTTGAGGTTGAGCGAGAGGTCCATCAGCAGCTGCGCGCGCCGCTCCTCGGGGAAGAAGTTGATGATGCGGTCCAGCGCCTGGTTGGCGCTGTTGGCGTGCAGCGTGGCCATGCACAGGTGGCCGGTCTCGGCAAAGGCCACCGCGTGCTCCATCGTTTCGCGGTCACGGATCTCGCCCATCAGGATGACGTCGGGCGCCTGGCGCAGCGTGTTCTTCAGCGCGATCTCCCAGCCGTCGGTGTCGATGCCGACCTCGCGCTGCGTGACGATGCAGTTCTTGTGCGGGTGCACGAACTCCACCGGGTCCTCGATCGTGATGATGTGGCCGAAGGAGTTCTCGTTGCGCCAGTCGACCATCGCGGCCAGCGAGGTGCTCTTGCCGGATCCGGTGGCGCCGACGAAGATGACCAGGCCGCGCTTGGTCATCGCGACCTCCTTCAGCACGATCGGCAGGTTCAGGCTGTCGATGGTCGGCAGTGTCTGCGGGATGGTGCGGAAGACGAGCCCGACGTGGCCCTGCTGCATGAAGGCGTTGACGCGAAAGCGCCCGACGCCCGCGGGCGAGATGGCGAAGTTGCACTCCTTGGTGCGCTCGAACTCCGCCGCCTGCTTGTCGTTCATCACCGAGCGCGCCAGCTGCAGCGTGTGCTGGCCGGTCAGCGGCTGCGGGCTGACCTTGGTGATCTTGCCGTCGACCTTGATGGCGGGCGGGAAGTCGGCGGTGAGGAACAGGTCGGAGCCGTTGCGGCTGACCATCAGCCGCAGCAGGTCGTTGACGAACTTCGAGGCCTGGTCGCGTTCCATGCTCGTGCTCCCTCAGCCGGGGAAGTTCTCGGGGATCTTGGCCTTCGCGCGCGCTTCGGCCGGCGAGACCACGTTGCGGCGCACCAGGTCGGCGAGGTTCTGGTCCAGCGTCTGCATGCCCAGGCTCTGGCCGGTCTGGATCGAGCTGTACATCTGCGCGATCTTGTTCTCGCGGATGAGGTTCTTGATGGCCGAGGTGGCGATCATGATCTCGTGCGCGGCCACGCGGCCGGAGCCGTCCTTGAGCTTGCACAGCGTCTGCGAGATCACCGCGACCAGCGACTCCGACAGCATCGCGCGCACCATCTCCTTCTCGGCGGCGGGGAAGACGTCGACGACGCGGTCGATGGTCTTCGCCGCGCTGCTCGTGTGCAGCGTGCCAAAGACCAGGTGGCCGGTCTCGGCGGCAGTAAGCGCCAGGCGGATCGTCTCCAGATCGCGCATCTCGCCGACGAGGATGGCGTCCGGGTCCTCGCGCAGCGCGCTGCGCAGCGCGTTGGCGAAGGACAGCGTGTGCGGCCCGACCTCGCGCTGGTTGATGAGGCACTTCTTCGATTCGTGCACGAACTCGATCGGGTCCTCGACGGTGAGCACGTGGCCGTACTCGTTCTCGTTGAGGTGGTTGACCATGGCCGCCAGCGTCGTGCTCTTGCCCGAGCCGGTGGGGCCGGTCACCAGCACCAGGCCGCGCGGCTTGAGCGCCAGCTCGGCGAAAACCTTGGGCGCGGCCAGCTGCTCGAGCGTGAGGATCTTGCTCGGGATGGTGCGAAAGACCGCCCCCGCGCCGCGGTTCTGGTTGAAGGCGTTGACGCGAAAGCGCGCCAGGCCCTGGATCTCGAAGCTGAAGTCGCACTCCAGCGTGTCCTCGTAGTGCTTGCGCTGGGCATCGTTCATGATGTCGTACACCATGTCGTGCACCGACTTGTGGTCCAGCGGGTCGACGTTGATGCGGCGCACGTCGCCGTGCACGCGGATCATCGGCGGCAGGCCGGCCGACAAATGCAGGTCCGAAGCCTTGTTCTTGACGGAAAAGGCCAGCAGCTGGGTGATGTCCATCGCCATGGCAGGGGGGCGCTTGCGCGCGGTCGACAATGGGCGCGCGCAGGGTGCGCCAAGAGAGGGGTTCGAAGGATTATGGGCAGCATCGGAAGCCGGCTGCAAGAAGTGAAGGGGCGAATCGAGCGCGCCTGCCGGGCCGCGGGCCGCGACGAGAACAGCGTCACGCTGCTGGCGGTGAGCAAGACCTTCGATGCCCCGGCGGTGCGACAGGCGCACGCCGCCGGGCAACGCCGTTTCGGCGAGAACTACGTGCAGGAAGCCCTGAGCAAGATCACGGCGCTGGCCGACCTGCGCGCGCAGGTCGAATGGCACCTGATCGGTCCCCTGCAAAGTAACAAGACGCGTCCGGTGGCCGAGGCCTTCGACTGGGTGCACTCGGTCGACCGGCTGAAGGTGGCCGAGCGCCTGGCCGCGCAGCGCCCGCCCGGGCTGCCGCCGCTGCAGCTGTGCCTGCAGGTCAATGTCAGCGGCGAGGCCAGCAAGAACGGCGTCGCCGTGGGCGACGCCCCGGCCCTGGCCGCGGCGGTCGCTGCGCTGCCGCGCGAGAAGGTGCGCCTGCGCGGGCTGATGGCCATCCCCGAGCCGGCGCCCGAGCGGGAAGCGCAACGCGCGCCGCATCGCGCGCTGCGCGAGCTGCTGCAGGCGATCAACGCGCAGCAGGGCCTCGCGCTCGACACGCTGTCCATGGGCATGAGCGCCGACCTCGAGGCGGCGGTGCAGGAGGGCGCGACCCTGGTGCGCGTGGGCACGGCGATCTTCGGGTCGCGCTGACACATCGGCGCCGGGCCGCGCCAGGCAGCGCGCAGGCTCACCGTCAGATCGGCAGCCGCGTCGTGCTCTTCACCTCTTCCATCACCGCGTAGGTGCGCGTCTCGCGCACGCCCGGCAGCGTCCAGATCACGCTGCCGATGAACTGGCGGTAGGCCGCCATGTCCGCCACACGCGTCTTCAGCAGGTAGTCGAAGCCACCGGCCACGAGGTGCGCCTCGAGGATCTCCGGGCGCACCTGCACCGCGGCGCGGAAGTTGTCCATCACGTCGTGCACGGTGCGGTCCAGCAGCACTTCGACGAAGACGAGCAGCCCGGCGCCGAGCTTGACCGGGCTCAGCCTCGCCTCGTAGCCGAGGATGTAGCCCTCGCGCGTGAGGCGCTTGACGCGCTCCAGCACCGCCGTCGGCGAGAGGTGCACGGCTTCGGCGAGCTTGAGGTTGCTGATGCGCCCGTCGGCCTGCAGCACGCGCAGGATGCGCAGGTCGATCTTGTCGACGCCGCGCTCCGCGCGCTCGCCCTCGGGGGTGTCCATGCCGCGCGCCGCCGGGCCCTGCAGCAGGCTTCAGTTGAGGTACATGCCGAGGTAGCGGCGTCCGCGGCTGACGGTCTCGGCGTCGCCGCAGAGCTCGAACCACTCGACGAGCTGCAGCCGCGCCTTCTCGCGCCACTCGCCCTTGTCGCGCAGCACGATCTCGAGCAATTGCTCGAAGGCGGCGTCGAAGTCGCCTTCGAAGGCACGAATCGCCGCCAGCGCAAAGCGCGCCTCGAAGTCCCTGGCATTGGCGGCGATGCGCGCGGTCAGCGCCGCCGGGTCGCCCTCGGGCTTGTTGCGCGCCAGCTCGATGCGTTTGACCAGCGCCGCGTGACGCTCGTCGCGCGCGCCTTCGACGACGCGGTCGAGCAGCGCCCGGGCGTCGTCCAGCGCGCCGCGCGCGATCACGCGCTCGGTCAGGTCCAGCGTCGCTTCGACATGGCCGGGCTGCATCGCCAGCGCCTGGCGCAGCAGCGCCTCGGCCAGCGCGGCGTCCGGGGCGGCGGCGGCCTGCTCGCGCAACTCGTCCACCGGGTCGGCGGGGGCCTTCAGGTGCTTGTCGAGGAAGGCGCGCACCTGGCCCTCGGGCAAGGCGCCGGTGAACTGGTCGACGAGCTGGCCGCCCATGATGAGGAAGACGTGCGGGATGCTGCGCAGCTGCAGCGCCTGCGCCACGCCCGGGCACTCGTCGCTGTTGAGCTTGGCGAGCACGAACTGGCCGCCGTAGTCCTGCACCAGCTTCTCGAGGATGGGCTTGAGGCTCTTGCACGGGCCGCACCACGGCGCCCAGCAGTCCAGCAGCACCGGCACCTGCAGCGAGCGCTCGATGACGGCAGTTTCGAAGTCGGCGTCGCTGACGTCGAAGGACAGCGCGGCGTCGGGGGCGGGAGCGGAAGAGGAATTCGGCATGGCGGGGACGCGATCGAGGCGGGGATGGCGGGAAGCGATCAACCGGCAAGCATAGGCCAGGGCGCGCTCAAGGGTAGAGCCCGCGCTCCTCGCGCGCCAGCAGGATGCGCTCGCAGGCGACGGCGAAGGTCGCCGTGCGCAGCGAGATCTTGTGGCGGTCGGCGGTGTCCCAGATGTGCTTGAGGGCGTTCACCACGATCTTGTCCAGGCGCAGATTGATCTCGTCCTCGGTCCAGAAGAAGGAGCTGAAGTCCTGCACCCACTCGAAGTAGCTCACCGTCACGCCGCCGGCGTTGCAGATGACGTCGGGCACGACGAGGACGCCGCGCTCGGCCAGGATGTCGTCGGCACTGGGCACCGTGGGGCCGTTGGCGCCTTCGAGCACCAGTCGCGCGCGTACGCGCCGCGCGCGCTCGGGGCGCAGCTGGCCTTCGAGCGCCGCGGGGATGAGGACGTCGCAGTCGACGCTCCAGAAGTCCTCGTCGTCCACCGCTTCCGCGCCCGCGAAGCCGGCGACGCCGCCGGTGCAGCGCACATGCGGGATCAGGTCGGCCAACTCCATCCCATTGGCGTTGGCAATGCTGCCGGTGTGGTCCTGTACGGCGACGATCTTCGCCCCCGCCTGGTGGAAGAGCTCGGCCGCCGCAGTGCCGACGTTGCCGAAGCCCTGCACCGCCACGCGCGCGCCTTCGAGCTGCAGCCCGATACGGCGCGCGGCCTCGCGCCCGGTGACGAAGACGCCGCGCCCGGTGGCCTTGACGCGGCCCAGGCTGCCGCCGAGGTGGATCGGCTTGCCCGTCACCACGCCGGTGGCGGTGGCGCCGGTGTTCATCGAGTACGTGTCCATCATCCACGCCATCACCTGCGCGTTGGTGTTCACGTCCGGGGCAGGAATGTCCTGGTTCGGGCCGATGACGATGCCGATCTCGCTCGTGTAGCGGCGCGTCAGCCGCTCCAGCTCCTTGATCGAGAGCTTCTTCGGATCGACGCGGATGCCGCCCTTGGCACCGCCATAGGGCAGGTTGACGGCGGCGTTCTTGATGCTCATCCATGCCGACAGCGCCATCACCTCCTCCAGCGTGACGTCGGGGTGGTAGCGCACGCCGCCCTTGCCCGGTCCGCGCGTCAGGCTGTGCTGCACGCGATAGCCCTCGAAGTGCGCGATGCTGCCGTCGTCGAGCTCGATCGGCACGTCCACGATCAGCGCACGCTTGGGCCGTCGCAGCGTCTCCGCCCAGCGCGCCAGCGGGCCCAGATAGGGCAGCACGCGCTCGATCTGCCCCAGGTAGATGCCCCACGGGCTCTCGGCCGTCGGTTGGACATAGGACAGCGGTTCGTTCATGTTCTCTCCTGAAGGCGCGCAGGGCGCCGGGCGCAGGCAAGCATAGCGCGAGGCGAACGCCTGCATCGCCTGCATCGACCTTGGCGCGCCTACACTGCCGCGCATGACCGAACTAGGGATGATCGCCTTCATCGGCGGCGGCAACATGGCCAGCGCGCTCATCGGCGGGCTGCGCGAGGCAGGGCGGCCGGGCGCCTCGATCCACGTCGTCGAGCCGCTGGCCGCGCAGCGCGAGAAGCTCGTGCAGGCCTACGGCGTGCACGCCGTGGCCAGCGCTGGCGACGTCCTGCAGCAGGCCGGCACCGTGGTCTGGGCGGTGAAGCCGCAGGCCTTCGCCGAAGCGGCGGCGGCCTGCGCCGGCCGCACCGGGCACGCGCTGCAGGTCAGCGTCATGGCCGGGATCCTGACCGAGACGCTCGCCCGCGCCAGCGGCGGCGCGCGCGTCGTGCGTGCGATGCCCAACACGCCGGCGCTGATCGGCCAGGGCATCGCCGGCCTGTTCGCGCGGCCGCAGGTCGACGCCGGGGAGCGCGCCGAAGTCGAAGCGCTCTTCGCCCCCACCGGGCAGGTGCTGTGGTTCGCACGCGAGGCCGACCTCGATGCCGTCACCGCGCTGTCGGGCTCGGGCCCGGCCTACATGTTCTACGTCATCGAGGCCATGATGCAGGCGGCCACCGAGATGGGCCTCTCGCCCGAGCAGGGCCGCCTGCTCGCCCAGGCGACGATGGCCGGCGCCGCGGCGCTGTCGGCGGCGTCGCCGCTGCAGCCGGGCGAACTGCGCGCGCAGGTCACCTCCAAGGGCGGCACCACGCACGCGGCGATCACGGCGCTGGAGCAAAGCGGCGTCAAGGCGGCGATCGTCAAGGCCATCCACGCCGCGCGCGATCGCGCGGAGGAACTCGGGCGCGGGTAGCCGGGGAACGTGCGCGCCGAGCGCATTGGCGCGCGTCGATGTGACGCTCATCACCGGCCTGGCGGCCCGGGTGTCCGCAGAATTTGCCCGTCTTTCGAACCGTCTCCGGAGAAGCCAGTGTTCCGCGCCGCACCTCTTCTCGTCATCCTCACGCTCGCCGCCTGCGGCGGCTCAGACGACCAGAACCTGACCGAGAAGCACTCCCTACAGTTGCAGGCCGAGGCCTGGGAGAACCGGATGCCTGCCGCTCTCCTGCCGGGACAGACCCCTTCCTGCACGCCGTTGATCGTCTGGTTCTCCATCCGCGCCGGCGAGGCGGGCTCCCCCGTCGACCTGCGCGCCCTCTCGGTCTCGCTGACCAAGCAAGGCGTCGTCGCTTGGGATCAACCCGTGTCGAGCAGCGAAACCGGCTGGACGACGCGCTGGACGACGGCCGAAGACTGGCTCAGCCTCGTCGGCAGCAGCGACGGCAACCCGCCCCCGGGCACCCGGGTCGAGCAGGTTTTTTCGGGCGTCGCGCGCGGCTGCACCACGCAGGTATTCGCCGAAGACGACGACCTGCTCGTGAAAGTCGCCATCGAGTCCAAGGGCGAAAGCGCATGGGTCGAATCCGCGCTGAAGCTCCAGGCCGCCTACTGAAGTGCGGCCCACAAGCTCACGCGGAACACGCCCGAATCAGGGGCCGCGCCCCGGAGGCCGCCCCGGTGCGCGTGCCCGGCGGCATGCCACCCGCCTTGCTGCTCGAGCGCTTTGAGATCCGAAGGCAAGCCGACCTTCCCCTCTCGGCAGTCTCGGCAGGTGAGACTTAAAATCCACGAGGCGCGACCTGCATGATCGCGCGCTTGAGGAAGTGGCCGATGTGCACGAACGCTATGGGCAGCTTGCAGATCGCGTACCTGGCTGTGCACATGACGGGGTTCTTGGGTGATGTCGAACGAGCGGATCGTCAATGAAGTCAAGCGTAGACGCACGTTTGCCATCATTTCCCACCCCGACGCCGGCAAGACCACGCTGACCGAGAAGCTGCTGCTGTTCTCCGGCGCGATCCAGATCGCCGGCTCGGTGAAGGCGCGCAAGGCCAGCCGGCACGCCACCTCCGACTGGATGGAGATCGAGAAGCAGCGCGGCATCTCGGTGGCCAGTTCGGTGATGCAGATGGAGTACGGCGACTGCGTCATCAACCTGCTCGACACCCCGGGGCACCAGGACTTCAGCGAGGACACCTACCGCGTGCTCACCGCCGTCGACGCCGCACTGATGGTGATCGACGCCGCCAACGGCGTCGAGCCGCAGACACGGCGGCTGCTGCAGGTCTGCCGGGCTCGCAACACGCCCATCCTCACCTTCGTCAACAAGCTCGACCGCGAGGTGCAGGAGCCGCTGGCGCTGATGGACGAGATCGAGCGCGAACTCGGCATGGGCGTCGTGCCCTTCACCTGGCCGGTGGGCATGGGCAAGCGCTTCGGCGGCGTGCTCGACCTGCGCCGGCAGCAGATGCGCGTGTTCTCGCCGGGCGAGGACCGCCAGGGCAAGGGCGAAGACGAGATCATCGAGGGCCTGGCGAATCCCGCGCTGGCGCAGCGCTTCGGCGCCGCCTTCGAGCAGGCCGTGGGTGAGATCGAACTGGTGCAGGGGGCGGCCCCGGCATTCGACCGCGCCGAGTTCCTCGCCGGGCGCCAGACGCCGATGTTCTTCGGCAGCGCGATCAACAACTTCGGCGTGCGCGAAGTGCTGGACGCCCTCGTCGAGCTGGCGCCGTCCCCGGGGCCGAAGGCGGCCATGCAGCGCGTGGTGCAGCCCACCGAGCCCCGGTTCAGCGGCGTCGTCTTCAAGATCCAGGCCAACATGGATCCGGCGCACCGCGACCGCATCGCCTTCGTGCGCGTGGCCAGCGGGCGCTTCGAGCGCGGCATGCGCCTCAAGGTCACGCGCTCGGCCAAGGAGCTGCGGCCGAACTCCGTCGTCGCCTTCATGAGCCAGCGCCGCGAGCTGCTCGACGAAGCCTTTGCCGGCGACATCATCGGCATCCCCAACCACGGCGTGCTGCAGCTGGGCGACACGCTGACCGAAGGCGAGGCGCTGCAGTTCACCGGCCTGCCCTTCTTCGCGCCGGAGATGTTCCGCGCCGTGGAAGTCGCCGACCCGCTGAAGACCAAGCAGCTGCGCGCGGGCCTCACGCAGCTGGGCGAGGAAGGCGCGATCCAGGTCTTTCGCCCCGTCGCCGGCAGCGTGCTGCTGCTGGGTGCGGTCGGCCAGCTGCAGTTCGAGGTCGTGGCCCACCGGCTGGAGCACGAGTACGGCGTCAAGGCGCGCATCCAGAACACGCGCTACAACGTCGCGCGCTGGGTCACCTGCCCGCCCGAGGATGGCGGCGCGAAGGAGCTGCAGCGCTTCATCGACGCCAACGCCCACCGCGTCGCGCGCGACGCCGTCGACGCCCCCTGCGTGCTGCTCGAATACGCCGGCGAGCTGCGCGCCATGCAGGACAACTGGCCCAGGATCCACTTCCACGCCCTGCGCGAGCACGCCGGGCTGGTGTTCCAGAAGCAGCTCGACGGTTGAGCCGCAGCGCTTGGCCTCGCATTCTGGCAGGCCCGGTTCTGGTCGACAGCGGCCCGCTGATCGCGCTCTTCAACGCCGCCGCCCGGCTAAAGCTGCGCCACCTGCTCTCGATCGACGCCGACTTCGACGTCTACCGCGATCGCGCCGGAAGGCCGCTGGTCAATCTGCTGCGGGGTTGATACGCCCCCATCGCCAAGCAAGGTGCCCCGCGGCACGATCGTCGGTGAGCGGCCGCGCCCGCAACGCTCATCGCCGCCCGACTGCCCATAATCCCGCCCCATGACCGCCCAGGCCCTGCAGCCCTCGCGCCTGTCGCTGTACCTGAACCTGATCCGCTGGGACCGTCCCGCCGGTTGGCTGCTGCTGCTGTGGCCCACGCTCTCGGCGCTGTGGATCGCCGCCGACGGCTTCCCGGGCTGGCACCTGCTGGCGGTGTTCGTGCTCGGCACCATCGTGATGCGCAGCGCCGGCTGCTGCGTCAACGACGTCGCCGATCGCGACTTCGACCGTCACGTCAAGCGCACCGCGAACCGGCCGGTGACCGCCGGCACGCTGAGCGTGCGCCAGGCGCTGCAGTGCGGCGCGCTGCTGGCGCTGCTCGCCTTCGCGCTCGTGCTCAGCACCAACCCGCCGGCCATCCTGCTCTCCTTCGCGGCATTGGCGATCGCGCTCGTCTACCCCTATGCCAAGCGCGTGCTGGCGCTGCCGCAGGCGGTGCTGGGCGTGGCCTTCAGCTTCGGCATCCCGATGGCCTTCGCGGCGACGCTGGGTGGCACCTCCTGGTCGCTCGCAGCCGTCGCCGATGCCGTGCCGCCGCATGCCTGGGGCCTGCTGCTGGGCAATCTCTTCTGGGTGCTCGCCTACGACACCGAGTACGCGATGGTCGACCGCGACGACGACCTGAAGCTCGGCATGAAGACCTCGGCCATCACCTTCGGGCGCTTCGACGTCGCCGTGGTGATGCTCTGCTACGCGCTGCACTTCGCCATCTGGGGCGCGCTCGGCTGGCGCCTGGGCCTCGGGCGCCTCTACCTGCTGGGCGTGGCCGCCGGCGCCGCACAGGCGCTGTGGCACTACACACTGATCAAGGACCGCACGCGCGAAGGCTGCTTCACCGCCTTCCGCCGCAACCACTGGGTCGGCTTTGCGCTCTTTGCCGGCGTCGCACTCGACCTGGCGTGGCGCTAGCCTCCCCGTGGCCGCCATGCGCCCGCCGCGGCCTTGCGCCCCGCGCGGCGGCCAGCCGATGCGCTACGCTTCAGCGCGCAAGCATCGACTGACCCCCTACGTCATGTACCTGCCCAGTGCCTTCGAGATCACCGACGCCGCGACGCTGCACGACTTCGTGCGCGAGCATGCGCTGGCCACCTGGGCCACCGTCGCCGACGGGCAGCCGCTGGTCAACCACATTCCCTTCATCCTGGATCCGCAGGCGGGCGCGCAGGGCACGCTGCTCGGCCACGTGGCGCGCGCCAACCCGGTGTGGCGGGCGCTTGCGCCCAGCGTGTTCGCGTTCCAGGGGCCTGACGCCTACGTCTCGCCCTCGTGGTACCCGAGCAAGCGCGAGCATGGCAAGGCGGTGCCGACCTGGAACTACGCCGTCGTGCACGCGCATGGCACGCCCGAGCTCGTCGAGGATCGCGCCATGCTGCGCGCCATCCTCGAGCGCCAGACACGGGCCCATGAAGCCGGCCTGCCCGAGCCCTGGGCGGTGAGCGACGCGCCGCCCGATTACCTCGAGCAGATGCTGGACGCCATCGTCGGTATCCGCGTCCCCGTGACACGCTGGCAGGGCAAGTTCAAGCTCAGCCAGAACCGCAGCGCCGCCGATCGCCAGGGCGTGATCCGGGGCCTGGGCCGGGCGCACCCGATGGCGCAGGCGATCGCCGGGGCGAACCCTGGCCGCGACGCCTGATCGACCGCCTCCGGCCACTGGCGGACGCCGCCGCGCGACCGGGCTACGACAGCCGCTTCACCCCCGTCAGCGGGCAGGCGTAGATGGCATTGCGCAGCGCGGCGATGGCCTCGTAGCGCGTGAAGGTTCGCCGCCACGCCAGCACCACGCGGCGCGTGGGCACCGGCTCGGCGAAGGGGATGTAGCGCAGATGCGGCTGCTCCTCCTTGGGCACGCTGAGCATCGGCACCACGGTCACGCCCATGCCCGAGGCGACCATGTACTTGATCGTCTCCAGCGAACTGCCCTCGAAGCTCTTGCGGATGCCCTCAGCGTCCGACGAGAAGCGCGCGTACTCGGGGCAGACCTCGAGCACGTGGTCGCGGAAGCAGTGCCCGGTACCCAGCAGCAGCATGGTCTCGTTCTTCAGCTCCTCGGCGCTGACCGACGCGCGCTGGGCCAGCGGGTGCGCCGCCGGCACCGCGGCCATGAAGGGTTCGTCGTAGAGCGGCGCGACAGCCAGCCCGCTGTCGGGGAAGGGCACGGCCATGATGGCGCAGTCGAGCTCGCCGGTGCGCAGCATCTCCAGCAGCCGCGCGGTGAAGTTCTCCTGCAGCAGCAGCGGCATCTGCGGCACCTGCTCGATGGCGTTCTTCACCAGGTCGGGCAGCAGGTAGGGGCCGATGGTGTAGATCACGCCCAGGCGCAGCGGCCCGCGCACCGGGTCCTTGCCGCGCTTGGCGATCTCGCGGATCGCGGCCGCCTGCTCGATCACCTGCTGCGCCTGCCGCACGATCTCCTCGCCCAGCGGCGTCACCGAGACTTCGCTCGCGCCGCGCTCGAAGATCTTGACGTCGAGCTCCTCCTCGAGCTTTTTGATCGCCACGCTCAGCGTCGGTTGCGAGACGAAGCAGGCCTCCGCGGCGCGGCCGAAGTGCCGCTCGCGCGCCACGGCGACGATGTACTTCAGCTCGGTGAGCGTCATGGGGGCATTGTGACCATGCCGCCGCGTTTCGTCAGGCCTTCAGGAATTCCGCCCGTCCGGCCAGCCAGCGCTCGACGTGCGCCCGCGCCGCGGCCGGATGCTCGGCCAGCAGCCGCGGCGCCAGTGACCGCGCGTGCTGCAGCAGCGCTTCGTCGGCATGCAGGTCGGCAAAGCGCAGCAGCGCGTCGCCGCTCTGGCGTGCGCCCATGAACTCGCCCGGGCCGCGGATCTCGAGGTCGCGCCGCGCGATCTCGAAGCCGTCGCTGGTCTCGGCCATGGCGCGCAGCCGCGCCTTGCCCGTGGCCGAGAGCGGCGGCGTGTACAGCAGCACGCAGGCACTGGCGGCGACACCGCGGCCCACGCGCCCACGCAGCTGGTGCAGTTGCGCCAGGCCGAAGCGCTCGGCGTGCTCGATCACCATCAGGCTCGCGCTCGGCACGTCGACGCCGACCTCGATCACCGTCGTCGCCACCAGCAACTGCATCTGCCCTTGCGTGAAGCGCGCCATCACCGCGGCCTTCTCCGCCGCCGGCATGCGCCCGTGCAGCAGCCCGACGCCGGCCTCGGGCAGCGCCGCAGCGAGCGCGGCGTGCGTGGCGGTGGCGTTCTGCAGGTCCAGATGCTCGGACTCCTCGACCAGCGGGCAGACCCAGTAGACCTGCCGCCCCTGGGTCACCGCGTCGCGGATGCGCGCCACGACCTCGTCGCGGCGCGTGTCGGTGAAGACCTTGGTAAGCACCGGCGTGCGCCCCGGGGGTAGCTCGTCGAGGGTGCTCACCGCCAGGTCGGCGAAGTAGGTCATCGCCAGCGTGCGCGGGATCGGCGTGGCGCTCATCATCAGCAGGTGCGGCTCGAGGCTCTGCGCCTGCAGCTTGTGCCGCAGCGCCAGGCGCTGGGCGACGCCGAAGCGATGCTGCTCGTCGACGATCGCCAGGCCCAGGCGCGCGAAGGCGACGTCGTGCTGGATCACGGCGTGCGTACCCACCACCAGCGCCGCCTCGCCGCTGGCCACCTGCGCCAGCATCTGCTCGCGCTGCCTGCCCTTGCGGCTGCCCGACAGCCAGGCCACGCTCAGTCCCAGCGGCTGCAACCAGTCGACGAGCTTGCGAAAGTGCTGCTCGGCGAGGATCTCGGTGGGCGCCATCAGCGCGCACTGCCAGCCGGCGTCGATCGCCGCCGCCGCGCAGAGCGCGGCCACCACCGTCTTGCCCGAGCCGACGTCGCCCTGCAGCAGCCGGTGCATCGGCTGCGGCAGCGCGAGGTCGGCGGCAATTTCCGCCACCACGCGCTCCTGCGCGCCGGTGAGCGTGAATGGCAGCGCCGCACGCAGGGCCTCGCGCACGCCGCCTTCCTGCACGGGCAGCTGCGGCGCCTGCAGCCGCGCCCGCTCCTGCCTCGCCCGCAGCTGCGAAAGCTGCTGCGCCAGCAGCTCCTCCCACTTCAGCCGCTGCCAGGCCGGGTGCCTGCGCTCCTCGAGCGCCGGCAAGGGCGCGCCCGGCGGCGGCTGGTGCAGGAACTGCAGCGCCTCGCGCAGGCTGGGCAGTCCCTTGGGCACGAGCGGCGCCGGCAGCAGCTCGGCCAGCGGCGCACGCGCAAGCGCCGAAGCCACCGCCTTGCGCAGATAGGCCTGCGGCAAGGCCGCGCTCGTCGGGTAGACGGGGGTGAGCGCCTGCGGCAGCGGCGCGCCCGGCTCGACCCCTTTGATCGCCGGATGCACCATCTCGCGGCCGAGGAAGCCGCCGCGGACTTCGCCGCGCACGCGCAGGCGCTGCCCCGGCGCCATCTGCTTCTGCTGCGAGGGGTAGAAGTTGAGGAAGCGCAGCAGCAGCTCGCCGCTGTCGTCGCGAAGGCGCACGAGCAACTGGCGGCGGCTGCGCGCCTCGATGCGGCAGTCGCTGACCACGCCCTCGACCTGCGCCGTCTCGCCCTCGCGCAGCGCGGCGATGGGCGCGACGCGCGTCTCGTCCTCGTAGCGCAGCGGCAGGTGCAGCGCGAGGTCGACGTCGCGCAGCAGGCCCAGGCGCCGCATCGCCTGCTGCGGCGCCGAGAGCTTCGTCGGCGCGGCGGCAGCCGCGTCCCCGGCCTGCGGGGTCTTGCGACGACGTACAGGGGCGTTCGCATCGGCCATGGAACAATTCTGAAGGCTCGGCGCCTTCCGGCGCATCACCGGGCGCGACGCCAATACCAGCACCGACACCGACGCTCCGACTGCCAAGGCCGGTCCAGCCTTGCCGTGATGCACGAAGCCCCCGACTACACGCTTGCCGATTTCGACTTCGTGCTGCCGCCCGAGCTGATCGCGCAGCATCCGGCTGCCGAGCGCAGCGGCGCGCGCCTGCTCGACGGTCGCGGCGCGCTGCCCGTCGACCGTCTTGTCCGCGATCTGCCGGCGCTGCTGCAGGCCGGCGACCTGATGGTCTTCAACGACACGCGCGTCATCAAGGCGCGCCTGTTCGGTCGCAAGGAAAGCGGCGGCGCCGTCGAGGCCCTGGTCGAGCGCATCCTGCCGGGCCACGAGGTCCAGGCGCACCTGCGCGCGAGCAAGTCGCCGCGGCCCGGCAGCCGCGTGCGCTTTGCCGAGGCCTTCGACGCCGAGGTGCTCGGCCGCGCCGGGCCCGAGGGCGAGCTCTTTCAGCTGCGGTTTCCGCACGATCCGCTGGCGCTGCTGCAGCAGCACGGTCACGTGCCGCTGCCACCCTACATCCGCCACGCGGACGCGCCCGAGGACGAGTCACGCTACCAGACGGTGTTCGCCGCGCGGCCCGGCGCCGTGGCTGCGCCGACCGCAGCCCTGCACTTCGACGAGCCGTTGCTGCAGCAACTCGCCGCACGCGGCGTACGACGCACGCAGGTCACGCTGCACGTCGGCGCAGGCACCTTCCAGCGGGTGCGCGTGCAGCGCATCGCAGAGCACCGCATGCACCGCGAGTGGTTCGAGGTCGGTGCCGACGCGGTGGCGGCGATCGAGGCCACGCGCGCCGCCGGCGCACGCATCGTCGTCGTCGGCACGACGGCGCTGCGCGCGCTCGAATCCGCGGCCCGCGGCGGCAGCCTGCGGCCGGCGACGGGCGAGACCGACATCTTCATCACCCCGGGCTTCGCGTTCCGCGTCGCCGACCTGCTGCTCACCAACTTCCACCTGCCTCGCAGCACGCTGCTGATACTGGTCAGCGCCTTCGCCGGCTTCGAGCGCATCCGCGAGCTCTACCGCCACGCCGTGGCGTCGCGCTACCGCTTCTTCAGCTACGGCGACGCGATGCTGCTGCAGCGGCGGGCGCTGCATCGACCCCAGGACTCCGAGGACGACTCCGCATGCTCCAGTTCGAATTGCTGACGACCGAGGGGCTGGCGCGCCGCGGCCGCCTGCGCCTGAACCACGGCCTCGTCGAGACACCGGTCTTCATGCCCGTGGGCACCTACGGCACCGTCAAGGGCGTGCTGCCGGCCAGCCTGGAGGACATGGGCGCGCAGATCATCCTCGGCAACACCTTCCACCTCTGGCTGCGGCCGGGGCTCGAGGTCATCCGGCGCTTCGGCGGGCTGCACCGCTTCGAGGGCTGGAGCCGGCCCATCCTCACCGACAGCGGCGGCTTCCAGGTCTGGAGCCTGGCCGGCGCCGACGGGCGGGGGCGCAAGATCAGCGAGGAGGGTGTGCGCTTTGCCTCGCCGGTCAACGGCGACAGGCTGCTGCTCACGCCCGAGGTCAGCATGCAGGTGCAGACGGTGCTGAACTCCGACATCGTGATGCAGTTCGACGAGTGCACGCCCTACCAGACGGCAGGGCGCCTCACGAGCGAGCGCGAAGCGCGCAGCTCGATGGAGCTGAGCCTGCGCTGGGCGCGGCGCAGCCGCGACGAATTCGCGCGCCTGGCCAACCCCAATGCGCTCTTCGGCATCGTGCAGGGCGGCATGTTCGAGGGGCTGCGCGAAGAGTCGGCCGCGGCGCTTGCCGAACTCGAGCTGCCCGGCTACGCGGTGGGCGGGGTGAGCGTGGGCGAGCCCAAGGAGGACATGCGGCGCATCATGGCGCACACGCCGCGCCTGCTGCCGGCGCACAAGCCGCGCTACCTCATGGGCGTGGGCACGCCCGAGGACCTGGTCGAGGGCGTGGCCTGCGGCGTCGACCTGTTCGACTGCGTGATGCCCACGCGCAACGCGCGCAACGGTCACCTCTTCACGCGCTTTGGCGATCTGCGCCTGCGCAATGCCCGCTACCGCGACGACGAGCGGCCGATCGACCCGAGCTGCGGCTGCACCGCCTGCGCGCGCTTCAGCCGCGCCTATCTGCACCACCTGGACCGCTGCGGCGAGATGCTCGGGCCCATGCTCGCGAGCATCCACAACCTGCACTACTACCTGCACCTGATGCGCGAGCTGCGCGAAGCACTCGACGCCGGCCGCTTCGCGGCCTGGCGCGCGCAGTTCCACGCCGACCGCGCGCGCGGCGTCGATTGAGGGCGCAGCTCAGTTCAGGCTCGACGAGGGCGGCACCGTGCGCAGGTCCTGCGTCACGTGGCCGTCGGTGAGCGCGATGACGCGGGTGGCCGAGGCGATGGTCTCGGGACGGTGGGCGACGATCACGCGCGTGAGCGCGAGCTGCCGCACGGCCTGGTTGACGACGCGCTCGCGCTCGACGTCGAGCGCGCTCGTGGCCTCGTCCAGCAGCAGGATGCGCGGGCGCTTGTAGAGCGCACGGGCGAGCAGGATGCGCTGCTTCTGCCCGCCCGAGAGCGCCGTGCCGAGCTCGCCGATGAGCGTGTGGTAGCCCATCGGCATGGCCTCGATCTCCTCGTGCACCGCAGCCACGCGCGCGCAGTGCTCGATCCACGCGCGATCCGGGCGCGGGTCGAAGAAGCAGATGTTGTCGGCCACCGAACCGGAGAACAGCGGCTCGTCCTGCATCACGACGCCGACCATCTCGCGCCAGCGCTGCAGTCCCAGCCGCGGCAGCGGCACGCCTTCGCGCCCGCCGATGCGCACCTGGCCCCCCGTCGGCTCGAGCACGCCGAGCATGATCTTCAGCAGCGTCGTCTTGCCGCAGCCCGAAGGGCCAGTGATGGCCACCGACTCGCCGGGCTCGATGCGCAGGCTGACGCGGCGCAGCACCTCGGGCTCGGTATCGGCGTAGCGAAAGCTCACGTCGACGAGCTCGATGCCCGCGGGCAGGTCGACCAGCGGCAGGCCGGCGCCCTGCTCACCCTCGGGCGGCTCGAGCACGATGTCGGCCAGACGCTCGCCCTGCAGGCGCAGCATGCGCAGCGCGACCCCCTTGTCGATGAGTCCGCTGACGCGCGTGGCGAACTGCTCCTTGTAGGCAAAGAAGGCGAACAGCATGCCCACCGAGAGCGAGCGCTCGAGCACCAGCAGCGCGCCGGCCCAGATCACCGCCACGCGCTCGAGGCCGAAGAGCGCGCGGTTGGCCAGCGACATCCACAGCTCCAGGCGCCGCATCGCGATATCGGCGTTCATGGTGTCGGCCACGAGGCTGGCGAAGCGGTTGCGGCGGTCGACCTGCGCGCCGAAGAGCTTGATCGCCTGCACGCCGCGCAGCGATTCGAGGAAATGGCTGTTCTGCCGCGCCTCGTGGATCAGCTGCTCCTCGGTGGCCGCGCGCAAGGGGCGCATGAAGGCCCAGCGCAGCAGCCCGTAGGCGGCGACCGCGACCAGCGCGATCGCCGTCAGGCGCAGGCTGTAGAGCGCCATCATGGCCAGGGTCAGGACGACCAGGGCGCCGTCCAGCACGGCCTCGACGAAACTCGTGGTGAGCGCCTTCTGGATCTGCTGCACGGCACCGAATCGCGACCAGATGTCGCCCAGGAAGCGCTTCTCGAACCAGGACACCGGCAGCCGCAGCAGGTGCGCGAAGACGTTGAGCAGCCACTGCAGGTTCAGCGTCGCCGACAGCACCAGCACCGCCCAGGCGCGCGCCGCCGCGGTCAGCACCTGGATCGCCACCAGCAGCGCAAAGCCCACGCCCAGCGTCAGCAGCAGGTCGCGGTCGCCGCTGACCAGCACGTCGTCGACGACCCACTGCATGAAGAAGGGCGTCAGCAGCACGAAGAGCTCGAGCGCCAGGGCCAGCAGCAGCACCTGCGCAAGCGCACGCTTGAGGCCGGCGACCGGCCCGAACAGGTCCCGCCAGCGCACCGGGCGGCGCTCCTGCCGCGGCTCGAAACCGGGCCCGGGCGCGAGTTCCAGCGCGACCCCGGTGAAGTGCGGCGAGAGCTCGGCGAGTTTCAGGCGCCGCTTCCCGTGCGCAGGGTCGTGGATCGTCGCGATGCCGCGCCGCACCGACACCAGGACGACGAAATGGTTCAGATCCCAGTGCAGGATGCAGGGCGTCTGCAGTTGCGCGAGCTCGTCGAGCTCGGCGCGCAGGGCGCGCGAACTCAGGCGCAGCGCGTCGGCCATGCGCACGAGGTCGACCATCGTCACGCCCTTGAGCGAGAGCGTGAAGCGCTGGCGCAGCGCCGCCAGGTCGGTCTGCAGGCCGTGGCTCGAGGCGATCATCGCCAGGCAGGCCAGGCCGCACTCGGCGGCCTCGGTCTGCAGCATCACCGGCACCTGGCGCCGGCGCAGGCCCAGGTCGAGCGCGGCCGTGCTCATCGGCGCCGCCTCACAGCCGCTCGCGCAGACCCAGGAGCGGCTCGAAGAGCCATTCGATCAGGCGCCGCCTCTCGAGCATGACGTCGGCCTGCAGCCGCATGCCCGCGGTCAGCGGCTGCGCCGCGCGCGCAAGCGCCGCCTCCTCGAGCGCCACGGTGATGCGAAACAGCGCCTCGCCCGGCCGCTGCGGCGCGATCCCTGCCAGCGGCTGCGCCGCCAGTTCGCCCGCCGCCAGCGGCGTGCGCGAGACCTGCAGCACCTGCCCCGTCATCGCACCGTACTTCTGGTAGGGAAAGGCCTCCAGCCGCAGCCGCACCGCCTGCCCGGGCCGGATGAAGCCGACCGCGCTGCTGGGCGCGTAGAGCTGCGCCTGCAGCCTCGCGCCCTGCGGCACGAGGCTGGCCAGCGCCGAGCTGGGCGAGACGGCCTGCCCGGGTTCGGAGAGCACGGCGGAGAGCATGCCATCCTGCGGCGCACGCACGATCAGTTGGCGCTCACTATTCTGTTCAGCAGCCTCACGGCTGACTTCAGCCAGGTCGCGCTCGAGCTCACCCTGGGCACTGCGCGCGGCCAGCGGCAGGCTGCGGCGATCGCCTTCGAGCTGCTCGCGCTCGCGCTGCAGACGCAGGCGCTCGCGCTGCAGCCCCTGCAGTTGCGATTGCAGTCCGAGCACCTCCTCCTGCTTGGCCAGCACCTGAGCCTCGGAGATGAAGTTGTCCTGGCGTAGCGCCTGCAGCCGCTCCTGCGCCTGCTGCGCCAGTGTCAGCCGCTGTTGCTGCAGCGCCGCCTCGCGGTCGGCCTGGGCCTGCTCGGCGCGCAGCGTCTGCAGCCGGCGGTCCAGCGCCGCGGCCTGCGCCAGCGCCAGCGCGTCCTGCTGCCGCGCCGTCTCCTGCAGGCTGCGCTGGCGCTCCTGCAGGCTGCGTAGCACCTCCGCCTGGGCACCGGCCAGCAGGCGCGGGCGCTCCTGCGCCAGCACGAAAAGCACGTCGCCGGCCTTGACGCGCTGCCCTTCGCTCACGCGGCGCTCGATCACCGTCGCCGCTTCGGGGGGCACGAGGCGGATGACGCCGCGGTCGGGCGCAAGCACCCCGTCGACCGTGGTCTTGCGCGTGTACTGGCCGAGGGCGAGAAAGGCGCCGACGAGCAGCGCCACCGCCAGCACGCCGAGGGTGACGAGGTCCATCGAAAGCGGACGCACGATCTGCACGCGGCCAAGCCACGCGCCCTGCTGCGCCTGCAGCGCCTCGTCGCGAAACAGCGGCCGCGTCACGACCGCCGGCCCGGCCTCGCGCCGGGGCGAATAAAACCACGCCCGCTTGGAAAACCGGCGGATCCTGGCGGGGGCAAGGACCCCCCGGTACGGGCGTGCAAAACGTTGGGCCGGGCGGTCAGCTCTCCAGCATGCAGCCCGGCGTCGGTCGTGCGCGGGACGAGCCCTGCGCACGACTGCCGATTCACCAGCGGTGGCCGGGAGACGCGTCCGTGCCCGTGCCGCCGCTCACCGCCTTCAACTGCTCGGGCTGCAGCGGCACCGGGCTCTTGAGCGCCGCGGCGGGCTGGGACGACAGACGGCGGAACAGGTTCTGGATCAGCGACATGACAGCTCTCCTCGTTGCACGGGTGCCGAACAGCACACTGCGGACGATTGGAGCAGGCGAGCCCGCGCCCTGCCACTGTCAGCCCTTACAGGGTGGGCGCTGCCGCGCCCTCGGCGCGGCTCGGCGCCGCCTCGATCCTGCGCAGGCTCAATGGATCAGCCCCAGGCGCAGCGCCTTGAGCACCGCCTGGTGCTTATTCGCGCAACCGAGCTTGTGCATCGCGTTGTTGACGTGCAGCACCGCGGTGCGCTCGCTGATGCCGAGGATGGCGCCGACCTCCCACGCCGTCTTGCCCTCCATCGTCCAGCGCAGCGCCTCCAACTCGCGCGGCGTCAGCGCGGGCCGCTCCTGCTGCATCGCGCGCGGCAGGTAGATCCGCAGCGCTGCCTCCTGTGCGTGCACGGCGAAGAGCTGCAGGTCGGCGACGAGGCGCTGCAACTCGCGCGGGTCCTCGGGCAGCGCCTGGTCGCGGTCGACGCCGAGCTGGAAATGCCGCCCCTCGGGCATGTGCAGCGCTAGCGCGATGCCGGTGTGATAGCCGAAGGGCGCCATCTGCTCCCACATCTCGCCCGCGCCCTGCGCGACGTAGGTATGCTGGTTCCAGATGATCGGCACGGTCTGCCTCTTGCAGTGCTGCATCACCGGGTCGTGCCGGTTCCGCGCAGGGTCGTCAGCCGCTTCGAGATAGCCGGCCGGGGTGTTGTCGACGACGAAGAACTCGCTGCGGTTGAGGCCATGGTCGACGACGGTCATCGCCGAGACGAGATCGAAGCCGAGCCCGCGCGCGAAGCGGACCACCTCGTCGCGAAACTCTTCGCGACTGCGGGCCTGCATCACGGCCGAATAGCCACCCGGCAGCATCGATTCCTTCTCCCACGGCATGCGGCGTGGCGGCCTTCACGGTCAAACCTGACAGGACTTACAGCCCTGACAAGGATTACAGCTCCGCCGTGCCAGCACTTGGATAACGATGGCGACATGCAACCCACCGTACCATCCTCCGTCTCTCAGGCTTCGCCTGCCATCATGCCCTGGTCGCTGCGTGCATGGCCGCCCTTATTGTGGCAGGCCAACGAAGCGCCGCCAGCCGAATTCCACCACCTGAGCACGCACGTGGACGTCGGTCCGGACAGCACGCAGGGCCGCGTCTCGGGCCAGACGATCTGGGCCGGAACCGTGGCCGGCTGCGAAGCCGGCATGGCCTGGGACTGGATCGAGCTCGCCCACGGCGTGCTGGCGATGGCCGACCCGATGTCCGTGATCACCAACCTGCGCTTCCTGGGCGACGCGGGAGAGGTGCTCACCGCGGCGCAAGCCGCGCTCGTCATCAACGGCATCGTGCGCGCGCTGCCCTGGCAGGACGAGGTCGGCCGCGCTTTGGCCACCTGGCACTGAAGGCGGCCTGAGCGCCGTCGCCTCGCCTCGCTCAGGCGAGGGCCCGACGCCCGAGCTGACGCGCGACATAGGCCACCGCCAGCGCCGCGACCAGGGCGCTGACCAGCAGTGGGATGGCGAGCTCGACGGCGCCCGGCAGCTCGCCCTTGAGCACGCGCGTCATCAGCTCGGCCTGGGCCAGCGCCGGCACCCACAGCTGCCAGGCCGCGCGCCCCTGCTGGCCGAACATCGTCGCCAGGGGCACTAGCGACACCAGCAGCATCAGGCCCGAGGCGTTGGCCTGCGCCTCCTTGACGCTGCGGCTGCGGATCGCCACCGCCATCAGCAGCGCCGACAGGGCGCCGGCCAGCGGCAGCAGCAACGCCGCGAAGAGCGCGGCCTCGCGCGGCCCGTAACGGAACATCGCCGCCAGCGATTCGCTGCGCAGCAGCCACTGCCCGGGCAGGAAGCCCAGGCAGCAGAGCACGGCGACGAGCATCGCCACCGCAGCCACCGCGGCCCACTTGCCCGCAGCCAGCGCGCCGTGGCGCACCGGGTTCATCAGCAACGGCTCGAGCGAGCCGCGCTCGCGCTCGCCGGCGGTGCTGTCCAGCGCCGCATTCAGCGCGCCGTAGAGCACCGCCATCAGCACGAAGAAGGGGATGATGCCGGTGAGCTGCGCGCCGCGCGCAGCGGCGTCGGCCAGGTCGCGCTGCTCGACCTGCACCGCCTGCACGAGCGCGGGCGCCACGCCGCGCAGCGCCAGGCGCAGCGTCGCCTGTTCCTGGTTGAAGCCCGAGAGCAGGGCCAGCAGCCGCGCGACTGCCGCCTGCGCGCGCACGTTGGCGCTGCTGCTGACGACCTCGAGCAGCGGCTGCCGCGCCGCCACGAGATCTTCCTCGAAGCCGGCCGGCACGAGCAGCACCGGGTCCGCGAGCTCGCCCTCGACGATGCGCGCCTCCCAGTCCGCGGGTGCGGCCCGGATCGCGTAGGTCTGTCGCTCGAAGTAGTTGCGCAGGCTGGGCGCGTGCTCGAGGCCGGCCACCTGCACTTCGCGCCCATAGGCGCGACGCTCGGCGTCGGCCACCAGCGTCGACAGCAGCACCAGCACCAGCGGTCCCATGGCCACCGAGCTCAGCAGCACGACGAGCAGCGTGCGGCGGTCGCGCAGCGCGTCCAGCAGCTCCTTGCGAAAGACGATCCAGGCCTGTCTCACGGCGCGGCCTGCGTGCTGGGCGGCGGCGCCTCCGACGCCGCGCGCGGCGCGAAGGCGAGCTGCACGAAGGCCTGCTCGAAGTCGTCGGTGGCCGCGCGCGCGCAGAGCTGCGCCACGCTGCCTTCGGCCACCGTGCGCCCGGCGGCCATCACGACCACATGGTCACACAGGCGTTGCACCTCCTGCATCACGTGGGTGGAGACGACGATGCACTTGCCGTCCTCGTCGCGCAGCCGCTGCAGCGCGCGGCGCAGCGCGCGCGTGGCCATCACGTCCAGGCCGTTGGTGGGCTCGTCGAGGATGATGTTGGGCGGGTCGTGCACGAGCGCCCGCGCCAGCGCCGTCTTCATGCGCTCGCCCTGGCTGAAGCCCTCGGTGCGGCGCTCGAGCAGCGGCTGCAGCTCCAGCGTCTCGGCCAGCGCCTCGGCGCGCGCCTGCGCGGCGGCTTCGGACAAGCCGTGCAGGTGCGCGAAATAGACGATGTTCTCGCGCGCGGTGAGACGGGGATAGAGCCCGCGCGCGTCGCTGAGCACGCCCAGCCGCGCCAGCGCCGCAGCGGGCCGCTGCGCGACCTCGATGCCGTCGACCGCAACGCGCCCGGCGTCGGGCGCGATCAGCGCCGCCACCATGCGCAGCGTCGTGGTCTTGCCTGCGCCGTTGCTGCCCAGCAGCCCGGTGATGCAGCCGTCGGCGGCGACGAAGCGGGCGTCGGCCACGGCCTGCACCACGCGCGCGCGACGGCCGCGGCCGTGCACGAAGCGGCGCTGCACGCCCTCCACCACGATCACGGTGCATCCCCTTCTGCGCCGGGCGCGACGAAGGTCGGCGGGCGCGGGCGCCGTTGCACGCAGCCGGCGTCGACGGCCAGCGCGGCCGCCTCTCCCTCGGCGTCGACGAAGCGATGCACCATCTCGCGCACGCAGGGCAGGCCGAGCTGGCCATGCCCGCCCGCGGCGACGACGACATGCCGCGCGCGCGCGCCCAGCCGCGCCGCCACGCGCTCGCCGTGGTGCGGCGGCGTCACCGGGTCGAGGGCCCCCGAGAGCAGCAGCACCGGCACCGGCGCGGCTCCGATGCGGTAGAAGGCGCTCGGCAGCCGCGCGCGCGGCCAGCCCGCACAGGCCTCGCGGTAGCGCGCGGCCAGGCCCGCGAAATCGCCGTGCGACGGCGGCTGCGCCTGAACCCCGGGCAGGTCCTCGCTGCAGACGACGGCGAAATGCTGGCCTTGCGCGATGCCTGCCGAACGCCCGCCGCCCAGCGCGGCGGCCAGCCCGAGCAAGGCCTCCCAGCGACCTCCGGCAGCTTGCGCGATCGCCTGCGGCAGCGCACTGCTCAGCAGCGGTGAATAAAGCGGCGCACGCACCAGACCGGCGAGGGCTTCGCGCGTGAGCGTGAGTCGCTCCTCGCGGCCGCTGACCGGGTGCGGCAGCGTCACCTCGCGCGGCAGCACGGCCAGCAGCGCCTGCCACTGCGCACGCAGGCGCGGCTGGCGCTGCCGGCAGGCGGTGTCACCCTCGCACCACGCCAGCAGGGCTTCGAAGGCCGTCGTCGCGTCGCGCGCGAAGGACAGCGGCAGCGCCATGTCCGGCGGCGCCACGCCATCGAGCACCACGCGACGCACCGCCTGCGGCGCCTGACGCAGATAGTCCAGCGCCACCCGCGTGCCATAGGAGACGCCGACCAGGTTCACGCGCTCGGCGCCGAGCGCGCGGCGTACCGCCTCCGCGTCCTGCACCGCGTCGATGGTCGTATAGCGACGCAGATCGCCGTGCGGCAGTGCCTGCAGCTGCTCGCGGCAGCGCGCCAGCGCACGCAGCGCGCGCGCGTCGTCGAGGCTCTCGCGCAGGGGCCGCGTCGGCGCATCGTCGTCTTCACAGGTAAGCGGCGCGCTGCGCCCGGTGCCGCGCTGGTCGATGAGCACGATATCGCGCCGGTTGGAAAAGCGTGCCAGCAACTGCGCCACCGCACCGGCGAGGTCGATCGCGCTCTGACCGGGCCCGCCGGCGAAGAAGAACACCGGGTCCGGCTCGCGCCGCCGCGACAGTGCCGGCAGCACCGCGAAGTGCACCGAGATCGTGGCTCCGGCCGGGTCGTCGGCGGCAAGCGGCCGGGCCAGCTCGCCACACCACGCCGGCGCCTCGACGCCGCGCAGGCGGCAGTCCTGCAGCCCCGGGGGCGCCGCCGACGCAACGCCTGCCGGCACCCCCCCGAGCAGCACGGCCGACGCGACTGCGACCGCGCGGTGGCGCCAGGGCCGCCAGGCGCGCCGACGCGTCGGCAACGGGTGGGGCAGCAGGTGGGGCAGCAGGTGGGGCAACAGCGGCAACGCCTCGTGGCAGCGGCAGCGGGCATGAGCGTAGCAGGCGCTGCCGCGTACTGCGGCGCCGCGGCGTGATCAATTGCCGCTGCGTCCCCCGCCTCCGGGGGCAGTTCGGCTGGCCGCAGGCACCGGCCCGGGGGCATGATCACGCTCCTCCCGCCCGCCCCCGGCGCGGTTCGGGCGCAGCGCGCCCTTCCAGTCACCCGCTCGACCATGACCCGACCGCTCTCCGCCGCCGCCCTGGCCGCCGCCCTGCTGCTTGCCGCCTGCGGCGGCCCCTCGGAAACCGAGCTGCTGACCAAGGCCCGCGAGCTCGACGTCCAGCGCGACTATCGCGGCGCCGTGGTGCAGCTCAAGTCCGTGTTGCAGCAGAACGCGCAGAACGCCGAGGCGCGCTACCTGCTGGGCAAGGCCTTGCTCGAGCAGGGCGACTCCAAGGGTGCGCTGCTGGAACTGCGCAAGGCCTCGGATCTGCGCTTCGACAACGCCAAGGTCGTGCCGCTGCTGGCCCGGGCCATGCAGGCCGAGGGCGAGTTCGCCGAGATGACCGGCCAGTTCGGCGGCCTGCGCCTGAGCGATCCGGCGGCGCAGGCCGACCTCTCGGTGGCGCTCGCCTTCGCGCATCTGGCGCAGAAGCAGGACGAGCAGGCCGAGGATGCGCTGGCCGACGCGCTGAAGGCCGCGCCAGCGCACCTGCAGGCGCGGCTGCTGCAGGCGCGCCTGCTCGCCGACAAGGGCCAGCCCGGCGCCGCGCAGGCGATCGTCGACCAGGTGCTGGCCGGCGATGCCAAGGCGGCGCAGGCCTGGCTGCTCAAGGGCGAACTGGCGCTCAAGGTCGACAAGGACCGCAAGGCGGCGGTCGAGGCCTTCGGCAAGGCGGTGGCAGCCGACCCCAAGCTGCTCGCCGCGCATGTCGCCACCGTAACCACGCTCTTCCAGGAAGGCGACGCCACGGCCGCCAGCGCCGCCGTGGCGGCGATGAAGAAGCACTTCCCCAGCCACCCGCGCACCCGCTTCTTCGAGGCCGAGCTCGCCTACAACGCCAAGGACTTCAAGGCCGCGCAGGAGCACATGCGTCCGGTCGTGCAGGCGATGCCGAGCAACCCGCTCGTGCTGCAGCTGGCCGGCGCCGCCGAGTTCCGGCTCGGCAACTTCGCGCAGGCCGAGACCTACCTGGGCAAGGCGATCCAGCAGGCGCCCGAGCTGGTGCTGGCGCGCGGCATGCTCGCGCAGATCTACCTGCGCACCGGCCAGCCGCAGAAGACCTTGTCGGCGCTGGAGCCGCTGCTGCAGAGGAACCCCGGCTCCTCGGCGCTGCAGCTCGCCGCCGAAGCCCACCTGCAAAGCGGCGACACGAAGCGGGCCGAGGAGCTCTACCAGCGTGCGGCGCGACTCAAGCCCGACGACCCGCGCATCCGCACCGCGCTGGCGCTGACGCAGTTCGGCAAGGGCAATACCGATGCCGCCATCGCCGAGCTCGAGCAGATCGCCAGCACGGACAGCGGCGCACTCGCCGACCTCGCCCTGGTCAGCGCGCACCTGCGCAAGCGCGAGGTCGACAAGGCCCTGAAGGCCATCGACGCGCTGGAGCGGAAGCAACCCGACAAGCCGCTGGCGCCGATGCTGCGCGCACGCGTGCTGGCGCTGAAGAACGACTCCGAAGGCGCGCGCGCGCAGTTCGAGAAGGCGCTCGCGCGGGACAAGCTCTATTTCCCGGCGGTCGCGGGCCTGGCGGCGCTGGACATGGCGGGCAACAAACCCGACGAGGCCCGCAAGCACTTCGACTCGCTGCTCGACGCCGACCCCGACAACGCCAACGCGCGGCTTGCGCTGGCGACCCTGCTCACGCGCACGGGCAACACCAGCGACGAGGTCGTCAAGCTGCTCGGCGAGGCCGTCAAGCTGCAGCCCGCCAACGTGCGCGCGCGGCTGATGCTCGTCAACTTCCACCTCGAGCGGCGCGAGAACGCCGAGGCCATCAAGGCGGCCCAGGAGGCCGGGCAGACCCTGGGCGACCAGCCCGAAGTCATGATGGCGCTGGGTCGTGCCTACCTCGCCGCGGGCGACCTGCAGCAGGCCGTCTCGACCTTCAACCGCCTCGCCGCAGGGCAGCCGCAGTCGCCGCAGCCCTACCTGGGCCTGGCCGATGCCAACCTGGCGCTGAAGGACCGCGAGGCGGCGGCGCGCAATCTGCAACGCGCGCTCGAGCTCGAGCCGCGGCTGATGCAGGCGTGGCGCGGCCTGGTGGCGATCGCCCTGGCGGAAAAGAAGCCGGCCGAGGCACTCGAACTCGCGCGCGCGATGCAGAAGGACCTGCCCGGCGAGGCCGTCGGCCACGTGCTGGAGGGCGACGTCGAGGTCTCCCGCGGCAACCTGAAGGGCGCGCTCGCCGCCTTCCAGAAGGGCCTGAAGAAGAACGGCGCCCAGGAAGCCGCCACGCGGGCGCACAACGCGATGGTCGCCCTCGGCCAGGGCGGCGAAGCGGAGCTGTTCGCGCAGCGCTGGATCGTCGAGCATCCGCAGGACGCGATCTTCCCCTTCTACCTTGCCGACCGCGCCCTGGCCGCGCGCGACTACGCCGTGGCCGAACAGCGTTACCGCCAGGTCATCAAGATGCAGCCCAACAACGCGCTGGCGCTCAACAACATCGCCTGGCTGATGGTGCAGCAGTCCAAGGCTGGCGCGGTCGAGTTCGCGGAAAAGGCCAACCACCTGCTGCCCGGACGCCCGCCGCTGATGGACACCCTGGCCAGCGCGCTGGCGGCCGAGAAGCAGATGCCGCGCGCGCTCGAGATCCAGAAGCAGGCCGTCGAGCGCGCCCCCGAGGACGGCGCGCTGCGCATGAACCTGGCCAAGCTCTATCTGGCCAGCGAGCAAAAGGGCATGGCGCGCAGCGAGCTCGAGAAAATCGAGCGCATGGGGCGCAGGTACCCCCAGCAGGACGAGGTCGCGAAGCTGCTGAAGGCGCTCTGACGGCGGTACTCGCGCCGCGCCCGCCTCGCGGCGGCGCTTGGCCGACGCTTCACCCGGCGGCCTTGTCGCGCGTTCCCAGCAGCGCGCGGCAGCGTTCCTGCTGGCCGTCGGCAGCGTCCAGCCGCCGGCACACGGGTTCGAGCTGGGCGCCCAGGCGCCGCAGGGGCGCGGCGTGGCGGCCATCGCGGTTCCAGTCCTGCAGCGCAAGCCCGACGCGCTGCAACGAGCGCCCGCTGCGCTTGTAGAAGGCGCCGCTGTCCTCGGCCGCCTCGGTGAAGATCCGGCGCGCGGTCGCCTCGATGCGCTGCGCCTGCGTCGGCGCCAGATCCACCAGCGCGCGCAGGTAGCCCGCGCCCCATTGCAGCCGCGTCGCCGGACCCTGGCTCTTCTCGAAGGCCAGCGCGTACCAGCGCAGCGCCTCCTCGTTGCGCCCGAGCTTGCGGTTGAGACTGCCGAGCTGGCTCATCAGGTAATAGGGCGACGCGCTGCGCGCCAGGTTGGCCTGCAGCAGCGCCTCGGCCTCGGGCCAGAGCCCGGCGCGCTCCATCACGTAGGCCGCGTAGGGGATCACCGCCTGCCGCTCGTAGCCGTCGCGGATGTCGCGATCGGCGCCCTGCACGTGCGCGCGCAACTCGTGCACGAGCGCCTCCGGCAGCACCGGGTGCAGCTGCGTGCGCGGAAGCTCCAGGCGCGCGAGCTCGACGCGCGCGGCCAGCGCCGAGAGGCGATCGGCGCGCGCGAGCCCGGAGTCGCCCTGCAGGCCGCGCAGCACGGGCTCGAAGACCCGCCGCCAGGGCTGGCGCTCCTGCTCGGTGTCGGCCAGCGCCCGCACCATCGCCGGTGCACCGTTGACGATGACGTCGGCCAGCGCGCGCGACTGCGCCGCATCGGCCAGCAGCGCGCGCACGCGTGTGCGCAGCGCCTCGTCGGCCTTCAGACCCTTGCCCTCGTCGCTTTCCGCCAGCGCGCGCAGCCACAGCCGCGCCACGGTGTCCGCGCTGGCCGTGCTGCCCGACGCCGAGGCCGCGATCGCCAGCTCGGCCAGCACGCCCGCGGCATCGGCGTCGGCGAGCAACTGCTCGTCGTCGGTCTCCCAGCTGTAGAAGGCGAGCATGCGCCACTCCGCCGCGGCGAGCCGTCCGCCGGTGCGCGCGTCCTGCAGCACCTCGCCCGCCGGCCGGCCGCCGGCCAGCGCCAGGCGCAGCAGCTCCATCACCTGCGCGGCCTCGGCCTCGCCGGGCAGGCGCGTGATCTCGCGCCCGTCGGGTCGCAGGAGCACCAGCGTCGGATAGCCGGCCACCTTGAACTGCTGCCCGAGCTTCTGCGCGCCGGGACGGTCGCCGTCGACGTGCACGGCGACGAAGCTGCGCGAGAGCGCGGCGAAGTCCTGCCGGTTGAAGAGCGTGGCCTTGAGCTGGTTGCACGGTGGGCACCAGGTCGCGCCCCAGTAGAGCAGCAGCGGCTTGCCCTCGCTGCGCGCGCGTGCAAAGGCGCGCTCGACGTCGGCCGGCGCCGCCGCGGGCACCCAGGCGACCTGGGTCGAGGGCGGCGCCGCGCTCGCCAGCGGGGCGCCGAGCGCCGCAAGGCTCAGCAGGAGGGTGGTCGCAAGCCCGCAGCCAAAGCGGCGCGCGCGCGCAGGCAGGTCCGGCTTCCGAGGGCAAGAAGATGGCATTGGTAGATGTTGGCCCCTATCGGACCATGTGGTGCAAGTAGAAGCCAACACCCCCGTTCAAACCGTGCATGCGGATTTCCCGCACACGGCTTACCA
>MEFD01000027.1 GCA_001724995.1 Rubrivivax sp. SCN 71-131
AAACGCTGTCCGCGATCAGCGTGAAACGGTGTCCGCCTTGCCGTGAAACGCTGTCCGCGATCCCGTGAAATGGGTGTCCGCGATGGCGTGAAATACGCACGGCAGCACTACGTGATCTGCGACCTCGTGCCGCAAGGCATCGTGGTGCTGACGGTTCAGCATCAGGTGCGCGACATCGAAACCCTGATCGCTGAACTGACCCCGGTCTTTCACGCCGAGTTCGGACGGTTGAAGCGGAAAGCCTGATCGCGGCCCCGCCCATTGCCGCTCACGCCCGCTGCATTGCCATTTGAGTGACAAAGACGGAATTCAACTGGTCAACCGTCCGCCACCATTCAAGGGTCCGCAAAGGGCCCGGTAAGACCCCTTCGAGCACTTGCCAATGCCGAAATGGGCGTGAACGTGTCTGGCTCGGGTGGCCTCGCCGGGTTATGGCGATGACACGGTTCGGGTGAGCGAGGGCGCGTCGCCCGATCACGCCGCCGCGGGCGCGGCGGCAAAGGCTTGCAGCGGCGCAAGCGCGAGCAGGCGCGAGGCATCGGCAGGCGTGCCGTGCAGCCAGCGATCGACGTCATGCGACTCGATGGGAATGACGGAGCGCTTGTCCTGCTCGTCGGGCCCCGCCGTGGCCTTGGGCTTGTGCATCCGGCGCATGAGCGGATGGGCGTCGGCGTTGATGGTGAGCATCGTGTAACTCTCGATCCATTCGCCGCTGTGCCGGTCGAGCCAGGCGTTCCACAGTCCGGCAAGGCCCCAGGGCTGGCCGTCGGCGCGTCGAAAGGTCCACCAGACGTTGCGCCCCGTTTCCCAGCACGGCTCGTCGAATGAAGCCGCCGGGATGATGCAGCGCTGCCCGCGGGCCCATGGCTGCCGGAAGCTCGCCTTGCGGGCCAGTTCCTCCGAGCGGGCGTTGTGGGTCTGGTAGGACAGCCTGGGTGTCTGCGCGAATCCCGGGATCAGGCCCCATTGCCCGACCACCAGTTCGCGCTCACCCTTGGCGGCGCGGATGAACGGGCCCTGCGCCCTCGGGTAGATGGACGCTTCCCACCACTGCGGCGGGTTGCGGCCGCCGAGGTGCCAGAGGCGTTCGATGGCGGCAAGGTCGGGGGCGACGTACCGATTGCACATACTCGCATTGTCCTGCCGGGCAGGCGCCCATGACCTTTCCCGGCCGTCGGGCGTCCGACCCGCGGCAAGGTGCGTCCTTGCTTCACTTGCCCGCGGCAGCCGGCGGTGCGCCCTGCAGCCGCCACACCCAGATCACGTCCAGCGAGTTCTCGGCCCCGGACTGCGCCCGCAGCGTGAAGCGCTGGGCGATGCGGTAGATGAGCTGCCAGGTGCCGGTGGTGGCGTTGACGCCGCGCTCGTAGCCGACGTACCAGCGGCGCGAGAGCTGCTTGCCCAGGCTGACGACGGTCTCGCGCACGTTGCCTTCGCCGGTCTGGTGCAGGCTCAGCGAGTCCAGGCCGAGGTTGCGCAGCAGGGCATCGGTGGGCGCCTCGCCTTCACCGGCCAGCAGCGCCACCGCGGCGCGCTGCAGCAGCGCGGTGTCGGCACTGCCCAGGCCGTCGGAGGCACGGCCGAGCACCAGCCAGCTCAGCTTGTCGGACTCGCTCATGTCGTCATCGGCGTAGAGGCGAACGCGCGGCGCGGCCGGGCTCCCGGTGATCGCCACGCCGACGTCGACGTCGAGGTTGGGCCGCAGCGCCAGCACGTCCAGCGCCGGGTTGGCGGCGTCGCCGGTGAAGACCAACAGGCCGCGCGCGATGTCCAGCTTCTGCCCGTAGGCGGCGTAGTGGCCGCCTTCGGCGTTGACGCTGCCGCGCAGCGTCAGCCGCCCGGCCTGGCTGCCGATGAGGAGCTTGCCGCCAAGCGTCGTGTCCAGCCCGCGGCCGCGCACGCGCAGCCTCTGGCCGAGGTCGAGTTCGACGGCCACCTGCATGTCGCGTCTGGGCCCCGGTGCGGTGGCGGCCGGCGCGTCTGTGCCGCCCGCGTGCGCGCGGCGCAGCACCACGTCCTCGTCGAGCGTGGGGGCGTCGCTGCGGGAGAGGTCGAACAGCCCCTCGTCGACGCGCACGTGGCCGCCGAGGCTCGGCTTGCCGGCGGCGATGTCGAGCGTGAGCCGGCCGCTGGCGACGATCTGGCGGTCGATGCGCCCGAGCACGCGAAAGCGCTCGGCGTCCAGCGTGAGGCGGCTGGGCGCGCGGCCGCTGAGATCGATGCGTCCGCCGACGCTTGCGCGGCCCTCGCCACCCTGCAGCGTGAAGCGCTCGATCTCGGCGGACGGGCCGCGCAGGCGCAGCAGCGCTTCGCCCTGCGCCACGTCCACGCCCAGCAGCAGGTTGCGCACCGCGACCTTGCCCGCGCGTACCTCGCCGGCGTAGTCCGGGTCCCCGATGCGACCACCGACGCTGGCCACCGTGTGCATCTCGCCCGAGAGCCGCCAGCCCGGCGGCAGCCAGTTGCCCCAGATGCCGATGTTGGCCACGTGCGCCTGCACGAGGCCATCGATCGCGGTGTCGGCGTCGGGCCAGCGCTGCTCGGGGCGCGTGCGCAGGTTCAGCCGTGCCGAGGCCTCGCCCAGCGTGCGCCCGGCGAAGGCGCCGGCCACCTCCCAGCGACCGCCATGGGCGTTGGCCAGCAGCCGCAGCTCGCTCAGGCCGAAGGGGGCGCTCGCGTTCTCCTCGGACAGGCGCAGGTCGCCGTCGCGGCGCTCGAAGACGATCTCGGCGTCGACCGTCTCGGCCACGCGCAGGTCGATGCTCGCCGCCAGGCGCAGGTCGCCCTGCCAGCCGAGCTTGGGCTGCAACCGGGCCAGCAACGGCGCCAGGGGGAAGGGCTCGATGTCCGCGCGCAGCGCAAAGGCCGCGCGCGGCCCGCTCAGGTCCACGCGCACCTCGTCCCAGCGCAGGGCGGTGGCGTCGGCCAGTTGCAGGCGGCCGGCGCTGGCCTGCAGCTCCTGCAATCCGGTCGCGCCGTCCAGGCGCAGGGCCAGGCGCAGGTCGCGGGCCTGGGCCCAGGGCGGCGCGCCGCGCACGGCAAGCAGCGCCTGGCCGCTCCAGGGCAGCAGGGCCAGCTGCGCATTGCGCGCCGCCCAATGGCCGCCGCCGCGGCCGTCGCCGCTCCATTGCCCCTCTGCGTCGGCGCGCAGCAGCGTCCCCGCTGCGGGGCCGAGCGCCAGACCCTTCTGCAGCGCAGGCGAGGGGCCCGCCGGCAACGCGGCCGCCAGCTCCAGGCGATGCTGGCGCCAGGTGCCGCGCAGTCCGGCCTGCAGCAGCGCCAGCCGCGCCGCGCCCTGGGCGACGTCCGAGGCGTCGATCTTCAGCAGCAGCGGCTCCTCGCTGCCGGTGTCGAAACGCCACTGCGCGCTGGCGCCGCGCGCGGCGAGGGCGCCGGCCTGCAGTCCGGCGAGCTGCAGCTGACCCTGGCTGCGCACCGTCGGCCAGCGGCCGTCGAGGCTCAGGCCGGCCTCGGCGCTGCCGCCCTGCGGCGCCCAGGCCGCGCCTTGGGGAACGAGCCGCACCAGCGGCGCCAGCGCGGCCAGGCGCGGGGCCTGCACCTCGAACTGCAGGTGGTCGTCGCGACCTTCGCCGAGCGGGTCTCCCTGGCCGTGCACGCTCAGACGGTTGCCGGCCAACTCCAGCTCGGCGCGCAGGTGCGCAGGGGCGGCCTTCCCGGGCTGCTGGCGCAGATCGAGCGCCAGCGTCAGCGGCACGCCCGCGAGTTGCGAGTTCGCCAGGCTCAGGCGACCGCTGCCCCCGACCTGCTGCGCCAGCGCCAGGGGCGGCAGCGCCAGCGGCGACGGCGGCAGCGCGAGATCCAGCGCCCACTGGCCCGAGAGCCGGTGCCGGCCCTGCCGCCAGGCCGAACCCTCGGGCCCCGGCCACCAGGGCAGGGGATCGAAGTCCTCCAGCTTGCCGTTCGTGCGGATCCGCCAGGGGCCCTGGCCGCTGCGCCGGGCGTCGAGGTCGAGCGTGGCGTGTGCACTGCCGGCGCGTGCACGCAGCGTGCGCAACTGGACTTCGCGCACGCTCGCCCGGCCGTCGATCTCCACGCTCACCGGCAGCGGGCCACCGTGCAGCCGGCCCTCGAGCGTACTCTGCACCTCCACCGACAGCGCCGCACGACGGCTCGAAGGCTCGGGCGGCGCGCCGGGGTCGGGCGAGGGCAGGCCGCGCACGGTGAACGCCAGCGGCCCGCTCAACTGCATCGCGGCGGCGCGGCCGTCCAGCCGCTGCGGTTGCAGGGCCTCGAGCCGGCTCTCGATGCGCAGCTGCTCGCCGCTCCAGTCGCCACGGCCCTGCCAGCGGCCTGCCGCCTCGGCGCCCTCGCCCAGCAGCAGATCGAAGCGCTCGATCAGCAGCCGGCCGCGGTCCGCGCTGGGGCTGCTGAGCCTGGCCTGCAGGCGGCGCAGCGGCAGCCGCCGCGCGTCCCAGCGGCCGGGCAGGCGGTTCTCGATCTCCACGCTCGCGGCCAGCGGGCCATCGGCGGCGTGACTCTCGATGTCCATGCGGCCGCCGAGCGCGGTGCGCGGCGCGCCGCCGATGAGCGATTGCAGGTCCAGCGCCTGCGTGCGCAGCTGCAGCTTCGCCAACGGCCAGGCCTGCAGCGGCGTGATGGTCGACTCCACCTCCAGCCGCGGCGGGGCGGCGCCGCGCGTGGCCGCCTCGCCCTGCAGGCGCGCCTGCAGCGCGAACTGCGCCAGCGGCCCGCTGGCCTGGATCTGCGCCGACCAGGGCGGCCCCTCGCCGCGTGCGCGCGCCTGCGCCTGCACCTGCAGCGTGAAGGGCGGGCGAGCGGCGAGCACGAGTGTGCCTTCGACATGCGCGCGTTCCCAGTCGAAGGCCAGCGTGCGCGCCTCGTAGCCGCGGCCCGCGGCCGGCCACAGGCGCACGTCGCGTGCCCGGGCGTCGCGCATCAGCGGCAGCTGGTCGATGCGCAGCTCGGCCACGGCGGCTGCGTCGGCGTCCAGCCGCAGCGGCAGCTCCAGGGTCCCGGGCATGACGATCGGGCGCGGCCCGGCCGTGCCGGTGTCGACCTCGACGCGACGTGCCTGCAGCCGGCGCGCGCTCAGGCCCAGCCACTTGCCCGGGGCCGGGTGCCAGTGCCACTGCAGGCCCTCGCCGACGAAATCGTCGATCGCCACCCACTGCTGGTCGTCGTCCCAGCGCACGACCAGGCGCCGGACCGCGAAGCGCTCGGAAAGCAGTGCGCCCTCGCTGCCCTGCAGCTCGATGCCCGGCACGCGCGCGAGCAGCCAGGCCGTGCCCTGCGGGCTGCGCAGCAGCCACAGCGCCAGACCGCCCAGCGACGTCAGCAGCAGCACGCCCAGCAAGGCCATCGCCAGGATCGGAAACGCCAGCTGCCAGGCGGCGTGCAGCGGCCCGCCCGGCGAGGCGGGCGCCACGGGCGCCGGCGGAGGTGGGGGCGAAGGCAGGCGGGGTTCGGCTGACATCGACGAGCGCTCGAATCGGGTCACTCAGAACGCGATCGCGACGCTGAAGTGCAGGCGCATGCGCCGCACTTCCTGGCCGTAGGCCAGGTCCAGCCGCAGCGGCCCGACGGGGCTGCGCCAGCGCAGACCCACGCCGTAGCCCAGCGCCGGATCGAGACGCCTGAAGTCCTCGGCCGCGCGTCCGGCGTCGAGGAAGACCGCGCCCCACAGCGAGGGCATGCTGGCGACGAAGGGCCGCGCCAGTTCGACGCTGCCCGTGGCCAGCACCGGTCCCGAGCCGACGATGCCGTTGCTCACCGGTCCGAGCGTGCGGTAGCCGTAACCGCGCACCGAGTCGTCCCCGCCGGCGCGAAAGAGCTGCGACTCCGGTCCGACGACGCCGCGGCCGAGAAAGACCTGTCCGAGTTCGACGCGCGCCTGGCCGTACCAGGACTGCCCGAGCGGCTGGTAGCCCGTCAGCCGCAGGTAGCCGCGCGCGAACGGCCCGCTGCGTGAGGCGCTGCCGTGCGAGCGGCCCAGCCCCCCCTGCAGGGTGAGCGTGTAGCCCTCGGTGGGCAGGAGGGCGCTGTCGAGGCGGCGCCAGGTGAAGTGGGCGTTGCCCGAGACCGCGAAGGTCCAGGCGCTCGTGAGGTCGGTGCTGCGCACGCCGCGTTCGACCTCCGCGAACAGCAGCCGTTCCTGGCGGCTCGAATCCTGGCTGCGGCCCAGGCGCAGGCGCTGCGAGGTCACGACGTCGGTGGACGAGACGAGGCGCTCGATGGCGCCGCCGAGCAGCCAGCGGCGAAAGTGCTCGCCGGGGTGCGTGCTGACCTCACCGTTCCAGGCCTGGCGCACGCGGCCGAGTTCGAACAGATTGCTCGACGATACGGCGTGCCCGAACACGCGCCGGTAGCTGTGCTCGAGCGAGGCGCGCGGCCCGGTGTTGGCGCTCACGCCCACGCCGACGGTGTAGACCTGCAGCGGCTGCTCGCGCAACTGCACCTGCAATGGCGTTGCCGCCGCGTGCGCGGGATCCGCGTCGAGCGTGACGCTCACGCTCTCGAACAGGCCGGCGCGCTGCAGCCGCTCCTGGTAGTCGAGCAGCAGCGCCTCGGTCACCGGCGTGCCCGGGGCGAAGGGGGCCAGCGCCAGTACGGTCCGCAGTTCCTGCTGCTGCAAGCCCTGCACGCGAATCTCGCCGCTGCGAAAGAGCGGGCCGCTCTCGGCGACCACGAAGAGGCGGGCGCTGTCCTGCTCGTCGTCGATCTCGGCGGCGGTGCCGGCCCAGCTCGCGCTGGCGTAGCCGGCGCCGCGCAGCCGCGCCAGCGCCGCGGTCTTGGCGTCGCGCCAGGCCTCGTCGCGAAAGACGCTGCCCTCGGGCAGCGTCCAGGCGTGGCGCAGGTCGGCGAGCACGCGCGCGGCGTCCGGGTCGCCGGCCTCCCGGGCTTCCTCGAGCTCGCCCTGGGCTTCCAGCGTGACGCGTGCCACGCGGGTCCGCGGGCCGGGATCGACCCGCACGCGCACCGTCTCGGGCGCGCCGGGCACGACGGTGCCCAGGCGCTCGATCCTCACCGTCGGCCGGAAGTAGCCCTCGGTGCGCAGCAGGTCGCGCGCGCGCGTGGGCGTCACGTCCAGCAGCCGCTGCAACTCGGTGTCGGTGACAGCGTCGCCGCGCGAGAGCTGCGCCAGGCGCGAGAGCTCGAGGTGGCGCTGCAGCAGGTCGCGCAGCGGCGCCGGGGCGTCGATCTCGACGCGCACCACCGGCGGACCCTCGGGTGCAGCCGCGGCGGCCGCGGCTTCGCGCGCGCCGGCATCCGGGCGCGCTCGGTCCAGCACCGAGCAGCCGCCCAGCACGAGGGCAAGGGCGAGCGCAGCCACGGCGTTTCCCGGGGCCGGGCGCGCCCCCGGCCTCATTTGCTCAGCAGCCGCATCGCCCCCTCGAGCCCGGCCAGCGTGAGCGGGAACATGCGCTGGTTCATCAGTTGCTGGACGATGGCGATGCTCTGGCGGTACTGCCAGACGCCCTGCGGCTCGGGGTTGATCCACGCGAAGTGCGGGAAGGCGTGCGTCAGGCGCTGCAGCCACTCCGCGCCGGCCTCTTCGTTGTTGTACTCGACGCTGCCGCCGGGCTGCAGGATCTCGTAGGGGCTCATCGTCGCGTCGCCGACGAAGACGAGCTTGTAGTCGCGGTTGTACTTGCGGATCACATCCCAGGTCGGGAACTTCTCGCTGTACCGGCGGCGGTTGTTCTTCCACATGAAGTCGTAGACGCAGTTGTGGAAGTAATAGAACTCGAGGTGCTTGAACTCGCTCTTGGCGGCGCTGAACAGCTCCTCGACACGGTGGATGTGCTCGTCCATGGTGCCGCCGACGTCCATCAGCAGCAGCACCTTCACCTTGTTGTGGCGCTCGGGCACCATCTTGATGTCCAGCAGCCCGGCGTTGGCGGCGGTGCTGTGGATGGTGTCGTCGATGTCGAGCTCGAGCTCCGAGCCCTCGCGCGCGAAGCGGCGCAGCCGGCGCAGCGCGACCTTGATGTTGCGCGTGCCGAGCTCCTTGGTGTCGTCGTAGTCCTTGTAGGCGCGCTGGTCCCACACCTTGACGGCGCTGCGGTTGCGGCCCCGGTCCTGGCCGATGCGGATGCCCTGCGGGTTGACGCCGTAGGCACCGAAGGGGCTGGTGCCGCCGGTGCCGATCCACTTGCTGCCGCCCTGGTGGCGCTCCTTCTGCTCCTGCAGGCGCTTCTGCAGCGTCTGCATGAGCTCGTCCCAGCCCATCTTCTCGATCGCCGCCTTGTCCTCCTCGCTGAGCTCGAGCTCGAGCGTCTTGCGCAGCCACTCGAGCGGCACGTCCTGCGTGAAGTCGGTGAGCAGCTCGACGCCCTTGAAGTAGGAGGCAAAGGCGCGGTCGAACTTGTCGAACAGCGCCTCGTCCTTGACCAGCGTGGCGCGCGCAAGGTAGTAGAAGTCGTCGACCGAAGGGCCGATGACCTCGGCCTTCAAGGCCTGCAGCAGCGTCAGGTACTCCTTGACCGACACCGCAAGCTTGGCCGCCCGCAGCGTGTAGAAGAAGTTGATGAGCATCGCGGCGCCTCCGTGCAGACCGTATTGTCGCCTTGCCCCGCCTCGCGCGGCCTCGTGCGGCCCTTCAGGCAGCCCTTCAGGCCGCCCGGGTCGCCGTGCGCGCCCGGCCCTTCAAGGCCTTGCTTGCGCCCTTGCGCGTCACCGTCCCGGCGGTGTCGTGGCGCTCGAGCCAGGCGAAGAACTCGCGGTACCACTGACGCGAGTTGCGCGGCTTGAGGATCCAGTGGTTCTCGTCCGGGAACCACAGCAGCCGTGCATCGACGCCGCGCGCCTTGAGCGTGTTGTAGTAGGCCAGCCCCTGCGCGTCGGGCACGCGGTAGTCGAGCGCGCCGTGGATGACCAGCGTGGGCGTGGCCATCGCGCCGGCGAAGGCGTGCGGGCTCTGCCGGCGCACCTGCTCGGCGTCGTCCCAGTAGTAGGCGCCGAGCTCCTTGGCGTGCCAGCTGAAGGCATCGTCGGCGAACATCGCCGTCCAGTCGAAGCAGCCGGCGTGGCAGACGTAGGCGGCGTAGCGCCCGGGCGGGACATGGCCGTTCATCCAGGCAACCATGTAGCCGCCGTAGCTGCCGCCGCTGGCGAAGAGGCGACGCGCGTCGACCCAGGGTTTGCCCAGTAGCCAGTCGGTGGCGCGCTCGATGTCCTGCAGCTCGAGCTCGCCCCAGCGGTGCGTGATGCTGTCGAGGAAGGCCCAGCCGAAGCCGCTCGAGCCGTGGTAGTTGACGCAGGCCACGACGTAGCCCTGCGCGGCGAAGGCCTGCACGTTCCAGCGGTAGTGGAAGCCGTCGCCGAAGGCGGTGTGCGGCCCGCCGTGGATGAGGTGCAGCACCGGGTACTTCTTCCTGCGGTCGAAGCCCGGCGGGTAGGTCAGCCACATCTGCAGCGGGTCGCCCTGCGCGCCGCAGAACCAGACCTCCTCGGTGCGCCCGAGCGCGACGTCGGCCAGCAGCCGGTCGTTGAAGGCCTCGATGCGCCGCGAGGCGCGCCCGGGCAGGTGCGCGCTGACGCGGCCGGGGTGCTCGATCGAATCCGCCAGCGTCACCAGCACGCCCGCGCGCTTGTCGAAGGCGAGCAGGGTGCCGCCGCTGACGACGCGCTCGGCGCGGCGGTCCTGCAGGTCGAAGCGCCAGAGGTGCTTGCGGCCTTCCTGCTCGGCCATCAGCAGCACCGACTGGCCGTCGTCCTCCCACAGCAGCGGTGCCTGCACGGCGTGGTCCCATTGGCCGCTCACCACGTCCCAACTGTGGCTGTCGCGCTCCCACACGGCGAGCTGCTCCGGTGCGGTGTGCTTGAGCGCGTCGTGCTGCGCGAGGAAGGCCAGGCGCTGCCCGTCCGGGCCGTAGCGTGGCGCGGTGAAGTGCCAGTCGGCATCCTGCAACACGACCTCGATGCGTCCGCTGGCGAGGTCCAGCTCGGCGATGGCGTGCCGGTTTTCGATGCGCTTGGGGTCCTGCGGGTCGAAGGCGAAGGCCAGGCGGCGGCCGTCGGGACTGAGGTCGAAGCTGTGGGTGTCCGGCTCGTGGCGCTGCAGGCTGTAGCCGCTGCCCTGCATCAGGTTGCGCACGCGTCCGGGCCGGCCGTCGCGGCCGAGCTCCAGCAGGTGCAGCATGGGCTCGCGGCCGGCGGGCAGGTTGCGGTCCCAGTGGCGGTACTGGATCTCGCTGGTCGCGTAGCCGCTTTCCTTGCGCCTGGCCTGCTCGGCCAGCGCCTTGGCCTGCGCCTTCTCGCCGGCAAGCTGCGGCCAGACCCAGGAGACGAAGACCAGGCCGCGGCCGTCGGGCAGCCAGCGCAAGGCGTCGACGCCTGTGGCCAGCGTCGTCGCGCGCTCGGCCTCGCCGCCGTCGGCGTCGATCAGGTAGACCTGCGGCTGCTCGTCCTTGTGGCCCTGCTGCTCGCGCTTGGCGACGAAGGCGATGCGTTCGCCGCGCGGGCTCCACTGCGGCTGGCCGTCCTTGTCCCCGCAGTGGGTCAGCGGCCGCGCTGCGCCGCCCCGGGTCGACAGCAGCCACAGCGTGGCGCGGCTGTCGTTGCCCTGCATCGAGTGGCGGGTGAGCGCGGCGACGGCGCGCGTGCCGTCGGGGCACAGGCTCGGGGCGCCCAGGCGATCGATGCGCCAGAGGGTCTCGACGTCGAGGGGCTTGTTCTTCTTGGCCATGGGGCGGGGCCGGGATCGCCGGCGCGTGAAGAGGGCCTGCGATCAGCGCGGCCGGGTGAGCTGCCAATCCAGGTGCGCACGCACCGCCGGCCACTCGGCGGCGGTGATGCTGTAGACCGCGGTGTCGCGCAGCGTGCCGTGGGCGCCGAGCTGGTGCGCGCGCAGGATGCCGTCCAGCTGCGCGCCCAGGCGCTCGATGGCGCGCCGGCTCTGCGTGTTGAGCCGGTGCGTGCGGAACTCGACGGCGATGCAGGACAGCGCCTCGAAGGCGTGCGCCAGCAGCAGCCGCTTGCACTGCGTGTTGAGCGCGCTGCGCTGCGCCGAGGCCGCGGTCCAGGTGCTGCCGATCTCGACGCGGCGGTTGGCGGCATCGATGTTCATGTAGGTCGTCATGCCGACGATGCGCCCGCCCGCGTCCTGCACGGTCCAGGGCAGCATGCGGCCTTGGGCCTGCAGCGACAGGCGCCGCTCGATCTCGGCGCCCATGCCCTCGGGCGCGGGGACGGCCGTGTACCACAGCCGCCAGAGCTCGCCGTCACGCGTGGCGGCGCACAGGCCCTCGTGGTGTTCGCGCGCCAGCGGCAGCAGCCGCGCATGCGGCCCCTGCAGGGTGATCGGGGACGGCCAGGGGCTCACACGAGGATGCTCGCGCGGGAGCGGTTCAGCGGTTGTGGCGCTGCATGAAGACGAGCTTCTCGAACAGGGTCACGTCCTGCTCGTTCTTCAGCAGTGCGCCCACGAGCGGCGGCACGGCGACCTTCTCGTCCTTGCTCTGCAGCGCCTGCAGCGGGATGTCCTCGGCCACCAGCAGCTTGAGCCAGTCCAGCAGCTCCGAGGTCGAGGGCTTCTTCTTCAGCCCGGGCAGGCCGCGCACGTCGTAGAAGGTCTTCAGCGCGGCCGAGAGCAGCTCCTTCTTCAGCCCGGGGAAGTGCACGTCGACGATGCGCTGCATCGTCTCGGCGTCGGGGAACCTGATGTAGTGGAAGAAGCAGCGGCGCAGGAAGGCGTCGGGCAGTTCCTTCTCGTTGTTCGAGGTGATGAAGACGATGGGCCGGTGCCGCGCCCGGATGAGCTCGCGCGTCTCGTAGACGTAGAACTCCATGCGGTCGATCTCGCGCAGCAGGTCGTTCGGGAACTCGATGTCGGCCTTGTCGATCTCGTCGATCAGCAGCACCACCGGCTGCTCGGCGGTGAAGGCCTGCCAGAGCACGCCCTGCACGATGTAGTTGCGGATGTCGCGCACCTTGCCGGCGCTCTCGGCGTCGGCGAGCTGGCTGTCGCGCAGGCGACTCACCGCGTCGTACTCGTAGAGGCCTTGCTGCGCCTTGGTCGTGCTCTTGATGTGCCACTGCAGCAGCGGCATCTTCATCGCCGCGGCGACCTCCTCGGCGAGCATGGTCTTGCCCGTGCCGGGCTCGCCCTTGACGAGCAACGGGCGCTGCAGCGTGACGGCGGCATTGACGGCCAGCATCAGGTCCTGCGTGGCTACGTATTGGTCGGAACCCTGGAATTTCATCGTCGGCACGCGGGATACTGGTGTTGAACCCAGTATAAGCGGCCACAAAAGAGCGGCTTGCTCCACCTATACTCCTGCGCTGTATCAATACCCGCTGTGCGTACAAGCGCTAGGGGGCAAGATGCAAGTCACCCGTCGTTCCACTCACTTCACGCCGCCGACATGATCAAAGCGATCCCTCTTCTGCTGGCACTGGCCGGCAGCGCCACGATGGTTCCGGTCGCCCAGGCGCAGGACGCTGCCGCCGGCGAGAAGAAGGCGGCGATGTGCATCGGCTGCCACGGCATCCTCGGCTACCGGGCGAGTTTTCCGGAAGTGCACAAGGTGCCGATGATCGCGGGCCAGAATGCCCAGTACCTGCAGAACGCGCTGCTGGAATACAAGAAGGGCGAGCGCAAGCACCCGACGATGCGGGCCATCGCCGTCTCGCTCGGCGAGAAGGACATGGCCGACCTCGCCGCCTACTACGAGACGCTGGGGCAGGGTTCGGTGAAGACGGTGGCCGCGGCACCCGCGGCACCCGCGCCCTCGGCCGAGGTCCAGGCGCTGCTGACCAAGGGCAATTGCGCCTCCTGCCACGGCGCGGACTTCAACAAGCCCATCGACGGCAGCTATCCCCGGCTTGCCGGCCAGTACGCCGATTACCTCTACGTCGCGCTCAAGGCCTACCAGATCCAGGGCAATCCGCGCATCGGGCGCGGCAACGCGATCATGGTCGGCCAGGTGAGCCCGTTCAAGCATGCCGAATTGAAGGCCCTGGCCAACTACATCGGCGCGCTTCCCGGCAGCATGGCCACGGTGCCGCAGGCCCGGTTTCGCTGAAACCCTGCACGCCGCCGCGGCTCAAGTCCGCGCCGCAAGGGGTCGATAGCCCGGTCAGACCCGCCGGCAAGGGTGCCGGCCGAGGCCCGCCCATGCTGAAGAAGATCCGCGTCGAGGACGTCCGCGTCGGCATGCACCTGCACGCATTGGAAGGTGCGTGGCTGGACCACCCGTTTTGGAAGAACCGCTTCACGATCACCGATGCGCAGGAACTGCGCAAGCTGCAGGGCAGCAAGGTGCGCGAGGTGTGGATCGACGTCGTCAAGGGGGTGGACGTGCAGGACGTCGCGGGAATCCCGGCCGTCCCGGCCGCCCCGGGCGACTGGGCGCCTGAGCCGTCAACGCAGCAGGCCGCGCCTGCGCCGCCCGATTCGACCTCGATGAGCGAGGAGCTGCGCCAGGCCGCCGACGTCTGCAGCCGCGGCCGCGAGCAGGTGGTGTCGATGTTCAGGGAGGCGCGACTGGGCAGGGTCGTCGACGCCCAGGACTGCCTGCCGCTGGTGGAGGAGATCAGCGCCTCGGTGATGCGCAACCCGGGGGCGCTGGTCAGCCTGGCGCGGTTGAAGACGCAGGACGACTACACCTTTATGCACTCGGTGGCGGTGTGTGCGCTGATGGTGGCGCTGGCGCGCGGGGCCGGCCTGGATGGCGAAGGCTGCCGCGAGGCCGGTCTCGCCGGGCTCGTGCACGATCTCGGCAAGGCGGTGATGCCGCCGAACGTGCTGAACAAGCCCGGCAAGCTGACCGACGAAGAGTTCGCGCTCATGCGCACGCACCCGGCGCGCGGGCACGAACTGCTGCAGGAGGCGCGCGGCGCCAGCGAGGCCATGCTCGACGTCTGCCTGCACCACCACGAGCGCATCGACGGCAGCGGCTATCCGCATCGGCTCACGGGCGACGCCATCTCGCAACTCGCCCGCATGGGCGCGATCTGCGACGTCTACGACGCCGTCACCTCCAACCGGCCCTACAAGGCCGGCTGGGACCCGGCCGAGTCGATCGCGCGCATGGCGTCCTGGCAGGGGCATTTCGATGCCGAGCTCTTCAAGGTCTTCGTGAGGAACCTGGGCATCTATCCTGTCGGTTCGCTCGTGCGCCTGCACTCCGGGCGGCTCGCGGTGGCTGTCGAGCACAACCCGCAGGCCCTCACCGCGCCGGTCGTGAAGGTCTTCTACTCGACCAAGAGCCAGTTGCCGATACCCGTGCAGCGCCTGGCCCTCGCCACCGGCAGCGACCGCATCGTCGGCCGCGAGTCGCCCGCGCACTGGGGCTTCACGCACCTGGACGAACTCTGGAGCGAGGGCCAGGCGCCACGCCGCGCGTGACTCGCGCGGGCGCCGCTCAGCGCGTGGCGCGCCGGCGCACCGCCTCGAGGTAGGTCAGGCCGTCGGGCGGCAGGCCGCTGCGCTGGCTGCTCCAGATCATCTCGCCGAGGCACTCCATCACCTCGTGATGCGCCGTATGCAGCGAGCCGCGCCGGCCGGCCAGCAACTGCACGGCCTGGCGGATGCCCGTGGGCTGGTCGATGCTGCACTGCTCCTCGATCGTCAGGTGCATGGACAGGTGCAGGAAGGGGTTCGTGCGCCCCTCCTCGACGCTGTAGACGGCGGCCCGCGCCGCGGCCTCGTCCGCCAGGTCGCCGTGGTACTCCGGGTGCTCGTCGATCCAGCGCGCGGCCAGCGCGTCCATGGCGGTGAGCGGCAGCCCTTCCTGCTGCCGCCGATGGGCGGCGCAGAAGAAGCGACGGACGTCGTCCTGCGAGGGCTGGAACATGGCGCCATTGTCGGCGCTTCGGGTGAGCGCGATTGACATCGCACGCATCGCGCCCTAGCATCGCGCCGCCAACTTGTCTATACAAGCTGTTTCCTGCTTCGGCACGGCGGCCTGGGCATGACCGCCCCGCGGCCACGGCTGCAGTTCAACCCCTTTTCCAGGAGCGATTCATGGACTTCCGACGCGGCCTCCCCCGGTTGCTGGTCACCGCTGCTGTGCTGGCGCTGCCGGCCGGCATGGCCATCGCCCAGATCAAGATCGGCTTCAACGTGCCCTCGACGGGCTTTGCCGCGGCCGACGGCAAGTCGGCGCTCGAGGGCGCCAAGCTCGCCGTGGCGCAGGCCAATGCCGCCGGCGGCGTGGCCGGGCAGAAGCTCGAGCTCGTCGTCTACGACGACCAGGCCTCGCCCAAGGAGGCGGTGCCGGTGGCCACCAAGCTGGTCGAGAAGGACAAGGTCATGGTCGGCGTCTCGGGCTCGTACTCGGGCTCGACGCGCGCGGCGGCCTCCATCTTCCAGCGCGCGCAGGTGCCCTACGTCGTGGCCTATGCGATCCACCCGGACATCACGCTGGCCGGCGACTACATGTTCCGCGTCTCCGCGATGGGCGAGGTGCAGGGCCGCGGCGGCGCCAAGCTGGTGCAGAACCTGGGCAAGAAGAAGGTGGTGCTGATCACCGTGAAGAACGACTTCGGCCAGGCGCTGGCCGCGGGCTTCAAGGAAGCCGCGCCCAAGCTCGGCCTGACCATCGTCAACGAGTACGAGTACGCCATGCCCGACCGCCAGTTCGGGCCGCTGGTGAGCAAGGTCAAGGCCGACAACCCGGAGGTGATCTACGCCTCGGGCTACTACTTCAATGCCGGGCCGCTGGTGAGCCAGCTGCGCGCCGCCGGCGTCACGGTGCCGATCATCGGCCAGGAGGGCTACGACTCCGAGAAGTTCATGGAGATCGCCGGCCCCGCCTCCGAAGGCACGCTGGTGACGACCTCGCTCGACCGCGACTCCGACGCGCCGGCGACCAAGGCCTTCCTCGCGGACTTCCGCAAGGCCACCGGCATGGGCGCCGACATGGTCGCCGCATCCAGCTACACCGCGACGGCGGTGGCCATCGACGGCCTGAAGCGCACCGGCGGCAAGGGCGGTGCCACGCTGCGCGACGCGCTCGCCGCGGGCAGCTACGACACGCCGATCGGCAAGCTTGCCTTCAACGACCTGCACGAGGTGCGCAAGGACATCCAGGTGCAGATCGTCAAGGACAAGGCCTTCCATCGCCACTCCGTGGTCAGCGACCCGGTGCTGCTGGCGCCGCCGAGCAAGGGCAAGTGAGTCGCGCGCGCTGCCCGCTGCATCGGTTGCCATGCTGATCGTCGAGCTCATCGCCCAGGGCCTGGTGCAGGGCAGCATCTATGCGCTGATCGCGCTCGGGCTGACCCTGGTGTACGGCCTGCTGCGCATCCTGCACGTCGCGCACGCCTCGCTCTTCACCCTGGGGGCCTACGTCGGCGTGCTGGCGGCCAACGCCGGCAGCGGTCTCGTGCCGGCCTTCGCCGCCGCGATGCTCGCCGCCGGTGCCGCCGGGGTGCTGATGTTCCGGCTGGCCTACCAGCCGCTGCTGACGCAGCCGCCCTTCGTCGCGCTGATCGCCTCGATCGGCCTCTACATCGCGTCGGAGGAAACGTTTCGCATCATCTTCGGCGCGCAGGGCCTGTCGTTCGCCGCGCCGCCGCTGCAGGCGCAGGTGGCGCTTGGTGGCGGGCTGCACTTCAAGCAGGCCGAGCTGATGGTGATGGCGGGCACCGTCGTCATCATCGGCATCCTGGCCTGGCTGCAGTCGCGCACGCGCATCGGCGTGGCCTGCCAGGCGACGGTGACCGACCCGCAGATGGCCGAGTCCTTCGGCATCTCGCTGCGCAAGGTGCGCGACATCAACTTCTTCGTCGGCTCGGCGCTGGCGGGCTTTGCCGGCGTGTGGGTGGCGCTGCTCAACAACCTGGTGGAGCCGACCATGGGCAGCGTGCCGTCCTACAAGGCGCTGGCGATCATCGTGCTCGGAGGCCTGGGCTCGGTGCCGGGGACGCTGGCCGCAGCACTCGTGCTCGGCGTCATCGAGGCCTTCGGCACCATCTATCTCGGCAAGCTGCTCGATCGCAACGCGATCGCCTTCGCCTTCCTCATCCTGGTGCTGATGCTGCGCCCGCAGGGCCTCTTCGCACGCCGCTGAGCCGACACCGGAACCGGGCCGCCGCATGGACTACGAAATCACGCTGCTCACGGGCATGGCCATCAGCGTCATGTTCGCGCTCTCGCTGAACCTGATCACCGGCTTCTGCGGCCAGATCAGCCTCGGCCACGCGGCCTTCCAGGGCGTGGGCGCCTACACCGCGGCGCTGCTCGGCAAGGCCGCCGGCTGGCCCTTCCTCGCGACGCTGCCGGCGGCCATGCTGCTGGCCGGCGTGCTCGGCGTCGTCGTCGGCCTGGCCTCGCTGCGCGTGCGCGACGACTTCCTCGCCATCACGACGATGGGCGTGGTCTTCCTCTTCGTCGGCGCGGTGCGCCAGCAGGACGTGCTCGGCGGCGAGCTGGGCGTCTCGGGCATCCCCGACCACGGCTTCGGGCGCATCGGCTTCATGGCGGTGGCGCTGCTGGCCTGCGTGCTGGTGGTGCTGCTGTCGAGCCACATCCGCCGCGCCTGGATGGGCCGCGTCTTCAACGGCATCGCCGAGGACGAGGACACGATGCGGGTGCTCGGCATCGACGTGCCGCGCTACAAGCTGGCGGCGTTCGCCATCGGCACGGCGCTGGCCGGGCTCTCGGGCGCCTTCCTCGCCTACCACCTGCAGTTCATCGGCGCCGACAACTTCGGCTTCATCGAGTCGATCACCGTACTCTCGATGGTCGTCGTCGGCGGCATCGGCTCCGTCTCCGGCGTGCTGGTGGCGGCCGCCGTACTCTCCGCCCTGCCGGCCTGGTTCCAGTTCATCGGCGACTACAAGCTGCTGGTCTACGGCGGCCTGCTCTTCTTGATGATGCGCTTCTCCCCCGGCGGCATGGCCGGACTGGTGCGGCGCGCAATGCGGGCGGGCGGCGCGCGGGAGGGTGGCGCATGAGTGCACCCCAGGTCAAGGCCGCGGGCGCGGCGCCGCTGCTCGAGGTCGAGCGCGTGACGGTGCGCTTCGGCGGCCTGACGGCGATCGACGACGTCTCCTTTGCCGTGCGGCCGGGCGAGCTGCTGGGCCTCATCGGCCCCAACGGCGCCGGCAAGACGACGATGCTGCGTGCGATCACCGGCGTCGTGCGGCCGAGCGCGGGCCAGGTGCGGCTGCAGGGGCAGGCCCTCGGCGGCCTGCCGATCCACGAGCGCATCCGGCGCGGGCTGGCGCTGTCGCAGCAGCTCGTGCGGCCCTTGCGCAGCATCTCGCTGGAAGAGAACGTGGCGCTGGCAGCCGGTCGCGCCAAGACCGTCCGCCCCTGGCGCGCGCTCACGCAGGTCAGCGCTGCGCCGGAGCTGGCGCGCGCGCGGCGGGAACTCGGGCGCGTGGGCATCGCCGAGCTGGCCGCGCAGGGCGCGGCCAAGCAGCCGCTGGGGGTGCTCAAGCGCCTGGAGATGGCGCGTGCGCACGCGCTCGACCCGCGCCTGCTGCTGCTGGACGAGCCGCTGGCGGGCCTGAACTCGAAGGAGGCGCGGGCCTTGGCCGACACCATCGCCGACATCAACCGCCAGGGCATGACGGTGGTGCTGATCGAGCACAACCTGGGTGAGGTGCTGCGCATCTGCACGCGGCTGGTCGTGCTCGACAACGGGCGCAGGATCGGCGAGGGCGAGCCGCGTGCGGTGATGGCCGACCCGGTCGTGCGCGCGGCCTACCTGGGCACGGCGGCCGCCCCCGAGGCCGCGTCCGGCGCCGCGGAGGCCGCACATGCTTGAGCTGCAGTCCCTGTGCGCCGGCTACGGTGCCTTCCAGGCCGTGCACGAGCTCTCGCTGACGCTGCGCCCGGGCACCATCACCGGCCTGCTCGGGCCCAACGGCGCCGGCAAGTCCTCGACGCTGATGTGCATTGCAGGACATGTGCAGCGCCAGGCCGGCAGCCTGCGCTTCGACGGGCAGGACATCAGCGCCCTGCCGCCGACCGAGCGCGTGCGCCGCGGCATCGCCATCTCGCCCGAGGGCCGGCGCCTCTTCAAGGACCTCTCGGTCGAGGACAACCTGCGCGTGGGCGGCATGGTGCAGCCCGCGCGCGTCTTTGGCGAAGATCGCGACCGCGTGCTGGCGCTGTTCCCGCGCCTGGCCGAGCGGCTGCATTCGCTGGCCGGCAACCTCTCCGGCGGCGAGCAGCAGATGCTGGCCATCGGCCGCGCGCTGATGACGCGCCCGCGGCTGGTGATGATCGACGAGCTCTCGCTGGGCCTCATGCCCAAGGTCATCGACCTGTGCTACCAGGCGCTGGCGACCCTGCGCGCCGAGGGCATGACCATCCTGCTCGTCGAGCAGAACACCGAGCGCGCGCTGCAGGTGGCCGACGACATCTGCGTGCTCGAGTCCGGGCGTTCGGTGTGGCAGGGCCCCGCCGCGGCGGCACGTGAGGATCCGGACCTGCTCTCGGCCTACCTCGGCCTGCTCTGAACGCAGTGCGCCTGCTCAGCTCGGCGTGAACGCCAGTCGCACGTAGATCGGCGCGAAGGGCTCGGCCTGCGTGATCTCGAGCAGGCTCTCGCGCGAGAGCTCGAGCATGGCGATGAAGGTGACGACCACCACCGGCACGCCGCGCCCAGTGTCGAAGAGGTCCTGGAATTCGAGGAAGCGTCGCCCCTGCAGCCTTCGCAGCACGAGGCTCATGTGCTCGCGCACCGAGAGCTGCTCGCGGCTGATCGTGTGGTGCTGCGTCAGCCGCGCGCGCTGCAGGATCTCGGCCCAGGCCTGGCGCAGGTCGTCGGCATGCACTTCGGGCAGGCGGGGCACGAGGCTTTGCTCGATCGTCACCAGCGCGCGCAGGAAGTCGCGCCCGAGCAGCGGCAACGCATCCAGCCGCGCCGCGCCGAGCTTGATGCGCTCGTACTCGACGAGACGGCGCACGAGCGCGGCACGCGGGTCCTCGGGCTCGCTGCCGTCCTCGCGCTTCCTCGGCGGCAGCAGCATGCGCGACTTGATCTCGATGAGCATCGCCGCCATCAGCAGGTACTCGCTCGCCAGCTCCAGGTTGTGGCGGCGGATCTGCTCGATGTAGTCGAGGTACTGGCGCGTGAGGTCCGCCAGCGGCACGTCGAGGATGTTGAAGTTCTGTCGCCGGATCAGGTAGAGCAGCAGGTCCAGCGGGCCCTCGAAGGCCTCGAGAAAGACTTCGAGCGCATCGGGCGGGATGTAGAGGTCCTGCGGCAGGCGGAACAGCGGCTCGCCGTAGAGCTTGGCCACGGCGACCTGGTCCACCACCTGCGGCTCCGCGGCGGGAGCCGCCTCGCTCGGCGCTTCGTCCACGTTCACCGCGCGCGCCGGCGCCTCAGGTCTCGTTCCAGTGGTAGTAGACGTAGCCCTGCTGGCGCACGCGGGCGCTGCGCCAGTCGGCCTGCGCCTCGCGATCGATCGACTTGTCCCACAGCAGGGCGCGGCCGGCGCGCTGTTCGGCCTCGAGCGTGGGCTTCCTGGCCTTCAGTTCGTCGATGAAGAGGCCGGCCTCGGACTTGTAGGGTTTCCAGAAGAAGTGCATGACGCGGCCGGTCGGGACGACAGGGGGTAGAGGACGGCGCCGATTGTATCGGGCGCCCCTGCTGCCCCGGGCGCGCAGCCGTGGGCGAGAATCGGCGCGTGAGCGGCACGCCCGACCCAGCCACGGCGATCCCGGCAGGCAGCCTGCGGCGCCTGCACCTGCGCTACCTGGGGTTCGCGCTCGGCCTGTGCGTGTTCGTGCTGGCGATGGGCGTGGCCGAGCGTCTGGGGCTGCCGCACGGCTGGATCGGCACCGCCTTCATGGCTGGCACCATGCTGGTCTACGCGGCGATCGGCTTCTCCACCCGCACCTCCAACGAGAGCGAGTACTACGTCGCCGGGCGCGGCGTGCCGGCGGTCTACAACGGCATGGCCACGGCCGCCGACTGGATGTCGGTGGCGTCCTTCATCGGCACCGCCGGCGTGCTCTACCTGCAGGGCTTCGGCGGGCTGGCCTACATCATCGGCTGGACCGGCGGCTACTGCCTGCTGGCGCTGCTGCTGGCGCCCTATCTGCGGCGGCTGCCGGTGTACACGGTGGCGGATTTCCTCGGCCAGCGCTACGGCGGCATGGCGCCGCGGCTGATCGGCGCGCTGGCCACGGTGGTCGTGAGCTTCGTCTACGTCGTCGCGCAGCTCTACGGCGTCGGCCTGATCGCCTCGCACCTGCTGGGCCTGAGCTTCGAGGTCGGCATCTTCATCGCGCTGGGCGGCGTGCTCGTGTGCTCCTTCCTCGGCGGCATGCGCTCGGTCACCTGGACGCAGGTGGCGCAGTACATCGTGCTCATCGTCGCCTTCCTGGTGCCGCTGGTGTGGATCAGCCTGAAGCAGCCCGAGCCGGTGGTGCCGGCGCTGGCCTACGCCAGCGTGCTCGAGCGCGTGAGCGCGCGCGAGCAGCAGCTGCAGGCCGATCCGCGCGAGCAGGAGGTGCTGCAGCGCTGGCGCGAGCGCGCGCAGGCCGCGCGCGCCAAGCTTCGCGATGTGCCGGCGGCGATGGCCGAGGACGCGCGGCGGCTCGATCAGGAGCTGCAGCGCCTGCGCGCCGAGCGCGCGCCGCTGCTGCAGATCCAGCTCGCCGAGCGGCGCCTGCGCGCGCTGCCGCAGCACGAGTCGGCCGCGCGCGCGCACTACGAGGCCGAGCTCGCGCAGGCGCTGCGGCGGGCGCAGCCGCTGGGCGGCCTGGCGCCGCAGGCCACACCGTTCCCGCGCGGCGATCCGCAGGGCGACGACGAGGCGCAGCGCCGCTACCGCAGCGAGCGCATCAACTTCACCGCGCTCGTCTTCTGCCTGATGCTCGGCACGGCGGCGATGCCGCATGTGCTCGTGCGCTTCCTGACCACGCCGTCGGCGGCGGCGGCGCGGCGCTCGGTGGCCTGGTCGCTGCTCTTCATCATCGCGCTCTACATGGCCGCACCGGCGCTGGCGGTGCTGGTGAAGGCCGAGATCCTCGACGGCCTGGTCGGCCAGCCGCTGACGCAACTGCCGGCCTGGCTGCGGCGCTGGACGCGCCGCGATCCGAGCCAGGCTTCGTTCGAGGACATCAACGGCGACGGCATCCTGCAGCTCGGCGAGCTGCATCTGGCCAGCGACGTCATCGTGCTGCTCGCGCCCGAGATCGCGCGGCTGCCGGCGGTGATCGGCTACCTCGTCGCCGCGGGCGGCCTGGCCGCGGCGCTGTCCACCGCCGACGGGCTGCTGCTGTCGATCGCCAGCGCCTTCTCGCACGACGTCTACCGCGGCGTGATCGACCCGCGTGCGCCCGCGATGCGCGCCGTGATCCTCTCCAAGGCGCTGGTGCTGATGGTGGCGGTGATGGCGGCGATGGCGGCGTCGCTGCGGCCCGAGAGCGTGGTCACGCTGGTGGCGGCGGCGTTCTCGATCGCCGCCTCGGCCCTGTTCGCGCCGCTGGTGATGGGCATCTTCTGGCGCCGTGCCAACCGCTTCGGTGCCGTCGCCGGCATGCTGGCCGGGCTCTCGGTGTGCCTGTGGTACATGGCCGTCAACCTGCCCTGGAGCCGTGAGCTGCTGGGCGTGAGCGCGCCGCTGGCGCAGACCCGCTGGCTGGACCTGGAGCCGACGTCGGCGGGCGTGTTCGGCGTCACGGCGAGCTTTCTTGCCGTGTTCGCCGCCAGCATGCTCTGTCGCGGCACCCCGGACGCGGCGGGCGTGGTCGCGCGCCTGCGCCAGCCGTGATGGCGGAACCGAGCGCCCGCGGCATGAACCGGCCCGAGGACGGCGGCTACTGGCGGCGAACGCGGCGCCTCACCGCCGTGCTGCTGGGCGTGTGGCTTGCCGTCGTGCTGCTGGCCACCTTCTTCGCGCGCGACATCGACTTCGCCTTTCCCGGCGGGCGCTTCAGCTTCTGGCTCGGCGCCCAGGGCGTGCTGCTCGTCTTCCTGGCGATCGTCGTCGTCTACGTGCGGGCGATGCAGCGGCTCGAAGCCGAGGAGGCGGAGGTGACCGAGGCGGCCAAGCGCGACACCGAGCCGCCGGCGCGCTGATCAGCCCGGTTGCGCCTCGTCGCGGCCTTCGAGACCGTCGAAGGCCGCGGTCATCGACGGCACGATCTGGTCGGCGCCCAGCAGCGCCTCGAAGCCCGAGCGGCGCATCAGCGACAGCGGCTGCTCGTTGACGTTGGCCAGCACCAGCGCGACCTCCTTGCGCTGCAGCGTGCGGTGCAGCTCCTGCAGCGCGTCCAGGCCGGAGGTGTCCATCGAGATCAACCGGTGCATGTCCAGCACCAGCGCACGCGTGGCGGGCTCCAGCTTCGCCGCCAGCTCCTCGATCTTCCCGACCGCGCCGAAGAACAGCGGGCCGAAGAGCTCGAAGGCCTGCACGCCCTCGGGCAGGTCCCGGTGCGGCAGCGCGTGCACGCGAAAGAGCGTGCTCATGCGATGGATGAAGAAGGCGCAGGCCAGCACCAGGCCGACCTCGACGGCGACTGTGAGGTCGAACACCACCGTCAGCAGGAAGGTGCCGACGAGGATGATGCGGTACTGCAGGGTGAAGTGGCGCAGCCGTGCGAACTCGCGCCACTCGCCCATGTTCCAGGCGACGAAGGCGAGGATCCCCGCCAGCGCGGCCAGCGGCACGTTGGTCGCCAGCGGCGCGGCCACGAGCACGACGAGCAGGATGGTGAGCGCGTGCACGAGCCCGGCCACGGGGGTGCGCGCGCCCGCGCGCACGTTGGTCACGGTGCGCGCGATGGTGCCGGTGGCCGGCAGGCCGCCGAAGAGCGGGCTGACGAAGTTGGCCACGCCCTGCGCCATCAGCTCCTGGTTGGGGTCGTGGCGCGGCGCCTCGATCAGCGTGTCGGCCACGCGCGCGCACAGCAGCGACTCGATGGCGCCCAGCAGCGCGATCGTCACCGTCGGGATCAGCAGCTGCTTGGCGGTCTCCCAGTCGAAGTCGGGCAGCGTCAACTGCGGCAGGGTGCGCGGGATGCCGCCGAAGCGCGAGCCGATGGTCTCCACCGGCAGCCCGAACAGGGTCACGGCAAGCGTCGCCAGCACGAGCGCGACGAGCGTGCCGGGCATGTGCGCGACGAGCCGGCGCAGCTTGGGCGCCAGACCCTGGGCACCGACCGGCATGCGATAGCCCTTGGGCCAGAGCACGACGATGGCCAGACTGGCGCCGGCGATCGCCAGTGCGTACGGATTCAGCGTGTGCGCAGCCTGCGCCAGCACCTTGATCTGCGCGAAGAAGTCGCCGGGCAGTTTGGGCGTTTGCAGGCCGAAGAAGTCCTTCACCTGCGACAGGCCGATGAGCACCGCGATGCCGTTGGTGAAGCCGATGACGATTGCCACCGGCACGTAGCGCACCAGCACGCCGAGCTTGAAGAGTCCCATCAGGAACATCAGCACGCCCGCCATCGCCGTGCTGATGAGCAGGTTGGTGAGGCCGTAGCGCTCGAGGATGCCGTAGACGATGACGATGAAGGCCCCGGCCGGGCCGCCGATCTGCACGCTCGAGCCGCCGAGCGCGGAGATGAGGAGGCCGGCGAGGATGGCCGTGAACAGCCCCTGCTCGGGCTTCACGCCCGAGGCGATGGCAAAGGCCATCGCCAGCGGCAGCGCGACGACGCCGACGGTCAGGCCGGCGCCGACGTCGGCGACGAGGGTTTGGCGGTCGTAGCCGCCGGCCAGCGTGTCGAGCAGCCGGGGGCGGAAGGGGTGAAGGCGGGCGGGAAGCATGCGGTCTCCAGGCAAGCGGTGGGGCCAGGGGGCTCCGCCGCGGGAGGTCCGCAGTGATGCGTGCGCACGATGAACCGGCGTCGACGCGTCAGCAGGCAGACGCGCGGGTCGACCGTCCAGCCCAGGTCTGCGCTTCGCCGCGCCCAGGGCGCCGATGTGCCGTGCATGGCGCCGATCATGCCACCTTCGGGCGCCGCCGGCCGGGCCGCCGCGCTACCCGGCCGGCGCAAAGCCCGGGATCAGCCCCGCCTGGTGCAGCCGCCAGAGCGCCGCGCCCGCGCCTGCCAGCAGCAGTGCCGCGCCGAGCCACCAGAGCCAGCGTCGGTGCCGCCGCAGGCGCAGCCCCAAGCGCTGCCGCCAGCCCGGTTGCAGATGCGCCGGCAAGCGCGCCGGATCGGCGAGCGCGGCGCGCACGGCGCCGATGTCCTGCGGCCGGTCGCGCGGGCGCAGGGCGAGCATCCATTCGACGACGGCGAGGAACTCGAGCGCGTAGCGTTGCGTGACCGGCGCCGGCCAGGGCAGGGCCGCGGCACCTTCGGTGCGCTGCGGCGCCGGGGCAGGGGGCTTGCCGGTCATGAGGCAGTGCAGCATCGCCCCCAGCGCGTAGACGTCGGTCCAGGGGCCGCGCTCGAGCGCCTGCCCGCTGCGGTACATCTCCGGCGCGGCAAAGCCCTCGCGCGGGCCGGCCGGAGCCGCTTCGCCGCGGGCCGCGGCCAGCCGCCGCGGTGAGCCCAGGTCCATCAGCACCGGCCGCTGGTCGGGGCCGATGACGATCGACGACAGCGCGATGTCGCGATGCTGCAGGCCCGCGCGGTGCAGCGCATCCACCGCAGCCAGCAGCGGCTCGAGCAGCGCGCGCAGAGCGGGCTCGCGTGGCGGGCGTCCGCGCGCCTGCATCGTCTCCTGCAGGTTGCGGCCGGGAACGAGGTCCATCGCCATGTAGGCGCTGCCGTTCTCCTCCCAGCTGCCGTAGACCTTCACCAGGCCGGGATCGCGCACGCGCGAGAGCAGCTTGCCTTCGTCCAGGAAGGCGCGCTGGCCCTGGACGAAGAGCTCGCCGTCCTCGGGCCGGCGCGGCAGCACGAGCGTTGCGCCTTCGCGCCGCGCCAGGGCCGCTGGCAGGTACTCCTTGACCGCGTACTCGGTCTCGGTTTCGGCGTCCCAGACGCGGTAGCCGTAGCCGTACTGGCCCAGGCCGAGCACGCCGCGCACCTCGAAGGCGCCCAGCCGCGTGCCGGTCGGCAGCGGCGGCGGGGGCGGCGTCTTGCGTTGCGGGCGCGGGGCAGGCATGGCCTTGCAAGCCTAACAAGCGGCAGGCCGGCCCAGGTGCGCACCCCGCGAATCGGTGCCTGCGGGCGTTCAGCGCACGCGCAGGCCCGGCGCGGCGGCGGGCCAGGGCTCGAGCAGGAAGAGCCCCGGCTGCGCCTTCGCGTCGGCGTGGCTGGCAGCCAGCACCATGCCTTCGCTGATGCCGAACTTCATCTTGCGTGGCGCGAGGTTGGCCACGAGCACCGTCGTGCGGCCCACCAGGTCCGCGGGCGCGAAAGCCGCGGCGATGCCGCTGAAGACGTTCCTCGTGCGGCCCTCGCCGGCGTCCAGCGTCAGGCGCAGCAGCTTGCTGCTGCCCTCGACGCGCTCGGCCGCGACGATGCGCGCCAGACGCAGGTCGACCTTGGCGAAGTCGTCGATGCCGATCTGCGGCGCCAGCGCCTCGCCGCCGGGCGTGGCCGCCGCGGCCGCGGCCGCGGCCTCCAGCGCCTCCTGCGCGGGCGCCGCCGGCTCGAACAGCGCGTCCATCAGCTTCGCGTCCACGCGCTGCATCAGGTGGGCAAAGGCGCCGATGGTGTGCGCCCCGAGCGTGCGGGCGGCGTCGGCCCACTGCAGCGGCTCGACCTTCAGGAAGGCCTCCACCCGCGCCGCCAGCTCGGGCAGCACCGGCTTCAGGTAGAGCGTGAGGAGGCGGAAGGCCTCGATGCAGGTCGTGCAGACGTCGTGCAGCGCGGCTTCGCGGTCGGGCTGCCTGGCGATCTCCCAGGGCTTGTGGGCGTCGACGTACTCGTTGACCCGGTCGGCCAGCAGCATGATCTCGCGCAGCGCCTTGCCGAACTCGCGTCCCTCGTAGAGCTGCGCGATCGGCTCGGCCTGCGCGCGCAGCGCGTCCAGCACCATGCGGCCCTCGACGCCGACGTCGGCACTGAGCCGGCCGCCGAAGCGCTTGGCGATGAAGCCCGCGGCGCGGCTGGCGATGTTGACGTACTTACCCACGAGGTCGGCGTTGACGCGGGCGACGAAATCGTCCGGGTTGAAGTCCAGGTCCTCGACATGCGCGTTGAGCTTGGCGGCGATGTAGTAGCGCAGCCACTGCGCGTCCATGCCGAGTTCGAGGTAGCGCAGCGGGCTGATGCCGGTGCCGCGGCTCTTGCTCATCTTCTCGCCGCTGACCGTGAGGTGCCCGTGCACCCAGACGCGGTCGGGCGCCTTGCGGCCGCTGAAGTGCAGCATCGCCGGCCAGAACAGCGTGTGGAAGGTGACGATGTCCTTGCCGATGAAGTGCACCTGCTCGAGCTCGGGCTGCGCGAGGTAGGCGTCGACGTCGACGCCGAGCCGGCTGCAGAGGTTCTTCAGGCTGGCGAGGTAGCCGATCGGCGCGTCCAGCCAGACGTAGAAGTACTTGCCCGGCGCGTCGGGGATCTCGATGCCGAAGTAGGGTGCGTCGCGGCTGATGTCCCAGTCGCCCAGGCTCACGCGCCCGTCCTCGTCGCGCGTGAACCACTCGCGCACCTTGTTCGCGACCTCGGGCTGCAACCGCCCGTCCTGCGTCCAGTTCTCCAGGTACTCGACGCAGCGCGGGTCGGAGAGGCGAAAGAAGAAGTGCTCGCTCGAGCGCAGCTCGGGTGTCGCGCCGGAGAGCGCCGAGTACGGGTTCTTCAGCTCGGTGGGCTGGTAGACCGCGCCGCAGACCTCGCAGTTGTCGCCGTACTGGTCGCGCGCGCCGCAGCGCGGGCACTCGCCCTTGATGAAGCGGTCGGGCAGGAACATGCCCTTGTCGGGGTCGAAGAACTGCTCGATGGTGCGCGTCTCGATCAGCTCGTTCGCGCGCAGCGCGCGGTAGATGTCCTGGGCGAGCCGGTGGTTCTCCGGCGCGTCGGTGCTGTGCCAGTTGTCGAAGCCGATGTGAAAGCCCTCGAGGTAGCGCGCGCGCCCGGCGGCGATCTGCGCCACGAAGGCCTGCGGCGTCAGGCCGGCCTTTTCCGCGGCGATCATGATCGGCGCGCCGTGCGCGTCGTCGGCGCAGACGAAGCGCACCTCGTTCCCGCGCATGCGCTGGAAGCGCACCCAGGTGTCGGCCTGGATGTACTCCATCATGTGCCCGATGTGAAACGGCGCGTTGGCGTAGGGCAGGGCAGTGGTGACGAAGAGCTTGCGGGTCATGGCGGCGCCGTCCGGAGCAGGGGCGCGATTCTAGGACGCCGACCCCACTGCCAGCCCGGCTGCGGCCCATTCGCTAGACTGGCCGCATGCCGCGGCGCTGCGGTCCCCCCGGGGGGGCCGCGGCGACCGCGCCTGCCCCTTCCCCCGACCAGGCTGCCCCACCTTATGTCCACCGTCACCGAAGCCGCCCTGACCGAAGCGCTGCGATCCGTCCGCGACCCGCAGACCGGCGTCGACTACGTCTCCTCGCGCCAGCTCGAGAACCTGCGCATCGAGGGGGGCGACGTCTCCTTCGACGTCGTGCTCGGCTATCCCGCCCGCAGCCTGCATCCGGCGTTGCGCAAGGCCTTGATCGCCGCCGCGCGCTCGGTGCCCGGGGTCGGCAACGTCAGCGTCAACCTGACGACGCGCATCACCCAGCACGCGGTGCAGCGCGGCGTGCAGCTGCTGCCCAAGGTGAAGAACATCGTCGCCGTCGCCTCGGGCAAGGGCGGTGTCGGCAAGAGCACGACGACCGTCAACCTGGCGCTGGCGCTGGCCGCCGAAGGCGCCAGTGTGGGCATCCTCGACGCCGACATCTACGGCCCGAGCCAGCCGATGATGATGGGCATCGAAGGCCGTCCCGAGAGCCCCGACGGCAAGAGCATGGAGCCGCTCGAGAACTACGGCGTGCAGGTGATGTCGATCGGCTTCCTGGTCGAGCCCGACCAGGCGATGATCTGGCGCGGTCCGATGGCCACGCAGGCGCTGGACCAGCTGCTGCACCAGACGCACTGGCGCGAGCTCGACTACCTGCTGGTCGACATGCCCCCCGGCACCGGCGACATTGCCCTCACGCTCAGCCAGCGCGTGCCGCTCACCGGGGCGGTGATCGTCACCACGCCGCAGGACATCGCGCTGCTGGACGCGAAGAAGGGCCTGAAGATGTTCGAGAAGGTCGGCGTGCCCATCCTCGGCCTCGTCGAGAACATGGCCGTCTACTGCTGCCCCAACTGCGGCCACACCGAGCACATCTTCGGCGCCGAGGGCGGCAAGCGCATGGCCGAGCAGTACGGCGTCGACTACCTGGGGGCGCTGCCGCTGAACATGCAGATCCGCGTGCAGGCCGACGGCGGCAAGCCGACCGTGGCCGCCGATCCCGAGGGCGAGATCGCCGCCATCTACAGGTCGGTGGCGCGCCAGGTGGCGGTGAAGATCGCGCTCAAGGCCAAGGACTACTCGGGCAAGTTCCCGACCATCGCCGTCAGTCAGTCGACCTGAGCCTCGCCCGGGGGCGGCCCCTGCGATTCATCCGCCCGCGACGGCGCGGGGGCGATGCCGAACAGCTCGCGCAGCGCGTCGCGGTAGGCCGCGGCGCCGACGACGCCGACGTCCTCGTGCACCGCGCCCTCGATGCGCACGAAGCGCTTGGGCTGGCGCGCGCGCTCGTAGAGGGCGCGGCCGAGCGCCGGGTCGATCATGCGATCTCCGGCCGCGTGCACCACCAGCACCGGCGAGCCCACCGCGGCGATGCGCGAGGCCGCATCCAGCGTCTGCGTGAGCAGGGGACGCACCGGCAGCCAGCCCCAGCGCGTGCTCTGCAGCACCTCGAGCGCCGAGGTGAAGCCGCCCTCGATGATGAGGCCGGCCTCGTCGTCGACTTCGTGCGCCAGGCGCGTCGCGATGGCGCCGCCCAGCGAGTGCCCGAAGACGAAGCGCCGCGCCCGCGGGTGCCGCCGCGCGAGCCAGCGCCAGGCCTCGCGTGCATCCTCGGCCGCCAGCGTCTCCGAGGGCATCCAGTCGCTGCTGCGCCCGAAGCCGCGGTAGTCGATCCCCAGCACCGCAAAGCCCAGCGCGTGCAACTGGCGCATGCGCGGCGCTGCGGCGCGCACGTCCCAGCGTACGCCGTGCAGGAACAGCAGCACGGGCGCGGCGGCGTCGTCCTGCGCCAGCCACAGCCCGTGCAGGTTCACCGCCTGACCGCGCTGCTCCGGGTGCGCGGAGACGAAGTCGATCCACACGTCCTGCATGCCGACGGCGGCGGCCACGCCCGGCGCCCAGGCCTGGCGCGTGGTCATGAAGATCCAGCGCCGCTGCTCGTAGTCGACGACGGCGCAGGCCTGCAGCAGGGCGCCGAGGACGAGTCCGAGGGCCAGCGCCGCCCGGCGCGCCGTGCACGCCGGGCGAAACTGCGGTTCGTTCGCTTCGGCACGGCAAGGATGCATTATCATGCGTTCACCGCCTGATCGGTGATTCATTCGTGTCCGAGAACAGCATTTTGGTGCAGACGGAGTTGCCGCCGATGCCGGTCGGCGACGAGGTCGCGACACCCGGGAAGAACCCCTTCCTCGTCGCCCTGGGCGAGCGCGTGCGCGCGCTGCGGGCGCGCCGCGGCATGACGCGCAAGGCCGTCGCCCTGGCCGCCGACGTCTCGGAGCGGCACCTCGCCAACCTCGAATACGGCGTCGGCAACGCCTCCATTCTCGTGCTGCTGCAGGTGGCGCAGGCCTTGCACTGCGCGCTGGCCGAACTGATCGGCGACGTCACCACCTCCAACCCCGAGTGGCTGCTGATCCGCGAGCTGCTGGAAGGCCGCGATGAGCCGACGCTGCGCCGCGCCCGCGTGGCCATCGGGCAGATGCTCGGCACGGGCGGAGCCAACGCCGCCGACCCGGCGCTGCGCAGCACGCGCGTGGCCCTGGTGGGCCTGCGCGGTGCCGGCAAGAGCACGCTCGGGCGCATGCTGGCCGACGACCTCGGCTACCCCTTCGTCGAACTCAGCCACGAGATCGAGCAGTTCGCCGGCTGCAGCGTGAGCGAGATCCAGGCGCTGTACGGCATCAACGCCTACCGCCGCTACGAACGCCGCGCGCTCGAGGAGGCGATCCAGATCTACCCCGAGGCGGTCATCGCCACGCCCGGCGGCCTGGTGAGCGACGCCGCCACGTTCAACCTGCTGCTGGCGCACTGCACGACGGTGTGGCTGCAGGCCGCGCCCGAGGACCACATGCGCCGCGTGCGCGCCCAGGGCGACCTGCGCCCGATCGCGGCGAGCGCGGAGGCCATGGACGACCTGCGCCGCATCCTCTCCGGCCGCGCCGCCTTCTACTCCAAGGCCGAGTTTGGCCTCGACACCAGTGCCCACCCCCTGCAGCCGACCTTCGAGGCGCTGCGCAAGCTGGTGCGCGAGGCGCTGGGCCTGGCGGCCTGAGGGCGGGGCGCGCCGACGCCGCTTCGGAGGTCTTTCGCCGTTCCGGCTACAGCGGCGCCAGCCCATGCCGCCGCCGTGCGCGGTCGCAGGCCTCGTCGCCGATGCCCATGGGGGCGCGCAGGGCGAATTCGCGGCAGGGCGCGGGCCGCCATTCGTGGATGCCGCAGCGCGCCGCCTCGCCGACGCGGCCGACGAGCGCGGCGCAACGCGGCAGCGCGTGGTCGGTGCCGCGCATGCGGCACAGGCCCGCGGTGATCGGCTCGGCCAGGGACTCGGGAACCGCGCCGCCGTCGCCGCCCCATTCCTCGCGCGCGAAGTCGACGCGAAAGCTGGCGCAGCAGGCGCCGCAGCGCAGGCAGGGGTTGGCGGGGGCTGACTTCACTCGCGCACCACGGTGACGGTGCAGGGGGCCTGGGCCACCACCTGCGAGCTGACGCTGCCGAAGTGCTGGCGCAGCGCCGAGGCGCCGCGTGCGCCCATCACGATGTGGTCGACCTGCGCGCGTGCGGCGAAGTCGACGATGGCCGCGGCGGCATCGGCCGCCTCAAGCACGTGCACGCTCAGCCGGCCCTCGTCCAGGGCCAGGCCCTGCAGCAGCGGGCGCGCCCAGTGCTTGAGCGCCACGCGCTGCTTGACGTGGCGGCCCTGGCTTCGCCCGTCGACGAGCGCCTCCACCGTGCCCCGGCCGCTACGCAGCACGCTCACGCATACCAGGCGCGCGCCGGGCTGGGTGCGCACGATGCGGCGCACCGTCTCGCGCAACTGCTCGAGCAGGCCGCTGCCGGCGTTCTCGACGTCGATGGCCGCCAGGATGATCGGGCTCTTCATGACGCGGCTGGCCGCACCAGGCCTCGCGGCGCTGCGCGGCGCCGAGTCTTCGATGCTTCGCAGGCGGCGCTTGAGGCGCTGCCAGCGACCGTCCACGCGGCCCTTCGCCGCGCGCGCGGTGAGCACGACCTGCGCCGGGAACTGCAGCGCCAGCGCAAGCTGTGCACCGGTCTGCAGGCGCTGTGCGGGATCGACCTCGAGACCCTGCAGGATCAGCTCCTGCAGCCAGGGCGGACAGTCCGGACGCAGCTGCCGGGGCGGCACCGGGTCCTCGAACAGCCGCCGGCGCAGTCCGCGCACGGTGTCGGGTTGGCCGAAGGGGCGCTGGCCGGTCGTGAAGTGGTAGAGCATGACCGCCAGCGCGAACAGGTCGCTGCGCGGATCGTCGCGCACGTGGCGCACCTGCTCGGGTGCCATGTAGGGGCTCGTGCCCATGGGCAGTTCGAAGGCCTCGTCGAGCAGGTCGGGCAGCTTGTCATGGCGCGAGAGGCCGAAGTCGATCAGCACTGCGGTGCCGTCGGCGCGGAACATGACGTTGCTTGGCTTCACGTCCAGGTGCACCAGGCCCTGGCGGTGCAACTCGTGCAGTGCCGCGGCCACGCGCGCGCCGATCTCGATCACCTCGTCGATGGGCAGCGGGGCGGCCTGCAGGCGCGGGCGCAGCGACGGGCCTTCGATCTGCTCCATCACGATGTAGGGCCGCTGGGTGAAGTCGCCGCGGCCGATGAAGCGCGGCACATGCGGGCCCTGCAGCATCGGCAGGATCATCTGCTCGACCTCGAAGCCGACGATGGCCGCCGGATCCTCGTTGCCCATCAGGCGCGGCACCTTCATCACCAGCGGCAGGGCTTCGCCGTCGCTGATGGCGGGGCTGCCGGCGTGGTCGCCGTCCTGCGCGTCGTCGGCCTCGTGGCGCACGCGCCAGATCGTCGCCATGCCGCCCTGGTGCAGCAGCTCCTCGACGACGAATCCGTCCACGCGCTGCCCCGGCTGCAGGCTCAGCTCCGCCGGCGGCCGGTTCTGCGTCGGATCGTCGGCGCGGGAGGTCATGCAAAGGGCGAGCCGAAGCGATCGCGGTCGACCCGGGATCGCCTCAGAACCCGTGCGCGAGCCGATCGGCCAGCGCCCGGGGCAGGCCGGCGGCACGGATCTTCGCGGCCGCCGTCTCGTGGTCGTAGGGCACGCGCCACCAGGTGACGGTGCCGCAGTCGCGATCGTGCACGGCGTAGCAGGCGGCGGGATCGCCATCGCGCGGCTGGCGATCACCAGCCACTGCCGCAGCGGCAGCAGCGGTACGGGGACGCCGGGCGTGGGGATGAAGTCCGCCGCCTTGCCGCTGGGCGCGAGGTGGTAGAGCCGCGCCTCGTGCACGTGGCCGCAGAAGGTGGCGTGGGCTTGCGCGGCCTGCAGGCTGCGCACGGCATCCGAGCGCTCGATGACGTAGCCGAAGCCGCCCGGGTCCCAGGCGTTGGCGTGCACGAACAGGCAGTCCTCGCGCCGCTGCTGGAGCGGCAGCCCGGCCAGGAAGGCGATGTGGCCGGCGTCGAGCTGTTCGCGCGTCCAGCCGATCACCTGCCGCGGCTCGGGCCGCATCTCGGGCGTCGCGCCGCGCACGATCGCCAGGTCGTGATTGCCCTGCACCGCGATGGCGCCGGCGTCGACCAGGGTGCGCGCGCGCTGGAGCACCCAGGCCGGATCGGCGCCGTAGCCGACGAGGTCGCCGAGCAGCACGAAGGCGTCGATGCGCTGCCCCGCCGCGTGCTCGAGCACCGCCTCGAGGGCCTCGCGGTTGGCGTGCAGGTCGGACAGGATGGCCGTGCGCATGCTCAGCCGCGGCCGACGAAGGGCATGCGCGTGGCCATGACGTTGACGAAGAGCATGTTGGCCGACAGCGGCAGCGCGGCCATCGTCATGAAGGCGTCGACCACGCAGGCGAGGTCGATGCGCGCCTCGGGCCGCACGCTGCCGTCGGCCTGCAGGATGCCCGCGGCCATGCGCTCGGTCATCTCGCTGGCGGCGTTGCCGATGTCGATCTGGCCGACGGCGATGTCGAAGGCGCGGCCATCCAGCGCCGCCGCGCGCGTGAGGCCGCTGATCGCGTGCTTGGTCGCGGTGTAGCCGATCGAGCCCGGCCGCGGCGCGTAGGCCGAGATGCTGCCGTTGTTGATGATGCGCCCGCCCTGCGGCTGCTGCCGGCGCATCAGGCCGAAGGCACGGCTGAGGCAGTAGAAGCTGCCGTTCAGGTTGGCGTCGACGATGCGCCGCCAGTCGGCGCCGCTGACTTCGTCGGGCGTCTGCGCGGGCAGGCCGATGCCGGCGTTGTTGAAGAGCAGATCGAGGCGGCCGAAGTTTTCCTCGAGGTGCGCGAAGGCGGCGGCGACCTGCTCCTCCTGCGCGACGTCGCAGGGCACGACGAGGCAGCGCGCGGCGCCGTCGCCGGCCTGCGCCGCACTCTCCTGCAGCGTGCACTCGCGGCGGCCGAGCAGCGCGACGCTCCAGCCGGCGGCTGCGAGGGCGAGTGCGCACGCGCGGCCGATGCCCGAGCCTGCGCCCGTGACGGCGGCGTATCTCATGCCGTGATCCTCGATCGTGTGATGGCACGATTCTCGCCGCCGCGACAGGTGCACGGGCATGGGCATGCCCGAACCCCTGAATGCGGGGCGGATCCGGGGCGGATGCGGGGTGGCGGCCGGGCGCCTATGCTTGCGCGCCCAGCCCCCCGCGAGATTTGCCATGGACACGCACCCGACGCTCACCCAGCATGTGCTCTTCACTGATGCCGACGGCCGCGCACGCTGGCGGCAGGCGCCAGTGGCGCTGACCGAGGGCAAGCCCGAGGCGCGCCTGTCGCCGCTGGCGGCGAGCGGCGGCTATCAGTTGCGGCAGAGCCCGGTCGGCTTTCGCAGCGCGTTTCACTGCACCGGCGACGCGCAGTGGGTCTTCATCCTGCAGGGCCGCATGGAGATCGGGCTGCAGGACGGCAGCGCGCGCGTGTTCGGCCCCGGCGAGTGCTTCTACTCGGCGGACCTGCTGCCGGCAGGGGCGAGCTTCGACCCCGCGGTGCACGGCCACTGCAGCCGCCAGGTCGGCGACGCGCCGCTGGTGACGCTGTTCGTGCGCGGCTGAACCGCGTCCAACCGCGTCTTTCAGGCCGCAAGGCGCGGATACACCCCCGGCCGGCCCGGCAAGGACAGCACCCACTGCCAGACCTGGATGTCGCGCGCGCGAAAGGCGCCGGCGCAGGAGAGCAGGTAGTAGCGCCACATGCGCTCGAAGCGCTCGCCCAGGCGGGCGGCGAAGCGCGGCCAGGCGGCAGCGAAGTTGGCGTGCCAGGCCAGCAGCGTGCGGTCGTAGTCGGCGCCGATGTTGTGCAGGTCCTCGACCACGAAGCGACGCTCGCAGGCGCGGCCGATCTGCGCGATGGTCGGCAGCTCGCCGTTGGGGAAGATGTAGCGGTGGATCCACGGGTCGGTGCCGTGCCCGGCCTCGTTGCGGCCGATGGTGTGCAGCAGCGCCAGGCCCCCGGGGTGCAGGCAGCGGCGCAGCACCTTCATGTAGGTGTCGTGGTTCTTCTGCCCGACGTGCTCGAACATGCCCAGGCTGACGACGCGGTCGAAGGGCTCGTCCAGGCTGCGGTAGTCCGCCAGGCGGAACTCCACCGGCAGCCCCGCGCAGCGCTTCCGCCCGAGCGCGGCCTGCTCGGCCGAGATCGTCACGCCCACGCACTGCACGCCGTGGCGTTCGGCCGCAAAACGCATGAAGCTGCCCCAGCCGCAGCCGATGTCGAGCACGCGCATGCCCGGCTGCAGCTGCAGCTTGCGGCAGACCAGGTCGAGCTTCTGTTCCTGCGCTGCGTCCAGCGTGTGGGCGCCGGCCCAGAACGCGCAGGTGTAGGCCATGCGCGCATCGAGCATGGCGGCGTAGAAGTCGTTGCCCAGGTCGTAGTGCGCGTGCCCGACCTGCCAGGCGCGCGAGCGCGTCTGCAGGTTGAAGAGCCTCGTCTGCAGGCCGTACCACTGCCCCCCGAGCGTGGGCAGGCGATTGCCCAGGTCGGCGCGCAGCAGCCGCTCGAACAGCTCGTCCAGCCGCTCGCAGCTCCATTGGCCGTCCATGTAGGCCTCGCCCAGGCCGAGCGACCCCCGCAGCAGCACGCGCCGCGGCACGCGCGGATCCAGGAGCCGGATGTCCCAGGGGCGCGCCCCGTCCAGCCGCACGTCGGCCGCGCTCAGGAGCCGCGCGAGGTGGCGATGCGCCGGCCCGGGGCGGGGCGGGCATTTCGCCTGCGGTTCGGCGTCGTCCCTCGCGCCAAACCGCTCACCGGACGAAGGGCTGTCCATGCCGGGGATTCAAGCAAGCATCGGCACCGATCGTCAACGGGTCGCTGCATGAACCCCTGTCACGGACATGTCGACCCGGTTGACTGACCTGCATCAAGGCCAAGTCGCTAACATCGAGTTCCTGCGTGCCGCGGCGACCCGCTGCGCACAGCCCGGGCATCAAGACCCTGCGCCGCATCGGCCGCGCAGCGGTACCGCAAGCCCAGATCTCCGACCGGGAGTCAAGCCATGCCTGAGACCTTCGAGAACCCGATGGGCCTGATGGGCTTCGAATTCGTCGAGTTCGCTTCGCCGCAAGCCGGCGTGCTGGAGCCGCTGTTCGAGAGCATGGGCTTCGCGCCCGTGGCGCGCCACCGCAGCAAGGACGTGCTGCTCTACCGCCAGGGCGACATCAACTTCATCGTCAACCGCGAGCCGAGGAGTCTGGCGGGCTACTTCGCCGCCGAGCATGGACCGAGTGCCTGCGCGCTGGCCTTTCGCGTGCGCGATTCGCACAAGGCGTATGCGCTGGCGCTCGAGCGCGGCGCGCAGCCGGTGGACGTGCCCACCGGGCCGATGGAGCTGAAGCTGCCGGCGATCAAGGGCATCGGCGGCGCGCCGCTGTACCTCATCGACCGCTTCGAGGACGGCAAGAGCATCTACGACATCGACTTCGAGTGGCTCCCCGGCTTCGAGGACCCGGCCAGCCGCCATCCGCGCGGCCACGGCCTGAAGCTCATCGACCATCTCACGCACAACGTCTACCGCGGACGCATGGCCTACTGGGGCGGCTTCTACGAGCGGCTCTTCAACTTCCGCGAGATCCGCTATTTCGACATTCAGGGCGAGTACACCGGGCTCACCAGCCGCGCGATGACGGCGCCCGACGGGCTCATCCGCATCCCGCTCAACGAGGAATCGGGCAAGGGCACCGGGCAGATCGAGGAGTTCCTGATGCAGTTCAACGGCGAGGGCATCCAGCACGTGGCGCTGCTCACCGAGGATCTCGTGCGCACGGTGGACGCGCTGCAACTGGCTGGTGTGCCGCTGATGACGCCGCCCAACGACGTCTACTACGAGATGCTGGACGAACGGCTGCCCGGTCACGGCTTGCCGGTGCCCCAACTTCAGGCCCGCGGCATCCTCGCCGATGGCAGCACCGCCGACGGCACGAAGCGGCTGCTGCTGCAGATCTTCAGCCGCACGATGCTCGGGCCGGTGTTCTTCGAATTCATCGAGCGCCGCGCCGACGAGGGCTTCGGCGAGGGCAACTTCAAGGCCCTCTTCGAGAGCCTGGAGCGCGACCAGATCCGCCGCGGGGCGCTGAAGGTGGAGGCCTAGCGCGGGCAGGCGCGCGCGCGGCGGCGGCCGAGCCCCAGCGCCAGCAGGGCCACGGCGGCGCTCGCCAGGGTGCCGGGCTCGGGAACGGGGCTGGGATCGGGATCGGGATCGGGCGTGCGCAGGACGATGCTCGTCTCCATCGTGAAGTTGGACTGCGTCGTGTGCCGCTCGGCGTGGAAGACGTCGAGTTGGTAGTCGCTGCCGGCGCTCAGGCCCAGGCTGTCCAGGAAAACCGACGCGCTCTGTGCGCCATGTACGCCGCCCAGGTCGATCACGAGTTGCTTGTCGATGAAGACGAAGACGTCGTCGTCTCCCGTGAAGCTGAAGCTCTGCCCGGCCTGGTAGGTGAACAGCGTGTGGATCTCGGTGGTGAAGTGGAAGTTGCTGCCCCATCCCGGCGTGTTGCCGAAGCCGTCGCCGTCGATCGGGAAGTAGGCCGAACTGGCGAAGCGGTAGATGCCCGAACCCTCGAAGGTCTCGGTCAGCGTGATGCTGCGCGCCAGGGCGATGTTGACGCCCGAGACATCGCGGTACCACTGGTCGAAGGACGCAGCCGAAGCGATGGTCGGGTTCGAGGCCGCCGCGTTGTAGACGGGCTTGTTGTCCGCACCGAGGGTGCTCTCCACGATGCCGGGGTCGCCGCCCAGCGGGCCCTCGAAATCGGCATGCGAGGCCGTGAAGTCGCGCACCGTCGTCGCCAGCGTGATCGTCGCCGGCGCCGCCTGGGCGGGGAGGGCGAAGGCGCCGGTGACGAGGGCCGCGCCAAGCGCCAGCAGCGAACGGGGGTGTCGGGTCTTCATGGGGCCATCTCCGGCAGCGGTTTCCTGCCGTGCACGCGAATTCCAGGCCACGGGAAGAAATCGATTTACGAATCAAGACCTTGGCGACGGACGATGGTGTCCGCGCGGGCGCATTCCGGCACGGCTGTAAAGCCTGCCGACACCCCGCTGCGCGAGGCCGCGTGGCCGGCGGTCGGGCCAGGCGGCGTTTGCGCTGTCGCAGCGGGGCCTGTCCGGCCGTGCCTTATGCTGCGCTGTACGCAGCGGCGGTCCGGCGCGGATTGGCCGGCTGCCGCCGAGTCTCCCGCCCGTGTCTTCTCCCTCCTCCCGCGGCCCGCTGGTCGCCAACCTGGTCGCGCAGCTTGCCTTCGGGCTGCTGGCGATGACGATTTGCATCCCCTCGATGCAGGAATGGGGCGCGCTCTTCGGCGCCGGGCAGGGGCGGGTGCAGCTCAGCTTCAGCGGCTATGTCGTCGCCTACGGCGGGCTGCAACTGCTCTACGGTCCCTTGTCCGACCGCTTCGGGCGGCGGCGCGTGCTGCTCATCGGTCTGGCGCTGTCCTTCGTCGGCTCCGTGCTCGCGGCCCTGTCGACCACGCTGCCCGCGCTGATCGCCGCGCGCGTGCTGCAGGGCGCGGGTGCGGCGGCCGGCATGGTGATCGGCCGCGCCCTGGTGCAGGACCTCTTCGAGGGCCCCGAGCGCACGCGCGTGATGGCGTGGATCGGCATGGCCATGGGCCTCGTGCCGCCGGGCGCGGCGGTCATCGGCGGGCTGCTGCACGTGCGCCTGGGCTGGCAGGCCGGTTTCGTGCTGATCGCCGCGCTGGCGCTGTTGCTGATGATTGCCGCCTGGCGCGGCCTGCCGGCGCCACCGGTGGCCGCGACGCCGGCCGTGGCAGCACCCTGGTGGCGCACGATGCGGTCGTCCTATGCGCAGCTGGCGCGGCAGCCGGCGTTCCTGCTCTACGTCGCCGTGCTTGCCATGACCACGGCGACCTTCTACACCTTCCTCGGCGGTGCGCCGCTCGTGCTCGGTAGCTACGGCATCGGGCCCGACGGGGTGGGCTGGTACATCGGCAGCATTCCGTTGGCGTACATCGGCGGCAACTACCTCACCAGCCGCCTCGTGCGTCGCAGCGGGGAGTTCCGCGTCATGCTGCTCGGCCAGTTGCTGGCCATCGGCGGCCTGTCGCTGGCGATCGTCCTGGCCGTCGCCGGACGACATACGGCGCTGGCCTTCGCGCTGCCGATGATCGTACTGGGCATCGGGCATGGCCTGCTGATGCCGACCGCGCTCTCCGGCAGCGTCGGCGTGCTGCCGGCGCTGGCGGGCGCCGCGGCGGCGGTGGCCGGGCTGCTGCAGCAGCTCATGGGCGCGGCCGGCGGCTGGCTCGTCGGCCTGGTGCCGCACCATGGTGCGCTCAATCTGGCCCTGATGATGCTCGGCTTCACGCTGCTGGGCGCGGCGTCGCAATGGGGGCTGCGGACGTCGGCCGCCGCCCTCAGTCTTGCACTGCCGCGAGCGCCGCGTTGAAGGTCGCGCTCGGGCGCATCACGGCCTTGAGCTTCTCGGGCACGACGCGGAAGTAGCCTCCGATATCGGCCTTCTGGCCCTGGATCACCCGCAGTTCCTCGACGATCGTGCGCTCGTTCTCGGCCAGCGTCCGCGCCAGCGGCGCGAAGTGCGCGGCAAGTTCGGCGTCATCTTTCTGTGCCGCCAGCTCCTGCGCCCAGTACATCGTGAGGTAGAACTGGCTGCCGCGGTTGTCGAGCTCGCCGGTGCGCGCGCTCGGCCCCTTGCGGTTGTCGAGCAGCTTGCCGGTGGCTGCATCCAGCGTGGTGGCGAGGATCTTCGCGCGCGGGTTCGCGGTCTTCAGGCCCAGATCCTCCAGGCTCACCGCCAGGGCCAGGTACTCGCCCAGCGAATCCCAGCGCAGGTGATTCTCCTCGGTGAGCTGCTGCACGTGCTTGGGCGCCGAGCCGCCCGCGCCGGTCTCGTAGAGACCGCCGCCGGCCATCAGCGGCACGATGGAGAGCATCTTCGCGCTCGTGCCCAGTTCCATGATCGGAAAGAGGTCGGTGAGGTAGTCGCGCAGGATGTTGCCGGTGGCGCTGATCGTGTCCTGGCCGCGCACGACGCGCTCGAGCGTGTAGCGCATCGCCCGCACCTGGCTCATGATCTGGATGTCCAGGCCGCTGACGTCGTGCTCGCGCAGGTAGGTCTTCACCTTGGTGATGAGCTGCGCCTCGTGCGGGCGGTACGGGTCGAGCCAGAACACCACCGGCATGCCAGACTGGCGCGCACGCGTCACCGCCAGCTTTACCCAGTCGCGGATCGGTGCGTCCTTCACCTGGCACATGCGCCAGATGTCGCCGGCCTCGACGTCCTGCGACAGCAGCACCTCGCCGCTGGCGAGGTCGGTGATGTTGGCCACGCCGTCCTCCGGGATCTCGAAGGTCTTGTCGTGCGAGCCGTATTCCTCCGCCTGCTGCGCCATCAGGCCGACGTTGGGCACCGTGCCCATGGTGCGCGGGTCGAAGGCGCCGTTCCACTTGCAGAAGTTGATCATCTCCTGGTAGATGCGGGCGAAGGTCGACTCCGGCATCACCGCCTTGACCTCCTTGAGCCGTCCGTCGGCGCCGTACATCTTGCCGCCGTTGCGGATCATCGCCGGCATCGAGGCGTCGACGATGATGTCGTTGGGCGAGTGGAAGTTGGTGATGCCCTTGGAGGAGTCGACCATCGCCAGCTCGGGCCGGTGTTCGTGGCAGGCGTGCAGGTCGCGCGTGATCTCGTCGCGCTGGCTCTGCGGCAGCGCGGCGATCTTGTCGTAGAGATCGACCATGCCGTTGTTGACGTTGATGCCGAGCTCGTCGAAGAGCTTGCCGTGCTTGGCGAAGGCCTCCTTGTAGAAGGTGCGCACGCAGTGGCCGAAGACGATGGGGTGCGAGACCTTCATCATCGTGGCCTTGACGTGCAGCGAGAACATGACGCCGTACTTGCGCGCGTCCTCGATCTCGCGCTCGTAGAAGTCCAGCAGCGCCTTCTTGCTCATGAACATCGAATCGATGACCTCGCCGTCCTGCAGCGCGACCTTGGCCTTGAGCACGAGGGTGTGGCCGCCCTTCGTGATCAGCTCCATCTTCACGTCGCGCGCCTTGTCCAGCGTCATCGACTTCTCGCCGTGGTAGAAGTCGCCGCCGTGCATGTGCGAGACGTGCGTGCGCGAGGCCTGCGCCCACGCGGCCATCGAGTGCGGGTTCTTGCGCGCGTACTCCTTCACGGCCTTGGGCGCGCGGCGGTCGGAGTTGCCCTCGCGCAGAACCGGGTTGACCGCGCTGCCCAGGCACTTGCCGTAGCGCGCGCGGATCTTCTTCTCGTCCTCGGTCTGCGGGTTCTCGGGGAAGTCGGGCAGGGCGTAGCCCTTGTCCTGCAGCTCCTTGATCGCCGCCTTCAGCTGCGCCACCGACGCCGAGATGTTGGGCAGCTTGATGATGTTGGCGTCGGGCTGCAGCGTCAGCCTGCCGAGTTCGGCGAGGTTGTTCGGCAGCCGCTGCTCGGGCGGCAGGCTGTCGGCGAACTCGCCGATGATGCGCCCGGACAGCGAGATGTCGCTCGTCTTCACGTCGATGCCGGCCGGCTTCGTGAACGCACGCAGCACGGGCAGGAAGGCGGCGGTCGCCAGCAGCGGCGCCTCGTCGGTCAGGGTGTAGATGATGGTGGGCTGCTTGGTCGTCATGGCGAGTCTCTTTTGAAGAACGATGGCTACCGGGTGAGGCGCGGTGGGGCGGAATGGGGCGGAATGGGGCGGAATGGGGCGGAATGGCCGGGGCCGCAGGCTCGCGGCCTGCCTTGTGCAGCCGCGATTGTGGCGGCAGCACGCCGAGCATGCCCGAACAAGCTGACGCCAAGCCTCCAATCGCGAGGAGGGGCGCGATACTTGCCATCGACCCCGCGACACAGACGAGTCCCATGCCGATGGCCACCTTGCCCGCGAGCACGCTGCGCGTGCGCGTCGATCCCGATGCGCTGGGCTTTGCCGATACCGATGAGCTGCGCGGCCTGCCCTTGCCCTGGATCGGCCAGGAGCGCGCCGAGCAGGCGGCGCGCTTCGGGCTGCGCATCGAGGAACCCGACTACCACCTGTTCGTGCTCGGCGAGACCGGCTGCGGCCGCACGACGCTGCTGCAGGGGCTGGTGCGGCAGGTCGCGGCCACGCGCGCGGTGCCGCCGGACCTCATCTACCTGAACGATTTCGAGGCGCCCGAGCGACCGCGTGCGCTGCGCCTGCCGCCCGGGCAGGGGCGGCAGCTGCGCCAGCTCATGGCCGAGTTCGCCAAGACGCTGCAGACGCAGCTTCCCCGGCGGCTGCTGGCGCCGGACTTCACCGTCGGCGCCGACCGCGTGCAGGCCGCCGCACAGGCCGAGGAGGAGCGCGACTTCGCAGCCCTGCGGGCGTTCGCCGAAAGCCGCCGTTTCGGCCTGGTGCGCGAGCCGGCGCGCGAGTCCGGGCGCGAGCGCGCGGGGCACGAACAGGCGCGCATGGTCTTCACGCGGCAGGACGCGAGCGGACAGGCGCTGACCACGGAGACGGCGACCGCGCTCACGCCCGAGCAGCGTGCGGCCATCGACGCCGACGAGGAGGCCTTGCGCGCCGAGGTCGGCCGCTTCACCGAGCGCAGCCGGGCGCGCGAGCTGGCGGCCAGCGAATCGCTGGCGGCACTGCGGCGGCAAGCGGTGAAGCCGCTGCTGGAGCACGGGCTGCAGGCCATCCGTGGCGCGCTGCGCAAGCAGATCAAGGACGCCGTCAAGCTCGGCCGCTGGCTCGACCAGGTGCAGCAGCATGTGCTCGACAGGCTGGAGCTGTTCGAGTCCGGCGAGCTCGCCGACGAGGGCGCGCGCATCGAGGCGCTGCTGGAGCTGCTGGCGCGGCTGCGCGTCAACCTGGCCGTCGACCACCACGACCAGGTCGGCGCGCCGGTGGTGATCGACGACAACCCGCTGTTTCGCTCCCTCTTCGGCAGCATCGACTACGAGGCCCAGAGCGACGTGCTCGTCACCGACTTCAGCCGCATCCGTGCCGGCAGCCTGCTGCGCGCGCACGGCGGCTTCCTGCTGCTGCACCTCAGCGATCTGCTGGCTGACCCCGCCGTGTGGGAGAAGCTGCGCCGCTTCCTGCGCAGCGGGCGGCTGCAGATCGAGGAGCCCGGCACGATGTTCGCGCCGATCTCGGCGGTGTCGCTGCAGCCCGAGCCGGTGGACGTGGACGTGAAGATCGTGCTCATTGCCTCGGTCGAGGAGTACTACCTCGTGCAGGAGGGCGATCCCGAGGTGGCGCGGCATTTCCGTTGCAAGGTGGATTTCGCCGACAGCTTCCGCGCCACCGACGAGTCGCGCCGGGCGACGGCGATCTTCGTCGCCCATGCCTGCCATCGTATGGGCCTGCCCGCCTTCGACGCGGGCGCGGTGGCGCGCCTGATCGAGGAGACGCACCGCGAGGCCGATGACCAGGCGCGGCAAAGCGCCGTCTTCGCGCGCACCGAGGCGCTGGTGATGGAGGCCGCCGCGCTGGCGCGCAGCCGCGGCGCCGCGCGCGTGGACGGCGGCGACGTGCAGGCGGCGCTGGCGGCGCGCGCGCGCCGCCACGACCACCCCGAGCAGCGCCTGCAGGAGGCGATCGCCGACGGCGAGCGGCTGATCGCCGTGCACGGCGAGCACGTCGGCCAGCTCAACGGGCTGACCGTGGTCGACCTCGGCGACCACCGCTTCGGGCTGCCGGTGCGCGTGACCGCCAGCACCCATCCCGGCGAGGAGGGGCTGCTGAGCATCGAGCGCGAGGTCGAGCTCTCGGGCCCCATCCACGACAAGGGCCTGCTGATCCTGCGCAGCCACCTGGCGACCTTGTTCCGTCACGTGGCGCCGCTGGCCCTCACCGCCAGCACGGTGTTCGAGCAGGAGCACGGCGGCATCGAGGGCGACTCGGCCTCCTGCGCCGAGTTCCTCGCGCTGCTCTCCAGCCTCGCGGGCCTGCCGCTGCGCCAGGGCATCGCGGTCACCGGAGCCATCAACCCGGGCGGCGAGCTGCTGCCTGTGGGCGGCGTCAACGAGAAGATCGAGGGCTTTTTCCGCACCTGCGTGCAGCTCGGGCTGGACGGGGCCCAGGGCGTGCTGATCCCCGCGCGCAACCGCCGCCACCTCATGCTCGCCGACGAGGTGGCGGAGGCAGTCGCCGCCGGGCGCTTTCACATCCACGCCGCGGACAGCGCGGGCGAGGCCATGACGCTGCTCAGCGGGCGTCCCTACGGCACCCTCGGGCCCGGCGGCTACGCCGCCGACACCGTGCTTGGCCTGGCGCAGCGCACGCTGCAGGCCTTTCGGCGCGCCTGCCAGGCGGCGCAACCCGGGCGCCCCGCGGTGTCGCGGCCCTGGCGCCGCGGCACGGCGCAGCCGCTGGCGGCACGCGAGGCCGGGGCGCTGCGGCGACGCTGATCGCCGCAGGATCAGCAGGGGTAAGCTCGGCGCGCCCGCGCGCGCCGCTCAGCGCTTGGCGCGGCGCGCCGACAAGCCAAGGCCCATCATGCCCAGGCCCGCCAGGACCAGCGTTCCCGGAACGGGCACGCTGTTGCCTTGCTGCTCGAAGCGGAAATTGTCCATGGCGAAGAAGCCGTTGTAGTTCGCGGCGGTGGTGACGCTGATGCGGTCAAAACCGGCGAAATCACGGATGCCGATGAAGTCAACCGTGAGGCCGTTGGGGTTGGGGAAGGTGACGCTGCCAAGCGACGTGGCACCCGAGAACGCCTCGATGGTGACGGGATCGTCCGCCTGGGTTTCGACTTCGAAGCCGACGATGTTCTGTGTCGTCTCGAAGGTGGCAGACCAGGTGGCACCCTGGTGGCCGGCTCCCGGGCGGTAAATCCAGTTCGAGGCGATTGTCGAACCGTTGAACAGATGGGTATCGCCGGGGTTGGTCAAGCCCACCAGCGCGCCACCGAAGGCGACGCCACTGCTTGAAAACTGGCTGTTGATCGCCGCTGTATCGGGGATGGCATTGAAATCGATGACGACTGCCGAGCCAGAGAAATCGACCAGGCCGATGGCCACGGGGGCGGCGCTGGCCGTGCCAGCGCCGATCATGAAGAGGCCGGTGAGGGCAAGGGGGCTGAGTCTCATGGGGGGATCCGGTTGGGTAGACGGTCCGGCAAAAGCAAGACCTGCGCCGGATATCTAAATCATTGAGCCAATTGAAATTTTCAGTTCCTTGCCGGCGCACTGTAAGGGCAACCGACAGCAGCCCCCAAGACCTGCAACGACCTGGATCCGGGCCGATCGTGAGGTCGATCGCAGGGCCGATTGCAGAGGCAGGTCCTGCCATTTCCCCGCACACCGCACGATCCGCGACTTCCGGGCCTTCCATTTGAAGGGACTCTCGGACCTGTTCGTGCAGGTCGTGCGCCTGACGCGCGAGATGGGCCTGATCAAGCAGGGCACCATTGCGGTGGCACCAAGGTCACAGCCAACGCGAGCCGCCACAAGGCCACGAGCTACGGCCACATGCTCAAGGCCGAAGCCGAGTTGAGGGCACAGATCGAAGCCCTGCTTGCCAAGGCACGAGCGGCCGACGGGGCCCAGAAGAACGAACCCGAACTGGACATGCCCGCCGAGGTTGCGCGGCGCCAGGACCGGCTCGATGCCATTGCCGCGGCGCGCGCCCGGTTGGAGCAACGCCAACGCGAAGCGGACCTCGAACGTGGGCGCAGCGACGACGACGACCAGAAGCCGCGCGGCCAGGACGGCAAGCCCAAGGGCGGGCGCTACGAGCGGTCCTTGGGCGTGCCGCAGGTCAAGGATCAGGGCAACTTCACTGACCCCGACATCCGCATCATGCAGCGCGCCGGCGGCGGGTTCGACCCGGCCTACAACGGCCAGACGGCGGCCGATGACACGGCCCACATCATCGTGGCCGCCGAGTTGATCAACAACGCCTCGGACGTGCACGAACTGCCCACGATGGTGGAGGCAGTCAAGAGCGCGCGCGGCGCCTATCCCCAACAGACCTTGGCCGATGCGGGCTACCGCAGCGAGGCCGTGTTCGAGGCGCTCACCGGCTGTACAGACCTTGTCGTGGCCATCGGGCGCGAAGGCAAGGGGCACCGAGCGATCAACGAAGCAACGCTGCTACTGACCGCGGCGATGGCCGCGAAGATGAAGACGCAGGAAGCGCGCGACGCCCACCGCCGGCGCAAATGGTTGGCCGAACCCCCGAACGGCTGGATAACGAACGTCTTGGGCTTCCGTCAGTTCAGCATGCGAGGCCTTCACCGCGTGCAAGCCGAATGGAAACTCGTGTGCATGGCGTTGAATCTGCGGCGGATGGCGACAATGCAGGCGGGTTGAAGACCCGCAACACCTTCGGCAGACACCCTCACAGGCCTCGCTGTGCGGACGTCACGACCTCCGCAAGCGGCCATGAATGAGCCGATCGCGCAAACGGCGCAAAACCGTCTGCGTCGCATCCATCAACCTGGCAAGAATGTGTCTGCCGCCCAGACTTCTAGGCGGTGGGCGGCCCACAGGCCGGTCTCGACGGCGCCGTCGGTCCAGGGCAGGCCCAGGTGATCGCCGCACAGGATGATCCGCCGCGCGGGCGACCACTGCCGGCGGTAGTGCTGGGCCGCGCGCGCGCGCCCGGCCGGCGACAGCGGCTCGGCCTCGCTCCAGCGCTGGATGCGGTGGTCCGTCACGCGGGCGCTGGCCCCGGGCCAATGGGTGTCGAGCCACTGTGCGACTTCGCGCGCGACGGTTTCGTCGCTGCTGGCCGCGTGGCGCAGGGCCGCGGTGTCGCCGAGCATGGCGCACAGCACCGGAGGCCCTTCCTGCGCCAGGCGTTCGGACTCGACCACCATCGAGGCCACCAGGGTCGGCGCGCCGTCGTGCCGATGGGGTCCGAAAATCAGGCCGTGCATGCCGCGCAGTTCGGGCGGCAGCGGCCAGTCGGCGTGCATGCCGAGCGCGACATGCATGGCCCGGGCGTAGCCGGCGTCGAGCACGGCGGCCTCCTCGGGCGTCGGGTCGAGCACCAGGCTTCGCGCGGCCGGCGCGGGCGTGGCGAGCACGGCCCAGTCGGCGTCGATGCGGTCGCCACCGACGCGCGCGCGCACGCCGTGCGGCGTCTGCACCAGCGATTCGACGTGGCAGCCCGTGCGCACGTCGAGGCCGCGCGCCATCCGGCGCGGCAGCGCCTGCCAGCCGCCGCGCACGGCCAGCGTCTGCGCACTGCGGAACGTCATCAGCGCCTCGAGCAGCGCGCGCGAGGCGCCGCGCAGGGGGTGGAAGTACAGCCCATGCACCATCGGTTCGAAGAACCGGCTCGCCGCCGCGTGGCCGCACGCGCGGCGGCACCAGTCGTCGGCATCCTCGTCGTCCAGCGCGGCGAAGGCGGCATAGCTCGAGGCGTCGAGACGCCGTGTGCGGCGAAGGCTCGGGGCCGTGCCCAGCGCCAGGCGCAGGGCTTCGTGCCAGCGCAACAAGCCGCCGCCGACCAGCGTGGCGGGGCGGTTCGGGTGTACGCGGTGCAGCCGGCCATCGCGCTCGAAGGCAGCCCAGGGCGAGGTTGGGACGGCCTGCGTGGCCAGGCCGGCGCGTTCCAGCAGCGCCGGCATGTGGCGGTAGCCGGTGGAAGGGAACTGCGCGCCGCACTCGATGACACGGCCGTGGAACGCCGCGCTGTGCACGCGCCCGCCGACCTGTGTTTCGCGCTCGACCACGCACACCTGCCAGCCCGCGTCGCGCAGCGACGTCGCGGCGGCCAGGCCGGCCATGCCGGCCCCGATGACGATCACTCGATGAACCATGGGCGCACCTTAGCGGCGCGGCGGGCACCCTACACAGCCTGTATGGTGGCGGCCCATGACCAAGCTGACCCGCTCATCGTGGATCCAGGCCGGGCTGTAGATGCTGGACCTGGCGGGCCACGGCGCCGTGTCGGCCGAGCGCATCGCGCGCCGGCTCAACGTCACGCGCGGCTCGTTTTATCACCACTTCGCGCACAAGGCGGCGTTCGTCGAGGCGTTGCTCGAGCGCTGGGAGCACGACTACACGGTCGCCGTGATCCGCGAGGCCGATCGCGAACGCGACGCGGCGGGCCGCCTGCAGCGCTATGTCACGGTGGCTTCCCGCCTGCGCCCGGGGCGCGAGGTGGCGATCCGCGCCTGGGCCGCCAAGGACCCGCGTGTGCGCGCCGCCCTCGAGCGCGCGGACCATGCACGCATCGCCTTCGCGCGCGAGCTCGCCCGCGAGCTGCTGCCCCGGTCGAGCCCGGCGCGCGTCGAGGCCTTCGCCCGCGTCGCCTACCTCGGCTTCATCGGCCTGCAGCAGACCGGCCCGCACGACGGCGAACGCTTCACCCGCTTCTTCGACGACCTGGGGCTGCTGGCCGCGGCGCAGCCGGCGGCGCGGGCGCGGCGCTGATCGCCCCGGGGCCTGCCCGGCGTCGCCCAGGCGGGCAAGGTCGGCGGCAGTCCTCTTCGCGCTGGTGCCGAACGGCAAGCACCAGTACCGCCGCCGCAGGGAAGCGGACGTCGAAGCTCACCGGTCCAGCCGCCTGCGCCTGGCCTCCAGCTCCGCCTGAAGCTTCGCCAGCACGGCTTCGGCCGGCACCGAGGCCTCGACGAACCCGGAGAGGGTCGCTCCCTCCTGCAGCACGGCCTCCAGTTCGGCGCGCGGCTGCGGCGCGACACGGACCTGCGGGATGACGGCGGACTTCATGGGCACGGGTGTCTTGCGCTTGCGTTGCGCGTGGTGCCCGTGATCACCCCGCCCTACACCCGCCCCAGCCCCTTGGCGCCCATGTAGGCGGCCAGGCCGAAAAGCAGCAGCGCGAACACGTGCTTCAACTGGCGCACGTTCATCGCGTGGGCGACGCGGGCGCCTTGCGGGGCGGCCAGCACGCTGGCGCTGGCGATGAGCGCCAGTGCCGGCAGATACAGGAAGCCAAAGGCGCCGGGCAGCGTGTTCGCGAGCGTCCAGCCGCCCGCGACGTAGCCCACGGTGTTGGCCAGCGCGATCGGGAAGCCCAGCGCCGCGCTGGTGGCCACCGCGTGGTGGATCGGCACGTTGCACCAAGTCATGAAGGGCACCGAGATGAAGCCGCCGCCCGCGCCCACGAGGCCGGAGAGAAAGCCGATGCCGCCGCCGGCGGCCAGTTGGCCTGCGGTGCCGGGCAGCTGGCGCGTCGGCGCGGGCTTGCGGTCCAGCAGCATCTGCGTGGCCGAGAAGCCGACGAACAGCGCGAAGAACAGCGCCAGACCCGGGCCCTTGACGAGTGCGAACACGCCGACGCCCGCGCCCAGCCCGCCCAGCACGATGCCCGGGGCCAGGCCGCGCACGATGTCCCAGCGCACCGCGCCGCGGCAGTGGTGCGCGCGCACGCTGGACAGCGAGGTGAACATGATGGTGGCCATCGAGGTGGCGATGGCCATCTTGACGGCCAACCCGGGCGCGACGCCCTGCTGCGACAGGATGATCGTCAGGAACGGCACCAGCAGCATGCCCCCGCCGATGCCCAGCAGCCCGGCGAGGAAGCCGGCCGCCAGGCCGAGCGTGAGGAGTTCGGCGACGATCAGTGGGCTCATGGCGGGCGGGGCGGCGGCCGATGGTAGCCGCTGGCGTCCGGCCGCCGGCGACCTGGCCGGGGCGGCCGCTTGCCTGCGCCTACTTCGCGTACTTGCGGAACTCCGGCTTCCTCTTCTCGTTGAAGGCCTTGACGCCTTCCTGCGACTCCTCGGTGTCGTAGTAGAGCTTGAGTGCGTACATGCCCATGCCGGCGATGCCGGCCTGGTGGGCGGTGTCCATGTTGAAGCTGCGCTTGGCGATGGCGATCGCGGTCGGGCTCTTCTCGGCGATCTCGTCGGCCCAGCGCTGGACTTCGGCGTCGAGTTGGTCGTTGGGTACCACCGCGTTCACCAGGCCCATGGCCAGCGCCTCGGCGGCGGTGTAGCGGCGGCAGAGGTACCAGATCTCGCGCGCCTTCTTCTCGCCGACCACGCGCGCCAGCAGCGCGGTGCCGTAGCCCGGGTCGACCGAGCCGACCTTGGGCCCGACCTGGCCGAACTGCGCGCGCTCGCCGGCGATGGTCAGGTCGCAGAGGGTGCACAGCACGTTGCCGCCGCCCACGGCGTAGCCCTGCACGCGCGCGATCACGGGCTTGGGCACGTCGCGGATGGCGGCGTGCAGTTCCTCCATCGGCAGCCCGATGGTGCCGCGGCCGTCGTACTGGCCTTCGTGCGCGGACTGGTCGCCGCCGGTGCAGAAGGCGCGCTCGCCGGCGCCGGCCAGCACGATGCAGGCGATGGCCTTGTCGTAGCCGTTCCTGATGATGGCGTGGATGAGCTCGTCGCAGGTCTTGCCGCGAAAGGCGTTCATCTTGTCCGGGCGGTTGATGGTGATCCAGGCGGTGTGGCCATTGCGGATCTCGACCAGGATGTCTTCGTAGTTCATGGTGTCGTGGGCTCGGGTGGAGAGAAGGCGGAAGCGGAAGAGGCAGAGGAAGCGGGCCGGCGGCGGCCTGCGCTGCACCGCGCGCTGCCGGGTCAGGCCGCGCAGCTGCGAAAGCCGACGAAGGCGCGGTCGGCCTGCGGCGCGAGGAAACGCCGCGCCTTGGGATGGTGGCGGCGGGCGGGTGTCATGAACGAGGCAGCGCGCAGCACGCCCAGGGTGCCCGCGGCCGGCATGGGCTCGATGCTGCCGGCGGTGGCCTCGAAGCCGCTCCAGGGCCGCGCGCTGCCGGCAACCCACTCGAACACCTCGCCCCAGCCGAAGCCGCGATGGCCGGCAGTGAGTGCCGCGAGTTCCCACTCGGGCTCGGTGGGCAGGCGCCTTCCGGCCCAGCGGCACCAGGCCTCGGCCTCGTGACGGCTGACGTGCAGCACGGGTTGCTGTGCCGCGGCGCGCTGCAGGTGGCCATGCCGGCGCACGAGCACGCCGCCGCGCAGTTGCTCGACGTCGCGCGGGGCGCGGCGGCCGCGCTGCCGTGCCCAGGCCCAGCCGGCCTCGCTCCAGAGATCCTCGCGCTCGTAGCCGCCGTCCTCGACGAACTCGACATAGCGCGCCCAGGTCACGGCCTGCGCGTCGATCTCGAACTCGGGCACGGCGATCTCTTCGGCCCAGCGCTCGGCGTCGGGCACGAAGCCGCCGCGCTCGCTGCCCAGGCGCAGCCGCGCCGCCGGCATGCCTAGTGGCTCGCGGTCCGGGCGCGCGCGCGGCGCCGCCCAGGGCGCCGGGGGGTCACCCTCGAGCGGCAGCTGCAGCGCCGCCGCGCACTCGGCCAGGGCCTCGCCGATGCGGTCCTCGTGCAGCAGGGCGGCGCGGTAGAAGTGCAGGTCCGCGTCCTCGGGGGCGGTGCTGGCGAGCAGATCCAGCGTCGTCTCCATCGTGTGCGCGAGGTACTGGCGCAGCGTCAGCGGGTCGGGCAGGCGACCTTCGGGCTCGAACCAGCCGTCGGCGCCGGGTTCGATCGAGGACAGGCAGGCGGCATCCGCGTCGGCATGGTCGCCGCGGGCGCGCTGCAGGTTGCGCGCGACCCAGCGCTCCTGGTACCAGCCCGCGCGTGCGGCGAGCCAGAGCGCACTCGGCCCGTCCCCAGCGAGCGCGATCGCGCCGCGCGACTCGAACACCGCGAGCCAGCGCAGCGTGAGGTTGCGCGCGTCCATCAGCGCCAGCGAGAGCAGTTCGGCGCCGGCGCGGCGGATTGCCCTCGGGTCGTCCAGGGCGCCGGTGCGCAGGCTCACGGCGTGGTCGTGCGTCATGGCGTGGCCGCCTTCCTACTGCCCGACCAGCCCGTTGCGGATGGCGTAGACGGTGAGCTCGGAGTTGTTGGCCAGCTGCAGCTTCTCGAGCACGCGCGAGCGGTAGACGGAGACCGTCTTCGGGCTCAGCAGCAGTTCCTCGGCGATGTCCGAGAGGCGCCGGCCGGAGGCGATCAGCACCAGCGTCTGCAGCTCGCGGTCGGAGAGCTTGTGGTGCGGCAGCTCGTCGGCCGGGGCGGTGAGGCTGTCGACCAGCATCTGCGCGATCTCCGGCGTGACGTACTTGCGCCCTTGCGCGACGGTGCGCACGGCGTTGACGATGGCCTGGGGGTCCCCGCCCTTGTTGATGTAGCCGTAGGCGCCGGCGCGCAGCGCGCGGATCGCGTACTGGTCCTCGGGGTACATGCTGACCACCAGCACCTTGATCGGCGAACCCTCGTCCTTGAGCGCGTGCAGCACGTCCAGCCCGCTGCGCCCGGGCAGGTTGATGTCGAGCACCAGCACGTCGCCGGCATGCTCGCGCAGCAGGCCGCGCAGCGCGGCGTAATCGCCGGCCTCGCCGACGACGCGCATGTCCGGCGCGTCCGCCAGGGTGTCGCGAATGCCGCGACGGATCAGCGCATGGTCGTCGCAGAGGATGACGCGGATCATGGCAGGTGCGCTCGGGTGGCCGGGTTCTGGTGGCCTGAGGGCCGTGGGACGGCGTTCAGGCGCCGCCGATCATAGGCTGGACCAGACCGAGGGGTCATGTTCGCGGTCCGTCCCGTGGCTCGCGTCGTCGTCTGCCTCGGCGTCCGTGCCGTCCTCCCGGCGGCGCGAGGCGGCCTGCGGCAGCGCCGCGTCTAGCGGGATGGAGAGCAGCAGCGTGGTTCCGCCGTCGGTGCCGCCGGTGCTGCCGAGCTCGATCCAGCCGCCGACGGTGCCGGCGCGCTCGTGCAGGCCGCGGATGCCGAAGCTGCCGGCCTTGGCGAGGTCGCTTTGGCTCAGGCCGCGGCCGTCGTCGCTGATCTCGAGCGAGAGCACGCCGCCGGAGAGCGACAGGTCCATCGTCACCCGCTGCGCCTGCGCGTGCTTGCTGATGTTGGTGAGCGCCTCCTGCGCCGTGCGGTAGGCCACCAGCGGCACGCCGTCGGGCAGCTCCTGCCCCGGGGCGCCGATGCGCTCGTCGCCGGTGCGAAAGAGGCAGTCGACGCCGGTGCGCTTCTCGAAGCGGCCGGCCAGCCATTGCAGCGCCGCCACCAGGCCCTGGTCGAGGATGGCCGGGCGCAGGTTGTGCATGATGCGCTGGCTGGCGCCGATGGCGTGCGTCACCGTCTCCAGCGCCGAGGCGGCGCGCTGCTGCAGCGCCGGCTCGGCGCTGTGGCGGCGGATCCAGTCGATGTCGAACTTCAGCGCCGTCAGCGAGCCGCCGACGTCGTCGTGGATCTCGCGGGCGATCGCCGCGCGCTCGGCCTCGACGCGCGTCTGCAGGTGGCGCGCGAGCTCGGCCAGGCGCCGGCGTGACTCGGCGAGCTCGCGGTCCGCCTCCAGCTTGGCCGCGCGCGTGCGCGCGGCGTCGATCGCGTGCTCGAGTGCCGGGGCCAGGCGCGCCAGCCCGCTCTTGAGCAGATAGTCGCTCGCGCCGTCGCGCATCGCCGCCACCGCCAGGTCCTCGCCGATCTCGCCGGAGACGAGGATGAAGGGCACGATGGCATCGCGCGCGCGCACGAGGCGCAGCGCCTGCAGACCCGAGAAGCCCGGCAGGTTGTAGTCGGAGACGATGGCATCCCAGCGCCGGGCGAGCGCCGCCTCGAACTCGTCGCGCGTCTCCACCCGGCGCGCGCGCACGTCCAGGCCGCTGCGCTGCAGCTGGGCCAGCGCCAGCTCGTGGTCGAGGTCGGAGTCCTCGAGGTGCAGAAGGCGCAGCGGGGCCGGCGGCTCGGACATGGGTCCAGTATCCCAGAGCGCCCGCGGCAAGCGGCCGGCGCAGCGGTAAGAAGGCGCGGGAATGGGCGCTTCTTTGCCTCAATGTCGGGGGGGCGGCTGCCGAAAATGCTTCTGCAGGTGCGACTCGCGAGCGTGCGGGCCGTCGCCGATCCACGACAACGAACCGCTGCGCTGGAGCCTCGATGCTCGTCTCTGCCGAAGACTCGTCCGCCGCCACGCCGCCGCCTCAGGCGGCGCTGTCGCTGCTGGCGGCCACCGAGCTTCAGGATCATCTGCTGGTGGCGCACAACGACCTGGAGCGCCTGCAGCGCCTGCTGGACGACGCGGCGCAGGCGCTGATGCAGCACTTCACCTACGCCTCCGAGCACATGAGTGCGGCGCGCGTGCACCTCGAGGCCTGCCCGCAGGGCGAGCCGCCGATGATCCGCGAGGCGCGGCGGACGCTGGCCAGCGCGATCACCGCGCTGCAGTTCCAGGACATGGCCACGCAGCTCATCGCCCACACCAGCAAGCGGCTGCGCAACTGCGCCGACCGCCTGGCCTGCGAAGCCATGGGCGACGACGAGGACGGCGTCGCCCTCGTCGAGGAAGCCCCGCTGCGCCCCAATCCGGTGACGCAGGACGAAATGGACGCCGGCTCGATCGAGCTCTTCTGAACCCCTCGCCTCAAGCAACAAGCACTCCAGGAGCATCCCCCATGCACTCGATCCTTGCCGTCGACGACTCGGCCTCCATGCGGCAGATGGTGTCGTTCACCCTGAAGAACGCCGGTTTCAACGTCGTCGAGGCGGTGGACGGCCAGGACGCCTACGAGAAGGCCAACAGCCGCGATTTCAACCTCGTGCTGACGGATCAGAACATGCCGCGCCTGGATGGCATCAGCCTGACGAAGAAGCTGCGCGAGAACCCGAAGTTCAAGACCACGCCGATCCTCATCCTGACCACCGAATCCAGCGACCAGATGAAGCAGGCCGGCCGCGCCGCGGGGGCCACCGGCTGGCTCGTCAAGCCCTTCGATCCGTCCAAGCTGATCGAGGTCATCGGCAAGGTCATCCGCTGAGCGGACCGGACCCGAACCGCATGCCGTCGCCAGGAGCCGCTGACCATGGGTGAATCTTCACAAGCAAGCGCCGCCAGCCAGAATGCCGGCATCGACCTCAGCCAGTTCTTCCAGGTCTTCTTCGAGGAGGCGGGCGAGAACCTCGAGAAGATGGAGCAGATGCTGCTGTCCATCGACCTGGAGGCCGCCGACGACGAGACCCTGAACGCGATCTTCCGCTGCGCGCATTCGGTCAAGGGCGGCGCCGCGACCTTCGGCTTTGCCGACGTCGCCGAGCTCACGCACCAGATGGAGACGCTGCTGGACAAGCTGCGCCGCCACGAGCTGCAGCCGACGAACGCGATGGTCGACGTGCTGCTGCAGGCGGGTGATGCGCTCAAGGCGCAGCTGGGACGGCATCAGGGCAGCGGCGGGGAGCCGATCGACACCTCGGCGCTGCTGCAGACCATCGGCGCCTTCGTCGAGGGCCGGGCCGCCCCCGCCGCGCGCCCGCCGGCTCCCGCCGTGGCGGTGCCGCTGCCGCTGGCGGCCACCGCGGCCGCGACCGCGCCGGCCGAGTCGCCGCAGACGGCGGCGGAGTATGCGGTGCGTGCGCTCGTGCTGACCGTGGGGCCGCTCGAGGACCCGAACCAGGCCGAGAACCTGTTCGAGCTCTTCCGCGAGATCCCCGACCTGGGGACGATCGAGCCGATCGACGGCGGCCAGTCCGCCGACGGGCTGCGCCGGCTGCGCATCGTCACCGCGACGCCGGACGCCGAACTGCTGGACCTCTGCACCTTCCACGTCGCGCGCGAGGCGCTGCGCCTGGACATCGCGGACGCGGGCTACGGCTTCCACGAGGGCGCGCCTGGCGCGCCGCCGCAACCCGATCCGCCCGATCCGGGCTACGGCTTCTTCGACAACGCACCCGGAGCGCCCGAGGCACAGGACGGCTCGCAGGCCGCGGCCACCACGGCGGCCGCCACGGCGGCGACGTCGGCCGCAGCGGCCGGCACGACGCCCGCGCGCGCCGGCGCGGCGCGGCCCGCGGCGCCGGGCGCCAGCGCCGAATCGAGCACGCTGCGCGTCTCAGTGGAGAAGGTGGACCAGCTCATCAACCTGGTGGGCGAGCTCGTGATCACGCAGGCCATGCTCGCGCAGACGGGCAAGGACGTCGACACCGCGCTCCACCAGCAACTGGCCTCGGGCCTGGCGGACCTCGAGCGCAACACCCGCGACCTGCAGGAAGCGGTGATGTCGATCCGCATGATCCCGATGTCCGTGGTGTTCAACCGCTTCCCGCGCATGCTGCGCGATCTCGCCGGCAAGCTCGGCAAGAAGGTCGAGCTGGTGACGCAGGGCGAGGCCACCGAGCTCGACAAGGGCGTGGTGGAGAAGATCACCGACCCGCTCACGCACCTGGTGCGCAACAGCTGCGACCACGGCATCGAACTTCCCGCCGAGCGCCTGGCCAAGGGCAAGCCCGAGATCGGCACCGTGACGCTGGTGGCCAGCCACCAGGGCGGCAGCATCGTCATCGAGGTGCGCGACGACGGCAAGGGTCTGAACCGCGACAAGCTCCTGGCCAAGGCGCGCGAGCGCGGGCTGGACGTGCACGACGGCATGAGCGATCCGGAGGTCTACGGCCTCATCTTCGCGCCGGGCTTCTCCACCGCCGCGGAGGTCACCGATGTCTCCGGCCGTGGCGTCGGCATGGACGTGGTGAAGAAGAACATCGTCTCGCTCGGCGGCTCGGTGGAGATCGACTCCGCCGAGGGCTACGGCATGACCGTGCGCGTGCGCCTGCCGCTGACGCTGGCCATCATGGACGGCATGAGCGTGGGCGTGGGCGAGGAGTGCTACATCCTGCCGTTGTCCAGCGTCGTCGAGTCGTTCCAGGTGCAGGGCGGCATGATCAAGACCATCGGCGGCAGCGGTCGCGTGGTCGAGGTGCGCGACGAGTACATGCCGGTGATCGACCTGGAGAAGGTCTTCGACGTGCCGCGCTTCGACTTCGAGCATGTCTCCAACATCATGGTCGTCGTCGAGGCCGAGGGCGGCCGCGTCGCGCTGCTGGTGGACGAGCTGCTCGGCCAGCAGCAGGTGGTGGTGAAGAACCTCGAGACCAACTACCGGCGCGTCGACGACGTGAGCGGCGCCACCATCCTCGGTGACGGGCGCGTCGCGCTCATCCTCGACATCGGCGCGCTCGTGCGGCGCAGCCGCCATTGAGGGTCGGCGCGCCGATGAACGCCTTCAGTTCCCGCCCGATCGGTCGATAGCCACGGGGAAGGGATCCCTTCCCGGCTCTCCCCTTCTACGGCCCCAATCAGCAGGAGTAACAGCATGGACATGGTCACCGAAGCCGCCGTCGTCGCCCGCCACGAGGCCGTGCGCGCGGGCGGCAAGCCCGCCACCCCGACCGCCGAAGGCGGCGAGTTCCTCACCTTCCGCCTCGGCGGCGAGGAGTACGGCATCGACATCCTGCGCGTGCAGGAGATCCGCTCCTACGAGCCGCCCACGCGCATCGCCAACGCCCCGCACTTCATCAAGGGCGTGGTCAACCTGCGCGGCGTCATCGTGCCGATCATCGACCTGCGCCTGAAGCTGGGCTGCGACAGCGCCGAGTACAACGCCTTCACGGTGGTCATCGTGCTCAACGTCAAGGGCCGCGTCGTCGGCGCCGTCGTCGACTCGGTCTCGGACGTGCTGGAACTCACGAGTGAGCACATCAAGCCCGCGCCCGAGCTCAACAGCAATGTCGACGGCAGCTTCATCACCGGCATCGGCAGCGTCGGTGATCGCATGCTGATCCTGATGGACATCGAGGGCCTGATGAGCAGCGCCGACATGGGGCTCATCAACTGACGGGCGCCGGCGCCGCATCGCGTGTCAGCGAAACCGCCCCAAGACCCCGGAGCAGCATTCAATGAAGTTCGACCTGACCATCAAGACCCGGCTGTGGCTGGCCATCGGCGTCATCGCCGGCGTGCTGAGCATCATGTTCGCGGGCGTCGCCATCCGCAGCGGCCAGCTCAACCAGGAGACCGTCGCGGCCGAGGCGCGTCTGAGCCGCATCACCGCGATGGCCGCGCGCTGGGCCGGCCTCAGCGAGACCAACGTGCAGCGCGTGGTGGCCTCCTCGATGTCCAGCGATCCCGCGGTGGCCGAGTACTTCGAGCCGCAGGTCAAGGCCACGACGGCGCAGATCAGCGCGCTGCAGAAGGAGATGGTCGAGCTGGCGACCTCCGACGCCGAGAAGGCGCAGCAGGAGAAGGTCTCCGCCGCGCGCAAGGTCTACATCAAGGCGCGCGAGGAGGTGGCCGAACTCAACGCCAAGGGCGACGTGCTGAGCGCGCAGGAAAAGCTCAAGGCCGCGGTCATCCCCGCGGTGACGGCGTATCTCGCCGAGCAGCGCGCCTTCGTCGACCTCGAGCTGCAGCTGGCCGAACAGCGCCGCGCCGAGGCGACTGCCGCGCGCCAGGCCAGCATGATCGTCGCCGGGCTGACGGTGGCCGCGTTGCTGGTCGGCATGGTGGTTGCCGGCGCGCTGCTGGTGCGCTCGATCGTGCGGCCGCTGCGCGAGGCGGGCGAGCTCAGCCGCCGCATCGGCGAAGGCGATCTCACCTTGCGCATCGACCGCAGCCGCGGCGACGAGATCGGCGAACTGCTGCGTGCGGTCGCCGGCATGCGCGATTCGCTGCGCAACGTCGTCGGCCAGGTGCGCGGCTCGACCGACAACATCCAGCACGCGGCCAGCGAGGTCGCGCAGGGCAACGCCGACCTGAGCCAGCGCACCGAGGCCAACGCGGCCAGCCTGCAGCAGACCGCGAGCTCGATCGAGCAGCTCAGCGGCACCGTGCGCCAGACGGCGGATTCCGCACGCACCGCCAACCAGCTTGCCGCGTCGGCCAGCAGCGTCGCCGCGCGCGGTGGCGAGGTGGTGTCGCAGGTCGTCTCGACGATGGACGAGATCAACACGAGTTCGAAGAAGATCGCCGACATCATCGGCGTCATCGACGGCATCGCGTTCCAGACCAACATCCTCGCGCTCAACGCCGCCGTCGAGGCGGCGCGCGCCGGCGAGCAGGGGCGTGGCTTCGCGGTGGTCGCCGGCGAGGTGCGCAGCCTCGCGCAGCGCTCGGCCGAAGCCGCCCGCGAGATCAAGACCCTCATCGGCGCCAGCGTCGAGCGCGTGGAGACCGGCGCGCGTCTGGTGGGCGAGGCCGGCTCCACCATGAGCGAGATCGTCGGCAGTGTGCAGCGCGTCACCGACATCATCGGCGAGATCAGCGCCGCGGCGCAGGAGCAGAGCAGCGGCATCGGTTCGGTCAACACCGCGGTCGTGCAGCTCGACCAGGCCACGCAGCAGAATGCCGCGCTGGTCGAGGAGTCGGCGGCCGCCGCCGCCTCGCTGCGCGAGCAGGCACAGCAGCTCGCGGGCCTGGTGGCCGCCTTCCGCCTCGATGGGCAGGAGTCGCCGCGCCAGCTCGCGGCGAACGCGCTCGAGCAGGCGCAGCGCTCCGCAGGCAGCATCTCCGCTCGGGCGCCTGCTCCCGCGCCGTCGCCCCGCGCCGCAGCGCCGGCCAAGGCGGTGAAGCCGGCCGAAGCGAAGGCCACGAAGAGTGCTTCCGTCCCCGCCGTTGCGAAGAGCGCAGCCTCCAAGGCCCCGAAGCTTGCCGCCGCGAAGCCCGCGGCCAGGCCGGTCGCCGAGGCGGCGGCGACCGTCGCGGTCGCGGCGCCGGCGGCGACGCTGGCCGCGCCGGCCGGCAACGCCGACGACGGCGAGTGGGAGACGTTCTGACGCGGCCTGCTGCCGGCAGTACCGTGATCCGGCCGAGGCCCGCCCGCGCGGGCCTCGCGCGCTTTGGGGCCGGCCGTTCCGGCGCCCGGGATTCGGTCGCGTTGAAACCTGCATTCGTGCGCATTGAAGCCCGCCGCGCCCGACATCACCCATACTGACGCTTCGCAACAAAGACAGCAGGAGTGTTCGGCATGGCCAAGGTTCTCGTTCTCTACTACAGCAGTTGGGGGCACATCGAGACGATGGCGCAGGCGGTCGCCGAAGGCGCACGCAGCACCGGCGCCCAGGTCGACATCAAGCGCGTGCCGGAGTTGGTGCCCGAGGAGGCCGCCAAGGCGGCCCACTTCAAGCTCGACCAGGCCGCCCCGGTGGCGCAGGTCGCGGAGCTCGCCGATTACGACGCCATCGTCCTGGGCATGCCCACGCGCTTTGGCAACATGCCGGCGCAGATGAAGAATTTCCTCGATCAGACCGGCGGCCTGTGGGCGCAGGGCAAGCTGGTCGGCAAGGTGGGCTCGGTCTTCGTCAGCACCGGCACGCAGCACGGCGGGCAGGAGAGCACCATCCTTTCGTCGCACGTCGTGCTGCTGCACCACGGCATGGTGGTCGTCGGCCTGCCCTATGCATGGGCGGGGCAGACGCGCATCGACGAAATCACCGGCGGCAGCCCCTATGGCGCCACGACGATCGCCGCAGGCGACGGCTCGCGCCAGCCCTCCGCCAACGAACTCGAAGGCGCCCGCTGGCAGGGCCGCCACGTCGCCGAGATCGCCGCCAAGCTGGCGGGCTGAGGCAAGCGCGGCTGGCCCCACGGCCGCCGCGCCCTGCGGCGCGCCTGCACGAGATGCGAGTTCCGCGTTTGGCTCGGTGTGGCCTCACACCGCGCCGATGCGGCGCAGCGTCTGCAGCACCGGGCGGCGCAGCACTTCGCGCAGGCTCCACCAGCCTGCGGTCAGCGCCAGCAACGCGCCGGCGAGCGCGCCGGCCAGCGGCACCCAGGGCGCGGGGTTCCAGGTGAACTCGAAGGCCCAGCGCGCCAGCGCCCAGCCGATGGTGCTGGCCGCCAGCGTGGCCAGCAGGCCGGCGAGCGCGCCCACACCCAGCAGTTCGGTGCGCTGCACCTGCGCCAGCAGCTTGCTGCTCGCACCCATCGCGCGCATCAGCGCGAACTCGCGCGCGCGCGCCTCGCGCGTGGCGCTGACGGCGGCGAACAGCACCACCAGCCCGGCCACCAGCGTGAAGCCGAACAGGAACTCGACGGCGCGGATGACCTGCTCGAGCACGCGCTGCACCTGGGCCACGGAGGCCGAGACGTCGACCAGCGTGATGTTGGAGAAGCGCCGCGCGAGCGCGTTGTCGAAGCCGGCCTGCGCCGGCGCGCGAAAGGCGCTGATGGTGGTGGCGGGCAGCTCGGGCATGGCCGAGAGCGGGAACATGACGAAGAAGTTGACGTGCATCGACGCCCAGTCGACGCGGCGCAGGCTGGTGATGCGCGCCTCGCGCAACTGGCCGGCGATGTCGAAGCGCAGCGTGTCGCCCAGGGACAGCGAGAGCGTCTTCGCCAGCCCCTCCTCGACCGAGAGGCCGTCAGCCTCCTCGGCCGTCCAGCGACCCGCGGAGACCAGGTTGTGCGGCGGCAGCGCCGCGGCGTGGCTCAGGTTGAACTCGCGCTCGACCAGATGCTGCGCGCGCTCGTCGGCAAAGCTCCCCGGCCCGACCGCCTTGTCGTTGATCGCCACCAGGCGGCCGCGGATCATCGGGTACCAGTCGTAGCGCGCCACGCCGGCCTCGGCGAGCATGCGCTTGAAGTCCTCGCCCTGGTCGGGCTGCAGGTTGAAGACGAAGCGGTTGGGCGCGTCCGGCGGCGTCGCCTGGCGCCAGGCGCCGATCAGGTCGGTGCGCAGCAGCACCAGCAGCACGAGGGCCAGCAGGCCGACGGCCAGCGCGCTCACCTGCACCACGGCGAAGGCCGGACGCGCGGCGAGCTGGCGCGTGGCCAGCACCAGCCAGCGCGGTGCGGCCGCGCCCAGCAGCCACCAGCGCGGCGTCGCGGCGTCGGGCACGAGGCGCCCGAGCAGGCCGACGGCACCCCAGGCCAGCAGCGCGAACACGGCCACGGCGAGCGCGAAGCCGCCGACCGCGATGGTGCCGAGCTTGATGTCGGACGACACCGCCAGCAGCAGCGCGGCGAAGCCCGCGGCGCCGGTGGCCAGCACGAGCAGCGAGCCGGCCTTGGGCGTGCCGATGTCGCGGCGGATCACACGCAGCGCCGGCACGCGCGCCAGTTGCAGCACCGGGGGCACGCCGAAGGCCAGCAGCAGCGTCAGGCCCACGCCCAGGCCGAACAGCGCCGGCCACGGCCCCGGCGGCGGCAGCTCGGCCTCGACCAGCCCCGCCAGCAGCCACACGAAGACGTAGTGCACGAGCAGGCCGAGCAAGGCGCCCGCGGCGCTGGCCAGCAGCCCGACGAAGCCGAACTCGAGCGTGTAGCTGGCGGCGATGCGGCGCTGCGGCAGGCCGAGCACGCGCAGCATCGCGCAGTCGTCGAGGTGGCGCTCGGCGAAGTCGCGTGCGGCGATGGCCACCGCCACCGCAGCCAGCAGTGCCGCCAGCAGCGCGACCAGGTTGAGGAACTTCTGCGCCCGCTCCAGCGTCTGGCGCATCTCGGGCCGGCCGCCTTCCAGCGTCTCGATGCGCATGCCGCGCAGACCGGCGCTGGCGATGTGGGCCTCGGCCCACTGCGTGAAGGCCTTGACGGGTGCGTCGCTCGCGCCTTGGGCGGCCACCGCCAGGCGCCAGCCGACGCGGCTGGCCGGCTGGATCAGCCCGGTGGCCTGCAGATCGGCGTCGGCGAGCATGACGCGCGGGGCGAAGGCCATGAAGCCGGCGCCGCGGTCGGGCTCGACGGCGATGATGCGCTCGATGCGCAGCGCCGCGTCGCCCAGCGACAGCGCGTCGCCGACCTGCAGTTGCAGCGCATCGAGCAGGGCGGCGTCGACCCAGACGCGGCCAGCCGGCGGCGCATGCGATGCCGGCTCGGGCGCCGCGTCACGCGTGCGCTGCACTTGCAGGCGTCCGCGCAGCGGGTAGTCGGCGCTGACGGCCTTCACCGCCACCAGCCGCGTCGCGCCGCCGTGCGCGTCGTCGGCGCGCGCCATGCTCGGAAAGACGGCGCTCGTGGCCACGCGCAGGCCGAGCGCGCGCGCCTTGGCGAGGAATTCGGGCGGCGGCGGCTGGTCGCTGCCGATGACTGCGTCGCCGCCCAGCAACTGCCGCGCATCGCGCGCCAGACCGCTGTCGAGGCGGTCGGCAAAGAAGCCCACCGCGGTGAGTGCTGCCACTGCGAGCATCACCGCGACCGCCAGCAGGCGCAACTCGCCGGCGCGCAGGTCGCGCAGGGTCTGCCGCCAGGCCAGGCGCGGTGCACCCGGTGGGCGTGGCGCAGGCGCAGCGAGGGTGGCCGAGGCGGGAGGGGTGGGCGCGGGCATGGCAGGCGGGGACAGGAGAGGGCAGGGGGCCGGAAGCGGCGGGAGGACGACAAGGAGGCCCTGGCGACGATCGGCAAGGATAGGCCAGGGGCGGCGAGCGCTCCCGGCGCCAGCGCTACGATCGAGCCCCTGGCCACCGACGAACGCCTCGACGCCCCGCAATGATCGCGATCATCTGGATCACCACGCTGCTGCTGCTGGGCGCGTGGACGCTCTTGGCCTGGGGCCTGAGCGTCCTGCTGCGAGGCGACGCCGCCTGGATCGACACGCTGCAGCGCTGGTTCTTCGAGGCGCCCTGGCGCGAGACGCTGGAGGCCTGGATACCCGGCTGGTCCATGACCCTGCAGGCGCTGCTGGATGCGCTGCAGACGCTGCTCGTCTGGCTCGGGGGCGCCGCGCCCTGGCTGGTGTGGATCGCCTGGGGCCTGGGCGCGCTGCCGCTGCTCGGGCTGGGCGCGCTGCTGCACGTCATCGTCGTGCTCGTGCGCCGCGACCGCGCCGCGGTCCCGCCGCCGCCGGGCGCGACGCGCTGAACGCGGGCTCTCAGCCCGCCAGGCGCTCGATCACCGCATCCAGCTCGCGCGCCCAGCGCGCCTTCTGCTCGGCGCCGACGAAGCTTGCCTCGAAGCTGTTGAGGGCGAGCTGCCGCGCCTGCTGCACGCCCATGCGCGGATGCGCGGCGAAGAGCTGCAGGTAGTTGTCGACCACGTAGCCGCCGAAGTAGGCCGGGTCGTCGCTGTTGATGGTGGCGCACAGGCCCGCATCCAGCAGCGCCGGCAGCGGGTGCGCGGCGAGGTCCGGAACGACGCAGAGCTTGACGTTGGAGAGCGGGCAGACGGTGAGCGGCACGCGCTGCCGCGCCAGGCGCTCGATGAGGGCGGGGCTTTCGGTGCAGCGCACTCCGTGGTCGATGCGCTCGACCTTCAGCACGTCGAGCGCGGTTTCGATGGTGGCCGCCGGCCCTTCCTCGCCCGCATGCGCAACGAGGTGCAGGCCGAGCTCGCGCGCCCGCGCGAAGACGCGCGCGAACTTCTCCGGCGGGTGGCCGCGCTCGCTGCTGTCGAGGCCGACGCCGATGAAGTGCTGGCGGTGCGGCAGCGCCGCTTCGAGCGTGGCGAAGGCATCGTCCTCGCTGAGGTGGCGCAGGAAGCACAGGACCAGCGCCGAGCTGATGCCGTACTCGGCGTGCGCGCGCTGGCAGGCATGCGCAAGTCCATGGACCACCGCCGCCATCGGCACGCCGCGCGCGGTGTGCGTCTGCGGGTCGAAGAAGATTTCCGCGTGCACGACGTTGTCGGCCGCGGCGCGCTCGAAGTAGGCAAAGGCCAGGTCGAAGAAGTCCTCTTCCTTCAGCAGCACCGAGGCGCCGGCGTAGTAGAGGTCGAGGAAGCTCTGCAGGTCGGTGAAGGCGTAGGCCGCGCGCAGCGCCTCGACGCTGGGGTAGGGCAGCTTGACGCCGTTGCGCGCGGCCAGGCGGAAGATCAGCTCGGGCTCGAGGCTGCCCTCGATGTGCAGGTGCAGCTCGGCCTTGGGCATGCGGCGCAGCAGGGCGCGCAAGGGGTCGGGGCGGGAGGGCAAGGTATCGGCGGCCATGGAAAGCGACTCGGGGGGCGATCGGAACGGCCGCCGACCCGCTTCACTGCGGGCTCGGATCGGCGCGCGGCTTGTTCAGCTTGTGCCAGAGGTGGGGCACGAGCAGGTGCAGGGGCATGCGCCGCAGATGGTAGCGCCACAGGATGAGCGCTGCGGCCAGGCGCTGGCCGCGCGGGCGCGGGCGATCGAGCGCGGCCGGCTCGAGCACCGCGGCGAACAGCGCGCGCAGCAGCCGCTGCCTGGGCCCCGCGCGCTGCAGCCGCTGCACGAGTGCCGCGTCGATCGGCGTGTCGAGCCAGGCGCGGCAGAAGTGCGCGGCCAGCAGCAGCGGCTCCATCAGCCCGAGGGTCTGGGCGCGCTGCTGCAGCGTGGCCCAGAAGCGATCATCCCGCGCCGCGTGGTGACGCATCAGGCCGTCGAGGTCGACGAGGTCGCGCACGCGCTCCAGCGGCTCGGAGTCGAAGAAGAGATGCGCTGCGCTGTGCAGCACCTGGTCGACGGGTGCGAGCACCGACCAGCCGGACCAGTCGCAGGCGCGGCAGTCGCGCAGCAGCAGCGCCATGTCGATGGCCACCGGCCCGAGGGGCGGCAGGACGTTGTGGTGCAGGTCGAGTTCGACCGGATGCATCGGGTGCTGCATCGGCGGCACCTCGTGGCTCCACTCGAGGTAGTAGCGCCTGTCGTGCTCGTCGAGATCGGGTTCCTGCCAGCCCTCGGCCAGCAGCATCTGCTGCGCGCGCGGCAGCGCGTCCTTGGGCACGAGGATGTCGAGGTCCGAGGGCAGGCGGCCGGCGGCGATCGGCAACTGCTGCGCGAGGTAGGCCGAGCCCTTGAGCAGCAGCCGCGGTGCGCCCAGCTCGGCCAGCGTGCGGCCGATGCGCGTGGCGGCGAAGGAGACGACGCGGCGGCGGTAGCGCGAGGTCTGGCGCTCCGCCAGCAGCAGCCGCGCCGCCGGTTCGGGCACGCCACCCAGGCGGTCGGCCGCGGCCAGCGCTTCGGCCAGGCGCGCCAGCAGGCGCAGCCGACGCAGTTGCCGCACGGCCTCCTGCCACTGCCCGATCGTCCAGTCGGCGGTCAGCTCCGGCTCGCGGATCGCCTGCAGCCAAGGTCGCTTCATGCCCCGTGCTCCGCGCCCTGGGCTGCCGCGCCCTGTTCCTCGCGCACCTGCAGCCACAGCTGCTCGAGCCGTGCGACGGCGTCGTCCAGCCGGCTGTAGCCGAGCTGCCAGCCGCGGCAGACGCTGGCCAGGTGCGAGGCGGCGTCGAAGCCCTGCTCGCCGTTGTCCTGGTAGTTGAAGGCGTTGAAGGCCATCGCGCCGAACACGAGGTGCGCGGGCTGGGGCGTCAGGCTCAAGGGGGCATCGGCGACCCAGCGCGGCATCACCACGGCGCCGGGGCGGACCCACGCGTGCCGCCGGTCGACCGCATCGCGACCGGCGCCGAGATGCGCCACCGTTCCCTTGCGCGTCTTCGGGAACAGCGGTCCGAGCGCGGCCCGCGGCTCGAAGGCGCGGATGAGCTCGATCGACTCGTTCTTCAGCGCCACGGGCTTGAGCATGGCGATGAAGCGCCGCCGCTCGGGACAGAAGGCGCCGAACTCGTCGGAAAGCAAGCGCCAGCCGCGCAGCGAGAGGGCTGCGGTCAGCGTGCTCTTGCCCGAGCCAGGCACCGCCGGCAGGACGAGCGCCAGGCCGTCGCGCTCCAGCACGCCGGCATGCAGCAGCAGCAGGTGCGCCAGGCGCTGGCCGATGAGCCAGTTGCTGCCCCACTCGAAGAGCGGCAGCGCAGTGTCGGCCGGGAAGGGCGCGAAGGGGCGCTGCAGGTCGCACTCGAACTCCACCTGCGGCCGCAGGGCACGGCGCAGGCCGCCGCGGCGCATCACGCGGACGTGGTGATCCGCCCAGGGCGCGTCGTCGAGCAGCGGGAACTGCGCGTAGACGCGGTGGATCGGGTCGACCAGCGTCGGCGCGTCGCTGGCCAGCCGCGCCGACGTGGCGCCGTAGTCGAGGAACAACCGCCCTGCGCGCAGCCGCGTCGCGATCTCGGAGGGCGCGACCTCGGCGATGCGCGGTCTGGCCAAGGCTGCCGTCACGCCGACGCCGACGTCGGGCGCGCGCCGGCGGCTTCCAGCAGCCCGGCGTCCAGCAACTCCTGCCAGACGCCGCTGCAGCGCTGCTGCATCTCGTCAGCGGCAAGCCCGGTGTCCATCGCCAGAGTCTGGCACATCTGGGCCAGGTTGCCGGGGGACTCGCGCAGCAGCTCGAGGATGGCGACGGCTTCCGTGTTCAGCAGCACGGTCTGGCCGGAGAGCGGGCTGAAGGCGGACCAGAGCTCCCCCAGGTCCGCCAGGCGCACGCCGACCGGCGTGCGCATCACGCGGTTCACGGGGCGGTCATCTTCATCGACGTCCAGCAACTCGAGCCGACGACTGAGCCGGAGCCCGACGCGCCGACGCCGACGATTTCACCGGCGCTGTTCAGGCGCAGCGCGACGTAGTAGTTCGAGTTGCTGGGGGACCCGGGGATGGATCCGGTCCGCGGGGAGCCGACCACCAGGTTGGTGTTGATGTCGAACTGCTGCCAGTCGATGTCCGAAGTCCAGAACGAACTGTTCACCGCAATGGTGCCGAAGCTGGCCTTCGTCACCGCATACTTGGGTACCCCCGTGTACTGGACGAGCCGCACGCGCAGGAAGGTGTCGCCCGGAGTACCGTTCGCCAGCGCCGCCGTGGACGGCGTCGCGGTCGCCTTGGCCAGGCAGGTGGCGCTGGTCGCGGCCAGCGCGCTGCCGCTGGCCAGCGTCAGCACCGCGGGCACCGAAAACGAGCCCCGGATCAGCCGGCGGCGGGCAAGGGTCGTGGCGTCTGGGCTGGGGGTGTTCGAATCCATGGGGCGCCTCGTTCTGTCTGCCATCTGCGGTATTGCTGCAAGCAAGTTTCGCGCCTGAATCGGCCCGGGGACCTGCCGCGGCGATCGTCTCGTCTTCAGCGTCGACGCTGCACCACGCTACGGCCTTGATTCTCCCGCCCTTGGCGCCCGAAGGCGAACGCAGAGTACACGAATCCGGCGTGGACCCCGCGATCCGGGGGAGGGGGTCGGGCCGGCTGCAGGCCACGAGGTGTAAAGCGAACCGACACCTTCGGGGCGGGTTTCAGGCCGGGACCGTGTAGTTCAGCGTCATGCGTCCGCCGTCGGCGACGACGATCTCGCCGGTGACGTAGCTCGCGGCATCCGAGAGCAGCCAGGCGCAGACGTCAGCGATCTCGGCGGGCTCTCCGAGGCGCTTCATCGGCGTGCGCATCATGATCTTCTGGCGCGCTTCCGCGCTGGTGAGCACCGCCTGGGCGGCGAGTTCGGTGGCGATCGTCCCCGGGGCGACGGCGTTGACGCGCACGCCGCGCTCGGCCAGGCTCAGCGCCATCACGCGCGTCAACTGGTTGATGCCGCCCTTGCTCGCGTTGTAGCTGGCGATCGTCGGGATGGTGAGCGTGCCGTTGACCGAGCTCATGTTGACGATCGCGCCGCGCCCCTGCGCCGCGAGCACGCGCGCCACCGCCTGCCCGGCGAGGAAGCTGCCCTTGAGGTTGACGGCCAGCACCGTGTCCCAGTCGGCCTCGGTGATGTCGAGAAAGTCGCAGGCCTTGAAGATGCCGGCGTTGTTGACCAGGCCATCGACGCGCCCGAAGGCCGCGAGCGTGGCCGCCAGCGCGGCGTCGACCTCGGCCCTTTTCGAGACGTCGCAATGCTGGTAGCGCACATCGGCGCGTTCGCCGCGCAGCGCCTGGGCGAGTCGTTCGCCGCGCTCGTCGGCCACGTCCCAGACCGTCACGCGCGCGCCGTCGGCCGCCAGCCGCCGCGCGCAGGCCTCGCCGATGCCCTGCGAACCCCCGGTGACGATGAACACGCGGCCTTCGAGGCCGAAGCGGATGGTCGGTGTGTTCATGGTTTGCAGGCCGAGCGTGGGAAATGCGAGTCTAGGTCGCCGCCGCCCCCCGTGCCTTCCAGGCGCCATAGAGCACGATCAGGCCTGGGACGAAGATCATCGCCCAGATGATCTTCGAGAGGTTGTCCTGCACCCAGGGCAGGTTGCCGAAGAGAAACCCCGCGCCGACCAGGCCGAATACCCAGAGGAAGCCGCCGGCGGCGTTGTAGAGCGTGAACTTGGTGCGCGACATCTGCGCCACGCCGGCCACGAAGGGCACGAAGGTGCGCAGGAAGGGCATGAAGCGCGCGAGGATGAGGGTGATGCCGCCGTACTTCTCGTAGAAGGCGTGCGCCTGGTCGAAGGCTCGGCGGTTGAACCAGCGCGACTGCTCCCAGCGGAAGACGCGCGGGCCGACGCGGCGCCCGATGGCGCAGTTGACCTGGTCGCCGAGCACGGCCGCCGCCAGCAGCAGCACCAGCGTCGCCGGCAGGCTCATCAGCGCCAGCCCGCAGAGCGCGCCGGCCACGAAGAGCAGCGAGTCGCCCGGCAGGAAGGGCATGACGACGACGCCGGTCTCGACGAAGACGATGGCGAACAGCAGCGCATAGACCCAGGCGCCGTGGTCAGTGACGAAGGCGCGCAGGTGCGCGTCCACGTGCAGGATGAAGTCGAGCAGCCAGAGCAGCCAATCCATGACGGCGGATTATCCCGGCCGGCTTCCTCTCGATCCGCCCCCGCGGCGCGGGCGGGCGACTTCTAGAATGCGCCGCGATGAATGCCGTGCCCTCGGTCACGCGCCGCTCGATCCGCGCCCTGCCCGACGAGTTGGTGAGCCAGATCGCCGCCGGCGAGGTGGTCGAGCGCCCGGCCTCGGTCGTGCGCGAGCTGGTCGACAACGCGCTCGACGCCGGGGCGGCGCAGGTCACGGTGCGGCTGATCGCCGGCGGCGTGCGCGCGGTCGTCGTCGAGGACGATGGCGCGGGCATCGCGCCCGAGGAACTCGCGCTGGCGCTGCAGCGCCACGCCACGAGCAAGATCGGCAGTCTGGCGGAGCTCGAGTCGGTGGCGACGATGGGCTTTCGCGGCGAGGCGCTGGCGGCCATCGCCTCGGTGGCCGACGTCTCGATCAGTAGCCGCACGCCGGACGGCGCGCACGCCATGCGCCTGGATGCGCGCAGCGGCGAACTGCAACCCGCCGCGCGCGGCATCGGCACGACGGTGGAGGTGCGCGAGCTCTTCTTCAACACGCCGGCGCGGCGCAAGTTCCTGAAGAGCGAGGCCACGGAGCTCGCGCATGCGCTGGAGGCGCTGCGCCGGCACGCGCTGGCGCGGCCGGACGTGGGCTTCGCGCTCTGGCACGAGGGCCGGCTCGTCGCGCAGTGGCGCGCGCTGATCGCGCCGCTCCTGGACGACGCCGCGGCACAGCGCATCGGTGACGTGCTGGGGGCGGACTTCCTCGCCGCCAGCCGCACGCTTGCCGTGCAGCGCGGACCGCTGGCCCTGTGCGGGCGCATCGGCCGGCCCGAGGCGGCGCGCAGCCGCGCCGATCAGCAATACCTGTTCGTCAACGGCCGCTTCGTGCGCGACCGGCTGCTGGCGCACGCCATCCGCGCCGCCTACGAGGACCAGCTGCACGGCGGCCGGCAGCCGTCCTACGTGCTGCAGCTGCAGATCGCGCCCGAGCTCGTCGACGTCAACGTGCACCCGACGAAGATCGAGGTGCGCTTTCGCGACGGTGGCGCGGTGCACGGCGCCGTGCGCGCGGCGGTGCAGGAGGCGCTGGCGACGAGCCGCGCGGCCGAGCCGACGTACGGCGCGGCGCACGCCGCCGCCTGGGAGCCTGCGGCCCAGGGCTTGCCGCTGCCGCTGCAGGGCGCGCAGGCGCCGCTCGCGCTCGTCCATGCGCGCGAGCCGCAGCCACCCTGGCCGCGCACCGCGTCCGCGAGCGGCCAGGCCGGGCTCGCCGCCTGGGCGGCGCTGCGGTTGCCGGACGCGGACGCGGGCGCCGAGCCTGCGGCCACGGCCGCTGCGGCCCAGGCCTGGCCGCTGGGCCGGGCGCTGGCCCAGCTCGGCGGCGTCTACATCCTGGCCGAGAACGCGCAGGGGCTGGTGATCGTCGACATGCACGCCGCGCACGAGCGCATCGTCTACGAGCGGCTGAAGGCCAGCCACGCGGACGCTGGACGCATGCCGGCGCAGCCGCTGCTGGTTGCGGTGAGCTTCGCGGCGACGCCGACCGAGATCGCGGCGGCCGAAGCGCATGCGCAGGCGCTGCTGGATCTCGGCCTGGACGTGGCGCCGTTGTCGGCGGCCACGCTGGCCGTACGCAGCCGCCCGGCCGCGCTGCCGCAGGCCGACCTGGTCGAACTCGTGCGCTCGGTGCTGGTCGAGCTGCAGGCGCTGGGCACGAGCCGCCTCGTGCAGCGCAGCCGCGACGAGCTGCTGGCGACGATGGCCTGCCATGGCGCCGTGCGCGCCAACCGCCGCCTGACGCTGGAGGAGATGAATGCGCTGCTGCGCGACATGGAGGCCACCGAGCGCGCTGACCACTGCAACCACGGCCGGCCGACCTGGCGGCAGCTGACGACGAAGGAGCTGGACGCGCTCTTCCTGCGCGGGCGTTGACGCTGCGTGGCTGCCGCGGCGCGTCAGCGCCTGGGCGATGCGGCCTCGGCGGTGGCCGCGGCGCTGACCGCGCAGTGGGTCGTCGAGCCGCTCCAGTCGGCCAGCGGGCCGCCGAGGTCGACGCCGCGGCGCATGGCGGTCATCTCGGCGATGATCGAGACCGCCATCTCCGGCGGCGTCAGGCCGCCGAGCTTCAGGCCCACCGGGCCGCGCATGCGCACGATCTCCTCGGGCATGAGGTCGAACTGCAGCAGGCGCTGGCGGCGCATGTCGTTGTTGCGCCGCGAGCCGAGTGCGCCGACGTAGAAGGCCGGCGTGCGCAGCGCCTCCATCAGCGCCAGGTCGTCGAGCTTGGGGTCATGCGTGACCGCGACGACCGCGCTGTTGGCGTCCAGGTGCATCGCCAGCACGAGGTCGTCGGGCATGCTGCGCGAGAGCGTCACGCCTTCCATCGCCTCCCAGCCCTCGTGGTACTCGGCGCGCGGCTCGCAGACGGTGACGCGGTAGTCGAGCATCACGGCCAGGTTCGCGAGGTAGCGCGAGAGCTGCCCGCCGCCGATGATCAGCAGGCGCAGGCGCGGGCCGTGCACGGTGAGCAGCGTCGCGCCGTCGAAGGCGAGCGTGCTGCCGCCGTCGCTGTCCTCGAGCTTGACGACGCCGGTGGCCAGCTGCAGCCGCCGCGAGACGCGGCGGTGCGACTCGATCGCCGCAAGCAGCTCGCGCAGCTGCGAGCGCGCCGACAGCGGCTCCAGCACCACCTGCACCGTGCCGCCGCAGGGCAGGCCGAAGCGCTGCGCCTCCTCGGCGGTGGCGCCGTAGCTCGTCACCTGCGGCAGCTTGGAGGCCAGCTCGCCGCGCGCGACGCGGCCGATCAGGTCGTCCTCGATGCAGCCGCCCGAGACGGAGCCGGCGACCTGGCCGTCGTCGCGGATGATCATCAGCGAGCCCGGCGGCCGCGGCGCCGAACCCCAGGTGCGCACGACGGTGCCCATCACGACGCGGTGGCCGCGATCCTGCCAGTCGATGGCGGTGCGAAGGACTTCGACGTCGATGCCGTTCATGACCCACTCCTGCGTGTGCGGGACGCCCGCCTGCGCCAGCATGCCCGCATTGCCGTCTCGATGCCGGCGGCGCGCGTCAAGCGTGCGAGAAGCCCATGGATATGCCTGGGGCTTGCGGGGCGGGTGAGCGCGCCGGGGCTCACGATCGGCGGCCGAACAGCCCCGCCAGCCAGGCCTTGAAGACCTGCCACATCAGCGCCAGCGCATTCAGCTCGCGCAGCGGCGGCGGGGCGCCCGGCGCGACGCCCGCCTCGGCGGCCTGTGCATCCGAGGGCGGCGCCGCCGGGGACGCGACCGCGGCCGCGGCGGCGCGGAAGGTGTCGGCGAACTGGGTCAGCATGGCGTCGCTCACCGGCACCAGCAGCCGGTTGCCGAACTGCGCCAGCTTGCCGCTCACGACCACGGTGGCGGTCCCGGCGAGGATCGAAGTTCCCGGCGTCTCGCCGGCCTCGAGCCGCGCGGCCAGGTCCATCGAGGCCGACGAGCCGCTCTTGTCGGCGCCCTTGCCGAGCATCTGCATGGAGTAGGTCGCGGCGTCCAGCGCCTTGACCTCGATCTCGCCGCCGAACTGCATCTGCGCCGGACCGATGCGCGTGCGCACCGTGCCCTTGTAGTGCGTGTCGTCGACCTGCTCGGTGATCGCCGCGCCCGGCATGCAGGCCGCGGTGGCGCGGATGTCGGAGAGCACGGCCCAGGCCTGGTCGATGCCCACGGCCAGCGGCCAGCGCTTGTCGAGCTTGAATTCCATGGCCCGATCTTAGCGAGGTGCCCGCCTGCGGCGTGGGCTCAGCGCCCGCCGGTGGCCGTGGCCAGCAGTGTGCCGTGTTCGCCGCCCGCCCAGGCGGTGCGGGCATCGCGCGCGGTCACCACGCGCAGCGCCTGCGCGCTGCCCGAGGTCTGCGCCTGCCAGCTCAGACCGCCATCGCGCGTGGCCCAGATCGCGCCGTCCTCGCCCACCGCCCAGCCGTGCCGCTCGTCACCGAAGGCGAGGTCGGCCACGCGCGTGCCGGGGGCCGGCTCGGGGGCGGTCCAGCTGCGGCCGCCGTCGCTGCTGCGCAGCAGCCAGGAAGTGCCTGCGGCGTCGGCCACCATCATCCAGCCCTGCTGGCTGCCGGCGAAGACGATGCGCTGCACGCGACCGCCCCGGGGACCGAAGTTCACCGCCGCGACCGTCCAGCTCCAGCCGCCGTCCTGCGTCGTCCAGGCGGCGCTGTGGCCGTCGCTGGCCAGCCCCTGCAGGCGGTCGACGAAGTGCGTCGTCGCCGCGCCCGCGGGCAGGGTCGCCGCCTGCCAGCTGCGGGCGCCGTCCTGCGTACGGTAGAGGCGATCCGCGCAGCCCTCGCAGTCGCGTGTGCGCAGCCAGCCGGCGTCGCGGTCGACGAACTGCGCGGCCAGCAGGCTGCCGCCCGGCGTGCCCACGGTCTGCCAGTCGCGATCGAGCGCGCGGCTCTGCCAGAGCTGCCCGCCGCGCAGGTCCCAGCCGCTGCCGTCGGGCGCGAACGCGGCGCGCGTGCCGGTGCCGGCGCGGCTCCAGCTGCGTCCGCCGTCGCGGCTGCGCCAGAGCGCGCCGTCGCGGGCGCGGGCGACACCTTCGCGGGTGTCGAAGAACCACAGGCCGTCGAGGGTCGCTGCGCTTGCGCCGGGCGCGTCGAGCTGGCACCAGCCGCGGCCGTTCGTACCGGTGCAGGGGCGGCCGTCGACGATGGACCAGGCGCCGACCTCGACCTCCAGGCTGGCGCGCAGCGTCTCCCAGCGGTCGCTGACTTCCAGCCTGATCGTGTAGCCGCCAGCGCGCGCGTAGCGGTAGGTGACTTCGGCGTTGGCGACGGTGCCGCTGCCGTCGCCGAAGTCCCACTCGAAGAAGAGGCCGCCGTAGCCGTCCAGGCCGCCGGGCCGGGCGGTGAACTCGCGGCCGGTCTCGATGCGAGTCGGCGCCAGCACCTCGAGCCGATCGGGCCAGTCGCCGTCGCCGAAGTACAGCGTGAAGCCGCCGCCGCAACCGACGAGGGCCGCGACGGTGAAGAGCACGGCGAGCAACAGCCGTCGCGGCCGCCGCGGTCGCGGCGTCCGCGACCGTCCGGGTTCGATGGGCATGCCGGCCTCCCCAAGCGCCGGACCGGTTCGGTCCGATGGCCGATGCTAGTCGCGCACGGTCCGCCGCGCACCACCCATCGGCCCGCCGCGGCGGGCCGCAGGTCGCTCAGCCGATCCGCACCTCGATGCGTCGCGGCTGCGCGTGCTCGGCCTTGGGGATGCGCACGCGCAGCACGCCTTGGGCGAACTCGGCGCTGATCTTGCCGGCATCCAGCTCCTTGCTGAGCGTGAAGGCGCGGCGGTAGCGCGGCAGCGTCAGCTCGGCGTGGGTGGACTGCAGGCCCTCGGTGAAGGCGAGATCGATCTCGCCCTCGAGCGTGAGCTGGTCGTCCTCCACGCGCAGGCCGAGCTTGTCGCGCGGCACGCCGGGCATGTCGGCATAGAGCGTGATGCCCGAGGCGTCCTCGATCACGTCCACGGGCGGCAGCAGCGCCGGTTGCGGGCGCTCGCTCGTCTGGGTGTTGCGCTTGACGTCGTTCATGGTCGATTTCCTCCTGGCTTCACTGCACTTCGATGCGGCGCGGCTGCGTAGCGGCCTTGCGCTGCGCGCTCACGCGCAGCACGCCGTCGCGAAAGCTGGCCTGCACGCTGGCGGCGTCGATGTCGTCGGGCATGCTGACGACACGGCGGAAGCGCCCGGCGAAGCGCTCGTTCAGGTGCAGCGTAGTCTTCTCGTCGCTGGCGGCGGGGGCAGCGGCCCTGCGCTCGCCGGCGATGGTGAGCACGCCGCGGTCGAGCTGCACGTCGACCGAGGCCGGGTCCAGGCCTGGCGCGAAGGCGAAGACCTCGACGCCGGTGGGCGTGTGGCCCACGTTCAGCGCCGGATAGCCGCCACGGCCGAGGCCGCGGATGGCCGGCGAATATTCGAAAGCGCCACCGAGGCCGCGCTGCAGGCGATCGAACTCGGCAAACAGGTCACGTGGAAACAGGCTGCGATACATGCGGTTCCTCCATCGTCCTCGGGGGGGCCAAGCGCCGCCCCGATGCAACCGAATGTGGGCGTGCCGCATGCGCTTTCAAGGGTCCTGACCGAGGACCGCGCCGCTTGCCGCGGCGCGGCCGTCAGCGCAGCGGCAGCACGATGCGCAGGCTGTCGGCGTCGGCCGCGATGCGCTCTTCCTCGAAGCCGAGCGCGCGCGCCAGCTCGAGCATGCGCGCGTTCTCGCGCAGCACGATGCCGACGAGCCGCTGCGTGCCGCGTTCGCGCAGGTGGCGGATGAGCTTGCTCATCAGCAGCTCGCCCAGGCCCTCGCCCTTCAGGTCGCTGCGCACGACGATGCCGAACTCGGCCTCGGCGTTGTCCGGATCGATCGTCGCCCGCGCCACGCCAAGCGTCTCCTGCGCGGCGCCTTCGCCTCGCGTGGCCAGGAATGCCAGTTCGCGTTCGTAGTCGATCTGCGTCAGCCGCGCCAGCTCGCTGCGCTCGATGCTGCGGCGGCTGTAGAAGACGCGCATGCGGATGTCGATCGGGTCCAGCCGCTCGAGGAAGGCCAGGTGCTGCGCCTCGTCCTCGGGGCGGATCGGTCGCAGCGTCAGCGCCTGCTCGCGCCAGCGCAGGGTCTCGACCTGCTCGCTCGGGTAGGGTCGGATCGCAAAGCGCGCCGCGCCGCCCGGTGCTGCGGCCGAGACGCGCACGCGCGCGTCGAGGGCGATCACGCCCTGGGCGTCGGCCAGCAGCGGGTTGATGTCGATCTCGGCGATGCGCGGTTCGTCCGCCAGCAGCTGCGACAGCGTGGTGAGCACGCGCACGACCGCCGCCTCGTCGGCGGCGGGAACGTCGCGCCAGCCGGCGAGCAGCCGCGCGATGCGCGTGCGCGCGATCAAGGCCTTGGCCAGCGGCTCGTTCAGCGGCGGCAGCGCGACCGCGCGGTCGGCGACGACCTCGACCGCGGTGCCGCCCTGGCCGAAGAGGATCACCGGCCCGAACAGCGGGTCGACGTGGCTGCCGACGATGATCTCCTGCGCCTGCGGCCGGATCACCATCGTCTGCACCGTGAAGCCGCTGATGCGCGCGTCCGGCCGCAGCCGCTTGACGCGCGCGAGCATGGCCTGCACGGCGTGGCGCAGCGCGGCCTCGTCCTCCAGGCGCAGCACGACGCCGCCGACGTCGCTCTTGTGGCTGATGTCGGGCGAGAGGATCTTCAGCACCACCGGGTAGCCGATCTCCCCGGCCGCGGCGACGGCGGCGTCGGCGTCGGCGCCGACGACGCGCGTGCCGGTGACCGGGATGCCCGCCGCCTCCAGCAGCCCCTTGGCCTCGGGCTCGGTGAGCATCTCGCGCCCTTCGGCGAGCGAGGCCGCGATGATCGAGTCGATGCGTGCCAGGTCCGGCGTGGCCGGCGCCGTGTGCGCCGCCGGCGCCTGCAGCAGCAGCGCCTGGTTGCGGCGGTAGGTGGCGAGCATCGCGCAGGCCTGCACCGCCTGCTCCGGCGTGTCGTAGCTCGGGATGCCGGCGGCCTGGAAGCGCTCGCGCGCCTGCGCCACCCCGGGGCCGCCGATCCAGCCGGCGACGATGCGCTGCGGCTGCGCCGCGGCCAGCGGCAGCAGCGCCGCGGCAATCTCGGCGCTGGGGACGATGGCGGTGGGCGAATGCATGAAGACCACCGTGCCGGTCTGCGGCGCCTGCAGCAGCGCCTGCAGCGTGTGCACGTAGCGCTCGACCGGAGCGTCGCCGATGATGTCCACCGGGTTGGCGCGCGACCAGTTGGCCGGGAGGAAGGCGTCCAGCGCGTCGCGCGTGGCCTCGGGCAGGGCGGCCAGCTCCAGACCGGCCGCGGCCGCGGCGTCGGCCGCCATGACGCCGGCGCCGCCGCCGTTGGTGACCAGCGTCAGCCGCTCGGGCGCGGTCGTGTCGCCGTCGACGAGGCTGCCGCGCATGTGGGACAGCACCTCCGCGGCGACGAAGAGATCCTGCAGCGTGTCCACGCGGAGCATGCCGGCGCGGCGGATGGCGGCATCGAAGACGATGTCGGCGCTGGCCAGGGCGCCGGTGTGCGATGCCGCCGCTGCCGCGCCCTGCGCCGAACGCCCGGCCTTGACGACGATGACCGGCTTGTTGCGCGCCGCCGCGCGCGCGGCCGACAGGAACTTGCGCGGCGCCTCGATCGACTCGATGTAGAGCAGGATGGCGCGCGTGCGCGCATCGCTGGCGAGCCAGTCGAGCAGGTCGCCGAAGTCGACGTCCGAGCGCTCGCCGAGCGACACCAGGTGCGAGAAGCCGACGCCGCGCCCGCGCGCCCAGTCCAGCATCGAGGTCGCCAGGGCGCCGGACTGGGAGATGAAGGCCAGTGTGCCAGGTGTGGCGTCGACGTGCGAGAAGCTGGCGTTGAGCCGCGCGTGCGGCGCCAGCAGCCCGAGGCAGTTGGGGCCGATGATGCGCAGCAGGTGCACGCGCGCGGCGTCGAGCATCGCCTGCCGCTGCTCGGCACTGAGGCCGGCGGTCATGACCACGGCGGCGCGCGTGCCGCGCGCGCCGAGCTCGGCGATCAGCCCGGGCACCGTGGCCGGCGGCGTGCAGATCACCGCGAGCTCGGGCGCCTCGGGCAGGTCCTGCACGCGCGGCACGACGGGAATGCCGTCGAGTACGGTGGCGTTCGGGTTCACGGCCATCCGCCGGCCGGCGTAGCCGCCCAGGCGCAGGTTGCGCCAGACCGTGCTGCCGACACGGCCGGGCCGCGCCGAAGCGCCGATGACGGCCACCGAGGCCGGGTCGAAGAGGGCGTCGAGGTTGCGGATGCTCATGGGCGCATCATGCCCGAGGGGGCGACCGGCTCCCGACTCGAAGTCTCGACGCGAGGGCGCGGCGGGGGACCCTCAGGCGCTCACCCAATGCGCCACGGGGTGCATCAGGAACTCGTCCAGCGCAAGGCCATCGCCGCCCACGAGCAGCGTACGGCCGGGCTTGAAGGCCTTCACGAATGCGGCCGTGCCGGCGTGAGCCTGCGGCGCGCGGCCGCTCTTGACCTCGATGGCGGTCAGCATGCGGCTGGCCTGCACGACGAAGTCCACCTCCTGGTTGCGCTCGCGCCAGTAGTGCAGCTTGCATTCGCCGCGCAGGGCCGCATTGGCCAGATGGGCACCCACGGCCGATTCCACCAGGCGGCCCCAGAACTCGCCGTCGCCGCGCGCCTGGGCTCGCGTGCAGCCGCAAGTCGCCGTCATCAAGGCCGTGTTGAGCACTTGCAGCTTCGGGCTCGAGCCACGGCTGCGCGCCACATCGCCCGCGTACTTGGGCACGCCGCAGACCATGCCCGCGCCCGCCAGCAGGTCGAGGTAATGGGCCAGCGTGGTCGCGTTGCCCGCGTCCTGCAACTGACCGAGCATCTTCGTGTAGGAGAGCACCTGCCCCGAATAGCGGCACGCCAGCTCGAAGAGCCGCCGCAACAGCGCAGGCTTGTCGACCCGCGTGAGCAGCAGCACGTCGCGCGAGATCGAGGTTTCGATCAGGCTGTCCAGCACGTAGCGCGTCCAGCGCGCGGGCTCGCCGATCAGCGGCGCCGCCCCGGGGTAGCCGCCGTGGAAGACATACTCGTCCAGGGACCAGCCGAAGGCCGCATGCATCTCGGCGAACGACCAATGCGACAGCGGCAGAAGCTCGAAGCGCCCGGCCAGGCTCTCGGTCAAGCCCCGCGCGATCAGCAGCGGCGACGACCCGAGCAGCACGACCTTGAGCCGACGTTTTGCGCGCGTGTCCTCGTCCCACAGGCGCTTGACGGTTTCCGACCAGCCGGGGATCTTCTGGATCTCGTCCAGCACCAGCAGCGCGCCTCGTGCATCGGCGATCGACAGCCGCGCCGCCTCCCACTGCTGGGCGATCCACTCGGCGCCGCGCAGCGTGGGCTCGTCCGCGCTGGCCTGACGCACCGGCATCGCCAGGCCCTCCGTCACCTGCTGCACCAGCGTGGACTTGCCCACCTGCCGCGGCCCCGCCACCACCTGGATGAAGCGCCGCGGCTCGGCCAGGCGCGCCGCCAGCACGACGGACTGCGGGCGCTGATACGGCGGTCTCGGTTTGCTCGGCATGCTGGGTAATTTTACTCAATGCATTGAGTAAAATGTCGAAAGCCGGGAGACACGATGCTCGGGATCGTGCGGCATCGCCGCTGGCGCGCCCAGTGCCCCGCACGGCTGGGCCGTTGCGCCATGCCCGCGTGGTCTCGCCGCCGCTGGCATGATGGCGCATCGAATGTTTGGCGGGAGGCCTTGGCGATGAAGCTGCTGGTGGCGATCGATGGGTCGGCGGGGGCGCTTGCGGCGCTGCGCTTTGCGATGGATCTGGCCGCGGCGGGCCTGCCGTGCAGCTTCGTGCTCGTCAACGTGCAGGAGCCGGCCTCGCTCTACGAAGTGATGACGGCGCACGACGCCGAGCGCATCGACGCCGTGCGCAGCGCCGCCGGCGCCGACCTGCTGCGCCCGGCCGAAGCCCTGCTCGAAGCCGCCGGCCACGGCTTCGAGAGCGAGGTCGCCGGCGGCGCGCCCGAGAACCTGATCCCCGAACTCGCCGAGAACTACGGCTGCGACCTGATCCTGCTCGGCGCCCGCGGCGCCGGCCACCCCGAGGCGGGCGGCCTGGGCAAGGTCGCGCTGGCCGTGCTGACGACGGCGACGGTGCCGGTCACCATCGTGCGGCAGCTTGCGCAGGACGATGGCAATTCGGACGCCGGGGACGACGGGGGTCGCCCGAATGAGGAAGGTGTTTGATGGACAAGCTCGGGGCCTCGAGGCCAGGGAAGCTCGACCCCGAGGCGATCGCCAAGCTGGAGGCCCCCCGGGATATGGGCACCGAGGTCCTGCAGTCCATCGAGGACGTGACAGATCCGCTGCGCCTCAGCGTCGAGCGCCGCCGATGCCAAGCAACTCCCGATAAAGCCCCTTCTCGAACCGCCGCATCGCCGCGGCGCGCTCGCGCGGCCAGCGGTAGCGCAGGCTGCTCGTCGCCACGCCGGGCCAGGATTGGTCCAGCACGCTCTGGATCGCGAGTTCCCAGGGTTCCATCGCGGCTTCGCATTGCAGGGCCGGGGCGAGTTGCCGGGCGCGGCCGTCGATGAGCAGGTTGCGGCCGCCCTGGCCGACGATCTGGATGGCGGCCAGGCCGCTCCTCTGCCAGTTGGCGCTGGTGTGGCCGCCGCGGTCGACGCCGATGCGCAGGCGCTTGTCGTTCAGCGCGATCGCCCATGAGTAGGTGGCGTGCGGGCGGCCCTTCGCGTCGGCGCTCAGCAACAGCACCGGGCTGCCCTTGGCGAGCAGTTCGAGCGTGGGCGCGTCGAGGCTGCGGGTGGCCTTGCTCATGAGGTGGCCGCGGTCTTCACCTGCACGCGCAGGCGGTCGCCGTCCTGCAGCGCGAGGGCGGTGCGCAGGTGCAGCGGCGCGACGATCTCGAGCTTGTCGTCCGGGTAGCCGGGAACTTCGGGGAAGACGATCGCGCCGTCGAGCCGGTCGGCCAGGCGCACCGCGAAGCAGCGCGCGGGGCAGAAACCGGGTGCGGGTGCGAGCACGATGGCAGGATGCTCGAAGAGACGGGCGCGCCAGCGCTGCCAGTCGGCGCCTTGCATGCGCAGGTTGAGCGTGCCCGACCAGGGTTCGAAGCCGAAGGCGCGCTGCAGGCCTTGGCGCACCCAGTCGATGGCGAGGAAGCCCGCCGCTTCGCCGACGCCGCTGCAGACGACGCCGGCGAAGGCGGCAGCCTCACCGGCCGCGTTGGCGGCGTCGGCCGCGTCCGCTGGGGCTTGGATCTCAGGCGCGGTCGGCGCTGCGGGCGCGGGCATGTTCGCGTTCTTCGTTGCCGGTCCAGCGCTGGAACAGGCTGCAGTCGATGCCGAACTGGTCCAGCGCCTTGTTGACCGACTGGTTGATGACGTCGTCCAGCGTCCTGGGCCGGTGGTAGAAGGCCGGCAGCGGCGGCACGAGCACGGCGCCGGTCTCGGTGACCTGCGTCATGAGGCGCAGGTGGCCCAGGTGCAGCGGCGTCTCGCGCACCATCAGCACGAGCTTGCGGCGTTCTTTCAGCGTCACGTCGGCGGCGCGGATCAGCAGGTTGGTGTTGAAGGAATGCGCCAGCGCCGACAGGGTCTTGATCGAGCAGGGCGCGATGACCATGCCGTCGTGGCGGAAGGAGCCGCTCGAGATGCAGGCGCCGACGTCGTTCAACTCGTGCACGTGCGTGGCCAGCGCCTTCATCTCCTCGATGCTGCGGTCGGTCTCGTAGATGATGGTCCGCTTGGCCGAGTCGGACATCACCAGGTGCGTCTCGATCTGCAGTTCCTTCAGCACCTCGAGGATGCGCACGCCGTAGATCGCGCCGCTGGCCCCGGACATTCCCACCACGAGTCGCATCGTCATCCTCTTTGCTGTGCCGGCGCGGCCGGCGTCTCACGTTCAGCCCATCAGCTCGCCGAGCACGGCGCGCGCCTTGGCCAGGGCCCGGGGCTCGAGCCGGGCCTTGTCGGAGGCGCTGCCGTCGCCGCGCGTGGCGTCGAAGCCGATCTTCGAACCCTGCCCGGCGCCGCTGGCCGAGGGGTCGATGACGTAGGCATCGGTGCCGGAAATGATGATCGTATCGTGAGCCGGCCGCAGCCGCGTGGCCAGCGCCCACGCGACTTCGCGCGGGTTGCGGATGTCGACGTCGTCGTCGACGACGGTGACCGACTTCAGCCGCTTGTCGAACGCCAGCGCCAGGTGGATGAGCCGCCGAACTTCGGAGCGCGAGGTGCCCGAGACGGCGACGACCATCGCGAAGCCGGCCGTGCCGCTGGCGATCTCGAGGTCGGCGACGCCGGCCACGTGCTCGCGCAACTGGCGCAGCATCTCGGTGCCGGCCGCGAGCCACAGCAGCATGTCGACGTCGGCCGCCCAGGGCGTGAGGCCGGGGTAGAGCGGCTCGCGTCGATGCGTGACGGCGGTGACCTCGATCACCGCGCTCTCGTTGCTGAAGTAGGCGCCGGTGTTCTCGCCGAACGGGCCTTCGTGCTGGCGCACGCCGGGCAGCACGCGGCCCTCGATGACGATCTCGGCGCGCGCCGGCACCATCACGTCGACGGTCTCGCCGCGAATCAGCGGCACCGGCTCGCCGCGCAGCGCGCCAGCAATCGCCATCTTGTCGGGCACCAGCGGCCCGACCTTGCACACGGAGGCGACGACGATCGCGGGCTCGAGGCCGAGCGCGATCGCCACCTCCAGCGGCTCGCCGCGCGCTTCGGCCGCGGCGTGGAAGAGGGTGAGCGGCGGGTTGGCCAGGAACAGGCCGAGCCGCCGGGGCCCGTGCACCTGCATGCGGTGGATGCCCATGCCGCGGCGTCCGGTGCCGGGCTCGCTGCAGAGCACGACGCCGGTGGTGATGTAGGGCGCGGCGTCGTGCTCGTGGTGGGTGAGGATGGGCAGCAGGCCGGTGAGGTCGTCGTCGTGCGTGACGACGACGTCCTTCACCGGCACCTGCGTGGCGCCGACCGGATCGATGCCCTGCTGGCGCCGCTGCAGGTAGGTCTCGGCGAGCGCTTCCGGCGTGGTCTCGAAGGCGCGCGCCATGCGCTCGCGGTTGGCGATCAGGTTGCCGTAGACGCGCCAGCCGGGGTAGCCCTCGATCGAGTCGAAGAGCAGCGCCGGCGCGTCGGCGCGCGCCTCGCGCAGCGCCGCCGCGATCTCGAAGCGGGGGGAGAAGCGTTCGCCGACGCGGCGCACGCCGCTGCCGAGACCGTCGATCAGTGCACGCAGGTCGCGCCAGGCCATGTGCCGCTCCCTCTTGCGCTCAGCGGTACTTCGCGGGCAGGCGCTCGACCTCCTCGAGCACCTTCACCGAGAAGCGCTGCGGCGCCAGTTGTCCTCGGCCGTAGCGCACCTGCAGGCTGTCGGGCAGCGCGTCGAGCGTCGTCGACACGCGCACCTTGGCGCGCTTGTAGGTGTACTTGTGGATGCCCGGGTCGAGCGTGCGGATCGTCAGTTCCAGGTCCTTGCCCTCGGGCAGTTCGGACAGGTCGGAGACGAAGACTTCCCATTGACTCATTGCGAATGTCCTTTCCTGTGACTCTGCGGGGCGGCCGGTCAGAGGGCCACCGGCGGGTAGCCGTACTTGGTCCAGTTGGAGAGCACCTTCTCCTGCACGTCCTTGGGGTAGACGTTGCGGAAGGACACGAGCGAGGGCACGTCGTTGATCTTGTCCCAGTCGACCGGCCACAGGCAGTCGAAGAGCACCTGCGAGCCGATCGAGTACTTGCGGTCGTGCGGGTTGGCGTGCGGGTAGAGCGCCGTGCCGGTGGTGTTCTTGAAGACGTGGATGCCGCGCTCGGGGTTGCAGCGCGTGCAGAACGCGTGATAGACCTCGTCCCAGTTGTAGATGTCGGTCTGGTCGTCGACCACCATCACCATGTGGAACCAGGGCCCGAGCTTGGAGCCGAAGGCGAGCTGCGCGATCTGCATCGCGATGCCGGCGTAGGTCGGCTTCACGCCGACGATCATCATGTGGTGCGTCGAGCGCGGGTGCATGTAGACGCCGGTGACCGGGATGCCCTGGCTCTTGAGCAGCTTCTCCAGCTCGAGGCCGAGCGAGAACGAGCGCAGCAGTTGCCCCTCGTCCTGCGGCACGCCCATGTTGGAGATCGTCATCGTCGCGTTGTTGCGGTAGGTGATGCAGTTGACGCGGAAGGTGACGCGGAAGTCGCGCGGGCTGGTGCGGTAGCCGGTGTACTCGCCGAAGGGGCCTTCCTCGACCTTGTAGTCGGGCAGGATCTCGCCCTCGATGATGATCTCGGCATCGGCCGGCACCTCGAGGTCGTTGGTCTCGCACTTGACGAGCTTCACCGCCTCGCCGGCAAGCATGCCGGTGAGCTCGGGCTCGGGGATGGGCGAGGGCGCGCAGGCCGCCATCGCCGCCAGCGGCGACAGGCCGATGGCGGTGGCGAACGGGCAGGTCTCGCCGCGCGGCAGGTAGTACTCGGTGAGCGCCTTGCCGAGGTCGGAGAAGGGGAAGACTGCGCCGGACATGGTGCGCGAGTCGAACATCATCTGCCGGTACATGCCCCAGTTCACGTCGCCGCGCACCGGATGCTTGGTGATCACGGCGTGCCAGGTGCCGACGTAGCGGCCGCCGTCGCCGTCGTGCACCAGCGGCACCGGCAGTCGGCAGAGGTCGACGTCCTTGCCCTTGAGGATGTTCTCCTTGCAGGGCGCGTCCTCGCGCTTGACGATCACCGGCGCGACGGGCTCGCCGTTGGTGCGCTTCAGGTACTCGCGGCCGAGTTCGGGCAGCGGCGTCTTGGGGTCCAGACCCATCGAGATCGCCATGCGGCGATAGGTGGACAGCGGCGCGCCGAAGTAGCGGAAGCCGGGGTAGTCCTTGATGCTTTCCATCAGCGGCGCGGGGGCGGCGAGCTCGCAGACGCGGCGCACGATGGCGCCGGCCTCGTTCTCCCAGTCGACTTCCTGCGCGATGCGCACCGCGTCGCCGGAGGCGATGAGGGCCTCGACGAACTCACGATTGCTGCGGGGGGCGTTGGCCACTTGAACTTGCTCCTGTTTGCCGTTGCGTGAACGGAGGGTTGCTACGAAGGGTCGGCTGACCCGCTGTCAGGCGATCTTGGAGAGGATCGCGTCCCACTTGCCCTGGGTCTTGAGGATCATCTCGGCGGCCTCGCGCACGGCGCCGTAGCCGCCGCGCGCCTTGGTGACGTAGGCGGCGGCATGCTTCACCTCCTCGACGGCGTCGGCGACGGCGATCGGCAGGCCCACGCGCTTCATCATCGAGAGGTCGACGAGGTCGTCGCCGACGTAGGCGACCTGCGAATCGTCGATGCCCATCTCGGCGAGCATCTGCTCGTAGGGCTCGGTCTTCTTCTTGATGCCCTCGTGGAAGCGCTTGATCTTCAGTTCCTCGGCGCGGTGGCGCACCGAGCCGGACTTCTTCGAGGTGATGATGGCGACGTCGATGCCGCTCATCTGCAGCGCGACGACGGCGAAGCCGTCCTTGATGTCGAAGTTGCGCTGCTCGACGCCGTTGTCGTCGATGACGATGCGGCCATCGCTCATCACGCCATCGACGTCGAGGATGACCAGCTTCACGTTCTTGGCTTTGTCCATGCGGTTCTCCGGATGCTCTGCGCGGGGGCGCGGTTCGATGTTCAATGCGGGTACTTGACGACGGGGCCCTCGAGCGCGGCGCCGACGGCGCGGCTGGCGCCGCCCCAGCGCACGACGGGCTTGCCGCCCTTGCGCACGTTCCAGCCGGTCACGAGGCCGAGGAAGAGGTCATGGTCGCCGCAGGCGGCGACCTTGAGCACGCGGCATTCGTAGTTCGCCGCGCTCCCGGCGACGCGCGGACTGGCGACCGACTCCGAGGGCTCCAGGCGCAGCGCGAGCTTCTCGAGCTTGTCCGGGTCGTCGCCCTTGATCGAGCCGGCGAGCAGCGCCTTGGCGTTCTGCGCCTCGTCGACGACGTTGATCGTGAAGTGCCGGCCCTGGTTGACGAGCTTGTGCGTGCGCATGCCCGGGTGCAGGTAGACGGCGACGATCACCGGGTCGTAGGAGACCCACATCGCCGTCACCGCCGCGACGTCGGTGACGTCGCCGCTGCGCACGCACAGCAGCGCCTGGGGGCAGGGCAGGCTGGAGAGCAGCCGCCCGAGCTCGGCATTGCGCGCGCGCTTGCCTTCGTCCTTCGCGCGCTTGCCATCGTCCTTCGCGCGCTTGGCGCCTTGCCCGGCGGCCGGGACGGCCTTGGCGGTTCGGGTAGCCATCGTCGTCCTCCCCTCAACCCAGGCCGAACTCGGCCCAGCGGCCGCGCACGCGCGCCACCGTCTCCTCGTCCAGGCGCGACTCGACGGGCTTCTGCTTCCACTCGTAGGGGATGCAGGCGTCCATCAGGATGCGCGAGGTGGTGAGCTTGTCGCCGTCGGGATCGAGCGCAGGATCGAGCGGCGTCGAGCGGCCGCGCTTGATCAGCTCGGTGCCGCGCATCGGGTCGTAGCGGCAGGACAGCGCCCAGACGACGCGCTGCAGGTCGTCGGAGGCGATGTCCTCGTCGACCGTGATCACGCCCTTGATGCCGTAGCTGCCGGTGTTGCTGCCGATGACGGCGTCGGCGACCTGGCGCGAGTGCCCCGGGTAGGCCTGCTTGACCGAGACCACGGCCCAGAAGCGGCCGGCCGACTCGGGCAGCACGCAGACGTTCTGGATGCCGGGGATCTTCATCTTCTCGAGCTCGGTCCACAGCGTGGCCGTGCGCGTGAAGGACAGCAGCATGTGCACGTCGGTGACCGGGCGGCCCTGGCCCGTGGCCCAGAGGATCGGGTTGTTGCGATGCAGGATCTGCTTGACCTCGAGCACCGGCTTGGGGATCGGCTTGTGCAGCTCGTCGGTGTAGTAGCCCGTGTACTCGGCGAACGGGCCTTCGGGGCGGAAGTTGTTGGGGTCGATCTCGCCTTCGAGCACGATCTCCGCGCCCGCGGGGACGGGCAGGCCGGTCATCGGCGCCATCAGGTACTCGGCCTGCTGGCCGCGCACGGTGCCGGTGATGTCGAAGTCGCTGGCGCCCTTGTGCATCAGCGTGCCGGCCATGAAGAGCAGCGGGTCGCAGCCGATCACCGCCGCGGCGGGCATCTTCTTGCCCATCTTGGCGTACTTCTTCATGATGCGCTCGCCGCGCTTGCCCGGCAGGATCTGCACGCCGCAGCTCTTGTTGTCGAGCATCTGCATGCGGTAGGTGCCGAGGTTGGTCTCGCCGGTCTCGGGATCCTTCAGTACGACGAAGACCGTGGTGCCGATGTAGCGCCCGCCGTCCAGCGGAAAGAAGCGCGGCACCGGGAACATCTCCAGGTTGACCTTGTCGCCCTGGAGCACGTTCTCGAGCACCGGGCCGTCCTTGACCTCCTTGGCCTTGATCAGGCCCTCGGCGCTGATGCTCTTCCTCATCCAGGCCTGCGCCGATTCGCAGATCGAATTGCCGTGCGGCAGGCCGAGCATGATCGCCAGCCGCTTGGTGGTGGCGAAGGCGCCGGTGAAGATCGGCGTCGAATAACCCTTGACGTTCTCGAACAGCAGCGCCGGGCCCTTGCTCTCCTCCACCAGCTTGGAGATGTGCGACACCTCGAGATTCCAGTCGACCTCGGCGCCGATGCGCTTGAGTTCGCCGGCCTGGTCGCATTGGGCGATGTAGCTGCGCAGATCCATTTGTGAGTGCTCCTGTTGTCCGTGGAATGGTGGGAAGTTGGAATGACGGCGCGTGGCCGGCCTTGGATTCAGGCGGCCGCCTTGGCGACGGCCTGTGCGTCCTGGACCGACTCGATCACCGCCCAGCCGGAGGCTTCGAGTGCGGCGGTGACCGCTTCGACACTGGGCCCGTGGAAGCGCACGATCAGCTTCTTCAGCGCGGTACCGGGCTTGCCGCAGCCGATCGGGTAGATGGCGACGACCTCGGCGCCGGCCTTCTCGACCGCGTCGGTGACGCGCCCGATGGTGCCGGGGACGATGGCCATCGGTGCCAGCGTGACGCCGCTGCGTCGCTCGAAGGCACCGAGAAAGTGCGCCGCGAGGGCGAAGATCTCGTTGGACGAGATCAGCCCGACGACGTTGCCCTTGTCCATCACCGGGAACTGCGCGACCTGCAGCTCCTGCCCCTTCTGCAGCACCGACTCCATCGTGTCGTCGGCCTGCACGGTGGCGGGGTTGCGCACCATCAGGTCGCGCACGCGCAGCCGCGTCGAGAAGAAGGCGAATTCGTCCGGGCTTTGCGTGCGCGCGACGTGGTGCGCCGCGCGCAGGCAGTTGACCCGGGTGAGCAGGCCGCGCAGGCGGCCGTCCTCGACCACCGGCAGCCCCTGCACGCTGGTCTCGGAGAAGATGCGGTTGGCTTCGCTGAGCAGCGTGTCGCCGGTCACCGTCTCGGGTGTCGGCTTCATCCAGTTGCGTACGAGCACGCTTGGCCCTCCTTCGGGTTGGTCAGCTCACCTTCCGGCCCGAGAGCAGGCCGGAGATGATGTAGTTCATGGCCGAGGTCGCCTCCTTGCTGGAGTCCTCGGCCGCGGCCTTGGCCTTGGCGCTCCACACGGTCTCGGGGCGCGCCTGCAGGATGAAGATGTTGCTGCCCGAGGGCACGTCCTTGTCGACCGCCCATTCGACGTCCATCGGGCGGCCGTAGTGCTTCTCGATCTGCTTGCCCATCCAGGCCAGCTCGCTGATCTCGTCGTCGACGAGGGACTGCACGGTCTGGCGCTCGATCGGCACCTCGATCAGGTGGCTGCGCTGCGTCTTCAGGTCGACCGTGTAGCAGTGCTCCTTGCGCGAGATCGTGCGCTCGGTGATGTCCAGCGTCACCTTGTTGACGACGAAGTGATCGGGTGTCACCTCGCCGGAGACGACCGATTCGCCGAAGCCGTAGTTGGAATCGATGACGATCACCGAGCGGTCGCCGTTGGCCGGATGCACGGTGAACATCACGCCTGCGGTGTAGGCGTTGGCCATCTTCTGCACGCCCACGCTGATGGCGACCTCCTCGTGGGCGAAGCCCATCTTCTGGCGGTAGCCGATGGCGCGCGCGGTGTAGAGGCTCGAGATGCAGCGCCGCACGTGATGCAGCACCTCCTCGGCGCCGCGGATCCACAGGTAGGTGTCCTGCTGTCCGGCGAAGCTGGCGCCCGGCAGGTCCTCGGCCGTGGCGGAGGAGCGCACCGCCACCGGCGTGGCCGGCAGCCCGCAGCGCAGCGACAGGCAGCGGTAGGCCTCGGCGACCTCGTCCTCGAACTCGATCGACATCGGGCGCGACTCGATCATCTCGCGGATCCTGGCCGAGGCCTCTTCCAGGCGCAGGATGTCGTCGTGCGGCAGGCCGTGCACCAGCTTGCCGATCTCGGGCAGGATGCCCGCTTCCCGCAGGAAGCGGGTGCAGCCGTGCGTCGTGACCGCGAAGCCCGGGGGCACGCGCACGCCCATGCGGATCAGTTCGCCCAGCGACGCGCACTTGCCGCCGACCTCGGGCAGCGAGTCCTTGTCGCACTCCTCGAACCAGCGCACCGTCGGTGCCGCCTGAGGGTTCGATGCTTGCGTTGACAACGTTTGCACGGCTGCCTCCATCTTCAGCGCTCGATGCTGATCAGGCCCGTGGAGCCGTCCACCCGCAGCATCATGCCGCTGCGGATGATCTTGGTCGCGTGCCCGGTGCCGACCACCGCCGGCATGCCGTACTCACGGCAGACGATGGCGGCGTGGCTCATCACGCCGCCGACGTCGGTGATGCAGGCACCGATCTTGGCGAACGCCGGCGCCCACGAGGGCGAGGTCGTCGGCGCGACCAGGATCTCGCCTTCCTTCAGTTCGCCGACCTCGGCCACGGTGCGGCACACGCGCGCCTTGCCCTTCACGATGCCGGGGCTGCCGGCGAAGCCCTTGAGCTCGGTGACCTTCTCGGGGTCGCCGATCTCCTGCACCTCGGCCCAGTCGGCGAGCGACTTGTTCGTCACGCCCCAGAGCACGATGGTGAAGGGCTCCTGGATGACTTCCGGGGCGGTGCCGATGGCCGCCGGCGGCGACCAGGTCTTGAACTTCTCCATCACGCCCTTGCGCCATTCGATCTCCGGCGGCCAGGTCTTGGTGCCGCGCGGGGTGACGCCGGTGGCCCAGGCGGTGACGATGTCCCACAGCGCCTGTTTGATCTCGTCGCGGCGCAGCAGCCAGACGTCCTCGATCTCCTTGATGACGCCGTGCGTCTGCAGGATCGCGGCGACCTCGCGCATCTTGTTCCAGAACACCGAGTGGAACCAGTGCTCGACGTAGAAGAGGTGGTTCTCGACGTACGGGAACACCGTCTTGGCGCAGCCCAGCAGCTCGTCGAACTGTTTGCGATCGGCCTCGTTGGTGATGAGGTCGCGGTACTCGGCGATGATGCGGTCGCGCTCGGCGCGCACCTTCTCCGTCGGACGCTCGATCGAAACGCCGGCGCGGATCTTGTCGATATAGGTCTGGATGCCCGTCAGCGGCACGTTCATCTGGTCGTTCCACGAGCGGTCGTGGTGGAACCAGCCGGTGCCGGTGGAGACGTTGAACCAGGGCTCCTTGGCCAGGTTCAACGCCATCAGCCACTCGCGCCCCTTCTCGTTGGCGCGCAGGCCGGATTCGACGACGGTCCACTCGGGGCTGGCCTTGACGAGGTCAGCGATGCCCAGCTCGACGGCCTTGACGGCGAGCTTCTTCAGCTCGTCGTCGGGCTGGTACATGATGACGTCGATGCCCGAGATCATCTGCGTCACGCGCTGCGCCGGGATGCTCGGGAACTGCTTCTGCACGAAGTCGAGGAAGAACACGTAGGCGGCGTAGCCCAGGTTCAGGAACTCGAAGTGGTACTGCCAGCACTTGATGCCGAGGTTGATGAGATCGTCGTAGGACTTGAGCAGGTGGTAGCCGCGCGACTCGCCGACGGCGTCGGTGACGACGCTCATGTCCTCCATCTCGGGCAGCGCCGGGATCTGCAGCGTCTCCAGCTCGCGGATGGTCGCCTCCATCTTGACCTTCCATTTCGCCTCGAGATCGTCCCAGTTCTTGTAGTAGTAGCCCGCGCGCTCCATGAAGTGCGGCACGCGGCTGCCGATCTCCTCGGGGTTCTTCACCGGCACCGGCGAGATGTAGACGTAGCCGTTGATCATCCGGTGGTCGACTCCACGCACCGGCGGCACCATGAAGATGCGGTTGTTGAACTGCGACAGCGCCAGGTACCAGGCCTCGTCCCAGATGGTGTCGAAGGGGTAGAGCGGCTCGGGGTAGTGCAGCCCGTCGTAGAACCAGAAGGTGTCCTTCTCGTACTGGTTGCGCTCGGGGTCGTCGGTGACGAACTGGTACTGGTACGGATACATCCGCTCCCAGCCTTCGGTGCCGGGAATGGTCTTGGCCTTGACGTCGTGAGGGACCGGGAACTTCATTGAGTGTCTCCTGTTCGTTCGAGGGGGAAACGTCGGCCGGCTCTTTGGCGAAGCCGCGCTTGCGTGTGAGCAGTTCGCGTGCCAAGCCGCGGCTCCGGCGCCGCTTCGCCCGGCTTTCGAGGGTTCATCCCTAGCCTGGTCGACCGATCCGCGCCGGGACGTGCCGGCCCGGGCGGCGGGCGATCGGGCTGCACTTGCTCAATTCGTGAAATCGCTCCGGCACCCACGCCCGCATGCATCAATTGATGAACTGCCGGCAGGCGGAGGGCGCGGCGGATCGCGGCCGTGCCCGGCGGGCGCGCGTAATCCCGTAGAGGCCGCGCGGACTTGACTTCGTTCAAGGCCTGGCGAGCGTCGAAGGCCTACAAGCAGATCTTGCCGATCAGGGGGTGTTCCGATGACGCGTCTGAGAAGCGTGACGTCGGCGGATGCGGGTGAGTCGTCGCATCCGCCGGTGCGCTTCTGCCCGGAGAGCGGGCAGATCTGGCTGAACGAGAACCGCATGCTGCTCGTGCACGCGGAGGCGCAGGCGCTGCTGCGGCGCGAGCTGATCGACACGCTCGGCATGGAGCGCGCGCAGGGCCTGCTGATGCGCATGGGCTACGCCTCGGGCGTGCGCGACGCCGAACTCGCGCGCAAGCGCGCGCAGTCGTGCGCCGACGACGAGGCCTTCATGACCGGGCCGCGGCTGCACACGCTCGAAGGCATCGTGCGCGTGCAGCCGGTGGCGCTGGAACTCGATCGTGCCACCGGCCGCTTCTACGGCGAGTTCCTGTGGGAGAACTCGTGGGAGGGGCAGTGGCACCGCCACTACTACGGCATCCACCACGAGCCGGTGTGCTGGACGCAGATTGGCTACGCCTGCGGCTACGGCTCGGCCTTCATGGGGCGGCCGATCCTGTTCAAGGAGGTGGAGTGCGTCGGCATGGGGCACGAGAACTGCCGCATCGTCGGCAAGCCGATCGAGGAATGGGAGGACGCGGCGCAGCACATGCGATTCTTCACGCCCGAGTCGATCGCCGATCAGATCCTGGAGTTGCAGACGCAGGTGGTGCAGCTGCGCTCGACGATCGACCTCAAGGACGGCATGGGCGCGGAGATGATCGGCCAGTCGCCGGGCTTTCGCGCGGCCTGGGAGCTGCTGCGCGCGGCCGCCGGAACACAGATCAGCGTGCTGCTGCTGGGCGAGACCGGGGTGGGCAAGGAGCTGTTCGCGCGCGCGCTGCACCGCATGAGCCGGCGCGCCGACAAGTCCTTCGTGGCCGTCAACTGCGCCGCGATACCGCACGAACTCGTCGAGGCCGAGCTCTTCGGCGTCGAGAAGGGCGCCTACACCGGCGCGCTCACCGCGCGCCCGGGGCGCTTCGAGCGCGCCGACGGCGGCACGCTCTTCCTCGACGAGATCGGCGAGCTGCCGCTGCCTGCGCAAAGCAAGCTGCTGCGCGTGCTGCAGGAGGGCGAAGTCGAGCGCCTGGGGGGCGGCGAGCCGCGCCGGGTCGACGTGCGGCTGGTGGCCGCGACGAACCAGAAATTGGCCGAGGCGGTGAAGGCCGGGCACTTTCGCTCCGACCTCTACTACCGGCTCAACGCCTACCAGATCGACATCCCGCCGCTGCGCGAGCGCAAGGAGGACATCTCGCCGCTGGCACGGCACTTCCTCGACAAGCACGCCACGATCAACGGCAAGAAGCTGCGCGGCTTCACCGACCTCGCCAAGCGCGCGCTGCTGTCCTACGCCTGGCCGGGCAATGTGCGCGAGCTGCAGAACATGGTCGAGCGCGGCGTCATCCTCGCGCCGGCGGGTTCGCGCATCGAGGTGCAGCACCTTTTCCCGAGCAGCACGCAGCAGTTGCACGAGGCCGGCCTCGAGATGGTCGACAGCCTCGGCGGCGGCAACTGGGAAGCCGGCAAGGCCTTGTGCGAAGCGGTGCTGAACGGCGTCATGACGCTGGACCGGGTGGAGGCGATGCTGCTCGAGACCGCGGTCGACAAGGCGCGCGGCAACCTCTCGTCCGCGGCGCGCCTGCTCGGCCTGACGCGGCCGCAGCTGGCCTACCGGCTCAAGCGCCTGCAGGAGATGAACGCCGGCAACCGGTCCGAGGCCGCGGCCGGCATCGAGGCCGCGGAGTCGCCGCGGTGAGCGAGCCCCGCGCGGCCGTGCGCGCGCGCGCGCTGGCCCTGCTGCAGGAGCACCACGTGATGACGCTGGCCACCTACGACGGCGGGCGTCCCTGGGCCGCGGCGGTCTTCTACGCCAGCCAGGGACTGGACCTCTTCTTCCTCTCCAAGCCCTCGACGCGGCACGCGCGCGATCTCGCGCGCAACCCGCGCTGCGCGGTGACGATCCAGCGCGACTACAGCGACTGGCCGCAGATCAAGGGCATCCAGGCCGAGGGCACGAGCATCGAACTGCAGGGCGCCGAGGGCGAACGCGCGATCGCGCTCTACGCGCAGCGCTTCCCGCTGGTCGGCCGCGGCGGCGGCGCGCCGATGGCGATCGCGCGCGCGCTCTCGCAGGTGGCCTGGTACCGCTTCCGGCCCGAGCGGCTGTACGTGATCGACAACGCGCTGGGCTTCGGCCACCGCGACGCGCTGGACGGCGAGGACCTGATCTAGGCCCTCGCCGCGCCGCAGCGTCTCACCGCGGCGCCGGGCCCGGCGCGCGCGCCGCGTCGATCAGGGCGTCTCCTGCTCCAGTTCCTGCAGCTTGCGCCGCAGCAGCTTGCCGGTGGGCGTGCGCGGCAGCATCTCGATGGGAAGCAGGCGCAGCGGGCGCTTGTAGGGCGGCAGCGCGGCGATGCGCTGCTGCAGCTCGGCCAGCAGCCGCTCCTCGTCGTCGGGGTTGGCGGCGTAGAAGTAGGCGATCGCGCCCATGCCATCGGCGTCGTTGATCCACACCGTCGCGCCTTCGCGCAGGCCCGGCAGGCCGGCACCGAGCTGCTCCTCGAGATCGACCAGGTTCACCCAGCGGCCCTTGACCTTGACCATCGAGTCTTCGCGCCCGGCAAAGCGCCAGCTGCCGGCTTCAGTGCGCACGAACAGGTCGGCGGGGCAGAAGCGCCCGTCGCGGAAGCTGTCCGCCTGCGCCGCCGGGCGGTCGAGGTAGCCCAGCGCCTGCATGGGGCTGCGGATCAGCAGTCGCGTCGGCGTGCCGGCGGCGGCGGCCTGCGGGTCCAGCGGCTGCACCTCGGTGCCCGGCGAGACGTGCAGGGCATCGTCGCCTTCCGCCGCGGTGAGGACCAGCACCAGGACTTCGGAAGCGCCGTAGCCGTCGATCATCGGCAGCCCGGTGGCTTCGCGCCAGGCCTGGCGCAGGCTGGGCGGCAGCGCCTCGCCGGCGGAGACGCACATGCGCACGCCCGCTGCGGGAACCGCGGGCGCGCGGCCGTCGTGCAGCAGCGTGCGGTAGAGCGAGGGCACGCTGAAGAGGACGGTCGGCTTGGTGCGCGCGATCGTCGCCGCGACCGATTCGGGCGTGGGCCAGGCCGGATCGAGGATTAGCGTGGCGCCCAGGCGCAGGCCGGCCAGCAGCAGGTTGGTGAGGGGATAGGCAAAGAAGAGCTTGGAACTCGCGAACAGGCGGTCGTCGGCGTGCAGGCCCATGCGTTCGGCCGAGATGCGGCCGACCTCGCGCGCGCAGCGGTGTGCGTGCACCACCGCCTTGGGCTTGCCCGAGGTGCCCGAGGTGTGCAGCCAGAACGCCGGCGTCTCGGGGTCGACGAGTGCGGGCTCCACCGGCTGCGCCGCGGCGACGAGGCTGCGGCCCTCGGCCAGCGTGATGACGCGCGAGCGCCAGGGCTCGGGCGTATCGGCGTCGGACTCGGCGACGATGACGTTGAAGCCCGCTTCCTCGAGGATGTACTGCCACTCGGGCGCCGGCACGCGCGGGTTCACGCCCACCGCGACGCCACCGGCCCACAGCGTGCCGAGCCAGCAGACGATCCAGTCCAGGCTGTCGGGCAGCTTGATGGCGACGCGGTCGCCGGGCTTGAGGCCGCGTGCGCGCCAGGCGGCCGCGGCGCGTCCGACGCGGTCGCGCAGATCGGCGTAGGTGAGCCTCTCGTCGCCGCACTCGACGGCGACGCGGCTGCCCTCGTGCGGCGCCAGCAGCAGCTGCGCGGCGTTCATCGGCGTGCCGTGGCCCGCCGGCGTCACGGGACTGAAGAAGCCGGGCTTGCCCGCGCGCCAGCGCGAGAACTCGGTCAGCAGCAGCGCGGCATGCTCGCGCTCCTCGGCCGCCAGCTCGTCGTAGAGGCGGCGCTCGGCCGAATCGGCGGGGCAGTGCTGCGAACGCTCCTCGTAGAACTTGGCGGCGCGCTGCTCGAGCGCGATCGCCAGTTCGAAAAGCTCCTGCGCGCTGCGCGGGGCCTGGGTCGCGCCGGCGTAGACGGCGGCGGTCTCGAGGCGGAACTCGGGCGAGGAGTTGGGCAGGTCCAGGTGGTAGCGCCGGGAGAGCGTCTCCATGTGCTCGCCCTCCATCAGCGCGAAGCGGCCGAAGAGCGCGCGCAGGTCGTCGTCGTCACTGTGCAGCGCGGCGCGCTGGTAGAAGGCGCGCCCGCCGAGCTCGATCTCGAACGCCGTACGCACGGCCGCCAGCGTCGCCGCCTGCGCGCCCGCCGCCGCGGCCGGCGCCTCGCGCAGCTCGAGCTTGCCGCCGCAGTGCGGGCAGCTGCCGTAGGGGAAGGCGAAGCCTTCGCTGATCTTGCCGCACCCGGTGCAGCGCCATTGCACGGGGGCGTCCGCGCAACAGATGTAGGGCTCGCCCTCGGCGTCGGCGAGGGGGCGGTGGCATTTCGGGCAGAGCATCTTCGAGCGTTTCCTGTGAAGTCCTGGGGGTGTACGGATGCGGCGTCCAAGCAGGCTGCCGGCCGCGCAGGGTCTGGATGCAAGAGCTGCCATGGGCCGGGCGGCGCGCGTCGGGGCGCGGTCTCGCCCTTGGGATGGACGCTGCAAGCCTGATCGCAGGGCCCGGGCCCTGCGTTGACACAGCGCAATCCGCGGGCGTGCAATCCCCAGCAATGAGGTTGGTGTGCGTCGCGTCGCGTCTCGGTCTCGCGGCAGGCCGCGCCATCTCGCACGGCAGCAGGGAATTGACGATCCGAAGAGAATCCTCGCGCGTCTTGGCGGGCGAGGCGCGAGCCGTCGCCTGCGGGGCCGGCGTCCGCGGCGGCGCATGTCCAGTCACTTCACACGTCATGCAGAGGCACCGATGAAGAACCCCATCACGTTCCCGAAGGCCGAAGGCGTCTACACGCGCCAGGCCCACTGCGACATCCCCGCCGGTCTGTACGAGCGCGAGCACGGGCGCAACGGTTTCTTCGGTCCGGCCAGCCACATCCTGCACAAGCACAAGCCCACCGGATGGACGAAGTGGGAGGGGCCGCTGGCGCTGACGCTGCTGGACCTCAACCGCCTCGCCGACAGCGACCCCTGCCCGTGGAAGGCACAGCGCTTCATGCACAACGGGCAGACGCAGGTGTGCTTCTGGAAGTTCGAGCGCTCGATGCCCGACCTCGCGCGCAACGGCGACGGCGACATGATCCTCTTCTTCCACCGCGGCGAAGGCGCGTTCTTCTGCGACTACGGGCACATGACGTATCGCGAGGGCGACTACATCAACATCCCGCGCGGCACCACCTGGCGCATCGAGACGCAGGTGCGCAACGAGGTGCTGACGATCGAGGCCACCGAGGACCTGTTCCAGATCCCGGAACGCGGCATCGCCGGCCGGCACGCGCAGTTCGATCTGGCGGTGCTGGACACGCCGAGGATCGACGACCCCTTCAAGGCGCAGCAGGGCGAGTTCGAGACGCGCGTGCGCGCCAAGCGCCGCCAGCAGGTGACGACGATCACCTTCCCCTTCAACTTCCTCGATGCCGTGGGCTGGCACGGCGACTGCGTGCCGGTGAAGCTGAACTGGCGCGACATCCGCGAGCTGCTCTCCGATCGCTACCACCTGCCGCCGACGGTGCACGCGACCTTCCTCTCGAACACCATCATCGTCTGCACCTTCGCGCCGCGCCCGATCGAAAGCGACCCGGGTGCGCTGAAGGTGCCGTTCTTCCACAACAACGACGAGTTCGACGAGTCGATCTTCTATCACCAGGGCAGCTTCTTCAGCCGCGACAACATCAAGCCCGGCATGTTCACGCTGCACCCCTCGGGCTTTCACCACGGCCCGCACCCCAAGGCCTTCGCCGCGGCCGCGGCCAACAACCAGGGCGAGCGCAGGTACACCGACGAGGTCGCGGTGATGATCGACTCGCGCTACCCGCTCGAGCTCGACGCCGCCGCCAGCGGCGTCACGGTGCCGGGCTACCTCGATTCCTGGAAGGAGTAGGGCGCCTCTTCTTTCACGCCCTTTCCCGCCCGGCGGGAGAGGGCAGGGGTGGGGGTGCAGCCCCGACGTCTACTTCAGCTGCGCCTCGACCTCCTTCACCAGGTCGGCGCCGACGCTGGGCGTGAACATGTCCCACACCGGCTGCACCGCCTGGCGCATGCGCGCGTGTTCGGCTTCGCTCACCTCGTTCACCTGCAGGCCCTTGTCGGCCATCATCTTGCGCGCCCCCGCAGCCTGGTCGCGCGCCACCTGGCGCTGGTGGCTGCGCGCCTGCACCGCCGCCTCCTTCAGCAGCAGCTGCTGCGCCGGCGTGAGCTTGTCCCAGAACTTCTTGGAGACCAGCGGGATGAAGGCGCCGTAGCTGTGCTGCGTGATCGAGAGGTACTTCTGCACCTCGAAGAGCTTGAGCGCGGCGATCACCGCGTTGGGCGTGCCCTGGCCGTCGATGGTGTGCGTCTCCAGCGCGGTGTAGAGCTCGGGCACCGCCAGCGGCACCGGGTTGGCGCCCAGGGCCTTGATCGTCTCCTGCGTGATCCTGGCCTGGATGGAGCGGAACTTCAGGCCCTTGAAGTCCTCGACCCGGGCGATCGGGTGCTTGCTGTTGGTGGCGTTGAAGAAGCCGTTCTCCCAGTAGGCCAGGCCGACCAGGCCGTGCGCGGGCAGCAGGTCCATCAGCTTCTGGCCGGTGGCGCCGTCGAGCACCTTCTCGGCCTGCGCGCTGTTCTTGAAGAGGAAGGGGAAGTCGAGGATCTCGTAGGCCTTGACCATGCCCGTGAGCGTGGTCGTCTGCGGCACCGTGAACTCGATCGTGCCGCCCTGCAGCGCCGAGGTGACCTTGACGTCGTCGCCGAGCGCGCCGCCGTAGTAGGGCTTGATGTCGATCTCGCCGCCGCTCCTGGCCTTCACGATCTCGACGAACTTGGCCACGCCCTGGCCCTGGTGCGACTTCTCGGGCAGGGTGACCGCGAACTTGGCGCTCACCGCGGCGAAGGCCGGGACGCTCAGTACCGCAGCCAGCAGGCCGACGGTGAAGGTGTTGCGGGCATTCATGCAAGGTCTCCTTGGGGTTGGCGGTGCGCGCCTTCAGCGCCACCATTGCGCCGGCACCGTGACCAGGGCCGGGAAGAGGATGAGCAGCACGAGCAACGCCATCAGCGCCGCGAGGAAGGGCAGGATGCCGCGCGCGGCCTCGGTCATGGTGATCTTGCCCACCGAGCTGATGACGTTGAGCACCACGCCCACCGGCGGCGTGATCATGCCGATCGAGCAGTTCATGATGAAGACGACGCCGAAGTAGACCGGGTCGATGTCCGCCGCCAGCACGATCGGCATGAAGACCGGCGTGAAGATGAGCACGATGGGGATGAAGTCCAGCACCATGCCGGCGAAGAACACGACGACCATCATCGCGCTCATCAGCACCAGCGGGTGCTCGGAGAGCCCCTGCAGCCAGGCGCCGACCTGGCCCGAGATGTCGGTGATGGTGATCATGTACGACGCCACCATCGCCAGCGCGGCGAGCACCAGCACGACGGCGGTCGTGCGCGCCGTCGACAGCACGCATTCGTAGATCCTCGCGCCGTCGAGTTCGCGATAAACGACGAGGCCGACGAAGAGGGCGTAGGCCGCGGCGACCACCGCCGACTCGGTGGGCGTGAAGATGCCCGAGCGCAGGCCGCCGATGATGATCACCGGCAGCATCAGCGCCCAGCCGCCGCGGCCGAGGATGCGCAGGCGCCGGCCCCAGGGCACGCGCGGCGCCACGGCCACCTGCTGGCGGCGCGCGATGAGCCACCAGGCGGCGATGAGCACCAGGCCCATCATGATCCCCGGCGCGATGCCGGCGAGGAAGAGCCGGGTGATGGAGAGGTTGGCGACGACGCCGAAGATCAGGAAGCCGATCGAGGGCGGAATCACCGGCGCGATGATGCCGCCGGCGGCCATCAGGCCGCAGGCGCGCGTGGGCTCGTAGCCGGCCTGGCGCATCATCGGCACGAGGATGGCGGCCAGCGCGGCGGTGTCGGCCACCGCCGAGCCCGAGAGGCTGGCCAGCAGGATGCCCGCGAAGATGGCGACGTAGCCCAGACCGCCGCGCAGATGGCCGACGAAGGCGCCCGCCATCTCGACGATGCGTTTGGAGAGGCCGCCGGCGTTCATGAACTCGCCGGCGAGGATGAAGAAGGGCACCGCCATGAGCACGAAGTTGTCGGCGCCGGCGATGGCGTTCTGCGCCACGATCTGCGCGTCGAACTGGCCGGTGAGCAGCATCAGCGCGATGCCGGCGAACATCAGCGCGAAGGCGATCGGCAGCCCGAGCGCGATCAGCGCGAGCAGGCTGACGATGAAGACCAGCGCGCTCATCGCCCGCTGCCCTCGCGCCCGCGGCGTGCCGCGTCTTCTTCCATGCGCCCTGCCAGCGTCTCGATGCGGCCTGCCAGGTCCTCGACCAGCGGTTCATCGTCGCCGCGCCAGGCGCGCAGCAGGTTGTTGCACACCGGAAAGATGAGCGCCACGCCGAAGACGACGGCCACGCCGTAGAGCCAGGCGTAGGAAATGCCCATCACCGGGTAGCTGTTGCCGAGGTTCACCTGCACCTGGCGCCAGCCGCCGACGATGAAGATCGCGCAGCCGATGAGGATCAGTACACCGGTGAAGAGCTTGAAGGCACGCCGCAGGCGCGGCCCGACGGCCTGCTGCAGGGCGTCGAAGCCGATGTGGATGCGCCTGGCCGAGGCGAGCACCGCGCCGAGGAAGATCAGCCACACGAACAGCAGCCGTGAGAGTTCCTCCGAGACCGCGATGCCCGAATTGAACGCATAACGCAGCACCACGTTGCCGAACACCAGCACGCCCATCACGGCCAGGCAGGCGACGATGAGGATCTCGAAGCTGCGCGTGACCAGGCGGGCCGCGCGCTCAAGCATCGCCGGCAACCCTCGAGCGCTTGTGGGGCATGGATGTCTCCAGTCCTTGTTGCAGGCGGACCGTCGTCGCGGTCTTGCCGGTCTTCGTGCGTTCGTTGCTCGTTCGTTGCCCGTTCGTCGCCCGGCATCCTTCGCTGCCGCGGGCCAGGCCGGGCGTAGGCGGAGCGCGACAGATTCTGCAGCGGGTGATCGCCCGAGTCGGCCGAAGGGGTCTCTCGCGCGGCGTGCGCGCACGCCGCTGGCGCGTACCGCGGGTTTCCCCGCAGCGGCTACAGTTGCGCCCTCTCCGCGAAGACCCTCCCATGTCCACGAAGACCCCTCGCGCCACAGCCAAGGCCTCGACGTCCGCCACCCCTACCAGGGCCGCCAAGGCAACCAAGGCAACCAAGGCAGCTGCACCCGCCAAGGCAGCTGCGTCCGCCAAGCCCGCGTTGACTGGCAAGGCGGCCAATGCAGTCAAGGCGACCGAAACGGCCAAGGAGGTCAGGACGGCGAGGGCTTCGATCGTCACCAAGTCGGCGCAGGCGGCGAAGGCGGCGAAGACACGGCCTCAGCCGCAGGCGCAGGCGGAGCCGGCGCGCAAGCCTCGCGCGCCGCGCAAGCGCGCGGCTGCGGTCGCGCCGCCTCCAGCCGCGACGGCCCTCGGCGACACCGCGGTCGCGGTCGCGGTCGCAATCGAGGCGCCGGCCGACGGCGCCGTCTTCGGCGCGTACGAAGTACGCATGCCCGACGAGGAGCCGGCGACCGTCAGCCTGCGCGACGCGACGCCGGGCAGCGCGCACTGCAGCTGCCTCGACTTCATGCTCTCGGAGGACGCCGATTGCCCGCACCTGCAGGTCCTGCTGCCGCGGCTGCAGGCCGACCCCGCGCGTGCACAAGCCTTGGCGCAGGGGCCGCAGCGGCCCGGCAGTCGCGTCGTGCTGGGGCACGGAGCGCGTCGGCGGCCGCTGTGGCTGCCCGGCACGGATTGCCCGCAAGCGCTCGATGTGCTTGCGCGCAAGGCGCTGCAGGCCGAGCCGGCCGCGATCGACGAACCGGTGCTCGCCAGCGTGTTGCGCGCGGCGCGCGACGTCGGCCACGACGTGCAGGTCGAGGACGAGGTCTGGGAGCAGTTGGCCATCGTGCGCGACATGCGCGCCCGCGTGCAGCGGCTGGAGGCGCTGTTCGAGCAGGGGCCGGCGGGCGCCGAGCTGCAGGGCGCGATTGCGGTCACGGGCGCGGGCACGGGCGAGGACGGGCCGCTGCTGCCCTTGCAGCTGGAAGGAGCCCTCTTCGCCGTCTGCGCCGGCCGCAGCATCCTCGCCGATGCCGCGGCGCTGCAGCCGATGCGGCAGGCGCTTGCCGCCGCGCTGTTGTGGCGGCGTCATTTCGGCCTCGAGCGCGTGCTCGTGCTCGCGCCCGCGTCGCGGCTGCCCCTGTGGCAGCGCGCGCTGTCCGAGCAGGGGCAGGGCTTCACCCTCTCGGCCCTGGAGAACGTGGCGCAGGACGGCCCGCGGCTGCGCGCCGCGGAGCCCGAACTGGTGATCGTGCACGAAGACGACAGCGGCCTGTGGATCGACCCCGAGCGCGCCGCGGCGCTGCTGCGCCTGCCGGCGGCCTTCGCCATCGTGCTGCCCGAAGCGGACTGGCTGCAGCGTGCGGCCGAGCTGCCGCTGCGCGTGGCCTTCGTTGATGCGCACCGGCTCGGCGGCTACGCGTCCTTGCTGCAGGCCCATGGCAAGCGCGACGAGGACGGCGCCCTCTGCGGCCTGCACGATCTCGACGGCCTGCGCCAGACCCTGGCTGCGCTGCTGCTCGCGCGCACGCTCGACGAGGTGCGCAGCCAATTGCCCGAGCGCGTCGAGGCCGTGCGGCGCGTGCCCATGCCCGAGTCGGTGCAGCGCGAGCACGAGGCCCGGTGCACGGCCCTGGCGGCAACCGTCGCGCGCTGGCGCGAGGTGGGCTGGCTGCCCGATGGGCAGCAGCGGCGGCTCGTGGCGCAGGTCCAGGCGCTGCGCCGCCTCTGCGCCGGCGCCGGGGCGCCGGCGGTGGCTGCGGCCAAGGCGCAGGCGCTGCGGCGTCTGCTCGACGAGGGCGAGGCACCGGTGGCCAAGGCGGTGGTCTTCTCGCAGTGGCCGCCGGCGCTGCAGGCGGTGCAGGCGGCGCTGACGGCCGACGGCGTCGATGCCGTGCGCTGGTGCAGCGACGACGCCGCGCCGTTGCGCGAGGCCGCGCTGCAGCGCTTTCGCGACGAGCGCGGCTGCCGCGTGCTGCTGTTGGCCGACCCCGGCAGCAGTGCACTCGAGCTGCGCGTGCCGCAGGCGCAGGTCGTGCACCTGGACCGCCCCTGGAATCCGCGCGTGCTCTCGCGCCGGTTCGGCCGCGTGCACCGGCGCGGCAAGGCGCAGCTGGTGCCGGTGGTGCAGCTGTTGCTGCAGCACAGCTTCGAGGACGCCAGCCTGCAGGTGCTGGCCGGTCGCCGCGAGCCGCCGGTGACGGAGGTGCTCGACGCGCTGTCCGAGGAGGGCTTCGCCCAGGGGGCCGCGTGCACCCAGTGGCTGGCCGACCTGCACGCGGTGCTGCAGTGCGGCCGGAGCCTGCAGGCCCCGGCCGCGCCCGCTCACTCGTAGCGCTGCGCGGCCTTCCACGCCGCGCGCGCGGCTTCGTCGCCGTCGACCGTGACCGGCAGCGTCGGCGGGATCGCGTGCTGGCGTGCGTAGCCGAGGAAGTTGCGCAGTTGCCGCGTCTGCGGGTCGAGCGCGCGCGCGAGCACCTCGGCCACCTGGGCGCGCGTGAGCGCATCCAGCGCCTGCACCGTCTGCTGCGCGCGCGCCCAGTCGGCGTCGTGCTCGTAGCCGAGCGCGAACAACCGCAGCGCGCGCTCGGCGATGCTCTTGTCGTGCTCCAGCAGGCGCGCGCGCACCCCGGCGACGATGCGCGTCCAGGCCGCGTCGGGAAGCTGGGTGAAGAGCGTCGGCAAGGTGGCGATGAAGGCGTCGGCGCGGCGCTCCAGCTCGTCGGCGGCGTAGTCGCCCGACTGGATGATGAAGATCGCCGCGGTCTGGCGCTCGTCCTCGAAGGCGCTGCCCTGCACGATGTAGCCGAGCTGCTGGTGCGTGCGCATCTCGCTGTAGAAGGGCTCGGCGATCACCGCCGCCAGCACCTGCGCCACGGCACGCGCGTGCGGACTGTCGTCGCCCAGCAGCAGCTCGCGGCGCAGCGTCGAGTTGTTGACCTGCAACTGCTCGCTGCTGCGCAAGGCCGCGCCGGGGCGCCCGATCCACTGCCGCGGCCGCAGCAGCTCGGCCTCGGGCAGCGGGCGCGTGCCCAGCGCCGCCGCCACCTGGCGCGCGGCCTGCATCGCCTGCGTCGCGCCGAGGTTGCCGTAGGCCAGGGCCTCGATCTTGCCGCGGGCGTGCAGCGTGCGCGCGAAGCCGCGCACTTCGTCGAGCGTGAACTCGCGCGCCAGCGGCAGCATCTGCGCCGGCGTGAAATGGAACTCGCGCAGCAGCGCGCGTCGAGTCTCGCGCACGCCGAGGTAGGCGTCGACCGTCTCGAAGGCGGCGAGCTCGCGCAGCAGCCGGTCCTTCAGGTCGGCAAAGCGCTCCGGTGACAGCCCGCAGTCGCCGAGCTGCGGCGTCACCGCCTCGAGCAGGCGCGGCGTCGCCTCGTCCCAGCCGTCGGCGGCCAGCAGCACGCCCTCGAGCGAGGCGTGCATCGTGAAGTGCTGGCCAGCCTCGGCCGCGGCGTAGGTGGTCTCGTTGAGGACTTCGCGCACGCAGGCCTCGTAGAAGCGCAGCAGCGTCGCGCTGCGCGCGCTGGCCAGGCTGCGCGGCAGGCGCTGCCGCAGCAGCAGCGCAGCCTGCGGGCGCTGGAACTCGCCGTCCTGCGCGTGGTAGAGGCTCAAGGCCGGCTCGTCGATGAGCCGCGCCGGCTGCAGCGGCTGCAGCGCGGTGTGCGCCGGCACGAAGGGGTTGGGGGGTGGCAGCACAAGCCCTGCCACGCGCGGTGGTTCGAGCAGCGCCGCGTAGGCCGCGCCCGTCTCCTCGACGAAGCTGTAGCGCGTGCCGTAGTAGGGCTCGACGCGGTCGGTCGGCACGCCCTTGGCGACGAGGGTGACGAGCAGGTTGTCCGGACGCAGGCGCTGCAGCAGCGCGGCAAAGCCGGTGCGATCCTCGCTCAGCCAGAGGTAGGGCACGCGCTCGGCGACGGCCAGCGGATAGTCGAGCACGCGGCTGGCCAGCGTGGCGGCGAGCATCTCGCCTTCGCCGCGGTCGCGGTAGCGCTCGTCCAGGCCGGCGAGCACCTGGCGTTCGTGGAAGACGTGCGCGGGCAGGCCTTGCTCGCGCAGCACGCGCAGCATCGCGAACACCGTCTGCAGCACGCGCGGCACCTGCTGCAGGCCTTGCGGCGTGAGGCCGATCTGCAACTCGAAGCCGCCGTACTGAGCGGAGGCCGACTGCGCGCCCGCCGACAGGCTGGTGGCCAGGCCCTGGGCCTTCAGCGTGGCCAGCAGGCTGCCCGCGCCTTCGTTGCCGAGCAGGAAGCCCAGCAGCTCGGCCGACTTGTGCGGCCAGTCCTCGTACTGGCCGGGCAGCGCGAAGAGCAGGCGCAGCTGGCGCAGGTCCTTGATCGGCTCCATGCGCAGCATGCGCAGTGCCGCCTTCGGCGGCAGGAAGTCGGCCGGGTACACCGTCGGCGGCAGGCCGCGGTCGGCCACCGCAGCGAAGTACTTGCGCGCCCAGGCTTCGAGCTCGTCCAGCCCGGCGCGGCCGGTGAGCACCAGCGCCATGCGGTTGGCGCTGTAGTGCGTGCGGTAGAAGGCCACCAGCTCGTCGCGCGTGACGCCCGCGAGCGTCTGGCTGCTGCCGGTGCCGAAGTGGCGCGCCGGATGGCCGGCGGCGAAGGCCACGGTCTGCAGCTGCTCGACGCGCCAGAGGTCGTTCTCCAGGTTCTTCTGGTGCTCGGAGGCGACGGCGTGCATCTCGCGCTCGGTGTAGCGGGCGTCGAAGAGCGGCGCGATGAAGAACTGTGCGAAGCGGTCGAGCGCGCCCTCGAAGGCCTCGTGGCGGATGGCGAGGAAGTAGTTGGTGTGATTCTCGGCCGTGTAGGCGTTGTTGCTGCCGCCGTTCTGGCGCAGGTAGGCGTCGAAGTCGCCGGCGTCCGGGTACTTCTCGGTGCCGAGGAAGAGCATGTGCTCGAGGAAGTGCGCAAGCCCCTGGCGCGTGGGCGGGTCGTCGAGTGCGCCGGAGGCCACCGCCAGGGCCGCCGACGAGACGTTGAGCTTGGGGTCGGACAGCAGCAGCACCTGGATGCCGTTTTTCAGCACCAGGCGCCGCCACTGCGAGGCGTCGCCCGGCGCCGGCTCGCGCGGCGGGATCGGCGGCAGCGCTGCGGCGTCGGCGCTGCCGGTCGCGACGCTGGGCTGGGCCAGCACCGGGCCGTTCAGTCCCAGGCTGCAGGCCAGCGCGAGGAAGGTGCGAAAGAGGAGGGTCTTCATGCCGCGGCAGTGTAGGGGCCGCAGCGGCGTGGTGATGGCGTGATGAGGCCGTGGTGAGGCCGTCGCGATGGCCCGCCCTTGGCGCTGCGTTCAGGATTCGCGCGTTCCCGCCGCCAGGTCGTGCACGTGCTCGCCTTCGCGTCCGCGCAGCGCGCGCAGCGCGCCGCGTGCGCCCTGCATGAAGAGGCCGAGGTCGGAGTCGACGGCGATGAAGTCGTAGCCCGCGGCGCGATACTGCGCCAGCACCTCGAGCTCGCTGCCCACGCTGCCCACCGGCTTGCCCAGGGCGCGGCAGCGCTCGGCGACCTGGGTCATCGCCTCCATCACGCGCGGGTGGCGAAGCTGGCCGGGCAGGCCCATCGAGGCCGAGAGGTCGGCCGGGCCGACGAAGATCGCCTCCACGCCGTCGACCGCCGCGATCGCCGGCAGCTCGGCCAGCGCCGCCTCGGTCTCGATCTGCACGATGAGCGCGATCTCGGGGTTGGCGCGGCTCAGGTAGTCGGCCTGCATGCCGTAGCGCGCGGCGCGGCTCATGGCCATCATGCCGCGCACGCCCTGGGGCGGGTAGCGCGTGGCGGCCACCGCAGCGGCCGCCTCGGCGGCGTTCTGCACGAAGGGAACGAGCAGCGTGGTGGCGCCGGCGTCGAGCACGCGCTTGATGGTCACGGTGTCGTTCCAGGGCACGCGCAGCAGCGGCACCATGCGCGTGGCCGCCACTGCCTGCAGCAGGTGCACGACGTCGGCCATGTCCAGCGGCCCGTGCTCCATGTCGATTACGCCGAAGTCGAAGCCGGCGTGGCCCGCGGCCTCGGCCAGCAGCGCACTGGCGGTGACCAGCCAGGTCCCCAGCGGCGGCTGGTTGCCCGCGCCCAGCAGCAGGTGTCGGAAGGGGTTCATCGGGTACGGCTCCAGGTTGGCGGGGTTGGAGGGAGACGGCGGGTGGTCCAGCCGGGTCGATCCGCCGGCGGGTCCATGCCTTTCAGTTCGCCTGCCCGAGGCGTGCCTTGAGCAGCACGAGCATCGGCGAGGGCGCGGCCACGCCGACGTCGAAGGGATGCGCGCGCTGGCCGTTGATGGCCGCGATGATGCGGCGCACGTAAAGCCGCGTCTCGGCATAGGGCGGCACGCCGCGGTAGCGCTCGACGGCGCCTTCGCCGGCGTTGTAGGCCGCCAGCGCGAGCGTGAGGTCGCCCTCGAAGGTCGCCAGCAGCCAGCGCAGGTAGGCCATGCCGCCGCGCAGGTTCTGCGCCGGGTCCATGATGTTGCGCACGTTGAAGCGGCGCGCCGTGTCCGGGATGAGCTGCATCAGGCCCTGCGCGTTCTTCGGCGACACGGCCAGCGGGTCGAAGTTCGACTCCTGCTTGATCAAGGCGAGCACGACATGCGGCTGCAGCTTGTACTCCGGCGCCACGAGCTCGACGAAGCGCACGATCTGCGGCGGCGCACCGGCCGGTGGCGGTGGCGGCGGCAGCAGCGTCGGGCGCGGAAAGGGGCTCGGCCGACCGCCGCCGGGCGGCAGCAGCACCTGCGGTGGCCCGGCCTTGACCTGTGCCAGCAGCGGTGGGTCCTCGTCGGGCGGACGCAGGCAGGGCGGCGGATCGCCGCGCGGCGTGCCCAGGCGCTGGGCCATCGCCACGGCCTGCGCATGGCCCTGCTCGGCGGCGGCGGCGAAGAGGTGCGCGGCCTGCGCCTCGTCGCGCTCGATGCCGCGTGCATTGGTCAGCATCCAGGCCAGGCTGTACTGCGCCTCGGCGTCGCCGTAGCGCGCAGCGCGGCAATAGAACTGCGCCGCCTTCACGGCATCGCGCTCGGCGCCTTCGCCATGCTCGAGCGCCTGCCCCTCGCGGCGCCAGCGCTCGACCTGCGCCGGCACGACGGTGCCGCGCTCGGCCGGCGGCGTGCTCGGGCGTGGCAGCGATTCCAGCGCAAGAGCCGGGTCGGCCCAGGGCGACGCCGCCTGCCCGGGAAGCGCTCCGCCGCCGGCCGGCGGCAGCTGCGCCTGCGCCGAGGCCAGGCAGGCGCACAGCAGGCCTGCTGCGAGTGTGCGGACAGAGGGGGCAGGGTCGAGCAAGGTCGGTGCCCGGCGGGATCCGAAAATGGGTGCCGTCGCAGTCTACGCGCTGCATGGATCGTGCCGCGGCCAGGCGGTACGCGGCGGCGCGCAAACCTGCTACCGTGCGAACCCCGTTTTTTTGTCCACCCCGACCACAGGTTCCCGATGAGTTCACGACTGCAGCAGCGCCTGGGCCGCCTCTCCGACGAACGCCTGCGCGGCATGAAGCGCGGCGTCGAGAAGGAGAGCCTGCGCGTGCAGCCGGGCAACGGCCTGGCGCTGACGCCGCATGCGCTGTCGCTGGGCTCGGCGCTGACGCATCCGAGCATCACCACGGACTTCTGCGAGAGCCAGATCGAGCTCATCACCGGCGTGCACGGCAGCGCCGCGGATTGCGAGCGCGAGCTCACCGAGATCCACCAGTTCGTCTATCGCGCCATCGGCGAGGAGCGGCTGTGGGTCAGCAGCATGCCGTGCATGCTGCCCGCCGACGAGAACATCCCGCTGGGCACCTACGGCACCAGCAACATCGGGCGCGCCAAGAGCGTCTACCGCATGGGCCTGGGGCATCGCTACGGGCGGCGCATGCAGACCATCTCGGGCATCCACTACAACTGGTCGCTGCCGGGCCTGGGCAACGCGGAGTACTTCGCGCTCATCCGCAACTTCCGTCGCCACTCCTTCCTGCTGCTGCTGCTCTTCGGCGCGAGCCCGGCGGTGTGCAAGTGCTTCGTCGACGGGCGCGAGCACGAGCTGCAGCCGCTGGGCGGCGAGGGCGGGACCACCATGCACCTGCCGCACGCGACCTCGCTGCGCATGGGGCGCCTGGGCTACCAGAGCGACGCGCAGGCGGCGCTGGCGGTGAGCTACAACAACCTGGAGAGCTACGCCTCTTCGCTGCACGGCGCCCTCACGCGTCCGCATCCGCCCTACGAACGGCTGGGCGTGCGCAACCTCGGCGGCGAATACAACCAGCTCGCCACCAGCCTGCTGCAGATCGAGAACGAGTTCTACGGCACCATCCGCCCCAAGCGCGTGATCCAGCCCGGCGAGCGCCCGCTGCACGCGCTGCGCGAGCGCGGCGTCGAATACGTCGAGGTGCGCTGCATGGACCTCGACCCCTTCGAGCCGGTGGGCATCCGCGCCGACACCATGCGGCTGCTGGACGTCTTCCTGCTGCACTGCCTGCTCGGCCCGAGTCCGCCGGATTCGCCGCAGGAGATCGTGCGCCTGGCGCAGAACCAGCACCGCACGGCCGCGCGCGGGCGCGAGCCCGGGCTCATGCTCAGGGGCGAGGTGGGGGCGCTGCCGCTGCAGGGTTGGGCCGATCAGGTGCTGGAGGATTGCGAACCCATCGCCGCGCGCCTGGCCGCGGTGCTGGACGATGAGCGCTATCTGGCCGCGCTCGAGCAGGCGCGCGCGGCGCTGCGTTCGCCCCAGACGCTGCCTTCGGCGCGCGTGCTGCAGGCGCTGCACGAGGAGCATGCGGACTCCTACGCCGGCTTCGTGCAGGCGCGCTCGCAGGCCGCGCGCCTGCACCTGCTGACGCTGCCCTATCCGGCGGCGCTGCAGGAGCGCTTCGAGCAACTGGCGGCGCAATCGCTGGCCGAGCAGCAGGCCATCGAGGCCGCCGATGCCGAGCCCTTCGAGGCCTTCCGCCAGCGCTACCTCGCGCCCGACCGGCTCGACGCCTGAGCGCATCGACGCGGCCTCGCGCAGCCGGCCGCGCGCGCTTTATGCGCTAACCTTCGAGCCTGGCGGCGCGCGGCCGGTGATCCCGACGCGCGCTGCAAGAGCTCCGGCGTCGGACATGCCCGCAAGCGCGGGCAGCGCGCGTCGGGCCGCCGTATTCCGTCGAACGCTCGACACGATCGAGCCAAGGAGCGTTGCACGCATGAGCGAGTACCCGCCGCTGCGCCTGCATGTGCCCGAGCCCACCGGGCGACCAGGGCAGGCCACCGACTTCGGCTACCTGCGCCTGTCTCCGGCCGGTGCGGTGCGAAGGCCGGCAGTCGACACCTCCCACTTCGACACGCAGGACCTCAGCTACGCGCTCGTGCGCGTGCTCGACGACGAGGGCCAGGCGGTGGGGCCGTGGGCGCCGCAGCTCGATGCCGCGACGCTCGAGCGCGGCCTGCGCGCGATGATGAAGACGCGCATCTTCGATGCCCGCATGCTGATCGCGCAGCGGCAGAAGAAGCTCTCCTTCTACATGCAGTGCCTGGGCGAGGAGGCCATCGCCGTGGCGCATTCCTTCGCGCTCGAGAACGGCGACATGTGCTTCCCGACCTACCGTCAGCAGGGCCTGCTGCTCGCGCGCGACGACGTCTCGATGGTCGAGATGATGTGCCAGCTGATGAGCAACGTGCGCGACCCGCTCAAGGGCAGGCAGCTGCCGGTGATGTACTCGATGAAGCGCGCGGGCTTCTTCTCGGTCTCGGGCAACCTGGCCACGCAGTTCACGCAGGCGGTGGGCTGGGGCATGGCCTCGGCGATCGCCGGCGACACGCGCATCGCCTCGGGCTGGATCGGCGACGGCTCGACCGCGGAGAGCGACTTCCACACCGCGCTCACCTTCGCGCATGTCTACCGCGCGCCGGTGATCCTGAACGTCGTCAACAACCAGTGGGCGATCTCGACCTTCCAGGCCATCGCCGGCGGCGAGACGACGACCTTCGCCGCGCGCGGCGTGGGCTGCGGCATTGCCAGCCTGCGCGTGGACGGCAACGACTTCCTCGCCGTCCACGCCGCCTCGGCCTGGGCGGCCGAGCGTGCGCGGCGCAACTTCGGCCCGACGCTGATCGAGTGGGTGACCTACCGCGCCGGCCCGCACTCGACCTCGGACGACCCGAGCAAGTACCGCCCCGCCGACGACTGGCAGCGCTTCCCGCTGGGCGACCCGATCGCGCGGCTGAAGGCGCACCTGATCGGCATCGGCCATTGGTCCGAGGCGCAGCACGAGCAGACGAAGCGCGAGCTCGAGGCCGAGGTCGCCGCGGCGCAGAAGGAGGCCGAGCGTCACGGCACCCTGCTCGACGGCCAGATTCCGAGTGCAGCGACGATGTTCGAGGGCGTGTACGAGGACATGCCGGCGCATCTGCGCCGGCAGCGCCAGCAACTGGGAGTCTGAGGCGATGGACAGCACGATGCAGCGCGCGGCAGAGCCCGCGCGCGGGCTGCAGCCCGACGCGAGCAGCGCCGCCGGCGCGGCGGGCAGGCCGGTGCCGATGACGATGATCCAGGCGCTGCGCTCGGCGCTGGACGTCACCATGGCGCGCGACGCGAAGGTCGTCGTCTTCGGCGAGGACGTGGGCTACTTCGGCGGCGTCTTCCGCGTCACCGAGGGCCTGCAGGCCAAGTACGGCAAGTCGCGCTGCTTCGACGCGCCGATCAGCGAGGGCGGCCTCGTCGGCGTGGCCATCGGCATGGCCGGCTACGGGCTGCGGCCGGTGGTCGAGATCCAGTTCGCCGACTACGTCTACCCGGCCACCGACCAGATCGTCTCCGAGGCCGCGCGCATGCGCTACCGCTCGGCGGGCGATTTCACCGCGCCGGTGACGATCCGCATGCCCTGCGGCGGCGGCATCTACGGCGGGCAGACGCACAGCCAGAGCCCCGAGGCCTTCTTCACCCACGTCTGCGGCCTGCGCACGGTGATGCCGAGCAACCCCTACGACGCCAAGGGACTGCTGATCGCCGCCATCGAGTGCAACGACCCGGTGATCTTCCTCGAGCCCAAGCGGCTCTACAACGGGCCCTTCGACGGCCACCACGAGCGCCCGGTCGTGCCCTGGTCGCGCCACCCGCTGGGCATGGTGCCCGAGGGCTGGTACAAGCTGCCGATCGACGCCGCCAGCATCTTCCGCCCGGGCAAGGAACTGACCGTGCTCGCCTACGGCACGATGGTGTGGGTGGCGGCCTGCGCCGCCGAGGAAACCGGCATCGACGCCGAGGTGATCGACCTGCGCGCGCTCTGGCCGATGGACCTGGAGACGGTGCTCGCCTCGGTGCGCAAGACCGGGCGCTGCGTGGTCGTGCACGAGGCCACCCGCACGAGCGGCTTCGGCGCCGAGCTGGCGGCGCTGGTGCAGGAGCACTGCTTCCACCACCTCGAGGCGCCGATCGAGCGCGTCACCGGCTGGGACACGCCCTACCCGCATGCGCAGGAGTGGGACTACTTCCCCGGCCCCGGGCGCGTCGGCGAAGCCTTCAAGCGTGCGATGGAGGCATGATGGGCCAGTACGTCATCAAGGTGCCCGACATCGGCGAAGGCATCGCCGAGGTGGAGCTCGTCGCCTGGCACGTGCAGCCCGGGGACGAGATCGCCGAGGACCGCGTCGTGGCCGACGTGATGACCGACAAGGCCACCGTCGAGGTGCCCTCTCCGGTGCAGGGCCGCGTGCTCTCGCTGGGCGCCGCCGTCGGCACGGTGATGGCGGTGGGCGGCGAGCTGATCCGGCTCGAAGTGGAAGGTGCCGGCAACGTCGCGGCGGGGCAGGCGGACGTGGCGCCCGCGCCCGCGCCCGCGCCCGCGCCTGCGCCTGCGCCCTCGCCGTCACCGTCAAA
>MEFD01000028.1 GCA_001724995.1 Rubrivivax sp. SCN 71-131
GCCTCGTTGAAACATCGGCCGCAGAGTTGCCGGTAGCCACTCTCCATCGACCCGTAGCTCACGACTTCGTAGGCAAGCGCGGGCTGACGGCAGGCATCGCAGGTGATGGGTTGCATGAGCGGTGTAGTCGCGTGGAGGCAAGCCGACTGTAGGCTACGAACGCGGTGCGGCGAACCGATCAGCTACCTGCTTGGCCCGCCGGGCGTCATCGGCGTGCAGGTACATCGAGGTCGTGGCGAGCGAGGCGTGCCGCAGGTTGTCGCGCACGGTGGTCAGCTCGGCGCCGCCGTCAAGCAGGTGGGTGGCATGCGTGTGCCTCGTCCAGTGCGGCGTGGCCAGCCGTAACTTCTCGGCGAGGGCCGGGGTGCCTTCCTCCAAGACTTCGGCCGCCGTGGCGAAGAACCGCTTAATCACCCGCCACAGACGCCAGGAGGAGATCCCGCTTCCATCATCTCCGAGGCTGCCAATGAGCGGGGTCGATGAGCGCCACTTTGAGGGCGTGGCGGGCAGCCCCCGTTGAACGAGGTAGCGATCGAGTGCGGCACGGGCCAGCGGCGGCAGCACAACCTTGCCGGCCTTGTGGCCCTTGCCGACGACCCGGATCCATGTGTCGCCGTAGGCGTCCGCGTCGATCGCGCCAAGTTGCGCGCCCACGAGTTCGCTGATTCGAAAGCCGGTGGCGTAGGCGAAGTCCAGCATGAAGCGCAGCCGCTGCGCGGCCGGCTCGCTCCAGCCGTAGGACCACTCCAGGCCGTCGGCCACGACGCGGACGAGCTTCCACTCGTGATCGTTGAAGGCGTGAGACGTGTCGAGCTGCGCTGGCCGGCCGCCTCGCACCTTGACGCCGGCGAACGGGTTGACCAGCACGTAGCGCTGCTCGATGAGCCAGCGGTATAGGGCGTTGAGCACCGACAGCGCGTAGGCGGCCGAGCGCACCGAAAGGTCGCCCGCGAAGGGGCGCCATGCCGGCGACGACCTCGGCTGCGGTGCGCCGACCCAGCGCGCGCGGGGGCCAGGATGACGCAGGAAGGCGCGGTAGGCAATGGCGTCCTCGGTGGTCAGTGACGACAGAGCGCGCCCGCGCTCGACGATCGCCCACAGGATGAGCCGTTCGGCCTCCTTGCGGTAGGCACGCTGGGTCGCCGCCGATTCATGCAGCGACAGCCAGGCGTTCACGGCTTGGTAGTCGTTGCTGGCGTCGAGCGCGCAGCTGGCCCGCGGCGCTCGGAAGGTGCCTCGTGAGCCATCGACGTCTTCAGGGACGACCAGTCGCTCCCAGGGGACCAGTTCCTGGGCCTGTTTCATCGTCACCAATGCGCGAGCGCGTTCAGTCAGCGCGGGATGCTGGGCGAAGAAGGCTTCGACCTGGCGGGCGCTGGCCGGCCCGAGCCCCGGGATGCCGACCCACCATCGTCGGCGCCTCGGTACGCGCAGGGTCAAGTCAGCCAACGTGCGGATGCCCGCCGCGTGCAGCACGCCCACGAGCCGCACGGGTAGCCAGCGCTCGACGGCGTCGCCAATGAGGGGCCGCGGCGGCGGCATCCCTCGCAGCGTCTCGATGGCGGCTGCGGCTGCCTTGGCGAGTTTCCGATCGGACGGACTGGACGCCGCGAGTGTGATGGCCAAGTCCACGCGCGCGCGGTTCGTTGCGAAGGCCACGAGCTGGCGCTTCACGCGCCCAATCATCGAACGCGCCGACGTGCCAGCAGTCCGGCGGTCGGGCAGATAGCGATCCACGGCGGCGCGGCTGGGCACCCTTTCAAGCCAAGCGCGGAATGCGGCCAGCGCAGCCTCGTCCGGCCAAGTCGGGTCTGCGGGCATGCCGGGTGGCGCTGACAGCGCGTTTTCCATGCACGCCAGTTTAGGTCCACGGCAAGCATGCCAAGCTAATGTTGTTTATCTTGGTAGCACTGCTGATGAACATGTTCGCCAGCGAACTCTCACCGCGGTGAGAGTCTCGGCTGCCAGGGAGGCAGGTGCAGCCAAGACTGAGGCTCCAGAAAGCTGCCGCTCGCGAAGACCAGCCATTGTTTAGGGTTGTCGGACACCTGCCCGCATGCGCAGCGAACCGTCGACCTGCGCCGGTCTGAGGGCAGGTGTCGGACAAGCCTCGGGGGAGGAAACCGCGGCGCGTGCCACGGTGGGTTGTCGAAGGCGCGGTCGCTATGGCGATTGCGGACGTGCGCACTGGCCACGCTGATCTCCGTCTTGGCGGCCGCCGCTTCCTGGCTGCTCGCCTCTCAATGCCTTGTACTTGTTCACCTGTAAGTCCGTTATGCGCTTGCCGGGCACCGTGGCCACCCTCTCCGAAGAAGGCAGCCACTGTAGAAACCCGACCGCAAAACGCACCCCGGCGGCGTGCGTCAACCGCTCACGATAGTTGTTGCTGGGCGCTCAAGATAATTGTCGGCCACCACCTACCCGGGATATTTCACCACGGCTGCTGTTTTGCGGGATCTGTACGAAGTGAGAAGCCAATTTGGTTTCGCGCAAAACAGCTCTCGCCCGCAGCATCCCTGCCTTGGGCGCCTGGGCACACTCTGCTCGCCGCCAAGGCCACGGGGCCCTGGACTCCTCCGCTCGTTTGCCCATGCATCACCAAGCAGGTGCCGCGGTCGCCGCCCTGACGAAACATCCGGGCTAATACAGCCAATACCCTAGGGCTTGCAGTTGAGCTTTCGTTCCAACGTGATAGTTGGACTGAGTAGTTCGAGTGCTACCCGGCGGGTATGTGACATTATAATTGGGAGCGTGATATGTGATCACATCGATAGAACCGCACTCATCCACCGGTGTAAGGTAACAAATTCGATCTGGACTCGGCCCCGTATAAACATTTTCCAGCATCCTAATAGAGGCACCATCAGAAAAAACGCGAATGGCGATTCCAGTGTCAACACCCAAAATATTCCATACCAAAACTACATGATCAACTACTTGATTTGGCTTCTCGAATGTAGACCAAGTCCCTTTAAAGGGGGCGGACACGGGTTGCTCGTCTCCTCGAGGGATACCGTTCAAATCGTTGAGAGCCGCTGGAAGCCACTTGTCGTACAAGCGAATTGGTCCGACCCGCCAGTCTTCCCATATCCCTGTAGCGGGATTCAGGGCTCGACCTTTGATAAATACACGAAGATCTCCGTCTCGCGCAGTCTTCCGCCGAAAATAATGCGCATCAGTTGCTCTGGTATGTTTCCAGTACTGATCACTAGGCCAAGTCGAGCGAGCCGTATAAGCGCGCGCAAAGGTAATGGCGTTACCGTTACCGGGAACCGATACGGGTTGCGCAGCGATATCAAACCGCCCCTCATCGAATGCAAAAGAGTTTCCGGGGGCCACTGGGCAAGGTGACTGCGCTGCGCCATTGAATGAATCTCGATACAGCGGAGCCCAATTCCCAGCATTGATGTAACAATTAGAGGTGGCACACGATCCACTTACAGTATTTGACCAGCCCCACTGTCCATACGCGCCTCCGTTTCCACTTGCTTGGTTTGTAAGTATTCTATCGTTGCCATAGGTGACGGTATTTTGAGTCCATTGCCATCCGGCGCCAGCTGCGCTACGCCCCTCTAGAACACTTACCTCTTGAGTCGGATATGCCAAATTGATAAGACGCAGATTGACGCCCACACCGCCAAAGTTGCGATTTATGCCGTACTTGAGTCTAACCGCCGAACCGGACATATCAATTTGATCCGTGGTCGCGGGAATATCATAATTACCAACATTGCAAGTCAAGGCGGAAGCTTGCGCAGAAACACCATTCGCCGTGAAACCCCCAAACAACAGAAATATAGTACCGACAATTGGTCGCATAGTGCTTTTGATGTTTTTCAACTGAAGTCTTAAGTTCTGTTGTTTCAGGACGTTGAGTTCGACTCGACTACGCAAAAATAATATCATTATTAACTCCCCATCGTTCAATAATAAACGGACAATATCGTCGAGCCTTTGGACAAGGACAGCACCTTAGGAGGTGCCTTCGTGTCGACGCACCACGAGACGAAAGGTCGGAAGGTGTAGGCGGCGCAGGATATGCATACCGCCTGCGGCAGCCTGTGGCACGGCGCCAGCCGCTCCGTAGAAGCTAGCTTCGACAAGCTGCAGGTCGAACTTCGTACGATAACGATTGAACAGCTTCGTCAGGTCGGCCGGAGTCGGATGCAGGAGATCGAGCAGCGCCGTCAACTTCTGCCGCAGATCAAGTGTCAGCCAGGGACGACCCAGCGGTGACAACATCAATCGCATCAGCGCATTGCGGACGGGGTTCGGTGGCATATGGATCCACGGCACGAGTGTGTGTTGCTCCTGCCAGTAGTGCCGATTCGGCAGCTCCAAGAAGAGGACGCCGCCAGGACGCATGACCCGAAACAGTTCGCGCATGTAGACCTCTGCGTCCTGCACATGTTCGACGACGTGCATGCTCATGATGAGATCAAATGTTGCATCCGCATATGGCAACTCGCGTCCTTCATATCGCCGCAGATCGATGCGGTCGGCCGCAGGGTGGCCTCGAAAGCGCGCCTGCCCGAGGCTGTGCAGTCCAGGATCAACCTCGATGCCGTAGACACGGCTCGCACCCATCTTCAGGCACACGGCAAGATCACCGGCAGACCCGCAGCCTGAACTCAACACCACACTGCCGCGTATCGGTTGATATCCATCAACGGTCGCGCAGATGCCATCAAAGCGCGAGATGTCCAGATGGCCGTTTCGCACACCTTCGTAACCAAAGGTGCCGAGGAAGGGGCGTGTGTATGCATCGACTTCTTCCGCAAAGCTGGCCATCGGCTGGGCGTTGGGTTGGGGTGATTGAGTGTTCATTTGTTGTCCTGATCAGCAAGACAGTTCAGCCGCCCGAGTGGTGTAAAGGGGATGGACGAGGGTCAAGCAGACCGAGCGGGCGAGCCGTATGAGAACGGATCGTAGGTCAAAGCGTCTGTTGAAGAGGTACTGGATCTGCCAGAGGTAAGACTTCGCGTACTTGGTGATGGCGAAGGCTTGGTACGTGCCGAAGGTGGAAGTATTGATGTTGCCATGCGCCGTATTGACGGCCAGGGAGGAGAGGCTGCGCCGCTGGCTGGCGGCGCATAGGAAATTCAAACGCCCCCCAAAGCCCCACGACCAGACCGGATCGCGGCCAGCCAGGCCAGGACGGGACGTCCGCGGCAGTGAGATCGTGGCTGCGGCGCCCAATCGGACCGCCTCGCCGCCCCCCTGGGGCTCGTCGGGTCTTGATCCGCGGTCTCGATCCTAGGGTTGATCCTCATTCGGCAACGCCGCGCCCACTGGGCCCGCAGCATCGCCCGGCCGCAGGCGACGCTGAGGTCTGCGGAAGCGGTGTCGATCAAGGCCGGCACGGGCCAGACGGGGTTCAGGCGGGGCAGCTTCAGTCCTGCACCACCTCGCGCGCCCGCCCCCGAGGCGGTGGCTGCGGGTCCAGCCCCAGGTGGGTGAGGATCTTCTCGATCACCGGCCGCTCGACGATGGCCGCGATGATCTTCAGCTCTCCGCCGCCGCAGTTCGGGCAGGTGTGCATGTCGATGTCGAACACCCGCTTGAGCAGCCGGGCCCAGCTGATGCGGCCCGACCGGAATAGGATGGGCTCGGCCTCGCATGCGGTGGCGACAACGCCTTCGCTCGCCTCTTGCGGCTGCGCTGACCACTGAGGTACCACCAGCGCCCGCAGCTTGGCGTTGGGTGCCAGCACCCCATGGAAGCGGATCAGGTGCAACCTTGGCCGCGGAACCAGTGCCGCCAGCCGCTGCATGAACTCCAGCGGGCTCATCACCAGATGCGTCGTGCCGTCGCGCCACGGCGTCTTGAGCTTGAGCTCGACCTGGCCGGCGGCGTTGAGCTGCACCCGTTCGTCCGACAGCGAGGGACGGGTGATGTAGCGGCACAACTGCTCCAGCCGCTTGCGGTCGTGGGCTTCCACCCGCACCGCGGCATGCAGGCTGAACCCGTCGATGTCGGCGCACAGCGGCTGGCGGGCCCGGTCCTCCCGCGGCATCGCGCCTCGCAGCGTCAGCACCTTCTGCCCGGCGCGTGGCCCGAAAGCGATACGGTAGGCGACGGCCGCGGCCTGCAGCGGCCGCAGCGTGCACGCCCCCTCGCCGTCGGCATCCGGCTCGGCCAGGTAGGTCTGGCCCATGTCCTCGACCAGCACGCCCCGGCGCGTGCGCAACTTCATCAGTCGCTCGATCACGGACTGCAGCAGCGCATGCAGCTCGTCGTCGGTGGGCGAAGCCGCATCGATGAAGGCCGGCGAGCCATCCGCGCCGCGGCGGTACACCCCGTCCAGCACCAAACAGTGCAGGTGGATATTGAGGTTGGCAGCGGATCCGAAGCGTTGGATCAGCGTGACGGCGCCGCCCTGGCCTTCATCGGCCTTGAGTCCGGCTGCGTCCAGCAGATGCAGCGTGACCACACGCTGCACCGCCTGCAGCACCTGCGTGACCAGCTCGGGCCGCGCGGCCAGCAGCACGCGCAGCGGGATCGGCAGCGACAGCACCCACTGGCGCACCGGCACGTGCGGGATGACGCGGTCGACCAGGTGCGCTGCCGTCTGCGCCATGCGCCGCGCGCCGCACGAGGGGCAAAAGCCACGGCGCTTGCAGCTGAACGCGAGCAGCTTGTCGTGGCCGCACTCGCCGCAGCGCAGCCGCAGGAAGCCATGCGCCAGGATGCCGCACTCCAGGAAGGCTTCGATCTCGTCTTTGATGAACCGGGACAACTCGGCGCCAGTGCTGGCCTCGGTGTGGGCGATGAAGCTGGCCGCGTGCTGCTGTACCAGGCGGTACAGCGTGGTCTGCTCAGGACGGTGGCGTTCGTAGTGGACCGGGGCGCCATCGGGAGCCCGCTGGGGCTGCTGCGCCGTGGCTCGCACGATGGGCTCCCGGTGGGGTGAGCCCGCACGGTCTCAAGCCGTGCGCCGTTCCTCAATCGCCTTGATGGCTGCCCGCCGACGTGTGCCCTCCGTCGCGGGACCCACTGCGGGTGACTGCGAGGTTGCCCGACCGGCAGCTTCAGGGCGGCGAGATCGGGGCGGCCTATGTCTCTTCAGGGTCGATCCGAGTCAACCGCCCCGGCGATCTGCCCGCAGTAGACCGGTCGTTGACCGACGGCCCCGCGCCGCGTCGAAGCGAACGGCGGGGTCAGTTCGAGCCGAACTCGTCGCCCAGGATTGCGACGATGTCCTGGCGCTCACCCAGCAGTCGGACCACATCCAGATGGTCCCCTCGCTCGAAGTAGCACCACACCAGCGGAAACTTTCCCACCCGCCAGGTCCGCAGCCCTTGTATGTCCAGCAATTTCCCGAGCCTCGACGAACCGATGCCCGGCTCGAGTTCGATCTGGTCGAGCGCCTTGTTGGTGTCCCTGGCCACTCTCACCGCAAGGCGGGTGCCACCCTCCTTGCGGTAGTACCGGACTTCGCCCTGCTGGTCGCGCAGCGCCTGCGGGCGCAGAACCGCCGGCTTCAATCGATCTCGCCGCGAGCGATGGCCAGCAGTTCCTTCTGGTCAGCCTCGGTGCGACGCCGACCGGGCCCGGATGCGAGCCCCTCTTCGATGAGGTCGCGCAGCCGCTTCTTGGCCTGCTCTTCCTGGTCGCGCCGGACCAGGTCGCGGATGTACTCGCTGGTGTTGCCGTAGTTGCCGGCGGCGACCCGGTTGTCGATGTACTCGCGCATCGACTCGGGCAGGGCGAAACTCATGGTCTGGCGGCTCATGTCGGAATCTTGGGTTCTTTGACAACGGTTGTCAACACGCGCCACCAGCCGGCACCCTCGTAGCTCTGCGAATTCGGACAGGGCCGGTCACGATGCCGCCCGAGCTGCCTGGCTCGACGCACGCTCGATCAGCGCCGTTGCGAACTTCTCGACCCCGAACCTCATCGTGCCGCGGAAGTTGATGTGCGAGAAGTGCGCTGGCCCGATGCGGCGAAGCCAGTCGTCTTCCACCTCGCTCCTGTCCCGCCTGAGCCGCTCGACCACCTCGTGCATCCGGGCCGTGTTCCAGGCCAGCACGATGTTCGTCAAAAGGGCGTGCGAGCCGGAGATCGCCTTCATCTCGTCGCGCCGCCGGCCGCGCTCGGGCGCCACCTTGCCAGAGTACACGGCGCGTTGAAGCTGATGCACCGACTCGCCACGGTTCAGCAGGGTGTGGATCTCGCGACGGAAGTCCTCGATGGCGATGTAGTCGCACAGGAACACGGTCCGCAGCAGCCGACCCAGGTGCTCGGCTGCCCGGAGCAGCGGGTCGCCCTGGGCGGCCGAGCCGAAACGCTGCAATGCCAGCGTCGCGGAGACACGGCCAGACCGGATTGACGCCGCCAGGCGCAGCAGCTCGTCCCAACCGCGCTCGATGGCGACCATGGAGACGCGCCTGACGGTCACCGCCTCCAGGCCCTCGGGCACGTTGAAGCCCCTGGGCAGGTAGAGCCTTCTTTCGGCCAGGTCCCTCAGCCGCGGACACAGATCGAAGCCAAGCAGCTTGGCGATGGCCATCGCGGGGTTCGTATAGCCATGGGTGTCGACCGCCAGCAAGGAGATCCGGATCCGATCCGCCGCGCTGTTGTGCTGCTCGATGCCTTCGATGGCGACACCGGCCTGCCGCTCGTTCAGCACGATCGGTTGGTCGTAGACGATGCCCCAGCGGTCGCGCACGTGGGTGTAGAGGCCGGCAGCATAGGTTCGCCTGCGTGGATCGACACGCGCGTTCCACAGGTGGCGAGACGCGTCCAGCGACATCATGTCGGCCGAGGCCTTGTCACCGTCGCCCCAGAGGGCCGCAATCGGGATCCTGCTCTGGAACTCCGCCACGCGCTCATTGGCGCGCCGCAGCCGTCCGCCTCCCTCCAGCGCACGCATGGCTACCGTGACCTGCGCTGGCTCGAGCCCTGGAATCATCGAGGCGACGCCCTTGGCGTCGGAATCGGTTCCGTGAGCCAGTAGCGCGCCGTACAGAGCCACGAGCTCGCCCGGGGACTGCGCGCGGTGGCCCAGCAGCGCTTCGCTGTACCCGGTGGCGGCATCCACTTCCAACAACAGGTCCGGGAACTGCACGCTGCCGATGAGCTTGTAGATGGTCTCGCGGGTGCGGACCGGCTCGGATTGATCGGACAGCGCCGTGATGGCCGGCAGGTGGAGCATGCCATCCGCACCGATCTCGATCTTGCCGCCTCGCTGTGCCTCGGCCACAGCGGACATGCCGGCCACGAGATTGGCCAGCAGAGGTTCCAGGAACTCAGCCGCCGACGTGGGCATCGCGAGCAGTTCGATCTGTTCGTCCCGCTGCGCTGCCCATTGCTCCGGCGGGATGAGCATCTGGTCTCGCTCGCGGAAGCTCAACGAGTGGTCCAGCCAGACGCTGCCGCGACGCAGGCTCTTGCGCAGCGACATCATCGTGCAGGCCTCGTAGGCCCGGTACCCCGAGCGGGGGTCGAGGTCTCGTACCAGGCCGTACCAAGCTGCACCCACGTCCGGGAGCGGGACCTCTTCCTTGATCTCGCTCGCTCCCCGGCGCTGCAGATCCGCCCACGCCTTCCACTGCTCGAAACCCGGATCCCCCTCCCGCCCACCGAATTCCAGATCCTTCAGTGCCGCGAGGCAGGCGTGGACGCGCTGGCTGTCTTCGGCCAGGGCCTCGCGCACCTGCGAGACGAAGCTGCCTCCTGCGGTCTCGGCCAGTCCAGCGAGGAGTTCCCTGGCCTCGATGACGCGGGCCTGCCAGGTCTTGGTTTCGTCGTGGAGGACAGAACGCGCCTTGGCAGCTTGTTGGACGAGGCTGGCGGTGCCCCGCACACGGTTCGACTGGGCCTTGTCCGCGGCCTCGCGGAACAGTTGCTGGCTGCGCCGGCTGGACTGCAGCAGCGCCACGTCGGTCAGCTCCAACAGGGTTACTCGCAGGAAGCAGACCAACTCGATCAGCTGGCGTGACGGCTTGATCTCCCGCGTTTTCACGGGGCGCCGAGCCTGCACTTGTCGGGCGTAGGCCTGCTGCTTGGCCAGCGATACGGCACTCAGGTTCCAGTTGTGGGCGCCGAGCTCTTTCAGGTAGCGGACCTTGTCGAGGGTCTCGGCAAGGGTGCTGGGGCCGTGGCGCTTCGACGGCGTCTTCAGCCACTCCAAGTGCGTGCCGTCTCCATTCGGTCGGGCGCCGTAGGCAGAGTCGATCACCTTGCTCGCGGAGGAAGGCGGCACGGCAGTGGTGACCGCGCTGAGGATCTTGGCCTCTACCGCTGCGAAGGCACCTCTGGCCCAGTCCTGCAGGCGGCGTGAGCCGGGAATGAGGATGCGACGCGTGAACAACCACTGGCAGGCCGATTGAACGAGGTCATCGGAGTGGGAGGCGTCCGCGGCCTGAGCCAACAGCGTGGCTGTTAGCGCGGCTTCGTCGTCGCGCTCAAGCTCGCGCAGGCCGAGGTAAGTCTTGGCCCAGAGCTGGTGCTTCGAAAGCGTCTGTCGGCGCTTGTAGATCGAACGCAGGCTGGCGATGGACGGCGGAGAGACTGCCAGCGCCTCGGCAGTCTTTCGCAGGAGGATGCGAGGCAGTACGTTGAAGCCGTCCAGTGGTCGGCCGGCCACGCGCATGAACAGCAGCATCAGCGCCGCCGGCAGCCGGTGGTCGCTGCGGAACTGCGCCCGAATGGCCGCCACGTCATCAGCTAGCAGCGTGAAGAACTGCTCCAGGTCGAATTCGCTCAAGCGAGGCGGCAAAGCCTCCTGGCCGACGAAACGAAGGGCGAATGCGGGCATGGCATCGGGCGGCGACAGGTGGGCGGCCAATGTACCCCTGCGATCACAGTTGGCTCAGTGCCGCCGGTCGGCGGAGACAGAGGCGTCGGCCTGAAACCCGCATGGATGCTGGGTTCCAGGCGAAAGCGCACCAATCTGCACAAAAGGTACGACTACCCCGACCCACGGGCGGCTATTTGGATCGAGCGTTGGCCGTGCTGGCCGCGGGCGATCGTGCCGACGTCCGGCTGGCGATCGAACTGGAACGCTGCCGTGAGCGTGCACCGGCCGAGGCCTGCCGGCTGGCAGAGGCGGTGGCCGAGGAAGCGCAGGTACTGGACCTGATGGGGCATGCCACGGCGGCCCGTGTCCTCACGCTCTTCATGCTGTGCGCGCAGGGTCGCGATGCCGAGGCTGCTGCGCGATGGCCCGGTGTGTGCGCCGCCGCGATGACCTTGGCACCGTCCGGGCTGGACCGCCCGACGCATTGGCTGCAGCTTGCCTGCGCGGCCGAGCGCCTGGGAAACAAGGCCGATGCGCGAACCTTGCGCGAGCACGAGGCCGCTTGGACTTCGCGGGCGGCGGCCACCCTGCCGGCTGCGCTGCAGGCAGGCTTCCTGAGCCGCGTGCGGGCCGACCGCCGTCGATGGGGCGACCCGACACGCTCCTGAGCCCGATCCTGGGGGCGCTCAGCACTCGACGATATTGACCGCCAGCCCGCCGCGCGCGGTCTCCTTGTACTTGCTCATCATGTCGGCGCCGGTCTCGCGCATGGTCTTGATGACCTGATCGAGGCTCACGTGATGCGTGCCGTCGCCGCGCAGCGCCATGCGCGCGGCGTTGATCGCCTTCACCGAGGCGATCGCGTTGCGCTCGATGCAGGGGATCTGCACGAGGCCCCCCACCGGGTCGCAGGTCAGGCCGAGATGGTGCTCCATGCCGATCTCGGCGGCGTTCTCCACCTGCTCGGGCGTACCGCCCATCACCGCGCACAGCGCCGCGGCGGCCATGCTGCAGGCCACGCCGACCTCGCCCTGGCAGCCGACCTCGGCGCCGCTGATGCTGGCGTTCTCCTTGTAGAGGATGCCGATCGCGGCCGCGGTGAGCAGGAAGTCGTTGACGCCCGTGGCGCTGGCCTGCGGCACGAAGCGCGTGTAGTAGTGCAGCACCGCGGGCACGATGCCCGCCGCGCCGTTGGTCGGCGCGGTGACGACGCGGCCGCCGGCGGCGTTCTCCTCGTTGACCGCCAGGGCGTAGAGGTTGATCCAGTCGAGCACCTGCAGCGGGTCGCGCAGCGCCTCCTCGGGGCGCGCGGTGAGCGCCTCGCGCAGCGCGCGTGCGCGGCGGCGCACCTTGAAGCCGCCGGGAAGCACCCCGGCGGCGTGCGTGCCGCGCTCGACGCAGTCCTGCATCACCTGCCAGATGCAGGCGAGGCCGGCGTCGATCTCGGCGTCGCTGCGCCAGTGGCGCTCGTTGCGGCGCATCAGCTCGGCGATGGCGGCGCCCTCGCGTTCGCACAGCAGGAGCAGCTCGCTGCCGCTGGCGAAGGGGTAGGGCAGCACCGTCGCGTCGGGCACGATGGCCTTCTGCCGTGCGCCATCGGCCGCCACCTCCTCGCTGACGACGAAGCCGCCGCCGACCGAGTAGTAGGCGTGCCGCGAGAGCTCCGCACCCTGGGCGTCGAAGGCCGTGAAACGCATGCCGTTGGCGTGCAGCGGCAGGCTCTCGCGGCGCAGGAACTTCAGGTCCTCGCGCTCGCGGAAGGCCACCGCCTGGCCGCCGTGCAGCACGACGCGCTGCGCGTGGCGCATCGTCTGCAGCAGGGCCGGGATGGCGTCGACGTCGACCGTGTCGGGCTCGTGGCCGGCGAGGCCCAGCAGCACCGCCTTGTCGCTGCCGTGACCCTTGCCGGTCGCGGCCAGCGATCCATAGAGTTGCACGAGCACGCGCGCCGTGCGCTCGAGCACGCCTTCGCTGGCCAGGCGCAGCGCGAAGATGCGCGCGGCGCGCATCGGGCCCACGGTATGGCTGCTGCTCGGCCCGATGCCGATCTTGAAGAGGTCGAAGACCGAGACGGCCATGGGCTGTGGCTCCCCGCGCCGGCCCGGCTCAATCCTCGGCCGCGGCCAGCGGCGGGCAACTGCAGAAGAGGTTGCGGTCGCCCCAGACGTTGTCGACGCGCCCCACGGGCGACCAGTACTTCTGCCGCCGCAGCCCCGGCAGCGGGTAGGCCGCCTGCTCGCGCGTGTAGGCGTGCGCCCAGTCGGCGGCGAGAAGCGAGGCCGCCGTGTGCGGCGCGTTCTTCAGCGGGTTGTCGTCCTGCGGCCAGCGGCCGGCCTCGATCGCGGCGATCTCGCCGCGGATGGCGATCATCGCGTCGCAGAAGCGGTCCAGCTCGACCAGCGGCTCGCTTTCGGTGGGCTCGACCATCAGCGTGCCGGCGACCGGGAAGGAGAGCGTGGGCGCGTGAAAGCCGTAGTCGATCAGCCGCTTGGCGACGTCCTCGGCGCCGACGCCCGAGGTCTTCTGCAGCGGCCGCAGGTCGAGGATGCATTCGTGCGCGACGCCGCCGCCCTTGATGCCGGCGATCTCGGCGCTGAAGTGGATGTCGTAGTGCGCGGACAGGCGCGCGGCAACGTAGTTGGCGGAGAGCACCGCAACCTCGGTCGCCTCGCGCAGGCCCTCGGCACCCATCATGCGGATGTACATCCAGCTGATCGGCAGCACCCCGGCGTTGCCGAGCGCCGCGGCCGAAACCGCGCCGACAGCGGATTCCCTGCCGCTGCTGGCGTGGCCGGGCAGAAAGGGCACGAGATCCTCGACGACGCACACCGGCCCGACGCCGGGCCCGCCGCCGCCGTGCGGGATGCAGAAGGTCTTGTGCAGGTTGAGGTGGCTCACGTCGCCGCCGAAGGCGCCAGGCGCCGCGACACCGACGAGCGCGTTCAGGTTCGCGCCGTCGACGTAGACGCGCCCGCCGTGGCGGTGCACGATTTCGCAGAGCTCCTTCACCCGCGGCTCGTAGATGCCGTAGGTGCTGGGGTAGGTGATCATCACCGCGGCCAGGCGGTCCTGGTGCTTCTCGCACTTGGCCTGCAGGTCGGCAAGGTCGACGTTGCCCATCGCGTCGCACTTGACGACGACGACCTGCATGCCCGCGAGGTGCGCGCTCGCCGGATTGGTGCCGTGCGCCGACTCCGGGATCAGGCAGAGGTCGCGCTGCCCCTGCCCGCGGGAGGCGTGCCAGGCGCGGATGGCCAGCAGCCCGGCGTACTCGCCCTGCGAGCCGGCGTTGGGCTGCAGGCTCACGCCGGCGTAGCCGGTGGCCCGGGCAAGCCAGGTGCAGAGCTGCTCGTTGAGCTCATGCCAGCCGGCGAGCTGGTCGGCCGGCGCGAAGGGATGGAGGTTCGCGAACTGCGGCCAGGTGATGGGGATCATCTCGCTGGTCGCGTTGAGCTTCATCGTGCACGAGCCCAGCGGAATCATCGTGCGGTCCAGCGCCAGGTCCTTGTCGCTGAGGCTGCGGATGTAGCGCAGCATCTCGGTCTCGCTGTGGTGCGTGTTGAAGACCGGGTGCCCGAGGAAGGCGCTGCGGCGGCGCAGCGCGGCCGGGATCAGCGGCGCGATGCCCTGCGCGTACGCCTCGACGGTCGGCAGCGCCTGACCGTCGGCGGCGAACCAGGACCACAGCGCGCGCAGATCCTCGCGCGTCGTCGTCTCGTCCAGGCTGATGCCGATCGACGTAGCCGAGACGCGGCGCAGGTTGGCGCCACCGGCCAGCGCGCGCTGGTGGATCGCCTCGGTGGCCTCGCCGGTGTCGACGACGAGCGTATCGAAGGCGGTTTCCGTGACGACGCGCCGGCCGAGCGCCGCAAGGCCCGCCGCAAGGATCGCGGTCAAGCTCGCCACGCGTTCGGCGATGCGGGTCAACCCCTGCGGGCCGTGGTAGACGGCGTACATGCTGGCCATCACCGCCAGCAGCACCTGCGCGGTGCAGATGTTGGAAGTCGCCTTCTCGCGGCGGATGTGCTGCTCGCGCGTCTGCAGCGCCAGGCGATACGCCGGCTGGCCGTGCGCGTCGACGCTGACGCCGACCAGGCGCCCGGGCATGCTGCGCTTGTACTCGTCGCGGCAGGCCAGGTAAGCCGCGTGCGGGCCGCCTGCGGCCATCGGCACGCCAAAGCGCTGCGTGCTGCCGACGACGATGTCGGCGCCGAACTCGCCCGGGGGCACCAGCAGCGTCAGCGCCAGCAGGTCGGCGGCGACGATGAAGGCGGCATCCCTGGCGTGCGCCTGCTCGACCAGCGCGCGCAGATCGCGCACATGGCCGTCGGTCGCGGGGTACTGGGCGACGACGGCGAAGAAGTCGCCCTTCGCCATCAGCGCCGCCAACGGCCCGACCTGAACCTGCAGCGCCAGCGGTTCGGCGCGGGTGCGGATGACCTCGATCGTCTGCGGATGGCAGTCCTCGGCGACGACGATCACCGTGCTCTTGCTCTTCACGCTGCGCCGGGCCAGCGTCATGGCCTCGGCGGCCGCGGTGGCTTCGTCGAGCATCGAGGCGTTGGCGATGGCCATGCCGGTGAGGTCGCAGACCATGGTCTGGAAGTTCACCAGCGCCGCCATGCGCCCCTGCGAGATCTCGGCCTGGTAGGGCGTGTAGGCGGTGTACCAGGCCGGGTTCTCGAGGATGTTGCGCAGGATGACACCGGGCACGTGCGTGCCGTGGTAGCCCTGGCCGATGAAGCTCTTGAGCACGCGGTTCTTCGCGGCGATCGCCTCGAGCTCGGCCAGCGCTCCGGCCTCGGTCGTGGCCGCGGGAAGGTCCAGCGCACCGCGCAGGTGGATCGCCGCGGGCACCAGGGCCTCGACCAGCGCCGCACGCGAGGCCGCGCCGACCACTGAAAGCATGTGCGCCTGCTCGGCCTCCGAGGGCCCGATGTGGCGGGGGCGGAACTCGGTCGCGTTCTCGAGAGCCGCCAGCGGCGGCAGGAGGGTCGTCGGCATGATGCGAAACGGGTCAGAGCGTCTTCAGCAGCGCGTCGTAGGCAGGCCGGTCCATCAGCGCGTCGAACTGCGCCATGTCGGCGGGCTTGATCTTGAAGAACCAGCCCTTGCCCATCGGGTCCTGGTTCACGAGGGAGGGGTCGTCCTTGAGCGCGCCATTGACCTCGACGATCTCGGCGTCGATGGGCATGTAGAGGTCGGCCGCGGCCTTCACCGATTCGACGACGCCGGCCACCTCGCCCTTGGCGTAGCTGCGCCCGACCTCGGGCAGTTCGACGAAGACGACGTCGCCCAGGGCCTCCTGTGCGTGCTGCGTGATGCCGACGACGGCTGCCAGGTGGTCCTCGATGTTGATCCACTCGTGGTCGGGCGTGAACTTGGTCGTCATGGGTCTCTTCTCCTCGGTGATGGTGATCCGTGGGCGCCTCAGCGGCGGTAGCGATGGGGAACGAAGGGCATCGGCGTGATGCGCATCGGCAGGCGCTGGCGGCGGATCTCGACGTAGACCTCGCCCTGCGGCTGCGCGCGATTCACGGGCACGTAGCCCATGGCGATCGGCTGGTCGAAGGTCGGTGTGATGGTGCCGCTGGTGATCTTGCCCAGGCGATGCCCGTTGATGTCGACGATGGGCGCGCCTTCGCGCACCGGCACGCGCTCGACGCCCACCAGGCCGACGCGCCGGCTCGGCGCACCCACGGACAACTGGCGCTCGAGCGCTGCCGCGCCCAGGTAGCCGCCGGCGCGCGCGCCGCCGGGGCGGCGAACCTTCTGGATCGCCCACTGCAGGCCGGCTTCGATCGGGCTCGTGCCGGTGTCGATGTCGTGACCATAGAGGCACAGCCCGGCCTCCAGGCGCAGCGTGTCGCGCGCGCCAAGGCCCGCGGGCTTGACCTCGGGCTGCGCCAGCAGCGCCTCGGCCAGCGCCAGCGCCTGTTCCTCGGGCACCGAGATCTCGAAGCCGTCCTCACCCGTGTATCCCGAACGCGTGACGAAGCAGCGCGCGCCGGCGAGATCGAACACCGCCGCGTCCATGAAGGCCATGCCAGCGACGCCCGGCGCCAGGCGTGCCAGCGCGGTCACCGCCTGCGGCCCCTGCAGTGCCAGCAGCGCGCGCTCGGGCATGGGCACGACGGCGCAGCGCGTGCCGATGTTCGACTGCAGATGCTGAATGTCGGCTGCCTTGCAGCCTGCGTTGACGACCAGCAGCAGATCGCCGAAACCGGCGTCGGCGGCCGGCCGCGCGATCATCAGGTCGTCGAGGATGCCGCCGCTGGCATTGGTGAAGAAGCCGTAGCGCTGGCGGCCGGGCTCGATGCCGAGCACGTCCACCGGCATCAGCGTCTCGAGTGCGGCCGCGGCGCCGGCGCCGACCAGCTTCACCTGGCCCATGTGCGAGACGTCGAACAGCGCCGCCGCGGCGCGGCAGTGCTTGTGCTCGGCCACCAGGCCGGCGGCGTACTGCACCGGCATCGAGTAACCGGCGAAGGGGACCATGCGCGCGCCCAGCCGCAGGTGCAGGTCGTGCAGCGGCGTGCGCCGCAGATCATCGGATTGGCTCATGGCGGACCCTCGGCTTCGTGCAGGACGCAGGCCGCCGACCCTGGTCGACGGCAACGGTCCTCCCTGTCCGCTTTACCTGAGAGATTCGGTGCCTGTGCGTTGCGGCCGCTTGGCCGCAACCACCCGCCCTTGCCCCTTCGGTGGACCCGCCCAGGCCGCGCTCGGTCGAGGCTGTCTCTCTCCAGTGAGGTATTTCTGGCCAGTCCTTTTGCCTGCACGTTCGGGCCGCGACCCTGCGTCTTCGGCGGCCGCGGCTTGCGACGCGGCTCTCTCCTGACGGCCGGCAGTTTATCAGCCGGCCTTGCCGCGCGACGCGCCCCGGGCGACGCGGCCGCGGGCCGACCCGGCATCACGCCCGCCTTGCAGGGGACCGCTTCAGTACAGCCGCACGGCGGTGTCGAACTGCCAGGTGCGGCGGATCTCGACGACGTCGACTTCGCGCGCCAGGGCAGGACCGAAGGCAGGGAAGGGGGCCATGCCCTGCACGATGCGCCGTACCGCCTCGTCGACCTCGGCGACGCCGCTGGAGACGAGGAAGCTCACCGACTCCACCGAGCCGTCGCTGCGGATGGCCACCGTCACCAGCGGCGCCCGGTGGGGACGCGCCGCCAGCTCGCGCACGCAGTCCTCGGGCGTGTTCATCTGCACCCGTCGCGCCCAGGCCTCCGCGTAGAGCACGAGTTCGACGTTCGGATCGCTGCGACCCCACAGGCGGGCGCGGCGCAGCAGGCTGGCGGCCGGGCGCGGATCGCGCTCGGCTGCGGCGCGGCGCTGCGCCTCTTCGTCGAGCTGCCGACCCATGGCGCGACGCGCGGCCTCGCGCCGCTCGTCGTCGCGGCGACGCTCCGCGTCACGCGCGGCGGCTTCACGCGCCGCGGCCTGCGCCGCCTCCGCGGCACGACGGGCGAGTTCCGCGCGCTCGGTTTCTCGGCGCTCAATCTCCCTGCGTTCTGCTTCAAGTCGCTCGGTCTCTCGGCGTTCCGCTTCCCTGCGCTCGGTTTCCCTGCGCTCGGTTTCCCTGCGCTCGGTTTCCCTGCGCTCGGTTTCCCTGCGCTCGGCTTCCCTGCGCTCGGCTTCCCTGCGCTCGGCTTCCCTGCGTTCGGCTTCCCTGCGTTCGCCGTCCTGGCGCTCGGCTTCTCTACGCTCCGCTTCTTGGCGCTCAGCTTCTCGGCGCTCCGCGTCCTGACGCTCGGCTTGCAAGCGCCGTTGCTCCTCGAGGCGCTCGCGGGCCTCGATCTCGGCGGCGCGACGGGACGCCTCTTCGCGCTCGGCCTGTTCGCGCTCCGCTTGCCGTTGTGCCGCTTGCCGCTCGGCCAGGCGCTGGGCTTCGCTGCGTTGCGCCTCGGCTGCCTCGGCGGCCTCGGCAGCCTCCCTTTGATGCACACGTGCTGCCTCGTGCTGCGCCTCGAGGGCCGCAAGACGCGCCGGTTCGGCGTCCGATGGCGGCGCATCGGGCGGCGCCGAAGGCGGATCCTCGACAGCCGACGTCGCCGTCGCCGGCTGGGGTGATGAGGCTGCGGTCGAGGCTGCGACCGCGGGAGCGCTGGCCGCGAGCGGCAGTGGCGTCGGCGCCGCCGCGGCGCTCGACAAGGGGGGCAGGGATTCGGCTGCCAGCGCCGGATCAGGCAGCGGCGCTTCCGGTTGGGTCAGGACCGGCGCGTTCACCTCCGGGTCGGCCGGCGGGCCAGAGGTGACCTCCCGCGGGTCGAACTCCGCAAGAGCGACCGGCGCGGCTGGCGCAGCAGGCGCAGCAGGCGCAGCAGGCGCGGCTGCCGTCACCGGCTCGCTCGGGCGTGCGGCGGGCGTCTTGTCCTGAGGCCCGGACCGGTCGGCACGAGGCGACCGGCGCGGCGCGGGCGGCGCGGGCGGCGTCGCGGCGCGCGCGGCTTCGGGTGCGCGCGCCAGCACGGCCGGCGCCGCCGGCCACACCACGTCGACCGACGGCGGCGGCGCCGCCGCCGCCACCTCGGGTGCGGCCGATGCCGGTTCGGGCCCGAGGACGATGCGCAGCGGCGCCTCGACGCGCCGCTCCTGCCAGGGCAGCAGCAGGCCCGGCAGACCGGGGCCATCGCCGTCGAACTGCAGACTCAGCAGCAGCAGGTGCAGCAGCAACGACAGCAGCAGGGCCGGTCGCAAGCGGCTGCGAGGGCCAGTGCAGCCGCGCCGGGGCTGCAGGCCAAGGTCTGCGCTCGGCACGTGAGGGCGGGCATCGATGCCGGGGTGGGGGGGAGCGGCATCGTAGCGGCTCCCCGGGCACGGCGGCTGCGCCAGCGGCGTCTACAGCGGCTTCTTCAGCCAGTGCCCGAGTTCGCCGATGATGCCGCGGCGAAAGGCCAGCACGCAGACGACGAAGATCGCGCCCTGCACGACGGTGACCCAGGCGCCGAGTTCGGCGAGGTAGTTCTGCATCGTGACGATCACCGCCGCGCCGACCACCGGGCCGAAGATCGTGCCCATGCCACCGAGCAGGGTCATCAGCACCACTTCGCCGGACATGCTCCAGTGCACGTCGGTCAGCGAGGCGAGCTGGAAGAGGATCGCCTTGGTGCCGCCGGCCACGCCGGCCAGCGCCGCCGAGAGCACGAAGGCGCGGTGCTTGAATCGGTCGGCGTCGTAGCCCAGCGAGATCGCGCGCGGCTCGTTTTCGCGGATCGCCTGCAGCACCTGGCCGAAGGGCGAGTGCACGATGCGGTAGATGAGCGCAAAGCCGGCGACGAAGATCACCAGTACGAAGGCGTACATGGCCATCGGCTGCGAGAGGTCGACGAGGCCGAAGAGGCGGCCGCGCGGCACCGCCTGGATGCCGTCCTCGCCGCCGGTGAAGGGCGCCTGCAGGCTGAAGAAGAAGACCATCTGCGCCAGCGCGAGCGTGATCATGGCGAAGTAGATGCCCTGGCGGCGAATCGCCAGCAGGCCCGTCAGCCAGCCCAAAGCACCGGCGCAGAGCGCGGCGAAGAGCACCGCCAGCTCGGGCGTGAAGCCCCAGACCTTGGCCGAATGCGCGGCGGCGTAGCCGGCGCTGCCGATGAACATCGCGTGGCCGAACGACAGCAGGCCGCCGTAGCCCAGCAGCAGGTTGAAGGCGCAGGCGAAGAGCGCGAAGCACATCACCTTCATCATGAAGACCGGGTACACGCCGAGCAGCGGCGCGCCGATGAGCGCCGCCAGCATGATCGCGAAAGCGATGCGGTGCGCGCGCGCCGTGGCCCGCTCGCGCTTGCGCGTGGCGGGCGCGGCCTCGGTCGTGCCCTGGGAGGAGGAACTCGCGGCGGTGCTCATGGCCTCACCTCTGGCTGCCGAAGAGTCCGGCCGGGCGCGTCAGCAGCACGAGGGTCATGATGATGAAGATGACGGTGGTCGAGGCCTCGGGGTAGAAGACCTTGGTCAGACCCTCGACCAGCCCGAGGCCGAAGCCGGTGACGATCGAGCCCATGATCGAGCCCATGCCGCCGATCACCACCACGGCGAAGACGACGATGATCAGGTCCGCGCCCATCAGCGGGCTGACCTGGTAGATGGGTGCCGCCATCACGCCGGCCAGCGCCGCCAGGCCGACGCCGAAGCCGAAGGTGAGCGTGATCATGCGCGGCACGTTGATGCCGAAGGCCTGCACCAGCTGCGGGTTCTCGGTGGCCGCGCGCAGGTAGCCGCCCAGGCGCGTGTGTTCGATGACGAACCAGGTCGTCAGGCAGACGACGAGCGAGGCGACGATGACCCAGCCGCGGTAGTTGGGCAGGAACATGAAGCCCAGGTTCTGCCCGCCCTGCAACTGCTCGGGAATGGCGTAGGGCAGGCCGGTGGATCCGAATTCGTTGCGGAACAGCCCCTGCAGGATGAGCGCGAGGCCGAAGGTCAGCAGCAGACCGTAGAGGTGGTCGAGCTTGTAGAGGCGGGCGAGCATCGTGCGCTCGACGACGATGCCGGTGGCACCGATGACGATGGGCGAGACGAGCAGCGCCCACCAATAGCTCAGCCCGGTCTTGTTGAGCAGCAGGTAGGCGCCGAAGGCGCCCATCATGTAGAAGGCGCCGTGGGCGAAGTTGATGATGTTGAGCAGGCCGAAGATGACCGCCAGCCCGAGCGACAGCAGGGCATAGAAGGAGCCGTTGATCAGGCCGATGAGCATCTGGCCCATCAAGGCCTGGATCGGGATGTCGAACATGCTCGTGCGCGTGGAGGACGCGTGCGGGTCGCGCGGGGCTGGCGGGATCGGCGGCTGCGGCTTACTTGACGAGCGGGCAGTTGCCGTCCTTCAGCGGGCGGAAGGCCTGGTCGGCCGGGATGGTCTGCAGCACCTTGTAGTAGTCGTAGGCGTACTTCGACTCGGCCGGCTTCTTCACTTCCACCAGGTAGGCCGGGTGGATCTTGCGGCCGTCGACGCGAATGCTGCCCTTGCCGAACAGCGGGTCGTCGGTGGGCATCTCCTTCATCTTGACCACGACCTTGGCGCCGTCGGCGTCTTCCTGCAACGCGTCGACCGCCTTCAGGTAGTGCAGCAGGCCCGCATAGACGCCGGCCTGCACCATGGTGGGCATGCGGTTGCCGTGCAGCGCGCCAAAACGCTTGGACCAGGCGCGCGTGGCGTCGTTCATGTCCCAGTAGAAGGTCGTCGTCACCTGCAGCCCCTGCGCAGTCTTCAGGCCCAGGCCGTGGATGTCGGAGAGGAAGACGAGGAGGCCGGCCATCTTCTGGCCGCCGGCGACGATGCCGAACTCGGCCGCCTGCTTGATCGAGTTGATGGTGTCGTTGCCGGCGTTGGCCAGGCCGACGATCTTCGCCTTGGACGACTGCGCCTGCAGCAGGAAGGAGGAGAAGTCGGTCGTGCCCAGCGGCACGCGAACGGCACCCAGCACCTTGCCGCCCGAGGCCTTGACGACGTCGGCGGTGTCCTTCTCCAGCGCGTGGCCGAAGGCGTAGTCGGCGGTGATGAAGAACCAGGTGTCGCCGCCGTTCTTGACGACCGCCGAGCCGGTGCCGTGCGCGAGCATCCAGGTGTCGTAGGTCCAGTGCACGGTGTTGGGGGTGCAGGCCTTGCCGGTGAGGTCGGAGCTGCCGCCGGTCGAGTTGAGCATCAGCTTGTTCTTCTCCTTCACGACCTGGGCGACCGCCAGCGCGACCGAGGAGGTGGGCACGTCGAGGATCATGTCGACGCCGTCGGAGTCGATCCACTTGCGCGTGATGCTGGAGCCCACGTCCGGCTTGTTCTGGTGGTCGGCCGAGACGATCTCGATCTTCAGCTTGGAGCCGGTCTGCTTGACGTAGTCCTCGACCGCCATCTTCGCGGCGACGACGGAGCCCGGGCCGGCGAGGTCGGCGTAGGGGCCGCTCATGTCGTTGAGCACCCCGATCCTGACGACGCCGTCGCTGATCGCGGCCTGGGCGCCGCCGGTCAGGGCCAGGCCGAAGCCGGCGATCAGCGTGCTGAGCATGGTGCGTTTCATGGTGTCTCTCCTTCTGGCGGTTGAGGGATGTGGGGTGGCAGGCCTTGACACAGGCCACGGAATTTCAGACGCCCAGAACCTGGTGCAGCATTTCCATGTTGTCGGGCAGTTCGGCAGCGCTCAACTCGCGCAGGATCAGGCCGCGCTCCATGATGTAGAAGCGATCCGACAGCGGCGCGGCGAAGCGGAAGTTCTGCTCCACCATCAGCACCGTGAAGCCGCGCGCGCGCAGTTCGCGGATCATTCGCGTCAGCGCCTGCACGATCACCGGCGCCAGACCTTCGGAAATCTCGTCCAGCAGCAGGATGCGCGCGCCGGTGCGCAGGATGCGCGCCACCGCGAGCATCTGCTGCTCGCCCCCCGAGAGGCGCCCGCCAGGGCTGGCGCGGCGCGTCTTCAGGTTGGGGAACATCTCGTAGATCTCGTCGATGCCCAGGCCGCCCTCGGCGACCTTCGGCGGCAGCAGCAGGTTCTCCTCGCAGGAGAGCGAGGCGAGGATGCCGCGCTCCTCCGGGCAATAGCCCACGCCCAGGCGTGCGATCTGGTGCGGCGGCATGCGCACGGTGTCGACGCCGTCCACGCGGATGAAGCCGGTGCGCTTGCCGACCAGGCCCATCAGTGCGCGCAGACTGGTGGTGCGGCCGGCGCCGTTGCGACCGAGCAAGCTGACCACCTCGCCGCGGCGCACCTGGAAGTTGACGCCGTGCAGGATGTGCGACTCGCCGTACCAGGCGTGCACGTCCCTGAACTCGATCGCGAGGGCCTTGTCGCTCATGGTCGCTTGCCGGCTCGCGAGTCTCAGGCCCCGAGGCCCTGCAGTTCTTCCGCGGCGTTGCCCATGTAGGCCTGCAGCACCTGCGGGTTACGCGCGACCTCGCCGTAAGGCCCTTCGGCGATCACCTGGCCGTACTGCAGCACGGTGATGGTGTCGGCGATGCTGCCGACCACGCCCATGTTGTGCTCGACCATGAGGATGGTGCGGTTGGCGGCGACCTTCTTGATGAGCTGCGTCACCATCTCGACGTCCTCGTGGCCCATGCCCTGGGTGGGTTCGTCGAGCAGCATCAGCTTCGGGTCCATCGCCAGCGTGGTGGCGATCTCGAGCGCGCGCTTGCGCCCATAGGGCAGCTCCATCGCCGGCAGTTCGGCGAATTCGGCGAGGCCGACGTGGTGCAGCAGTTCCATGCAGCGGCCGTTGAGCTTGTCGAGCGTGCGCGCCGACTGCCAGAAATTGAAGGCCGTGCCCAGCGTCGGCTGCAGCGCCACGCGCACGTTCTCGAGTGCGGTCATGCGCGGGAAGGTGGAGGAGATCTGGAACGAGCGCACCATGCCGCGCCGCGCGATCTGTGCGGGCTTCTCCTTCGTGATGTCCACGCTTTCGAAGAGGATCTGGCCCTGGGTGGGGGCGTGGAACTTGGTGAGCAGGTTGAAACAGGTGGTCTTGCCGGCGCCGTTGGGGCCGATCAGCGCGTGGATGGTGCCGCGGCGCACCTTCAGGTCGACCTTGTCCACCGCGACGAAGCCATTGAAGTCCTTGAGCAGACCACGGGTCTCGAGGATCACGTCGGCTGACATCGTACGGATTCGGTGGGATGGCTTCGGGCAGCGCCTGGGCTTGGCGAGGAGCATTATTCGGGCTGCGGGCGTCGCATCGCGCCCGGGTTTGTGCTTAAGCGCGAACACGATGGCCGCCACATCATCGGCCGTCGGTCGCTGCCGCCGTGCCTTTCATCCCCGTCGCCCACTCCCTTCGGTCCACGCCATGAACATCTACGACCAACACCTGGAGCGCCAGCGCGCCAACCACGTGGCGCTGAGCCCCGTGAGCTTCGTCGAGCGCAGCGCCGAGGTCTTCGGCGACCTGCCCGCCGTCATCCACGGCCGTCGGCGCACCACCTGGGCCCAGGTGCGCGAGCGCTCGGCCCGGCTGGCCGCGGCGCTGCAGGCGCTCGGCGTGGGGCGCGGCAGCACGGTCAGCGTGATGCTGCCGAACACGCCGGAGATGGTCGAGGCGCACTACGCGGTGCCGGCGCTCGGCGCGGTGCTGAACACGCTGAACACACGGCTGGACGCGCCGCTGCTGGCCTGGCAGATGCACCACTGCGAGGCGAAGGTGCTGATCACCGACCGCGAGTTCGCGCCGACCATGGCCGACGCCGTGGCCCGCCTGCGCGAGCAGCACGGTGTGGCGCTGCACGTCATCGACGTCTGCGACAGCGAGTACGACGGTGCCGGCGAACGCATCGGCGAGCACGAGTACGAGGCCCTGCTGGCCGCGCACGCGCCGCTGCTGCGGCTGGAAGGGTCCGTCGACGAGTGGGACGCCATCGCCGTCAGCTACACCAGCGGCACCACCGGCGACCCCAAGGGCGTGGTCACGCATCACCGCGGCGCCTACCTGAACGCCGTCTGCAACGCCGTCACCTGGACCCTGCCGCACTTCGCGAAGTATCTCTGGACGCTGCCGATGTTCCACTGCAACGGCTGGTGCTTCCCGTGGACGATCGCGCTGCTGGGCGGCACGCACGTCTGCCTGCGCCGCGTCGAGGCCAAGGCGATGCTCGACGCGATGCGCGAGCACGGCGCGGACCACTACTGCGCCGCGCCCATCGTGCACAAGCTGATCCTCGATGCGCCGCCCGAATGGCGCGAAGGCATTCCGCCGAAGGTGCGCGGCATGGTCGCCGGCGCCGCGCCGCCAGCTTCGATGATCGAAGGCATGGCCGCCATCGGCTTCGACATCACCCACGTCTACGGCCTCACCGAGGTCTACGGCCCGGCGGCCGTGGCCGTCAAGCGCGAGCGCTGGACGCAGGAGAACCTGTCCGAGCAGACGCGGCTCAACGGCCGCCAGGGCGTGCGCTACGCGCTGCAGGAAGGCATGACGGTGATGGACCCGCAGACGATGCGCGAGGTGCCCGCCGACGGGCAGACGATGGGGGAGATCATGTTTCGCGGCAACCTCGTGATGAAGGGCTACCTGAAGAACCCGGTCGCCACCGACAAGGCCTTCGAAGGCGGCTGGTTCCACACCGGCGACCTGGCGGTGCTGGAGAGCGACCGCTACGTGAAGATCAAGGACCGCAGCAAGGACGTGATCATCAGCGGCGGCGAGAACATCAGCTCGATCGAGGTCGAGGACGCGCTCTACCGCCATCCGGCCATCGTGGCCTGCGCGGTGGTGGCGCGGCCCGATCCGAAGTGGGGCGAGTCGCCGGTGGCCTACGTCGAGACCAAGGAGGGCAGCGCGGTCAGCGCCGCGGACCTGATCGCGCACTGCAAGAGCCTGCTCGCGGGCTACAAGGTACCCAGGGAGATCCGCTTCGAGGCGATCCCGAAGACGAGCACCGGCAAGATCCAGAAGTTCCAGCTGCGCGAGCGCGCGCGCAGCAGCAGCGCGATCGAATAGGGATGCGCGGACGCGCTACGATGAATTTCTCGCGGCCACCGGTGGCCGCCACCGGAGCAAGAGGATGAGCGAAGCACCGCTGCTGCTGCAGACCCGCGACGACCGCGGCGTCGTGACGCTGACCATGAACCGGCCGCAGGCCTTCAACGCCCTGTCGGAGGCCATGCTCGCGGCGCTGCAGGACCAGCTCGACGCGCTGGCCGGCGACGACGCCGTGCGCGCCATCGTCATCGCCGCCGCGGGGCGCGCCTTCTGCGCCGGCCACGACCTGCGCGAGATGCGCGCCGAGCCGTCGATGGACTACTACCGCGGCCTCTTCGGCCAGTGCGCGCGCATGATGCTGACGATGCAGCGCCTGCCGGTGCCGGTGATCGCGCGCGTGCACGGCATCGCCACCGCGGCGGGCTGCCAGCTGGTCGCGATGTGCGACCTGGCCGTGGCCGCCGCCGACTCGCGCTTTGCCGTCAGCGGCGTCAACCTCGGGCTCTTCTGCAGCGCGCCGAGCGTGGCGCTGTCGCGCAACCTCTCGCGCAAGCACGCCTTCGAGATGCTCGTCACCGGCGAATTCATCGGCGCCGAGGAGGCGCGCGCCAAGGGCCTCGTCAACCGCGTCGTGCCGCCGGAGCAGCTCGACGCCGAGATCGAGCGCCTCGTGGCCAGCATCGTCGCCAAGCCGCGCGTGGCCATCGCCGCCGGCAAGGGGCTGTTCTATCGCCAGCTCGAGAAGGGCATCGCCGCCGCCTACGACGACGCCGGCGAGACCATGGCCTGCAACATGATGGAGGCGGCTGCGCTCGAGGGCGTGCAGGCCTTCATCGACAAGCGTAAGCCGAACTGGTAGGGCCTGGTCGGGCCTGGTCGCGCCGGCCGCGCGGCGGCGCGACCCTCACCCCGGCTCTCTTCCGCGGGGCGGGAGAGGGGGGGTGGCGCAGGCGCGCTCACATGCCCGCGTAGTTCGGGCCGCCGCCGCCCTCGGGGGCGATCCAGACGATGTTCTGCGTCGGGTCCTTGATGTCGCAGGTCTTGCAGTGCAGGCAGTTCTGCGCGTTGATGACCCCGCGGTCGCTGCCGTCCTCGTCCTTCACGAACTCGTAGACGCCTGCGGGACAGTAGCGCTCCTCGGGACCGGCGAACTGCGCGAGGTTGACGGCAACCGGCACCGAAGCGTCCTTCAGCGTCAGGTGCGCAGGCTGGTTCTCTTCGTGGTTGGTGTTGCTGATGAAGACCGAGCTCAGGCGGTCGAAGGTCAGCACGCCGTCGGGCCTGGGGTAGCGGATCGGCTCGACCTGGCTGGCCGCGTGCAGCCGCGCGTGGTCCGGCGTCTTGCGGTGCTTGGTCCAGGGCGGGTTGCGGATGCCGAGCCTGGGCAGCAGCCAGTGCTCGACGCCCGTCATCACCGCGCCCACGGTGTTGCCGTACTTGAACCACTGCTTGAAGTTGCGTGCCTGGTGCAGCTCGGCGTGCAGCCAGCTCTGCTCGAAGGCCTGCAGGTAGGCGGTGAGCACGTCGCCGCGGCGGCCGGCGGCGATGGCGGCGGCGGCGGCCTCGGCCGCGAGCATGCCGGTCTTGAGCGCGGCGTGGCTGCCCTTGATGCGCGAGGCGTTGAGCGTGCCGGCGTCGCAGCCGACCAGCACGCCGCCGGGAAAGATCATGCGCGGCAGGCTCAGCAGGCCGCCGGCGGTGATCGCGCGCGCGCCGTAGCCGATGCGCTTGCCGCCTTCGATGTGCGCGCGCACGGCCGGGTGCGTCTTCCAGCGCTGCATTTCCTCGAAGGGGCTCAGCCAGGGGTTCTGGTAGTCCAGGCCGGTGACGAAGCCCAGCGTCACCTTGTTGCCTTCCTGGTGGTAGAGAAATCCGCCGCCGTAGGTGTTCTCGTCCATCGGCCAGCCGGCGGTGTGCACGACGAGGCCCGGGCGCGCCTTCTCGGGCGGCACTTCCCAGAGCTCCTTCACGCCCAGTGCGTAGCTCTGCGGATCGCGCCCCTCGTCGAGCCGGTAGCGCGCGATGAGCTGCTTGCCAAGGTGCCCGCGCGAGCCTTCGGCGAAGATCGTGTACCTGGCCGTCAGCTCCATGCCGAGCTGGAAGCTGTCGGTGGGCTGGCCGTCCTTGCCGATGCCCATGTTGCCGGTGGCCACGCCGCGCACGGCGCCCGAGACGTCGTAAAGCACCTCGGCGGCGGCAAAGCCGGGGAAGATCTCCACGCCCAGGCCCTCGGCCTGCTCGGCCAGCCACTTCGTCACCGCACCCAGGCTGATGACGTAGTTGCCGTGGTTGTGCAGGCAGCCGGGGATCAGCCAGTGCGGCGTGCGCTGCGCGTACCCGGCGCCGAGGAAGAGCACCTCGTCCTCCGTCACCGGCTGGTTCAGCGGCGCGCCGCGCTCCTTCCAGTCGGGGAAGAGCTCGGCGAGCGCGCGCGGATCCATCACCGCGCCGGAGAGGATGTGCGCGCCGGGCTCCGAGCCCTTCTCGAGCACGACCACCGAGAGCTCCGCATGGATCTGCTTGAGCCGGATCGCCGTCGCCAGGCCTGCGGGGCCGGCACCGACGACGACGACGTCGTACTCCATCGCTTCGCGCGGGCCGTATTGGTCGAGGATCTCCTGCGGGGTCATGCGTGGGCTCTCTTCTTGTCGGTCATCGGCTGGCGGACCTTGCCGGGGGCCAGGCCGCGGGCATTCTAAGCTGCGGCGCACAAAAATCGAACGCTCGTTCGTTTCCGATCCGCGAGTCTTCCCGCCTGCGTGCTATCGTGCCCCGAACCTCGGCGTCAACCTTTGATCGGAGCCCAGCTTTGGCCTATCAGATCGACCTTTCCGGCCGCGTGGCGATGGTCACCGGCGCCTCCAGTGGACTGGGCGAGCAGTTCGCGCGCGCCCTCGCGCGCGCCGGAGCCGCGGTGGTGCTGGCGGCGCGGCGGCTGGAGCGCCTGAAGACGCTGCGCGCCGAGATCGAGGCCGCCGGCGGCGACGCCCACGTGGTGATGCTGGACGTGGCCGACCCGGCGAGCATCCGCGCCGCGGTGGCCCGCGCCGAGACCGAGATGGGCACGCTCGACATCCTGGTCAACAACTCGGGCGTGAGCACGACGCAGAAGCTGGTCGACGTGACGCCCGAGGACTACGACTTCCAGATGAACGTCAACACGCGCGGCGCCTTCTTCGTCGCGCAGGAGGTCGGCAAGCGCATGATCGCGCGCAGCCGCGGCGCGGCACCGGGCACCTTCATCGGCGGGCGCATCGTCAACGTGGCCTCGATGGCGGCGCTGCGGCCGCTGTCGCAGATCGGTGTCTACGCCATGAGCAAGGCCGCGGTGGTGCACATGACCAAGGCGATGGCGCTGGAGTGGGGGCGCTTCGGCATCAACGTCAACGCCCTGTGCCCGGGATACATCGACACCGAGATCAATCACCGCCACTGGCAGACCGAGGCCGGGCAGAAGCTCATCAACATGCTGCCGAGGAAGCGCGTGGGCAGGCCCGAGGACCTGGAATCGGCGCTGCTGATGCTCTGCGCCAACGAGAGCCACTTCGTCAACGGCGCGGTGATCGCCGCCGACGACGGCTTCGGCGTCTGAGCCGGGGCACGGGCTGTCGGCGATGCGCGATCTGACGCCGCTCGAAGCCCGCGTGCTGGCGGTGCTGGTCGAGAAGCAGGCCACCGTACCCGATACCTACCCGCTGTCGCTGAACGCGCTGCTCGCCGGCTGCAACCAGAAGACCGCGCGCGACCCGGTGATGGAAGCGCGCGAGCCCGAGCTGACCGCGACGATCGACGAACTGAAGCTGCTTTCGCTGCTGGTCGAGGTCTCCGGCGCGCGCGTGCTGCGCTACGAGCACAACATGGGCCGCGTGCTCGCGCTGCCCTCGGCCGCCGTGGCGCTGCTGGCGGTGCTGATGCTGCGCGGGCCGCAGACCTCGGCCGAGCTGCGCCAGAACTGCGAGCGCCTGCACCGCTTTGCCGACATCTCCTCGGTCGAAGGCTTTCTCGAGGAACTGGCTGCGAAGGCACCGCCGCGCGTGGTGCGGCTGGCCCGCGCCCCGGGCACGCGCGAGCCGCGCTGGGCGCACCTGCTCTGCGGCCCGGTCGACGACGCCGCGGCGTCGCTGGCGGCCACCGGCAGCCTTGACCAGGCGCGCGGCGACGAACCGAGCGTCGGCGAACTGGCGGCACTGCGGGCCGAGCTGGCGCGCCAGGGCGCGGACCTGCAGCGCCTGCAAGGCCTCGTTGCGCGGCTGGCGCGCGAGCTCGGCCTCGAGATGGACTGAACCCTCCTGAACCCTCCTTTCCGCCCCGGAACGAAATGCGCTTCGAGATTCCCGAAGAGAAGAAGCTCGTGCACGAGCTCGTGATCCCCATCCGCTGGGGCGACATGGACGCGATGGGCCATGTCAACAACACCTTCTACTTCCGCTACTTCGAGATCGTGCGCCTGGACTGGCTGTTCCGCGTGCGGCCGGCCGACGAGCCGCAGGACTGTGGCCCGGTGATCGTCAACGCCTACTGCAGCTTCCTGCGCCAGCTCGAGTATCCGGGCGCGATCGTCGCGCGCCAGTACACCGCCAGGGCCGGGCGCAGCAGCTTCGAGACCTACGTGACGCTGGAGCGCACCGATGCGCCGGGCGTGCGCTGCGCCGAAGGCGGCGCCAAGGCCGTCTGGCGCGATCACCGCGCGCAGTCCTCGGTGCCGCTGCCGGCCTGGCTGCGCGCCCTCGTCGACTGAAGGCCGTCGTCTTCAGCCTCCGAGCAGCCGGTTCACGAGTTCGGCCGTGGTCGAGGCGCCGAGCTTGCGCATCAACCGCGCGCGATAGACGTCCACGGTGCGCGGGCTGATGGAGAGCTGGCGCCCGATGCGCTTGCTCGTCGCGCCCTCGACCAGCAGTGCGGCGATCTCGCGCTCGCGCGCGGTGAAATCGGCCTTGAGCACGCGCCGCGCCGAGAGATCCTCGAAGGTCCAGATTCCCGCGGCATGCGCCTCGCTCGGCTGCAGCGCGCGCCCCGAGACGCGGCACCAGAAAAGCTCGCCCGCGCGCCCGGCGCCCAGGCGCTTCATCACGCGCTCGTCGGCGTAGCGGCCGCGCTCGTCCAGACGCGCGGCGATGCGCTCGCCGGTGCGCTCGAACTCGTCGGCGGTGGGGTAGAGCACCTCGAAGGACTGGCCGACGATCTGCTCGCGCTCGGCGCCGAAGATCGCCAGCAGTTCGCGATTGCAGTCGATCATCAGCCGGTTGCGCGAGAGCACGAGCCCCACCGGCGCCTGCTCGAAGGCGACGCGGTAGTCCAGGGGCAGGGCGTCGAGATCCATACGGCGGGAATTCTCCACGAAGCGCGCGCCGCCAACGCGGCAGCGGCCGGCTGCTGCGTCGATCCACAACGCAATGCCGATGCCCACGCGCACGGACTTACTGAAATCTACTTAAGCCGAAAACCGCTGTGGCGGTAGTAGCCTCGCCCCTTCGATCCTTCGCACCTCCCGGAGACTCCTCCTCATGAACAAGATCTACCCGAGCGCCGCGGCGGCGCTCTCGGGCATCGTCAAGGACGGCCAGATGATGGCCGTCGGCGGCTTCGGCCTGTGCGGCATCCCCGAGGCCTTGATCGGCGCGCTGCGCGACAGCGGTGTCAAGGGGCTGACCGTGGTCTCCAACAACGCCGGCGTCGACGGCTGGGGCCTGGGCCAGCTGCTCACGACGCGGCAGATCAGGAAGATGATCTCCAGCTACGTCGGCGAGAACAAGGAGTTCGAGCGCCAGTACCTGGCCGGCGAGCTCGAGCTCGAGTTCACGCCGCAGGGCACGCTGGCCGAGAAGCTGCGCGCCGGCGGCGCCGGCATCCCTGCGTTCTTCACCCGCACCGGCGTGGGCACCGTCATCGCCGAAGGCAAGGAAACGCGCGAGTTCGACGGCAGCACCTACGTCATGGAGCGCTCGCTGGTGCCCGACGTGTCGCTGGGCAAGGCCTGGAAGGCCGACAAGAGCGGCAACCTCGTCTTCCGCCGCACTGCGCGCAACTTCAACCCGGCAGTGATCATGGCCGGCAAGATTGCCGTGGTCGAGGTCGAGGAGATCGTCGAGACCGGCAGTTTCGATCCGGATGCCGTCCACCTGCCCGGCATCTACGTGCACCGCCTCGTGCTCAACGCCAGGCCCGAGAAGCGCATCGAGAAGCGCACCACGAAGCAGAACCCGAAGGGAGCCTGAGATGGCCTGGACGCATGACGAAATGGCCGCGCGCGCGGCCAAGGAACTGCAGGACGGCTTCTACGTCAACCTCGGCATCGGACTGCCGACCATGGTGGCGAACTTCGTCGACCCGGCGATCGAGGTCTGGCTGCAGAGCGAGAACGGCATGCTCGGCATCGGCCCGTTCCCCGACGAGGGCGCGGTCGACGCCGACCTCATCAACGCCGGCAAGCAGACGGTGACGACGATCCCGGGAAGCAGCATCTTCGGCAGCCACGACAGTTTCGCGATGATCCGCGGCGGCAAGATCAACCTCTCGATCCTCGGCGCGATGCAGGTCAGCGCGAAGGGCGACCTCGCCAACTGGATGATCCCCGGCAAGATGGTCAAGGGCATGGGCGGCGCGATGGACCTCGTCGGCGGCGTGAAGAACGTGGTCGTGCTGATGGAGCACGTGGCGCGCCGCAAGGACGGCGGCCACGACCTGAAGATCCTGCCGCAATGCTCGCTGCCGCTGACCGGCGTCGGCGTCGTCGACCGCATCATCACCGACCTCTGCGTGCTCGACGTGACGCCTGAAGGCCTGAAGCTCGTCGAGCTGGCACCCGGCATCACGCGCGAGGAAGTGCAGGAGAAGACCGGCGCGCCGCTGCAGTAGGCCCCCGCGCGCAACCGGCGCCTGGGGCTGTTGGGGACAGCGCAGGAGGTGCTGGAGGCAGAGGAGTCGAAGGAGGCGAAGGAGGCGAAGGAGGCGAAGGAGGCGAAGGAGGCGAAGGAGTCGAAGGAGTCGAAGGAGTCGAAGGAGTCGAAGGAGGCGAAGGAGGCGAAGGAGGCGAAGGAGGCGAAGGAGGCGAAGGAGGCGAAGGAGGCGAAGGAGGCGAAGGAGGCGCTGCCTGTCGCAGCGCCATTCCTTCAATCTTTGTACTTGACATAAGACACAAACCCCGCGGGGTATGCGCCAGGGGTGTTTGCGTTCGCCTGCGAAATGTCGGGAGACAGTAGGGCGGCGGTTGCGGCGATTGCGAGCGTTGCGGGCACTTTGAGAAGTCTAGCGACGGCGTCGCGTTTCCGGCCGGGCGGCTCCTGCTCTGTGAGGCAGTGCGCGATGGCGTGGTGATAGTCGGGGCCGAGGATGTTCTCTAGTTCTCCGGCCATCGGCAACGGCATCGGATCGCCGCGCTTGACGCGGCTGAGCTGCGAAGGGTCGTAGCCCATCGCCTGCGCCAGCTTGTTTTGACCTCCGCATAATTCTGCGGCTTTGTCAATTAGGGTTTTCCACGTTTCCACAATGGACCTTTCATCCATAGAGTTCGGCCCATCGTGGACGGTTAGTCCATGGGGACTGAGGGTCCACGATGAACGCGAATCTACCGCAAACCCTGGAAGGCGTCACGCTGGTCTATGAGCGGCTGTGCCGCGAGGGCGTGATCCGCGACGCGTCGCAGTACCGGCGCGGTGATTGGGTGCAGGTCCGGCTGCGTGGGGCGGTGCTCTGCGGGCAGGTGGTCGGCGAGCCGACGCGCGCGGTTGGTGGGGGCGGACAGTCGGCAACCCGTCTTCATGTCCGAACCGCCATCGGGGACTATTGGGTTCGCACCTTCGATAGTCGGCCGTGCTCTCAGGCGGGTGACGGGGTGTGCGCGTGCGCGGACGCGGAGCGGGCGCGCACGCGCGGTGCCCGGCGCTTCGTGTCCCCCCTCGGTAACACGGGGGTAGCAGTATGAGCCGGGGCAAGACAGTAGCGGCGCGTCCCGTCTCGGACGGTCGGCGTATCCGTTGGACGCTGGAACAGGCGGTGCAGGCCGGTACTGATCGGGTCCGGGTCGATTGGTTGCGTTTCACGCTGCCGCTGTCGGCCGTGGTGGCGTCCGAGGATCGCAAAGTCATCGATGCATCGGTCCTCGGGGCCATGGATCGACGCGGCCGTGAGCTGCAGATCGCGATACAGGCGACCAGTGGAGCGGACGAGCCCATCGGCGCGCTGTACGTCGTGAGGCGTGGTGCGGCCCGTGTCTGCGAAATCCTCGATGCTTTCGAGCCTGGCGCGGTCGAGGATAAGGGAATGGATTTCTACCTTACCCGCGTGCCTCTGCGGGTCGGCGACGAAACGGTGGGCTATGTGCTCGCGGGCGGCAAGTCCAGTGATCAAGCCGCGACCGTTCATGTAAATCTGTTCGGTTCGGCCTGCCTGCACATTTCGCGTGCTCAATGGGCAGCGATAAGCGCCTGGATCGAACAGTCTGGCGGATGGGTGACGCGGTGCGATCTTGCCGTCGATGTCTTCGCTGGTGATGACATTACGGCATTGCCCGACCAGTACCGGGCCGGCGCATTCGACGTGCGCGGCCAGCGACCGAGTCAGCGCGAAGCCGGCTCTTGGACATCCGGCCATTCCCGTACCTTCTACGTCGGCCAGCGGCTGACGGGAAAGGAATTCCGGGGATACGAAAAGGGCGATCAGCTCCTCGGCCATGAAGCCGGCGACGAGTGGATCAGGTACGAAATCGAGTTTCGGAACAACGCCCGAATCATCGACCCCGAAATCCTGACCCGGCCCGCTGATTTCTTCGCGGGGGCTTATCCCTTCTGCGAATCCCTGCTTGAGCGTCTGGCGGTCGAGGCCGATGCCCAGCGCATTCCAGCCGGCCAGCGCGTGAAGGACAAAACGGCGGAAGCTGCCGTGCGTCGGGTGGCCGGATGGGTTCGTCGGGTGGCGGCGCCGTCACTGTGCGCCGTGCTGAGCTACGGCGGCGAGCTGATCGATTCGATCGTCGATAGCGAATCCTGGCGGAAGGCGGCACGTCTGCGGGGATGGTCGCCTGCGGAGCTGCGCGCGGCATTCAATCAATCATTCGGCGCGATGGTTCCCGCGACGAGTCAATGAATACGGAACCGCAAAGGACTGAGATATGAAATTCAAGACGCAAGTGACGGTCTACGGCATGAAGGCCTCGAAGGGCACCATGGATAACGGCATGGCCTTTGACTCGACGAAGATCTATTGCCTTGCCGACATGGACGAACGCAAGGGCAACATGAAGGGGCAGGCGTCGGTCGAATACACCATTGGCGAAGCTGCCGAGTTCGACAAGTTCCGGCATCTGTCGTTCCCGTTCGAGGCCGAAGCCATGGTTGAAATCGTGTCCACCGGCAGCACGCAACGAACCATCGTGACCGGTCTGACGCCGATTTCGCTTTCGAAACCTCAGGCGCCGAAGCCGGCCGCCTGATCGCGAAAGGGGCAGTCATGGCGCGTCTGATTCTTCAGTCGGCGGATAACTTCTGGTTTCTGCATTCGTCGCCACAAAACGGGGATGTTACATGGACCCCGTCCCTGTTGACGGCGCTGCGGCACGGCATTGTCCACGACGAAGAACAGGCGGCGCAGATGATCGAGGATCACAGTTATCCGGGTCATGTGATCGTCGTTGATCTGGATGCGGTACTGGGGGGATTGGAATGATTGTTGTGGTATTGGCGGTGTTATGGGTCTTTGCGTCTGCGCACGAGGTTGCGACCGATGATTGTCGTCCGATCGGGATGACGGGTTTTCAGTCGCGGTTTTGCGAAGCGGGGCCGCCGCGCGAGCTGCCGCGATGGGTGCTCGAACCATGAGCCGGTATCGCGCTGGTCTGGCGGGTGTGGCCGGTATTGCGGCGACGGGGGCAGTGCGGGCGGATGAAGCCGTGGTGCTCGTGTCGCAAGCGTCCTTCGATGGTTTTGCGGCTTTGGTGGTCGCGGTCGTTGGAGTGGCGCTATTCGGCATGGGCTTCATGGTCGGGAAGGGCACGGCGTGAACTTGGCGGATGTGACAGTGCTTCAGGCTCTAGCGTGGGCGGCGTCGGTATTCGGCGCTGGTGTCGGTGCAGGGGTCGCGGTGCGCTGGGTCCAGCGCATTCGCGATGCTGCGTGATCGAGCGTAGGCGCAGGCCGACAGGTCTGCGCGTGCTTTCGGGCGCGGCGCGGGGTTGTCCCGCAAACGGGGCGGCGTTATCCGCCATTGTGTGGAGTGCATGAAATGAGCGGCTTTCTTTCCTCGATCCGCAACGGCTGGCAGCGCGTGGCGGTTGGTGCTGCGGGCCTTGGGGCGTCTGGCCTGGCGCTTGCCGATGATCCTACGGCGTTCGAAGCGGCGGTGACGTCGGTGACGACGGACATCGGTGCCTACGGCGCCGCGCTCGTCGGCGTCGCGGCCGTCGGCGTCGGCTTCATGGTCGCCATGAAGTACGTGAAGAAGATTCGCGGCGCGGCCTGATCGGCCTAGCGGATTCTGACGGGCGGCGCTCTATCGGGTGTCGCCCGTTTCGCATGGGAAACATTGGGGGCGGTTATGCGGTGGCTGGGGCTTTTGGTGGGGTTGTTGGCGCTTGCGGGCAGGGCGGGCGCGCAGTCGCCCGGGGTCGTATGGGACAGTCATACCGGTTACGGCTACTCCAATAGTCCCGGCAAGGTGACGGTGGTGGCAGCGAAGTATGAAGCGAAATCGGCGGATTTCGGGCGGCTGCTTATGGGTCGAAGCTATCAACCGGGCGGCGCGGCAAATCATGCGATCGTGCGCGACTTGTTAAGCAAGCCGTCTAACCTGTTTGGGGGCGCGAATCCGTTGCCGGGCGCGTTGGAGCGACAAGTCGCTGTTAAGGCGGTCGCGCGTGGCGCCTTTCGCATGGTGCCGATTGTTGGCACGGCAATGATGATTTCGGATGCTATCGAGTTGCTTGAAACGTCGGGCTGTAAGTTGGATCTTGACAAGGCGTCTTGGGAGTGTCCGGCGACGACTTCTAAAGAGATGGCACCATCGGGGGAGTATAAATATGGTTTGTTAGGGCAAGGAAAATGGTTTTTGAGCGAAGGGGAGGTTGTCAATTATCTGGAAAGTTTGTGGTCCGGGAATTTCGGGGCGCCGGGGTTTTGCAGTTATGCGGTGAAGCTCTCACCAGGTGGGGACTGGGCAGGTGATTCGAAAGTATATTCGCGGGCGTATACAAGTTTTTCGCAGTGGGAGTACGTGGGGGGGTTGTACGGGTGCACAAGTAAGGCGCCGCCGCCGTTGGCGAATGTGACAATCGTTCGCACTACGGGGGTCGTTGAGGTTAATAAGTGCGAGGGATATTTCAGCAACAAAACGGGGCAGTGCGCGAAAACCGGTACGGAGCCGGACGTTGTCGATAACGTTCCGGAGGATGATGCGGATAACGCAAATCGGGCGCCGTCGGTGATGGATTGGATGGACAAAAACGGCGGAAAGTACGAAACCGGAAACCCTAGAATCGTTGATCTTCCGGGCGTTATCTCTGGCGGTCGAGTCGAAGACACGACGAACCCGGATGGCAGTCGTAGAACGCGCGATCGGGATTACATATTGGAAACAAGTCCGAATCCGAGTCCGGCCCCGACGATCATCGTTAGGGAGCGTGATACGGTGACGGACTGGCCTACGGGCACGACGCCGACGCCGGCGCCGGAGCCCGGAACTACCAATGAGCCACCGGTAACGGTGCCGGAGGGCGGAACCCAGTCCACGACGACGACTAGCGGCAGTACGGGCACGACGGAAATCACGACATGCGGTCTTCCGGACACTCCTCCATGCCGTCTCGACGAATCGGGCACTCCGGAAGCGGACATGCACGACTCGGAAGACGAAACCTCGGGCCTGTTCGCGCCATTGTGGGAGTGCCTGAGCAGTCCGACCGAGTGCGTGCCGGAGCTGCCGGACCTCAATTGGTCTTTCTCCTTGCCGAATACCTGTGCCCCGATCCCTACTGCGGGATTCGCGCCCTACGTGGAGCAAATCGACATCTGTCCATTCCAAGACACGATGCATGATTTGATGTCGATGGTATGGGCTGCGGCCGGGCTATTTGCGGCGGCGGGAATGATCATTCGAGATTCGCGCGCCGGATCGTAAGGGGAAAGCTATGCCAGTATTTGCGGCGTTGTTCAAGGCCACGATGGCGGGTTTCTACTCGCTGTATCTGGCGATCAAGGCGAAGGAGATCGCGCTTCGGCTGCTCGCCATTGCGACGATCGCGGCGACCTATATCGCGGCGGTGACGATGTTCACGGCATACGTGCAACCGTTGATTGCCGTTCTCTTCGCGACATCGTACGGGCAGGTCATCGGCCTGGCGTTTCCGCCGATCGCGGGAACAGTGCTTGCTGGCCTGGTTGCGCTGTGGGGTGCGCTGGTGGCGAAGAATTACTATTACAAGGTAATCAAAATCGGGGTGTCGTGATATGGCAGTCTATGCAGTAGAGGGCAAGCTTGGCACGGGCAAAACCAAGTTTTGCGTTTGGCGGGCTCGTGAAGCCCTGGTTGCGGGGCGTCGCGTCGCAAGTAACGTAGACCTACGGCTAGAGTATCTGGTGCCGCGCAGGGGTGGCCGATATGTGCGCCTCCCTGACAAGCCGACGGAATTTGACCTTGCGGCGGCAGGGCATGGAAACCCGGACAGTTATGACGAGGAACGCAACGGCGTGATGATCCTTGACGAGCTGGGGACATGGTTGAATGCGCGAACCTTCCAAGACCCGGCCCGGCGTGGCCTGATCGAGTGGCTGATTCACGCACGCAAGCACGGATGGGATGTTTTGCTGATCGTGCAGGATGCCGCGATGATCGACAAGCAAGTCCGGGAGTCACTGGTCGAGTATTCGGCGCGGTGCGTGCGGTTGGACAAGGTCCGAATCCCGATCGTCTATCCGCTCGTGCGTGTGGTGGCCGACACGGTCGAGGCGCTTGCGCCGAAGGCCTGGGCGGAACGGTGGCGAACGAGCCGATGGGGCTACCTGCCGCGCATGCATCTCACGACGGCGCGGCTCGGTTCGGGGCCTGGCGCAGTCATCGCGGAACGGTGGATGTACCGGGGTGACGAGCTGCACAAGGCCTATGACACGAGGCAAGTCTTCCGGGCGGACTATCCGCACGGTTCCTTCTCGCAATGGTGGGTGGCGCCGGTTCAGCGGCCGGGCTTCCTTGCTAGGATGCGTGCTGTTCTTGCAGCTCGGCCGAAGCCGCTGCCGCGTCCGAAGCTCGCGGCGGTACAGGCGTTGTCCGGACTGTCGCGGGATGATGCCTGGAAAGCGGCTGTTGCTCTTGCGAAACGTGGGGGGTGATATGGGGATCGAAGATCGGGACTATTTCCGCAACGACTATGCGCGGCGTGCCGCAATGGGAGAGTCGGCGCCCGGAGTCGCGCGCGCGACCAGTACCGGCGCGCGGCGTTCGGCTCGATCTGGCGCCGATTGGAAGATGGCGGGCATCTGGGTGTTGCTTGGCCTCGTGGTGTTTCTCGGCATCCTGCTGCTTAGGCGCTAGGGCAGGGCATAAAGCAAAAGCCGGCGCTCTGCGCCGGCTTTGCTGTCCGGGTTGATCCCGGATCAGGCGGCGGCGATTTGCGCGAGTAGCCAATCAAGTCCGCCGAGCTCCTCGAATTTTTGCGCCCAGTCGGGGGCCATGCGAAGCGTGATCGTTCGGAGGTCTGTGTCGGCAACGGCTGCGGCGTCGTTCTGATCGTTGCCGTCGGTGCCATCGTCGTTGTCGTCTTCGGGGGCCGGGGTTGGCGTCGTGGCCTTCTTCGCCTGATCGAGACAAGCGCGTGCAAGCGCGCGCGTCAAGTTCCCGGCCTCTGCGGCCTTCATGCAGACCTTCACTGCACGCATGGCCTGGTCGGTCGGCGCGAGCCTGGCGAGTTGATCAACGATCAGGATCGTCTCGACATCCTGCATGCCGTTCTCGGCGATCGCCTTGGCGGTATTGGTCAACCGGGTCAAGCTCAGGTGCTTTGACACCCAGGCCGTAGATTTGCCGACGGCCCGGGCAAGCGCTGCGCCGGTCTTGTAGGCCGGCCGCAGTGCCCGCAAACCCTCGGCGATGTCCAGCGCGCTAAGGTCCACGCGCTGCAGGTTCTCGACGGCCTGCATGATGGCAAGCTCGGCCTGTGTACCGGTGCGGATCGTCGCGGGAATCTCCGAAAGCCCTGCAAGCTCGGCCGCCAGCAGTCGGCGCTCTCCGGCGATCAGGTGATACCGATCGACATCCTCGGTTGGCGCCACGACGATCGGCTGCAGGATGCCGTTCTCGCGGATCGATGCTGCCAGCTCGCGCAAGCTCGGCTCGTCGAAACCGTTTCGCGTGCGAATCTGGGGCCGTAGGATCAGGGCTGACAGGGGAAGGGTAGCCGCGTTGCCGATGGCCGGGACCGGGGTAATCATGATGCTGTCCTTTCGAGCTGACCGGGGTTGATAGATCGGAGCCCATCGTTTGGGTCCGTCGGCGACAGCTCCGGGCGGCTGTCAGCCGCCGTACGTTGATGAGTCATCGCCCGGCGGCTAGGGGCACGGCGGCGGGCGACAGCGCAAGGGGAGGGTCTGTAAAGCGAAGCTTTATGGATACCCCTTGCGATGGCGGCCGACGTTGGGCACCATGCCGTCGGATCAGCGAGGGCTCATCGGCGTACGGCGGCCGGCCCGGGTAGTGCGCAGAGGGACCGCTAGAGCCGATCGCGAAGCGACCGACATCAGCCCGGCATCCGGCCGGGCGCTGCGTGAGGGATCGTTACCCGCAGGGCCGAGACATTCGCTTGCGAATGGCTTGGGGGCGAAGCCCTAGAGCCCGGTCCCTCGCTGGCGAGGGAAACGCCCAGGATGTGCGGCGGGACCGGCTCGTTCGCGGCGCCCATCCTGGCCAATGGCGCCAATCGTTCGACCATTTGCTCGAGCTGCCGGATGTCTCGTCGCGCACACTCGTACAGTGCGGCGCTCATTCGTGCCGAGTCTTGCAGCCTGAGTTCCCGGTCCGAAAGCGCCCACCTTGTGCAGAGGAAAATCAATGCATGGTGCGGCCTGGGCGCGATCCCGGATCGAATCCAGCGCGCGGCCGTGCTCTCGTCGACGTGGCAAGCGGCGGCGATCCGGCGCGCGCTCGGGTGCCCGAGGTCATCGAGGCAAATCTGCAAGCTCGGCAGGCACCGAGGCCATGAGTTCGTACCGAGGTAGACGTATGGTGAAGGCATGGCGTCTGCATCGGCCTAGGCGCGGACGTGCTGCATGGGCAATCGAGCCGATGCGCGGTGCCGGCGGAGTGTCCGAAGGTGCCTGCGGATGGCCTTCAGTAAGTTGACATAAGACACATCGTGCGCTGTGAAAGTCGAAATGGGGTTGTCGCGCAGGATCCAGGTCCGGCAACTTCGCTGTCGAGGAATCTGACACTTCGCCGGCCCATGGCCGGCAAAGCCACTCAGGCGCTTGATGCGCAAGGCTTTCCGGCTCCCGGCCTGCACCTTGCTTGCATGCCGGCACACCGCACCTGCCGAGCGCGATCCCGACTCCGATGTGCCCGCATGGTCCCGCCGCGCACAAGACGCCGTCCACGGCGCTGTTGTTGGTGCTGGGTAGCGTCGCGGCGCTCGCCGCCGCGTCCTTGGACGCTGCACCGCTGGAGCCAGGCGAGCTTCAACCGCTGGCGACGACCCTTGGCGTTGCCGGCGCCGAGGGCGGGGCCGCGGCAAGTCAGGACAGCGCGGGCAGCCCCGACACGGTGGAGATGCTGCTGCGCTTGCAGCAGTCGTCCGCGACCGGGAGCGAGAGGCCGTCAATGGCTGGTGTTGCCACCCCGGTTCCTGCCGGCGAAGCGCCGGACACGGCCGCAACCCCTGCAACGCACCTGAAGGCGTTGAAATCGAGCCTCTTCGGAGCCGACTCGGCCGATCCGAGCGAAGTCGGCGAATTCGCCCCCGCTGGCGCGGCGGGCCTGGGCAGCGCGCGACAGGCCTGGAGTCGGGATTCAGGCCAAAGGTCGACCTCGCCCGCAACGTCCGGCTTTGGTGAGCCGGCAACGACCACCGTGCGCGCCGCGGGCGCGGGTGCCGCGGGGGGCGCCCTGCTCGCCAACCCCGTCGTGCGCTTCATCCGGGAGAACCGGGCGCTCAGCATCGGCGCCAGCCTCGGGCTGCTCGCTGCCGTCTGGTTCACGACCCACTATCGCAGCCGCAGCCGCAGACGCAGGCGGCGCTGAGGCCCGCGCTTGCCGAAACCGCGCGCGTTGCGCCGATCAGGAATCGAGCTCGTCGGGCTCGTCCGCCTCCGACAGGGCGGTGATCGCGGCCTCGCTTGCCGCGAAGGAGAGGTGCTGCTGATCCAGCGGCCGACAAAGATGTCGGTTGAGCCGCTCGAGCCGCTCGGACTTCCGGATCGCCGCCAGCACCACTTCGGGCTGGAGCATGAGCATGAACGGGTTGCGAACCTGTGACTGCTGTGCCATCTCGTTACTCCTGAAGCCGGGATGTGACTTGACAGGGGCCGACTGTAGTGACGACGGTGCGCTCGTGAACAGTCGGCGCCGCGGCACAAGGACTGTCCGATGATTTCCGACACGAAGACGGCCATCACCCGACAGCGCAATGCTGCGCTTTCCGGCACTTCGCCACAAGCCCGGCGAACCAGGCGGCGCGGCGACGGGGTTCAGATGCCGCCGGTTTCCAACCTTCGGGCCAGCGAGTCGCGGCCATCCAGCCGCGCATAGGCCGCGGCATCCAGGCCGCGCCGGTTGCGCAGCGTGCGCTCGGCGCCGTTCTTCAGCAGCAGGCGCACGCTGTCCTCGCTGCCATAGCGCGCCGCCTGCATGAGTGGCGTATTGCCGTTGGGCGCGCGCGCATCGACGCTCGCGCCGCGTTCGAGCAGCAGCGCGACGGCCGCGGCCGAGGGCCCACTGCCCGCGTAGTGCAGCGGCGTCCAGCCGTCGCGCTGGACCTGCGCGCCACGCTCGATCAGCGTCGTCATCGCCCCGACGAGCCCGCGCAGCGCTGCCATCATGAGCGGCGTCTCGCCGGCGGCGTTGGCCACGTCGACCTGAATCGCCGGGTGCTGCAGCAGCAGCGCGAAGGACTTGGGCGAGCCGCCGCGCAGCGCCAGGTAGAGCGCATGCTGCCCCTTGGGATCGATCGTGTTCGGATCCAGGCCCCGCGCCAGCAATCGGCGCAGGTGGCCGTCGTCGTCGACTTCGATCGCGGTGAAGAAGTCCTCGTAGGCTCCCGCCCGCACCGGCGCGGCCAACGGCAGCAGGACGCCGGCGCACGCGACGCACAATCGCTGCTGAAAGTCTCGACGCTTCATGCCGGCCTCCCTGCGGGCGTCACGCGCGTGAAGAGGCGATCGAAGTTGGCACTCGTCTGCTTTGCCACCTCTTCGATCGTCAGGCCCTTGATCGCGGCCACCTGCTCGGCCACGTGCACGACGAGCGCGGGCCGGTTGAGCTTGCCCCGGTGCGGCACCGGCGCCAGATAGGGCGCATCGGTCTCGATCAGCAGCCGGTCCATCGGCACCATGGCGGCGACCTCGCGCAGGTCCTGCGCGTTGCGGAAGGTCAGGATGCCCGAGAAGGAGACGAAGAAGCCCAGATCGAGCGCCGCGCGTGCGACCTCGCGCGTCTCGGTGAAGCAGTGGAAGACCCCGCTCACCGCGCCCTGCCCCTCTTCGCGCAGGATGGCCAGCGTGTCGGCGCTGGCGCTGCGCGTGTGCACGACCAGCGGCAGAGCGCTTGCGCGCGCGGCGCGGATGTGCACCGCGAAGCGCTCGCGCTGCCAGGCCAGGTCGGCGACGGTCCTTGCGCCCAGCCGGTAGTAGTCGAGCCCCGTTTCGCCGAGGCCGACCACACGCGGCAGCGTGGCGCGCTCGAGCAGATCGGCCACGCTCGGCTCGTGCCCGTCCTCGGTATCGGGATGCACGCCCACCGTGCACCAGAGCACGTCATGGGCCAGCGCCAGGGCGTGCACGCGCTCGAACTCCGCCAGCGTCGTGCAGATGCACAGTGCGCGCCCGACGCGCGCGGCCGCCATCTCGGCAAGGACGCCGTCCAGACCGGCGTGCAGTTCCGGAAAACTCAGATGGCAGTGCGAATCGACGAACATGCAGCAGAAAGAGTCGACCGCCAACGCCGCGCGCGGAGTCGCCTCAGATCGTTTGCGTGGGCTTGCCGGAACTGACCGCGGTGCCGAGGATTTCCTCGATGCGCAGCTTGAGGGCGCGCGTCTTCTCGTCGGCGGGGAAGCGTACGCCCACGCCCTGCGTGCGGCCACCGGAGGCGTTGGCCGGCGTGATCCAGGCGACCTTGCCGGCCACCGGGTAGCGGTGCGGATCGTCGGGCAGCGAAAGCAGCAGAAAGATGTCCTCGCCGAGCTTGTAGTCGCGCGTCGTCGGCACGAACAGACCGCCATCGCTCAGCACCGGCATGTAGGCCGCGTAGAGCGCGCCCTTCTCGCGAAAGACGAGCTGCATCACGCTGGGCCGGCCGCTGGCTGCAGCCTGCGTCGTCGAGACCCCGCCCGCCACGGCCGCGCCGGGCGCCGTACCTGCGGCAGCCGCAGATCTGGTTTCGACGGCAACCCTTTCGTTCATTGGCCGAGTGTATCGGAGTGCCCGGCTTCACAGCCCTCGTGCGCCGCCTGCGCGCCGTCACAACGCCACCGATCTCGCCAAACAGCGGCGATCCTGCACGCCTCGGCGTGGCGCTCGGGCCGGCGGTCAGGCCTCGCGCCCGCCCGCCCAGGCCGCCGCCGCGCGCGCCAGCAGCGTATCGACCAGCAGTCCTTCGTTCCAGGGGTGATCTGCGTGGCGCGCCAGCCTGGCCAGCTCGAGGCTCCAGGCCGCAAGCGCCTCGGCCCGGGCCGGCTGCCGCAGCGCGGCGCCGGGAAAGAAACGCGGCGCGGCGCCGCTGGCCAGCGCCAGCCCGTCGTGGCAGAGCTTCTGCAGCGCATCGACGATCGCCGGCAGCGCCCAGCCGGCCAGCGCGCTGGCCTGCCGCCGCAGCACGGCCGCGGGCAAGGCGCCCCAGCGCGCCGCATCGATACCGGCTTGCGCCAGCGCCAGCGCATCCAGCGGCCTGCCCGAGCAGGCGTCGAGCAGGATCTCGGGCGTCGCGAGCCCTTGCGTCAGCAGCCATTCGCGCGCCCCTGCCGCAGGCGGCGGCTGCAGGCGCAGCACCTGGCAGCGACTTCGCACCGTGGGCAGCAGCCGCGCCGGCGCGGCACTCGCCAGCAGCAGGCGGACGTTGCCTGGCGGCTCCTCCAGCGTCTTCAGCAGGGCGCTGGCCGCCTGCAGGTTCATCGCTTCGGCCGGATGGATGAGGATCGCCTTGACGCCGCCGCGCGACGAGGTGGTCGCGGCCCACTCGATCGCCGCGCGCACCTCCTCGATGCGGATCTGCCGGCTGGGCTTGCGCCGGGTCTTCGTGCCGCCCTCGTCCTGCGCGTCCTCGCCAGCTTCGGCGCCAGCCAGGCCGAGCTGCTGACGCAGCGCCTCGGGGAGCAGGCGGCGCAGGTCGGGGTGCGCGCCCGCCGCCAGCATGCGGCAGGATTCGCACGCGCCGCAGGGCCTTGGCGATGCATCGCCGGCCTCGCACAGCCAGCGGTCGACGATGCGATGCGCGCATTCGAAGAGCCCGTCGCCGGCGGCCCCGTGCAGCAGCAGGGCGTGCGAACGCCCGGCCAGCACCTGCGCCTGCGCGATCGTCGGCGCCAGCCAGGGCAACGCGTGCGCGCTCGCCGCTACGCTCATCGACGGCTCCTTCCCTTTCCGTTGCGCGTCACCACCAGCCGGTGGCGAGCAGGTGTTCCTGCATGCGCTGGCGGACCTGCTCGCGGCTGCCGCGGGCCTCGAGCCGCCGAAAGCGCGCGGGGGCAAGACGCGCACGCTCGGCGTAGGCCTCGCGCACGCGCTCGAAGAAGGACTCGTCCTGACGCTCGAAGCGGTCGGGCGCACGCACCGCGGTGCGCCGCGCCGCCGCTTCGTCGGGCGGCAGGTCGAACCACAGGGTCAGATCGGGCTGGCGGCCCTGCTGCACCCAGAGCTCGAGCTGCGCCAGCACCGCGGCGTCGGCGCCGCGCCCCGCGCCCTGGTAGGCGAAGCTGGCGTCGGTGAAGCGGTCGCAGACGACCGTGCGGCCGGCGGCCAGTGCCGGCTCGATCTGCCGCAGCAGGTGGTCCCGCCGCGCGGCGAAGACCAGCAGGACTTCGGTCAGCACGTCCATGGGCTCGTGCAGCACGAGCTCGCGCAGCCGCTCCGCCAGCACCGTGCCGCCGGGCTCGCGCGTCTGCACGACGTCGTGCCCGCGCGCGCGCAGCCAGGCCACGGCATGCTCGAGATGCGAACTCTTGCCCGCGCCGTCGATGCCCTCGAAGCTGATGAAGCGGCCCTGCACCGTCGACCCCTGCACCCCGGTCAAGGCTGGCCGCGCTGATAGCGGTTCACCGCGCGATTGTGCTCGGCCAGCGTTTCGCTGAAGACGCTGCTGCCGTCGCCGCGGGCGACGAAGTAGAGGGCCTTGGTCTGCTGTGGCCGCCCCGCCGCCTGCAGCGAAGCCAGCCCCGGCAGGCCGATCGGCGTCGGCGGCAGCCCCGCGCGGGTGTAGGTGTTGTGGGGCGTGTCGGCCTGCAGGTCGCGCTTGCGCAGGTTGCCGTCGAAGGCTTCGCCCAGGCCGTAGATCACCGTGGGGTCGCTCTGCAGCGGCATGCCGATGCGCAAGCGGTTGACGAATACCGCGCCCACCAGCCCGCGGTCGGCGGCCTGGCCGGTTTCCTTCTCGATGATCGAGGCCAGCACGAGCAGTTCCTCGGGCGTCTTCAGCGGCAGGGCATTGTCGCGCCCGGCCCAGGTCTCCTGCAGGCGCAGCTGCATCGCGCGCTGCGCCCGCCGCAGCACGGTGAGGTCGCTGACGCCGCGCGCGTAGGCATAGGTGTCGGGGAAGAAGCGGCCTTCGGCGGCAACGCCGGCCAGGCCCAGCTCGTGCATCAGCTGTGCGTCGTCCCAGCCGGCGGTGAGCGGCCGCAGCCCCGGCGCATCGGCCAGGGCACGGCGCATCTGCCGCACCGTCCAGCCTTCGATGATGCGCACCGTCTGCATGCGCTCGCGCCCCTGCACCAACGTCTCGAGCAGGCCGCGCGGGGTGACGCCGGCCTCGACCTCGTAGCTGCCGGCGCGGATGCGCCGGTCCTCGCCGGAGAGGCGGAACCACGCGTAAAGCCAGCGCGCATCGGTGCGCACGCCGGCATCGACCCAGGCCTGCGCGATCTGGCGCGGGGTGGCACCGGCCTCGATGGAGAGCTCGACGCGAGGCTGCGCAAGCGTGAGGGGATGCTGCAGCCACCAGCCCACGACGGCGGCGAGCAGCGCAGCCAACGCCACCGCGATGACCGCCAGCACCGCCAGCACACGCTTCCCCCGGGGCCGGGCCCCCGCCCTGGCGCCCGCCTGGGTTCCCTTCCTGGCCCCTTGCCGCATGCGGCTGATGATAATGAGCCGATGAATGCGACTGCTCCCGCGCCGGACGGCGCGCTGCGCCTCAGCGACTGGGGCCTGATCCGCGCCCGCGGCGCCGAGGCCCGCAGCTTCCTGCAAGGGCAGCTCACGCAGGCTATGCTGCAGTTTCCTGCCGGGGTGGCGCGACCGGCGGGCTACTGCTCACCCAAGGGGCGCCTGCTGGCGAGCTTCATCGTCTGGCAAGGAACGTCCGACGGGGAGCTGATGCTCGCCTGCAGCGCCGACCTGCTGCCGGCGACGCTCAAGCGCCTCTCGATGTACGTGCTGCGAGCGCAGTGCAAGCTGAGCGACGCCAGTGCCGAATGCATGCTCTGGGGCGTGGCCGGCGCCAGCGCCCGGGCGCTCGCCGGCACGCTGGCCGTCTGGCAGATGCGGGCGCACGGCGCCACGCGCGTGCTGCGCCTGCCCGACGCGCCGTTGCACGGCCGGTCGCTGGCCCGCGCGCTGCTGGTTCAGCCGAGCGATGCCGCCGCGCCCGCGCTGCCGGCCTTGGCTGCGCCCGCCTGGGCGGCGCTGGAGGCGCGCAGCGGCGTGGTGCGCATCGTCGCCGCCACGCAGGAGCAGTTCGTGCCGCAGCGGGTCAACCTCGAGCTCGTCGGCGGCGTCGATTTCAAGAAGGGCTGCTACCCCGGGCAGGAGGTGGTGGCGCGCAGCCAGTACCGCGGCACGCAGACCCGCCGCGCCTACCTCGTCAGCGGCACGGCCGCGATGGCGCCGGGCCAGGAGATCTTCCACAGCGCCGAGCCCGGGCAGCCTGCGGGCCTGGTCGCGCTCGCCGGCTCGATCGCCGAGGGCCGGTTCGACGCGCTGGCCGAGCTGAAGATCGCGGCCACGGCGGACGGCAGCCTGCACCTGGGGCACGCGGGAGGGCCGTTGCTGACCCTTGGAACCCTGCCCTACGCGCTGCCCGCCGACGTCGCGACCTGATCGTCGGCGACGAGGCGACCGGCCTCGATGCGCAGCTGGCGGTCGCAGCGCGTGGCGATCGCCGCGTCGTGGGTGACGAGCACGAGCGTGGTGCCGACTTCGCGGTTGAGCGCGAACATCAGCTCCATCACCTTCTCGCCGGTGGCGAAGTCCAGGCTGCCGGTGGGTTCGTCGGCCAGCAGCAGCGCCGGGCGCACGACGAAGGCCCGTGCCAGCGCCACGCGCTGCTGCTCGCCGCCCGAAAGCACGCGCGGATAGTGGCCCAGGCGCTCGGCCAGGCCCACGCGCTGCAGCATCTCGGTGGCCGCGGCGCGCGCGTCGGCGCGGCCCATCAGCTCCAGCGGCAGCATGACATTTTCGAGCGCCGTCAGGTGCGACAGCAACTGGAAGCTCTGGAAGACGAAGCCCATCTGCTGCGCACGCAGCGCCGCGCGCGCGTCCTCGTCGAGCGCAAACAGGTCGACGCCGGCGACGACGATGCTGCCCGCGCTCGGCACGTCCAGCCCGGCGAGGATGGAGAGCAGCGTGCTCTTGCCCGAGCCCGAGGCGCCGACGATGGCCACCGATTCGCGCGGCGCGAGCTCGAAGCCGATGTCATGGAGAATCGTCAGCGTGCCGGTGGCATCGGACACCTGCTTGCAGAGGTTCTTGACGGAGATGATGGACGAAGGCATGCAGCGGCAGGGCAGACGAGGTTGGCTGCGGGACTGTAGCGTGCTTGCCGCTGCCGCCCTGGCCGCGGGGACGCTCGCGGCCCAGGCGACGACCGCTCGCAAGGGCGACAAGCGCGAGCGGGTGCTGCTCGTCGTCGGCGACAGCCTCTCGGCCGAGTACGGCATCGCCCGTGGCAGCGGCTGGGCGGCCCTGCTCGAGCGCCGGCTCATCGAGCAGCGTCTGCCCTGGCGCGTCGTCAACGCCAGCGTCAGCGGCGACACCACGGCCGGTGGCCGCAGCCGCCTGCCGGCGCTGCTGCAGCAGCACGAGCCGGCGCTGGTGGTGATCGAGCTCGGCGGCAACGACGCGCTGCGCGGGCTGCCGCTGTCCGGCACCGAGGACAACCTGCTGGCGATGGCGCGCGCGGCCAAGGCCAGCGGCGCGCGCGTGCTGCTGGTGGGCATGCAGGTGCCACCCAACTACGGACGCCGCTACGCCGAGGACTTCGAGCAGATCTTCGCACGCGTGGCCCGCGTCGAGAAACTGCCGCTGGTGCCGCGCCTGCTGGCCGGCGTGGCGGATGCGCCGGACCCGATCGCGCTGTTCCAGCCCGATCGCATCCATCCCACGGCGCAGGCCCATCCGCGCCTGCTCGACAACGTCTGGCCGGCGCTGCAAGCGCTGCTGCGCTGAACCTTCGCCGGGCGCGGCGTCAGCGCACCGAGCCGCGGCGCTCGGGACGCTGCGGCATCTCCTCGCGTGACCTCGGTTCGTCCTGCGGCGGCGCGCGTCGATCCGGCGGCGCGGCCCGTTCGGGAATGCGCCGACGCCCCTCTGCAGGCGCGGGCAGGGCCACGGGCGCGCGTGGCGCTTCGGGCTGCACTGGCCGCAGCGGCGGCTGCGGCCGGGCCGGCTCGTGCGCGACTCCGGGCTGCAACGGCGCGCCGGGTGCCTCGGGCCGGGTGCGCGGCCCGGGCCCACCCATCACCGGCGGATGCATCACCGCGGGGGGCTCGGGGGGCCCGCCGATCGCGCGTGGTCCGCGATCGTGTGTGCGATCGTGTGTGCGATCGGGCGTGCGATCAGGGGCGCGACCGATCGGCGGCCGCTCGTGACCATGTCCCGGGCTGCCGCGTCGCGGCGGATCCGGTCGGCCGAGCGCCGGCGGCGGGCGGCGCAGCACGTCGACGGGGACGACGGTGACGCCGTGCGGCACGCCGCCGCGGCCGTACTCGATGCCGCCGCGCCAGCCCGGCGGCGGCCGGTGGCGGCGCCATTCGGGCGGATCGACGCGGGCGTGGTAGCGCGGGCTGGCGCGATAGGCGGGGCGGAAGACTTCCCACGGCGCCAGCGGCATCCAGCTCAGCGACACGCTGCCCAGGCGGATGCCGATGCCAACTGCCGGCCCGTCGATCCAGACGACGAGCGCGGGTGCGTAGACCGGTCGCGCGACGTAGGGGCCCGGCACCCAGACCCAGCGCGCGTGCCACGGCATCCAGCGGCCGTAGTGAAACGGGGCGAAGCCCCAGGGTGCGGCGTCCACCCAGGTCCAGCCCCAGGGGCGGACCCAGACCCAGCGACCGTCGCGATAGGGCGCCCAGCCCGCGGCCAGGCCGCGCGGGGTCCAGACGCTGCCGTACTGCGGGTGCTGCTCCCAGCGACCGTAGCGATCCAGGTCTTCGTAGCCGGTCATTTCCGGCGAGACGTAGCGGGTCGCCACCACGCGGTCTTCGGCGCGGTCGGCGGCCAGCACCCGTGCCGCGAAGGCGTCTTCGACGGCGGCGAGCAGGCGCAGGCGCAGCTCGCCGTCCTCGCGCCAGAGTTGCAGGCGTCGCCCGCTGTCGACGATCAGGCGGCTGCCGTCGTCGAGCTGCAGTTCGCCGCGCCAGCTCGTGGCCTCGGTCATCGTGCCGACGCGCTGCACGCCGTACAGGCCGGCACGCAGCGGACGCAGCCAGGCGTCGGCGGTGCCGAACCAGACCTCGCTGGCCAACTCGTTCGCACGCAGGCGCAGCGCGACCCTGCCCTGCAGCACGCGCACGCGAAGCTCGTCGTCGTCGAGGCGGTCGAAGACGAGTTCGCTGCCTTCGTCCATCAGCAACGTGGTCGAGCCGATGCGCAGCTGGGCATGCCCCCCGGCGTCGGTGACGAGCCGATCGCCGCCGGTCAGCGGCAGGTTCCGCTGCGCGTCGGTCCAGCGCTGCTGCTCCGAGTCGAACCACCAGACGGCGCCTTCGCGCTCGGCCACGCGCCCTACCCGCCCCGGCGGATCGGGCTCGCCCTGTGCCCAGGCCGGGGCCACGCCCAGCATGGCCAGCATCAGCATCAGCATCGGGAGGAACGGCGCCATCCGCCCGCGATGGACCGAAGTGCGCAAGCCGACGTTTCGTGGCTGGCTCATGGCGATGCCTTTCGCGGAAGTCCCGCAGCGAGTCTGCCGCAACAACGCCCGAGCCGCGATCGAGGCGGACCGGCCGCTTGTAAACCTTGGTGAAGCCGACCCGAGGCGGGCCCCTCATGCCGACGCGCCCGGCGCGGCAAGCCCGGCAGGCGCCACAATGGCAGTTCCTGCGGTGAACCGAGGCCAGCCATCATGACGCACGTGCTGCATCGCCAGCTCCACGCCCCGCTGCCGGTGGCGGTCCGTGGCGAGGGCGTGACCCTCATCGACCAGGACGGCCGGCGCTATCTCGACGCCTCGGGCGGCGCGGCGGTGTCCTGCCTGGGGCACGGACACCCCGACGTGCTCGCGGCCATGCACGCGCAGCTCGACCGCCTCGCCTACGCGCACACCAGCTTCTTCACCACCGAGGTCGCCGAGCAGCTCGCCGATCACCTGGTCCAGCGCGCGCCCGCGGGCACGACGCATGCCTACTTCGTCAGCGGCGGATCGGAGGCGATGGAGGCCGCCTTGAAGATGGCGCGCCAGTACTTCGTCGAGATCGGCCAGCCCGAGCGCGAGCACTTCATCGCCCGGCGCCAGAGCTACCACGGCAACACGCTGGGCGCGCTGGCGGTGGGCGGCAACGCGTGGCGACGGCGCCAGTTCGCGCCGCTGCTGATGCCGGTGACGCACGTCTCGCCGTGCTACGAGTACCGCGACCGCGGTCACGACGAGACCCCCGAACAGTACGGGCAGCGGCTCGTGCAGGAGCTGTCGGAGGCGATCGACCAACTCGGCGGCACACGCGTCATCGCCTTCGTCGCCGAGACCGTGGTGGGTGCCACCGCCGGCGCGCTGACGCCGGTGCCCGGCTATCTGAAGGGCGTGCGCCAGCTGTGCGACCGCCACGGCATCCTGCTCATCCTCGACGAGGTGATGTGTGGCATGGGCCGCACCGGAACGCTGCACGCCTGCGAGCAGGAGGGCGTCGTCCCCGACCTGCTGACCATCGCCAAGGGGCTGGGCGGCGGCTACCAGCCGATCGGCGCGGTGCTGGCGCAGGGCCGCATCGTCGAGGCCTTCGCGCGCGGCAGCGGCCTGTTCCAGCATGGCCACACCTACATCGGCCACGCCATGGCCTGCGCCGCGGCACTGGCGGTGCAGCAGGTGATCGAGCGCGACGGCCTGCTCGAGCGCGTGCGGCAGCAGGGGCAAGGCCTGGCCGCCCGGCTGGCCGCCACGCTGGGCGGGCATCCGCACGTCGGCGACATCCGCGGGCGCGGGCTGTTCTGGGGCCTCGAGCTGGTGCGCGAGCGCGAGGGCAAGACGCCCTTCGACCCGCAGCGCAGGCTGCACGCCGCCGTGCGCCGCGAGGCCATGGCGCGCGGGCTGATGGTGTATCCGATGGGCGGCACGATCGACGGCCGCATCGGCGACCACGTGCTGCTCGCGCCGCCGTTCATCGTCGCCGACAGCGAGCTCGATGCGATCATCGAGCGCCTGGCCGCGGCCATCGATGCTGCGACGGCCCTCGCTGCCAAGGAGGCCTGAAGCGTCCGGGAGAACCCGCTTGGCCCGCGCCCGCGGGCGTGTAACCCTTGCACGACCACCGCGTCGCCGCCGCGCCGCGACGCCGCCCAACTTCACAGGAGTACCCGCGCATGCCCCCTATCCGTCTGCACCGCAGCTTTCGCCCCTTGCTGGCCGCGGCCGCCGTTGCCGCCATCGGCCTGCCCGCCACGCCGGCGCTGGCGCAGCAGAAGTTCATCACCATCGGCACCGGCGGCGTCACCGGTGTGTACTACGCGGCCGGCGGCGCGATCTGCCGCCTCATGAACAAGGACCGCGCCAAGCATGGCATCCGCTGCTCGGTCGAGTCCACCGGCGGCTCGGTGTTCAACGTCAACACCATCAAGGCCGGCGAGCTCGACCTGGGCTTTGCGCAGTCCGACGTGCAGTTCAACGCGGTCAAGGGCGTCGGCCAGTTCAAGGACAGCGGCGCCTATGGTGACCTGCGCGCCGTGTTCTCGGTGCATCCGGAGCCGTTCACCGTCGTGGCCCGCAAGGAAGCCGGCGCCAAGGCCTTCGCCGACTTCAAGGGCAAGCGCTTCAACGTCGGCAACCCGGGGTCGGGCACGCGCTCGTCGATGGAGGAACTCCTGGGCGCGATCGGCTGGAAACTCGGCGACTTCTCCCTGGCGGCCGAGTTGAAGGCCGACGAGCACGGCCCCGCGCTGTGCGACGGCAAGATCGACGGCTTCTTCTACGCCGTCGGCCACCCGAGCGCCAACATCCAGGATCCGACGACCACTTGCGGTGCGCAGCTGGTGTCGCTCACCGGGCCGGCGGTCGACAAGCTGGTGGCCGACAAGCCGTACTACGCGAAGGCGACGATTCCCGGCGGGCTGTATCCGAACAACCCGAACCCGACGCAGACCTACGGCGTGCTGGCCACCGTCGTGGCGTCGAGCAAGGCGCCCGCCGACACGGTCTACCAGGTGGTCAAGGCGGTGTTCGACAACTTCGACGAGTTCAGGAAGCTGCACCCGGCGCTGGCGAGCCTGACACCCGAAGGCATGATGAAGGACGGCCTGTCGGCGCCGCTGCACGAGGGCGCGGCGCGCTACTACAAGGAGAAGGGCTGGATCAAGTGACGCAGCGCTGACCATCCGTCGGACCGAACCCCCCGGGGCGAAGCAATCCTTCGCCCCTTTTCGTTTTCGCGCAGGAGCAAGCACGATGGCCACCGACCTGGAGAAGGCGCCGGAGGCGTTGCAGCAGTTGGTCGCCGACACCGACACCGGGGCGCGCAGTCCGCGCGGCTGGGCCAGGACCGTGATCTTCTCGGTGTCGCTGGGCTGGGCGCTGTTCCAGCTGTGGTATGCGTCGCCGCTGCCCTTCGCGCTGGGCGCGGGCATCCTCAACGACACCGAGGCGCGCGCCCTGCACCTGGGGCTGGCGCTGTTCCTCGCCTTCACCGCCTGGCCGGCGTTTCGCCGCTCGCCGCGCCATCGCGTGCCGGTCGTCGACTGGCTGCTGGCCCTGGCCGGCGCCTTCGCCGGGGCCTACCTGCTGCTCTTCTACGGCGAGCTGGCGACGCGTCCGGGGCAGCCGAACACGATGGACATCGTGGTGGCCAGCGCCGGACTGCTGCTGCTGCTCGAAGCCACGCGACGCGCGATCGGCTGGCCGATGTCGATGCTGGCGCTGGTCTTCATCGCCTACGCGATGCTCGGCCCGTACATGCCCGAAGTGCTGTCGCACAAGGGCGCGAGCCTCAATCGGATGCTGTCGCACATGTGGCTGACGACCGAGGGCGTGTACGGCATCGCGCTCGGCGTGTCGACGAGCACGATCTTCGTCTACGTGCTGTTCGGCACGCTGCTCGACCGCGCGGGCGGCGGCAACTACATGATGCAGGTCAGCTTCGCGGCGCTGGGTCACCTGCGCGGCGGCCCGGCGAAGGTGGCGGTGGTGTCGTCTGCGCTCAACGGCATGATCTCCGGCAGCTCGGTGAGCAACGTGGTCAGCGGCGGCATCTTCACGATCCCGCTGATGAAGAAGGCCGGCTACGGCGGCGTGAAGGCCGGGGCGATCGAGACCATGAGCTCGGTCAACGGGCAGATCATGCCGCCGGTGATGGGCGCCGCGGCGTTCCTGATGGTCGAGTACGTCGGCATTCCGTACTCGGAAATCGTGAAGAACGCGCTCCTGCCCGCCAGCCTGAGCTATATCGGCCTGCTGTACATCGTGCACCTCGAGGCGCTGAAGCTCGGCATGAACCCGATCGTCCGGCGCACGCCGCGGCCGTGGGCGCAGAAGGCGCTGCGCCTCGGGCTGGGGCTGTCCGGAAGCGTCGCGGTGGTGTGCCTGCTGTACTACCTGCTGGCCGCGATCCAGAGCCTGCTCGGCCCCGCGTCGACCTGGGGGGTCGGCGCTGTCGTGCTGGCGTTGTACGGCTACAGCATCCACCAGGCCGCACGCAGCCCGGACCTGCCCGAGGACATCGACATCGAGAACCCGCAGGAGCTCGACACCTGGCCCACGGTGCGCGCCGGACTGCACTTCCTGCTGCCCATCGGCACGCTGATCTGGTGCCTGATGATCGAGGAGATGTCTCCGTCGTTGTCGGCCTTCTGGGCGATCGCGGTGCTGGTCGGGTTGATGCTGACACAACACCCGCTGATCGCCCTGCTGCGCGGCCAGCACGGCGGCACGCCCTGGCGGCAAGGCGCCCGCGACGTGGTCGGCGGACTGAACGACGGCTCGCGCAACATGATCGGCATCGCTGCGGCCACGGCCGCCGCAGGGATCATCGTCGGCGGCATCACGCTCACCGGCCTGGGCCTGCGCATGACCGAGTTCGTCGACTTCGTCTCGCAGGGCAACGTGGTCGCGATGCTGCTGTTCATCGCCTTCGTCTGCCTGGTGCTCGGCCTGGGCGTGCCGACCACCGCCAACTACGTGCTGGTGGCCACGCTGATGGCGCCCGTGGTGGTCGAGCTCGGTGCGCAGAGCGGGCTGGTGATCCCGCTGATCGCGGTGCATCTCTTCGTCTTCTACTACGGCATCATGGGCGACATCACGCCACCCGTGGGGCTGGCCACCTTCGCCGCCGCCGCGATCTCCGGCGAGGACGCCATCAAGACCGGCGTCCAGGGCGCGCTGTACGCGCTGCGCACGGTGATCCTGCCGTTCATCTGGATCTTCAATCCGCAGCTGCTGCTGCTGGAGATCGACTCGATCGTCGAGCTCGTCGTCGTCGTGGCCGCCTGCACGCTGGCCATGCTGCTGTTCGCGGCGCTGACGATGGGCTGGTTCCGCGTCCGGCTCGCGGCATGGGAGGCACTGCTGCTGGCGCTGGCGGTGGCGCTGCTGTTCCGACCGGACTGGTTCATGGACCGCGTCGCCGAACCGTACCGCGACGCCCCGGCCGAGCAGGCGCTCGCGATCGCCCGCGACGCGCCCGACGGCGGTCGCATGGTGATGGTGATCAAGGGCACCACGATCGAAGGCGACGACGTCACCAAGACCGTTGCCGTGCGCCTGGGCGAGCGGCCGCCCGGGGGCGCCGCCGATGGGCGCAAACGGCTCACCGAGGCCGGACTGACGCTCGTCACGCTCGGCGGCCAGACGCAGATCGCGCAGATCCGTTTCGGCAGCCGCGCGCAGAAAGGCGGCTTCGAGCAGGGCTGGACGGTGCAGTCGCTGCGCCTGCCCGCGGACCGCCCGAACCCGCACTGGTTCTACCTGCCGGCGCTGGTCCTCGCCGCGCTGGTGTGGATGACTCAGGGCCGCAGGCTGAAGGCGGCGTGAACGCGGTGCGCATCGCCCTCATCCATGCACTGGCGCATTCGGTGGCGCCGATCAACGAGGCCCTGGGGCGCGACTGGCCCGAGGCGCAGCGCATGAACCTGCTCGACGACAGCCTGTCGGCGGATCTCGCGGCGTCGCCCGGCGGGCTGGACGCGGCGATGACGCAGCGCTTCATCACGCTTGCCGACTACGCCGTCGACGCCGGCGCGCACGCCATCCTCTTCACCTGCTCGGCCTTCGGGCCCTGCATCGACGCCGTGAAGCGCCGCCATGCGGGTCTGCCCGTGCTCAAGCCCAACGAGGCGATGATCGACGAGGCGGTGGTGCTGGCCGGCGCGGCGGCGGCGACCGATCGCCCTGCCGTCGGGCTCGTGGCCAGCTTCGGCCCGACGCTGCAGTCGATGCCGGGCGAGTTCCCGGCTGCGCTGCCGCTGCGCTGCGTCCTGGCCGAAGGCGCGCTCGAGGCCTTGAACCGCGGCGAGGTGGCACGCCATGACGCGCTGGTCGCCGATGCCGCGGCACGCCTGCTCGACGCCGGTTGCGGCGTGGTCGCGCTGGCCCAGTTCAGCCTGGCGCGTGCGCGCGAGGCCGTGCAGGCGCGCTGCCCCGGCGTTCCCGTGCTCACCACGGTCGACAGCGCGGTGCGCGCGCTTCGGGTCCGCCTGCGCGCCTGAGCGGCGGCGCCCGGTGCTGCGCGTTGGCGCAGCCCGACGGCACGCGAGGCGAGACCCGTGTCAGGGCGTGGGCGGAGGCGGGGGCGGGGGGCCCGCAAGCAGCGCGCGCAGGCCTTCCTCGTCCAGCACCGTGATGCCCAGCTGCCGCGCCTTGTCCAGCTTGCTGCCGGCCTCTTCGCCGGCAATCACCGCGTAGGTCTTGTTCGACACCGAGCCGGCGACCTTGCCGCCGGCGGCTTCGATCAAGGCCTTGGCGTCGTCGCGCGCGAGGTTGGGCAGGGTGCCGGTGAGCACGAGCGTCCTGCCGGCCAGCGGCAGCGCCTCGGCAGTCGCGCCGCCGATCACGCCGTCGATCACGCCCTCGCCCTCCTCCCAGTGCACGCCGGCCGCGCGCAGCTGCTCGACGACCTCGCGGTTGTGCGGCTGCGCAAAGAAGCTGCGGATGCTCTGGGCGGCCACCGGGCCGACGTCGGGCACCTGCTGCAGCGCCTCGACGCTCGCGTCCATCACCCGCTGCACGCGGCCGAAGTGACGCGCGAGCTCGCGCGCGGTGGCTTCGCCGACGTGGCGGATGCCCAGCGCGTAGAGGAAGCGCGGCAGCGTCGTCGCCCTGCTTCGGTGCAGCATCGCGACGAGGTTGGCCGCGCTCTTGTCGCCCATGCGCTCGAGCGCGGCGAGGCCTGCGACGTCGAGCGCGTACAGGTCGGGCAGGCCGCGCACGAGCTCTGCGTCGACGAGCTGGTCGACGAGCTTCTCGCCCAGGCCCTCGATGTCCATCGCACGTCGGCCGGCGAAATGCAGCAGCGCCTGCTTGCGTTGCGCCGGGCAGAAGAGGCCGCCGCTGCAGCGGTGCTCGACGCTGCCGCGCTCGCGCAGCACGGCGCTGCCGCAGACCGGGCAGGCACCCGGCATGCGGAAGTTGCGGACGTAGTGCGCCCGCGCGGCGGGGATGCGGCCGACGACCTCGGGGATGACATCGCCGGCGCGGCGCACGATGACCTCGTCGCCGACGCGCACGCCCTTGCGGCGCAGCTCGAAGAGGTTGTGCAGCGTGGCGTTGCTGACGGTGGTGCCGCCGACGAACACGGGCAGAAGTCGCGCCACGGGCGTGAGCTTGCCGGTGCGGCCGACCTGTACCTCGACCGCCTCGAGCCGCGTCGTCTGCTCCTGCGCCGGGTACTTGTGCGCCACCGCCCAGCGCGGCTCGCGCGTGACGAAGCCCAGACGCTGCTGCAGCTCGATCGAGTCGACCTTGTAGACGACGCCGTCGATGTCGAAGGGCAGTGCGTCGCGCGCGGCGCCGATGCGCCGATGAAAGGCGACGAGCCCGGCCGCGCCGTGCACGACCGCGCGCTCGGCGCACACCGGCACGCCGAAGGCGGCGATGGCATCCAGCGTCGCGCTGTGCGTTTGCGGCTGCTGCGCCCAGCCCTGCACCGCGCCCAGGCCGTAGGCGAAGAAGCTCAGGCGCTTGTCGGCCATGCCGGCGCTGTCGAGCTGGCGGATGGCGCCGGCGGCGGTGTTGCGCGGGTTGATGAAGGTCCTGGCGCCGCTCTCGCGCTGGCGCGCGTTCAGGCGCTCGAAGTCGTCGCGGCGCATGTAGGCCTCGCCGCGGATCTCGATCACCGGCGGCGCTTGCCCGAAGAGGCGCAGCGGCACCTGGCCGATGGCGCGTACGTTGTGCGTCACGTCCTCGCCGCGGTGGCCGTCGCCGCGCGTGCTCGCCTGCACGAGCACGCCGTCCTCGAAGCGCAGGTTGATCGCCAGGCCGTCGAACTTCAGCTCGGCGCAGTAGGCCACCGGCAGATCGTCGTCGCCCAGGCGCAGTTCGCGCCGCACGCGCGCATCGAAAGCCTCGGCACCGGCCGCCGTGGTGTCGGTCTCGGTGCGGATGGAGAGCATCGGCTGCGCGTGCTCCACCGCGGACAGACCGGCCAGCACCTGGCCGATGACGCGCTGCGTCGGGCTGTCGGGCGTGCGCAGCTGCGGGTGTCGGGTTTCGATCGCCTGCAGCTCGGCAAAGAGTCGGTCGTAGTCGGCGTCCGGAATCTGGGGCGCGTCGAGCACGTAGTAGCGGTGCGCGTGATGCTGCAGCAGCGCGCGCAGCTCGGCTGCACGCGCCGCTGCGGCTGCACTGGCGTCCATGCTCAAGCCTCGGCCGCGGGCTGCGCCGCGGCGACGGCATCGGCGCGCGTGATCATCACCTGGTCGACGCGGTGGCTGTCGACGTCCATGACCTCGAAGCGCCAGCCCTGCCACTCGGCGCGGTCGGTACGGCGCGGAATTCGGCGCAGCATCACCATCAGGAAGCCGGCCAGCGTGTCGTACTCGCCGGCCTGCGGCCAGTCACTGACGCCGAGCGCGTGGGTCAGCTCGGCGATGGCCGTGATGCCGTCGGCAAGAAAGGAGCCGTCGTCGCGGCGCACGATGCGCTCCTCGTCCTCGGGGACGACCATGCTGCCCATCACCGTGCTCATGACGTCGTTGAGCGTGATCACGCCGACCACCAGCGCGTACTCGTTGACGATGACGGCGAAGTCCTCGTGCGCCTTGCGGAACTGGGTCAGCATCTCGGCCAGCGTCAGCCGGTCGGGCACGATCAAGACCTTGCGCAGCAGCGCCTTGCCCGATTCGCCGCGCAGCGACAGCGGCTGGCCGTTGAGCACGCGCTGGAAGAGGTCGGCCGAATCGACGTAGCCCACCGGCCGGTCGATGACGCCGTCGCAGACCGGGAAGGTCGAGTGCGGCTGCGCGGCGATGCGGCTGCGGATGTAGGCCTCGTCGTCGTCCAGCGTCAGGAAGACGATGCGCCCGCGCGGCGTCATCGCGCTCTCGACGTTGCGCGTCTCGAGCTCGAAGACGTTCTCGATCACGCGCTGCTCGGCACCCGCGACCGCGCCCGACTGCGCGCCGGCCTCGGTGAGCGCGAGGATGTCCGCCGCGGTGACGCGCTCCTCGCGCTCGGCCGGCAGGTGCAGGGCGCGGATCAGCAGGTTGGTGATGCCGTTGAGCAGCCACACCAGCGGCAGCAGCAGGCGCGCCAGCACGAGCATCGGGCCGACGATGCGCACCGCCACGCGCTCGGGCTCGACCATGCCCATGCGCTTGGGGATGAGGTCGGCCAGCACGACGAAGAGCGCGGTGACCAGGCCGAAGGAGCAGACGAAGCCGACCTTGCCCGCCAGATCGGCGCCCAGCCAGGGCGACAGCGCCGCGGCGAAGTGGGGCGTGAACGCGCCTTCGCCGACGATGCCGCCGAGGATGGCGATCATGTTGACGCCGATCTGCACCACGGTGAAGAAGTGCCCGGGCTGGTCCTGCACCGCAAGCACGCGCGCGGCGCGCGCGTCGCCGTCGTCGGCCATCTGCCGCAGGCGCAGGCGGCGCGAGGCGGCCAGCGAGATCTCGGCAATCGCCAGGAAGCCGCTGCCGGCGATCAGCAGCACGATGGCCGCGAGGCTGGTGGTCGCGTCCATCAGCCGAAGAGGCGCCTCGCCGTCGGCGATCCGGCGGCGAGGTCGCGCGTCTCGAGCGCGCGGTAGATGCGCTGCAACTCGGTGCCGATGGCGGCGAAGGCGTGCAGCGTCACCGCCTGATCCTGGTCGTCGACGAGGGTTGCGCCCATGTCGTCGGCAAGCGTGCGCGCGGCGTTGTGCCAGGCCGGGAAGGGTTCGGCCGCTTCCGGCGACTGCGGCACATCCAGGCCCAGCGTGCATTCGCGCAGCGCGGCTGCCTGGGGTTGCTCGGCCAGCGCCGCCTGCGGGTCGAAGGAGAGCACGAGCAGCGGCGGCGCGCCCTCCTCGGCCGCGGGCAGCACGAGGCGCCCGCTCACCGCCCCGGGGACGAAGCCCAGGCGTTGCGCGCACTGCTGCACGTAGCCGACCGACCAGGCGACCTCGTTGGCGCGCAGCGTGACCGCGAGCTGGGCATCCAGCGGCGCGGCGAAGGCGTCGAGCTCGCGTGCCCTGGAGACGACTTCGAGCATGTCGGGGAAGTCCGGCACCGCGCCGATGGCATCGGCGAAGGCCTGCACCTTCTGCACGAACTCCGAGTACTCGATCTCGTTGAGCGCGCCGCTGCGGCTGGCCAGTTGCACCGCGGCCTGGACCTCGCCGTAGCGGCGACCCGGCTCGGGCGGCGCCCACTCGCCGCTCTCGGCGTCCAGTCCCTCGATGAGCAGGGTCTTGCTGCCGGCGCGCCGGCTCGTTGGCAGGTGCGAGAGCAGGAAGTCGCCGCTGGCCGGGGCTTCGAGCGCCAGCGGCACGACGGCGTCGATGAGCGCATCGATGCGCGCGCTGCGGCGAACGAGGGCCGCGCGCGGCGCGGTCGTGGCCAGCGCGCCCTCTTCGTCGGGCCGCGCGTCGCCGAGCGCGCCGAGGCCGGGCTCGACGCGAGCGTCGGGCTCGGGCGCTGCCGCCGCCGCGCGGCGCGGGGCGGCGCGGCGCGCGCGCCACCAGCCCTGCAGCGCGACCAGCGCCAGCACCACGACGCCCAGCAGCGCCAGCGAGGTGCCGAGCGTCATCTGCATCGCGTGCTCCTAGGCCGCCTCGGCCAGGCCGATCGCCGCCTGCATGTCGACGGCGACGATACGCGAGACGCCCTGCTCCTGCATCGTCACGCCGATGAGCTGCTCGGCCATCTCCATGGCGATCTTGTTGTGGCTGATGAAGAGGAACTGCGTGCCCTTGCTCGACATCTGCGTCACCAGACGCGCGTAGCGCTCGGTGTTGGCGTCGTCCAGCGGCGCGTCGACTTCGTCCAGCAGGCAGAAGGGGGCGGGGTTGAGCATGAAGATCGCGAACACCAGGGCGATCGCGGTCAGGGCCTTCTCGCCGCCGGAGAGCAGGTGGATGGTCGAGTTGCGCTTGCCCGGCGGCTGCGCCATCACCTGCACGCCGGCGTCCAGGATCTCGTCGCCGGTCATCACCAGGCGCGCGGTGCCGCCGCCGAAGAGGCTCGGGAACATCTGCCCGAAGTGCTCGTTGACCTGCCGGAAGGTCTCGCCGAGCAGGTCGCGCGTCTCCAGGTCGATGCGGTGGATCGCCTCCTCCAGCGTGCGGATGGCCTCGACCAGGTCGGCGTTCTGCGCGTCCAGGAAGATCTTGCGCTCGCGCGCGCTGCCGAGCTCCTCGAGCGCGGCGAGGTTCACGGCGCCGAGCGCGGCGACCTCGCGCTGGATGCGGTCGATCTCGCCCTGCAGGCCGTGCAGGCGCACGCCGCCTTCCTCGATCGAGCGCGCCAGCGCCTCGAGGTCGACCTCGGCGGCCTGCAGCTGCTCCAGGTACTGCGCGCCGCCCAGCTGCGCGGCCTGCATCTCGAGCTGCAGCCGCGTGATCTCGTCGCGCAGCGGCTGCAGGCCCTGCTCGACGGACAGGCGCTGCTCGTCGCCGGCACGCAGGCGGCCGCTGAGCTCGTCGTAGGTGCTGCGCGCCACGGCCAGCTCCTGCTCGCGCTGCTCGCGCTGCGCCAGCGCCGCCTGCAGGCCGGCCTGCGAGGCGGCATCGTCGAAGCTGCCCAGCTCCAGCTCGAGCTGCTGTCCGGCCTGCACGTTGGCCTCGATCTGGCTGCGCGCCGTGGCGATGACGCGGTCGAGCTCGTCGCGCCGCGCCGCCAGCGCGCGCGCCTGGAAGCGTGCCTCCTGCGCCTGGCGCTCGAGCGTGCGCTGCTGCTCGCGCGCGTCGGCGAGCACGCGCTCGGCGGCGATCGCCTCGTCCTCCAGCTCGGCATGGCGCTCCTGCGCCTGGCCCAGCTGCAGGTCCAGATCCTCGAGCCGCGCCTGCCCCGTCTCGCGCCGCTCCTGCAGCGCCTCGTCCTGCGCCTGCAGCTCGGCCAGCTCGTCTTCGAGCTGCGCGCGGCGCACGTCGGCGGCTTCGGCCTGCTGCGTCAGCCGCAGCAGCTCGACCTGCAGCTGGTGCGCCTGCGCCTGCCCCTGCGCGGCCTCGCGGCGCGCGCTCGCCAGGCGCTGCGAGGCCTCGGTGTAGCCGGCCTCGGCACGCACGGCGGCGCTGCGCGCCTCGTCGGCGATCAGGCCCTGGGCGCGGCGCTCGCGCTCCAGGTTCTCGATCTCCTGCGCGCGCTGCAGCAGGCCGGCCTGCTCGGAGTCCGGGGCGTAGAAGGCGACGGCGAAGCGGCTCACCGCGTGGCCGGCGCGGGTCATGATGACCTCGCCCTGGGTCAGCTTCTCGCGCGCGGCCAGCGCCTCGTCCAGCGACCCGGCGGTGTAGACGCCCTCGAGCCAGTCGGCCAGCAGGGCACGCAGGCCCTCGTCGGACAGGCGCAGCGCCTCGGACAGCCGCGGCAGCGTGCGATGCGTGCTCGCCTGCGCCGCCGAGGGCAAGGCGTAGAAGGCCAGCTTGGCCGGCGGCGCGTCGGCCTCGAAGGCGCGCACCAGGTCCAGGCGCTGGCCGACCGACAGCGCGGCCAGGCGCTCGCGCAGCGCCGACTCGAGTGCCGTCTCCCAGCCGGGCTCGATGTGCACCTGCGTCCACAGGCCGGCCAGTCCGTCCAGGCCATGGCGCGCGAGCCAGGGCCTGAGCTTGCCCTCGGTCTGCACCTTCTCCTGCAGCGCGCGCAAGGCCTCCTCGCGCGCGGCCAGGTCGGCCAGGCGCGCCGATTCGCGGCTCACCGCCTCCTGCGCGTCGCGCCGCTGCGCGTCCAGCGCCGGCACGAGCTCGGCCAGCTCGTGCAGCTGCGCCTCGACCATCTCCTGCTGCGCCGCGGCCTGCGCGTGCTGTTCGGCCAGGTCCTGCAACCTGGCGCGGTCGACCGGCTGCAGGCCTCGGCGCTCGCCGTCCAGGCGCTCGTTGCGCACGCGCAGCGCGCGCGCCTGCTCGTCCAGGTGGCGGCTGTCGGCGGCCAGCAGCTGGATCTGCTGCTGCACCTCGGCCACGGCCTGACGCTGCACGTTGCTGCGGCCCTGCGCCGCGCGCAGCGCGTCCTCGGCCTGCGGCATCTGCCCGGCGTGCTCCTGCGCCTGGGCGTCGAGCAGCCCGGCCTGCTCGTCGGCGGCCTCGATCTGCACCGCGGCGTCCTCGAGCTCCGCTGCCGCGGCCTGCTCGCGCCCGGCCCACAGGCCGTTCTGCGCCTGCAGCTCGGCCAGCCGCGCCTGCGCACGCTGGCGACCCTCGACGACGTAGCGGATGCGCTCCTCGAGCCGCGAGACCTCGAGCGCCGCGTCGCCGAGCGCGCCCTGGCGCGCGTGCAGCTCGTCGCTGGCGGCGTAGTGCGACTGGCGCAGGCCCTCGAGCTCGAGCTCGACGTGGCGCAGCTGCGCCACGCGCTCCTGCAGCGTGTTCTCGGCCTGCAGCTCCGCGGCGCGGATGCGCTCGTGCTCCTGGGTCGCGTCGCGCTGCTTGAGGAACCAGAGCTGGTGCAGCTTGCGCGTGCCCTCGTCCTGCAGGCCACGGTAGCGCGAGGCGACCTCGGCCTGCTTCTCCAGCTTGTCGAGGTTGCTCTCCAGTTCGCGCAGGATGTCCTCCACGCGCGTGAGGTTCTCGCGCGTGTCCTTGAGCCGGTTCTCGGTCTCGCGCCGGCGCTCCTTGTACTTGCTGACGCCCGCGGCCTCCTCGAGGAAGAGGCGCAGCTCCTCGGGGCGGCTCTCGATGATGCGGCTGATCGTGCCCTGGCCGATGATGGCGTAGGCGCGGGGCCCGAGGCCCGTGCCGAGGAAGACGTCCTGCACGTCGCGGCGGCGCACCGGCTGGCCGTTGATGTAGTAGCTGCTCGTGCCCTCGCGCGTGAGCACGCGCCGCACCGCGATCTCGCCGAACTGGCTCCAGGGGCCGCCGGCGCGCCCGTCCTGGTTGTCGAAGACGAGCTCGACGCTGGCGCGGCCGGCCGGCTTGCGGTTGCCGCTGCCGTTGAAGATCACGTCCTGCATCGACTCGCCGCGCAGCTCGCTGGCCTTGCTCTCGCCCAGCACCCAGCGCACGGCGTCCATGATGTTGGACTTGCCGCAGCCGTTGGGGCCGACCACTCCCACGCGCTGCCCGGGCAGCTGGAAGGTCGTGGGCTCGGCGAAGGACTTGAAGCCCGAGAGCTTGATCTGGTTGAGTCGCACGCGCCGCCGACGCACCCGTTTCGTGCGTCCAAGTTATTGATTTAACAGAGAAAAAACGCTCGTTGGCGAGAGCGCGTCGGGTCGCGGATGATAGCATCGCGCCCTTTGGCGGCCCGTTCGGGACCGCCGCCTTGCGCCCCACCGCTTATGCCTGCCAAGACCCCACCGCAACGCCCGGCCCCGTCGCGGCCGCCCTCGGCTCCGAGCCGGGAACTGCAGGCGTTCCCGAATCCGGCGCCGCAGCGCGACTACGTGATCCGCTTCGACGTGCCCGAGTTCACCTGTCTGTGCCCGCTCACCGGCCAGCCGGACTTCGCGCACTTCAGGATCGAGATCGTCCCCGACCGATTCTGCGTCGAGACCAAGAGCCTCAAGCAGTACTTCTGGAGCTACCGCAACGAAGGCGCCTTCCACGAGAAGGTGACGAACACCATCGTCGACGACCTGGTGGCGGCGATCGCCCCGCGCTTCATCCGCATCCACGCCGACTGGTTCGTGCGTGGCGGCATCCGCACCTTCGTGAGCGTGGAGCAGCGCAAGCGCGGCTGGAAGCCGCAGCCGGCGGTGGACCTGTCGGCCTTCCCCACGTGAGCACGGTGCGCGTGATGACGCCGCCGGTCGTGTGCCCGCCCTGGCAGAAGTACGCGGTGGACGTGCGGGAGAGCGCCATCGACGGCCACGGCGTCTTCGCCGCCGAGACGGTGCCCGCGCGGCGCAAGATCGGCGAGATCCGCGGCGAATCGATCAGCGTGCGCGAGGCGCGCATCCGCGCCACGCGAAGCGAGCGCGTGATGATCGTCGAGCTCTCCGCGAAGAAGGCCGTCGACTTCAGCCGCAGCACCGACCCGATGCGCTTCACCAACCACAGCTGCGCGCCCAACGGGCGCCTGTGCATCCGCCAGGGGCGCGTGGAGTTCTACGCGCTGCGCGACATCGCGCCCGGCGAGGAGGTGACGGTGGACTACGGCGAAACCCACCACGAAGGCCGCCTGCCCTGCCGCTGCGGCGCGCCAGGCTGCCGCGGCGCCTTGTGACGATCCGACCCCGAGAACGGCCAACGGCCGCGCGATCGATGAACCCGCTGCTGCAGCGCCTGCATCCCTACCCCTTCGAGCGCTGGCGCGCGCTCACCGAGGGCATTCGCCCGCCGACCTCGCTCGTGCCGATCAACCTGGGCATCGGCGAGCCTCGGCATGCCGCGCCGGCGCTGGTGCACGAAGCCCTGGCCGCGAACCTCGCCGGCTTGTCGACCTACCCCGCCACCTCAGGGGGTGCCGATCTGCGGCAGGCCTGCGCCGCCTGGCTGCAACGGCGTTACGGCGTGCAGGTGGACGCGGCGACGCAACTGCTGCCGGTGAACGGCTCGCGCGAGGCCTTGTTCGCCTTCGCCCAGGTGGCAATCGACCCCTCGCGGCCCGATCCCACCGTCGTCTGCCCCAACCCCTTCTATCAGATCTACGAGGGCGCGGCGCTGCTGGCGGGCGCGCGCACCGCACTCGCCGACAGCGATCCGGCGCGCAACTTCGCCGTCGACTGGAGCCGCATCGACGATGCGACCTGGGCGCGCACGCAGCTGCTCTACGTCTGCTCGCCGGGCAACCCGACGGGCGCGGTGATGCCCCTGGCCGAGTGGGAACGGCTGTTCGCGCTCTCCGACCAACATGGCTTCGTCATCGCCAGCGACGAGTGCTACTCGGAGATCTGGTTCGGCGGCGAGCCGCCGCTGGGTGCGCTGCAGGCGGCGGCGCAGCTCGGGCGCAACGACTTTCGCCGCCTCGTGGCCTTCACCAGCCTGTCCAAGCGCAGCAACGTACCCGGCATGCGCTCGGGCTTCGTCGCCGGTGACGCCGAATGGATCCGGCCCTTCCTGCTCTACCGCACCTATCACGGCAGCGCGATGGGCGGGATGGTGCAGGCGGCCAGCGTCGCCGCCTGGGGCGACGAGGCGCATGTGCAGGCCAACCGGGCGCTCTATCGCGCCAAGTTCGCGCAGGTCACACCGCTGCTGGCCGGAGTGCTCGACGTGCGCCTGCCCGATGCGGGCTTCTACCTCTGGGCGGGCATCGGTGCGCAGTGCGGCGGCGACGACGTCACCTGGGCCCAGGGTCTGCTCGCTCAATACAATGTGACGGTGCTGCCGGGCAGTCTCCTCGCGCGCGGCGCGCCGGGACGCAACCCGGGCGCCGGGCGCATCCGCCTGGCGCTCGTGGCCGGTGTCGACGAATGCCTCGAGGCTGCCCGGCGCATCGTCTCCTACGCCCAGGGCCTGTCATGACCACCGACCTGCAAGACCTCATCGACCTCGCCTGGGAGGCCCGCGCCTCGCTGTCTGCGAGCAGCGCCGACCCGAAGATCGCCGAGGCCGTCGAGCACGTGATCGCCGAGCTCAACGCCGGACGCCTGCGCGTGGCCGAGCGCCAGGGCGTGGGCCGCTGGAGTCTGAATGCGTGGGTGAAGAAGGCGGTGCTGCTGTCGTTTCGCCTGCAGGACAACCACGTCGTGCGCGCCGGCGACCTGAGCTTCTTCGACAAGGTGCACACCAAGTTCGCCCACGTCAGCGAGGAGGCGATGCAGGCCACCGGCATCCGCGTCGTGCCGCCGGCGGTGGCGCGCCGCGGCAGCTATCTCGCGCGCAACGTGGTGTTGATGCCGAGCTACGTGAACATCGGCGCCTACGTCGACGAAGGCACGATGGTCGACACCTGGGCCACCGTGGGCTCGTGCGCGCAGATCGGCAGGAACGTGCACCTCTCGGGCGGCGTGGGCATCGGCGGCGTGCTCGAGCCGCTGCAGGCGGGCCCGACCATCATCGAGGACAACTGCTTCATCGGCGCGCGCTCGGAGGTCGTCGAGGGCGTGATCGTGGAAGAGAACGCCGTCCTCGGCATGGGCGTCTTCATCGGCCAGAGCACGCCGATCTTCGACCGCGAAAGCGGTGAGGTGCTGTATGGCCGCGTGCCCAGCGGCGCGGTGGTGATCAGCGGCAGCCTGCCCAAGACCGCGGCCAACGGCCAGCCCTACGGCCTCTATGCCGCGGTCATCGTCAAGCGCGTGGACGCCAGGACGCGCAGCAAGACCAGCATCAACGAACTGCTGCGCGCGTAAAGGGCGCGTGCACCGGTCAGGAGATTCCCGATGAGCGCCAACATGGAACGCGTGCTGCGGCTGATGGCCGAGAAGAGCGCCTCCGACGTCTACATGTCGGCGAACACGCCGATCCTCATCAAGATCCACGGCCAGATCATGCAGCTCTCGGACCAGCTGCTGACGCCCACGCAGACGCGCCAGCTGCTGGCCGAGCTGCTCACGCCGCAGCAGCTGGAGGAACTCGACGACACCGGCGAGCTCAACGTCGGCATCGGTGTCGCGCGCGTGGGCAGCTTCCGGCTCTCGGCCTTCAAGCAGCGCGGCAGCATCGCCGCGGTGTTCCGCTGCATCCCGCAGGACATCCCCTCGCTCGATTCGCTGGGCGTGCCGGCGATGCTGTCGCAGCTCGTGGTCGAGAAGCGCGGCCTCATCCTGATGGTCGGCGCCACGGGCACCGGCAAGAGCACGACGCTGGCCTCGATGCTCGAGTGGCGCAACCAGCAGCTCACCGGCCACATCCTCACCATCGAGGATCCGATCGAGTTCCTCTTCAGCAACAAACGCTCGATCGTCAACCAGCGCGAGGTCGGGCGCGACACCTCCTCGCTGCAGGTGGCGCTGAAGAACGCGCTGCGCCAGGCGCCGGACTGCATCCTCATCGGCGAGATCCGCGACCGCGAGACCATGACCTCGGCCATCAGCTACGCGCTCTCGGGCCACCTCGTCCTGGCCACGCTGCACGCCAACAACAGCTACCACGCGCTCGGGCGCATCCTCTCCTTCTACACGCCCGAGTCGCGCCCGGCGCTGCTCTCCGACCTGGCCTCGGGTCTGCGTGCCATCGTCTCGCAGCGCCTCCTGCGCAGCAACGTCGGTGGCCGCATTCCGGCGGTGGAGGTGCTGCTGAACTCCAAGTACGTTTCCGAACTGATCGAGAAGGGCGACTTCTCCGCCGTGAAGGAGGCGATGGAGAAGTCGATGGCGGAAGGTTCGCAGACCTTCGAGCAGGACATCGCGCGCCTGATCACCGAGAACACGGTGACGCGCGACGAAGGCATGGCGCACGCCGACTCGCCGACCAACCTGCTGTGGCGGCTGCAGAACGATCTGCAGCCCGCCTCGCGCGTGACGCCGAAGAAGGAGGAGGAGCCCGATCAGGCCAGCTTCACCGAGATCACGCTCGACGTTCGACCCGACGACGGCGCCGCGGTCGCGCCGTGGATGGTGCGCAAGTGACCCCCACCCTGCGCCTGGCCGAGGAGTTGATCGCGCGGCCCTCGGTCTCGCCCCATGACGCCGGCTGCCAGCCGCTGATTGCCGAGCGCCTTGCGGCGTGCGGATTCGAGTGCATTCCCATGCCGCATGGGCCGCACGGTGCCGTGGTCGGCAACCTCTGGGCGCTGCGGCGGGGCGGACGTGCCGGGCCGATGGTCGGCCTGGCCGGCCACACCGACGTCGTACCGCCGGGGCCCGACGCCGCCTGGACGACGCCACCGTTCGTGCCCTCGCACCGCGACGGCTTCCTCTACGGGCGCGGCGCGGCCGACATGAAGACTTCGGTGGCGGCGATGGTCGTCGCCGCGGAGGAGTTCGTCGCGGCGCACCCCGACCACGCCGGCGCGATCGCCTTCCTGCTCACCAGCGACGAGGAAGCGCAGGCCGTCGACGGCACGGTGCGCATCGTCGAGTGGCTGCAGCAGCGCGGGCAGCGCCTGCAGGCCTGCATCGTCGGCGAGCCCACCTCGGTGCAGCGCCTGGGCGACACGATGAAGAACGGCCGTCGCGGTTCGCTGAGCGCGCGGCTGCGGGTGATCGGCGTGCAGGGGCACGTCGCCTACCCGCACCTGGCGCGCAACCCGGTGCATGCGGTGGCGCCGCTGCTTGCCGAACTGGCGGCCACGCGCTGGGACGAAGGCGACGCGCATTTCCCGCCGACGACGTGGCAGGTCAGCAACCTGCACGCCGGCACGGGGGCGGGCAACGTCATTCCGGGCGAGGCGATCATCGACTTCAACTTCCGCTTCGCGCCCGCGTCCACGGCCCAGGGACTGCAGGCACGCGTGCGCGAGGCGCTCGGGCGCCACGGCATCGGGCACGAGATCGAATGGGCGCTCGGCGCCGAGCCCTTCCTCACCGAACCGGGGACTCTCAGTATGGCGCTCGCGCAGGCGGTGCAGGCCGAGTGCGGCCTCGTGCCCGAGCTCTCCACCAGCGGCGGCACGTCCGACGGCCGCTTCATCCGCCGCATCTGCGACCAGGTGATCGAGTTCGGCCCCGTCAATGCGAGCATCCATCAGGTGGACGAGCGCGTCGAGGTCGCCGCGGTCGAGCCGCTGAAGAGCGTCTACCGGCGCACGCTGGAGTTGCTGCTGGCATGACGCTGATGGAGATGGTCGAGCGCGCCGCCGCGCGTCTCGACGCCGCCGGCGCAAGCTTCGGCCACGGCACCACGCGCGCCTTCGACGAGGCGGCGTGGCTGGTGCTCTGGCGTCTGGGCCTGCCCCTCGACGCGCTGGAGGAAGTCGCCGAGCGGCGGCTGAGCGGCGCCGAAGAGGCGGCGCTCGACGCGCTCGTCGGCGAGCGCATCGCCACCCGCAAGCCTGCGGCCTACCTGACCGGAGAGGCCTGGCTGCAAGGCCTGCCCTTCTTCGTCGACGAGCGCGTGATCGTGCCGCGCTCGCCGCTCGCCGAAGTCATCGTCGAGGGCCTGGCCGAGCCCTGGCTGGCCGCGCCACCGGCGCGCATCCTCGACCTGTGCACCGGCAACGGCAGCCTGGCGGTGCTGGCGGCGCTGGCCTGGCCCGAGGCGCACGTCGACGCCACCGATCTCTCGTCCGACGCGCTCGCGGTGGCGCAGCGCAACGTCGCGCGCCACGGCCTTGCCGCGCGCGTGCGGCTGCGCCAGGGCGACGGCCTTGCCGCGGCCGAGGGCCGCTACGCGCTCGTGATCTGCAACCCGCCCTACGTCAACCAGGCCTCGATGGCGGCCCTGCCCGCGGAGTACCTGGCCGAACCGGCCCTGGCGCTGGCCGGCGGCGAGGACGGCATGGACTTCATCCGCGCCCTGCTTCCCGCCCTGCCCGCGCATTTGGCGCCGGGCGGCGTGCTGCTGCTCGAGGTCGGGCACGAGCGCGCGCACTTCGAGGCCGCCTTCCCCCGCCTGCAGCCGGTGTGGATCGAAACCAGCGCCGGCGACGACGCCGTGCTCCTGCTCACCACCGAGGACCTGGCGTGATCACGCTGCGCGGCATCACCCTGCGGCGCGGCACCAAGATCGTGCTCGACCAGGCCAACCTGACGCTGCAGCCCGGCGAGAAGATCGGCCTCGTCGGACGCAACGGCGCCGGCAAGTCCAGCCTGTTCGCGCTGCTGGCCGGCAGGCTGCAGGCCGATGCCGGCGAGCTGCAGATGCCCCCGCGCTGGCAGCTCGCCGAAGTGGCGCAGGAGATGCCCGGGACGGCCGAGGGCGCGACGGACTTCGTGCTGCAGGGCGACCTGCCGCTGCAGCGCGCGCAGGCCAGCCTGGCCGAAGCCGAGGCCGCGGGTGACGGCCATGCCATCGCGCAGGCGCACCTGGCGCTGGAGGAGGCGCACGCCTTCGATGCGCGCGCGCGAGCGCAGGCGCTGCTGCTCGGCCTGGGTTTTCGCATCGAGCAGCTCGATGCCGCCGTGAACAGCTTCAGCGGTGGCTGGCGCATGCGGCTGCAGCTGGCGCGCGCGCTCATGTGCCCGGCCGAACTGCTGCTGCTGGACGAGCCGACCAACCACCTCGACCTCGATGCGCTCGTCTGGCTCGAGTCCTGGCTCGAACGCTTCGAAGGCACGCTGGTCGTCATCAGCCACGACCGCGAGTTCCTGGACGCGGTCTGCAAGGTCATCGTGCACCTGGACGAGGCGCGGCTCGTGCGCTACACGGGCAATTACAGCGCCTTCGAGGAGATGCGCGCCGAGCGCCTGGCCCAGGCGCAGACGGCCTACGTGCGACAGCAGGAGAAGATCGCGCACCTGCAGCGCTTCATCGACCGCTTCAAGGCCAAGGCGACCAAGGCGCGCCAGGCGCAAAGCCGCGTCAAGGCGCTGGCGCGCATGGAGAAGATCGCGCCGGTGCTCACCGCCAGTGACTTCGAGTTCGAGTTCCGCGAGCCGCAGAGCCTGCCCAATCCGATGCTGGTGCTGGATGGGCTTGCCTGCGGCTACGGTGATCACGTCATCGTGCGCGGCATCATGCGCAGCGTGCTCGCCGGCCAGCGCATCGGCATCCTGGGCGCCAACGGGCAGGGCAAGTCGACACTGGTGAAGACCATCGCGCGCGTGCTTCCGCCGCTGGGGGGCCGCATCACCGAGGGCAAGGGCCTGCAGATCGGCTACTTCGCGCAGCAGGAGCTGGACGTGCTGCGCCTGGACGAAGGCCCGCTGCAGCACCTGGTACGCCTGGCGCGCGACCAGGGTCCGGCCGCGCGCGAGCAGGAGCTGCGCGACTTCCTCGGCGGCTTTCGCTTCGCCGGCGAGATGGTGCACCAGGCCGTGGGCTCGCTCTCCGGCGGCGAGAAGGCGCGCCTCGTGCTCGCGATGCTGGTGTGGCAGCGCCCCAACCTGCTGCTGCTGGACGAGCCGACGAACCATCTCGACCTCGACACGCGGCAGGCGCTGTCGATCGCCCTGAACGAGTTCGAGGGCACGGTCATGCTGGTCAGCCACGATCGCGCGCTGCTGCGCGAGGTCTGCGACGAGTTCTGGCTGGTCGCGCAAGGCGGCGTGCAACCCTTCGACGGCGACCTCGACGACTACCAGCGCTGGCTGCTCGAGGTCGCCCGCGCCGCGGCCAAGGGCTTGGCCGCGCCGCCGCCGCCCCGCGCCGGATCGGCGCCGGCAGCCGCGCCGTCGCCCTCCGCTTCACGGGGCGGCGCCGCACCCGGCGGCGCTGCGGCACCCGCCGCCCCGCCAGCGCGCGCGGCGCGCGACGATCGCCAGGCCGGCAAGCTGGCGCGCGTGCGGCGGGCCGAGGCCACGCGGCCGCTGCGCATCGAGCTCCAGCGCATCGACGATCGCCTCGCGCGCCTGGCCGCCGAACGCAGCGAAGTGCAGGCCCTGCTCGCCGGCAGCGCCGTCCGGCCCGACGCGTACGCCGATCTCGGCCGGCGGCTGGCGCATGTCGACGCCGAGGTGCAGCAGCTCGAGGAGCGCTGGCTGGAGGCGCAGACGCAGCTGGAGGCGCTGCAGGCTGGTGCCTGAAGGCCACCGGCCGACACCCGCAAGACCCCGAATGGGCAGGCGATACCGATTCGAGGGAAAATACAGCTCCGCTGTCTTCCCAGGCTTGCCCCGCCTCCCCGATCGATGGCCACACGTCGCGCCCAACCCGTCTCCACCTCCGCCAACGGTGTCAAGCTCCGTCAGACCCAGGCCGAGTACACCGCTGCCCGTCCGAATGCCGAGCCCGGCGTCAAGCCGATGATGTCGAGCTCGAAGATGTACGTCTGCATCCGCTGCCACGCCAACTTCAAGACCGGTGACGGCAAGCCCGACCCGCGCCTGCGCGGCCTGGGGCGCTGCAACAACTGCCTCGGCGTCAACGCCGACGCGGCCGCCACACGCGCCGCCTGAGCGCAGGACGCACGTCGGCAGCCGCCTCAGACACCCCCTCGCCCCGCCATCGAGGGCCCGCTGCGCGGGCCCTCGGTCGTTGTGCGGCGCGGCCACGCGGGGGCGCCGGGGGGGGCCGGGGCGCCGCGCGATCAAGCGTGCCCGCCTTCGAGGTAGGCCGCGCGCACCTGCGGACTCGCCAGCAGCTCGGCACCGCTGCCGGCGAGCACGATCTCGCCGTGCTGCAGCACGTAGGCCCGATGCGCCACGCGCAAGGCGTGGTTGGCGTTCTGCTCGACCAGCAGGATGGTCATGCCGGAGGCGCCGTTGAGCGCCCGCACGATGTGGAAGATCTTCCTGATGTAGAGCGGCGCCAGGCCCAGCGACGGCTCGTCGAGCAGCAGCATCTTGGGCCGGCTCATCAGGGCGCGGGCGATGGCCAGCATCTGCTGCTCGCCGCCCGAGAGCGTGCCGGCGCGCTGCAGCCGGCGGTCGCCGAGGATCGGAAACAGTTCCACCATGCGTGCCACGTCGCTCTCGAAGTGCGCCGGGTCGGCACGCACCGCGCCCATCTGCAGGTTCTCGAGCACCGTCATGCGCGGGTAGATGCGCCGGCCCTCGGGGACCAGCGCGATGCCGCGGTGCGAGATCTCGTGCGTCGGCAGCGCGGTGATGTCCTCGCCGTCGAAGACGATGCGCCCGGCCGAGGCACGCGGGTTGCCGAAGAGGCTCATCATCAGCGTCGACTTGCCGGCCCCATTGGCACCGATCAGGGTGACGATCTCGCCGGCCCGAACCTCGAGGTCGATGCCGCGCAGCGCGTGGATGTGGCCGTAATGGGCGTGCACGCCTGCGAGCTGCAGCATCATGCCGTCGCCCCGCGCAGCGGTGCCGCGGCCGGCCCCTTGCCGCCCCCGCCCTCGTCGCCTTCGTCGTCCTCGCCCAGGTAGGCCTTGATGACGAGCGGATCGTCCTGGATCTCGCGCGGCGTGCCTTCGGCGATCTTGCGCCCGTAGTTGAGGACGGCGATGTGATCGGACACCTGCATGACGACGCTCATGTCGTGCTCGATCAGCATGATGGCGATGCCGCGCTCACGGCACAGGTGCCGCAGCAGTTCGTTGAGCTCGCCCGATTCGCGCGGGTTGAGGCCCGCCGCCGGCTCGTCCAGGCACAGCAGCAGCGGGTCGACGCACAGCGCGCGGGCGATCTCGATGCGCCGCTGCGTGCCGTAGGGCAGGTCGCCGGCGGCGTGATCGGCCAGCGCCGTCAGGCCCAGGCGCGACAGCCAGGTCGCCGCCTTCTGCAGCGCCTCCTCCTCGACCCTGCGGTAGCCGGGCAGGCCGAGCAGCCCGGCCAGCGAGAAGCGCGAGGCCTTCTGCAGCACGTTGTGCTGCGCGATGATGAGGTTCTCCAGCACCGTCATCTTCGGGAACAGGCGGATGTTCTGGAAGGTGCGCACCACGCCGGCGTCGCGCGCCACACGGTGCGAAGGCAGCGTCTGCAGGTGCACCTCGCCCTTGTGCGGATGGTGCAGGCAGACCTCGCCCTCGGTGGGCCGGTAGAAGCCGGTCAGGCAGTTGAACAGCGTCGTCTTGCCGGCGCCATTGGGGCCGATGATGGCGGTGATGCGCTGCGCCGGCACCTGCAGCGAGAGGTCGCCGATGGCCGTCAGGCCGCCAAAGCGCATCGTCAGGCGGCGCACGTCGAGCAGCGTCGGCTCAGCCATGGCCGCCCTCGCCCTCCTTGCCGGCAAGCCGCAGCGTCGGCTGGCGCGAGGACAGCAGGCCGCCCGGGCGCCACACCATGATGAGGATCATCGCCAGGCCGAACACCAGCATGCGGTACTGCGCGAAATGCCTTCCCAGCTCGGGCAGCAGCACCAGCACCGTGGCAGCGAGCACCACCCCGAGCTGGCTGCCCATGCCGCCGAGCACGACGATGGCCAGGATGATGGCCGACTCGGTGAAGACGAAGCTCTCGGGCGAGATGAAACCCTGGCGCGCGGCGAAGAACACGCCGGCGAAGCCGCCGAGCATGGCGCCGATCGCGAACGCCGAGAGCTTGACGTTGGTGACGTTGATGCCCAGCGCCTTGCAGGCGATCTCGTCCTCGCGCAGCGCTTCCCAGGCGCGCCCGACCGGCAGCCGTCGCAGGCGCCCGACGAAGGCGTTGGTGAGCAGCGCCAGCACGAGGATCAGGTAGTAGAGGAAGACGAGCCGGTGCATCGGCGAGAACTCGAGCCCGAAGAAGCTCGCGAAGCTCGGCGCGTCGGGCTCGCCTTCGGCCTTGAAGGGCAGGCCGAAGAAACTCGGACGCGGGATCGAGGCGATGCCGTTGGGGCCGTTGGAGAGTTCGGTCCAGTTCACCAGGATGAGGCGGATGATCTCGCCGAAGCCGAGCGTGGCGATCGCCAGGTAGTCGCCGCGCAGGCGCAGGATGGGGTAGCCCAGCAGGATGCCGAAGGTCGCGGCCGCGGCACCGGCCACCGGCAGCGCCTGCCAGAAGTTCCAGCCGAACTGCGTCGACAGCAGCGCGTAGGCATAGGCCCCGACGGCATAGAAGGCGACGTAGCCGAGGTCGAGCAACCCGGCCAGCCCGACGACGACGTTCAGACCCCAGCCGAGCATGACGTAGATGAGCACCGTCGTCGCGGTGTCGACGACGTAACGGTTGTCGGAGAAGACGAGCGGCATGACGAAAGCCGCACCCAGCAGCAGCCAGCCCAGCGCCTGCAGCAGGCCCTCGCGGAGGCGCGGTGCCGTCGTCGCGGCGGCCCGCAGCCCGGCGGCGCGCTTGCGCGCGGCGAGCTTGTCGGCCGCCCAGCGCAGCGCCATCCGCCCGACGAAGCAGGCGGCGACGAACTGCGCCAGCAGCGGCCAGCGCGTGACCACGGCCAGCGCCCCGCCCCGGTCCTCGGTGGTCAGGCCGATGAGCGGGATGCCGAGCACGAGCGCGATGAAGGCGGCGGCCGCGCCATCCTTCAGGCGCGCGGCGATTGCCGGTACCGGCACGCTCGCCACGGCCATCAGACCTTCTCCACCTCGGGCCGCCCGAGCAGGCCGCTTGGGCGCAGCAGCAGCACGAGCACGAGGATGCCGAAGGTCGCCACGTCCTTGTATTCGGCCCACAGGTAGGCGCCCCAGAAGGCTTCGACGAGGCCGATGATGAGGCCGCCGAGCATGGCCCCCGGCAGGGAGCCGATGCCGCCGAGCACCGCTGCGGTGAAGGCCTTGATGCCGGCGACGAAGCCGATGAAGAAGTCCACCACGCCGTAGTAGACGGTGACCATCACGCCGGCCACCGCGGCCAGCGCGGCGCCGATCATGAAGGTCGAGGAGATCACCCGGTCGACGTTGATGCCCAGCAGCGCGGTCATCGTGCGGTCCTGCTCGCAGGCGCGCTGCTGGCGGCCGAAGGAGGTCTGCGTGATGAGCCAGGTGAAGGCCAGCATGAGCACCACGGTGACGACGATGACCAGCATCTGCGTCCAGGCCAGGTGCACGACCTGGCCGTCGAACGAAGCCAGCTCCACGCCGCCGACGATGATCGGCGCGATCGGCTTGACCCGCGCGCCCTGCGTCACCTGCACGAGGTTCTGCAGGAAGATCGACATGCCGATGGCCGAGATCAGCGGTGCGAGCCGGTTGGCGCCGCGCAGCGGGCGGTAGGCGGTGCGCTCGACCACCCAGCCGTAGGCGGTGGTGAAGAACAGCGTCACCGCGAGCACGAACAGCAGGCCCAGCGGGACCGAGGACACGCCCGCGCCGGCCAGCAGGGTGAACGAGGTCACGGCGATGAAGGCGCTGATCATGTAAATGTCGCCGTGGGCGAAATTGATCATGCCGATGATCCCGTAGACCATCGTGTAGCCGATGGCGATCAGACCGTAGAGCGAACCGAGGGTCAGGCCGTTGATGAGTTGCTGCAAGGCCAGCGCCATGTCGTCTCCTGCGGTGGCCCGTCGGAGGGGCCTGCTGTCAGCCAGGGCGGCTGCAAGGGCCGGCGTGCCGCCGGCGCGATCGGCCGGCGGCGCCTGCTACGTGAGCCGGGAGCTGGGTCCGCCGATCACTTGGCCGCGTAGTCGTACTGGCCGCCCTGCCACTTGTAGGCGACGAAGCCCGGCGCCTTGTTGTCGCCCTTGGCGTCGAAGGCAAGCCGGCCGATGACGCTGTCGAAACTGCCCTTGGCCAGCGCCTTCTGCACGTCGGCGGGCTTGGCGCTCTTGGCCTGCGTGGCGGCCTCGGCGAACAACTGCATCGCCGCGTAGGCGTACATCACGTAGCCCTCGGGCTCGACCTTGGCATCGCGAAAGCGCTTGACGACGTCGGCGGCAGCGACGTTCTTGCGCGGGTCGGGGGCGAAGGTGAAGTAGACGTTGTCGACCGCGGCGCCGGCGGCGGTGACCAGCTCGGAGTTGGTCATCGTGTCGCCGCCGACGACGGTGAGCTGCAGTCCGGCCTGCTGGGCCTGGCGCAGGATCAGCGCGACCTCGGTGTGATAGCCGCCGTAGGCCATGACCTGCACCGCGGCCGACTTGAGCTTGGACACCAGCGCCGAATAGTCCTTCTCGCCGGCGGTGACCGACTCGCGCAGCGCCGGCTTGGCACCCTTGGCCGTCATCGCCTTGGCGATCTCGTCGGCCAGCCCCTTGCCGTAGGCGCTCTTGTCGTCGACCACCGCGACCTTCTTGCCCTTGAACTGGCTGGCGATGAAGCCGCCGGCAACCGCACCCTGCTGATCGTCGCGCCCCATGATGCGGAAGATGTTCTTCAGGCCGCGCTCGGTGACCTGCGGGTTGGTCGACACCGTGGCCATCGGGATGCCGGCCTCGGCGTAGACGTCGGAAGCCGGGATGGTCGAGCTGGAGCACCAGTGGCCGTGCATGAACACGATCTTCTTGTTCACCATGGTGTTGGCGACCGAGACGGCCTGCTTGGGGTCGCAGGCGTCGTCACCGACCTCGAGCACCAGCTTCTGGCCGAGCACGCCGCCCTTGGCGTTGATGTCGGCAACCGCCATCTCGGCGCCCTTGCGGATCTGGTCGCCCGCCGAGGCGTACTGGCCGGTCATGGGGCCGGCGATGGCCACCACCAGGTCGGCGTGGGCGGCACCGGCGAACGAGGCCGCCGCGAGGGCGGCGAGGGCGTAGGTCTTCTTCATGCTTGCGCTCCTTTGAGGTTGTGTTGGCGATGATCGCGATGATCGCGATGATCGCGGTGATCGCTGAGGTACTTCACGAGTGACGCGCCTGCATCGAGCACATGCGCCCGAGTCAGTTCTGCCGCGGCGTCGGCGTCCCGGCGGGCGAAGGCGTCGAGGATCGCCTGGTGCTCCGCCTGGGTCTTCGGCATTTCGGGGGTCATGGCCAGCAGCGCGCGGACGTAGCGCTCGACCTTGTCGTAGAGGGCGCGGATCTCGGCCAGCAGGATTGGCCGCCGTGCGTCGGCATAGAGCGCGGAGTGAAGCTGCCAGTTGAGTTCGCCCCACTGCCGGGCGTCGCTGGCGCGCCCCAGGGCATCGAGGCTTGCGCGTGCCAGCGCCAGGCTGGCCGGGGTGATCTGCGGCGCGGCCAGGCGCGCCGCGTGGGCTTCGAGCATGGCGCGGATGTCCAGGTACTCGACGATCTCGTCCGTCGACAGCGAGGCGACGATGGCGCCGCGGTTGCGGATGAAGGTCACCAGGCCCTCGGCTTCGAGGCGCTTCAAGGCCTCGCGCACCGGAATCTTGCTGACCGCGAAGCGCGCCGCGATCTCGTCCTGGCGCAGCACTTCGCCGACCGGCAGCAGGCCGTCGACGATGACATCACGCAGCGCCTCGGCGATGCGATCGGAGACCGAATGACGCTCCAGCTTGGCGATGTTCAGGGCGTCGAGGGGAGTCTGCATGGCCGGGCAAAGCGCGGCGCACATCGTATACGGTATTCGATATGCGACACCCGACTCGGCCTGGCGATCTGCTCGGGGTTTTCCCGCGGCGCGCCTCCGGCCCTTGTATCTTCAGGCCTCGGACCAGCTCGGGTAGCCCGAGCGGCCTCTGGGCCAAGCGTTGAAGCCCGTGACTGAGCACTGGGCGCCCGAGTTGGACC
>MEFD01000029.1 GCA_001724995.1 Rubrivivax sp. SCN 71-131
CCCGCACCAGCTCTCCGGCGGCCAGCGCCAGCGCGTGGTGATCGCCATCGCGCTGGCCTGCGGGCCCGAGCTGCTCGTGGCCGACGAGCCCACGACCGCGCTCGACGTCACGATCCAGCGCGAGGTGCTCGATCTCATCCGCGAGCTCGTGCGCGAGGACGGCATGGGCCTGCTGCTGATCAGCCACGACCTCGGCGTGATGGCCGATAGCGTCGCGTGCCTGCTCGTCATGTACGGCGGCACGGTGGTGGAAAGCGGCCCCACCGCCGCGGTCTTCGGCCGCCTGGCGCACCCGTATTCGCGCGGCCTGTTCGCCGCGCGCCCGCGCCTGGGCCTGCCGCGCGGGACGCGGCTGGCGACCATCCCCGGACGCGTGCCGGAGCTCGCCGACCTGCCGCCGGGCTGCCCCTTTGCCGAGCGCTGCGCGCGCGTCGTCGACGCCTGCCGGCGCGCACTGCCGGTCGCGGACGAGGTCTCGCCCGGCCACCACGCCCGCTGCATCCGCTGGAGGGACGCATGAAGGCCGAGCGCACGCCCGAGGCCCGGGGAGCCCCGGGATGAGCGCTCGACCGCTGCTCGCGGTGCACGAGGTGCACCAGCGCTACCACCTGCCGCGCGAGCGCCTCTTCGGCGCGCGACCGGTCGTGCACGCGCTACGCGGCGTCAGCTTCACGCTGCAGCGCGGACGCAGCCTGGGGCTGGTCGGCGAGTCGGGCTCGGGCAAGAGTACGCTGGCGCGGCTGGTGATGGCGCTCGAGCAGCCCAGCGCGGGCGAGGTGCGCTTCGACGGCCAGGACCTGGCGACGCTGGACGCGGCGGCGCTGCGGCGCGCGCGCGCGGGCTTCCAGATGGTGTTCCAGGATCCCTACGGCAGCCTGGACCCGCGGCGCAAGGTGCTGCAGACGGTGGCCGAGCCGCTGGCCGTGCTGCATGGAGCGTCGCGCGCCGAGCAGCGCGAGCGCGCCGCCGAGGCGCTGGACGCCGTCGGCCTGCGCCCGGCGGACCTCGACAAGTACCCGCACGAGTTCAGCGGCGGCCAGCGCCAGCGCGTGGCCATCGCGCGCGCGCTCATCACGCGGCCGCAGCTCATCGTCGCCGACGAGCCGGTGAGCGCGCTCGACGTCTCGGTGCAGGCGCAGGTGCTCAACCTGATGCAGGACCTGCAGGACCGCTTCGGCGTCACCTACCTCTTCATCAGCCACGACCTCGCCGTCGTCGACCTCGTCTGCGACGAGGTGATCGTGCTGCAGCAGGGGCGCATCGTCGAGCAGGGCGACCCGGACCGCCTCTTCAAGGACCCGCAGCACCCCTACACGCAGCGCCTGCTGGCGGCCGTACCCGGACGCGACGCCATCCCGCAAGTCCTGCCCACCACCGCCTGAAGGAACCGAGGAAAGGAGCATGGCCGCATGAGCGCCCTGCACGAACTGCAAGCCCACGCGCTGTCCGACGCCTACCGCCGGCGCGAACTCTCGCCGGTGGAGGTGACCCAGGCGGTGATCGAGCACATCGCGCGCTGGGAGCCGCGGCTGTGCGCGCTCTGGGCCTACGAACCCGAGGCGGCGCTGTCGATGGCGCAGGCCTCGCAGGCGCGCTGGCAGCGCGGCCAGCCGCTGTCGCCGCTGGACGGCGTGCCGGTGACGATCAAGGAGAACATCGCCACCCGCGGCGTCGCCGTGCCGCTGGGCACCGCCGCCACCCCGCTCGTCCCCGCCGCCGACGACGCGCCGCCCGCGGCGCGGCTGCGTGAGGCCGGCTGCGTGCTGCTGGCGAAGACGACGATGCCCGACTACGGCATGCTCTCCTCGGGCCTGAGCAGCTTTCACAAGCTCGCACGCAACCCCTGGGATCTGACGAAGAACCCCGGCGGCAGCAGCGCCGGCGCCGGTGCGGCGGCGGCCGCCGGCTACGGCCCGCTGCACCTCGGCACCGACATCGGCGGCTCGATCCGGCTGCCCGCCACCTGGTGCGGCGTCGTCGGCCTCAAGCCCAGCAACGGCCGCGTGCCGATCAAGCCGCCCTACATCGGCCGCGTCGCCGGGCCGATGACGCGCAGCGCCACCGACGCGGCGCTGATGATGAGCGTGCTCAGCCGCCCGGACTGGCGCGACGCCACCAGCCTGCCGGCGGCCGATCTCGACTGGCGCGCGCTCGACATCGACGTCAAGGGCCTGAGGATCGGCCTGCAGCTGGACGCCGGCTGGGGCCTGCCAACCGACCCCGAGGTGGGCGCGGTGGTCGAAGACGCCGCACGGCGCTTCGAGGCTGCGGGAGCGTTCGTCGCGCCGCTGCGGCCGTTCCTCACCGCGGGCATGGCCGAGGGCATCGACCGCTTCTGGCGCGTGCGTTCGTGGCTCGACATCTCGGCGCTGCCGCCCGAGCGCGCGGCACGCGTGCTGCCCTTCATCCGCGACTGGGTCGCGCCCGGGGCATCGATCAGCGCCGCCGAGCTCTTCGCCGGCTTCTCGCAGATCGCCGCGCTGCGCGACGCCACGGTCGCCGCCACGCAAGGCTTCGACTTCGTGCTCGGCCCCGTGTCGCCGGTGCCCAGCTTTCCGGCCGGCTGGGCGATGCCCAGCAACGATGCCGCGCGTGCGATGCATCACATCGGCTTCACGCTGCCCTTCAACATGAGCGAACAGCCGGCCATCAGCGTGCCTGCGGGACAGACGCGCACCGGCCTGCCCATCGGCCTGCAGATTGCCGGGCGCCGGCACGACGACCTGGGCGTGCTTCGCCTGGCGCGCGCCTTCGAGCAGCTGCGCGCACCGCTGCGGCCGTGGCCGATGCCGGCGCCTCTTCCGCAGGAGCGGCGGCAGGCGCGATGACGGCGCTTCGACCCGTCGCCGCAGGCGGGCGCAGCCTCAGACGCGGCGCACGCCCACCCAGCGCGCGAGCGCGGCGCTGAGTCGATCGGCGTCGATCGGCTTGGTGAGGAAGTCGTCCATGCCGTCGGCGAGCGCCTGCTCGCGCTCGCTCACCAGCGCCGCGGCGGTAAGCGCGATGATCGGCACGCCGCGTCCGGCCGCCCGCGCACGCAGCGCGCGCGTGGCCTCGTAGCCGCTCATCTCGGGCATCTGCAGGTCCATCAGCACCGCCTCGTAGGGCCGGCCCGCCGCCGCTGCGGTCTCGATCTCCTCGATCGCCTCGCGGCCGTTGCTGGCCTGGCCGGTCTCGACGCCCCAGCGCTCCAGCATCGCCACCGCGATCAGCATGTTGACGGCGTTGTCCTCGACCATCAGCACGCGCGCGCCACGCAGCCGCTGCACCAGTGCCTGCGCCTGCTGCGGCGGCGCCGGCGGCAGACCCGCCGTCTCGGGCAGCCGCAGCTCGGCCCAGAAGCAGCTGCCGCGGCCGAGCTCGCTGCTCACGCCGACCGTGCCCCCCATGAGCTGCGCCAGCTCACGGCAGATCGACAGGCCCAGCCCGGTGCCGCCGAAGCGGCGCGTCGTCGATTCGTCGGCCTGGGTGAAGGGGCGGAAGAGCCGCGCCTGCACCTCGGGCGTGATGCCCTGGCCACTGTCGTGCACCTCGAAACGCACGCATTCGCCCTGGCGACTGGCAACAAGGTGCACCCGGCCTTGCGCGGTGAACTTCACCGCGTTGCCGAGATAGTTGCTGATGATCTGGCGCACCCGCAGCGGGTCGCCGCGGACGCTGCAGTCGGTGCCCGGCTGCAGCTCGAGCTGCAGCGTCAGATCCCTGCCCTGCGCCAGCGCGCCATAGGCGCGGCAGACCGCGCGCAGCATCTCCCCGAGGTCGAAGGTGGTGGCCTCGATCTGCAGCTTGCCGGCCTCGATCTTCGAGAGGTCGAGGATGTCGCTGATGATGCCGGTGAGCGACTGCGCGCTCTCGGAGATCTGCTCCAGGTACTGGCGACGGCGCGCCTCGTCGATGTCGGGCGTGCGCGCCAGGTCCGCCAGACCCAGCATGCCGTGCAGCGGCGTGCGCAGCTCGTGGCTGGTGTTGGCGAGAAAGGCGCTCTTGGCGCGACTGGCGGCCTCGGCCTCGTCGCGCGCGCGCGCCAGCGCCGCCTCGATGCCGCGGCGCTCGGTCACGTCCTGCAGCACCCACAAGGTGCCGCCGAGGTCGCGCTGCAGCGGGTCGATGGGCTTGATGATGAGATGCCCGATGAAGGTGCTGCCGTCGCGTCGGCGGCATTCGATGTCGCCTTCGGCCTGCTCGCCGCGGGCCAGGCGTTCGCCGTGCTGCCGCGCGATGCCGGCGAAGCTCGCCTCGTCGGCCCAGATGACTTCGCGCGGCTGTCCGAGGAGCTCGCCCGCGGCCCAGCCGAGCATCTGCTCCATCGCCGCGTTGGCGAGCACGAAGCCCTTGCGATGCGTGACCGCGATGCCGATGGGCGCGGTCTGCAGGATGGCCTCGCGCTCCGCGCGGTCGCGTTCGCTGGCGGTGACGTCGCGCGCGTTGATGACGACGTACTCGCGCCGATCCATCGCGAAGCGCGCGCCGGAGACGCGCATCAGCACCGGCTGGCCCGCCTTGGAGACGAAGGTGGCGGCCTGCTCGTGTACGCGATCGAGCTCGCGCAGCTGCTCGACGAAGCCCTCGCGCTGCGCGGCGTCGTGCCAGATGCCGAGTTCGATCCAGGTGCGACCGACGACCTCGGCCGAGGTGTAGCCGGTGATGCGCTCGAAGCTCTGGTTGACCATGGCGTAGCGCCCCGTCGCCAGGTCGGTGAGGGTGATCACGTCTGGGCTGGTGGCCACCAGGTGCGAGAGCATCGCCTCCGAGCGGCGCACCGCCTCCTCCGCAGCACGCCGCTCGGTGTCGTCGACGTAGATCGAGAGGACGGCCGGGCCGTCCTCGGCCTCCACGCGCACCCCGGTGGCGCGCACCGAGACGCGGCGGCCGAAGCGGCCGGTGAGGCGGTAGTCGGCCACCGGCAGGCCCTGGCCGGCGGGCATGTGCTCCAGATCCTCCATGCGCCGGCGCGCGCGCTCGCGCGAGTCGCCGCTTTCGTAGCTGGCCAGCAGGTCGCGGCCGATCATCGCCGTCAGCGACTCGTAGCCGAACATCGCCACCGCCGCGGGGTTGGCGTCGATCACCCGCCCGGCGCGATGCAGCACCAGGGGCGTCGGGATGCGCGAGAACAGCTCCTGGTAGCGCGTTTCGGTGGCCGCCAGCGCCTGGCGTGCGCGCAGGTCGGCGGTGACGTCGCGCGCCACGCCCCAGTAGCCGGTGAAGACGCCGCGCTCGTCGAAGCGCGGCTCGCCGCTCACGACGAGGTGGCGCAGCTCGCCGGTCTTCAGGCGCCAGTGGATCGGCAGGTCGTGGAAGGCCGCCCGGGTGTCGAGGTCGGCCTGCAGCAGATCCAGCGTCTCGTCGCTGCAGGCGAACTCGGGCAGGTCCCAGGGCAGACCCCCCAGACTCCGGTCGTCGGCATGACCGAGGACCCCAAAACGGCGGGAGCTCGCCGCGACGATGCGGTAGCGCTCGTCCAGCTCCCAGTACGCATCGGCGGCGATGCCCAGCAGGGTGCGAAAGCGATGCTCGCGTTCGTCGGCTGCACGCATGTGGCGGACGACGATCTCCGCGATCACGAGTCCGCCGGCTGCACCGCAGGCGAGCACGACCAGGTGGGCCGCGATCTTCGCGTACAGGCCGAGATAGGCGGGCCCCATCGACGCCCCCGAGACCAGCGAGACCGCGCTCACGGCGAGCATCATCAGCGCCACCACCGGCAGCGCAAGGCGTCGGCGCACCAGGGCGCACAGAATGCAGGCCAGCAGGGTGTAGAGGGCGAAGGCCGGGGCGGAGAAGCCGCTGCCGACGGCCAGGGCGGCGATCGAGGTGGCCGCCACGCAGAGCACGGCCATCGACACCAACGCCCGCTCGATCCAGCGCGGCGGCACGAAAAGACTGGCCGCGCCGCCCAGCGCCAGCGCGCCGAGCGCCAGCAGCATCGGAGCCAGGCGCGTGGCCGGCAGCGGCAGCTGCGCGGCCACGATGGCGCCGAGCAGGCCGAGCAAGGTCATGACGTAGAAGACGTAGCGCGCGATCCGCGGCTGCACGCTCCCGCCGGCCATCTGCCGTGTTGCCGGCGCCGCGGGCAGGCGAGGTGCCTCGAGCAGCGACTCCGGCGGCTCGGCCAGCAGCGATTCGTCGATCTGGGTTTCGGCGGGCAAGGCAGCAGCGTCCGGTGGACCCGGGAGCATGCCCCGGAAGCCGGGATTTTGGCGTCGATGCCGGGTCGCGCGGGTGTGCGGTCTTCCTCAGCCCGGCCGCATGCGTGCGGACTGCAGTTGCGCGCGCGCCTGGATCGCGGCCGCGCGCGCCGCCGCGGCGAAGTCGTCCCCGGCGCTGGCGTAGAGCACGGCGCGCGAGGAGTTGACGATGATCGCGGCGCGCGTGCCGCCGCCGTCTCCTCGCCAGCCCGCGCGAACCGTCGCCACCGCATCGCCACCCTGCGCGCCGACGCCGGGAATCAGCAGCGGCAGCGTCGGTGCCAGCGCGCGCACGCGCTCGACCTCGCGCGGGTAGGTGGCGCCAACGACCAGCCCGAGCTGGCCGCCCCGGTTCCACGGACCCGCCGCCAGACGCGCGATGCGCTCGTAGAGCAGCTCGCCGCCCTGCAGCGGCTGCGCCTGCAGGTCGGCGCCGCCGGGGTTGCTCGTGCGGCAGAGCAGGAACAGGCCCTTGCCCTCCCAGCGCAGGTAGGGCTCGATCGAATCGAAGCCCATGAAGGGCGAGAGCGTGAGCGCATCGGCGCGGTAGCGCTCGAAGGCCTCGCGCGCGTACTGCTCGGCGGTGGCGCCGATGTCGCCGCGCTTGGCGTCGAGGATCACCGGCACCGCGGGCGCGACGCGGCGGATGTGCCCGATCAGGCGCTCGAGCTGGTCCTCGGCGCGGTGCGCGGCGAAGTAGGCGATCTGCGGCTTGAAGGCGCAGACGAGGTCGTGCGTGGCGTCGACGATCGCGGCGCAGAACTCGGCGATGCGCGAGGCGTCACCCTGCCACGCGCCGGGGAAGCGCGCGGGATCGGGGTCCAGGCCGACGCAGAGCATGGACTGGCTGCGCCGCTCGGCCGCGGCAAGCTGGTCGCTGAAGCGCATAAGTCTCGTGACGGCGGTGCAGGCGCGCTCAGACGCGCCGCGCGAGCGCGGCGGCCAAGCCGGTGTAGCCGGCAGGAGTCAGCGCCTTGAGCCGCTCGCGCTCGCCCGGCGGCAGTTCCTGCAGGCTGTCGATGAAGGCGTGCATGGACTCGCGCGTCATCGCCTTGCCGCGCGTGTAGTCCTTCAGCCGCTCGTACGGGTCGGGCAGGCCGTGGCGGCGCATCACCGTCTGCACCGGCTCGGCCAGCACCTCCCAGGCCGCGTCCAGGTCGGCGGCCAGCGCCGCGGCATTCAGCTCGAGCTTGTCCATGCCGCGCGCAAGACTCGTCAGGCCGAGCAGCGCATAGCCCAGCGCCACGCCCATGTTGCGCAGCACCGTGCTGTCGGTGAGGTCGCGCTGCCAGCGGCTGATGGGCAGCTTCTGCGCCAGGTGCGAGAGCAGCGCGTTGGCCAGGCCGAAGTTGCCCTCGGCGTTCTCGAAGTCGATCGGGTTGACCTTGTGCGGCATGGTCGAGCTGCCGACCTCGCCCGCGCGCGTCTTCTGCTTGAAATAGCCCAGCGAGATGTAGCCCCAGACGTCGCGGCACCAGTCGATGAGGATGGTGTCGGCACGGGCGACGGCGTCGAAGAGTTCGGCCATGCCGTCGTGCGGCTCGATCTGGATCGTGTAGGGATTGAAGGCCAGGCCCAGGCGCTCCTCGACGACGCGGCGGGCGAAGGCCTCCCAGTCGAAGTCCGGCCACGCGGCCAGGTGCGCGTTGTAGTTGCCGACCGCGCCGTTCATCTTCGCGGGGAGCTGCACCGCGGCGATGCGCCGGCGTGCAAGGCGCAGCCGCGCGAGCACGTTGGCGACCTCCTTGCCGACGGTGGTCGGGCTCGCCGTCTGGCCATGCGTGCGGCTGAGCATGGGCACGTCGGCATGCGCGTGCGCCAGCGCCTGCAGTTGCCCGGCCACGCGGTCCAGCGCCGGCAGCAGCACCTGCTCGCGCGCAGCGGCCAGCATCAGCGCGTGGCTGGTGTTGTTGATGTCCTCGCTGGTGCACGCGAAGTGGATGAACTCGAGCGCCGGCGCCAGGCCGGGCAGCCCGTCCGCGGACGCCCTGACGCGCGCCTTGATCCAGTACTCGACCGCCTTCACGTCGTGGTTGGTGGTCTTCTCGATGTCCTTGATCGCCCGTGCGTCGGCTTCGTCGAAGTGCTGCACGAGGGCGCGCAGCGCGGCGCGGGCGGCCTCGGGCAGCGGCGCGAACTCAGCAAAGCCGGCCTCCGAAAGCGCGATCAGCCACTCCACCTCGACCTGCACGCGCCGGTGCATGAGGCCGAACTCGGAGAGCAGCGGGCGCAGAGGTGCAAGCGCTGCGGCATAGCGGCCGTCCAACGGCGACAAGGCGGTCAGCGGGGATGGGGCGGGCGAGGGGCTCATCGAGCGCGACAGGCGCATGGCGCCAAAGGCAGGGCAGCGGGAATTCTAGGACGGGCAGGCCGGGCGCCGAAGGCCGCCGGCCCCGAGCGCGGCGATCGTGCAAGCTTCGTGACAGCCAAGCATTCCGGTCGGAATTTTTATACCCTGCTGGGTATAGCGACTACACTCCGACCCATCGCTGCAAGGCGCCGGAGAGGATCCATGGCACACGACGAGGCAAAGCACGTTCCCGGTTCCGCGAGCACCGCGCCGATACGGCGTCGGCAGTGGCTGGGCCTTGCCGCCGCGGCTCCGGCGGCCGGCAGCGCGCTGCTGGCGACCGGCGCACCGGCGGCGGCACGCACGAAGACGCAGGCGCACGTGGTGATCGCCGGCAGCAGCCTCGGCGGCATCGCGGTGGCGCACCGCCTGCAGGCGCTGCTGGACGGGGTGAAGATCACCCTCGTCGACGCCAAGGAAGAGCACAACTACCAGCCCGGCTACACGCTCGTGGCCACGGGCGTGTGGCCGGTGGCCAAGGTGCGCGAGCGCAACGACGAACTGCAGCCGGCGGGCGTGCGGTGGGTGAAGGAGATGGTGGCCGGCTTCGAGCCCGAGGCCAACGCCGTCGTCACCGCCTCGGGGCAACGCATCGGCTACGACTTCCTCGTCGTCGCCACGGGCGTGCACCTGGACTTTGCGCAGATCGAGGGCATGGACGTGCAGGCCATCGGCCGCGAGGGCCTGACCAGCATCTACCCCGGCCCGCAGGCGGCCACCGCCACCTGGGAGGCGATGCAGGCCTTCGCTGCCAAGGGCGGGCAGGCGCTGATGACGCTGCCGGCGACGCCGCTGAAGTGCGCGGGCGCCCCGCTGAAGATGACCTTCATGCTGCGCGACCGCCTCGCGCGTGCAGGCACCCTCGAGCGCTCCAAGGTGCAGTTCATGTCGGCGCTGGGCAACGTCTTCGGCGTCAAGGTGGTGAACGACAACGTGCTCGCGCGCTGGAAGGACCTGGGCATCCAGGTCGAGACGACGCACAAGCTCACCGCCATCGACATCGGCCGCCGCGTCGCCACCTTCACCAGTCCCGAGGGGGAACGAAGCGAGCGCCCCTACGACTTCGTGCACGTGGTGCCGCCGATGCGCGCGCCCGACGCGGTGAAGAAGAGCGCGCTGGCCTGGCAGGACGGGCCGTTCGCCGCCGGCGGCTGGCTCGAGGTCGACAAGGGCACGCTGCAGCACCGGCGCTTTCCCAACGTCTTCGGCGTCGGCGACATCAACGGCACGCCGCGCGGCAAGACGGCGGCGACGGTGAAGAAGAGCGCCCCGGTGGTGGCCGGCAACCTCGCCGCGGTGATCGCCGGGCAGTCGCCGCTGCTCGACTTCGACGGCTACACCTCGTGCCCGATGATCACGCGTGAGGGCTCGGCGCTCTTGATCGAGTTCGACTACGAGGGCCGCCTCACGCCTTCGCTGCCCTTCATCGATCCGCTGCAGGACAGCTGGTTCGCCTGGCTCATGAAGATCGGCATGCTCAAGCCCGCCTACATGGCGGTGCTCAAGGGTCGCGTCTAGGTCGGGCAACGTCGCAAAGGAAGCACCATGTACGAGATCTGGCTGGCGATGAACATCGCGTGGGAGATCGCCCTCACCGCATGGCCCTGGCTGGTGGCACTGGCCCTGCTCGCCATCGTGCTGTGGACCGTCGCCCTGCAGCGCGCCCCGCGCTGGCGCGCGGGGCTGGGCGGCACGCTCGTCGTCGGCGTCCTGGCCGCCGTGGCAACCGTCCTCACGCTGCCGATGTGGTCGCAATCGAGCCTCGCGGAGCTCGCCTACGCGCCGGACTGGGCGGCGCTGCTGGGCATTGCCGCGGGCGTCGCCGGCGTGGCCATGCTGCTCGCCTGGCCGTTGCTCGCCGGCCTGCAGCGGCGACAACCCGAATGAGCGACGCCGCCCCGCCGCCCCCCTTTGCCGACGCGGCCGCGGCCTGGGACCGCCGCTTCGCCGCCGAGGGTTTCCTCTTCGGCACCGAGCCCAACGCCTGGCTGCGCGCGCACGCCGGCGTGTGGCAGCCGGGCCAGCGCGTGCTCAGCGTGGCCGACGGCGAAGGGCGCAACAGCGTCTGGCTCGCGCAGCAGGGCCTGCGGGTCCAGGCCTTCGACATCTCCCCGGTCGGCGTGGCCAAGGCGCGTGACTTCGCCGTGCGCGCCGGAGTGACGGTGGACTACGCGCTTGCCGACATCGACAGCTGGCCCTGGCCGCACGCCGCCTTCGACGGCATCGTCGCCGTCTTCGTGCAGTTCGCCGACCCGACGCGCCGGCAGCGGCTGTTCGCACGCATGATCGACGCGCTCGCCCCCGGCGGCACGCTGATCCTGCAGGGCTACACGCCCAAGCAGCTCGAGTACGGCACCGGCGGACCACCGCACCTCGATCATCTCTACACGGAGGCGATGCTGCGCGAGGCCTTCGCGGCGCTCGAGATCACCGAGCTGCGCAGCTACGAGGCCGAACTCGCCGAAGGCAGTGGCCATCACGGCCGTTCGGCCCTCGTCGGCCTGGTGGCGCGCCGGCGCTGAGGATGGCGCACGCGACGGCCGCCGCCACGAGCCTTCCACTTCCCGCGATCTCAGCTCCGCCATGCCCCCCGGAACCTCGCCCGAGGCTGCCCGCGCCGCCGCACCGGCCGACGACAGCTCCGTCACCGTCGTCTCCCTCTACCAGAAGCAGCGCAAGATCTACGCGCGCGCCGTCACCGGCGTCTTCGCCAGGTGGCGCTGGGCGTTTGTCTGGCTGACGCAAATCCTCTTCTACGGCCTGCCCTGGCTGCTGTGGAACGAGCGCCAGGCCGTGCTCTTCGACCTCGTCTCGCGGCGCTTCTACATCTTCGGCCTGGTGCTGTATCCGCAGGACCTGATCTACCTCACCGCGCTGCTGATGATCAGCGCCTACGCGCTGTTCCTGTTCACCACGGTGGCAGGCCGGCTGTGGTGCGGCTACGCCTGCCCGCAGACCGTCTACACCGAGATCTTCATGTGGATCGAGCAGCGCCTGGAGGGCGACCGCGTGCGCCGCATGAAGCTCGACGCCGGCCCCTGGACCTTCGAGAAGCTCTGGCGCAAGAGCGCCAAGCAGCTGGCGTGGATCGCCGTGGGCCTGTGGACGGGCTTCACCTTCGTCGGCTACTTCACGCCCATCCGCACGCTCGGCGCGGCGGTGGCCGCGATGGGCCTCGGGCCCTGGGAGACCTTCTGGATCCTCTTCTACGGCTTCGCCACCTACGGCAACGCGGGCTGGATGCGCGAGCAGGTGTGCAAGTACATGTGCCCCTACGCGCGCTTCCAGAGCGCGATGTTCGACAAGGACACGCTGATCATCGGCTACGACCCCGAACGCGGCGAGCCGCGCGGCGCGCGCAGCAGGAAGCTGGACCCCCGTGCGGCCGGCATGGGCGACTGCGTCGACTGCACGCTGTGCGTGCAGGTCTGCCCCACCGGCATCGACATCCGCAAGGGACTGCAGTACGAGTGCATCGGCTGCGCCGCGTGCATCGACGTCTGCGACGGCGTGATGGACAAGATGGGCTACCCGCGCGGCCTCATCCGCTACGCCACGCAGAACGCGCTCGCCGCAAACCTGAGCCGGCGCCAGATGCTCGCGCGCGTGCTGCGGCCGCGCGTGCTGATCTACACCGCGATCCTGGCGCTCATCGTCGTCGCCTTCGGCTGGAGTCTGGCCACGCGTACGCCCTTCCGCGCCGATGTCGTGCGCGACCGCGCCGCGCTGGCACGCATCGTCGACGACGGCCGCATCGAGAACATCTACCGCCTGCAGGTCATGAACCAGGCCGAGGCGACGCAGTCCTACCGCTTCAGCGTGCAGGGCCTGCCCGGCATCGCCATCAGCGAACGCGCCGAGCTGACGCTGGGCCCCGCGCAGGCGCAGTGGGTGACGCTGCACGTGCAGATCCCGCACGCATCGGCGCGCGCGCTCGGCGCCGGCGCGCACCCGATGCACTTCGCCATCGAGCGCCTGCCCGCACGCGCCGGGGACGCGCCGGTGCGCGTGGAGGAGAAGTCGACCTTCGTCGTGCCGCGCTGAGGCGCCTACCGCGCCGTCGGCAGCGCGAACTCGGCGCCCTTGCCGATGCTGTCGGGCCAGCGCTGCATCACGCTCTTCTGCCGCGTGTAGAAGCGCACGCCCTCCTCGCCGTAGGCGTGCATGTCGCCGAAGAGGCTCTTCTTCCAGCCGCCGAAGCCGTGCCAGGCCATGGGCACCGGGATCGGCACGTTGATGCCCACCATGCCGGCCTGGATGCTGCGCGCGAAGGCGCGTGCCGCGCCGCCGTCGCTGGTGAAGCAGGCCACGCCGTTGCCGAACTCGTGCGCGTTGACGAGCGCCACCGCCTCGGCGAGATCCTTCACGCGCACGCAGGCCAGCACCGGGCCGAAGATCTCCTCGCGGTAGATGCGCATCTGCGGCCTCACGTGGTCGAAGAGCGTGCCGCCGGTGAAGAAGCCGCCCTCGTGCCCGGGCACCGTGCAGCCGCGGCCGTCGACGACGAGTTTCGCGCCTTCCTCGACGCCGAGCGCGATGTAGCCCTCGATGCGGTCGCGCGCCTGGGCGGTGACGACGGGCCCCATCTCGACGTCGCCTTCCATGCCGTTGCCGATGCGCAGCCGGCGCGCGCGCTCGGCCAGCCGCGGCACGATGCGCTCGGCGACGTCGCCCACCAGCACCGCCACGCTGATGGCCATGCAGCGCTCGCCGGCACTGCCGTAGGCGGCGCCGATCAAGGCGTCCACGGCCTGCTCGAGGTCGGCGTCGGGCATCACCACCAGATGGTTCTTGGCGCCGCCCAGCGCCTGCACGCGCTTGCCGTGGCGCGCGCCGGTTTCAAAAATGTGCTGTGCGATCGGTGTGCTGCCGACGAAGCTCACCGCCTTCACCTCGGGGTGCGCCAGCAGCGCGTCGACGGCGATCCTGTCGCCCTGCACGACGTTGAAGACGCCGTCGGGCAGACCGGCCCGCTGCAGCAGCTCGGCCATCAGCAGGCTGGCGCTCGGGTCGCGTTCGCTGGGCTTGAGCACGAAGGCGTTGCCGCAGGCCAGGGCCACGGGGAACATCCACATCGGCACCATGCACGGGAAGTTGAAGGGCGTGATGCCGGCCACCACGCCCAACGGCTGGCGCAGCGTCCAGTTGTCGATGCCGCTCGAGACCTGGTCGGTGTAGTCGCCCTTGAGCAGTTGCGGGATGCCGCAGGCGAACTCGACGATGTCGATGCCGCGCATGACCTCGCCCTGCGCGTCGCTGAACACCTTGCCGTGCTCGGCAGTGATCATCGCCGCCAGCGCGTCCTTGTGCTGGTTGAGCAGGGCGAGGAAGGCGTTGAGCACGCGCGCGCGGCGGATCGGCGGCGTCTCGCCCCAGGCCGGCTGCGCCGCACTCGCCGCGGCCACGGCGGCGGCGACGTCCGCCTCCTCGGCCAGCCGCAGCTGGCGCGCCACCGCGCCGGTGGCCGGGTTGTAGATCGGCTGGCTGCGCGTGCCGCGACCGCGCGTGGCGGCACCGGCGATCCAGTGGCCGACGTCGGCGGCCGAAGTGAAGGCAGCGGCTGCGCCCATGGCGTTCTCCAGGCAGTGGCAACGCCCACAGTCTATGGAAAAGCGCAAGCACCCGAGAGCTCCGAGAATGCGGCCATGAAGCCCGCCATGCCCCCCTCCGCCCCGCTGGACGAAGCCGACATCCAGGCGCTGCAGCGCCTGCTGGACGCCGTCCCCGCGCCGCTCGAGCCGCTGGACGTCAGCGCGCTCGACGGCTACCTCTGCGGCGTGCTGCTGCAACCGCAGCCGGTGCCGTCGGCGCAGTGGTGGCCCGGCGTCCTGGACGTCGAGGGACGGCCCGTGCCGCCGGGCTTCGACGGCGCGCCGCTGCTGGCGCTGGTGCAGCTCCGCCACGCCGAGCTGGAACGCGCGATCGCGCGGCGCGACTGGTTCGACCCCTGGGTGTTCGAGCTCGACGAAGCCGCCACGCCCTCCGAGGCGATGCTGCCCTGGGTCGCCGGCTTCGCCGCGGCGCAGGAGCGGTTTCCCGCGCTGATGGCCATCGACAACCCCGAGCTCGTCGAGCCGCTGGCGCTGCTGTACCTGCACTTCGCGCCCGAGGACCTGGAGGATGCACAGGCGCTGCTGGAGGTCATCGAGACCCTGGAGCCGCCGCAGGACCTGGCCGAGGCGGTGCAGGACCTCGTGCGCGCGCTGATGCTTCTCGCCGACGTGACACGGCGGCGCCCGGTGACGGAAGGGCATCTCGCGTCGCGCCGCGCGCGGGCACCCAGGCGCGCGCGCAAGACGTGAACTGAGGCACGACAGCCGCCCAGATCGGGGGTTTCGCCGCGTCGGGAAAGGCCGACACTGAGGACACGAGGGAACTCACCCCGGACTTCACCTGAAAGAGGCCCACGATGAGCGAGTCCAGCGTCCCCCTGCGGCTGTTGAGCCTCTGGCGTCGTCGCGCAGGCGACCCCGCGCCATCCGAGCCGGCCGACGTCGGCACCGCGTTCGGCCTGGAGCTGAGCATGCTGCCGGACGAGGTCGACGCCGCTCACCCCACCGCGCGCGCCCAAGGCCCCTGGTGGCAGCGGCTGATGCACCGTCCGGCGGGCTGAGCGCCCCTCGCCCCCCGCGCCGCCTCAACGGATCAGCAGCACCGGCGTGTTGCAGTTGGCCAGCACCTTGGTGGCCACCGAACCCATCACCAGGCCGGTGAGCGCACCGTGGCCGCGCGAGCCCATGATCAGCAACTCGTAGCCGCCCTTTTCGGCCTCGCCGGCGATCAGATCCCCGGCGGAGCCCACCTTGCCGAGGTACACGGCCCGCATGCCGCGCCGGGTGAAGAAGCTGCGGATGGGCTTGAAGACCTTCTCCGCCTCGGCCTCGTAGTACTCCTTCAGGACCTTGCGGTCGAGCACCGCGGCCGCACGCTGCGGCACGGGCGGCACGGTGTGCATCACGGTGTAGTCGTGCGCGCTGCCCAGCCACTCGTCGTGGGCGGCCAGATAGGCCAGCATGCGCTTGGTGTAGGAACTGCCGTCGACGGCGACCAGGATCTTCAACGTCGTCTCCTCGCAGCGGCAACCGCGCCGCTGCCCCGAGTGTGGCGGATGCCGGTGCGCTTTGGGGGCAGTGCCCGACTCGCGCGCTGGCTGCTCGCCGCGTGCGCGCCGCGCGCGGCGCCCGCCTCGTCCCGGCTTCGTCCCGACTTCGTTCAAGCCTCGATCAGGCGCCCGGGCTCGTGACCCCGGGCTTCGCCCTTGCGCGGCATGCCGCGCGCCTGGCAGACGACGCGGGAAGGCCGCATCCCGGCGCGCGCGATCTCGTAGTCGTGGCGGCAGTGCACGTGGCCGTGCAGCCAGAGGTCGGCGCGCACGAGGAGGTCGTCGTCGGCGTTGCAGAAGCTTGCCGTGCCCGGCTGCTGGCCGAAGCGCGGGTCGGCGCTCTTCAGGCTCGGCGCGAAATGCGTGATCACGACGGTGCGCGCCCAGGCGCCGCGCGCCGGCCGCGCCAGTTCCTGCTCGAGCCAGGCGCGGTCGGCCAGGCCTTGTTCGCGCACCGCCTCGGCGTCGAAGGGGCGTCCGTGGCGCGTGGCGCGCATGAGGCGCTGGAAGTGCGCCGCCGCACGCATCGCCCGCGCACGCTCGGCCGCGCCGAAGACGTCGTAGTCGCTCCAGCGCACCGCGCCGAGAAAGCGCAGCGGCACGCCGTCGGCGCCGACGAGCACGCAGGCCTCGCGATGGAGCAGGCGAATGCCGAGCGCGCGGCAGTGCGCCCGCAGCGCCGGCACGACCTCCTGCACGGCGCGGCCGTCGAACTCGTGGTTGCCGGGCACGAACAGCACCGGCACCGGCCACTGGGCAAAGCGCGCCAGGCCGCGCCAGCCGGAGTCGATGTCGCCGGCCAGCACCAGCAGTTCGGCCCCGGGCGCGGGGTGCGGGGCGAAGCTCTCGGTCTCGAGGTGCAGGTCCGAGAGCAGCTGCAGCTTCAAGCCGCGAGCGCGGCCTCGATCCGCTTCATGGCCGCCGGCAGTTCGGCCGGCAGCTTGTGCGCCAGGCGCGCGAAGTGCTCGGCGTGCAGCACGAGCTCCTGCTGCCACGCCGCCTTGTCGATGCCGATGACCGAGGCGTACTGCTCGCGCGTGAAGGCCAGGCCGTCCCAGCGCAGGTCCTCGTAGCGCGGCGAGACGCCGAAGACGTTCTCGGCGCCGTCGGCGCGGCCTTGCAGGCGGCCGAGCATCCACTCCAGCACGCGCATGTTCTCGCCGTAGCCGGGCCACACGAACTTGCCGTCGGCGCCCTTCCTGAACCAGTTGACGCAGTAGATGCGCGGCAGGGGCGCGCCCTGCGCCTGCAGGCGCTCGCCCAGGTCGAGCCAATGCTGGAAGTGCTCGGCCATGTTGTAGCCGCAGAAGGGCAGCATGGCGAAGGGGTCGCGGCGCACCACGCCCTGCTGGCCCGCCGCGGCGGCGGTGGTCTCGCTGCCCATGGTGGCGGCCATGTAGACGCCTTCGGTCCAGTTGCGTGCCTCGGTCACCAGCGGCACCGTGGTGCTGCGCCGGCCGCCGAAGACGAAGGCATCGATGGCCACGCCCGCGGGGTTGTCCCACTCGGGGTCGAGCACCGGGTTGTTGGTGCTGGCCACGGTGAAGCGGGCGTTCGGATGCGCCGCCGGGCGCAGCTTGCCCCCCTCGCCCTGCTCGCGCGCGAGCGCCGGCGTCCAGTCGCGGCCCTGCCAGTCGATGAGGTGCGCGGGCAGCTCGTCGGTCATGCCCTCCCACCAGACGTCGCCGTCGTCGGTCAGCGCGACGTTGGTGAAGATGACGTTCTCCGTCAGCGAGGCCATGCAGTTGGGATTCGTGTGCTCGTTCGTGCCCGGCGCGACGCCGAAGTAGCCGGCCTCGGGGTTGATCGCGTAGAGGCGCCCGTCCTGGCCCGGCTTGATCCAGGCGATGTCGTCGCCGATGGTCGTGACCTTCCAGCCCGGGTAGCCCGCGGGCGGCACGAGCATCGAGAAGTTGGTCTTGCCGCAGGCGCTGGGGAAGGCCGCCGCAATGTGGTACTTCCTGCCCTCGGGATCGGTCACGCCAAGGATCAGCATGTGCTCGGCTAGCCAGCCCTGGGCACGCCCCATGGTGCTGGCGATGCGCAGCGCCAGGCACTTCTTGCCCAGCAGCGCGTTGCCGCCGTAGCCCGAGCCGTAGGACCAGATCTCGCGCGTCTCGGGGTAGTGGACGATGTACTTGGTCGGGTTGCAGGGCCAGGGCACGTCCTTCTGCCCGGCCACGAGCGGCGCGCCCACGGTGTGCACGCAGGGCACAAAGTCGCCGCCTTCGCCCAGCACGTCGTAGACCGGACGGCCCATGCGCGTCATCACGCGCATGCTCACCGCGACGTAGGGGCTGTCGGTGAGCTCGATGCCGATGTGCGCGATCGGCGAACCCAGCGGCCCCATCGAGAAGGGCACCACGTACATCGTGCGCCCGCGCATGGCGCCGCGAAAGAGCGCCTCGTCGCCGCTCTGCAGCAGCGCACGCATCTCGGCGGGCGCCATCCAGTGGTTGGTCGGGCCGGCATCCTCCTGCCTTTCGCTGCAGATGAAGGTGCGGTCCTCGACGCGGGCGACGTCGCCCGGATCACTGCGCGCGAGAAAGCTGCCCGGGCGCCTGGCGGCGTTGAGTTTCTGCAGCGTGCCGGCGGCGACGAGCTGCGCCGTCAGGCGCTGGTACTCGGCGTCGCTGCCGTCGCACCAGTAGACGTCGGCGGCCTCGGTCAGCGCTGCGATGTCGCCCACCCAGGCCACGAGACGATCGTGCTTCACGTAGGCAGGTGTGTTCAAGGGCAATCCCTCCAGCACGGGTCGGTTCATGTGGACTCCAGTCAGGCTCGAATGCGTAAACGGTCTTCGGCCAGACCCGCCGCGACCTCCTGGCGTGCCGCTCCAAAGCTGGAACGGGGGGTGCCGCACGGGGCTCGCCGAATGCCGCGAGCTTTGTCGATCCAGGCCGCCGCGACGCGGCTCGCGGGTGGCGGCAACGCCTGGAGGAGCCCTGCCGGGACGGTGGCTGCGGCAGGGGAAGGGCATTGTGCCTCCCCCTCCTGCGCACCAGCACCACGGGGGCGGATGCCCCTATGCAATCCCTGCATGAGGCGATACCGCATTTCGGCGTGCCGGCAGCGCGCGCGGCCTTCGGGGCCGCGCCGGGGCGCGATCGAGCCAGCCGGGCGGCCCGGCATGGCACAGTCCGGTCATGCTCGCCTACCGACACGCGTTTCACGCCGGCAACCACGCGGACGTGCTCAAGCACCTGACGCTGGTCCAGCTGCTGCAGCATCTGAACCAGAAGGACAAGGGCTACCGCGTGATCGACACCCACGCCGGGGCCGGGGCCTACACGCTGGGCGGGCGCGAGGCGCGCCTGCACCGCGAGTTCGACAGCGGCATCGGCCGGCTCTGGGGCCGCAGCGACCTGCCACCGGCAGTGCAGGCCTACGTCGAACAGGTCCGGCGCTGCAACGAAGGCCCGGCGCTGCGCCGCTACCCGGGATCGCCGTTGCTGGTGCAGCAGCTCATGCGGGCGCAGGACCAGCTGCGCCTGTTCGAGCTGCACCCGACGGACCACGCCAAGCTCGCCGGTCGCATGCGCAACGACGCGCGCGTGCAGGTGCAGGTGACCGACGGCTTCACCGTGCTGAAGGCGCAACTGCCGCCGCCGACGCGCCGCGGGCTCCTGCTCATCGATCCTCCGTACGAAGTGAAGACTGACTACGCACGCGTGCTGGCGGCGCTGCGCGAGGCCCTCAGCCGCTTCGCCGAAGGCATGGTGCTGATCTGGCTGCCGCAGGTGCAGCTGGTGGAGGCGGCGCGGCTGCCGCAGCGGCTGAAGGCCTCGGCCAGCGGCACGGCACCCAAGGGCTGGCTGCTGGCGCGGCTGACGGTGCAGGCGCCGCGCGAGCGCGGCCTCGGCCTGCTGGGCAGCCTGGTCTTCGTCGCCAACCCGCCGCACACGCTGGCCCCGGCGCTGAGCCAGGCCCTGCCCTGGCTGACCCAGACACTGGCCGAGGACGCACGCATCGCCGGCTGGGCCTGCGAGACCGGCGCCTGAACACGCCGGCGGGCGCGCCCGCCGCGCGGCACTCAGCCCGGCGCCGCGGCCGGCGCGACGATGGTCGTGGCCTCGCCCTCCGGCGACCGCAAGCGCACCGCCAGGGCGCTGAAGTTGTCGTGCGTGGCACGCCCGCGGGCGCCCTCGCGCACGCGCTGCTCGAGCGCCGCGACCCACGCGCCCGCAGTGGCCGAGCGGCGCAGTGCCTCCTGCATGGCCTCGTCGTCGACGAATTCCCAGAGGCCGTCCGAGCACAGCAGGAAGGCGTCCCCGGGCTCGAGCGCGGCATCGCTTGTCGCTTCGATGCGTAAGTCCTCCGCGCGCGTGCCCAGCGCCGACTGCAGCTCGCTGCGCCGCGCGTGGGAGCGTGCCTGTTCGGGCGTCAGCACGCCCGCCTGAAGCAGGCCCTGCACCAGGCTGTGGTCGAGCGTGCGCTCGCGCAGCCGGCCCTGGCGAAACCAGTACAGGCGCGAGTCGCCGGCATGCACCCAGTGCGCGCGGCCGTCGATGAAGTCGATCACCAGGCACACCAGCGTGGTGTGCATGTCGCGCAGGCGCGCGTCGCCCTGGCGCCGCGCCAGCAGGGCCTCGTTGGCGCGATGCGCGAGCTGCACCAGCGCCGCGGCGTCGCCGCCGGGCGCATCGGCAAACGCCGTCAGCAGCGTCTGCACCACCAGGCGCGAGGCGACGTCGCCGCCGCCATGCCCGCCCGCGCCATCGGCCAGCACGCAGCACAGGTAGCGATCCGAGTGCCAGTGACCGCAGGCGTCCTCGTTGCTGCTGCGACCCCCGGGGTCGGAGAGAAGCGCGATCTCGACGGCCAGCATCAGCTCCTCCCTGCGCGCGTCGTCGGCGCGCCGATCGAATCCTCCTGCAGGCCGAGCAGCTGCTCCTCGTAGGCGCGGACGAAGGCCTGGCCGAAGACCTCGTGGAAGTCGTCGCGCGCCTCGGCCGAGAGCAGCGCAAAGAGCTCGCGGTAGGCTTCCCAGAGCTGCGCACGCCGGCCGCCGACGAGCAGCGAGCCGAGCTTCGAGCGGGCGACGATGCGCCCCTCGAGCTGCGCCGGATCGAAGCGCTGCAGCAGCCCGGTGAGGGCGGCGCGCATGCCGGCCATGACCGCCAGCTCATGGGCCCGCAAGTCGTCGTAGGCGTCGCGCATCGACGCTTCGGCCCCCATGAAGCCGGGCGCCGGCTCGCCCAGCAGGTACTGCAGGGCGACTGCCGCGCTGGGCGAGAACTTGATGACGTTGTTCTGCTGTGGACGAATCGCCGTCACCTCCGCCCGCACCTCGCGCTTCACCGCCGCGCGCGCGTGCAGCAGGTCCACTGCGCCACGCACCGACTCGCCCAGCAGCGCACCGATGCGCCGCATCAGCTCGGGCGTCAGGCGCGCGATCGGCGGCGCTGCATCGACCGTCCCCAGGCCGTCGAGAAAGCCCTGCAGCAAGGCGTCGACGCCGGCCGGCGGCGCCGCGTCCGCAGGGCGCGACTCGCGTGGCGGCGGCGGCGGCCGCAGGGGCGCCGCCGCCGCGGGCGAGGCCCCCGGCCCGGATGCGATGACCTTCGTTTCCCGCACCCCGCCCCCGTCCCACGACACCACGGGCGCCGCGCGCGGCCGCGGTGCGTCGTGCGCGGTCGGCGGCGCAGGTGGCGGCGCAGGTGGCGGCGCGGGCGAGGACTCTTCGGTCAGGTCGATGAAGCCGGAGAGGGTGGCATCCGTCGGCGCAAGCGGCGCGCCCAGGCCGAAGATCTCGTCGATCGATCCGGCGGGCGGCGCAGCCGCGGCGGCCGGTCCCGGTGCGGGCGTCGCAGCCGCCTGCGCTGCGGTCGCGCTCGCCATCGGATCCCAGTCGATCGGAATCGCGGGGGCGCCCGCCGGCGCGGGCGGCGCGTCTTCGCGCACGCGGATCTCATAGCTGCCGATGCGCAGCACGTCGCCGGCCGCCAGTGGCCACGGCCGCTCGCGGCCGACGACCTTGCCGTTGAGCTGGATCGGGTTGCTGCCCCGGTCCTCGATCGTGTAGGCGCCGCCGCAAAAGGCGACGTGGGCATGCACGCGCGAGACCGTGCGCAACGGGTCGGGCAGCACCAGCAGGTTGCCGTCGGCGCGGCCGATGCTGCCGCCGAGCTCGTCGAAGCGGGCCTCGAGCGGCTCGGCCACGCCGCCGTTGTAGCTCGTCACTGACAGCACGATCATGCCGCGGGATCCTTCCTCGGACGTCGATGGCCTCGGTTGCAGGGGTGTCTCGGCGAAGCATAGCGCGCGGCGCGCCCGGCGCAGGGCCCCGGCACGGCTGCCGGGCCGCTGCCGTCAGACCAGGCCCCTGGACTTGGCGATCACGGCCAGATGCACGCGCGAGCTCACCTCGAGCTTGCGCAGCAGGTGCTGCACATGCACCTTCACCGTCGACTCGGCGATCGACAGGCGGCGCGCGATCTCCTTGTTGCTGGCGCCGCGGCCGATCTCGACGAGGATCTCCGTTTCGCGCCGGCTGATCGCGCTCGTAGCGGGCTCGGCCTCGACCTCCGGCGGGCGCGCCGCCGGCGCCTCGGCCTGACGGAACGCGGCCACCAGCTTGGCCGTCATCTCCGGCGCGATCACGTCCTCGCCGGCGGCCGCACGGCGGATCGCGGCCGACAGCGCGTCGCCGTCGGTGGTCTTCAGCAGGTAGCCCGCCGCGCCCGCGCGCAGCGCGGCGGCCAGATCCTCCTCGTCGGCGCTGACGGTGAGCATGACGATGCGCGCCTGCGGCGCCGCGGCCTGCAGCGCCGGCAGCGCCGCCACGCCGGTGACGCCGGGAAGGTGGTTGTCGAGTAGGATGAGATCGGGCAGGAGCGCCTGCGCCTTGCGCTGCGCCTCGCCGGCATCGCCGGCTTCGCCGACGACGAGCAGGCCCTCGTCGGCGCCCAGCAGGGCCATCAGGCCGCGACGAAAGAGCGTGTGGTCGTCCACCACGAGCAGCCGGATGCGGTCCTCGTCGTCGATCACGCGACCCTCCTCGGCGCCGCAGGCGGAGCCGTCCGCGCCGCCTCGGGCGCGGCCGCGGCGGCCTCTTCCTCGCCGCCGCCGGCTGCCGGAAGCTGCAGCGTCACCGTGGTGCCCTCGCCCGGCGTGGACTCGACCTGCAGCGTCGCGCCCAGGCGCGCGGCGCGCTCGGCCATGATGCGCAGGCCCACGTGCGCCTCGGCGTCCGGCGCCAGCGCAGCGGTATCGAAGCCGCGGCCGTCGTCGCGCACGACGACGCGCCAGGCCGGGTGCTTCCAGACGTCGACCCAGACGCGGCTGGCGCGCGCGTGCTTGCGCACGTTGGAGAGCGCCTCCTGCACGATGTGCAGCGCCTGCACCTGCATGTCCGGCGGCAGCGGCAGGCCTTCGTCGTGCATGCTCAGCAGCGGCAGCATCCCGGTCTGGTGCTCGAACTTGCGCAGCGTCGCCTGCAGCGCATGCGCCATGTCGGCCTCGTTGGTGCGCGTGCGAAAGTGCACCAGCAACTCGCGCACGTCGCCGTGGCTCTCGCGCAGGCCGGCCTCGATCTCCCGCATCGCCTGCTGCATGCGCGCCTGGTCGCCCGCGGCCATGGCCCGGCGCATGAGCTGCGCCTGGATGGCGAGGAAGGCCAGCGACTGCGCGATCGAGTCGTGCAGCTCGCGTGCCAGCAGCGTGCGCTCCTGCGCCACGGCCGCCTCGCGCTCGAGCGCGTGCAGGCGCAGGTTGTCCATGCCGCTGGCCAGGTGCGAGGCCAGCGTCTCGAGGTGCGTGCGCTCGGCCTCGGGCAGCGTCGCCTGCGCGTGAAAGAAGAGGTCGAGCTCGCCGATGAGCTGCTCCTGCACCTGGATCGGCAAGGCCACCACGCTGGCCCAGCCCGCCGACTCGCAGTGCCTCGAGCGCGCCACCCCGCCAGGCCGGATCGGGATCACGCGCGTGCCCTCGCCGCTGCGCAGCTGCCCGCAGTGGCAGTCACCGGCCTGGATGCAGTGTTCGGCGCCGACCAAGCCGGGCGGGACGCCGTCGGTGGCCAGCAGCACGAACTGGTTGCGCCCGGGGTCGGCATAGCGCAGCGCAGCAGCGTCGGCGCCCGCGGCCGCGCGCACCAGCCGCGTGAAGTCCTCGGCCAGGGACTGCAGCTGGCCGCTGCGCGCCACCAGCACGCTGGCGTCGTACAAGGCCTTCAGGCGCCGGCTCTGCCCCTGCAGCTCGGCGGTCTTCTCGCGCACGCGCTGCTCGAGGTTGGCATAGGACGCCTGGAGCTGCTGCGCCATCTCGTTGAAGCCGATCGCCAGCTCGCCGAGCTCGTCGCCGCTGAGGGGTTCGACACGCGTGGCCAGGTCGCCCCCGCGCAACTGCGACACCGCGTGCCGCAGCCCGACCACCGGCTCCAGCACGACGTGATAGCCCACCACGACCACCAGCGCCGCGGCCAGCGTGCCGGCCACCAGCAGCGCCACCTGCAGCAGGTGCAGGATGGTCGTGTAGCGGGAGAGGTGATGCTCGATCGCGCTCACCAGGGCGTCGATGGCGCCGACCAGCTCGACGGTTGCCGCGTCCAGCCGTCCGGACTCCGCCGGCGCCGCCTGCAGGTGCAGCGCGCGCAGCACCGCCCACGCCGCCTGCACGGCCGCGAAGCGCGCGCGCACCCGGTCGTCGAAGGGCGTCACCAGCGGGCGCTCGGGGTCGCCGTGCTCGAGCAGCACCAGACTGCGCTCGAACGCCTGCACCCGCTCGGCCTCGGCATCCTGCGTCTGCGACAGCGTCGAGGTCCACGCCAGCCGGTAGGCCTGCATGCGCATGCGCCCGGCCTCGTTGACCGAAGCGGCGCCGCCGTCGAGCTGCCACGAGACCCACAGCGTCAGCGCCGTCAGCACCAGCCCCAGCAGCAGGAAGGGCAGGCCGACGATCGCCAGCTTGGCACCCAGGCTCCAGCGCATGGCGCGGGCGCTCACTTGACGATCCTCCGCGCCGTGCGCGTCGGAATGAGCCCTTGGGGGCGGCCCGGCGCGCTCATGACCGAGCGCGCCAGGAGGCCCGCAGCACGCCGAACAGGCCGTGCACGACGCCGACGAAGGCCGCGAGCCAGGCCAGCAGCGCGACGCCGAGAAAGACCCGCGACACCGGCGCGAGGAAGTCCAGCCCCATCGCCAGCGTCAGCTCCTGGGTGCTGGTGGCGTACATGCCCAGCGGAAACACCGCGCCCCAGTAGAGCGGGTCGTAGCGCAGCGGGAAGCGCTTGTAGACGTGGCGCCAGACGCCGAGCACGAGCAGCATCGGGATCCACCAGGTGCCCGTGGCCCAGTAGAAGATCGTGAAGCCCTTGGTGAACGGCAGCAGCGAGGTGAGGAAGGGCGCGTGCGGCGCGTTGGCGATGAGCAGCGAGCCGGCGAGCGTGGAGATGGCCATCGCCCCCATGTTGATCCAGTACGGCGGCGACAGGTCGCCGGGCAGGAAGCGAAAGAAGGTGTAGCGATAGAAGATGAGCGACATCATCCAGATGTAGAGCATGCCGCCCCACAGCCACATCGACAGCGCGAAGAAGTTCAGCTCCAGCTTGTAGGGCTGGCCGATGCGCGCCGCCAGCAGCGCGCTGAGCACCGCCAGCGACTGCGTCGCCACCACCGCCAGCAGCCAGGCGCCGCTGATGCCCGATTGCAGCGGCGGCTTGTCCTCCTTCACCGTGAAGGCGGTGAAGATCGCATAGGTCAGCCCGCACCACAGCGCCAACGCCACGAACCACAGCACGAGCCCGCCGCCGAGGTGCTCGTCGAGCAGCAGGAACTGCGCCCCGAGCACGCTGGACGCCGCGACCGCGGTGAAGAAGCCCGGTCCGCGCAGGTGGTCGACGAGGTCGCGCAGCAGCGCCCGCGGATACAGCACCAGCCGCGCCAGATAGAGCAGCCACAGCAGGCCGTAGGCGACGAGGTTGAGCGTGAACAGCGCCCGCGCCACCAGCGGCAGGCCGAGCCGGTGCGAGCCGATGGAAACAATGCCGGTGGCCATCACCAGCCCGAAGTAGGCCGGCGAGAGCGTGGCCAGGCCGGCGCGCCAGGGGGCCGGCGGCGGGGTCGCCTGGGCCTCGGCTGCAGTCATGGCGGGGCTCGGGGTCATGGCGCGCGCGCCAGCAGCAGCCGCCAGGCCAGCGCGGCGAACAGGGCGGCCCCGCCGGCCTGCAGCGTGCGCGCCAGGCGCGGCGAGGCCTGCGGCCGGCGCAGGCGTGCCGTCAACACCGCCAGCGCGAGCAGGAAGACGAGACTCTGCACGACGAACATCAGTCCGAGCAGCAGGAAGGCCAGCGTCTTGTCCGCCACACCGGGGCCGATGAACTGCGGCAGGAAGGCGAGGAAGAAGAGGGCGACCTTGGGGTTGAGCACATTGGTGAGCAGCCCGCTGCGAAAGTCCGCGCTCCGGCTGCGCGGCACGGCGGCGCATGCCGTCGCTTGCGCCGCACCGCCCCGCCAGGCACGGCGCGCCATCCCCAGCGCCAGCCACAGCAGGTAGGCCGCGCCGGCCCACTGCAGCGCCGTGAAGGCGCGCGGCGAGAGCGCCAGCAGCGAGGCCAGGCCGAAGGCCGCGGCCAGCGCGTGCACGGCGCAGCCCGCGGCGATGCCCAGCGCCGCCGCGATCCCCGCGCGCGCGCCGCCCTGCAGCGTGCGCGAGACGGTGAGCAGCAGATCGACGCCTGGCGTCGCGTTGAGCACGAAGGTGGCGGCGACGAACAGCGCCAGTTCGTGCCCGCCAAGCCCGTGCAGGGTCACAGCATCTCCACCGCCATCGCCGTGGCCTCGCCGCCGCCGATGCACAGCGAGGCCACGCCGCGCTCGAGGCTGCGCTCGCGCAGCGCGCCCAGCAGCGTGACGACGATGCGCGCGCCGCTGGCGCCGATCGGGTGGCCGAGCGCGCAGGCGCCACCGTGCACGTTGACGATGTCGTGGGACAGCCCGAGATCGTGCATCGCCGCCATCGTCACCGCGGCGAAGGCCTCGTTGACCTCCCACAGGTCGACGCTCTGCACGTCCCAGCCCGCGAGGTCCAGCGCCTTGTGCATCGCCCCCGCCGGCGCGGTGCTGAACCACCCGGGCGCCTGGGCGTGCATGGCGTGGCTGACGATGCGCGCCACCGGCTTCACGCCCAGGTGCGCCGCCGTGCTCTGGCGCATCAGCACCAGGGCCGCGGCGCCGTCGCTGATGCTGCTGGCGTTGGCGGCGGTGATGGTGCCGTCCTTCTTGAACGCGGGCTTCAGGCCGGCGATCTTGTCGAGCCTGGCCTTGAAGGGCTGCTCGTCGCGCAGCAGCACCAGATCGCTGCCGGCGCCGGCCTTGCCGCCCTCGCCGGGAAGCGTCACCGCCGCCAGCTCCCAGCCGAAGCTGCCCTCCTCGTTGGCCTGCTTGGCACGCGTCGTCGAGGCGATGGCGAACTCGTCCTGCGCCGCGCGCGAGAAGCCGTACTTCTCGACGCAGGCCTCGGCGAACACGCCCATCGCCTTGCCGCGCTCGTAGGCGTCCTCGAGGCCGTCCATCGCCATGTGGTCGAAGATCGTCGCCGCGCCGTACTTGAGGCCCTTGCGCGCGAACACGAGGTGCGGCGCGTTGCTCATGCTCTCCATGCCGCCGGCGACGACCACCTGCGCGCTGCCGGCCATCAGCATGTCGTGCCCGAACATCATCGCGCGCATGCCGCTGCCGCACATCTTGGACAGCGTCACCGCGCCGGTGGAATCTGGCAGCCCGGCGCGGCGCATGGCCTGACGTGCCGGCGCCTGGCCCTGCCCGGCCATCAGGCAGTTGCCCATCAGCACCTCGTCGACGAGGGCGCCCTCGATGCCGGCGCGCTCGACCGCAGCCTTGATGGCCACGGCCCCCAGCTCCCACGCGGCAAGACCGGCGAAGTCGCCGAGCAGGCCGCCGATGGGCGTGCGCGCGGCCGAGGCGATGACGATGGGATCCTTCATGGTGCGGCTCTCCTTCGATGGGGTGCTTGCAGCCCCGAATGATGCCAGTGGGCAGCCCCCGCATCGCCTCGACCGAGTGCGGCGATCGGGCTCTGAAGCACGCAGGCCGCCGCGCCCGCGGCGCGCTCAGTGCCCGATCTGCGCCACCTCGGCGGCCAGGCGCTGCGCGCTGAAGCGGCGCGCCGGCTCGTAGGGGAAGACATCGTGCACGTGGCCGGCCTTGATGCGGTCCTTGTGCGCCTGCCAGAAGGCGGCGTCGAGCAGGTCGGCGTGGTGGCGCATGAACACCTCGCGCACCGCCGGGTTGCCGAGCAGGAAGGGGCCGAAGGTCTCGGGAAAGACGTCCTTCGCGCCGACGTGGTACCAGACCTCGCCGCAAAGCTCGTCCTCCTCGTGGCGCGGCAGCGGCACGCGGCGGAAGTTGCAGTCGGTGAGGTACTCGATCTCGTCGTAGTCGTAGAACACGACCTTGCCGTGGCGCGTGATGCCGAAGTTCTTCCACAGCATGTCGCCGGGGAAGATGTTGGCCGCCACCAGGTCCTTGATCGCGTTGCCGTACTCGATCACCGCGTGCTCGAGGGCGTCGCGGTCGCCGGCCTCGCTGGCATCGTGCAGGTAGATGTTCAGCGGAATCATGCGCCGCTCGATGTAGAGGTGGCGGATCACCAGCACGTCGCCGTCCTCCTCGATCAGACTGCCGCAGAAGTGCTTGAGCTCGGCCACGAGCTCGTCCTCGAAGCGCGCCCGCGGGAAGGCCACCTTGCTGTACTCGAGCGTGTCGGCCATGCGGCCGACGCGGTCGTGCTGCTTGACGAGCAGGTACTTGGCCTTGATCTGCTCGCGCGTGGTGTTCTTCGGCTCGGGGTAGAAGTCCTTGATGACCTTGAAGACATAGGGGAAGGAAGGCAGGTCGAAGACCAGCATCACCATGCCCTTGATGCCCGGCGCGATGCGAAAGCGGTCGGTGCTGTGCCGCTGGTGCGAGAGGAAGTCTCGGTAGAACATGTTCTTGCCCTGCTTCTGCAGGCCCAGCGCGCTGTAGAGCTCGCCGCGCGGCTTGCGCGGCATGAGCGAGCGCAGGAACTGCACGTAGGCGCTCGGCAGCTCCATGTCGACCATGAAGTAGGCCCGCGCGAAGCTGAAGACGAGCTGCAGGTCGTCCTCGGAGAAGAGCGCGGTGTCGATGACCAGCCGGTCAGCGGCGTTGTAGACCAGCGGCAGGCAGATCGGAAAGACGGTGAAACCGTTGATGACGCGGCCCACCAGGTAGGCGCCCTTGTTGCGGTAGAAGAGGCTGCTGAGCACCTGGATCTGGAAGTTGGCGCGCAGCCGCCAGTCCGAGAAGCGCAGGTTCATGCGCGTCTGCATGGCCTCCAGCACGTCGTCGACGTCGCGGTCCAGGTCCTCCCACGCGGCCTGCAGCGCGAAGCTCATCACGATGCCGCGCACGGTCTGGTGCAGGGTCTCCCGCGTCGGGTACCAGGGACGCCAGGTCGGCGCGTCGGCGGGCTCCTCCATCTCGAGGTACTCGGTGCTGATGGCCGGGCGCACGAAGATGAAGTCGTTGCGGAAGTAGGCACGGTGCAGCAGCTTGGTCGTGACCGAGTTGAAAAAGGTCTCGGCGAGCTCGGGCTGGTGATGGTCGGTCAGCAGGCCGATGTAGTGCAGCTTGACCTGCTGCCAGCTGTCCATCGACAGCGCGTCGACGTGGAACTCCGAGCGCAGGCGCTCCACCGCTTCGTCCACGCGGCGGTCGTAGAACTCGATGCGCTCGCGCTGCGCGCGCTGCTGGCCATGCCAGTCGCGCTGCTCGAAGCGGGCCTTGGCCGCGGCGCTGGTCTTGCGGAAGAGGCGGTAGTGGCGGTTGAAGCCCTCCAGCATGGCCTGGGCCACGTCGAAGGCGCGGCTGTCGGTGAACTGGTTCGGGAACACGGCCGCCGATGTCAGTCGATGTCGTTCTCGGAAGGAGTCTGCGCATCCGCCACGCGCGGGTAGCGCTTGATCGCCGCGCTGTAGACGGGGACCACGGCCTCGGGTCGGTCCATCGTCACCTGCAGGTCCTTGAGCAGGCCGTCGGCGAGGCCGTAGACCAGGCCATGGATGGCCACCGCCTGCCCGCGCGCCCAGGCGTCCTGGATCACCGTCGACTGCGCCACGTGGCCGACCTGCTCGATGATGTTCATCTCGCAGAGGATCTCCTCCTGGCGCTCGACCGGCAGATGGTCCAGCCGCTTGCGGTGGCGCATGCGCACGTCGTGCACGTGGCGCAGCCAGTTGTCGGCCAGGCCCACGCGCAGGCCCCGCATCGCCGCGCGCACGCCGGCGCATCCGTAGTGGCCGACGACGAGGATGTGCGCGACCTGCAGATGCTCGACGGCGAACTGCACCGTCGAGAGCGCGTTCAGGTCGCTGTGCACGACGACGTTGGCGACGTTGCGGTGCACGAACATCTCGCCGGGCAGCAGGTTGACCAGCTCGTTGGCGGGCACGCGGCTGTCGGCGCAGCCGATCCACATGTACTTCGGGTTCTGCTGCTGCGCCAGCCGCGTGAAGAAGCCGGGCTCGCGGCGCTCGATGTTGCCGGCCCAGGTCCGGTTGGCGGCCAGCAGTTGGTCTATGTCCTTGCTCATCGGGTGTCGTCGGTGGCCGCGTACGCGGGAGGCGATGGCGTCGGGCCCTCGCGTGCTCCCGCCCCGCCGGCGTCGGTCACAGGGTCTCGGTGAAAAGCTCGCGGCCGATCAGCATGCGGCGGATCTCCGAGGTGCCGGCGCCGATCTCGTAGAGCTTGGCGTCGCGCCACAGGCGCCCGAGCGGGTAGTCGTTGATGTAGCCGTTGCCGCCGAAGAGCTGGATACCTTCGCCGGCCATCCAGGTGGCGCGCTCGGCGCACCAGAGGATGACGCTGGCGCAGTCCTTGCGAATCTGGCGCACGTGCCGAGGCCCGAGCCGGTCGAGGTTCTTGCCGATGGTGTAGAGGAAGGCGCGACCGGCCTGCAGCGCGGTGTACATGTCGGCGAGCTTGCCCTGCACGAGCTGGAACTCGCCGATGCTCTGCCCGAACTGCCTGCGCTCGTGCACGTAGGGCACGACGCTGTCCATCACCGACTGCATGATGCCCACCGGCCCCGCGGCGAGCACGGCGCGCTCGTAGTCCAGGCCACTCATCAGCACCTTGGCGCCGCCGTTGATCTCGCCCAGCACGTTCTCGACGGGCACCTCGACATCCTGGAACACGAGCTCACCGGTATGGCTGCCGCGCATGCCGAGCTTGTCGAGCTTCTGCGCCACCGAGAAGCCCTTCATGCCGCGCTCCACGAGGAAGGCGGTGACGCCGCGCGCCCCCAGCTCGGGCTCGGTCTTGGCGTAGACCACCAGGGTGTCGGCGTCGGGGCCGTTGGTGATCCACATCTTGCTGCCGTTGAGCCGGTAGAAGCCGCCCTTGTCCTCGGCGCGCAGCTTCATGCCGATCACGTCGCTTCCCGCGCCGGGCTCGCTCATCGCCAGCGCGCCGACATGCTCGCCGCTGATCAGCCGCGGCAGGTATTTCTGCTTCTGCGCCTGGCTGCCGTTGCGCCTGATCTGGTTCACGCACAGGTTGCTGTGCGCGCCGTAGGACAGTCCGACGCTGGCGCTGGCGCGGCTGATCTCCTCCATCGCCACCATGTGCGCAAGGTAGCCCATGCCGGCGCCGCCATACTCCTCCGCCACCGTGATGCCGAGCACGCCGAGCTCGCCCATCTTGCGCCACAAGTCCGTCGGGAAGCGGTCGCTGCGATCGATCTCGGCCGCGCGCGGCGCGATCTCGGCCGCGGCGAAGGCGTGCACGGCGTCACGCAGCGCGTCGATGTCCTCGCCGAGCTGGAAGTCGAGTCCGGGCAGATTCATCGGGGGGGCTCCGCGGAGGTGAAGGCCGGCCTGAATGGGGTTGTCGATGACGAGGCCGACGCGCGCATCGATGATACCGAGCGCCTCGGCGCGCTCAGCGCTTGCCGCTGCGGCGCGGGCGCGGCGCGGCCGCGGCCAGCAGCGTGCGGCAGCGCGACTCGTGCTGCACGATCTCGGCCAGCGTGACTTCGATGTCTTCGCGCCGACGCTCGAGCCGGCGCCGATGCTCGCCCAGCACCTGAAGGAAGGCGCTGAGCTGCGGCGCGGTGTCCGACGCCGAGTCGTACATCTGCACCAGCTCGCGGATCTCGGAGAGCGAAAGCCCGAGCCGCTTGCCGCGCAGCGTGAGCTTGAGCCGGGTGCGGTCGCGGTAGGTGTAGATGCGCCGCCCGGCCTGGCGTGCCGGCTGCAGCAGTCCGACGTCCTCGTAGAAGCGGATCGCGCGCGGCGTGACCTCGAACTCCTGCGCCAGCTCGGTGATCGTGTAGGGGCGCGACTCGCGGGCGCGAACCTCGTCGGCTGCCGGCGTCGGGCCGGGCGCGGTCGTTGCCTGCGAATCTGAGGAGCGCGACTTCTCGGTCATGGTCGAATTGACGTTTACGTCAACGTCAATGTAACCGGTGCAGCGCTGCCGCCGTGCGGGAAAGCGAAGACGGGCGGCAGGATCATGTCTTGCCGCCCGTCGTTCCTGCTCTCGCCCGGGGGCGCCGCGGGTCCGATCGGAGCGGCCTGCGGTCTGTCTGCCCGGGCGAACGTCGCGCGTGGATGACAGCGTGTGGCGCCATTTTGGCCATACCACTTCGAACCGCCATCCCCAATTGGCTGGAGATTCCGACAAAACTACCCCCCAATGGGGGATGGCACAGCGCCTCAATCGAAGCTGGGCAAGATCTGCTGGCGCAGGCTCGAGAGTGCATGCTCGTAGTCCGGGATCACCGAGCGCACCACCTCCCAGAACGCCGGGCTGTGGTTCATCTCGCGCAGGTGCGCGAGTTCGTGCGTCACCACGTAGTCGATCACCGGCAACGCGAAGTGCACCAGCCGCCAGTGCAGCCGGATCGAGCCGTCGGCGCTGGCGCTGCCCCAGCGCGTCGTCGCCGAGCTGAGCGTGATGCGCCGCACCTGCACCCCCAGTCGCGGCGCGAAATGCGCGCAGCGCTCCTCGAACACGCGCCGCGCCTGGCGCTGCAGCCAGCCCTGCACGAGATCGCGCATCTGCGCCTGCGTCGCCTGCTGCGGCAGGCCCAGGTGCAGCGTCAGCCGCGGCATGCCGGGCAGCGTGCCGTCGGCGCCATGCAGCACGGCGCCGCTGCAGCGCGGGTCCAGCAGCAGGATCACCGCCTCGCCGAGGAAGGGCAGTTGCGCGCCTTCGCGCCATTCGATGCGCGCGGCCTGCATGCGGCGCGACCGCTCCGCCTGATCGTGCAGCTTGCGCAGGATCCAGGCTTCCTTCTCGCGCAGCGCGGATTCGACTTCGCCCAGCCCGACCCAGCGCGGCGCGCTCACGCTCAGACCCTCGGCGCCGACAACGAAGCCGATGCTGCGCCGACGCCCGCGCCGCAGTTCGTAATGGACGAGTTGGCCCGCGAGGGCGATGCGCCGCTGCGCGCGCGGGTGCATGAAGGTCGGCGGCATCGCCGCAGGCGGCAACCGACCCGCGGGCGGCTCCTTCAGGGAGAGCCCCGCGTCGTCGAACAGCGAGAGCTGCGCGGGCAAGCCGGCTGCGCTGCGTGGCGGCATGAAGCGCTATTCTAGGATCGCAGCCGCGCGCTGCGCGCGATCAGAGCAGGGCGCCGGCCTCCGAATCGGTCTGGTGATTGCGTCGCAACAGGTGTTCGGCGAAGGCCTGCAGGCTCTCGTGCGTCGTGGTCGTGGGCACCATGGCCAGGGCGTGCTGCAGCATGGCCTCGTTCATGCCGGCAGCGCGCCCGCTCAGCACCAAGTGTGGCGGGCAGCCGGCGGCCTGTGCCGCCTGCAGGTCACGCAGCGTGTCGCAGACCATCGGCACGCTGGCGAGGTCGACGCCCCAGCGGCGGCCGATGTCCTGCATCATGCCCGGCAGCGGCTTGCGGCACTCGCAGTCCTCCTCCGGCGCATGCGGGCAGAAGAAGACGGCGTCGATGCGTCCGCCCAGGGCCGCGACCTGACGATTCATGTGCGCGTGCACGGCGTTGAGGGTCGCCATGTCGATCAGGCCGCGGCCGATGCCCGCCTGGTTGGTGGCCACCACCGCATGCCAGCCGGCGTGGTTGAGCTGCGCCAGCGCCTCCAGCGCACCGGGAATCGGCACCCAGTCCTGCGGCGACTTGACGTGGTCTTCGCGGTACGCGTTGAGGACGCCGTCGCGCCCGTAGATGACGAGCTTGGGCGCATGGGTGGGGCCGGCCCCGCGGGCATGGGCGGGGGCGGATCGCATCACGACACCAGCCGGGCGAGGTCGGCGACGCGATTCATCGCCGCGTGCAAGGCCTGCAGCAGCGCCAGGCGGTTGGCGCGCAGCGCCGGGTCGTCGACGTTGACCATGACCTCGTCGAAGAAGGCATCCACGGGCGCGCGCAGCGCCGCCAGCGTCTGCAGCGACGCGGTGAAGTCGCCGCGCGCGAAGGCGGCATCGGCCCGCGGGCCGACCTCGGCCAGCGCCGCGGCCAGCGCCTGCTCGGCGCGCTCGTGCAGCAAGGCGGGCTCGAGCGCCACCTGGGCTGCTGCCTCGCTCTTCTTCAGGATGTTGGCGACGCGCTTGTTGGCCGCGGCCAGCGCCTGCGCTTCGGGCAGCGCGGCGAAGGCGCGCACCGCGGCCAGGCGCTGCGGCAGCGTGGCCCAGTGGTCCGGGCGCAGCGCCACCACGGCGTCGACCTCGTGGGCGCTGTAGCCCGCGTCCAGTTCGCGCAGGTAGCCCACGAGCCGCTCGTAGAGGAAGTGCATGACCTCGGCCTGGGCCTGGCCGTGGCCGGCCGGGAAGGCGTGAAAGGCGGCCGACACCAGCGCCGGCAGGCCCAGCGGCAGCCCCCGCTCGACCAGCATGCGCGTGATGCCCAGCGCGTGCCGTCGCAGCGCGAACGGGTCCTTGTCACCGCTGGGCCGCTGGCCGATGCCGAAGAGGCCGGCCAGGGTCTCGAGCTTGTCGGCCAGGGCGACGACCAGGCCGGCCTCGCCGCGCGGCAGCGCGTCACCGGCGAAGCGCGGCTTGTAGTGATCCTCGACCGCAAGGGCGACGGCTTCGTGCTCGCCGTCGTGGCGCGCGTAGTAGCCGCCCATGACCCCCTGCAGTTCGGGGAACTCGCCCACCATGCCGGTCACCAGGTCGGCCTTGGCGAGCAGGGCCGCGCGGTCGGCCTGCGCGGCCAGGGCCGGGCCGCCGAGCTGTTCGCCAAGGCGCCGCGCAACCGCGCGCACGCGCTCGCTGCGCTCGCCCTGCGTGCCCAGCCTGCCGTGGTAGACGACCTTGGCCAGCTGCGGCACGCGCGACTCGAGCGTGTGCTTGCGGTCCTGGTCGAAGAAGAACTTGGCGTCGGCCAGGCGCGGACGCACGACGCGCTCGTTGCCGCCGATCACGCGCGAAGGATCGGCGGGGTCGATGTTGCTGACGACGAGGAAGCGCTCGGTCAGCCGCCCGCCGCCGTCCAGCAGCGGGAAGTACTTCTGGTTCGCCTTCATCGTCAGGATCAGGCATTCCTGCGGCACCGCGAGGAACTCCGGCTCGAAGCGGCAGAGCAGCACCTTGGGGCGCTCGACCAGCGCCGTCACTTCGTCGAGCAGGGCGTCGTCGTCGATGGGCTCGAGGCCCTCGCGGCCGGCGACCTCCGACAGCTGGCGCACGATCTCGGCACGGCGCGCGTCGAAGCCGGCAATCACCGCGCCTTCGTCCCGCAACTGCTGCGCGTAGCCGTCGGCGTCCTGCAGCGTGATCTCGGGTCGCGCGGCCTCGAAGCGGTGGCCTTGCGTCGTACGCCCCGACGTGAGACCGAGCGCGCGCACCGGCACGACCTCGCTGCCGTGCAGGGCGACGAGCCCATGCGCCGGGCGCACGAAGTTCACGCTCGTCCAGCCGGGCTGGAAGTCCGGCCCCTCGCCGCGCTCGAGCTGGTACTGCATGAGCTTGGGGATGGGGAGCTTGGCGATTGCATCCAGCACGAACCCTTCGAGCGCGACGTGCAGACTCGAACCTGCTGCCAGTCCCGGGTCGTGCTTGACGACGTCCTTGCCGTCTTCGACCACGTTGAACAGGCGCCGCTCCCTATAGAGGGACTCGATACTGACGCCTTCACTGTAGAGCGAGCGAATGCGCTTTTCCAATGCTGCAGTTGGCGACCCGTCCTTGTAGGCCACAGCGACAGGCATCAACGTCCTCGGAGGAAGCGGACGAGGTTGTGAGTCGCTCCGAACGTGTGAGATGTGCGCCGCAAGCCGCCTGGGCGTTGCGAACGTCGTCACCTCACTTCCTGGCTCCAGGAAATCGTTCAACTGCAGCCCTTCCTGCAGCTTGCTTGCAAACGCGTCGCCCAGGGCGCGCAGCGCCTTGGGCGGAAGTTCCTCGACGAGCAGCTCGACGAGCAGGTTCTTCACGTCGTTCATGGCCTACGCCGCCTTCGCGCTGGCTTGCCGGGCGGCCTGCTCGGCCAGGCGCGCGCTCACCTCGTCGGCCCATGCGCGCGGCGCCATCGGGAACCCCAGGCGCGCGCGGCTCTCGAGGTAGCTTTGCGCGACGCTGCGCGCGAGGTTGCGGATGCGGCCGATGTAGGCGGCGCGCTCGGTGACGCTGATGGCGCCGCGCGCGTCGAGCAGGTTGAAGGTGTGCGCGGCCTTCAGCACCTGCTCATACGCCGGCAACGCGAGCTGGCGCTGCATCAGGTGCTGCGCCTGGCGCTCGTGCGCGGCGAAGGCCTGCAGCAGGAAGTCGACGTCGCTCTCCTCGAAGTTGTAGCGGCTCTGCTCGACCTCGTTCTGGTGGTAGACGTCGCGGTACAGCAGCCGGCCCCCGGCGTCGTCCTGCGTCCACACCAGGTCGTAGACGTTCTCCACGCCCTGCAGGTACATCGCCAGGCGCTCCAGGCCGTAGGTGATCTCGCCCGTGACGGGCTTGCATTCGATGCCGCCGACCTGCTGGAAGTAGGTGAACTGCGTCACCTCCATGCCGTTGAGCCACACCTCCCATCCGAGGCCCCAGGCGCCGAGCGTCGGGTTCTCCCAGTCGTCCTCGACGAAGCGCACGTCGTTGCTCTTCAGGTCGAAGCCCAGCGCCCGCAGGCTGTCGAGGTAGAGGTCCAGGATGTTCGCCGGCGCGGGCTTGAGCACCACCTGGTACTGGTAGTAGTGCTGCAGGCGGTTGGGGTTGTCGCCGTAGCGTCCGTCCTTGGGGCGGCGGCTGGGCTGCACGTAGGCCGCCTTCCAGGGCTCGGGGCCGATGGCGCGCAGGAAGGTCGCGGTATGGCTGGTGCCGGCGCCCACCTCCATGTCGTAGGGCTGCAGCAGCGCGCAGCCCTGGGCGCCCCAGTAGGCCTGCAGCTGCAGGATGATCTGTTGAAAGGTCAGCATGAGCCGGAAAGCGGGCCGCGCACGGCGAAAACGCTGGATTTTACGGGGCGCGACTCGCGCGCGGCCCGGTTAGCCTCGCGCCCCATGAGCGCCACCCAAGCCATCCTGAGCCTCGTGCTGGCGACGATGGTATTCTCGGTCGCGCTGGATCTGCGCGTCGCCGACTTCCGCGCCGTGGCGCGCACGCCGCGCGCGGTGATCGCCGGTCTCGTGCCGCAGTTCCTGCTGCTGCCGCTGGCGACCTGGGGCGCGACCCTGGTGCTGGATCTGCCGCCCAACATCGAGGCCGCGGCGATCCTCGTCGCCGCCTGCCCGGGCGGGGCGCTCTCCAACGTCGTCACCCACCTCGGGCGCGGCAACACGGCGCTGTCGGTCAGCATCTCGGCGGCGGCCAGCGTGCTGGCGATCGTGCTGACGCCGCTGAACTTCACCTGGATGGTGAGCACCAACCCGGCCACCGCGGGCTGGCTGCGCCAGCTCTCGATCGACGCCTCGGACATCTGGATCAGCCTGGTCGTGCTGCTGGCGCTGCCGATGATCCTCGGCATGGCCTGCGCGCAGCGCTTCCCGCAGGCCACGGCGCGCATCCGCAAGCCGCTGGCACGCGCCTCGGTGGGCGCGCTGCTGCTCTTCATCGCCGCGGGCCTGGTGCGCGACCGCCACCTGCTGACCGCAGCGCTGCTGCCGCAGCTGGGCCTCGTCGCCGGCCAGAACGCGCTCGGCCTGGCGCTGGGCTGGCTGGGCGCCAGTGCCTTCGGCGCCCGCGGGCGCGACCGCCGCGCCATCACCATCGAGGGCGGCATGCAGAACTCCGGCCTCGCCCTGGGCATCATCGCCGTGCAGTTCAACGCGGACCTGGGCATGGTGATCATCGCCAGCCTCTGGGGCATCTGGCACATCGTCTCCGGGCTCACGCTCGTGGCCCTCTGGCGACGGCTGGACGCGCGCGCCGACGCCTGAAGCGCAGCCGCGCCGCGCCGCGCCCTCAGCGCAGGGCCGGCCGGCGCCGCGCGAACACCGCGATCACCAGCGCGCCCGCCCCGAGCAGCGGCCACAGCCCCAGGCGCGAGGCCCAGCGCGCGTACGGCGTCAGTCCGTGGCGACCATGCACGCGGCCGTCGAGCACGCCCTCGGCAAACGCCGGCCATTGCGCGGCGACTCGGCCGCGATGGTCGATCACCGCGGTGGCGCCGGTATTGGTGGCGCGAATCATCGGCAGCTGGAACTCGAGCGCGCGCAGGCGCGAGATCGCCAGGTGCTGCGCCACCGCGATGGTGTCGCCGAACCAGCCGATGTTGCTGAGGTTGACGAGCAGCGTGGGCGCTTGCGCGGGGTCGGCGAAGCGGCGCGCCAGCTCCTCGCCGAACAGATCCTCGTAGCAGATGTTGGGGGCGGCGCGCTCGACGCCGGTGGCCGCATCGCCGATGACCAGCGAGGCCTGCGCCACCGCGCCGCGGTCGAAGTCGCCCAGCGGGATCTGCATGCGCTCGGTGAACCAGCGAAAGCCCGCCGGGACGAATTCACCGAAGGGCACGAGGTGGTGCTTGTCGTAGCGGTAGCGGCCCTCGGGCAGCACTGCCGCCTGCGCCGACAAGCCGATCACCGAATTCGTGTAGCCGCGTCCGTAGTCACCCAGCGGCACGCCGACGAGCGCCGCCTGCGGCGAATCCGCGAAGCGCCGCTGCAGCGCGGCCAGGTAGCCCGGCGCGAAGTCCTCCAGCTGCGTCGGCAGCAGTGGCACGGCGGTTTCCGGCGCGACGACGAGGTCGGCCGTCGAGGCCAGGAGTCGCGTCGCCACCCATTGCAGCGTGGCGGGCAGGCGCGCCACGGCGAACTTCTCGTCCTGCGCCACGTTGGGCTGCAGCAGCTGCACCGACAGCTCGCGCCCGGCGCGCGTGTGCTCGCCCGGCCCGAGGAGCGTCAGCACCAGCAGCGTGCCGAACACGCCGGCCAGCCCGGCCACGCGCCACGCCCCGCGCGCGCGCAGGGCCCGCAGCAGCATCGCCGCGAGCGCCGCCAGCGCCGCCCCCATGCCGTAGACACCGAGCCAGGGCGCCAGGGCCGCCAGCGGCCCATCGAGCTGCGCGTAGCCGCTGGCCACCCAGGGGAATCCGGTGAAGAGCGTGCCGCGCGCCAGTTCCGCCAGCAGCCAGCACGCGGCAAAGAGCAGGATGTCGGCCGCACCGCCACGCCGCCAGCGCCGCCAGGCCGCGGCCGCGAGCGCCAGGTCGAGCGAAAGCACCGCAGCCAGCAGCGCCACCGCAGCGGCCGCCAGCCAGGCCGGCAGGTGGCCGTAGCGGTGCATGCTGACGAACAGCCACCAGGTTCCAGCCGCGAGCCAGGCGCTGCCGAAGCACCAGGCCAGCCAGGCGGCGCGGCGCGGCCCCTCGGCCAGGTCGAGCCGCCAAATCAGCAGCGCCACGGCCAGCAGCGGCAACGCCCACAGCGCGGTGTGCACGAAGGCCAGCGTCTGCACCGCCCCGAGAAGCGTGATCGCAAGCGTCTCCCGCGCCCGCGCACGCGGCGCCAGGGTGCGCGACATCAGCCGGTCGCGCCCTCGGACGCCTGGCCTGCATGGGCGCCGGGCAGCCGCTCGACGCGGAACCAGCGCACCGCGCCGCCGCGCGTGAGCATCACCGTGAAGCGCAGTCCGCCGCAGTTCACGCTCTCGCCGCGGCGCGGCACGCGCCCGAACTCGTGCGCGACCAGGCCGCCGATGGTGTCGAAATCGTCCTCGGGCAGCCGCAGCGAGAAGAAGTGGTTGACCGCCTCGATGTCGACGTCGCCGGCGACGCGATGGCTGCCGTCGGCCAGCGTGTAGATGCCGTGCTCGGCCTCGTCCTCGTCGAACTCGTCCTCGATGTCGCCGACGATCTGCTCCAGCACGTCCTCGATCGTCACCAGGCCCGCGGTGTTGCCGAACTCGTCGATGACGATCGCCAGGTGATTGCGGTTGGAGCGGAAGTCGCGCAGCAGTTCGTTCAGGCGCTTGCTCTCGGGCACGAACACTGCCGGGCGCAGCAGCGTGCGCAGGTTCAGCATCGGCGAGCGCTGCAGCTTCAGCAAGTCCTTGGCGAGCAGGATGCCGATGACGTTCTCGCGCTGGCCCTCGTAGACCGGGAAGCGCGAGTGCGCGGTGCTGATGACCAGGCCCAGCAGCGTCTCGTAGCCGGCGTCGATGTCCAGCAGGTCCATGCGCGGCGCGGCCACCATGACGTCGCCGGCCGACAGATCGGCCATGCGCAGCACGCCTTCGAGCATGTGGCGCGACTCGGGCTCGATGAGCTCGCGCTGCTCGGCATCGGCCAGGGTCTTCAGCAGCTCGGCCTTGCTGTCGGGGCCCGGCGAGAGGTACTCGACCAGACGCTCGAAGAGGCCGCGCCGCTCGACGCCGGGCTCCGGCTGCCGTTCGGGGGGGGGGTCGGACACGGGGGACGTCGGCAGTGGGGTGCAGCCGAGAATACCCCAGACGCTTGACACGCCGAAGGGCTTGAACCACAGTCCGGCCCCCTCACATGACCGGGTCGGCACCCGGCATTCGAGACTGCACCATGTCCAACGGCCTCATTCCTGCGACCATCCTCACCGGCTTTCTCGGCAGCGGCAAGACGACGCTGCTCAAGCGCGTGCTCTCCGAAGCCCACGGGCAGAGGATCGCGGTGATCGAGAACGAGTACGGCGAGGAGAACATCGACAACGACATCCTCGCCGTGGACACGCAGGAGCAGATCATCCAGATGAGCAACGGCTGCGTCTGCTGCACCATCCGCGAGGACCTGCGCAGCACGCTCACCGACCTGGCCGAGAAGCGCCGCAAGGGCGAGCTCGACTTCGACCGCGTGGTGATCGAGACCACCGGCCTGGCCGACCCCGGCCCGGTGGCGCAGACCTTCTTCATGGACGATCTCGTCGCGGAGAGCTACCTGCTCGATTCGATCCTCACCCTGGTCGATGCCAAGCATGCCGACGGCCAGCTCGACACGCGCCAGGAGGCGCGTCGCCAGGTGGGTTTTGCCGACCAGATCTTCATCAGCAAGTCCGACCTGGTGGGCAAGGACGAGGTCGATGCGCTCGTGCACCGGCTCAAGCACATGAACCCGCGCGCGCCGCAGCGGCAGGTGCACTTCGGCGAGGTGCCGATCGCCGAGGTCTTCGACCTCAAGGGCTTCAACCTCAATGCCAAGCTTGACATCGACCCCGAGTTCCTGAGCGCGGAGGGCGGCGGACGCGGTCAGCACCACCATGACCATGACCATGCGCACGGCGAGCACTGCAACCACCCGCACCACCACGCCCACGACGACGATGTGAAGAGCTTCGTCTTCAAATCGAGAAAGGCCTTCAACCCGGCCAAGCTAGAGGACTTTCTGGGCGCCATCGTGCAGGTCTACGGCCCCAAGATGCTGCGCTACAAGGGCGTGCTCTACATGAAGGGCAGCGACCGCAAGGTGGTCTTCCAGGGGGTGCACCAGATGATGGGCAGCGACCTGGGTCCGAAGTGGGCGCCGGGCGAGGAGAAGGGCAGCAAGATGGTCTTCATCGGCATCGACCTGCCGCGGGAGGTACTGATGCAGGGGCTCGAGCAATGCCTGGTCTGAGGCACCCCGTCCGCCGCGACGGGCTGGCGCGGATGGCTAGAATCCCCATCGCGGTACGGGTTTTCCCGGCCGAGCCACCGATCTCGCGCTGCGCAGCCCTTGCGGCTGCGCGCGAGCCCGCCTGCCGTTGAACGAGGAGGCCAGGAGACTGCCGTGACCAAGCCGCCGGCCAGGACGCCCCCCGAGCGCAGAACTGCAGCCGCCCCGAGCGCCGCGGCGGTCGTTGGCGCGCGCGCACCGGCAGAAGCGGCCGAGTCCGCCGCAACGCCGGCCACCCCCGTGCGCGGCGCACCCGACGCCCGCGACAGTTCCACCCGCTTCACCGAACGCTTCGCCCCGGCGAAGCCCAACCCCGAGCCCCCCGCCGTGTCGTCGACGCCAGCCCGCAAGCCCGCCGCCAAGGCGGACCCGAAACTCGCCAACGCCTGGAAGGCCAAGCCCGGTCGCGAACTGACCGAGGCCGAGCTGCTGGCCATGCCCGAGAGCGAGTACATGAACGAGAAGCAGATCGACTTCTTCCGCGCTCAGCTCGAGCAGCAGAAGGACGACCTGCTCTCGAACGCGGGGCAGACGACCGAGAATCTGCGCGAGGACACGACCATCGTCCCCGACCCGGCCGACCGCGCGACGATCGAGGAGGAGCACGCGCTCGAATTGCGCACGCGCGACCGCGAACGCAAGCTGCTGAAGAAGATCGCGCAGTCGCTGGCGCGCCTGGACAGCGGCGACTACGGGTACTGCGACGAGACCGGCGAGCCCATCGGGCTGGCGCGACTGCTGGCGCGGCCGACGGCGACGCTCTCGCTCGAGGCGCAGCAGCGGCGCGAGCTCAAGCAGAAGATGTTCGGCGACTGACTGCGGGCGAGCCCGGCCGGGTGCGGCGGCAGGCGTCGCAGGCGGGCGAAACCCGCGCCATCGTCCGGGGTACCATCGACGCCAATGGCCGAGAACGAGAGCTTCTTCCGCAAGGTGGTGCGCTTCGTCGCCAACCCCGGCACCGACTGGACCGAGCTGAACTCGCGCCAACCCGATGCGCGTGAGCTCGAGATGGAGAAGTCCGAGCTGAAGGCGATGATCGAGCGCAAGCGCCGCAACGACTTCGTGCGCAAACGCGAGTTCGACATGCTGCGCAAGGTCCGCCGCGAGGGACTTTCGCCCGAGCAGCTGGCGGCGCTGGGCTCGTCGTCGAAGCTCGACGACTCCGACATCCGCCTCTCCGAGCCCGACAGCCGCAGCTCGCGCAGCAACGTCGTGCGCGCCATCGACGAGATCGAGCAGCAGATGGTCGGCGACGCCAGTCGTCTGCCCGAGGCGCCGCAGCCGGCCGTACCGCGCCGACCGCTGATCTTCGACCCCGCGCCGATGAATGAAGCGCCGCGGCACGCGACGGCCACGGGCCCGGCCTCGATGCCTGCCTCCCTGTCCCCGCGGGCATCCTCCGCATCGCTCGTGCCCGACATCGACATCGGCGCCGAGCTCAGCAACGACGGCGAGGAGCGCGACGGACTGCCGCCGCTGCCGCCCCTGCCCGACTTCGAGCCCGGGATGCCGCCGCAGGCCGCCCCGCGCGCCGCGCCTGCGCCGGTGCAGATGGGTGGCGGGCTGCCGCCGCTGGCGCCGATGTCGATCTCGACCTCGCTCGAGGGCATGGACTTCAACAGCCCGCTGGCGGTCGAGGTGAGCGAGGTCATGCACGACCCCGACCTCGACGAGGCGGTGATTGCCTTCGCCAACGCCGACTTCGGCAGCTGCGAGCAGGCGCTGCGCCGGCTCACCGCCGAAGGAGGCGCGCGCCACCAGCACGCCGAGACCTGGCTCGTGCTCTTCGACCTCTATCGCGCCACCGGCCAGCAGCCGAGCTTCGAGAGCCTGGCCGTCGACTACGCCCACCAGTTCGGCTGGTCGGCACCGCAGTGGTTCTCGCTGCCCAAGCTGGTTTCCGACGCCATCGCCGCCGAAGTACCGGTTCCGGCCCGGGGGCCTTCGGCCGTCGGCTGGACGGCGCCGGCCGAACTCGACATCGAGGCCGTGGCCAAGCTGCGCGCGCAGACGCTGCAAATGCCGCTGCCCTGGATCTTCGACTGGGGCCGGCTGCAGCGCATCGACACCGACGCGGCGATGCAGCTCTCGACGCTGTTCCGGCTCTGGGCGGGGCAGGCGCTGGAGATGCGCTGGCTGTCGGGCGAACGGCTGTTCGCGGTGCTGCAGGAGGCCGCGCCCACCGGCGTGCGCGACGCCGATCCGGCCTTCTGGCTGACGCGACTGGATGCGCTGCGGCTGGTCAACCGCCCGAACCAGTTCGACGAGGCGGCGATCGACTACTGCGTCACCTACGAAGTTTCGCCGCCGTCGTGGGAGCCCACGCGCTGCAACGTGCGCGTCAGCGGGGCGACGCTGTCCACGCGCCTGCCGCAGGCCTCGGTGCTGACCGAGCCGAATACCGGCTTCGTCGAGTCGTCCCTGCTCGACGACGCCCAGGGCGGCGCCGAGCAGGTGGCCAGCGTCGAGCTCTCGGGCCAGCTGGCCGGCGACATCAGCGAGACGCTGCTGGCCCTCAACGGCGACATCGGCAACGCCGCCACCGTCAGCGTCTCCTGCGCGCGGCTGATCCGCGTCGACTTCATCGCCGCGGGCGACCTCTTGAACTGGGTGCTGACCAAGCGCGGCGAGAATCGCGCCGTGCACTTCGTCGACGCGCATCGCCTGGTGGCGCTCTTCTACGGTGCCATGGGCATCAACGAGCACGCCCGCGTGCAGGTGCGCAAGAACTGAAGCGGGCCCCGCCCGATCCGCGTCGGCGGCCTTGAAGCGGCGCCGACCGCCCCCAGCTGAACGCGTCTCATGGAACCCTATCACGGCACCACCATCGTCAGCGTGCGCCGCGGCGCCCGCGTCGCGCTCGGCGGCGACGGCCAGGTCACGCTCGGCGCCATCGTCGTCAAGGCCAGCGCACGCAAGGTGCGCAAGCTCCACCGCGACCAGGTGCTGGCGGGCTTTGCCGGCGCCACGGCAGACGCCTTCACGCTCTTCGAGCGCTTCGAGGCCAAGCTCGAGAAGCACCAGGGCCACCTCGTGCGCGCAGCCATCGAGCTGACCAAGGACTGGCGCACCGACCGCGTGCTCAGGCGCCTGGAGGCCATGCTCGCGGTCGCCGATCGCGAGGCCTCGCTCATCATCACCGGCAACGGCGACGTGCTCGAGCCCGAGCACGGCATCGTCGCCATCGGCTCCGGCGGCGCCTACGCGCAGGCTGCGGCGCGCGCCCTGCTCGAGCACACCGAACTGGACGCCGAGCAGATCGTCAAGCGCTCGCTCGAGATCGCCGGCGACCTGTGCATCTACACCAACCAGCATCACACGGTGGAAGTCCTCGGATGAAGCACGACACGCCGCTGGGCATGACGCCGCAGGAGGTCGTCTCCGAGCTCGACCGCCACATCGTCGGCCAGCACAAGGCCAAGCGCGCCGTCGCCATCGCGCTGCGCAACCGCTGGCGGCGCCAGCAGGTCGACGAGAAGCTGCGCGTCGAGATCACGCCCAAGAACATCCTCATGATCGGCCCCACCGGTGTCGGCAAGACCGAGATCGCGCGGCGCCTGGCGCGCCTGGCCGATGCCCCCTTCGTGAAGGTCGAGGCGACCAAGTTCACCGAGGTCGGCTACGTCGGCAAGGATGTCGACACCATCGTGCGCGACCTGGTCGAGGTCTCGGTCAAGCAGGAGCGCGAGCGCCAGATCACCACCAAGCGGCTGCAGGCCGAGGACGCCGCCGAGGAGCGCATCCTCGACCTGCTGGTGCCGCCGCCGCGCTCGGCCACGGCGATGGGCTTCGGCAGCGAGTCGCCGCCGCCGGCCGAGAACACCGCCCGCCAGGTGATGCGCAAGCGCCTGCGCGAGGGCCAGCTCGACGACAAGGAGGTCGAGCTCGAACTCGCCGAGGCGCGGCCCGCGCTCGAAATCCTCGGGCCGCAGGGCATGGAGGAGATGGCCGAGCAGTTGAAGGGCCTGTTCTCGCAGATGGGCCAGGCGCGGCGCAAGACGCGCAGGCTGAAGATCGGCGAAGCGCTGCGACTGCTCGTCGACGAGGAAGCGGCCAAGCTCGTCAACGAGGAGGAGATCCGTGCCGCCGCGATTGCCAACGCCGAGGGCAACGGCATCGTCTTCATCGACGAGATCGACAAGGTCGCCTCGCGCAGCGAGCACGGCGGCGCCGACGTGAGCCGCCAGGGCGTGCAGCGCGACCTGCTGCCGCTGGTCGAGGGCACGAGCGTGAACACCAAGTACGGCATGGTGCGCACCGACCACATGCTCTTCATCGCCAGCGGCGCCTTCCACCTCTCGCGTCCGAGCGACCTCATCCCCGAACTGCAGGGGCGCTTCCCGATCCGCGTCGAGCTCGACTCGCTCACGGTCGACGACTTCGAGGCCATCCTCACCCGCCGCGAGGCGAGCCTGGTGGTGCAGTACCAGGCCCTGCTGGCCACCGAGGGCGTGAGGCTCGAGTTCACGCCCGAGGCGGTGCGGCGCGTGGCGCAGATCGCCTTCGAGGTCAACGAACGCACCGAGAACATCGGCGCGCGCAGGCTCTCGACGGTGATGGAGCGCCTGCTCGACGAGGTCAGCTTCGACGCCCCCTCGCGCAGCGGTCAGCTGGTGCGGCTGGACACCGCCGCCGTCGACACGCGGCTGGCCGAACTCGCGCGCAACGAGGATCTCTCGCGCTACATCCTGTAGGTTCGCGCCCTCGTACCCTCGCGCGCGCCGCCACGGCGAGCTAGAGCGCCTGGCGCCTGGCCTGCAGCGCCAGCAGGCCCTCGAAGAGCAGCGTGTCGACGATCTCCGCTGGCACCTCCAGCGTCGGTGCCACCTTCACCGCCGCGCCGCCGGCCATCAGCAGCAGCGGCTTCGCCCCGGTGCGCACGCCCAGACGCCGATGCTGGCGCTCGATCGCCCCGGCGATGGCGCTGGTGCCACCGCTCATCAGCCCGTCGCTGGTATTGGTCGGGAAGTCCACCACTTCGCCCGTGGGCACGCGCAGGCCGGCGGTCCCCATCTCGAGGGCCTTCAGCATGAGACCGAAGCCCGGCAGGATCAGCCCGCCGAGAAACCGGCCCTCGGCGTCGAGTGCATCGACGGTGACGGCGGTGCCGACCATCACCACCAGTGCCGGACACGGGCTGCCGCCGCACAGCGCGCGCTGACGCGCGCCGATGAGCGCGACCCAGCGATCGGCGCCCAGCCGGTGGGGATGCTCGTAGCCGTTGACGACGCCGCCGTCGTGCGCGCCCGGAACCACCCAGCGCGGCTCCAGCTCCCAGGCTTCCATCTGCTCCTCGACGCGGCGGCGCACGGCCTCGCCAGCCACCGCGCAGCCGAGCATCGCATCCGGCGGCTGCAACCCGCGCCAGTCGCCCTCGGCCAGGCTGTCAATGGCCTCGAGGAAGACCGCGCCCTGCCGCAGCAGACGCGCACCCGGGTGGCCGTGGTCGTAGAGCGCCCACTTCAGGCGCGTGTTGCCGATGTCGATGGCGAGGAAGCTCATGCACGATCCGTTCGGAGGGCAGGACGCGCAGCCTAGCAGAGCCCTGCGCCCCCGCCGCCATGACCGCCCCGCGGGGAAAACCCCGAATACCCGCCACCCCAGCGACAGGCGCACGATGGGCCGTGATGGCATCATTGGCGGTTGACGTTTACGTAAACGTCAATTGAGAATCCGCCTGAACCTCCGCTTGAACCTGCGCCCGAGGGGAGCCGCGCCCATGACCGAGCTGACCGCCGACTTCAAGGCCTTGTCCGACTACCGCCCGACGAACAAGGTGCGCCTGGTCACCGCGGCCAGCCTCTTCGACGGCCACGACGCGGCGATCAACATCATGCGCCGCATCCTGCAGGGCATGGGGGCGGAAGTGATCCACCTCGGGCACAACCGCTCGGTCGACGAGATCGTCACGGCGGCGCTGCAGGAGGACGTGCAGGGCATCGCCGTCAGCAGCTACCAGGGCGGGCACGTCGAGTACTTCAAGTACATGATCGACCTGCTGCGCGAGCGCGGCGGTGCGGGCATCAAGGTCTTCGGCGGCGGCGGCGGCGTCATCGTGCCCGCCGAGATGCGCGAACTGCACGATTACGGCGTGGCGCGCATCTACAGCCCCGAGGACGGCCAGCGCATGGGGCTGCAGGGCATGATCGGCGAGATCGTCATGCGCTGCGACGTCGATCTCTCGGCGCAGGCACCGAAAGGCGTCGCCGCGCTGCAAGGCCATACGGACGCCGCCTGGCGCGCGCTGGCGCAGGCCGTCACCGCGCTGGAGAACGGCCAGGCCGACGCGGGCTTCAAGGCTGAGCTCGCCCGCGTCGCGGCCGGCACGAGGATCCCGGTGCTGGGCATCACCGGTACCGGCGGCGCGGGCAAGAGCAGCCTTACCGACGAGCTGATCCGCCGCCTGCGACTGGACCAGGGCGATGCCCTGCGCGTGGCGCTCATCAGCATCGACCCGAGCCGGCGCAAGAGTGGCGGCGCGCTGCTCGGCGACCGCATCCGCATGAACGCCATCGGCCCCTGGAGCAGCGGCGCGCGCGTCTTCATGCGCAGCCTGGCCACGCGCGACTTCGGCAGCGAGATCAGCCACGCGCTGCCCGAGGTCGTGCTCGCCTGCAAGGCTGCGGGCTTCGACCTCGTCATCGTCGAAACCTCGGGCATCGGCCAGGGTGACGCGGCCATCGTGCCGCTGGTGGACGTGCCGATGTACGTGATGACGCCCGAGTTCGGCGCGGCCAGCCAGCTCGAGAAGATCGACATGCTCGACTTCGCCGAGTTCGTGGCCATCAACAAGTTCGACCGCAAGGGCGCGCTCGATGCGCTGCGCGACGTCGCCAAGCAGGTGCAGCGCAACCGCGAGGCCTTCAAGACGCCGCCGGAGCAGATGCCCGTCTTCGGCACCATGGCCAGCCGCTTCAACGACGACGGCGTGACCGCGCTCTACCAGGCACTGCTGCCGCGCCTGGCCAGCCTGGGCCTGCGCGTGGCCGAGGGCCGGCTGCCGCACGCAGCCACGCGCCACAGCACGCAGCAGTCGGTGCTCGTGCCGCCGGCGCGCTCACGCTACCTGGCCGAAATCGCCGACAGCGTGCGCGGCTACAAGCGCCGCGCACGCGCACAGGCCCGCATCGCGCGCGAGCTGCAGCAGCTGCGCGAGAGCGCGCGCATGCTGCACGAGGCCGATGCCCAGCGCAACGGCGCGCGCAATACCGTGCTCGAGCTCGCCAAGGATCGAGAGGGGCGGCTCGAGCCCGCCTCGCGCAAGCTGCTGGCGATGTGGCCCGACATGGTCAGGGCCTACGCCGGCGACGAGTACGTGGTGAAGATCCGCGATCGCGAGATCCGCACCGGGCTCACGCACACGACGCTGTCGGGCAACAAGATCCGCAAGGTCGTGCTGCCGCGCTACGAGGACCACGGCGAGCTGCTGCAATGGCTGCTGCTGGAGAACGTCCCGGGAAGCTTCCCCTTCACCGCCGGGGTGTTCGCCTTCAAGCGCGAGAACGAGGATCCGACGCGCATGTTCGCCGGCGAAGGCGACGCCTTCCGCACCAACCGGCGCTTCAAGCTGGTGAGCGAAGGCATGGCGGCCAAGCGGCTGTCCACCGCCTTCGACTCCGTCACGCTCTACGGCCACGACCCCGACCCGCGTCCCGATATCTACGGCAAGGTCGGCAACTCTGGCGTCTCCATCGCCACCCTCGACGACCTGAAGGTGCTGTACTCGGGTTTCGACCTCTGCCACCCGAGCACCTCGGTGAGCATGACGATCAACGGCCCGGCGCCGAGCATCCTCGCCATGTTCATGAACGCGGCGATCGACCAGCAGCACGAGAAGTTCAAGGCCGACAACGGCCGCGAGCCCACCGAGGACGAGGCCGCCAAGATCCGCGCCTGGACACTCGCGAACGTGCGCGGCACGGTGCAGGCCGACATCCTGAAGGAGGACCAGGGCCAGAACACCTGCCTGTTCTCGACCGAGTTCAGCCTCGAGGTGATGGGCGACATCGCCGAGTACTTCGTGCACCACGACGTGCGCAACTTCTACTCGGTCTCGATCAGCGGCTATCACATCGCCGAGGCCGGCGCCAACCCGATCAGCCAGCTCGCGTTCACGCTGGCCAACGGCTTCACCTACGTCGAGGCGTACCTCGCGCGCGGCATGCACATCGACGACTTCGCGCCCAACCTGAGCTTCTTCTTCAGCAACGGCATGGACCCGGAGTACACGGTGATGGGCCGCGTCGCGCGACGCATCTGGGCGGTGGCGATGAAGGAGCGCTACGGCGCGGGCGAGCGCAGCCAGAAGCTGAAGTACCACTGCCAGACCAGCGGGCGCAGCCTGCACGCGCAGGAGATCGCCTTCAACGACATCCGCACCACGCTGCAGGCGCTGATCGCGACCTACGACAACGCCAACAGCCTGCACACCAACGCCTACGACGAGGCGATCACCACCCCCACCGACGAAAGCGTGCGCCGCGCGATGGCGATCCAGCTCGTCATCAACCGCGAGTGGGGACTGGCCAAGAACGAGAACCCGAGCCAGGGCAGCTTCGTCATCGACGACCTCACCGAGCTGGTGGAGGAAGCGGTGCTGGCCGAGTTCGAGCGCATCACCGAACGCGGCGGCGTGCTCGGCGCGATGGAGACCGGCTACCAGCGCAGCCGCATCCAGGAGGAGAGCCTGCACTACGAGCAGTTGAAGCACAGCGGCGAGCTGCCCGTCATCGGCGTCAACACCTTCCGCAACCCGCACGGCGACCCGGTGCCCGAGGCGATCGAACTGGCACGCAGCACCGAGGAGGAGAAGCAGAGCCAGTTGCAGCGCCTCTCGGACTTCCACGCCCGCCACGCCGAGCGGGCCCCCGCCATGCTGCAGCGGCTGCAGCAGGCGGTGCTCGATCGGCAGAACGTGTTCGCCGTGCTGATGGACGCCGTGCGCTGCTGCAGCCTGGGGCAGATCACGAGCGCGCTGTTCGAGGTCGGCGGGCAGTACCGACGCAGCATGTGAGCGCCAGAGCGGCGGCCGGCGGCTTCGATAATCGCCGCATGCTGCCCGTCGCCCCCGACCGCCCGAGCCCCGCGCTGCGACGGGCGCAGCGCGCCTGGACGCTGCTGCATGCCGACAGCTCGCGCTCGATCGCGCTCGCCGAGCAGGCTCTGGCCAAGGCCGGCGAGGACGCGCTCGCGCAGGCCTGGGCCCGCCTGGTGCTCGGGTACAACCGGCTCAACCTCGCCACACCGGCCGAGGCCCTGAGCGCACTCGAGCCGCTGCGCGCGGACTTCGAGCGCCTGGGCGACCGCGCCGGCGCGCTGCTGCTGGAAGCCGGCATCGCCCGCGCCTGGTGGCGCCAGGGCCGGCTGCACGAAGCGCATCACCACCTGCTGCATCTGCGCGACGAAGGCTTGCACCGGCTGAGACACGAACAGCGCAGCGTGCTGCTCAACGCCATCGCCGGGACGCATTCGGTGCTCGGTGATTCGGAACAGGCCTTCGCCTACATGGCGTCGGCGCTGCGCGATGCGCGGCCCCGCCACGCGCCGGGCTTCGAAGTCGTGCTGCACTGCAATCTGGCCAACGAGCTCATGCAGCTCGGCGACAGCGAAGCCGCCCTCGTCCAGCTCGACGAGGGCCTGGAGCGCTGCCGCCGCCTGAGCAACCCGCGGGTGCTGGCCTCGCTGCTGATCAACCGCATCGTCGTGCTCACCGATCTCGGCCGCGCGCACGAGGCGCTGGCCGACGTTGACGCGGTGCGCGCCATTCCCGCCGACGAGCAGGGCCGCGGGTGCAACGTCTCGTGCTTCGAAATCCTGGCGCTGGCGGCGCTGCGGGCCGGGAGGATCGCGCTCGGGCGCGAGCTGGTCGACGCCGCGGAGGCGGCGCATCACGAACCGATTGCCGACGAGATGCACGAGATCGCGCAGGCCCGCGCCCTGCTCGCCGCGGCCGAGGGCGATGTCGAAGGCGGCCGCGCGCTGATGGCGCCCTTGCGCGCCCGGCTTCTGGACGACGCCGGCGACGACGGCCTGAGTCTGCGTGTCCGCAGCGGCGGACTGCAGCTGCTGTCCGAGCTGGACGAGCGCGCCGGTCGCCCCGATGCGGCGCTGGCCGTGCTGCGCGTCTGGCAGCGGGTGCAGGCGCAGCGCGCGGCCACGGCCTCGCGGGCGCGCACGCAGGCGGCGCTGCTGCAGACCGAGTTGATGCGACTGCACCGCCAGCTCGGGGAGCAGCAGGCGCGTCGGCGCGAGACGGAGCGCGCACGCGCCGAACTGCAGGCCATCAACGAGCAGCTCTCACGCCAGGTACGGGAGATCGAACGCCTGCAGGTGCGATTGCGCGAGCAGGCCGCACGCGACCCGCTGACAGGCCTCTTCAACCGCCGTCACCTCGCCGACGCCCTGCCGGCGATGCTGGCGCTGGCGCGCCGCGAAGGCCAGCCGCTGGCGGTGGCCATCATCGACCTCGACCACTTCAAGGGCGTCAACGACCGCCACGGCCACGCCGCCGGGGACGAGGTGCTGACCGCGTTCGCCCGCCTGCTGCTCGACGAAAGCCGCGCCAGCGATGTCGTCTGCCGCTGGGGCGGCGAAGAGTTCTGCCTGCTGCTGCCTTGCACCGGCGCGGTGGCCGCCGCGCACCGCCTGGAGCGGCTGCTGCTGCGCTGGCGCGCGCAGGTGTTCGGGCCCGACGGCCCGCCACTGGCGGACTTGAGCTTCACCGCCGGCGTGTGCGACTGCACCGACCCCGGCGCCGACGGCGAGGCCTTGCTGCAGGCGGCCGACCAGGCACTGCTCGCCGGCAAGCGCGCGGGACGCGCACAGGTGCGATGCGTCCAGGACTGAGCGCGTCCGATTTGCAGCAGCGGCGAGCGCGGAGCCGGTGCTTGCGCCTCAACGCCCGCCGAACACCTTCTTCAGGATCGCGCTGCCGGTCTTGGCCGGATCGGCGCGGATGCGCTGCTCCTCCTCGCCGATCATCAGGTACAGGCCGTCGAGCGCCTTGCCGGTGACGTAGCCCGGCAGGTCGGCGTCCTCGGACTTCACGAGGCCCAGGCGCGAGGCGCGGGACGCGAAGGCGTTGTAGCGCTCGGCGAGCTTCACGCGCTCGGTGGCCCGGGTCACGATGGGCAGGAAGCGCTCACCCAGCGGCAAGCGCGTCTTGCGCGCGAAGAAGTCGGTCACCGAGGTGCTGCCGCCGCGCACGATGTCCACGGCGTCCTCGACGCTCATGTCGCGCACCGCCTGTACCAGCAGCTCGCGCGCCTGTGGCACCGCCTGCTCGGCGGCACGGTTCATCGCGGTGACGAGTTCGTCCACGCGCTTGCGCTGGCCGAGGCTGGAGAGAAGCCGGCCCGCCTCCTCCAGCAGCCCCGGCAAGGGTATGCGGACCTTGGGATTGGCCAGGAAGCCATCCTCGCGCCCGAGCAGGCTCACGGCCGATGCCGCCCCTCGCTCGAGCGCCAGACGCACGCCGGCCGTAGCGTCGTCGATGCCGAGCGCCGCCGCGGCGGGCAGCACGTGGCCCCAGGCCGCTGCCGCGGCCGCCGCGCCAGCGGCGCGGGTGAATTGCCGTCTCTTCATGGGCGATCTCCCCGAAGTCGCGTCGAGGGCGAGTCTCCCACAGCACCGGCCAGCCGGCCGTCGCAACCCGCGCCGATCGAAAGCTGGGCTCCTTCAGCTCGGCGCAGGGCTCCAGTCGGTCAGCAGCTCGCGCCGCATGTCCGGCGGCTTGGGCTCCTCGGCCGCGGGATCGCGGGTGCCGGTGATGATCCAGCATGCCAGCTGCTCGCCTTCGGTGCAGAAGGCACGCCGCACGACTTCGCTGCGCGCGGCCCTGCCGCCGAGGACCTTGGCGCCATAGCCCTGCAGGTGCAGGGCCTGCAGCAGGATCATCAACGCCGCCCCGGCGCTCAACCATTGCTCGTAGGGCGGCACATCGGGCACATCGTCCCGGATGCGGACGACGACCGCCAGCAGACCCGGTCCGGTAAAGGCACGCTCACGCGCGTTGATGACGCCGGAGGCATCGCGACCGGTTGCCGCCGCCGCCCGGGCAAAGAGTTCGCCAAGCGCCGCGCGCTCCTCGCTGCCGACGTGGACGAAGCGCACCGGGCGCAGCCCCTGGTGATCGGGGGCGCCGAGGGTCAGCTCGGCGGCGCGCTGCAGCACCTCGGGCGGCGGCGCGGGCGGCCGCAGCGCGTGCGCATCGACCGAACGGCGCGCCGCCAGCGCCTGCAGCAGCGCAAGCGGATCCGCGCCCACCCCGGATGCACCGAGCACGCGCCGCCGTCGGATGTTCAGTTCAGCCGCACTGCCCCACGTAGCCGCAGGCCGTGCAGAAGTCGCAGCCGTCCTTGTGGATGACCGTCGAGTTGCCGCATTCCGGACAGGGCTTGCCGGGCTGCAGCGCCTGCACGCGGCCTGGCTCGCCGGCGCCGCTGCGCGGCGACTCGAGCACACCCATCTCGCGCAGCGGCAGCCCCTCCTCGTCGAGCACGCCCAGCATCGCATAGCGGTGGATGATCAGGCGCGCGAGGTAGGCCACGGTGCTCGGCCACATCTGCTGGCGCTGCTGGCCGTGCGGCAGACCGGGCACGAAGGCCATGAAGTGCCCGAGCGGTTCGGCGTAGTTCAGCAGCTTGCGCAGCTTCATGCCGATCCAGGCCGGGTCGATGACGCGCATGTCCAGCGACAGCAGCCGCGCCAGGCCGTCGAGCGCACGCGGGTAATTGCCCGAGAAGCCGATCGCGCAGGGTCGCGTCACCGGCAGGCCGTCGGGCCCGGGCAGCGTGACTTCCTTGAGCGTGAGCGTGAAGCGCTCGTCGGCGGCCGGGTTGTCGATGTCCACCGCCCAGGCCAGCGTGCCGGAAGGGCCGGTGCGCGGCTCCTGGCGCGAGAAGAGCGCGTCCATCACCGGGGTCGGACGCGTGTCGTCGTCCGTCGGCAGCGCGCCTAGCACCTCGCAGCGCCAGCGGATCACCGCGGCGGTAGCGGCCACGACGCCGGGGAAGAGGCGCTTCTCGCCATGCGGCGGGAAGGGCATCTCGAAGGAGCGCTCCTCGGCCACGGTCGACAGCGCGTCGAGCTTGAGCTGCAGCCAGGCCGGGTCGTTGGCACGTAGGTCCATCGACAGCGTCTTGGCCATCGCGCCCAGGCCGCGTGGCTGCTCGGCGCCGTTGACCCAGACCTCGAAGGGACGCGAACGGCGCGAGGGCACGCCCGATTCGTCCTCCTCGGGCAATTCACCGACGAAGAGGCCGAAGTCGCCGAAGGGATGCTGCACCATGTAGGTCCAGGCCGCGTTGCCGCCGGGCAGTTCGGGCCGACCCGGCCAGCGCAGGCTGGCCAGCACCGGCGCAGGCAGGCGCTCGAGCGCCAGGCGCCGGTTGGCGTCGTCGATGGGCATCGGCGTCGGCGTGGCCTGGGTGCTCGGCGTCGTGCTCAGCACCGAGCCGACGACGGCGTTGGGGCGGTAGGTCGCCAGGCCCTTGAGCCCCGATTCCCAGGCCTGCAGGTACAGGCCCTGGAAGTCGGCGTAGGGGTAGTCCGCGGGAACGTTGACGGTCTTGCTGATTGCCGTGTCGATGTAGGGCGCGACGGCGGCGACCATCGCCTCGTGATCCAGCGCGCTCATCTCCAGCGCGGTGACGAAGGCGTCGGTCAGCGGCGCGTCCTCGCCCTTGAGGTGACGATGCAGGCGCCAGGCGTGGTCCTCGACCGCGTATTCGCGCAGGCTGCCGTCGGGCATGCGCTTCTTGCGCGTGTAGGTCCAGCTGAAGGGTGGCTCGATGCCGTTGCTGGCGTTGTCGGCGAACGCCAGGCTGATGGTGCCGGTGGGCGCGATCGACAGCAGGTGCGAATTGCGCAGGCCATGCTGGCGGATGCGCTCGCGGATGCCCGCCGGCAGCCTCGTGGCGAAGGTGGCGCCGGAGAGGAAGAGGTCGGCGTTGAAGAGCGGGAAGGGACCGCGCTCGCGCGCGAGCTCGATGCTGGCCTCGTAGGCGGCGTCCCGCATGACCTCGGAGATACGCCGCGCCATCGCACGCGCGGGTTCGGTGTCGTAACGCAGGCCGAGCATGACGAGCGCATCACCCAGGCCGGTGAACCCGAGGCCGATGCGGCGCTTGCGCCGTGCTTCCTCATGCTGCTGCGGCAGCGGCCACACGCTCACGTCGAGCACGTTGTCGAGCATGCGCACGGCGACCTTGCACAACTCGGCGAAGCCGGCATCGTCGAAGGCCACGTCGTCCTCGAAGGGCCGGCGTACGAAGCGCGTGAGGTCGATGGAGCCCAGGCAGCAGCAGCCATAAGGCGGCAGCGGCTGCTCGGCGCAGGGGTTGGTGCTGGAGATCGTCTCGCAGTAGGCGAGGTTGTTGTCGCGGTTGATGGTGTCCAGGAAGAGCACGCCGGGCTCGGCGTGGTCGTACGTGGAGCGCATGATCTGGTCCCACAGATCGCGTGCGCGCAGCTTGCGGTAGACCCAAAGCACGCGGCCGTCGGCGTCGGTGCGCGCGTAGGCGCCCGCGGCCTTGAGCTTGGCCCCGGGCTCGGCGGTGTGCACGAGCTCGATTTCGCCGTCGGCCTTGACGGCCTGCATGAAGGCGTCGGTGACGCCCACGCTGATGTTGAAGTTGGCGAGGTCGCCGCTGTCCTTGGCGTGGATGAACTCCTCCACGTCCGGGTGGTCGCAGCGCAGCACGCCCATCTGCGCACCGCGGCGAGCGCCGGCGCTCTCCACCGTCTCGCAGCTGCGATCGAACACGCGCATGTAGCTCACCGGCCCCGAGGCGCTGCTCTGCGTGCTGCCCACCCAGGCGCCGCGCGGGCGGATGCGGCTGAAGTCGTAGCCGACGCCACCGCCGCGGCGCATGGTCTCGGCGGCCTCGGTGAGTGCGGTGTAGATGCCCGGGTGGCCGTCTTCGAGTTGGGCGATCGAGTCCCCCACCGGCTGCACGAAGCAGTTGATGAGCGTGGCCGCCAGGTCCGTCCCGGCGGCCGATTGGATGCGCCCGGCCGGGATGAAGCCCTCCTCGAGTGCCCACAGGAAGCGCGTGGCCCACTCGGCGCGGCGTTGCGGCGCCTCCGCTTGCGCCAGCGCCTGGGCGACCCGCTGGTGCACCTGCAGCGCCGTGGCCTCGTCCCCCTTGGCGTACTTCTCCTTCAGCACTTCGGCGCTGATGGGCTGAGCCGGCAGGGTGGCAACGGTCGGAAGCGTGGCAGGCTGGACCTGAGGGTCGGACATGGGTTTATCTCCAGTGGCGGCGCGCGCCGATTATGTGCCCGGACCGACGCTTCTGCAGTCGGGGGCCGCCTCCTCGGGTTGATCCCGATCGGCGGCATTCATGGGCCGCGAGGGCTACGCCGGACGGGCGTCCTGGGCAGCTTTGCGGCGCTTGGCCGCATCAATGCAGCGTTTTCGCCGTCACGGCGCGAAATCACGCCGACTCACGGCGCAGAGCCCGGGCCGCGACGTGACGATTGATGACGCAATTGGTTACAACCGCAACTTAGCTTGAGATGGATCAATTGCGTCGGGGCGCAACCCCGACCGCCAACACGACAGGCGGGCGGCCCGGCCGCCCGCTTCAGGCACTCCGCCCTGCGGCCTCCAGCATCGCCTCCACAGTCTCGAACTTGCGCCGGCAGCGCTCGGCCGCGGCCTGCGCGAGCTCGGCAGCATCGATCGCGCGCCAGGCGGCATGATCGATGCGCCGGCGCCCGCGCTCGGCAAGCAGTGCCGCCAGGCCCTGGCCCCCCGCGCGGCCATGCGCCACCGTCTCGGCTGCGACGCGCTGCGCCAGCTGCTGTGCCTCGGTCCGGTTGGTCGGAATCGTTCCCGAAGGGCCGCGTCTGGCCCAACCGGTGACGTAGAGACCGTCGTCGATGCGCCCGTTGTCGCTGGCGAACACGCCGTCCGCGGGCGCGGCGCTGCAGCAGGGCACGCTGCGGTAGCCGATGCAGCTCACCGCGAGCTCGGCCGGGATCTCGTGCTCGCTGCCGTCGGCACGCGTGAAGCGCACTGCCTGCAGCCGCCCGTCGCCGACGAAGGCCCGGGGTGCCAGGCCGAAGTGAAAGACGATGCGGATCGGCAGCTCGCGCGTGTCCGCGGCATAGCCGCGCAGGATGTCGACGATCGGGGAATCGCCCACGATCGCCGCCGGGTCGCTCACGTCGGCGACGCGCGTGCTCGCACGCGAGAGCGTGCCCAGCTCGGCAAGCTCCTTCTGCGTGAACTTGGCGTCTGCCGCACCACGGCGACCGACGATGTGAATCACCTCGAGCGGCAGTGCGGCAAGCTTCTCCTGGACGTCCGGCGCCAGGTCGGAGCCGGCGAGTTCGGCGTGCGACTTGGCCAGCAGCCGCGCCACGTCGACAGCGACGTTGCCGTTGCCGATCACCACGGCGGAGCGCACCGCGTGCAGCGGCGGCGCGGCGTGGTCGGGGTGGTTGTTGTACCAGCCGACGAAGGAGGCGGCGCCGATGACGCCGGGCAAGTCCTCGCCGGGGACGCCAAGACGCCGGTCCTGCGGCGCGCCGGTGGCGAGCACCACGGTGTCGTAGAGCGCGCGCAACTCCTCCAGCGTCAGGTCGCGGCCGACCTCGACGTTGCCGTAGAAGCCGACCTGCTCGCGCGCGAGCACGCGGTCGAGCACGCGCACGACGGCCTTGGAGCCCTGGTGATCGGGCGCAACGCCGTAGCGTACGAGCCCGAAGGGCACGGGCAGGCGCTCGATGACGTCGATGCGCGCGTCCGGCGCCAGCCGCAGCAACTGGTCGGCGAGATAGCAACCCGCCGGGCCGCTTCCGATGATGGCGATATACCTCATGAGCATGGAGGGAGGGGCGAAACCCTCACTGTTGATGTCGTGCAATACGCGATTCTTGCCTGACAAGGCGCTGACGCGTGAGAATCCACGTCAAGGAGTGCAGGAATGGGAATGAGGATCAAACTCCTCGTCGGCACCATGACCGGCACCGCCGAGCTCGTCGCCCAGGAAGTGCAGCAGACGCTGCAGAACGGGGGCCACGAGGCGGAGGTGCTGATGATGGACGGCGTAGGTATCGACGTCTTCGGCCGGGGCGGGGTGTTCATCGTCTGCACCTCGACGCACGGCTATGGCGACATCCCGGACAACGCGGTCGAGTTCTTCGAGACGCTCGAGCGCAGGCGTCCGCGGCTGGACAACGTCGTCTACGGCGTGATTGCGCTCGGCGACGGCACCTACGGCGAAAACTTCTGCAAGGCCGGAGCGCGCTTCGACGAGTTGCTCTCGAAGCTCGGTGCGCGGCGCGCCGGCAAGCCCTTGCAGCACGACGCCAACTCCGGCGACGTGCCCGAGGAGGTGGCCACGCAGTGGGTGGCCGAGTGGGTCCAGGAACATCTCGGCTCCGACGGAGCCGCATGAGCGAGGCTTCAACCATGTCCGAATGGGTCAATACGTTCAAGGGTGCCGTGCTCGCGTCGGAGTACGACGGTGCCACCCACATGAACTCGCGCATGTACGTCTCGCGCTTCGACCAAGCAACCTGGGGCCTGCTGCATGCGATTGGCCTCACCCCCGCCACGATGAAGCAGCAGGCGCTGCGCGTGGCGACCGTGCGTCAGAACTACCAGTACCTGCGCGAGCTGCGCGGTGGTGAGCTGGTGCAGATCCGGAGCGGCTTTCTCGCCGTGGGCGAAAAATACTTCCGCTTCCTGCACCAGATGACCGACGCGGAGAGCGGCGCGCTGCTGGCCACCGCCGACTTCGTCGCCGTGCTGGCCAGCCTCGAGCGCAACGAGAGCGTGCCGCTTCCGCCGGCGCTGCAGGAGAAGGCGCGCCGCCATCTCGTGGGTGGTGACGCACCGCCGGCCGCCCTGCCCAGCTGATCGGCAGCAGGGTTCAGCGCCGCGCGCTCGAATGCGCGGCGACCGCGCGGTGCACGTCATGCGTGACGACGGATGACTCGCGCGCGGGCTTCACGAAGAAGCCCGGATGCGTGAGGGTCTTCTGCATGTCGGCACGCCCCGTAGCCCAGTGCTCACGCATCGTGCCCAGGCCGAAGGCGTAGTCCTTGAATTGCTCCTCGTAGGGCTTGGCCTCGTAGATCAGGTGCACGATGTTGAACACCCGGTCGCAAGCCCATGCTCGAAGCTGCTGCGCCACGACCGGGTCGAGGCCCTTCGGGGGCGCCATCTGCAGGAGCGCATGCAGGGCATGGCGCAGCCTGTGCAGTTGCATCGCGGTATCGGTGTTCAGCCGGGTGCGACTCGAGTACTGGACATCCTTCTGTCGATCGAGTACGTCGCCCAGGTTTCGCGGCAGGCCCCCGCGTGCGCTCCAGAGATCGACCTGCAGCACCAGGCTGTCGCGCCGGGGTTGCGCCGAAAGCACATAGTCCAGCGGGGTGTTGGAGGCCAGCCCGCCGTCCCAGTAGTGCTCGCCGTCGATCTCGACGGCCGGAAAGGCCGGCGGCAGCGCCCCGGAGGCCATGAGGTGTTCCGGGCCGATGCGCTCGCGGCTGGAATCGAAGTAGCGCAGGTTGCCGCTGGTGACGCTCGTGACCCCAACCGACAGCCTCACCCCGCCGGGTGCGTTGATGCGGTCGAAGTCGATGAACTCCTGCAGCGTCGCGCGCAGCGGCGTCGGATCGTAGAGGCTGGTGGCGCGCGCGCTGCCGTCGTCGAAAAGCAGCGGCGAAGGCAGACGGGGATGAAAGAAGCCCTGCTGCCCGAGCAGCAGCGCGCCGAGCGCGCCCAGGGAGTTGGCCCAGGCATGCAGCGCCGGAATCTGCGGCGACGCGTCGAGCAAGCTGCGCACCGCGAGGGCGATCGGCACGCCGATGCCCAGGGGCTGACAGATCGTCTCCCAGAATGCGCGCAGCCGGTCGACCCGCCGCTCGGGCGCGTTGCCAGCGATGATCGCCGCGTTGATGGCGCCGATGGACACGCCCGCGACCCAATCGGGACGAAGACCGCCCGCGTGCATCGCCTCGTAGACGCCGCACTGATAGGAGCCGAGCGCGCCGCCGCCCTGCAGCACCAGCGCGACGCAGCCATAGCTTGCAGCCGAGACGTCGGGTGCGGGCGGCGCGGCGGGGATCGGCTCGTCGGGGCGCCTCTGGTGCGCAGCCGGCGCCCGTCTGCGCCTGCTCGGTCGAGGTTCCGGCGGTAGGGCAGTTGGGCTCATGGGCGAGATCGGAGAACCGAGGCCGGCCAGTCTAATGCACGGCTCCTGCCACGCTTGGGTGGCTGACGCTGCGGCACCCGGCGGGCACGATCAACTCGCCGACCGGGGCAGACTCACGCGACTAGGGGTAAACCCGCGATAATGCAGCGGTGTTTAACCCGCGTGAAGGAGAACGAGATGATTCGAGAAGTCGAAGGCGACATCCTGCTGAGCCAGGCGCAGGTCATCGCGCATGGGATCGCGACGCATGACCCGTTCGATTCAGGCCTGGCGCTGGCGCTGCGCGAGCGCTTTCCGTCGATGGTGAAGGACTACCGCCACGCGATGCGCGCCAGGTTCCCCGACACCGGAGAGATCTGGGCCTGGCGCGGCGTGAACGAAGACGGGTCGACGCGCGGCATCGTGAATCTGCTGACGCAGGGCATGCAAAGCCAGGACAAGTCCGCGCGGCCGGTGAAGGCGAAGCTGGAGGACGTCAATCGAGCGCTGCGCGCGCTGGCTCGACAGGTGCAGGACGAAGGGATCAAGAGTCTGGCGCTGCCGCGTCTGGCCACCGGCGTCGGCGCACTCGAATGGGCCGAGGTGAAGCCGCTGGTCGAACAACATCTGGGGACGCTTGGCATCCCGGTGATCGTCTATGAGGTCTACCGCAAGGATCTGAAGGCCGACGAACAACTGAGCTGAGTGCGCTCCAGACGCGACGAAGTCCCGCAGCGACTTGCTCGCGACGGGTTCCGGTGCTGCCTTTGCCTGCAAGATCGCGGCGGCCGACTGCAGCAAGAACCCGTACCAGACGGACGAAGGGCTTACGACACCGTCGTAAGCCCTTGATCGTATTGGTTGCGGGGGCAAGATTTGAACTTGCGACCTTTGGGTTATGAGCCCAACGAGCTACCAGACTGCTCCACCCCGCGACAGAACCTATGATTCTAGACGATCACCGAGGGTTTGGGAAGCCCTTCAGAGGGTGCCCACGGGTAATGGCCGAAGCGGCTCACTCGGCCTGCGGCTCGCCCGCGGCGTCAGCGGCGGGCTCGGGCCGATCCACCAGTTCGACGAAGGCCATCGGGGCGTTGTCGCCGACGCGGAAACCCATCTTGAGGATGCGCGTGTAGCCGCCGGGACGCGCCTTGTAGCGCGGCCCCAGTTCGTCAAAGAGCTTGACGACGACTTCGCGATCGCGCGTGCGGTCGAAGGCCAGGCGTCGATTGGCCAGGGTCGGCTCCTTGGCGAGCGTGATCAACGGCTCGACGGCGCGGCGCAGTTCCTTGGCCTTGGGCAGCGTGGTCTTGATGGCCTCGTGCCGGAGCAGCGAGTTGCACATGTTGCGCAGCATCGCGAGGCGATGCGCGCTGGTTCGGTTGAGCTTGCGAAGCCCGTGACGATGGCGCATGGTGCATTCCTTTCTTTATCTGTAGCCCCGGCCGGATCAGGTACCGGGGTGGCACCGGGCCGCCGCTTGCGTCTCGCGCGGCCCTCTCACGTGAAAGCGCGGTCGATCAGCGCTTGTCCAGCCCCTGCGGCGGCCAGTTCTCCAGCCGCACACCCAAGGTCAGGCCGCGCGAGGCGAGCACTTCCTTGATCTCGTTGAGCGACTTGCGGCCCAGGTTGGGCGTCTTCAGCAGCTCCGTCTCGGTGCGCTGGATGAGGTCGCCGATGTAATAGATGTTCTCGGCCTTCAAGCAATTGGCCGAGCGCACGGTGAGCTCGAGTTCGTCGACCGGGCGCAGCAGCATCGGGTCGATCACTGAGGCGCGTTGCGGCTGGGCCTCGAACATCTCGTGCGGATTGACCTCGAGCTGGGCGAAGATCGCCAGCTGCTCGACGAGAATGCGCGCCGACTGGCGAATCGCCTCCTCGGGCGCGATGGCGCCGTTGGTCTCGATCTCCATCACCAGCTTGTCGAGGTCGGTGCGCTGCTCCACGCGCGCATTCTCGACCGCGTAGCTGACGCGCTTCACCGGCGAGAAGGAGGCGTCGAGGACGATGCGGCCGATCGCCTTGGTCGGCTCGTCGCCGAAACGGCGCAGGTTCCCCGGCACGTAGCCGCGACCCTTCTCGACCTTGATCTGCATGTCGAGCTTGCCGCCCTGCGCCAGGTGCGCGATGACGTGCCCGGGGTTGACGATCTCGACGTCGTGCGGCGTCTGGATGTCGGCCGCAGTGACCGCACCCTCTCCCTCCTTGCGCAGAACCAGCGTGACCTCGTCGCGGTTGTGCAGGCGGAAGACGACGCCCTTGAGCGCAAGCATGATGTGCACGACGTCTTCCTGCACGCCGTCGATGGTCGAGTACTCGTGCAGCACGCCAGCAATGGTCACCTCGGTGGGCGCGTAACCGACCATCGAGGAAAGCAGGACCCGGCGCAGCGCATTGCCCAGGGTGTGGCCGTAGCCGCGCTCGAAGGGCTCGAGGATCGCTTTCGCGCGGTGCTCGCCGAGCGGCTCGACCTGGATCGCCTTGGGCTTGAGAAGTGTGGTCTGCATTGAGTGTTTGTTCCTGTCAATACCCTCGGTTCGTTACACCGATAAGGCTGATGGACCGCGCCGGGCGCTGCGCATGCCCGCTGCACGCCCGACGAAGGCAGCGGGACCCGTCGGTGAGGACGGCCGCCCCTGCGGGCGACCGTCGCAAGGCATCAGCGCGAGTACAGCTCGACGATCAGCGCCTCTTTGATCTCGGCGCCGAACTGATCGCGATCGGGGGCCTTCTTGAACACGCCTTCCATCTTGGTCGCATCCACCTGCACCCAGTCGGGCAGGCCAACCGATTGCGCCAGCTTCAGCGCGTCCTGCACGCGCAACTGGCTCTTGGACTTCTCGCGCAGTGCCAGCGTGTCACCGGCCTTGACCCGGTACGAGGGGATGTTGACGACCTGGCCGTTGACCGTGAGCGCCTTGTGCGACACGAGTTGGCGCGCCTCGGCGCGGGTCGAGCCGAATCCCATGCGATAGACGACGTTATCCAGCCGCGACTCGAGCAGCAGCAGCAGGTTGGCGCCGGTATTGCCCTTGCGGCGCTCGGCCTCGGCGAAATAGCGGCGGAACTGGCGCTCCAGTACGCCGTACATGCGCTTGACCTTCTGCTTCTCGCGCAGCTGGATGCCGTAGTCGGACGTGCGCGAGCCGCTGGTACGGCCATGCTGGCCCGGCTTGGTATCGAACTTGGCCTTGTCGGCGATCGAGCGGCGGGCGCTCTTCAGGAAGAGGTCGGTGCCTTCGCGACGGGAGAGCTTGGCCTTGGGGCCGAGGTAACGTGCCACGTGCTGTCCTTTTCGGTCTGATGCTGCACGGCCGAACCGCCGAGGAAGCGGTCACCGTGGAGTCCGGCCCGTCCCGGCAGCACTGGTGCAACACGGGAATGCAGGGCGCGAACGGTGGGCTTGAAACGCGCGCAGGGCTCTGGCGAACCCTGCGCTGCCTTTGCTCCGCAGCCGGTCTCTTCAACCGACCGCGGGAAACTGCTGATTGTAGTCGACGCCAGCGCGTCCTGCAGAAGTCAGACGCGGCGCCGCTTCTGCGGCCGGCAGCCGTTGTGCGGGATCGGCGTCACGTCGCTGATCGAGTTGATGCGGATGCCGAGCGCCGCCAGCGCGCGCACGGAGGACTCGCGCCCCGGGCCAGGGCCCTTGATGCGCACGTCCAGATTCTTGATGCCCTGCTCCTGCGCCGCACGCCCGGCAACCTCGGCGGCCACCTGGGCCGCGAAGGGCGTCGACTTGCGCGAGCCCTTGAAGCCCTGGCCGCCGCTGGAGGCGCAGGCGAGCGCCCCGCCCTGGCGATCGGTGATCGTGATGATTGTGTTGTTGAACGACGCGTGCACGTGCGCGATGCCGTCCGCGATGTTCTTGCGGACCTTCTTGCTGACGCGACGCGCGGCGGTATTGATGGGTGCTTTGGCCATGTCGGATTCGTTTCAGGGGTGAAGAGGACTGCGGCTCACTTCTTCAGTGCAGCGGCGCCCTTCTTCGGGCCCTTGCGGGTGCGGGCGTTGGTGCGGGTACGCTGGCCGCGCACAGGCAGCCCGCGGCGGTGGCGAAAACCCCGGTAGCAGCCGAGGTCCATCAGACGCTTGATGTTGATCGACAGCTCGCGGCGCAGGTCGCCCTCGATCGTCAACCGCCCGATCTCGTCGCGGATGCGCTCGAGGTCGGCGTCCGTCAGATCCTTGACCTTCTTCGAATGCGGGATGCCGGCCGAGTCGCAGATCCTCTGCGCCGTGGAGCGGCCGATGCCGTAGATGGCCGTGAGGCCGATTTCCGCGTGCTTGTGAGGCGGAATGTTGATGCCAGCGATGCGTGCCATGGTCTTCCTCTAAGTCTGATGCCGGGTCCAGGCGATTCAGCCCTGGCGCTGCTTGTGGCGCGGGTCGGTGCAGATCACGCGCACGACGCCGTGGCGGCGGATGATCTTGCAGTGGCGGCACATCTTCTTGATCGAAGCGGCGACTTTCATGGTCTTCTCCTTGAACCGTTTCCTGTTTCACTTCGCGCGGAAAACGATCCTGGCGCGACTCAGGTCATAGGGGGTAAGCTCGACAGTGACCTTGTCCCCGGGGAGGATGCGGATGTAGTGCATGCGCATCTTTCCCGAGATGTGGCCGAGGACGACGTGGCCATTTTCCAGCTTGACGCGAAAAGTCGCGTTGGGGAGGTTCTCGAGGATCTCTCCCTGCATCTGGATGACGTCGTCCTTGGCCATCTCAACTGGTCTTGAAATTGGCCTTCTTCAGCAAGCTCTCGTATTGCTGGCTCATCACGTAGCTTTGAACCTGGGCCCAGAAATCCATCGTGACCACGACGATGATCAGCAGCGAAGTGCCACCAAAATAGAACGGCACGTTGTACTTGAGCACCAGGAACTCGGGCAGCAAGCACACCGCGGTAACGTAGATCGCGCCGGCCAGCGTCAGCCGCGAGAGGATCCGGTCGATGTGGCGCGCCGTTTGCTCGCCTGGTCGGATGCCCGGGATGAATGCACCGCTCTTCTTCAGGTTGTCAGCGGTCTCGCGGCTGTTGAAGACGAGCGCCGTGTAGAAGAAGCAGAAGAAGACGATCATCGCCGCGTAGAGCAGCACGTAGATCGGCTGCCCGGGGGACAACAGCGCCGACAGATCCTTCAGCCAGCGCAGACCCTCGCCGGTGGCGAACCAGCCGACGATGGTCGCGGGCAGCAGGATGATCGAGGAGGCAAAGATCGGCGGAATCACGCCCGACATGTTCAGCTTGAGCGGCAGGTGGGACGATTGCCCGCCGTAAACCTTGTTGCCGACTTGCCTCTTGGCATAGTTGACGAGGATCTTGCGCTGGCCGCGTTCGACATAGACGACGGCGTAGGTGACGAGGAAGACAACGGCGATGATCAGCAGGCTGATCACGGGGCTCATGGCGCCGGTGCGCACCAGTTCGAACAGGCCGCCGATGGCGCTCGGCAGTCCCGCCACGATGCCGGCGAAGATGATGATCGAGATGCCGTTGCCGAGCCCCCGCTCGGTGATCTGCTCGCCCAGCCACATCAGGAACATCGTTCCGGCGACAAGGCTGACCACAGCCGTCATGCGGAAACCGAAACCCGGCGCGAGCACGAGACCCGGCGAGCCTTCGAGCGCGAGTGCGATCCCCAGCGACTGGAAGACACCCAGCAGCAGCGTGCCGTAGCGCGTGTACTGCGTGATCTTGCGTCGCCCGGCCTCGCCCTCCTTCTTCAGGGCCTCCAGCGACGGCACCACGTGCGCCATCAGCTGCATGATGATCGAGGCTGAAATGTACGGCATGATGCCGAGCGCGAACACGGTGAAGCGCGACAGCGCGCCTCCGCTGAACATGTTGAACAGGTTCAGGATGCCGCCGGACTGACCCTGGAAGAGCTGCTGCAGCTGCTGCGGATCGATGCCCGGCACCGGAATATGCGCGCCCAGGCGATAGACCAGCAGCGCCAGCAGGAGAAAGGTCACGCGGCGACGCAGGTCGCCGTACTTCCCGCTCTTGGCCAGCTGGTTGGCAGAGGTTGCCACGCGCAGGTTCCCTCGCTTGCAGACGTCAGGCCAGGGAGCCGCCGACGGCCTCGATGGCCGCCTTGGCACCCGCGGTCGCGCCCAGGCCCTTGAGCGTCAGCCTGCGCGCGAGTTCGCCGGTCTTGACGACCTTGACGTGGCGCACGAGCTCGCCGACCAGGCCGGCCGCCTTGAGCGTCAGCAGGTCGACCTCGTCGACGGGCAGGGCCTGCAACTGCGTCAGCGTGATCTCGGCGTTGAAGGCACGCTGCGCCGACTTGAAGCCGCGCTTGGGCAGCCGGCGCTGCAGCGGCATCTGTCCACCCTCGAAGCCGACCTTGTGGAAGCCGCCGGCACGCGACTTCTGGCCCTTGTGGCCGCGTCCCGCGGTCTTGCCGAGGCCCGAACCGATGCCGCGCCCGACGCGGCGACCGGCGCGCTTGGCGCCCACAGCGGGCTTGATGGAATTGAGTTGCATCACAGCACCTTCACCAGGTACGAGATCTTGTCGATCATGCCGCGCACGGCAGGCGTGTCTTCGAGCGTGCGCTCGCTTCCGAGCTTGCGCAGCCCCAGGCCGCGCACCGTTTCGCGGTGCGACTGGCGGGTGCCGGCGATGCTCTTCACGAGCTTGACGGTCAAGGTCTTCTTGTCGGACATCAGAATTCTCCGCAGGGCCGGGTCGACGTCGATCAGCCGAACAGCTCTTCGACGCTCTTGCCGCGCTTGGCGGCGACCTCGGCCGGGGTGGTCGAGCTCTTGAGCGCATCGAGCGTGGCCCGGACCATGTTGTAAGGGTTGCTCGAGCCGTGGCTCTTGGCCACGATGTCGGTCACGCCCATGACCTCGAAGACGGCGCGCATCGGTCCGCCGGCGATGATGCCGGCACCGGCCGGCGCCGGCGCCATCAGCACGCGAGCCGCGCCATGCTCGCCTTCCACCTTGTGGTGGATGGAGCCGTTCTTCAGGCTGACCTTGACCATGTTGCGGCGCGCCGCGTCCATCGCCTTCTGCACGGCCATGGGCACCTCCTTGGCCTTGCCCTTGCCCATGCCGACGCGGCCGTCGCCGTCGCCGACGACGGTCAGCGCAGCAAAGCTGAGCGTACGGCCGCCCTTGACGACCTTGGTGACGCGGTTGACCGCGATCATCTTTTCCTTCAGACCGTCGTCATTGCCGTCGGTCTGAGCGCGGGGAGTGAACTTTGCCATTGCAGTGATTCCTTGGGTCGCGCCGCGATCAGAACTGGAGCCCGCCTTCGCGTGCGGCCTCGGCGAGCGCCTTCACCCGACCGTGATAGGCAAAGCCAGAGCGGTCGAAAGCCACCTTCTCGACGCCGGCGGCCTTCGCTCGCTCGGCGATGCGCTGGCCGATCAGGCTCGCGGCCTCGACGCGAGCGCCCTGGCCCGCCGCGCCCAGCTGCGCGCGCAGATCCTTCTCCGCCGTGGAGGCCGAGGCGAGCACGCGCGCGCCGTCTTCGGAGATGACGCTGGCGTAGATGTGCAGGTTGGAGCGGTAGACGGTCAACCGCGCCAGACTCTGCTTGGCGATGCGCAGACGCGTCTGGCGCGAGCGGCGAAGACGCTGTTCCTTCTTGTTCGACATGGCGTGGCTCCTTACTTCTTCTTCGTCTCTTTCATCACCACGCGCTCATTGGCGTAGCGGATGCCTTTGCCCTTGTAGGGCTCAGGCGGACGGAAGGCGCGCACCTCGGCGGCCAGCTGGCCGACGACCTGGCGGTCGGGGCCCGAGATCACGATCTCGGTCTGCGTCGGTGTGGCGACCTTGATGCCCTCCGGCATGTCCTTGACCACCGGGTGCGAGAAGCCGATCTGAAGATTGAGCTTCTGGCCCTGGGCCTGGGCGCGGAAACCGACGCCGACCAGGTTCAGCTTCTTCTCGAAGCCCTTGCTCACTCCACTGACCATGTTGGCCACGAGCGCGCGCAGCGTGCCACTCATGGCATTGGCGGCGGCAGAGGCGTCGGTGGGCGCGAACGTCAGTGTGGCGCCTTCCTGGGCGACCTTGACGAGTGTCGGCAGGGGACGCGAAAGCGTGCCGTTGCCGCCCTTGACCGTGATCTGTTCGGCAGTGATCGCCACGTCGACGCCCTGCGGGACGGCGACTGGCATTTTTCCGATGCGGGACATTGGCTCTGACTCCCCTATGCGTTCAGGCGACGTAGCACAGGACTTCGCCGCCCACGCCGCTGGCCCGGGCCTTGCGGTCGGTCATGACACCCTTGGGTGTGGTGACGATTGCCACACCGAGACCGTTCATCACCTGAGGGATGGCGTCGCGGCCCTTGTAGATGCGCAGACCGGGGCGACTGACACGCTCGATGCGCTCGATCACCGGACGCCCGGCGTAGTACTTCAGCGCGATCTCGAGCTCGTTCTTGCCGGCGTCGGCGCGCACGGCGAAGCCGTCGATGTAGCCTTCGTCCTTCAGGACCTGCGCGATCGCGGCCTTCAGCTTGGACGAGGGCATCGTCACGACCGCCTTGTCGACGCTTTGCGCGTTGCGAATGCGCGTCAGCATGTCGGCGATGGGATCACTCATGCTCATGGGGTATCTCCTGCGTTCCTCGCCGATCTCACCAGCTGGCCTTGGTCACGCCCGGGATGTCTCCCTTGAAGGCGAGCTCGCGGATCTTGTTGCGGCCCAGACCGAACAGGCGGAAGGTGCCCCGCGCACGCCCCGTGAGCGCGCAGCGGTTGCGCAGACGCGTCGGGTTGGCGTTGCGCGGAAGTCTCTGCAGCTCCAGACGCGCGGCATAGCGCTCGTCGTCGGAGCGCTTGGCGTCGTCGGCGATGCCCTTGAGCTCGGCGTACTTCGTCGCATACCGGGCGACCAGCTTCTCGCGCTTGGCTTCGCGCTGCTTCAGGGAGAGTTTGGCCATGCTGTGCCTCAGTTCTTGAACGGAAAGCGGAAAGCGGCGAGCAGGGCCTTGCACTCGTCGTCGGTCTTCGCGCTGGTCGTGATGCTGATGTTCAGGCCTCGGATCGCGTCGATCTTGTCGTACTCGATCTCGGGGAAGATGATCTGTTCCTTGACGCCGATGTTGTAGTTGCCGCGGCCGTCGAAGGCGCGCCCCGAAATGCCGCGGAAGTCGCGCACGCGCGGCAACGCGACCGTGACGAAGCGGTCCAGGAACTCGTACATGCGTGCGCCGCGCAGCGTCACCATGCAGCCGATGGGCACGTTGTCGCGGATCTTGAAGGCGGCGATGGCCTTCTTCGACTTCGTGACGACGGGCTTTTGGCCGCTGATCTTGGTGAGGTCGCCGACGGCATGATCCATCACCTTCTTGTCGGAAACGGCCTCGCTGACGCCCATGTTGAGCGTGATCTTCTGCAGGCGCGGAACCTGCATCATCGACTTGTAGCCGAACTTGGCCATCAGCTCGGGAACGATCTTCTCGCGGTAGACCTGCTGCAGCCGAGCCTGCACGGTCGCTTGTTGCAAAGCCATGGTCGCTGCCCTCAAATCTTGATTTCGTCGCCGCTGGACTTGTAGACACGCACGCGCTTGCCGCCATCCTGCAGCTTGATGCCGACACGGTCGGCCTTGCCGGCAGCCGCGTTCCAGATCGCGACGTTGGACTGGTGGATCGGCATGGTCTTGTCGACGACGCCGCCGGTGGTGCCCTTCATCGGGTTGGGCTTGACGTGCTTCTTGACGACGTTCACGCCCTCGACGACGAGGCGCTCGGCGTCGACCCGGCTCGTGACGGTGCCGCGCTTGCCCTTGTCACGGCCGGTCAGCACGATGACGTGGTCGCCCTTGCGAATCTTGTTCATGGTCTCGGTCCTTGCTGAGCGGATCGGGTCAGAGCACTTCCGGTGCCAGCGACACGATCTTCATGAAACGCTCGGTGCGCAGCTCGCGCGTGACCGGGCCGAAGATGCGGGTGCCGATGGGTTCGAGCTTGGCGTTGAGCAGCACCGCGGCATTGCCGTCGAACTTGATCAGCGACCCGTCAGGGCGGCGCACGCCCTTGGCCGTGCGCACGACGACAGCGCTGTAGATCTCGCCCTTCTTGACGCGGCCGCGCGGGGCGGCCTCCTTGATGCTCACCTTGATGACATCGCCGATGCCCGCGTAACGGCGCTTGGAGCCGCCGAGCACCTTGATGCACATGACGGACTTGGCGCCCGTGTTGTCGGCGACATCAAGTCGCGATTGCATTTGGATCATTTTTTGAACCCCAACTTTTCCCGCTGCGGCGCGTTCGCCGTGGCGGTCAGTCTTGGGCCCTCGAGCGGGTTGGCGGGAATCGGTCGCTCGCAGCTGCAGGCGGCAAAGCACCCGCGTGCGAAAGCCTTCGATTATGGTCTGATAGAAGATCGCTTGTCAATTACTACACTCGAGCCCACGCGGCGGGCGGGTCGAGAGCCGCAGGTCAGCGCCGAAGCTCGCGCGCCTGATCCAGCAGGCGCGCCGCGTCGCTGACCTCGAGCTTGCCCGCGTCCTCGACGTTGAGCGTCTTGACGACGCCGTCGACCACCAGCGCAGACCAGCGGTTGGAGCGCAGACCCAGGCCCTTGGCGGTGAGGTCCAGCGTCAGTCCGGTGGCCTGCGTCCAGGTGGCGCTTCCGTCGGCGAGCATGCGGATCTTGCCGGCTGCCTTCTGGTCGCGCCCCCAGGCCCCCATCACGAAGGCATCATTGACGGCCACGCACCAGATCTCGTCGACGTTGGCGGCCTTCAGCGCGTCGGCTTGCTCGAGATAGCCCGGCAGATGCTTGAGGTGGCAGCCGGGCGTGAAGGCCCCGGGCACCGCGAAGAGGGCGATCGTCTTGCCTGCGGCCGCCTTCTGGACGTCGAAGGCATTGGGGCCGACGGTACAGCCCTCACCCGCGACCTCGATGTATTCCTGCAGCGTGCCCTGGGGCAGCGCGTCTCCGACCTTCAGCATGGCTTCGATTCCTTCGGCTTGCGCGGACTGGCCCCACCGCGGGAAACGGGCTGGGTGCAGCCCGCACCCTGGACACTCAGACGAGCTTGGCCTTCTCGACGAGGCGGGTCACGACCCAGGCCTTGGTCTTGCTGATGGGCCGACCCTCGGCGATCTCGACGAGATCGCCCAGCTTGTACTGGCCCTGCTCGTCGTGGGCGTGATACTTGCGCGACCGGGCGACGATCTTGCCGTAGAGCTCGTGCGCGTTGCGGCGCTCGATCAGTACGGTGACCGTCTTGGTGCGCTTGTCGCTGACGACGCGACCGATCAGCGTGCGGGTGTTCTTGGCAGCGGGTTGCGCCGCGGCGTTCGTTTCGCTCATTGGGCAGCCCTCTTCTTCTCCGCCAGGATCGTCTTGGCGCGCGCGATGTCACGGCGGGTACGACCCAGCTGTGCGTGATTGGCCAGCGCCTGGGTCGCCTTCTGCATGCGCAGGCCAAAGTGGGCGCGCAACAGCTCGGCGATCTCCTTCTCGAGGGCGGCAATGTCCTTGGCCCGCAGTTCAGATGCTTTCATGTCTTGCTCCTGCGCTCAGGCACCGACCTGGCGCGTCACGAAGGTGGTCGCCAGGGGAAGCTTGGCGGCGGCCAGCGTGAAGGCCTCGCGGGCAAGCGCCTCAGGAACGCCGTTGAGCTCGTAGAGCACCTTGCCGGGCTTGATCTCGGCAACGTAGAACTCCGGATTCCCCTTGCCGCTTCCCATGCGCACCTCGGCCGGCTTCTGGCTCACCGGCTTGTCCGGGAAGATGCGGATGAAGATGCGTCCACCGCGCTTGATGTGGCGCGAGATGGCGCGACGTGCGGCCTCGATCTGGCGCGCCGTGATGCGGCCGCGTTCGGTGGCCTTGAGGCCGAAATCGCCGAACGAGACGTTGGCGCCACGCGTGGCGACGCCCGTATTGCGGCCCTTGTGCTCCTTGCGGAACTTGCGACGTGCGGGTTGCAGCATCGTCACTCTCCTTTGCTCTCGCCGCCCGCCGCAGGGGCGGCGCGGCGTACACGCTTGATGGCCGGACCCGGGCCCTTGCTGGCCGGGTCAGCCGGCGTTGCGGCCTCGACACGCGGGGCACGTTCGCCGCTGGGGCGGCCACGGCCCGGTCGATCGCCGGCGGGACGAGGCCCGCGACGACCACGCCGGTCATCCTCGCCCTCGGTCTTGGGGATGGTCGGCGCATCGCCGTTGGCCAGGCGATCGCCGCGATAAACCCAGACCTTGACGCCGATCACGCCGTAGGTCGTCTTGGCCTCGCTGAAGCCGTAGTCGATGTCGGCCTTGAGCGTGTGCAGCGGCACCCGCCCTTCGCGATACCACTCGGTACGCGCGATCTCGATGCCATTGAGACGTCCGGCGCTCATGATCTTGATGCCCTGGGCGCCCAGACGCATCGCGTTCTGCATGGCGCGCTTCATGGCGCGGCGGAACAGGATGCGCTTTTCCAGCTGCTGGGTGATCGACTCGGCGATGAGTTGCGCGTCGATCTCGGGCTTGCGCACTTCCTCGATGTTGACGGCCACGGGCACGCCCAGGCGACGTCCGAGTTCGGCCTTCAGGTTCTCGATGTCCTCGCCCTTCTTGCCGATCACGACGCCCGGGCGTGCCGAGAAGATCGTGATGCGGGCATTCTTGGCCGGACGCTCGATCAGGATGCGCGAGACCGCCGCGCTTTTCAGCTTGGTCTTGAGGAAGTCGCGGACCTGCAGGTCCTCGGCCAGCATGCCGGCGAAGTTGCGGCTGTTGGCGAACCAGCGCGAGGCCCAGGCGCGGGTGACGGAGAGCCGGAAGCCGGTCGGGTGGATTTTCTGTCCCATGATTTCTTCCAGCTCCTCAGTTGCCGACCGTCACGAAGATGTGGCAGGTCGGCTTGCTGATGCGATTGCCGCGGCCCTTGGCGCGAGCGGCAAAGCGCTTGAGGGTGGCGCCCTGCTCGACGTAGATCGCCTTCACCTTGAGTTCGTCGATGTCCGCGCCGTCGTTGTGCTCGGCGTTGGCAACGGCGGACTCGACGACCTTGCGCACGATGAGCGCAGCCTTCTTGGGCGTGAAGCGCAGGATGTTCAGAGCCTGGTCGACCGAGCGACCGCGGATCATGTCGGCCACCAGGCGTCCCTTGTCCACCGAGAGACGGACGCCTCGGGCGCTGGCTGTGGTTTCGATTGCCATGCTGCGTCTTCCTTACCGCTTGGCCTTCTTGTCCGCCGGGTGACCCTTGAACAGACGGGTCAGGGCGAATTCGCCGAGCTTGTGGCCGACCATCTGGTCGGTCACGTACACCGGCACGTGCTGCTTGCCGTTGTGCACCGCCACCGTCAGGCCGATGAACTCGGGCAGGATGGTGCTGCGGCGCGACCAGGTCTTGATCGGCCTCTTGTCCTTGGTCGCGGCGGCCTTTTCGACCTTGACCAACAGGTGGTGGTCCACGAAGGGACCCTTCTTGAGCGAACGGGTCATGTCCTACGACCTCACTTCTTCTTGCGACGCGAGACGATCATCGTCTGCGTGCGCTTGTTGCTGCGCGTGCGATAGCCCTTGGTCAGGTTGCCCCACGGGTCGACCGGATGCTTGCCGCTCTTGCTGCGACCCTCGCCGCCGCCCATCGGGTGGTCGACCGGGTTCATGACGATGCCGCGCACCGTCGGACGCACGCCGCGCCAGCGGATCGCACCGGCCTTGCCGTACTGGCGCAGGCTGTGCTCCTCGTTGCTGACCTCGCCGATCGTGGCCCGGCAGTCGATGTGGATGCGCCGCACCTCCCCCGAGCGCAGGCGGACCTGGGCGTAGACGCCTTCGCGCGCCATCAGCGTCACGGCAGCTCCGGCCGAACGCGCGATCTGCGCGCCCTTGCCGGGCAGCATCTCGACGCAGTGGATGGTCGAGCCGACCGGAATGTTGCGGATCGGCAGGGTGTTGCCCGCCTTGATCGGCGCTTCTGCACCCGAGAGCAGCGTCGCTCCGGCCTCGACGCCGCGCGGCGCGATGATGTAGCGGCGCTCCCCGTCGGCGTAGCACAGCAACGCGATGTGCGCGCTGCGGTTGGGGTCGTACTCGATGCGCTCGACCTTGGCCGGGATCCCGTCCTTGTTGCGGCGGAAGTCGATGACGCGGTAGTGGTGCTTGTGACCGCCGCCCTTGTGACGCGTCGTGATACGGCCGTGGTGGTTGCGGCCCGCGTTCTGCTTCTGGGGCTCGAGCAGCGAGGCCTCGGGCGCGCCCTTGTGCAGATGCGTGTGAACCACCTTCACCGCGGCGCGACGGCCGGGCGAAGTGGGTTTGATCTTGACGACAGCCATTTACGCGGCCTCCCCGGAGAAGTTGAGCTCCTGGCCGGCCTTCAGCGACACGTACGCCTTCTTGACGTGGTCGCGGCGACCCATCGAGCGCCCGAAGCGCTTGACCTTGCCCTTCTTGTTGATGGTCTGCACCGACTCGACCTCGACCTTGAACATCAGCTCGACCGCGGCCTTGATCTCTGGCTTGGTGGCGCTGCGCAGCACCTTGAAGAGGATCTGATTGTTCTTCTCGCCGGCGCGCGTGGCCTTTTCCGAAATGATCGGCGCCACCAGCACGGTGGCCAGACGGCCCTCGTCGAACTTGGCAGGCTGGGTGGGGGTGGCGCTCATGCGAACATCTCCTTGAGCTGGTCGATCGCACCCTTGGTCACCAGCACCTTCTTGAAGAAGACGAGCGACAGCGGATCGGCATAGCGCGGCTCGACCACGAGGACGTTGGTCAGGTTGCGCGAGGCCAGCGCCAGGTTCTCGTCGATCTGGTCGGCGATGACGAGCACCGAATCCAGGCCCATGGCCTTGATCTTGGCTGCCAGCAGCTTGGTCTTCGGGGCATCGACGCCGAGGGAATCGATGACCGCCAGCCGTCCGTCCCGGACGAGCTGGGAGAAGATCGACGCCATGCCGGCGCGATACATCTTCTTGTTGACCTTCTGCGTGAAGTTCTCGTCGGGCCGGTTCGGGAAGATACGACCGCCGCCGCGCCAAAGCGGCGAACTGGTCATGCCGGCGCGCGCGCGGCCGGTGCCCTTCTGGCGGAACGGCTTCTTGGTGCTGTGCTTGACCTCACCACGATCCTTCTGGGCACGCGTTCCCTGGCGGCCGTTAGCCTGGTAGGCGACGACGATCTGGTGCACGAGCGCTTCGTTGTAGTCACGCGCGAACACGGTGTCGGGCGCATCGACCTTGGCGGTGGCCTGGCCTTGTTCGTTCAGGAGCTCCAGTTGCATGCTCAGGCTCCCTTCTTGACCTTGGCCTTGATCGCCGGGCGCACGACCACGTGGCCGTTCTTCGAGCCGGGCACGGCGCCGCGCACCAGCAGCAACGAGCGCGCTTCGTCGACGCGCACGATGTCGAGGTTCTGCGTCGTGACCGTCTCGTCCCCGAGGTGGCCGGTCATCTTCTTGCCCGGGAACACGCGCCCCGGGTCCTGCGCCATCGAGATCGAGCCCGGCACGTTGTGCGAACGGCTGTTGCCGTGCGAGGCACGCTGCGAGCTGAAGTTGTGGCGCTTGATGGTGCCGGCGTAGCCCTTGCCGATCGAGGTGCCCTGCACGTCGACCTTCTGGCCGGCGGCGAACAGGCTCGCGGGAACGCTGGCGCCGGGCTTGTATTGCCCGGCGGTCTCAGCGGTGACGCGGAACTCGCGCAGGAGCGCGCCCGCCTCGACACCGGCCTTGGCCAGGTGCCCGGCTTCGGGCTTGTTCACGCGGGAGGCCTTGCGCGACCCAAAGGTCACCTGCAGGGCGTTATAGCCGTCCGTCTCGACGGTCTTGACCTGGGTGACGCGGTTGTTGGACACGTCCAGCACCGTCACGGGGATGGCATCACCATCGTCCGTGAAGATGCGCATCATGCCCACCTTGCGGCCCAGCAAGCCGAGGCTTTCGCTCAGACTCATGCTGCTCTCCAGCACCCCGCTCGCCGCGGGACGCCTTGTTTCACGATCCCGACATCGATTGGCCGGGGTGATTGCCGCTACCGTCCATGGCCCTGGGGCCCGGCGGTCGCAGCGCTCGCTGACCACGGATGGCCAGCGAAACGGGGAATTATAACCGATCGACGCGATGCCGCGGCAGGATTACTGCAGCTTGATCTCCACGTCGACGCCGGCAGGGAGGTCGAGCTTCATGAGCGCGTCCACCGTCTTGTCGGTCGGATCGACGATGTCCATCAATCGTTGGTGCGTGCGGATCTCGAACTGGTCACGACTGCTCTTGTTGACGTGCGGCGAACGCAGGATGTCAAAGCGCTGCATGCGCGTGGGCAGGGGCACCGGGCCCTTGACGATGGCGCCGGTGCGCTTGGCGGTGTCGACGATCTCCGCCGCCGACTGGTCGATGAGCTTGTAGTCGAAGGCCTTCAGGCGGATGCGGATCTTTTGCTTGGACATGGTGTACCTCGTAGTCTGAGAACGCCGCCGCCCGGGGGCTGCGGCTGCTCGGTGCCCGCCAAGGGCACCATGTCACTCGATGATCTTTGCCACCACGCCTGCGCCCACGGTGCGCCCGCCCTCGCGGATGGCAAAGCGCAGGCCCTCTTCCATGGCGATCGGGGCAATCAG
>MEFD01000030.1 GCA_001724995.1 Rubrivivax sp. SCN 71-131
AGCCGGAGCCGGAGCCGGAGCCGGAGCCGTCGCCGTCGCCGTAGCCGGAGCCGGAGCCGTCGCCGTAGCCGGAGCCGGAGCCGGAGCCGGAGCCGGAGCCGTAGCCGGAGCCGGAGCCGTAGCCGGAGCCGTAGCCGGAGCCGGAGCCGGAGCCGGAGCCGGAGCCGTCGCCGTCGCCGTAGCCGGAGCCGTCGCCGTAGCCGGAGCCGGAGCCGGAGCCGGAGCCGTCGCCGTAGCCGGAGCCGGAGCCGGAGCCGGAGCCGGAGCCGGAGCCGGAGCCGGAGCCGGAGCCGGAGCCGGAGCCGGAGCCGTCGCCGTCGCCGTCGCCGGAGCCGGAGCCGGAGCCGGAGCTGATCACTTCGCCCACTTCGAGCCCCGCAGGTTGTCGCGCGCGGCGTCGGTCGCTGCGATGATCTCGATGGCCTCGGTCAGCGCGATCTCCGGCACGCGCCCGCTGATCTTCGATCCCGGGCCGACACCGCGCAGCGCGATCTCGTGCAGCGTGTTGGCGCCTTTCCAGTACCAGATGCGCTGCGCATCGGAGAGGACAACTTCCTTCCCTTCTCGGGACTTCAGATCGCCGACGTGGACGCCGGCGGAGTAGGTTCGGACGATGACAAATGCCATTTCGGCTCCTGGTTATGCGGCAGTGCCGCGGTGGTGGTGCAGCGGCCCAGGCGCAAACTGGGCTATTGGGCGAGGAGGAAGTCGAGGCGACCCTCACCGGGCTTCCGGCCGCTGCGTTGATGGGTCAGGCTGCCGGCGTCGTCCGCGCAGCCTCCGCTGCTGTGCCGATCGCTCGGCCGTAGTCGATGCACTCGCGCAGCAGTTGCTCGCGCTGTGCCTTGCTCGTCAGGGCCGCGAGTGCGCCGGCCATGTAGGCGCGTCGGATGGCGCGCTCGGCCACTGAGCCCGGCGCCGCTTTCTCGGCCGCGTACTCGGCGGCCTGCTCGGGGAGCGGGGTCACGTGGACGACTCCTGCGGCTGCTCGTGCTGCTGCTCGGCGCCGGCGTCCTCGACGGCGCGCCCGCTGCCCAGCAGCGAGACCAGCGCCTCATGCGAAGCCACTTGCACGCCGAGCGTCTCGCGGGCCACGTAGTTGCGCGCAGCGGCCTGGCTGACCGCGCGCACGAGGCGCTTGGCGCTGGCGCCGCGTTCGGTGACGAGATAGATGCGAGTGGTCAAAGTGTCCTCCACGAATGGTCAGGCATCGCCGAAGCGGTCGGCGTAGGCCTTGTTCAGTTCCGCCTGTTCGGCGGGGTTGAGCGCTTCGCGGGCGCCGTCCAAGATGGCTGCAGCCTCGTCAGCGTTCGGCGCTTCATTGATTTCGGCGACGAACTTCCGGAGCTGCGCGCTCGGCGCCAGCTCCTGCGTTCTGCGGTCGTACTCGGCCTTGAAGGCGGCGCGGCGCTCATCGTCCTTCGTTGCCTTGTATGCCTTGGAGAAGACCTCTTTCAGTGCTTCGATGGTCGATGCGCTCTTGATGGCCGCGGTGAACTCGGCGTCTCCATCGGCCAGGCGCTTGATCTCGTAGAGTGCCTTCTTCCCTTTGGTCACGGCGAGCGAGACCTTGATGTCCGCAGCGATGTGCGACAGGTGCGAGATGCGCACCCCGCCCACCAGGTCTTTGCCGAAGCGCACGTCGGGGTCGTTGTAGACACGCATGGACTTGCCGGGCCACTGCGTGCCGTCGTGGCCCCAGGCCAGCACCAGCACCTTGCGCATGGTGAGGCACGGCTTGAAGGGCCTGCCCTTGTCGCCTTCGTAGTGGACGGTCACCGGCTGGTCGCCGCTGCTGGCGCTGACGCGAGTCACGGTGATGGTCATCGGACCGCCGATGAGCTGGTCGGCGTTGAGCTGGTCGCTCTTGGGCACGATGGTGTGCCGCAGGTCTGTTACGTCGATCACGGGATCACTCCACGAATGAGACCTCGACTTCGGCGCTGCGCTTGGCGTAGGCCGGGTAGTCGAGAAGTTGCTTTCCGTCGCCGTAGGCGGGCCAGCGGTCTTCTTTGCGGCACCACGCCAAGCGCTGCATCAGCTCAGCGCGCTCGTCGCTGGCCTGGCTGATCATTTCGTCGGTGAGGTCGTAGGGCACGGCCAGCACCGGCGGCGCAGAGGTCACGGCCGCGAAGATGAAATCCTCGACCTTGAGCCGCGCGCCGAGCTGCAGCGCGTCGATGTAGTGCGCGCGCTGCAGCTCGTACTTCATGCGCGCCGCCGTGCGCCCGAACGCGGCCGGCGATTCGTCGGCCGTGGACTTCAGCTCGAGGATGCGCGCAGACTTGTCGCTGGCCTGAAGCCAGTCGATACGGGCCTTGCAGTAAAGGCGGGCGTCGGGGTCGATCCAGAAGACAGAGACCTCACCGTGGCCGGCGGATAGCAGCTTGGCGAGCTCGGGAACGGCCGCAATGGCCGCAAGCTGCTGCCGGCAGATCGCGAAGTCCTCGGCGCTGATGATCTCGCGCGATCCGGCCCTCTGCTGCCAGTCGCGCCACCACGCCTTCGCGGCCTCGCTGCTCTCGTTGGACTTCTTTGCGGCCCACTGCGCCTCGGTCGGCCGGCGCGGCGCGTCCTCCGGCACCACGATGTAGCGCGCCGCCATTGCATCCGGCTCCAGCAGCGCGCAGTGCGCCAGTGTGCCGCGCAGCATTGGACGCGTGGGCGTGATCGCGATGCGGTGCCTGTAGTGCCATGGCGAGCGCGAGAACACACGCAGGCCGCTGGCGCTGACAGCGTCGACGGCGTGGTAGTCGTCGAAGGGCATGTTGTAGTACACGCCCATGGGGCGCGCTGCGCGCATCACAGCACCATCGCCAGCAGCGCCGCGGCCAGCACTGCGCCGAGCACGACGAGGGGAACGACGACGGCGCCGGCGCCGTCAAGCGGGTCGAGCTCGCCGCCGCGCGGCGGGTCTTCGGTGTCGGTGGTCATGCGGACTCCTTGCGCGGCGCGCGCTGGTCGAGCAGCCAGCCGCGCTTGGTGGCGCGCACGACAGCCACGGCGCGCATCCACGCGAGCTGCAGTTCGGGTGCGTCCGGCCACAGCCGCGCCGCGCTTTGCGCGAGGTGCTCGCGTTGCGCGCGCTCTTGGCGCGTGGTGAGCAGGCGCAGCGCGCTCATGGCAGCCACCCCGCGGCGATGCCGATGAGCACGGCGGCGAACATGGCTGCGATGAGCCGGTCATAAGCGGCGGCGCTCATTCGGCGGCCTCCCGCAGCAGCGCCGCGCGCGCCAGCTCGGCGATGCGCTGCTGCGCGCTGTCGCTGAGGTCGTCGGCGTCGAGGTAGAGGCCTCCGTGCAGCAGGCCGTCGACGTGGATGACGCCGTTTGCCAGCGTGACGAGGGCCGTAGCCGGCGCGTCGTTGAAGTCGATTCCGACCTCGTGCTCGTCGCCGTACTCCGGCACCTGGTCGAGCCAGCGGTCGCGGTGGGCGCAGGCGTCGAAGCTCATGACGGCATCTCCGCGTAGGCGCGCTCAAGCGCCTGCACGAGCGTGTCGCGCAGGGCCTCGCGTGCATCGAGCCATTCCCGCGCGACGCGCACCTGCCGCAGCCGACCGTTGCCGTCGAAGCTGCATGTCCAGTCGATGCCCCACAGACGCACGGCGACGATCGGGGAGATGATGCCGGCGCTCATGCTGCGGCCTCCGGCGCCACCGGGATCAGCTCTATGGCCTCCGTCAGCGTGATCTCCGGCACGGGCTCGCTGATTCGCGTCCAGTCCTGCGCTGGACCGCGAAGGGCCAGCTCGTGCAGCGTGTTGGCGCCGCGCCAACGCCAGATGCGGACAGCGTCGGTGAGCACGACGGTCTTGCCGTCGTGGCTCTTGAGCGTGCCGACGTGGACACCGGCGCTGTAGGTTCGGATCAGGTGCATCGCTTCTCTCCTCGCCCCGGGGTGGGGTGTGGGGAGAGACTCTAGCGCGAAGCTAGGCTAGCGTCAAGCTAGTTTGCCGCCACAATCGCACCCACGAAAAAAGCCCGCCGAGGCGGGCAGGAGGTTGGGGGATGCGAAGGTCAGCGCGGGCGCGCGTAGCGCAGCAACTCGTCGATGGCGGCGATCAATGCGATGATCACGATCTGCTTCATTGGCGCCTACCGCTGGAACGCCGTGTCCAGCTCATAGCCAGCCCCGGCCACGACCAGCAAGAGCAGCGCGGTGTCGGTGAACGCGATCCCGGCAACATCGTTCAGCGGGCCATTGGCCGTGCTTTCCAGGCACGTGCGACCGTTGGTGTACACCACGCAGGGCTGGCCATCGACGGACGTAACGCCGCTGCCTGTCAGTGAAACGGTGGTCGCAGGGGCCGTCACTTGGACGCGGTCGACGGTGCGCGTCGCTGAGCTAGACGCCGAAGGCCAGCCCACCACTTGCGCTGTGCCGGTCGAGAGATAGGTTGCCGTGACGGGCGACGAAATCGTTTCCGTGCCCACGATCGCGCCAGTGCAGCCGCTCTGCTGGTAGTAGTCGCTGCGCAGGGTCAGAGTGAGCGCGCGGCCATCGGCGGATGCGGTCGACGTCATCGTGCCGCGCTCGTGCCTATCGCAGTAGGTATAGGTGCCGGAGTACTTGGCCAGCGGGCCCTGAGGATGATCTGCGTCATCATCGCCGCCGCCGCCGCCACAGGCAGCCAAAAGCATCGCAACGGCAGCCGCGGCCGCAAGTGTTCTGCTCATTTTGGTCACTCGGTTGGTTGGAGAGGGCGGATGTTCCTGCCCCGTCGACGCGGGCGGATCAGAACAACCCCCAATGCTGATGCAGATCAATGACAACCCCCGCGGACGAGTGGGGCGGCATGCACGTATTGACCGATGCGCGAGCGGCGCACTTCGGGAAAGAGTACAGACGCGCGATCATCTGTGCGGCGCGGCGTGTTTGCCAGACGAGGCCGGGCGCGGCTCTTGCAGCCACTGCAGCAGGTCGCGCTCGACGTGCTCGAGCGGCGCAGTTCCCTCGATGGCCGCGCGCACTGCCCCCAGCACCTTGCCGGCCGTGTAGCCGTCCAGCCCCGGCAGCCGCCCCAGCACCACCGGCAGCGCCTCACCCAGCGTCGGCGCGGCCGGGGAGGGTGGGGCGGTGGAGGAGGCGTCGAGCCAGCCCGGGAAGTGCCGATCCAGCCGCTCCCTCAGCGAGCGACCAACAGACCGCGGCGCGCCTGACTTCAGTGGGATGCCGCGCAGGATCTGATACAGGGCCTGCTCGCTGGCGCCGATAGTGTCGGCAATCTCTTGGCGGCGGGCGGCACTTGTGCCGATCAAGCGCCGCAGCGCCTCAACTGCTGGGTCCATGCCCGCGATGGTCGAGCGCCATGCTAGGGCTCGGCAAGTCGCCGGGGCTAGACCGTTGCCTAGCCTTAGGCTAGACTGCGGCGCCATGGATGACTTTTCTTCCGCCGACAGGCACTCGCTCGCCGCCGCGACTGGCCTGCACGAGCAGTACCTGTATCAGTGCATGACCGGCCGGCGGCAGATGGCCCCCGAACGCTGCCCCGCCATCGAACGCGCCACCGACGGCCGCGTGACGGTGGAGGAGCTGCGCCCGGACCTGGCCGAGCGCTGGTACCGCATCCCAGACCCCGCGTGGCCGCACCCCAAGGGCAGGCCGCTGCTGGATGTGGCCGCGCCGGGGAAGGAGGCGCGCGATGCGGCGTGAGCGGGTCGTCATGGCGCAACTGTCGCTTGTGATGCCTCTCAACTGCTCTCAACAAGGTTGCGCAGCGTTGTGAACCAGATCGCCATCCCCGTGGAAATCAGCCTCGTCGAGGTCGAGCGCAAGCAGTCGCTCGGCAAGGCCATCACCTACTGCTACGAGTCGGCCGGCCTCGAAGCCAAGCAGATCGCGGCCGAGCTGGGCAGCGACAAGGGCCAGCTCTCGCGCTGGGAGAGCGGCGGCGAGGGCGTCGTCTGGCCGAAGCTGTCCAAGCTCATGGACACCTGCGGCAACGACGCGCCTCTGCTGTGGATGGCGCACGCGCGCGGCTACGACCTGCACGCGATGCGCAAGCGCGAGACCGAACTGCAGGCCGAACTGCGGCGCGCACGCGAGGAGAACGCCGCGCTGCGGCGCGTGCTGATGGGGAGCGGCGCGCGATGAGCGACCGCATCCGCACGGCGCCTGATGCGCCATGGATACCCGTCGGCGAGGGGCTTGCCGTCAGCTCGTGGCTGTGCGCGCTGTGCTCGTCGCGCAAGTACAGCCACGCAGGGCGGCGCAAGTGGCGCGGGCTGTGGGTGTGCGTGGGGTGCGCGGAGCGGCGGCGGGCGAAGGAGGTGGCGGCATGAGCAAAGACGCGAGCGAACGCGGCCCAGCCACTCCGGCCGAGGCCGAGGATCTCGCCAAGAGGGCCGTCGGCGAGTACCTGACCGCGTGTCGCATGACCGAGCGCGCGCAGATCGCCAACTACGCGATGACGCTTTGCAGCGTGGCCGGCGTCGTGATGGCGCAGGCGGCCGGCAGTGAAGACGCGGCGCTGCGCCTTGAGGTGACCGCCGCGTTCGTGCGCCGCGCGATGCCGGCTGATCCAGCAGAGCTGAGGCCGATCCAATGACAACGCCACGCAGCAGTACGGCCGTCATCATTTGCGCACTCAACGTCCTAGGCGCCGAGCTGGATAGCCCGGACGGCGTGGCAAATGCAACCTGCTACGAGGCTGCGGGCCGGATCCAAGAGCTGCTTGCCGACCTCGCCGTCGTGCTGCCGGCTGTCCGTCGGACGGCGGAAAGGGCGAGCCGGCGCGATAAGGCAGGCAGGGCGTTCCGCGCCGCGGCCAATCGGCTCGCAGGGGAGGTGCTGGCATGAGCGTCACCCGCCACGCGCTGGCAGAGGCGGTGCACAGGGCGATGCGGCTCATGGATGGGCTGATGGGTGGAGGGATCTAGACGCATGGCTCGCATCCGCACCATCAAGCCCGAGTTCTTCACCAGCGAGGACATCGTTTCGCTGTCCCCGATGGCCAGACTGCTCTACATCGCGCTGTGGTGTGAGAGCGACCGAGATGGGCGGCTGCTTTGGAGGCCGCGCACGTTCAAGATTCGCTATCTGCCTGCCGACGATTGTGATATCGAGGCGCTGTGCTCCGAGCTCGTGGCTGCTCAGTTGGTCAAGCTTTACGGAGACGGTTTTGCCTGGATACCCAAGTTCGGGCTGCACCAGCACTTGAACCCGAGAGAAGCAGCCTCGACGCTGCCAGACCCTCACGCGTGCGTCACGCGTGCGCCACGCGTGCACCACGCGACAGTGACGAAGGAAACACGCGACAGTGACGCGCAGGGAGGAAGGGAAGGGAAAGGAAGGAGTAATGCACCGTCGTCTTTCGCCGACGATGCCGCAGCTCCGACGGTGGTCGCATTGCCGCTGAACGACGGCACAGAGCACGCAGTCACGGCTGCGATGGTCTCCGAGTGGTCCGAGTCGTTCCCGGCCGTCGATGTGCCCCAGGCCTTGCGCACCATGCGCGCTTGGCTGGTGGCGAAACCTGCACGGCGCAAGACCCGGCGAGGCGTGAACGCCTTCGTCGTTGGGTGGCTTGGCCGCGAGCAGGACAAAGGCGGGCCCCAACGGGCCAATGGCGGACGCGATTCCTCGGCCGACCCCTTCGCCGGAGCGCTGTGATGCGGGGCCATGAGCCGCTCATCGCCATGCGCCGCCGAGGCGTCAGGCCGCGCTTCGCGCGCTTCGACCTGGACGCCGTGCCGGCTTGGCGCGACTGGTCGACGTGGCCCGAGTGGAGCGACGCCGCGCTCGTCGAGGTGCAGCCGTCCGACGCGATTGCCCGGCTCGATCTGCGCTGCGCGGTGGGCATGCCGGCCGTGGTGATGGGCGGCAGCGATGAGCGCGCCGCGGCCCTGTTCGCCGCGCTGCTGCAGGCCGGCGCAAGCCGCGTGCTGGCGTTCACCGACGAGCGCAGCGTCGACAGCTTGGAGGGCCACGCATGGCCGGCATGATCCCCGACGACATCGACTTCGGGGCCTACGAGCGCGGCACCGAATGCCGCGCCAAGGTCCGCGCCGCGAGCGCGTTCGCCGATGACCTGGCGGCAGCATTCGCGCCGCACGAGCACGGCAAGCGCGACCCGTCGATGTTCTCGACCAAGCTGCGCGATGTGCTGCAGTTCCGCGCCGGCGAGGTGACGGCCTGGGCCGGGTACAACGGGCATCGCAAGTCGATGTTCACGGGGCAGGCGGCACTCGACCTGTGCGTGCAGCGGCAGCGCACACTCATCGTCTCGCTCGAGATGTCGCCGACGCGCACGCTCGCCCGGATGGTGCGTCAGGCCTACGGCCTCGCAGTGCCGATGCGCCACCAGGTGGATGCGTTCTCGCGCTGGTCCGATGGCCGGCTATGGCTGTTCGATCACCAGGGCCGCATCACGCCGCGGCTGTGCATGGCGCTGCTGCGCTACTTCGCCGACGAGCTGCAGGGGCAGCACGTGCTCATCGACTCGATGATGATGGTCTGCGCCAGCGAGGAGCACCTCGACGAGCAGAAGCAGTTCACGACGGACCTCGTACGCGCCGCCCAGGAGACCGGCCTGCACGTGCACCTCGTCGCGCACTGCCGCAAGCCGCAGGCCGGCGAGGACAAGCCGCCGACGAAGTACGACCTCCGCGGCTCGGCAGCGATCAGCGACCAGTGCCACAACGTCGTTACCGTGTGGGCGAACAAGCCCAAGGCGCAGCGCGTGCAGAGCGGCCAGGCCGACGAGACCGACATGGCGCAGCCTGACGCGCTGGTCACGGTCGAGAAGCAGCGCAACGGGGCGTTCGAGGGTCGCGTGAAGCTGTGGTTTCACGAGCCGTCGATGCGCTTCACCGACGAGCGCGCGACGCCTGCCGAGCCCTACGTGTTGGGAGGCATGGCATGACCGCCGAACAACGCGAGCTGACCCGCCTGTGCGCCCAGCGCGTGATCTCGAACCACGATGCCGGCCGCGTCGTGGATCTGCGCACGCTGGCATGGGCGCGCGGCTTCGTGGCCTGCGTCATGCCGTTGGGCCAGCCTCTCGGCGCCGGCATCCCCGACCACGAACTGCCCGAGCCGCTGCGCGGTGGGGCCTTGGAGGTGTTCTGATGGGCTGCCCGAAATCCGAAACGAGGCTACGCACCCTGCTGCTGGCGGCCCTCGATCGATCGCCAAGCGGACGCACGACGACGAGCCTTGCCCGCGAGGTCTGCAGCCCAACCAAGCGTGTCGCTGGGCGACTGGCCGAGATGCAGCGCGCCGGCCGGCTGATCGGCGTCGTGCCGAAGGTCGAGAGCGGGCGGCAGATCAAGCTGTGGTTCGCGCTGCAGCACGCAGAGCAGGCCGCAGCAGCCGGACCTGTCGGATGGGCTGCGGCGGCAACCAAGCGTCAGACGGCCAAGCGCGCGACGACGATCGCCCAGGCCATGGCGCCGAAGCCGATGAGGCCGGCAGCAGAGCCGGTGCGCATCACGGCGCCGCCGTTCGTCGACCGCCGATTCACGCCCGAGCGCGTGGAGCCGTTCTTCTCGGCGATGACTCCGGGCTCCTACCTGCGCACCGGCAGCGCGATCGAGGCGGCCTACGCGGGCAGGGAGGGCAAGGCGTGATCGAGTTCATCGTCCCGGGCCCGCCCCAAGGCAAGGGTCGCGCCAAGGTTGTCAAGATCGGCGGCTTCACACGCATGGCCACGCCTGCCAAGACCGTGGCCTACGAGGGCCTGGTGGCGCACGCCGCGCAGCAGGCGATGGCTGGCCGCGCGCTGCTCGATTGCGCCGTCGGCTGCAGCGTGTTCATCTACGCCCAGGTGCCGGCGAGCTGGTCGCGCAAGAAGCTGCGCATGGCGCTGGCCGGCGAGCTGATGCCGGTAACCAAGCCCGACGCCGACAACGTCGTCAAGGCGATCTTCGACGGCCTCAACGGCGTGCTGTGGCGCGACGACGTGCTCGTGGTGGACCTGCGGGTGCGCAAGCGGTACGCGGCCTCTCCATGCGTGTGCGTCCAGGTCTGGCCGCTGGCCGCCGAACCAGCGCAACAGGAGATCGCCGCGTGAAGGGGGACTACTGCCACGACTGCGCTCGAGCCAAGACTGAGCCGTGGATGCTGTTCCAGTCCTCATGCGACGGCTGCCGCGCGCGCATGGTCGCCCGCTCGCCGGCGTTCGACGAGTCGCGGCGCTCCGGCAAGCTCACGCCAGCCTATCGCTCGCTGCTGGCGGTGGCGCTCGTCAGCCACGACGAGGTCAAGGCGGCAGCAGCAGAGGATGCGACGGGGAAGGGGCCATGCCTCGCCTGAGCGCCGACCAGTGGGTCGCTGCCCGCATCAGGTGGGAGGCAGACCCGCTGCTCACATTCAAGGAGCTTGGCAAGTCGCTTGGGGTCAGTCACGCGGCTGTCGGCCAGCGCGCAAAGAAGGAAGGATGGGAGCGGGACGCCTCTTTGCAGGACGTGGCGCGCCGCGCGCAGTACAAGGCCGACCGCCGCGAGTTCGACGGCAAACTTTCGCCGAAACTTTCGGGCGGAAGCACAAAAAAGGCAGCCCGAGAACTCGCCGAAGACATCCGCGCAGACCTCATCGAGCGCCACCGAGCAGACTGGGCCGAGCACAGGCAGCACTTCAGGACGGCAGACATCGCCGGTGACTTCAACATCGGCAAGTCCGCCAAGATCGCGTCGGAGATGCTGGCCATTCGCCAGAAGGGCGAACGCGCCGCCTACGGCCTGGACGAGCAGGCCAGCACACAGGCGCCGCCAGAGCCCGAGTGGACGGTGCTCATCGGCCAGAAGGTGCTGATCGACGGGCAAGCGCGGTGACAGGCAAAGCCATCCTGCACCCAGGCCAGGAGCGCGTGCTGCAGTACGCGCGGCGCTTCAACGTGGTGGCCTGCGGGCGCCGGTGGGGCAAGACCACGCTTGGTCTGATGCTGGCATGGACCGGAAGGGAAACGGCGCTGCGCACGGGCTTCGATGTTGCCTGGGTCGCTCCGAGCTACAAGCTGATGGATGAAGCGTGGCGCATGGCAAAGCGGCTGTACCGCCCGTTCATCGTGCGCACGGACGCGAACCTGCACCGGATGGAGCTGTCAACCGGCGCGGCGCTGGACTTCTGGACGCTCGAGGACGAGGACGCCGGGCGCGGGCGCAAGTACGGGCTGATGATCGTCGACGAGGCGGCCATGGCGCGGCACCTGGAGGCGGCATGGAACGCGTCGCTGTCTCCGACGCTGACCGACCACGCCGGCGGGGCGTGGTTCTTCAGCACGCCCAAAGGTCGCAACTACTTCTGGTCGCTGTCGCAGCTAGCGCAGCGCGATCCGCTGTGGGCCTATCACCACGCGCCGAGCGCAGACAACCCGCACTTGCCGGCCGCCGAAATCGAGCGGCAGGCCTTGGCTTTGCCGGAGCGCATCTTCGCGCAGGAGTACCTCGCGCAGTTCCTCGAAGACGGCGGCGGGGTGTTCCGCCGCGTAATGGCGGCGGTTGACACCGATCTGCACGCCGACCCGCACGCAGCACGCGCAGCAGCGGATGGCCGCGCCTACGTCATCGGCGTGGACTGGGGGCGTCACGAGGATTTCACCGTCATCACGGTCATCGATGCGCGCGACCGCTCTGTAGTCGCCGTGGATCGCTTCACGCAGATCGACTACGCGGTGCAGCTCGGGCGCCTGCAGGCCATGCACCAGCGGTTCCCTGGCGCTCAGATCGTGGCCGAGGGCAACAGCATGGGCGGGCCGCTCGTCGAGCAGCTGCGCAGGCGCAACCTTCCGGTCAGGGCTTTCCAGACCACGCAGGCAAGCAAGGCCGAGGCCGTCGAGTCGCTGGCGCTCGCATTCGAGCAGGGAGCAATCCGCATCCCTCCCGTGCAGTGGTTGATTGACGAGCTGATGGCATTCGACCAGGAGCGACTGCCAAGCGGCGCCTTGCGCTACAGCGCCCCGCGAGGTGGGCACGACGACGGCGTGATGAGCTTAGCTATCGCATGGCATGGCATCGGTCGCGGGCCGATGGCCTCCACCCTCAGCGCCCCCGGCCTATGACCCGCGCGCACGCATCGGACGGCCCGGACGATGTGCAGTGGCTGATGGCCGAAATGGAGCGCGCCGGCGTCACCGCCAAGGCCCGCGAGCGGCTGCTGCTGCTGCTGGCGCAGGTCGCCGAGCACCGCGGGCTCAAGCGCTCCGAGCTCAAGGCAGCGCTGCGCATGCACGTCACGAGCAGCCTGCTGGCGCAGTGCACGGCGACCGAGGCGCGGCGCAGGCTGCCGGCGCTGCTTGGTGTGAGCCGGTCCACGGCCTACGTGGTGGTGCAGGAGGCGCTGCAACAGCGCACGGTGCGCCGGTTCGCCTTCGGGCAGGGTGACGATGCCGGCGCCTGACATCACCGCGCTGCTGGCCCGCGCAGGGGCGCAGGTCAACGCGCTTGCGCTGGCGGCCTTCGCGCGGATGTGGAAGGCGCTCGAGGACGGCGAGATCACGCCGCGCGAGGCCATCCGGGCGGCGCAGGCGGAGTTCGGCGGCGCGTTCGCCGATGCCCTCGCGGCGGCCTTCGGCGAGCTGCTGGGGCGCGCGGTCGGCGTGGCCGAGGTGCGCGCCATGCCCGTGGGCGGCCTGACGCTCTCGCGCCGGCTGTACCTGCACAACGTCGAGACCGCGGCGCAGGCGCTGGCCATCGTGCGCCAGCATGCGCAAGGCACGCACCAGGCACACGCGCTGGCGATGCGGCTCTATGACGGCTACAACCCGACCGACGGCCTCAGGCGCCCGCTGGAGGGCGCAGCGCGCGCCGAGTTGCCCAAGGCCCTGCGCGCGCTCACAGCCGACCCGCAGGCGCGCGAGAGCCTCACGCGGCTGGTCGAACAGGGGCAGCAGCAGGCCGCGCGGCTGAAGACCAAGGCCCTGCGCGCGGCCTACAGCGAGGCGCTGGACGGGTGGGCGTCAGGCGATGGGGTTGATGCCCTCAAGCGCCGCCTCGAGATCGCCCAGCGCGAGAAGAATCGCTACTTCTCCAGCCGCATCGCGCGCACCGAGCTGGCACGCGCGCACCAGGCGCAGGTTGGCGCCGACCTCATGGCCGACGACAGCATCGATGTCGTGCAGGTGAGCATGAACCCCGCGCACCCGAAGACCGACATCTGCGACCTGCACGCGCGCGCGGACCTCTTCGGCCTGGGTCCGGGCTGCTACCCCAAGGCGCGGGCGCCGCAGCCGCCCTACCATCCGCATTGCTGGTGCCGTCTGCGCTCGCGTCCAGACCTGAGCGCCGATGGCGCGCGCATGCAGCCGGGCGCGGAGGCCGCCTACCTGCGCAGCATGCCCATCGAGGAGGCCGCCCGGGTGATGGGCTCCAAGGCCCGGGCGCTGGCGGTACTGAACGGCAAGAGCGTCGACGCCGTGGTGAATGCCGGCGTCGATCCGCTGTACCGGCTGCGGCGGCTGGGGGACAGGGTTGCCGCGCCGAGCAGCCTGATCACCCCTCGACCGTCCCCCTGATCACCAGCACCTTGTAGGCCTCGATCCGATCCTCGTCGAGGAAAGTGTCGCGGTAGCCGAAGAAGAAGCCCGGCGACGCCTGCAGCTTCTTCAGGATGGCATCCTCCATCGTCAGCAGCGACTGCCACTGACCTTGCAGGTCGGTTGTGAACTCGTGGATCGGCTGGCCGAAGTAGACCATCACCTCGGTGCCGCGCTGCTGCAGGTTGGTGCCGTCGGCGATCTTGCTCGGCACGATGCGTACCATGGGGTAGTCGGCGGCCGTCATGTTCGCCTCGAAGCCCACCTTGCAGGTCGCAACCCCGGGCAGCACGGCAAGCGCGGCGCGAACGGCGGCGAGGGTGGGCCAAACGCTGGCCATCTTCAGCCCCGCACCAGCTCGATCGAGAAGACCGAGCCGGCGCTGCCGGACGTGGCCGCATCGAGCGCGGCCTGCGCGATGCGCGCCCGCGTGAGCGCCTCGGCGTATTCCTTGCGGTAGGCGGACAGCTTGGCGGCAAACACGTCGTCAGTGGCCTTCTGGCATTCGGTGCAGGTGATGACGTAGGCGCGCAGGCGCACCAGCTTGGCGGTGTGCTCGGCGGGGAAGCTGCCATCCATGGCGACATCGGCCGTGGCGCGCGTCTCGATATCCACCGTCACGAGCGGCTCGAGGTACTTGTCGGAGTAGGTGTAGACGAGCGGCATGCTCAGGCTCCTCGGCCGCGCAGGGCCATCAGGTGTTGCTCGAAGATGCGCGGCGCCCGCGCCGCGGCGCGCACGAGCCACTGATCACTCTTGTGGCCGGGGTGGTGCACGACGCGGGCGAAGACGAAGGCGCCGCCGTTGGCCCAGCGCAGCGCTTTCTTGTGGCGCGGCCTGATCACGTGCGGCCGGGCGCCCCAGTGCACCCATCGCGCATGCGGCGCGTGCTGCAGGTCGTGCCCAAGCTCCCAGCCATCCGGGATGCGCTGCTTGTAGATGCTGCGCACCAGGGCGCCGGTGCCGCCTGGCCTGGTGTGCTGGCCGGCCTCGGCTTTGATGTAGTCCTCGACCTCGACGGCTGTCGCGTCAAGCGCCCGGCGCGCAAGCGTGCCAAGGCGCAGCATTTCGGCGCGGACGGCCTTGTCGCCGCTGACGCTTGCGGTGAGCTTCATTCCGCGTGCACCCGCAGCGTGAGCGCCGCCTGCAGCACCTGGCCGCGCGTGGTGCGCAGCCGTGCGGTGACGAGGTAGTCCCGCCACGGTGCGCCGCGCATCTCTCCGATGGCCGGGCAGCGGGCCGACAGCTCCACATGCGTGCCGGCGCGCGAGCGCACGGTGGACACGCGCAGCCCCGCGGGCGTGGCTGTCGCAGCCGGTGCGGATTCGATCAGCTCCCCAGTGCCAAGCAGCGCGCGGCAGTCCAGCAGCAGCGTGCGCTCCTCGCCCGCGCGCAGGTCCACGCGCTCCGGCGCCTGACCTGCAGGCCTTGCGGCAGCGTGCGCGTGCAGATCGGCGGGCATCAGTTGATTTCCTCGATCACGACGCTGATCTCGTCCTGCACCGTCTCGACCTTGCCGCCCACGGTGATGTCGGTGGTGATGGTGATGACGTGAGCGCCGCCGTCAGCACCGCCCGCGATGTAGAACTGGAATGTGCTGCCGGAAAGTGATGTGTCGCTGATCGTCGGCGGGTTGGCGCCGCTGATCGCGGTTGTTGGCGTGCCGACCGTGCCGGAGCGCATGCCGAGCACGTCGGCATAGCTCACGTCGAACGGCAGCTTCTCGGAAGGCTGTTTGGTGATGGTGCCGAGGTGGGCCATGGGGGATCCTCAGAAGATGCGTGCGGGGCTGGTGAAGGCCTGCGCGCGGGACGGGCTGACGAAGTGCAGCGCCCGATCCGGGCTCGCGAAAGTCGCCGCCCGCGATGGCGGGTAGAAGATGCCGGCGCGCGAAGGCGAGGCGAAGACCAAGGCGCGCGAAGGCGAGGCGAAGACCTCGGCCCGATCAGGAGACGCGAAGATGATCGCGCGCGACGGTGACGCGAACGTTTTGAGCGCGGCGACAAAGCCGGCCGCAGCAGAGGCAGAGCCGGAGAACACGCCAGCGGAACCGGTGGCCGCCAGTGCGGCGCTCGAATCCGCGCCGGCCGTACCGGAGAAGCTGCCTGCTGTGCCCGTGGCCGCAAGCGAAGCAACGGCCGGGCTGCTGCCAGAGCCTGCGAACGCTCCGGCGCCTCCGGTAACGGCAAGCGATGCTGTAGTCGTGGACGAAGCAGAGCCGCTGAACGCACCAGATTCGCCCGTTGCTGACAGCGCGGAAACCGCAGGGCTTGATGCGCTGCCGGCGAATGAGCCTGGCTCTCCGGTGACGGAAAGCTCAGCAGTAGCCGGGCTGTCAGCTCCACCAGAGAACGCGCCAGTCGCGCCAGTGGCGGCCAGCTCGGCCAGCGCCAGCGTCTCCCACGCCGCCGACTCCACCACGTCCGCGTCGCCGCCGTCCGCATGCACGAACGCGACCTTGTAGCTCGTCGCCGCCGTCAGCCCCGTCGCTGGCGTGCCCCAGGTCTGCGTGCCCGAGGTGCCAAGCTCGGCCTCGGAGCCGGCTGCGACTGCTGCGCTGCCCGTGGCGTCCTTGCCTGACTTGACCTGGGCGGCCGATGGCTTGCTGCCCGCGACCGGATAGACGACGTAGTAGAGCAGCGCCATGTCAGTACGTCAGCGTTACGCGCGGGGTGGCCTGCGTCGCGCCGATGGCGGTGACGGTCGGCAGGGACAGCGTAGGCATGCTGGGGGCTGCCGCCGTCGGCACCCAGATTTGGCGGGGGGGCTCGACTCGTGGCAGCCACTGCGGGATACCGCGCGCCATAAATGCCTCGGCCACCGCGGCGCTCGTGTTGCTGTAGACCCTCAGCGTGGAGGCCATAGTCAACTCTGCCGCGTTGGCGTCGCCGGTATCCTCGTGGACCTTAATCCCGTCGATAAAAACCCGAAGCCAGCGGCTGCCTTGCAGCACCAGACAGATCCACGCCCACCGGCCGAACGGCACCTCCGTTATGGTCCCATTGGCCTTCTGCGCCCAGGCGGCGTCACGGTAGCCGAACGTCATCGTGCCTGCCGTGTTCAGCACCGCGCGAATGCTGGTTATGTCTGTGTACGACCCAAATAGGATTTCGGCGGCAGCGGGTTGCTTGAAAATTCTCACCCTGGCGCCAACGACGTAATCGCTGTGACCCGCGGGGAACCCGCCGAACTCCCCAAGGAGTACGTTTGCGCTGGTGCCAATTGCCGCCGCCAACTCGCCCTCGTGCGACGAGCCCGCCACATTCGGGCTAGAGGGGGTGACGTCATCTGGCCCGAGAATGACACGAGTCTCGAAGACTCCGCGAGAATTCGGGCGTGCTGCCAGGACGACAGGGCACCCCAGCTTATGCAGGGGCGCCTCGGAACGGCTCGGTACAGCGATCAGCGGCACGGTCAGACTTCGTGGTTGCGCAGCATGCCGGTCGTGCCGTCAGCCGCGAGCAGCGTGTGTGCGCCCGCGAATATTCCATTGCCCGCAGTCGGCCAGGTCGTGCCTGCGTCGGTCGATGCCTCGATCGTGAGCACGACGGCCCCCGTCCCGTTCGTCGCAGCGCCGGCCTGATAGCTCGCAGTGAGGTGCAGGCCGAGCCAGTAGGCGCCGGAGGTGTCGTTGTTCTGCGCGCTGCTCACGCCGGTGCCCGTCGAGGCGGCAAGGCTCGACGCGCTGATGAGCGTGACCTCGGAGCCGAAAACGATCTGGCCGGAGGAGTTGAATTTCCAGGGCTTGGCTTTCACCGTCACGGTGACGCTCTGGTTCTGCGTATTCGAGGCCCGCAGTCGCCAGTAGCTCGGCAGCATTACGCGGCTCCTTGCAGGGCGAGTGCTACCTGCATGTGGGTAATGGGATCAGGGTGCTCGGCCAGGGCCTTGACGGCAGTGCAGGCGGCGGCGGTGGCCGGGACCGCGATCGCGATCATGTCGAGCATGGCCCGCGCTGCCGGCGCGCCAACGTCCAGGCCGTCGGCGTTGAGCAGCCAGCCGTGCGCGCTGGCCAGGTCGGCCGCGTAGGCGTCGTGGTCGTCAGCCGGCACGCCCACTGCGGTGAGGGTCGGCACGAGCCACGCGGGCGCTGCCGTCGCGGCGCTGGCCAGCTCGGACAGCAGGGCATGCCTGCTGCGCGGCAGCACGGGCAGCGCACGCACGCCGCGCTCGCTGATGAGGCGCGGCTCGACGCGGGTGCGCCCGACGCTCAGGGCGTCGGCGATGCCCTGGGTGTCCCAGGCGTCCACCAGTGCCCCGATGCTCGTCACCTCGCCCTCGGTGAGCGCGCGGCCGGCGAGGGATTCGAGGGCGGTTTGTTGCTGCGTGGTCATGCTCATGTTTCGTCCGCTCCTTTGCGCGTCGCTGCGTCATGCACAGGCACTGTGCGCATCTCCGGCGGCACCTGATACCGCTCTTGCTCGCGCAGGTACGCCCAGTGGCAGTGCCCCGTGGTGCCTGCCGGGCGACGCTGCCACGCGAACAGCACGTCATAGACGCGCATGAGCCAGCCCCAGGGCTTGCCGTCGCGGTGCAGGCGGTAGGCGTGGCTGCTCATGCTCTCGTCGCACCAGCCGTTGGCGAGCGCGTTGACGAGCTGGTCAACGGCGCAGGCGAGGTTGACGAGGTACCAGCGCATGGCGTCAGGCGTCCGGCGCCGTCCACGTCCAGGCCCCGCGCGCAATGTCGACGCCGTTCTGGACCGTGCCGGTGAAGGTCATGCCGTCGCTCGGGATGGCCAGCTCATAGACGCGCGTGTCGTCGCTCTTTGTGAGGCTCACGTAGGTCGGCGTGCCGCTCGTGTGGCTGCTGTTGGTCTGCGTGTAGCTCGCGGCGTCGAAGGTCAGCACGCCAGCCGACACGCTGCCGGGGGTGGCGTCTGCGGTGAGCGTGGCCAGCAGCGTCCCGGTGTGCGCAGCCCCCGTGTCCGCCGGCTGGGTGCCGCTGTAGAACTTGATCTTGTGGCTTGCGCCGAGCGTGTCGATGAGCGACTGCGCCCAGGCGCTGCGAAGGGTGGCGTTGGCATGCTTTGCCATGGGGGTCAGTCTCCTGTGGGATGGTCTTGCGGGGTGACGTCTTGCGGGTCCGCCTTGGTGGCCTCGTCGATTTCGGCCTGCACGGCGGCCTTGTCTTCCTCGTCGGCCGCGTCGAACTCGGCGGCGGCGATGGTGCGGCGCTTGAGCGCCAGCGCCAGGGGGCCAAAGCCAGCCGCCTGCATCATGGTCAGCACGTCAAGCTCGGTTGGCGTGTCGACGAGGTTGAAATCGCTCGGCCATTCGGTGGTGACCTGCGGCGCGCGGCCGATGGCTCGCTCGAACATCACCCAGATGCGGCGCTCTAGCGCCTGCATCTGCCGCGCGAAGCTTGCGAGGTCAGCGTTCAGGCGCTCGAAGCGCAGCCGGCGCGCGACGCCGCTTTCGGCCTGCCCGCCCTCGGTCGTGGCCTCGTCCATCGCCACGCGCTTGATGGACTGCTGCAGCGCCTCGATCGTGGCCAGGTAGGTCTGCGCCGGCGCGGCATCCGGCGAGATGAAAGCCGGCGTGATGCCCGGGTGCGTCAGCATGCTGTGCACGCCGATGGTGGCCACCGCGTCCAGCGCCCGCACCTGGTCCGCCTCCGGCGGGATCTGCATCGTCAGCAGCGAAAAGGTCTGGCCGCGCAGCAGTTCATCGAGCTCGCTGCGCTCGTTGAAGATGCGCATGCTCATGTCTGCGATCTGCTCGAACTTGCCGATCACCGGGAACGTGTCGCCGGTCTCGGTGACGGGCAGCACTGGGCAGCAGCCGAACGGGTGCGTGCCGCTGCGCACGATGCGGTCGCCGTACATGACGGCCCAGCCCTCGGCGTTCCAGGTGCGGATGCACGGCTGCGGTGAGCCGTCGACCATCTCGATGCAGTTTATTGACAGCGACGAGAAGAGGCCGGTTTCGCCGTCGAGCTGGAAATCGGCGACGCGCTCCGGCTCGATCATGCGCATGTAGGGCACCCGGCGGCGCTCGATCTGGTCGAACAGCGAGATGGCCGGCGCGGTGTCCGGCATCTGCAGCACTACGAGCATCGAGCCGCGAGCGCGGACGTTGAGCGCGACCGACAGCAGGAAGTCGTCGAGCGGCACGCCCTGCAACGTGGCGTCGTCGATGAGCAGATGCACCAGCGGCGCCTCGGTGCCGGTGCGCATCGGGCGGCGTCGACCGAGGTAGCTAATGAAGCGCTCGCAGGCCTCGCGCAGGTGGTTCTCGTAATGCGCCACCGCGGCCCGCGCGGCGTAGCGCTCGGCGCTCTCGCGCTGGTATGGCACGAGGTGACACGGTGCCGCGATCTTCGGGACGCGCCGGATGGCCTGCATCACGTTACCGGCCGAGTCCTTTGTGCTGATCTCCTGGGCCTCCCAGGCGACGCTCACCGACGGCCGGAATCCGCCGTTGCCGCTCATGGCCTCGGCCAGGAACGCAAAGCGCTTTCGCGCGATTTGAAAGTCCATGCGAGCGGACTCTGCGGCGCACTTGTCCAGAAAACGGGGCGTTTGCTGGACTGGTGGAGCGCAGCCTCGCGGGCCAAGGCGAGGCGCGATGCCATGCCGATGCGCCGACCGCGCGCGATGCCGGTCAGGCAGCAGCCACCAACCACCACACCACGCATGCCGATCGACCTGGACAAGTACAAAGGCAAGACGCTCGAGGGCGAGACGCTTTCGGAGCTGCAGGCCGCCATCTCGACCCACATCGAGGCCGAAGTCGCCCCCGAGCGAGATCGGCGCAAGAAGGCCGAGAAGGAATCGATCGATGGCCGCAAGGCGAAGGACGCGCGCATCGAGCGCCTGTCCGAGCTGCTGGGCGTCGATGTCGATGCCGATCTGGACAAGGTCGACGTGAAGGGCATGGCCGAGGCCGCGAAGCAGGTCGAGCAGCAGCTCAGGCGCGTGACGCGCGAGCGCGACGACGCCGTCAAGCGCGCCGACGAGATAGCCGGCAAGTACGCCACCGAGCGCAGGCAGCTTGCCATCGCCACGGAGATCGCGAAGCACCCCTTCGTCGATGCCGAGGACGTGGCCGCGCTTGTCGAGCGACGCGTGAAGGCGGACGGCGACGACCTGACATTCGACGGCCCGGAGGGCAAGACGATCTCGATCGCCGACGGCGTTGCGTGGATCGCCAAGACGAAGACGCACCTGGTGCGTCCGGCCGGCGAGGGCGGTGGTGGTGGCAGCGGGTTCACGGGCGGCACTGGCGCGGGGGGCGCGAAGAACCCGTTCGCCAAGGCCACCTGGAACCTTACCGAGCAGATCGCGCTGAAGCGCGAGAACCCCACGCAGGCCGCGCAGCTCGAGCAAGCCGCGCGGCAGGCAGCCTGACCTCACCTACCGGAGTGCTGACGCACCATGGCCAAGACCCTCATCAACGACATCCTCAAGCCCGACGTGTGGCGTGAGTACGGCGTCAACCGCACCGCCGAGCTCTCCGCGCTGTGGGCGGCCGGAATCGTCGCCAACGTGCCCGGCATCACGCTGCCCAACGGCGGCGGCACGGTCAACATGCCGTTCTTCAACGACCTGACCGGCGATGCGGAGAACCTTTCGGACACGACCCCGCTGACCGTCGGCAACATCGCCGCGAACAAGGACGTGGCGGCGGTGATCGGCCGCGGCCGCGCGTGGTCGGTCAACGACCTGGCGGCCGTGCTCTCCGGCGCCGACCCGTTTCAGGCGGTCATCGACCTCGTCGCCACCTACTGGGCGCGGCAGATGCAGAAGGAGCTGCTGCAGGTGCTCGCCGGCGCCATGGGCGCGGCGTCGATGGCCGGCAACGTGCACGACGTGTCCGCTGGCGCATCCGAGGCGCTGCGCTGCTTCAACGCGTCGAACTTCATCGACTCGGTGGCGAAGCTGGGCGACGTAGGCGGCCAACTCGCCGCCATCGGCATGCACTCGGCGACGCAGGCCTACCTCGCAAAGCAGGACCTGATCACCTTCGAGAAGTCCAGCGACGGCAAGGCCGAGATCCCCTTCTACATGGGGCGCCGGGTGATCGTCGACGACGGCATGCCGGTCACCACGGGCACCTACACCAGCTACCTGTTCGGCTTTGGCGCCCTGGGCTATGCCGAGGACGTGATCGGCGAGAAGGACATCGAGACCGACCGCGACATCCTTGCGGCCGACACGGTGGCGACGATGCGCAAGCGCTTCATCCTGCACCCGCGCGGGATCAAATGGAATGGCACGCCTGCGGGCGCCTTCCCCTCGCGCGCGGAGCTGAGCACGGTCGGCAACTGGGAGCGGGTCTACGAGAACAAGCAGATCCGCATCGTGGCCTTCAAGCACAAGAACGCGTGACGCCATGGGCCTGACCGCATTCAATCGGGCCCGGCGCGAGGCCGAGGAAGCCGCCGCCGAGCAGGCGGCCAAGAAGCCGGCCAAGGGCAAGAAGGCCGCCGCCGAGCAGGCGGCCGAGAAGCCGGCCAAGGGCAAGAAGGCCGCCGCCGAGCAGGCGGCCGAGAAGCCGACTGCCGCCGCCGAGCAGGCGGCCGAGGGCGCGAGCGATGGTCATCAGCAAGAAGCCTGACCCGCAGCCGGCAGCGCCAGAGCGCACGCCCGAGAACACCCCCATCCCAGGCGGCGGAAGCTGGCGCTGGGACACCGAATTACAGGACTGGGCGCCAAACGACGCTCAGGACGAGCAGGAGTGACCTGACATGCCACGCTACGCCCGCAATGCGGTGATCCTGGCCAAGATCGAGACGACGGTTGGCACCGATGCCGTGCCCGACGGCGCCACGGATGCGCTGCTCGTCTCCGAGCTGTCGATCACGCCGCTGGACGCGACGAACGTCGACCTGGCATACATCCGGCCCTACTTCGGATCGAGCCCTCAGCTCGTGGCCACGGCGACCAAGAAGATCAGCTTCACGGTCGACCTCGCGGGCTCCGGTGCAGCCGGCACCGCGCCGCGCCTGGGCAGCCTGCTGCAAGGCTGCGCGATGGCCGAGGCCGTGCTTGCCACGCCCGCGCGTGTCGAGTACACGCCGGTCAGCACGGGTCTGAAGACGCTGACCATCTACGCCTATGACGACGGGGTGCTGCACAAGTACTTGGCCGCAATGGGCACGGCCAAGCTCGGCGCCCAGGTCAGCGACAGGCCCAAGCTGCAATTCGAGTTCACTGCGCTGGACGGCGGCGAGACTGCGGCGGCGAACCCTGCAGCGACGCTGACCGCCTGGAAGACGCCGGTGGCGATGACCAAGGCCAACGTCGTCGACATCACGCTTGGCGCCACCTACGCCACCGGCGCGATCACCGGCGGCACGGTCTACCCGTCGCGCGGCCTCGACATCGACATCGGCAACAGTGTGCAGTACACGCCGATGCTGTCCGGCGAGTCGGTGGACATCACCGACCGGCAGATGGCCGGCAGCGTGCTGCTTGACCTCTCGGCGGCGCAGGAGGTCACATTCATGGGCACGGTGAAGGCCAACGCGCTGCAGAGTGTTGCGCTCACCATCGGCACGGCGACAGGCTACAAGGCCATCCTGTTCGCGCCCCAGGTGCAGCTCATCAACCCGTCCAAGCAGGACGTGAACGGCCGCCGCCTGATCGGCTTCGACATGCGCCTCGTGCCCAGCGCCGGCAACGACGAGCTGCGCATCGCCTTCGTCTGACGACCACACAGCACCCGCCAATGGCATTCAAGCTCGCAATCTCCGACATCATCGACGTGCCGGTCAAGGCCTCGCTCGCCGATGGCGGCAAGAAGGTCACGCACGCCTTCACGCTGCACGCGCGGCGCATTGACGCCGAGCCGCTGCGCGAGGCGCTCAACGACAGCTCCGTGCTGATCGGCGACTTCTTGCGCGAGCATGTCGTCGGGTGGGGCGATCAGCGCTTGGTTCTTGACGAGGAAACCGGCGCGCCTGCGTCGTTCAGCGACGAGGCGTTCGCCGCAATGCGCTCGGTGCCTGGGATCGAGCGGCTGATCTTCGAGTCCTACCTGGTGGCGGCCGTTGCGGCCGATGGCGCGGCGGCGCGCGCAAAAAACTGAGTGACGCCGCGCGACTGTGGGCGCGCGGTGACCTACGCATCGGCGACGACGATGACGACCCCACAGCAGCCGGAGTGCCGGTCGAAGAACTCGCGGCGTTCGGCCTGTACGCCGACGGGCCCGTGCGCGTCGACGACGACGAGCCGTTCTACTTGTGGCCGGCGAACGTTCGCGCGTGGGGCTTCTGGCTCAGCCTGCAATCGCAGTGGGCATGGTGCGGCGCAGGCATGGGCGACATGGTGCGCACCGGCATCCCGGCAGAGCGCATCGAGGCCGAAATGCGTCTGCAGCGCGTGCGCAAGCGCGAGCGCGCCGATCTGCATGCGATGGCCCGCGCGATGGAGGTCGCCGCACTCGCAGGCTACCGCGAGCAACATGAGCGCAAGCGCTGATCGGCGCAGCACGGCGGCATCATGACCCAGGACGTCAAGCTCAAGTTATCGGTCAGCGGGCAGGCCGAGGTCGTCAGCGCGGCCGGGCAGGTCGAGTCTGCGGTCAACAAGGCCGCGGGCGCCGCGCGCAACCTGGCCGCTGCTGGCCTTGGTCTGCTGGCGCTTGACCGCATCGCAGGCGTTGCTTCGGCGTGCATCCAGACCGCCGACGCGGTGGCGGTGCTCGGCAACCAGCTTAAGCTGGCCACGGGTTCGGCGGCGGCCGCATCGTCCGCCTACGAAGCCCTGTTCGGCATCGCCCAGCGCTCCCGCGTGGGCTTCGTCGAGCTCGGCGGCACCTTCGCGGCCATCACGCGCTCGGCCGGCGATCTGGGCATCAGCCAGCGCCGGCTGCTGACCGTCACCGAGGCCATCGGCAACGCGATGACGGTCAGCGGCGGCAGCGCCGCCGGCATGCAGGCCGCGCTCGTGCAGCTTGGGCAGGGCATGGCCTCGGGCACGCTGCGCGGCGACGAGCTCAACAGCGTCATGGAGCAGACGCCGCGGCTGGCCAAGGCGATTGCCGACGGCATGGGCGTCACCATCGGCCAGTTGCGCGCGATGGGGCAGGAGGGGCTGATCACCTCCGAGACCGTCGTCAAGGCGCTCGAATCGCAGGCCGGCACGCTGGCCGGCGAGGTCCAGGACAGCGTCGTCACCGTCGGGCAGGCGATGACGCAGCTCGGCAACGTCGCCGTCAAGCTCGTCGGCCAGATCGACAAGGCCTCCGGCGCGACGAGCGGCTTGGCCAGTGCGGCCCAGAAGTCCGCCGGCGAGCTCGAGCGGCTCGCCGAGATCATGCGCTACGTCGAGCGGGCCGGCGGCGGATTCATCAAGCAGCTCAGCGCCGCCGCGGGGCTGGCGATCACGCGCACGGTATTCGGCACGCTCGGTGAGGCGGCCGGCTTGACGAACTTCGCCATCAACGCCCTGACCGGCGGCGTGCTGAAGCTCAACGAGAACGTCAGCGTCATGCCGCTGGTAGCGATGACTGCCGCCGAGCAGTACAAGGTGCTGGGCCAACGCATCACCGAAGCCGAGATCAAGCTGAAGGATCTCTATGCGCAGGCCAAGACAGCGCCGGAGAACATCTACATCAAGAGCGAGATCTCCGACCTCGAAAAGTACATCGCTCAACTGAACATCGCGCGCATCGCCAAGGGCAACCTGCAGGGCGCAGGCGCCGGGCGCGGCTTCGTCAACCCGGAGACCGTGGGCGAGGCCGCTGCGCGCAAGGCCGCCAAGCAGGCGCGCGCCGAAGAGCAGTTGAACGCCATCCGCAACAAGGCCCTGGGCGTCAACAAGGAGTGGGTCGAGTCGCTGCGCACGCTGGATGCGCTGCATACCGAGGGCATGGTCGCCGACCAGGATCGCCTGACGCTTGCGCAGAGCCTGACGGCCGCGACGTACAAGACCAAGGGCGCGAACGTCGAGGCGGCAAGCGCCTACGCGGCACTCGACGCCGAGATCGCGCGCACCACGCGCTCAATCGACGCCAAGGCCGCTGCCGGCGGCAAGCTCACCGAGGCGCAGAAGCTCGAACTGAGCCTCACCGAGAAGATCGCCGCGGCAAGCGCCAAGCTCACCGTGCAGCAGCAGGCGCAGTTGCGCGCGCAGGCGGCCGTGGCGGTGGCCAAGCAGCGCGCCGAAGATGACGCGCAGACCGCGCTCGATCTCGCCGGGCGGGTTGCCAAAGCCAACGAGGAGCAGCGCCAGTTGCGCGAGCAGGAAGCGCGCGACATGGATGACTACCAGAACGCGCGCCAGAAGCGTTTCGCAGACGATGAGACCTACGCCTCGCAGCGTTTGCAGTACGTGCAAGACGACATCGCGGCCACTGCGCTTGCGCGCGCGGCCAACATCAGCCTGGGCGAAGCGGTGCAGCAGGTGGCGCTGGCGAACATGGAGGCCGCGCGCGCGGCGCTTGCCAACGACGCGCAGGCGCTGGCCTCGCTGGATCGGCAGATCGCCAAGCAGCGCGAACTGATCAACCTCGTCGGCCAGCAGGCGGCCGAGTATGGCCTGCAACAGCTCTACGACGCCAGCGCCGTGCAGAACTTCGCCAGCGAGTTCGAGGCTGCATTCGGCCGCGCAGGCGGCGCCGTGGCCTCGCTCATGGGCGTGCTCGACCAGTACGGACAGAAGCAGCAGGAGCTTGCCAAGCTCGAAGCCGCAGCGGCAGCCAAGGGGCCGGCCGAGCATGCACGCTTTGCGCAGGTCGCGGCACAGCAGCAGATCAAGAGCTACGGCGACATGGCCGCGGCCGCGCGCGGGTTCTTCAAGGCAGGGTCGAGCGGGTACAAGGCACTGGAGAAGACCGAGAAGGCCTTCCGCGCCGTCGAACTGGCGCTGGCGGTGAAGACGGCCGCCGAGAAGATCGGCCTTATCGCTGGCGTCACTGCAGCAAAGGTTTCCGGCGACGCGGCGCAGGCCGCATCGGCCACGGCAAGCGTTGCGCCCGAGGTCGCGGCATCCATGGCCAAGGGGCAGGCTGCGGCAACAGCGGGCGTTGCCAATCAAGCCGGTGGCGATCCCTACACCGCGTTCTTCCGCATGGCGGCGATGGCGGCGATCATGGCCGCCCTGGGCTTTGCCACCAAGGGCAGCAGCGGCGCAGCACCAACGAGCGCAGCCCAACGGCAGAAGGACAATGGCACCGGCACGGTACTCGGCGACGCCGAGGCCAAGAGCCAGAGCATCGCCAAGAGCATCAACCGCCTGGCCGACAGCGCGCAGATCGGCCTTGCCTACCAAAGCGGCATGCTCGCGGCGCTGCGCAACATCGAGGCAGCGCTGTCCGGCGTTGGCACACAGGTGCTGCGCGCGGGCGGCATCAACACCGGCAAGAACCTCGGCATCGCGCAGGGCGTTGTCGACGTGCACAGCGGTCGCACAGCGATCAACATGGGCACGATCATGGGCACGATCATGGGCGACCCCGTTGTCGGCGCCATCACGAACAAGCTGCTGCGCGAGGTCGACAAGGTGCTCGGCCCACTGTGGGGCAAGACCAAGCAGGAAATCGTCGACGCCGGCTTGTCCATCCAGGGCACGGTGGGCCAGCTCTCCGGCGGACAGGGCGTGCGGCAGTACGCCGACGTGCAGACCACGAAGTCGAGCTGGTTCGGGCTGAAGAAGGACAAGAGCTTCGACACCATCTATGGCGATGTCGGCGCCGACGTGGCGCGCCAGTTCGGCCTCGTCTTCCAGAGCCTCGGCGACATCCTGCAGTCGTCTGCCGTGCAGCTCGGCCGCGACGGGCAGGCGGTGGCCGATGCGGTGTCCGGCTTCGTGGTCGACATCACCGCGCTGTCGCTCAAGGACCTGAAGGGCGACGAGCTGCAGCAGGCGATTGCTGTAGCCATCGGTGCGCAGGCCGACACCATCGCGCAGACCGCGCTGCCGGGCCTCGAAGCCTTCCAGCAGGTCGGCGAGGGCTACTTCGAGACGCTCACCCGCGTGGCCTCGGCCACCGAGACGGCGACCTATCAGCTCGACCTCCTGAGCCTGTCGGCGATCGACCTCGGCGACGTGGCGCGCAAGCAGGGCGATGTCGCCGCCGAGATCGTGCGCCAGAGCATCGGCGCCGCCGAGAGCGTGGGCGGCGTGCTAAACAACGTCGGCCAGATCATCGCCACCCTGGACGGTACGGCCGAGAGCCTGGCGGCGGCCTATGCGCAGTTGACCGACGTGCGCGACCTGCTGCGCTCGGTGGGCAGCAGTGGCGATGCGCTGTCGGTTGGCATGATTCGCGGCGCGGGCGGTTTGGACAAGCTCGGCGGCGGGCTTTCGGCCTACCTCGAAGGCTTCTTCACCGAGGCCGAGCGCACGGCAGCCGGCATGGCGCGCCTTGGCGAGCAGTTCGCGCGCCTGGGCGTCGAGGAAATGCCGACCACGCGCGAGGCCTTCCGCGCGCTGGTGGAGTCCATCGACCCGAGCACCGATGCAGGAGCGCGCATGTTCGCGCAGCTCGTCGGCCTCTCCGACGCCTTCGCCGCCGTGGTGCCGGCCGCAGAGAGCGCGGCGCGCAGCCTCGCCGACATCGCCAGCGAGCGCTACAACCTCGAAACCCAGCTCCTGCAACTGCAGGGCCGCACGGCCGAGCTGCGCCAGCGCGAGCTTGACCTGATCGACCCAAGCAACCGCGCGCTACAGCAGCAGGTATGGGCGCTGCAGGACGCGCAAGCCGCGGCACAGAATGCCTCCAAGGCGTGGCAGTCGGCCGGCAATGCGGCATCCGACGCGGCTGACCGCGTCGCGCAGGCGTGGCAGGCGGCGTGGAAGACCATTGCCGACGAGATCACGCGCCTGCGCGGCGGCGACGCCAAGTCGGCCGCGTCGCTGCAGGCCGATTTCGAGGCCACCACGGCCGCCGCTCGCGCGGGCGACACGTCCGCCGCGGCGCGACTGCCGGGCCTGTCAAAGCAGCTCGCCGAAGAACTCGAGAAAACCGCCCGCTCGCGCACCGAGTTCGACATCATGCAGTCGCGCATGGCCGCGTCGCTCGAAAACACCCTGCGCGCAACGGGTGCTGGCAGCCCCTACTTGCAGAGCCCGGCACAGCAGGCGCAGCAGGCGGCCGGGTTCGAGTCGCTTGCAGGCGAGATTCAGCAGCTCCGCGAAGACCTGACGGCGGCGAACGCCACCATCGCCAACTACACTAGGCGCACCGCGCAGGTGCTGGAGCGCGCCTCTCCTGACGGCGACGCCTTCGCCATGCGCAGCGCCCCGCCATGACCACAAGCGCCATGAAGGTCATCATCCCGATCCCCATCGGGAACGCCGAGTTCGTGTCGTCGACGGTGATCGAGAACGATCACCCCGGGTGGTCCAACGTGACCAACTACGCCATCGGCAACCGCGTGATCAGCACCACGACGCACCGCAAGTACGAAGCTGTCGCGGCGTCCGGCCCGGGCAGCGGCGGCGCCGTGGACCCGACAGGATCGGGCGCGATCGGCAAGTGGATCGACGTTGGCCCGACCAACCGCTGGGCCATGTTCGACGAGGCCATCGCCACCGTCACTACCGAGGCCGACAGCATCGTCGTCGTGCTCAAGCCCGGCAAGGTGACGCCCGCACTCGTCATCATCGGCGCGGCGGCGGCAACCTGGGCGGTATCGGTCACCGACCAGGGCGGGGTCGGCCCCAACACGCAGACCTTCAGCGGCGCGTTCGATACCAGCTACGTCGATGGCTGGGATGAGTACATGACCGCGCCCGTCGTCTTCAACAGCGACCTCGTGCTCACCGGACTGCCGCTGTTCAGCGACCCGCAGATCACGATCACGCTCGCGCGCACGGGCGACACCGTGGGCGTGTCTGCGCTCATCGTCGGCGGCCTCGTCGAGATCGGCGCGCCGATGTACGGGTTGACGATGGGCATCCAGGATTACAGCCGCAAGGAGACCGACGCGTTCGGCGCCACCACGCTCGTGCAGCGCGCGTTCTCACGCAAAGTCGAGGTGCGGCTGCAGTGCGATGCGATCACGCTCAACAGCGTCTACGGCATGCTCTCCACGCTGCGCGCAACGCCTGTGGTGTGGGTGCCCGTCGACCAGGCCGGGCGTGAGGCGACCATCGTCTACGGCTGGTATCGCGATTTCAGCGTGGACCTCGCCGGGCCGCGGCACTTCTTCTGCACGCTGCAACTGGAGGGGCTGACGTGACCATCCCCATCCTTCCGGCGGCGCCCTCCACGCTCGACCCGGCCAACTTCCGCGCGCGCGGCGATCTGTTCTTCCCGGCGCTCACCGCGTTCTCGGTAGCCTGCAACGCCTTCTCAACCGACCTCGAAACCGCGCGGCAGGACGTGCTCGGCGCCGTCTCTGCGACCGTCTGGGCCACTGGCAGCTATGCGGTGGGCGCGCGGGTCTATGACCCCACGAACGGGCTGCTGTACCTGTGCACGACGGCGCACACCGGCACCTCGGGCCAGTACCCGAGCACCCAGCCATCGCGCTGGGCGCTGATGAGCATGACGGCGCCGCCGCTCACCGCGCACTCGGCCTCCACCAGCAGCGGCAGCCCATACCAGCTCGTCAAGGCGCAGCATGCCGAGCTGTCCAACAGCGCGCAGGGCTGGGCCAACCTTCCGGCAAGCCCCGCAACAGGGGACTGGGTGTGGGTTGGCTTCGCGAATGGGCGCTACGACAACGTCGTCAAGCGCAACGGTCAGAACATCGAAGGCGTGGCCGAAGACCTCACCGTCAACGTCCGCGACGCAAGCCTCATCCTGCGCTTCGTCGGCGCGCCTTACGGCTGGAAGGTGCTCGTCAAATGAGCCTGCTCAGCCAGTTCCGCCCGCACCTGGGCGCCCCCACGCGCACCACGCGCTACACCAGCGGCAGCGGCGCGCACACCTTCGCGCCGGGTGCGTCGTGGTGCCGCATCACGCTCGTTGGCGGCGGTGGCAACGGCGGCAACACGGGGACGTGGAATGACGGTGGCGGAAACTATTTTTATGAAGCCGGCGGCGGCGGCGGTGGCGGCGAGACACGCGTGATTGAATGCGACCCGCAGCGCCTTGCGAGCGCCGCGTATGCGGTCGGTGCAGCGGCGTCCGATACGGCCTTCGGGCCGTTGCGCGCAGAGCGCGGCATGGACGGCAGTGCGGGCAGTTACGAGGGCGGAGGCGCCCTCATCTTCGAGGGCGGTCGCGGTGGTGGCGTGCAACTGCTCGGCGCGAACGGCGCGAACGAAGAGCGCCCGCTTGCGCCGCGCAACGGCATGAGCGCGCCGGGCACGAGCGGCGGCGACAAGGCGGGTCCTGGCGGCACGGGCGGCGCCTCGCTCCTGGGCGCAGGAGGCGCTGGCGGCGCCTACGTCAGCGCGGCCTACCCGGCGCCGTGCAACAACGGCGGAGGTGGCGGCGGAGGTGGCGGCGGAGGTGGCGGCGGAGGTGGCGCGGCGAGCACCTCAGGCGCCACGCGCACGCTCGGCACCGGCGGTGCTGGCGCCGGCGGGCTGATCGTGATCGAGGAGTGGGTGTACTGACGTGAGGCTGTCCGACATCCGCCCAACCCTCGGCGCGCCGGACCGCATCGCGGTCTACAGCGGCGGCGCAAGCGGCTCGCACGTCTGGCTCTCGGGCGCACGGCTTGCGCGCGTCACCGTCGTCGGGGCAGGCGGGGCAGGCGGGGCAACAGGCAAGTACCTGAGCGGCCTCTACTACTACAACGCAGGCGGCGGCGGTGGTGCTGGCGCATTCGTCATGGGCGTCATCGCGCTCGACCCCGCAGGCGCTGCCGCCGTGCCCTACGCGGTCGGCAGCGGCGCGGCCAGCAGTGCGGGCGGCGCCAGCTATTTCGGCGCCTACCTCAATGCTGCAGGCGGGTCGGTGGGCAATAACGGCAGCTCGTCAGACGCGTTGACCCCAGGCGGCGCCTCACCAGACGTCGGCATCGTCACGCGCACGCTCATCGGCGGCGAGAGCTACACGCGACCTGCGTCACCGCTCACGCTGGCAGGCAACGGCGGCGCGGCAGGCGTGAACGGCAGCGGCAACAAGAGCGGCGCGGGCGGCAGCACGCTGTACGGAGCCGGGGCCGCAGGCGTCACCAACCCGGCAAGCGGCGCGCCGCTTGCGGGCGCAGCTCCGGCCGCCGGCCAGTACGGCGCAGGCGCAAGCGGCGGCACCTGGGCCGCGAGCACGGCAACGAACCACGCGATCCCGGCAAGCGTTGCCGGTGCGCACGGCGTCATCATCGTCGAGGAGTGGGCATGAGCAAGTGGGGGCACGTCGTCGGCGGCGGCATCTGCGACCTGGTGGTCGAGGCCGAGAGCCAGCCAGAGGCCGCATTCGGCGGGCAGTGGGTGGCGATCGCCGCAGACGCTGGCGTGGGCTGGCACTGGGACGGCGCGGCCTGGGCGCAGGCACCGACGCCCGTCGATCCGGCCGAGTGGCTGATCGACATCGGGCCATTCATGGATCGATTTGGGCCCGCGAAGCTCGCCGTGCTGGCCAGCGCCGACGCCACCGTGCGCGCGCTGGTGACCGACATCCTCGCGCGCAAGTGGATCGACCTGCAGCGTGCTGACGTGGCCGCGGGCATCGACCTTCTGATCGCCGCAGGCGTCAGCGGCGTTGACGCAGCGCTCAAGGCGTCGATCCTGACGACGCCGGTGACGCGCCTGGAGCAGCTCGCGCTGCGGCGGCTGTACTTCTGAGGGCGCAGTTCGTGAGCGATCTTCTCTATCGCACCCGCCTGCGCTGGCGCGAGTCGCACGGCGCAGGCCTTGCAGCGCACGAGGGCGTGCGGGTGGACCTCTACAGCCGCCCGCCGGTGCTCGAATCGCTGTGGCGCCTGATCGATCTGGACTACGCGCCAGGCGTGGGCGTCGCCTACTACCAGCTTGCCCTGGGCTCGCAGACGGACATGAGCAGCGAGCAGATGCGCGAGTGCCTGCGCTACTTGCGCGCTGTGGCACTGGCCGCACGCACGGCGGCTGACGTTGGCGCGGCCCTGTTGCCGCAGGAGGGCGAGGCGTGACAGGACTCATCCGCAGCAGTGCAGCCGGGAAAGTGTTCGAGATGCTCAAGGCCTGCCGACGCGACTGGCTCACCAAGCGGCAGGCCGCCGAGCTGCTCGGCATCTCGACTAACAATGCCAGCGAGCTTGTCGAAGAAATGGCGGCACTCGGCCTGCTCGTGCCCGTGCGCGATCAACAGCGCGATCCGCGCTCAGTGCATTACACCTTGGCGCGCGCCTGGGGTGGGGAGCTGGATCATGGGGCTTGATACCGATTTCGCCGGTCTCTGCGCGCGCGTCGACGAGCTGGAGCACTCCGCCGTCGCCGTCGCTGCCGGGCAGCGCCACCTCACAGAGCAGCTCGCCGCCGTCGTCGTGGAGCAGTCGTCCGCACGCGAGCATCGCCAGAGGCAGGAGGCGCGCATGGCCGACATCGAGCGCCGGATCGACCGCCTCGCAGACGGCATGCTGTCCGTCGTGGATGCGCAAGCCGACATCGTGCAACGCCTGGACGGCATCGGCGAGCAGATCGCCGCGGCGACAAGCGTGACCGAAAACATCGCCGCCGCAATCGCGTGGATCGAGCGCGCGCGCAAGCTGCTGATCTGGATCGGCGCCCCGGCGCTGGCTGTCGGCAGCATCTGGGCTGGCGTCAAGATGATGATGACAGGCGCCCCACCGCCGCCACCCCCGCCGCCGGCCGGAGGGCCGTTCTGATGGCCCCGCCCGTCCGCAATGCCGTGATCGGCGGCGTCGTCGTCGCATCGGTCGGCCTCGTCGGCTGGATCACCGAGCGCGAGGGCAACGAGACGCGCGTCTACGCCGACGTGGGCGGCGTGCCGACAGTCTGCGCTGGCGTCGTCGTGCGCGGCGTGGCCATCGGCACGCAGTACACCAGGCCGCAGTGCGACGAGCTGACGCGCACGGCAATCGAGCGACACGGCCGCGAGCTGCTGGCCTGCACCTACGGGCGCACCGGCGCGCAGATGCAGCAGCACGAGTACGACGCGCTGGCCTCGCTCGCGTACAACGTCGGGACGGCCAACGTGTGCGCGAGCTGCCTGCCGCGCACGCAGTGCCTGGGCGACCTGGTGCGTGCGGGCAAGATGGCGCAAGCCTGCGAGCGGATCGTCGCCTACAGCAAGGTCCGCATCCGCGGCGTGCTGGCCGACTGCCGCGAGCGCGCGCACGGCTGCTACGGCGTGTGGCTGCGCCGCCAGGCCGAGCGTGACCTGTGCCTGGGCAAGCGCGGGCCGCTGCCGGTGGAGGGTGCCGCATGAGGTACGCCAGCCGCAAGTTCATCATTGCCGTCGCGAGCCTCGCCTGCGCGCAGTGGTCGCTGATCGGCGGCCTGATCGACGGCCAGACGTGGCGCACGGTGGTGATCGCCGTGCTCGGGCTCTACAGCGCTGCCAACGTCGCGCAGCGGGTGCTGCTGGGCAAGGACGCGCAGCCATGACCCGCATCGCCGCCGCCATCGCCGCCGTGCTGGCCATGCTGCTGGCGCTGGCCATCGTCGCCAATATCGCCGAGAGGCGCAACACGCGCGAGGCCAGGGCCGCCGCCGAGCAGGCCACGCAGCGCGCAGAGCGCGCCGAGGCGACCGCCGCCGCAGAGGCCGCAGCACGCGCCAGCGAGGCCGCTACAGCGTCCGCAGTACGGAGAGCCTACGATGAGACACGCACCCGCCTCGCGCGCGCTGATCGCGCTGCTGCTGATCTGCGCGACGACACTGACCGGCTGCGCTCTGCCGTCGAGGTCTACGCCGCCGGCGCCTGTGCGCCCGGTGACGCTGCCTCCGCCACCGGCCGAGCTGATGGCGCCTCCCACGTTGCCGGCCGGCTCGCCGTCGTGGTCCGAGAGTGTGCAGCAGCTCTATCGACGGTGGCAGCAGTGGCTGACCACGACGGCGCCCGCCTAGAGGGTCTGCAGGCCTACGTGCGCGCGGCCGGCCTCGCCGGCTCGGCGCCGGGGCAGTAGGCGTGCCTGGGCCGCTCACCCGCCTGCGCTACTGGCTGCTGGCCCGCCGCAGGGCACGCCAGCGCCGTGACCTGCGCACGCGGCTGATGATCGCCTGGGCCGCGCTGCACGAGGCCCGCCGCTACGTCACGCGGGACCGCAGAGCAGAGCGCGCCGAGCGGGACCGGCTGGTGCGGGAGCTCGAGGAGGCGCTGCGGCGCCAGGTCGCGCTCGAGGAGGCGTTGCTCGACCTCCAAGCCAGGGAGATACCGCCCGCCTCGTGATCGGGGCGCCACGGGGCGATTTCAGGCCTCCGCGGACGGTCTTTGCCCAGCCGCGATCTGCGCGAGCCGCAGTCCTGTCCGGCAGCGCGTCAGCGCATTGCTGATCGCCGACGGCTGCAGGCCGGCCCATCGCGCCGCCTCTGCAGGCGCCAGTCCGTCGACGAGCACCAGCCGTGCCCCCTCCTGCGCCGGGCCGCCGCGCAGGCGCAGCAACTCAGCGAGGGCAGCGAATTGGGCGGCCGTCATGCCCGCCCCGGTTGGTAGCTCAGGCCGCCGCCGCGCGCATCCTCGGCGCGCATCTCGGCCAGCAGATCCTCTGCAACCGGATCAGCCGCCCCACCGCCGGCACGGTGGGTGCTGTACCAGCGCGTGATGAGCTCGGCGACAGCATCCTCTGGGCGCTCGGCGAAATAGCCCTCGTGCAGGCCGCTCGCGCGCTCGATCTGGGCAATTGCAGCCAGGTCAAACGACACCGATCCGTCGGCAGCGCGGCCGAGCCGGAGGTCGGCAAACGACAGCTCGCCGGGGATGATGACGGGCACAACGGGCATAGTGCGCTCCACGCGTTGGATGATCCAGTCGGTGAGTCGCAACCCCTGGGCGCGGCTCTCGCGCACCCAGCGGGCTTTCTGTGCCGCTGGGATGCGCAGGTGGACGAGGGATGGGTCGGTCACTGCAGGGCTGCGTTGACAAGATCCTCGACCCGGCTGCCGTAGCCGCACTCGATCGTGACCTCGGCATCGTCGTCGAGCCGTCCCATGAGGGACAGGGTGATGCGGGCCACCCAGCGTGTCCGCGCGGCGATGGCCTTGGGGTAGCTGTCGGCCTGGAACTCGGTGCTCGGGCCGTGGGGGTCGCCGTCGTCCCACGGGCCGTAGACCACGTAGTCGGTCGCGCTGCGGCGGATGGGCCGGCCGACGAAGCCACGCGCTTCGCGAAGTGCTGCGGTCTTGGAGAGGGCCATGATGTTGCTCCTGTCAGGATTCCCGGGGCCGCCGGGGCGGGCGCTTTGTCCAGCGCATGGGCGCATCATACACGCTTAAGCGTGACTGTCACTAGGGAGAACCCTAGGCCCCATCGGGGTGTGTCCGTGTTGGGTGTGCATGCCCGGAGCGTAGCGCGGGGGTGACTCAGATGCTGCGCCGGGTCAATCCAGCTTGCCCGCCAGCGCCGCTGCACTTGGGTTGACGTAGACCATCGCGTTGCGCGGGTCGCGCCAGCCGAACATCGCCACGAATTCGGGGAAGCTCAGGCGCCCCGGCTGGCCCACCGTGGCCCCGATGCGAGTGGCGGCCGTGTGCCGGCTGTCGTGCCACCTCAGGCCCTCGATGCCGGCCGCATCACGCGCGGCCCGAAACAGCGCGTCAAGCGTCTGCGTGCCCACCGGCAGCACGAGCACGTCGTCAAGCCCGCGTGCCCGCTCCACCAGTTGCATGGCCTTGCGCGACAGCGGCACCTCTCGTGCGCTGCCGTTCTTCGTGTCCGGCAGCCGCACACCATGCGACCCGACCAGCGCCCAGCGCATGCCCGTCAGCTCGCCGGCTCGCATCCCAGTGCGCAGCGCCAGCAGCAGCGCCAGCGCCACGATGCTCTTCATCGTCGTCGGCCGCCCGCGACGGTGCCGTAGGGTGCGCAGGATCGCGCGCAGCTCGCGCCAGGTCATCACGCGGCTGCGGTGCGGCGACGCCTTCGGCCGGCGCACGTCGGACATCGGGGAGTCGGCGATCCAACGCCAATCCCGGCGGGCATGCGTCAGCACGGAGCCCAGCAGGGCCATCTCGCGCCGCACCGAGTCCGGGCCGACCGCGGCAGCCCTGGCGTCGCGCCAGCGCGCCAGGTGCTCATGCGTCACCCTGGCCAGCGGCAGGGTGATCGGGAGCTGCGCCTCCATCGCCTTGAGCCGGATCTGCTCCCACCGCTCGCCCTTGTGCGTAGGGCTGACCTCGGCCGCGTAGCGCTTGAGCGCGTCGCCGAGGGTGCGCACCTCGCCGAGGGTGCGGTCGGCCTGGCGGTCGATCTCGTCCTCGCGATGTTTGGCCCAGGCAGCGGCGTCGCGGCGCAAGACGAACGTCTTGCTGTCGCGCACTCCCTTGCGCTTGACGCGAGCGCGATACTCCCCAGATGCGGTCTTCTCGATGCTTGCCATTGCGCGGGGCCGAAGCCGGGGCCGTTGCGGGGCCACTCGTGGCGCAGTGTGCCAGACAAGACGCGACAAACCCGGCCGGAGCCGGGTCTGCTACATAGGGAAAGTCACTTGGTGACGGTCATCGTGCGACAATCGATGGTGCCCAGGAGAGGACTCGAACCTCCACGCCTCGCAGCGCTAGTACCTGAAACTAGTGCGTCTACCAATTCCGCCACCTGGGCTTTCAGGAACCGAGGACTATACCATCAAAGAAAATAGCATTTCAAGCCCTGCCGCAGGCCTCTTGAGCGAAATCGAAGGCCGGGTCGAGGGTCACCGCGACGGCCACGGCTTCGTGCGTCGTGACGACGGCCAGCCTCCCATCTACCTCTCGCCCGACGAGATGCGAGCGGTGATGCACCGCGACCGCGTGCGCGTGCGCGTGCTGCGGCTGGACCGCAAGGGCCGGCCCGAAGGGCGCGTGCTCGAGATCCTCGAACGCCGCCGTGCGCCCATCATCGGCCGCATGCTGCTGGAGGGCGGGCAGTGGATCGTCGCGCCCGAGGACCGTCGCTACGGCCACGACATCCTGGTGCCGAAGAACGCTACCGCCACCGCGGTGGCCGGGCAGGTGGTGGCGGTCGAACTCACCGAGCCGCCCTCCCTGCACGCCAAGCCTGTGGGCCGCGTCATCGAGGTGCTGGGCGACATCGACGACCCGGGCATGGAGATCGAGATCGCCGTGCGCAAGTTCGAGGTGCCGCACCGCTTCAGCGCGCAGACGCTGGCCGCGGCGGCGGCGCTGCCGGAGCAGCTGCGCGCCGCGGAGCGACGCCATCGCGTCGACCTGCGCGACGTGCCGCTGGTGACGATCGACGGCGAGGACGCGCGCGACTTCGACGACGCCGTCTACTGCGAGCCCTTCGAGCGCGGGCGCGGCAAGTCGGCCATGCGCGGCTGGCGGTTGCTGGTGGCCATCGCCGACGTCAGCCACTACGTCAGGCCCGGCGAGCCGATCGACGACGACGCCTACGAGCGCGCGACCTCGGTCTACTTTCCGCGCCGCGTGATCCCGATGCTGCCCGAGAAGCTCTCCAACGGACTGTGCTCGCTCAACCCCGGGCAGGAGCGGCTGGCGATAGTGTGCGACATGCTCGTGACCGAGGACGGCCGCATCGACGCCTACCAGTTCTACCCGGCGGTGATGCGCTCGCACGCGCGCCTCACCTACACCGAGGTGGCGGCGGCGCTGGCCAACACGCGCGGCGCCGAAGCCGCGCGGCTGGCCGGGCTGCTGCCGCACCTGCTGCACCTGCACGAGGTCTACCGCGCCCTGCTCAAGCAGCGCCAGGTCCGCGGCGCGATGGACTTCGAGACGGTGGAGACGCAGATCGTCTGCGACGACCAGGGCCGCATCGAGAAGATCGTCCCGCGCACGCGCACCGATGCGCACCGGCTGATCGAGGAGGCCATGCTCGCGGCCAACGTCTGTGCCGCCGATTTCATCAGCGAGGCCACGCACGCCAGCCTCTACCGGGTGCACGAAGGGCCGACGCCGGAGAAGCGCACTGTGCTGCAGAACTACCTGCGGGCGCTGGGCATCGGCATGCAGCTCGGCGATGACCCCCGGCCGCGCGATATCGCGGCGATCGCCGCGGCCACCGCCGAGCGGCCGGATGCGGCGCAGATCCACATGATGCTGCTGCGCTCGATGCAGCAGGCGATCTACACCGCCGCCAACGCCGGGCACTTCGGGCTCGCCTACGAAGCCTACACGCACTTCACGAGCCCGATCCGCCGCTACCCCGACCTGCTCGTGCATCGCGTGATCAAGGCGCTGCTGGCCGGGCGCAGGTACCACCTGACGCCGCGCGAGACGCCGGGCGAGGCCGCGCCACGGCGCGGCGGCAAGGCCGTGGCGGCGCGCCGTACCGGGGCAGCGGCGCACGAGCTCGAACTGTGGGAGGCAGCCGGCGCGCACTGCAGCGCCAACGAGCGCCGCGCCGACGAGGCCACGCGCGACGTCGAGGCCTGGCTCAAGTGCCGCTTCATGCGCGAGCACCTGGGCGAGCAGTTCGCCGGCACCGTGAGTGCGGTGACGAGTTTCGGCATCTTCGTCACGCTCGAGGATTTGTATGTCGAGGGCCTGGTGCACGTGACCGAACTCGGCAGCGACTACTTCCGCTTCGACGAGGCGCGGCAGGAGCTGCGTGGCGAGCGCAGCGGTGTGCGCTTCGTCGTCGGGACGCGGGTGCAGGTGCAGGTCAGCCGCGTCGACCTCGACGCGCGCCGCATCGACCTGCGCGTCGTGCGCGAAGGCGCCACCGAGCGCCTGCCGGCGGCCGGCGCGGCGCCGCATGCGGCGAGCGCGAGCCGGCAGCTGGATGCGTTGCGCACGGCCGATCGCAAGGCCAAGGCCGAGAGCCGCGGGCGCATCGCGCGTGCCGGCGGCGTAGCGACGCCGCGCAAGGCGGCGGCACCGGGGGCCGCGCGCGGTGCCAAGGGCAAGACGCGCCCGAAGCGGCGCTCGGCGCGCTGAGGCGACGTTCAGGGGCGCGCCCGCCCCCGCAGGCCAAGGCATCGGGTCCGGTCAGGGCTTGGGTCCGGGCTCGGGGCAGGGCGCGGCGCTGCCGTCGGCATCGAGCACGGCGCCCATCGCCGCGGCGATGGCGCCGGCGGGCAGTGGCAGCCAGGCGTGGCGCGGGTGCCGCGCCAGCGCCCGGTCGGCCGCGCGGCCGTGCAGCCAGACGGCGGTGCGTGCTGCATGCCAGCCGTCGTCGTCGTGCGGCGCCTGCGCCCAGAGTCCGCCCAGGAAGCCGGCCAGCACGTCGCCGCTGCCCGGGGTCGCCAGCGCCGCGTTGCCGCTGGCGTTGATCCACGGCAGCCGGCCCGGTGCAGCAACGATGCTGCCCGAGCCCTTCAGCGCCACCACCGCGCCCTGGTCCTGCGCCAGCTGCCGCGCCGCGGCCAGACGGTCCTCCTGCACCCGCGTCGTGCTGGTGCCGAGCAGCCGTGCGGCCTCGAGGGGGTGCGGCGTAAGCACCGTGCCCTGGCCGCGTTGCCGGCGCTGCTGCAGGGCTGCGGCCAGGCCCGTGTCGGCGGCGATGGCGTTCAGCGCGTCGGCGTCGAGCAGCAGCCGGCCGGCCTGCGCGAGCAGCGTCGGCAACACGTCGCGCACGGCGTCGCCGCCGCCGCAGCCGCAGACGACGGTGGACGCACGCAGGCGCGGGGCGTCGGCGAGCCAGGCTTGCGGGTGCAGCATCAGCTCGGGCTCGGGTGGCGCTGCGGCACTGGCGTCCAGCGGACGCAGATAGACGCGTCCGGCGCCGGCCTCGAGGGCCGCGTGGCCGGCCAGGCGCAGTGCGCCCTGCATCCCCGCGGCGCCGCCTACGACGAGCAGATCGCCGAAGCTGCCCTTGTGCTGCGCGTGGCGGCGGCAGGCCAGCCCGGGCGCAGGTGCTGCAGCCGCGGCGCCGAGCCAGGCCGTCGGCTGCGACGTGGCCGCCGCCGCGGCGCCCAGGGCGTCGAACCAGACCTGCCCCGCATGGTCGCGTCCCTGCGCGGTGAAAAGGCCGGGCTTGAGCGTCAGCAGGGCAAGCGTCCAGCGCGCACGGATGGCCTGAGCGCCGAGCACGCGGCCGTGGTCGGCCGAGAGCCCGGAGGGCAGGTCGATCGCGAGGATCGGCCGCCTGCTGGCATTGGCGGCGGCGATCGCCTTGGCGAGCTCGCCCTCGGGGGCGCGCGTGGCCCCCAGGCCGAGCAGGCCGTCGACGAGCAGATCGGCCTGCGCCAGTTCGCCCGCGTCGTCGACCAGCGGCAGGCCGGCGGCGCGCGCCTGGCCCCAGGCGTGCGCGGCGTCCGCAGGCAGGTGTTCGGGCTTGATCAGCACCCGCGCCCGCACCTCGAGGCCGCGCTGCTGCAGGTGCAGGGCCGCGATCAGGGCGTCGCCGCCGTTGTTGCCCGGGCCCACCAGCACGCCGATGCGTCGCGCGTGCGGCTCGAGCGCGAGCGCCAGCCGCGCCGTGGCAAGGCCGGCACGCGCCATCAGCGCGTGCGGCGCGGTGACGGCCAGCGCCTGGCCCTCGATGCGCCGGCTGCGGGCCGCATCGTGCAGCGGCCAGGCCTGGTCAGCCGCGAAGACGCGCTGCGGCACCGCGCTGACGTCGGGAGTCGAGGAAGGCATGCTAAGATCCCGCGGTTTTTCCCATCAATGCCTGCTTTGCGGCCCTGCGGCCGGTGCGGGCGCTTTCGGGAGAGACGGTACCGCAGGATGGATTCGCAAGGCGCCTGCCCCAGGGCGCGCCGGGTCCGTTCCGCGAGATGCGAACCCGACTCCGCAAGGTGTCGCTGCGCCCCGGTGGCGCGGGCGATGTGCGTCGGGATTCGAGAATCAACCTTCGGAGCCTCCATGTCTGTATCCATGCGTGAAATGCTGGAAGCCGGTGTCCATTTCGGGCACCAGACGCGCTTCTGGAACCCCAAGATGGCCCCCTACATCTACGGCCATCGCAATCGCATCCACATCATCAACCTCGAGCAGACGCTGCCGCTCTTCAACGACGCGATGAAGTTCATGCGGCAGCTTGCGGCCCGCCGCGGCACCATCCTGATGATCGGCACCAAGCGCCAGGCGCGCGAGGTGGTGGCGATGGAGGCGCAGCGCTGCGGCATGCCCTTCGTCGACCAGCGCTGGCTGGGCGGCATGCTGACCAACTTCAAGACCGTCAAGGGTTCGTTGAAGAAGCTCAAGGAGATGCAGGCCGCCAAGGAGGCCGGCACGGAACAGATGATCAAGAAGGAGGCGCTGCTGTTCGAGCGCGAGCTGACCAAGCTCGAGAAGGACATCGGCGGCATCCAGGACATGACGGCGCTGCCCGACGCCATGTTCGTGATCGACGTCGGCTACCACAAGATCGCCGTTTCCGAGGCCAAGAAGCTCGGCATCCCGATCATCGGCGTCGTCGACACCAACCACTCGCCCCAGGGCATCGACTACGTCATCCCGGGCAACGACGACTCGGCCAAGGCGGTCGCGCTGTACGCGCGTGCCGTCGCCGACGCCGTGCTCGAAGGCAAGGCCAACGCCACCACCGACCTGGTGCAGGCCGCGGCGGCTGCCGGCGACGAGTTCGTCGAGGTCCGCGAAGAAGCCTGAGACGCCGAGCTCTCGCCGCGAGCGGGGGCCCGGCACACGCGGTGCGCTGCGTCGGCGCGGGCCGGCATCGGTCCATGACGGGCGCGCACCGAGCCAACGAGATCCGGGCCGGCACGCCGTGGAAGCGGCGGCGCCGGCTTTTTCGAGAGGAGAACCCGCAATGCCCGCAATCACCGCCAGCATGGTCGCCGCGCTGCGCGCCAAGACCGACGCCCCCATGATGGAGTGCAAGAAGGCCTTGACCGAGGCCGACGGCGACATGGAGCGCGCCGAGGAGATTCTGCGCGTCAAGCTCGGCAACAAGGCCGGCAAGGCCGCTGCGCGCGTCACCGCCGAGGGCGTGATCGCCGCCAGCGTCGACGGCCGCACCGGAGCGCTGCTCGAGATCAACTGCGAGACCGACTTCGTCTCCAAGAACGAGTCCTTCCTCGCCTTCGCCCGCAGCTGCGCGGCGCTGGTGGCCCAGCATGCGCCGGCCGACGTGGCCGCGCTGTCGGCGCTGCCGCTGGCGCAGGACAGCTTCGGCCCCACGGTCGAGGACGTGCGCAAGGGCTTGATCGGCAAGATCGGCGAGAACATGTCGATCCGCCGCTTCCGGCGTTATGGCGGGGACGCGACGCTGGCCCACTACCTGCACGGCACGCGCATCGGCGTCATCGTCGCCTACGAGGGCGGCGCCGTCGCCGCCAAGGACGTGGCGATGCACGTCGCGGCGATGAAGCCCGCGGCGCTCGCGGCCGCGGACGTGCCCGCCGATCTGGTCGAGAAGGAGCGCAAGATCGCCGCGGAGAAGGCGGCCGAGAGCGGCAAGCCCGCGGACATCGTCGCCAAGATGGTCGAGGGCTCGGTGCAGAAGTACCTGAAGGAGGTCGCGCTGCTCGACCAGGTCTTCGTCAAGGCCGCCGACGGCAAGCAGACCGTGGGCCAGTACCTGAAGGCCGCGGCGACGACCGTCAAGGGCTTCACGCTCTACGTCGTCGGCGAGGGCATCGAGAAGAAGACCGACGACTTCGCGGCCGAAGTGGCGGCGCAGGTCGCGGCCGCCAAGGCGCAGTAGACCGGCCCTTAAACTCCGGCCTCGTCGCACCGACCCGTCCTTCACGCGCAGCGTCTCCCGCATGCCAGCCTACAAGCGCATCCTGCTCAAGCTCTCCGGCGAGGCCCTGATGGGCGATGATGCCTACGGCATCAATCGCGCCACCATCGTGCGCATGGTGCGCGAGATTCAGGAGGTCACGCGCATGGGCTGCGAGGTCGCGGTGGTCATCGGCGGCGGCAACATCTTCCGCGGCGTGGCCGGCGGCTCGGTGGGCATGGATCGCGCGACTGCCGACTACATGGGCATGCTCGCCACGGTGATGAACGCGCTGGCGCTGGCCGACACCATGCGCCAGGAGGGCATGACGGCGCGCGTGATGTCCGCGATCTCGATCGACCAGGTGGTCGAACCCTACGTGCGGCCGAAGGCGCTGCAGTACCTCGAAGAGGGCAAGGTGATCGTCTTTGCCGCGGGCACCGGCAACCCCTTCTTCACCACCGACACCGCCGCGGCGCTGCGCGGCGCCGAGATCGGCGCCGAGATCGTGCTCAAGGCGACCAAGGTCGACGGCGTCTACAGCGCCGACCCGTACAAGGACCCGACCGCGACGCGCTATGCCCGCATCGGCTTCGACGAGGCGATCGCGCGCAACCTGCAGGTGATGGACGCCACCGCCTTCGCGCTCTGCCGCGACCAGAAGCTTCCGATCAAGGTGTTCGGCATCCACAAGCCCGGCGCGCTGCGCCGCGTCGTGCAGGGCGAGGACGAGGGCACGCTGGTGCATGTCTGAGGGCACGCCGCACACGGGCGCACAGGAGACGAGGACGCGATGACGACGAGCATTCCCGAGATCAGGACGACGGCCGAGCAGAAGATGGGCAAGTCGATCGAGGCGCTGAAGGGCGAACTGCAGAAGATCCGCACCGGGCGTGCGCACCCGGGCATCCTCGATCAGGTGCACGTCGACTACTACGGCTCGATGGTGCCCATCAGCCAGGTCGCCAACGTCAGCCTGCTGGACGCGCGCACGATCAGCGTGCAGCCCTGGGAGAAGGGCATGGGCGCGAAGATCGAGAAGGCCATCCGCGAATCCGACCTGGGCCTCAACCCCGCCTCGCAGGGCGACCTGCTGCGCGTGCCGATGCCGGCCCTGACCGAGGAGCGCCGACGCGAGCTGACCAAGGTCGTGCGCCACACCGGCGAGGAGGCAAAGATCGCCGCGCGCAGCATCCGCCGCGATGCCAACGAGCACCTGAAGAAGCTGCTCAAGGACAAGGCGGTGTCCGAGGACGACGAGCGCCGCGCCCAGGACGAGGTGCAGAAGCTCACCGACCGCACGATCGCCGAGATCGACCGCCTGGTGCAGGCCAAGGAAGCCGACGTGATGGCGGTCTGAAGGCCGCACGGCATGTCGACGCACAACAGCGAAGCCGTCGCGGTGCCGAGGCACGTGGCGATCGTGATGGACGGCAACGGGCGCTGGGCCAGGCGGCGCTTCCTGCCGCGGGTCGTCGGCCACGAGCAGGGCATGCAGACGCTGCTGCGCGTGCTCGACGACTTCGCCGCGCGTGGCGTCGAGTACCTCACCGTGTTCGCCTTCTCGTCGGAGAACTGGAAGCGGCCCGAGGAAGAGGTCTCCGGCATCATGGGCCTGGTGCTGACCGGCGTGTCCAGGTACTTGCGCAAGCTCGCCGCCGAAGGCGTGCGCATCCGCGTCATCGGCGACCATTCGGCGCTCTCGCCCAAGCTGCGCGCGGCCTGGGACGAGGCCGAACGCAGCACCGTCGCGAACACACGCATTCACCTGAGCGTGGCCTTCAACTACGGCGGCCGCTGGGACATCGTGCAGGCCTGCCGCCGCGCGCTGGCCGACGGCCTGGTGCCCGAACAGATCGACGAGGCGGCGCTGGCCGCACGCATGGCGCTGTCCTTCGCCCCCGACCCGGACCTCTTCATCCGCACCGGCGGCGAGATGCGCGTGAGCAACTTCCTGCTCTGGCAGACCGCCTACGCCGAGCTCTACTTCAGCGACTGCCTCTGGCCCGACTTCGGCGGCGCGGAGGTGGAGGCGGCGCTGGCGGCCTACGCCTGCCGCGAGCGCCGCTTCGGCGGCGTGCGCGAGGACGAGTCGGTGCCGCAAGGCGCCTGATCGCGGTGCTGCGCCAGCGCATCATCACCGCGCTCGTGCTGGTGGCGCTGCTGCTGCTGGCTCTCTTCGCGCGCGTCGGCTGGCCGTTCGCGCTGCTGACGCTGCTGATGATCGCCGCCGCAGGCTGGGAGTGGTCGCGCCTGAACGCCAGCGCCGGTGCCGTGGCGCTGGCGCTGGGCGCGCTGCTGGCGGCGGCCTGCGCGGCCACGCTTGCCAGCCCGTGGGCGCTGCAGGCGCCGCGGCCGTTGTGGGCGCTGGCGGCGCTGGCCTGGATCGGCGGCGGCGCGGCCGCCCTGCGCGCCGGGCCCGCGGCGTGGCCGCGGCTGCCGCGGGCGCTGCGCCTCGTCCTCGGCCTGGCGCTGCTGTGGGCGGGCTGGCTGGCGCTCGTGCAGGCGCGCGGCATCGGCATCAATTTCATCCTCTCGGTGCTGTGCCTGGTGTGGATGGCCGACATCGCCGCGTACTTCGGCGGCCGCGCGTTCGGGCGCCGCAAGCTCGCCCCGTCCATCAGCCCCGGCAAGAGCTGGGAGGGCGTGTGGAGCGGCCAACTGGGCGTGCTCGTCCTGGGCGGCTGCTGGCTGGCCGTCGAGACCGGTTTCGCCGCCGGCAGCGTCGACAGCGCGAGTCTCTTTCGCGCACTCGTCGACGGCCTCGGGGTGCCGCTGGGCTTGCTGGCGCTGCTCGCGCTGACGGGCATGAGCGTGGTCGGCGACCTGATCGAGTCCCTGGTCAAGCGCGCCGCCGGCGCCAAGGACAGCTCCGGCCTGCTGCCCGGCCACGGTGGCGTGCTCGACCGCATCGACGCGCTGCTGCCGGTGTTCCCGCTGGCGATGGCCTTCGCCACGCGATGAGGAGGGCGGCGCGATGACACCGCGGCAGCGCCTCGTGATCCTGGGCTCGACCGGCTCGATCGGCACGAGCACGCTGGACGTCGTGGCGCGGCATGCCGATCGTTTCGAGGTCTTCGGCCTGAGCGCGCACCAGCGCCTGGAGGATCTGCTGCAGCAGTGCCGGCGCTGGCAGCCGCGCGTGGTGGCGTTGCCGGGCGCCGAGCCGGCGCGCGAGATGCGCCACCGGCTCGTGCAGGAGGGCCTGCGCATCGAGGTGCTCGAGGGCGAAGCCGGCCTGGTCGAGCTCGCCGGCCACCCCGAGGTGGACGCCGTGATGGCCGCCATCGTCGGTGCTGCGGGGCTTGCGCCGTGCATCGCCGCGGCGCGCGCGGGCAAGCGGCTGCTGCTGGCCAACAAGGAGGCGCTGGTGGTCGGCGGCGCGCTCTTCATGAAGGCGGTGCAGGAGGGCGGCGCGACGCTGCTGCCGATCGACAGCGAGCACTCGGCGATCTTCCAGTGCCTGCCCGAGGACCGCAGCCGCTGGGCGGCGCGCATCGACCACATCGTGCTCACCGCATCGGGCGGGCCGTTTCGCCTGCGCGACCCGGCGACGATGGCCGCCGTCACCCCCGAGGAGGCCTGTGCGCATCCCAACTGGGTGATGGGGCGCAAGATCTCGGTGGACTCGGCGACGATGATGAACAAGGCGCTCGAGGTGATCGAGGCGCGCTGGCTCTTCGACCTGCCGCCGCAGCAGCTGCAGGTGGTGCTGCATCCGCAGAGCATCGTGCACTCGATGGTCGTGTGTCGCGACGCCTCGGTGCTGGCCCAGCTGGGCACGCCCGACATGCGCGTGCCGATCGCCTACGGGCTGGCCTTCCCGGAGCGCATCGCCTCCGGCGCTCCGGCGCTGGATTTCGCCACCTGCGGGGCGCTGACCTTCGAGCCGATGGACGAGGCCCGCTTCCCCGGGCTGCGGCTGGCCTACGAGGCCCTGCGCGCGCCCGAGGGCACGACGACGGTGCTCAACGCCGCCAACGAGATCGCCGTCGAGGCCTTCCTGCAGCGGCGCATCGCCTTCACCGGGATCCACACCGTCAACTGCCGCACGCTGCAGAGCGTTGTCGTGTCATCGACCGCCCCGAGCGCGCTCGGGGACCTGCTGGAGCTCGATCGGCGCGCGCGCGAGGTCGCCGCGCGCCATGCGCAGGAGTTGGCCTGAATGCTCGTCACCGTGCTTTCCTTCCTGCTCACGCTGGGCGTGCTGGTGGTCGTGCACGAGTGGGGGCACTACCGCGTCGCGGTGGCCTGCGGCGTCAAGGTGCTGCGCTTCTCGGTCGGGTTCGGCCGCGTGCTCATGCGCCGCCAGCGCGATCCCGCTTCGACCGAGTTCGTCGTCTGCGCCTTGCCGCTGGGCGGCTACGTGCGCATGCTCGACGAGCGCGAGGGCGCGGTGCCGCCGCAGGAGCGCGAGCGCGCCTTCAACCGCAAGCCGCTGGCGGCACGCGCGGCGATCGTCGTGGCCGGGCCGCTGGCCAACCTGCTGCTGGCGGTGCTGCTGTACGCTGCGGCGCACCTGATCGGCGTCGTCGAGCCCAGGGCCGTGCTCTCCACGCCCGCGCCGGCCAGTGTGATGCAGGCCGCCGGGCTGCAGGGCGGCGACTGGGTGCGCGCCTGGTCCGCCGACGGCCAGTCCTGGGAGGAAGTGCGCTCGATGACCGACCTGCGCTGGCAGATCACCCAGGCGGTGCTGCGCGGGGAGGACCTGCAGCTCATGGTCAGCGGCCGCGACGGCCGCGGGCAGCGCAGCGCGCGGCTGGCGCTGTCGCGGCTGGCGGCGCAGGAGGTGGATGCCGCGACGATGAAGGCCATCGGGCTCACGCCGGGCTTCAGCGAGCCCGTGCTCGGGGAGATCAAGCCCGGCGGAGCGGCCGCGGCGGCCGGGCTGCGCGAGGGCGACCGCGTGCTCGACATCGATGGCGCGGCGATGGCCGATGCCTATTCGGTGCGCGAGCAGATCCTGCGCAGCGCGCGCGACGGCCGCGCGCCGGTGCAGCACTGGCGCATCGAGCGCGCGGGCCGCGTGCTCGAGCTGCCGGTGCAGCCGCGTGTCGTCGGCGAGGGCGAGCGCGAGGTCGGCCGCATCGAGGCCTACGTCGGCGCCGCGCCGGAGATGGTGTCGGTGCGCCAGGGACCGCTGGATGCGCTGGCCCTGGGCGCCCGCCGCACCTGGGAAGTGTCGGCGCTGACGGTGCGCATGCTCGGGCGCATGCTGGTCGGGCAGGCCTCGATCCGCAACCTCAGCGGGCCGCTGACGATCGCCGATTACGCCGGACAATCGGTGCAGCAGGGCCTGTCCTACTACCTCTCGTTCCTGGCGCTGGTGAGCGTGAGCCTGGGCGTGCTCAACCTGCTGCCGCTGCCCATGCTCGATGGCGGACACCTCATGTACTATGCTTTCGAAGCCGTGACCGGAAGACCGGTCTCCGATCTCTGGCTGGCGCGTCTGCAACGGGGCGGCATTGCGCTGCTGCTGATGATGATGTCCGTGGCCCTCTTCAACGACGTGGCCCGGCTGCTGGGCCTGCACTGACCGCCCCATGTTCCCCGTCTCACCGATCGCCCGGGCAAGCCTCGCCCCTGCCGCATTCGTCATTGCCGCTGCGCTCGCTGCGCCGCAGGCCCGCGCCGTCGAGCCCTTCGTGCTCGAGGACATCCGCATCGAAGGACTGCAGCGCACCGACCCCGGTACCGTCTTCGGCGCACTGCCGTTTCGCATCGGTGACAGCTACACCGACGAGAAGGGCGCGATCGCGCTGCGCTCGCTCTTCGCCACCGGCCTCTTCAAGGACGTGCGCATCGAGATCGAGGGCAAGGTCGCGGTGGTTATCGTCGACGAGCGCGCCACCATCGCCTCGGTCAACTTCGTCGGCCTCAAGGAGTTCGACAAGGAGCAGCTCACCAAGTCGCTGAAGGATGCCGGCATCGGCGAGGGCCTGCCCTTCGACCGCTCGCTCATCGACCGCGCCGAGCAGGAGATCAAGCGCCAGTACCTCTCGCGCAGCCTCTACGGTGCCGAGGTGGTGACGACCGTGACGCCGGTCGAGCGCAACCGCGTCAACGTGACCTTCACGATGGACGAGGGCGAGGCCGCGCGCATCAAGGAGATCCGCATCGTCGGCGCCAAGGCCTTCGGCGAGTCGACGCTGCTGGGCCTGTTCGACCTCACGACCAGCGGCTGGCTCACCTGGTATACGAAGAGCGACCGCTACTCGCGCGCCAAGCTCAACGCCGACCTGGAGACGCTGCGCGCGCACTACCTCAATCGCGGCTACCTCGAGTTCGCGATCGAGTCGACGCAGGTGACGATCTCGCCGGACAAGCAGGAGATCACGATCGCGATCTCCATCGACGAGGGCCAGCCCTACACGGTGACGGCGATCCGCCTCGAGGGCGACTATCTCGGCCAGGACGACGAGTTCAAGGCGCGCGTGCGACTGCGTCCGGGCCAGCCCTACCGCGGTGACGCGGTGACCGAGACCGCCAAGGCCTTCAGCGAGCTCTTCGGCGCCTACGGCTACGCGTTCGCGCGCGTGGAACCGCGGCCGGAGATCGACCGCGCGCGCGGACTCGTCGTCGTCACGCTGGCGGCCGAGCCGCAGCGGCGCGTCTACGTGCGGCGCATCGACGTCTCGGGCAACACGCGCACGCGCGACGAGGTCGTGCGGCGCGAGTTCCGCCAGATCGAGTCCTCGTGGTACGACGGCAGTCGCATCAAGCTCTCGCGCGACCGCGTCGACCGCCTGGGCTACTTCAACGAAGTCAACGTCGAGACCGCCGAGGTTCCCGGGGCGCCCGACCAGGTCGACCTCACGGTGGCCGTGGCCGAGAAGCCCACCGGCAACCTGCTCATCGGTGCTTCCTACTCCAACGCCGAGAAGCTCGGCCTTTCGGCGTCGATCCGCCAGGACAACGTCTTCGGCTCGGGCAACTACCTCGGCATCGAGCTCAACACCAGCAGCAGCAACCGCACACTGGTGGTCAGCGCCGTCGACCCCTACTTCACCGTCGACGGCATCTCGCGCGGCATCGATCTCTACTACCGCACGATGCGGCCGTTCAACTCGCTGGGCGACGAGTACCAGATCAGCACGCCGGGGGGCTCCGTGCGCTTCGGCGTCCCGGTGACCGATTTCGATACCGTCTACCTCGGGCTGGGCGCGGAGAGCACGCGCATCGGCTCCTCCAGCGGCATTCCCAACAGCTACTACCTCTACCGCCAGACCTACGGCGCCAGCAGCTTTTCGCTGCCCCTGACCCTGGGCTGGGCGCGCGACAGCCGCGACAGCGCGATCGCCCCCACCCGTGGCGGCTTTCAGCGCGTGAATCTCGAATGGTCGGCGGCCGGCGACGTGCGCTACCTGCGCAGCAACCTTCAGGTGCAGCAGTACTGGCCGCTTCCGGGCAAGCTGACGCTGGGCGTGAACGCCGAACTCGGATGGGGCAAGGGTCTGGGTGGGCGACCGTTTCCGATCTTCAAGAACTTCTACGGCGGTGGGCTTGGCAGCGTGCGCGTGTTCGAGCAGGGGTCGCTGGGCGTCGTCGACCCGACGGGCGCCTTCATCGGCGGCGCGCGCCGCCTCAACCTGAACACCGAGCTCTACTTCCCGGTGCCCGGCACCGGCAACGACAAGTCGCTGCGCATCTTCGCCTTTGCCGACGTCGGCAACGTCTGGCGCGAGGGCGAGCCCATCGATGCGTCGAGCCTGCGCGCCTCGGCGGGCATCGGCTTGTCGTGGATCTCACCGGTGGGCCCGCTCAAGCTGAGCTGGGGCCGGCCCGTGAAGTCGCAGCCCAACGATAGAATCCAGCGTTTCCAGTTCCAGATCGGGACCGCGTTCTGATGATGAAGACCACGTTGATCAAGATGTTTGCGGCGACGCTGGTGCTGGGGGCGGCCAGCCTTCCGGCCGCAGCGCAGGAGCTGAAGATCGGCTACGTGAACAGCGAGCGCGTGTTGCGCGACTCGGCGCCGGCCAAGGCCGCGCAGAGCAAGCTCGAGACGGAGTTCGGCAAGCGTGATCGCGAACTCAACGACCAGGCCGGCAAGCTCAAGGCGGCCGCGGACAAGCTCGACAAGGACGCGCCGACGCTCAGCGAGGCCGAGCGCACGCGCCGCCAGCGCGAACTGGTCGAACAGGACCGCGACCTGCAACGCAAGCGCCGCGAGTTCCAGGAGGACCTCAACCAGCGCAAGAACGAGGAGCTGGCCAGCGTCGTCGAGCGCGCCAACCGCGTCATCAAGCAGATCTTCGACCAGGAGAAGTACGACCTCATCCTGCAGGAAGTCGTCTTCGCCGGTCCGCGTGTGGACATCACCGAGAAGGTGATCAAGGGGCTCAACGGCGCTGCCCCCGGCAAGTAGGCCGTGGCCGCTGCGGCAACTGGGCGGTAGCCGACGTGCAGGCCCGGCTCGATGAACTGGTGGCGGCCCTGGGCGGAGAACTGCATGGCGACGGGTCGCTGCGGGTCGATGCGATCGCGCCGCTGTCGCGCGCCGGGGCCTCGGAGCTGAGCTTTCTGGCGCAGGCGCAGCTGCTGCCGCAGCTGGCGCAGAGCCGCGCCGCCTGCGTGATCGTGCGTCCCGAGCATCGCGAACAGGCGCTCGCGCGCGGTGCGGCGATCGTCACTGCCGACCCCTACCTCTACTTCGCCCGGCTCACGCAATGGTGGGCGGCACGCGCCCGCACGCCCGCGCCTGCGGGCGTCCACCGCAGCGCCGTGATCGAGAGCAGCGCTGCCGTGCATCCCGAGGCCTCGATCGGCGCGCTGGCCTACATCGGTTCCGGCGCCCGCATCGGCCGGGGCGCGGTGATCGCCGCGCAGGCCTTCGTCGGCGAGGACGCCGAGATCGGCGAAGACTGCCGGCTCGGGCCGCGGGTGGTGTTCGAGCGCGGCTGCCGCATCGGCGCGCGCGGCATCGTGCAGGCCGGGGCGGTGGTCGGCGGCGAAGGCTTCGGCTTCGCGTCCGATGCCGGGCAGTGGGTGAAGATCGAGCAGCTCGGCGCGGTGCGCATCGGCGACGACGTCGAGATCGGCGCCAACACCTGCATCGACCGCGGCGCGCTCGACGACACGGTGATCGAGGACGGCGTCAAGCTCGACAACCTGATCCAGATCGGCCACAACTGCCGCATCGGTGCGCACACGGCCATGGCCGGCTGCACCGGCGTTGCCGGCAGCACGCGCATCGGCCGCCACTGCACGGCCGGGGGCAGCGCGATGATCCTCGGCCACCTGGAGATCGCCGACCACGTGCACATCAGCGCGGCCACGGTGGTCTCGCGTTCGATCCGCAAGCCGGGCCACTACAGCGGCTTCTTCCCCATCGACGAGAATGCCGCCTGGGAGAAGAACGCCGCGACACTCAGACAGCTGCACGCGCTGCGCGAACGCATCCGCGCGCTGGAGAAGAAGTCATGACCACCCCCGTGCTCGACATCCACAAGATCTTCAAGAAGCTGCCGCATCGCTACCCGATGCTGCTGGTCGACCGGGTGGTCGAGTTCGAGCGCGACAAGCGGCTGCTGGCGCTGAAGAACGTCACCATCAACGAACCCTTCTTCGCGGGTCACTTCCCGGTGCGCCCGGTGATGCCCGGGGTGCTGATCCTGGAGGCGCTGGCGCAGAGTGCCGCGCTGCTGTCCTTCGAGTCGGCCGGGCAGGATCTCGAGGACAACATGGTCGTCTACTTCGTCGGCATCGACGGCGCGCGTTTCAAGCGTCCGGTCGAGCCCGGCGACCAGCTCATGCTGGAGGCGGTGCTCGATCGTGCGCGGGCCGGCATGTACAAGTACAAGGTGCGCGCCTACGTCGACGGCGAGGTCGCCGCCGAGGCCGAGATCATGTGCACCATGCGCCAGGTCTGAAGGCGGCCCCGGGCAGCGCAGGGCGCAGCACGCATGGTGCAGATCCACCCCAGCGCGATCGTCGACGCGCGGGCCGAGCTGGAGGCAGGCGTCGTCGTCGGCCCGTATTGCGTGATCGGGCCGGACGTCCACATCGGGCAGGGCACGACGGTCGGCGCCCACTGCGTCATCGACGGCCGCACGACGATCGGGCGCGACAACCGCATCTTCCCCTTCAACGCGCTGGGCGGCATGCCGCAGGACATGTCGCACCGCGGCGAGCCCACTGAGCTGCGCATCGGCGACCGCAACACGATCCGCGAGTACTGCACCTTCAACACCGGCACGCTGAAGGAAGAGGGCGTCACCCGAGTCGGCTGCGACAACTGGATCATGGCCTACGTGCACCTGGCGCACGACGTGCGCGTGGGCGACCGCACGGTGCTGGCCAACGGCGTCACGCTGGCCGGGCATGTGCACGTCGGCGACTGGGCGACGATCGGCGGCCTGAGCGGTGTGCTGCAGTTCGTGCACATCGGCGCGCATGCCATGGTCGGCTTCCAGGCGCACGTGGCGATGGACGTGCCGCCCTACATGACGGTTGACGGCAACCCGCTGGCGGTGCGCTCGGTCAACCTCACCGGGCTCAAGCGGCGCGACTTCACGGCTGCGCGCATCGCCACCATCCGGCAGATGCACCGGACGCTCTACCGCAAGGGCCTGCCGATCGAGCAGGCGGTGGCGGAGATCGCCGCCCTCGCGCGCGACCCGGCCGAGGTCGGCGCCGACATCGACGCCATGCTCGACTTCCTCGCTGCCGCGCGGCGCGGCATCGTGCGCTGAAGCGCGCCATGCGGCTGGCGATGGTGGCCGGCGAGGCCTCGGGCGACCTGCTCGCCGAGCAGTTGCTGGGCGGCCTGCAGCAGCGCTGGCCGCAGCTCGAGGCCTTTGGCATCGGCGGTCCGCGCATGCGCGCACGAGGCTTCGACGCCTGGTGGGGCAGCGACGCGCTGGCAGTGCGCGGCTACGTCGAGGTGCTGCGTCACTACAGGGGCATCCGGCGCATCCGGCAGGGGTTGGCCGAGCGGCTGCTGCGCGAGCCGCCGCGCGCCTTCGTCGGCGTCGACGCACCGGACTTCAACCTCGGGCTGGAAGCGCGGCTGCGCGCCGAGGGCATCCGCACCGTGCACTTCGTCTGCCCGTCGATCTGGGCCTGGCGCGGGGGCCGCGTGAAGCAGCTGGCCGCCGCCTGCGACCATGTGCTGTGCCTGTTTCCGTTCGAGCCCGAGCTGCTGCGCGCCCACGGCGTGGCCGCGACCTACGTCGGGCATCCGCTGGCCGATGCGATTCCCTTGCAGCCGCCGCGCGAGGCGGCGCGAGCCGCACTCGGCCTGGATGCCGCTGCGCCGGTGGTGGCGCTGCTGCCGGGCAGCCGGGCGAGCGAAATCGAATACAACGCCGTTGCCTTCCTGCAGGCCGCGCGCCTCATGCACGAGCGCCGGCCGGAGCTGCGTTTCGTACTGCCGGCGGCGCCGGGCCTGCGCGCGGCGATCGACTCGCGGCTCGCGCAGCATGCGCCGGCGCTGCCCGTGAACGTGACCGACGGCCGCTCGCACGAGGCGCTGGCCGCCTGCGACGTGACGCTCATCGCCAGCGGCACGGCGACGCTCGAGGCCGCGCTCTTCGGCCGGCCGATGGTCATCGGCTACCGCATGCATGCGCTGTCCCATCAGCTCATGAAGCGCATGGCCTACCAGCCCTGGGCCGGTCTGCCCAACATCCTGTGCCGCGACTTCGTCGTGCCCGAACTGCTGCAGCAGGCGTGCACGCCCGAGGCGTTGGCGCGGGCGACGCTGGCCTGGCTCGACGAGCCCGCGCGCGCCGACGCGCTGCGCGCACGCTTCGCCGAACTGCACCACCGGCTGCGCCGCGACACGGCGCGCCTGGCCACCGATGCCATCGCGCAAGTCCTCGAGCCCTGAGCCGGGCGACCTGGCCTGGGCCATGCCGGGCCTGGTCGTGGGCGTCGACGAGGTCGGCCGCGGTCCGCTCGTCGGCCCGGTGGTGGCTGCGGCGGTGATGCTCGACGACCAGTGTCCGATCCGCGGCCTGCGCGACTCCAAGGCCTTGTCGCCGCGGCGGCGCGAAGTCCTGCACGACGAGATCATGGCGCACGCGCTGTGCGTGTCGGTGGCCGAGGCCAGTGCCGCGGAGATCGACGCGCACGACATCCTGCAGGCGACGCTGCTGGCGATGCAGCGCGCGCTGCACGGCCTGCGGCTGCCGCCCTCGCGCGTGCTGGTTGACGGCAACCGGCTGCCGCCGCTGCCGATGCCGGTGCCGGCGCAGGCGGTCGTCAAGGGCGATGCGCGCGTGGCCTGCATCGCCGCGGCCTCGATCATCGCCAAGGTGCGTCGCGACCGCTGGTGCCGGATGCTGCACGAGCGCTGGCCCGGATACGGCTTCGACGCCCACAAGGGCTATCCGACGCCCGTGCACCTGCAGGCGCTGCGCGTACTCGGTCCCTGCCCGGAGCACCGGCGCAGCTTCGCGCCGGTGCGCCTGGCGCTGCAGCGATGACGGCCGCGCAGCGCCTGAGCTCGCGCGCCAACCCGATGCTGGTGGCGCTGCGCCGCCTGGCGCGCGACGCGGCAGCCTATCGCCGCGGCGGCGAGGTCTGGCTGGAAGGCGAGCACCTCTGCGCCGCCGCCGCGGCGCACGGCGTGCCGGTGCGCCAGGCGCTGCTCAGCGAGAGCGGCTGGGCGCAAGCCTCACTGCGCGCGCTGGCGCCGCACGCGGCACGCGTGGCGATCGTCCCCGACGCCTTGTTCGCCGAGCTGAGTGCGCTCGAGTCGCCGGCCGCGATCGGCTTCGTGATGCCGCTGCCGAAGGCGCCGTCGCCCGAGCCCGGACTGCCGACGGTCGTGCTCGACCGCCTGCAGGATGCCGGCAACGTCGGCAGCATCCTGCGCAGCGCGGCGGCACTCGGCGTGGCACAGGTGCTGGCGCTGAAGGGCACGGCCGCGCTGTGGTCGGCCAAGGTGCTGCGCGCGGGCATGGGTGCGCACTTCGCGCTGCGCCTGGCCGAAGGCTTGAGCGAGGACGAGATCCTCGCCCTTGCGCTGCCGCTGGTGGGGACCAGCCCGCACGCGCACGCGTTGCTGCCGCGTGCGGCGCTGCCGCGGCCTGCGGCCTGGCTGGTCGGACATGAAGGGCAGGGCGCCTCGGCGCGTCTGCTCGCGGCCTGCACGACCACCGTGCGCATTCCGCAGCCCGGCGGACAGGAGTCGCTCAACGTTGCTGCGGCGGCGGCGATCTGCTTCTACGAGACCTTGCGACGCCACGGCTAGCGGCGCCGCCTCGCGGCATCAGGGCCGGTTGGACGCGACGATGCCGGCGACGATGAGCATGAAGGCGGCGCCGTGATGGGGCTGTGGCGGCTGGCCCAGCCACAGCGCCGAGAGCAGCGCGGCGAAGAGCGGCGTCAGGTTGCCGAAGAAGCCGGCGATGCTGGGCCCGACGGCGAGCACGCCGATGCCCCAGGCGCGATAGGCCAGCACCGCCGGGCCGACGGCCACGAACGCCAGGGCGGCGAGAACCCCGGGGCTGAAGTCCGGCCAGGGCGCGCCCAGCGCGTGTTCGGTGCCGGCGGCGAGGCTGGCGAAGAAGAGGCCGAAGATCGTCTGCACGAGCAGGAACTCGGCCCAGTTCCACGACGGGCGCGCACTGCCGGCGAGCGAGGGCGAGGGCCGCGCCAGCAGCCAGCTGTAGAAGGCCCAGCCGATCGCGGCCAGCAGCATCCACAGGTCCCCGGCGACGAGGCGCAGGCCCGCCACGCCGCCGAGTTCGCCGCGCAGCAGCACGATGAGCACGCCCAGCATGGACAGCAGCCCGCCCAGCGCCTGCGCGCGGCGCACGCGCTCGCCGAAGAAGAGCGCGCCGACGACGAGCATCCAGATCGGCGTGCTGGAGGCGATGAGCGTGACGTTGATCGGCGTGCTCGTCTGCAGGGCCAGGTACTGCAGCGAGTTGTAGGCGCCGACGCCCAGCAGCCCGAGCATGGCCAGTGCACGCCAGCGCTGCGCGATCTGCGCGCGCCGCTCGCGCGTGGCCACGGCGCCCCAGCCCAGCGGCAACAGCAGCGCCAGCGCCAGGCCCCAGCGCATGGCGTTGAGCAGCATCGGCGGCACCAGCGGCGCCAGCACGCGGCCGATGAGGGCATTGCAGGCCCACATGAACGGCGGCAGCGTCAGCAGCGCGGCGATGCGCGGCGTCAGCGTCATCGGTCGATCGTGGCGCGCGGCATCGGCGCGCCGCAGTTCCAGCACTGCTCGAAGGGGCCCTCGACGATCTCGTGGCAGGCCGGGCAGGCCCAGTGCTGGTGGGGCAGATGGCGCCATTCGTCGAGCAGGCTGCGCGCCGCGTCGAGCTGACGGTCGTCGCTGACCCAGACCTCGGGCAGGCACTGGTCGGGCGGCACTTCGCCGGCGATGCTGCTGGCGTAGGCGCGCTGCACGCTGGTGGCGATGCCCGCGGCAGCGAGCTGGTCGGCCCACAGCGTGGCCAGGGCGAGGTTGGGAGCTTGCAGCACGCGTTTCATCGCAGCGGCGATGGTGCCACGGTGCGTCGTCTGCTCGCACCGTATGGCTTAACCTCGCGCTTCAGGCACAGCCAGGGAGCTTTGACCATGCCGCGCGCGATCCAGATCAGCCGCCACGGCGGACCCGAGGTGATGCAGCTCGTCGACCTGCCGGTCGGCGAGCCCGGGCCGGGCGAGATCCGCATCCGCCACCACGCCTGCGGGCTGAACTTCATCGACGTCTACCAGCGCAGCGGGCTGTACCCGAACGCGCTGCCGCTGACGCTGGGCATGGAGGCCGCCGGCGTCGTCGAGGCCGTGGGCGAAGGCGTGACCCATCTGCGCGCGGGTGACCGCGCGGCCTACGCGAGCATGCCTCCCGGCGCCTACAGCGAGGCGCGCGTGATGCCGGCCACGGCGGTCGTCGGGCTGCCCGAGGGCATCCCGTTCGAGACGGCGGCGGCGATGATGCTCAAGGGCCTGACGGCGCAGTACCTGCTGAAGCGCACGCTGCCCGCCGAGGGCCTGCAGCCCGGCGACCACGTGCTGTGGCACGCCGCGGCGGGCGGCGTCGGCCTGATCGCCTGCCAGTGGGCGCGCGCGCTCGGGCTGCAGCTCATCGCCACCGCGGGCAGCGCGGCCAAGTGCCGGCTTGCCCTCGAGCATGGCGCGGCGCATGCGATCGACTACACGCAGGAGGATTTCGTCGAACGCGTGCGGGCGATCACCGGCGGGCGCGGCGTCAAGGTCGTCTACGACAGCGTCGGCAAGGACACCTTCGAAGGCAGCCTCGACTGCCTGCGCCCCTTCGGGCTGCTGGCGAGCTTCGGCAATGCCTCCGGTGCGGTGCCGCCCTTCGCCCCCGGCATCCTCGCGGCCAAGGGCTCGCTCTACCTCACGCGGGCGACGCTCTTTCACCACATCGCCACGCGCGAGCGCACGCAGGCGATGGCCGACGACCTGTTCGCCGTCGTCCTCGCCGGGCAGGTGAAGATCCGCATCGATCAGCGCTTCGCGCTCGCCGACGTGGCCCAGGCGCACCGCGCGCTGGAAGCACGGCGCACGACCGCTTCGACCATCCTCCTGCCCTGAGCGCTGCCGCCATGACGCCTTCCCGCCGCCGCGCCCTGGCGGCCGCGCTGCTCCTGCCATGGTTGTTCGGGGCGCGGGCGCAGACCGCCCGCGCGGCGCCCGCGCCTGCCGCCGAGCGCGCGTGCGCGCTCTGCCGCGACCGCCTGCAGACGGTGCCCGCGCTGCGCGCGCAGCTGCCGGGCAGCTGGCGGCTGCAGCTCGAGCGCGAGCCGGTGCTGGGCGGCGAGATGCTGGTCGTCGAGGCCGGTGCGCCGCAGGCGCCGCCGCTGCTCCTGGTGCACGGCCTGGGGCAGAACGGCTTCACCGACTGGGTGCCGGTGATGCAGACGCTGGCGCGACGCTGGCGCGTGATCGCCATCGACCTGCCGGGCTTCGGCTACTCGTCGGCACCACAGGCCAAGCTTGCGCCGACGCCGTACGCACGCGTGCTCGAGCGCCTGCTCGCGCGGCTCCGGATCGCGGCGCTGCCGGTCGTCGGCCATTCGATGGGCGGCGCCGTGGCGCTGCGGCTGGCGGCCGACTTCCCCGGGTGCGTGACGCGGCTCGTGCTCGTCGACGTGGCCGGCATCCTGCACCGCACGGCCTTCGGCAAGCACGCCACCATCGGTCAGCTTCCGTCCGAAGGCTGGCCGCAGGTGCTGCAGGAGCAGACCGCGAGGCTGCGCGACCTCGGGCACATCATCGTCGAGCGCGTCTTCGGGCTGCCGGACCCGACCGCGGTGCTGCGCGCCAACGAGTGGCTGTGGCCGCTGCTGCTGCGCGACCGCAGCAGCGTCAACGCCGCGCTGGCGCTGATGGAGGAGGATTTCGGCAGCGCGCTCTACACGCTGCGCGTGCCGGCGCAGGTCATCTGGGGCGACGCCGACAAGGTGGCGCCGCTGCGCACCGGCGAATTGCTGGCGCGGCGGCTGCCGCAGGCGCAACTGCACGTGCTGCGCGGCGTCGGCCACACGCCGATGCTGCAGGCCACGGCCGAGTTCGGGGCGCTGTTGCAGCGCGTGCTGCACGAGCTGCCGAATCCGCCCGCCGCGCCGCCGCCGGCCGAGGCGCCGCTGCAGGACCTGCAATGCACGGGCGAGGTCGGTCGCCGCCTGAGCGGCCGCTGCCGCACGCTGCGCGTCGAGCGCTGCACGGCGCTGCAGATCGTCGACCTGGTGGCCGAGCGCATCGAGCTGCGCGATTCGATCGTCGAGATGACGGGGGTGCAGGTGCGCGGTGGCGATCCGGCGCTGGAGATCGTCAACAGCGAGCTGGTGGCCACGGCCTGCGACTTCGAGGGCCGGCAGGCGATCCGCAGCGACGCCGCGCGGCTGGACCTCGCCGGCTGCCGACTCGAGGCCCAGGCCTTCGCGGTGCAGGCCCTGCGGCGGTCGCGCCTGGTGGCTTCGGTCTGCCAGCTGCGCGATGCCATGTACAGCGGCGGCTGGCATGACGACCGTGAATTGCAGAGCGCCTTGCTGGACCCCGGCACACCCGGGCAGGTGACGAATCCGCTGCCGGACCTGCCGTTGCCGCCGCTGCCCGGTGGCGGACGCTGAGCCCGGTCGGCGCCCGCGCCGCGGTACGCGTGCCGCGACGCCGGCAGCACGCCGCCGAAGAGGCCAAGCGGCGTCGTGCCCGTTGCCCGGACGGGCGGCGGGTTGCCGAATTCCGGGTGCTACAAGGGCAGCGTCTGCAGGAATTCGCGGAATCCGCCGCCCAGCTGGGGGTGCGCCAGCGCGAGCTCGACGTTGGCCTGGAGAAAGCCCTCCTTGCTGCCGCAGTCGTAGCGTCGCCCGTCGTAGCGGTAGGCGAAGACCTTCTCGCGCCGCAGCAGCGAGGCGATGCCGTCGGTGAGCTGGATCTCGCCGCCGACGCCGCGCGGCTGCGTGGCGATCTCGTGAAAGACCCCGGGCGTGAGGATGTAGCGCCCGGCCACCCCGAGGCGCGACGGCGCGTTCTCCGGCGCCGGCTTCTCGACGATCTGGCTCACGTCGACCAGGCGCTCGGCCACCGGCGTGCCGGCGACGATGCCGTAGCGGCGCGTGTGCTCGGCCGGCACCTCCTGCACGGCGAGGATGCAGGCGCGCCACTCGGCGTACTGCTCGACCATCTGCGCCAGCACGGGCTGGCCGCCGCTAGGGCCGATCATCAGGTCGTCGGCCAGCAGCACCGCGAAGGGCTCGTCGCCGACCAGCCGCTGCCCGCACAGCACCGCGTGCCCCAGGCCCAGCGCCTGCGCCTGACGCACGTAGATGCACTCCATGTCGTCGGGCTTGACGCTGCGCACGACCTCCAGCAGCTCGCGCTTGCCGGATTGCTCGAGGGAGACCTCGAGTTCGTAGGTCATGTCGAAGTGATCCTCGATCGCACGCTTGTGGCGCCCGGTGACGAAGATCATCTCGCGCACCCCGGCGGCGTAGGCCTCCTCGACCGCGTACTGGATGAGCGGCTTGTCCACCACCGGCAGCATCTCCTTGGGTTGGGCCTTGGTTGCCGGCAGAAACCTCGTTCCGAGGCCCGCTACGGGAAATATCGCCTTCTTTATCAACATCTGCTTACATAGAATGATTAGGATGAGGGGCCATTCTGGCATTCGACCGGTTTGGCACTCCCTGCAGGAAGTCGCGTAAGGACTATGGATCTCCTCGTCGTCGAGCCGCTGGACCCCGAGGTGCTGGACTGGCTCTCGATGCGCCACGGCGTCGTCTATGCGCCGCACCTGGCGCACGACGCGCGCGAGTTCCGTGCCGCGGTCGTCGGCGTAAGCGGGCTCGTGCTGCCGCCGTCGGTGGCGCTGGACCGCGCCGTGCTGCGCGCCGCGCCGCAGCTGCGCGCGGTCGGGCGCCTGTCGGCCGGCGTCGAGAACATCGACCTCGAGGCCTGTGCGCAGGCGGGCGTGGAGGTCGTGCGACCGGCCACCGCCAGCGCCGCGGCCGAGGCCGAGTTCGCCATCGGCGCCCTGCTGCAACTGCTGCGCCGGGTGCCGGTGGTCAACGCCGAAGGGCTCGCGGTCGGCCGCGAGCTCGGCGGCGCCGTCGTCGGCATCGTCGGCATGACGCCGGCGGCGCGCACGCTCTCGCGCCTGCTCGACGCCTTCGGCACGCGCGTGCTCGGCTACGACCCGGCGGTGCACGCCGGCGACAGCCTCTGGGACCGCTGGGGCATCGAGCCCGTGCCGCTGCGCCAGCTGATGGAGCACAGCGACGGCGTGTGCGTGCTGCTGACCTACTTCAGTCGCTACCACGGGCTCTTCGGCCAGCGCTATCTGGCCGAATGCAAGCCCAACCAGGTGCTGATGAGTCTGGCGCCCTCGGGCCTCTTCGACGAGCAGGCGCTGGCCCTGGTGCTGCGGCGTCGACGCATGGCCGCGGCGTGGTTCGACAGCATGGAGCCCGGCACGCTCGACCCCGGGCGGCCGCTGCACGCGGTGGAAGCGCTGCAGGTGACGCCGCGCGTGGCCAGCACGACGCGCGAATCGCGCGTGCGCAGCGCCTGGGCGGTGGCGCAGCGCATGGACGAGATCCTGCAGCTGCGCAGTTCCTCGCCCGCCGACTTCACGTCGACGACGCCAGGCGCGTACGCTGGTCTCGAAGACGATCCAGCGCCTGCCTGAAGTCGGCCAGGCGGACGCGTTCCTGCTCGACCACGGCCGCCGGCGCGCGCGCCACGAAGCTCTCGTTGGCAAGCTTGGCCTCGGCCTTGCCGATCTCGGCGGCCAGGCGCGCGATCTCCTTGTCCAGCCGCGCCGTCTCGGCGGCGAGGTCGACCTCGACGTGCAGCGCAAGCCGCAGCTCGCCCTGCACGGCCACCGGTGCGGTGCGCGTGGCCGCGGCAAAGGCGGTCTCGTCCAGCACGCGCACTTCGGACAGGCGCGTCAGCGCCTGCAGCAGCGGCGTGGCCTGCGCCATGAAGGCGGCGTCGCCGCAGGCCAGCAGCGGCACGCGCTCGCCCGGCGAAAGGCCCATCTCGCTGCGCAGGTTGCGGCAACTGCCGGCGACGGCCTTGAGCTGCGCCATCCAGGCGTCGGCCGCGGCATCGATGCGCTCGGGCTGCGCCTGCGGGTAGGGCGCGGTGACGAGGGTGTCCGCGCTCCCCGCCGTCTTGCGGCCGGCGACGACGGCCACCGCCTCCCACAGCTCGGCGGTGATGAAGGGCGCCAGCGGGTGCATCAGGCGCAGCGCCGTCTCCAGCACGCGCAGCAGCGTGCGTCGCGTGGCACGCTGCTGCGCCGCGTCGCCCTGCTGCAACTGCACCTTGGCGATTTCGAGGTACCAGTCGCAGTACTCGTCCCAGACGAAGGCGTAGATCGCGTTGACGGCATGGTCCAGCCGGTACTCCGCGAAACCCTGGTGCACGGCGGCTTCGACGCGCTGCAGCTCACCGATGATCCAGCGGTCGGCCGGCGAATGGGACAGCGCGGCGCCGGCGGCGTCGTCCGCGGGCGAGACCGCGCAGTCCTGTCCCTGGCAGTTCATCAGCACGAAGCGCGTGGCGTTCCAGAGCTTGTTGCAGAAGTTGCGGTAGCCCTCGCAGCGCTTGGCATCGAAGTTGACGTTGCGCCCGAGGCTGGCATAGCTGGCCATGGTGAGGCGCAGCGCGTCGGCGCCGAAGGCGGCGATGCCTTGCGGGAACTCCTTCTCCGTCTCCTTGCGGATGCGCGGCGCGGTTTCGGGCTTGCGCAGCCCGGTGGTGCGCTTGACGAGCAGCTCGGGCAGCGCGATGCCGTCGATCAGGTCGACCGGGTCGAGCACGTTGCCTTCGCTCTTGCTCATCTTACGGCCGCTGGCGTCGCGCACCAGGCCGTGGATGTAGATGTCGCGGAAGGGCACCTTGCCGGTGAAGTGGGTCGTCATCATGATCATCCGGGCAACCCAGAAGAAGATGATGTCGAAGCCGGTGACGAGCACGCTGCCGGGCAGGAAAAGATCCTGCTCGATCGTCTTCGCGGGCCAGCCCAGCGTCGAGAAGGGCACCAGCGCCGAGCTGTACCAGGTGTCGAGCACGTCCTCGTCGCGCGTGAGCGGGCCGGCGTAGCCCGCCGCGGCGGCGCGCGCGCGCGCCTCCTCCTCATGGCGCGCGACGAAGAGCTCGCCGCCGCTGCCGTACCAGGCCGGGATCTGGTGGCCCCACCAGAGCTGGCGGCTGATGCACCAGTCCTGGATGTTGTTCATCCAGTGGTTGTAGGTGTTGACCCATTGCTCCGGCACGAAGCGCACCTGGCCCGAAGACACGGCCTCGATCGCCTGCTGGGCGATGCTCTTGCCGTTCTCGCCGGGCTTGTTCATCGCCACGAACCACTGGTCGGTGAGCATGGGCTCGATCACCTGCCCGGTGCGCGCGCAGCGCGGCACCATGAGGCGGTGCTTTTTCGTCTCGACCAGCAGCCCCTGGGCCTGCAGATCGGCGACGACCTTCTCCCGCGCCGCGAAGCGGTCCAGCCCCTGGTAGGCGGCGGGGGCGTTCTCGTTGATCTTCGCGTCCAGCGTCAGCACGCCGATCATCGGCAGCGCATGCCGCAGGCCGACCGCGTAGTCGTTGGCGTCGTGCGCGGGCGTCACCTTGACGACGCCGGTGCCGAACGCGCGGTCGACGTAGGCATCGGCGATGACCGGGATCAGCCGCTGGCACAGCGGCAGGCGCACCTGCTTGCCGACGAAGGCGGCGTAGCGCTCGTCCTCGGGGTGCACCATGACCGCGGTGTCGCCGAGCATGGTCTCGGGCCGCGTCGTCGCCACCACCAGCGCTCCCGAGCCGTCGGCCAGCGGGTAGCGGATGTGCCAGAGGAAGCCGTCCTCCTCCTCGCTCTCGACCTCCAGGTCGGAGACTGCGGACTTCAGCACCGGGTCCCAGCTCACGAGGCGCTTGCCGCGGTAGATCAGGCCCTCGTCGTAAAGGCGCACGAAGGTCTCGGTGACGACGGGCGAGAGCTTCTCGTCCATCGTGAAGTACTCGCGGCTCCAGTCGACGCTGGCGCCAAGGCGTCGCATCTGGCGCGTGATGGTCGCGCCCGATGTCGCCTTCCAGTCCCAGACGTGGCGGGTGAAGCCTTCGCGGCCGAGCGCGTGGCGCGAGAGGCCAGCCTCCTGCAGCTGGCGCTCGACGACGATCTGCGTGGCGATGCCGGCGTGGTCGGTGCCCGGCAGCCACAGCGTGTTGTGGCCGCGCATGCGGTGCCAGCGGGTGAGCGCGTCCATGATGGTCTGATTGAACGCGTGCCCCATGTGCAGCGTGCCGGTGACGTTGGGCGGCGGCAGCTGGATGCAGAAGGACGGGCGCGCCGCGTCCAGCGTCGGCGCGAACCGGCCGGGCAGGTCCCAGGCCTGCGCCCAGCGGGCCTCGATGGCGGCGGGTTCGAAGGACTTGGTCAGTTCGGGCGTGGTCATGGCGGCGGCACAATCGGTCCGCGCCGCTCGGACCAGGCGCATCGTGGCGCTGCCCTTCGCGGCGGTGATGGCGTTCTTCGGGAAACCGAGGATTCTAGGTCGCATGCCCGATGCGAAGCCGCCGACCTGCGAGCGAAGGAGATGCCATGAAGCCACCGACCCCGCGCGGCCTGCGTGCCGGGGCTTTCGCATTGCTCGCCGCGCTGCTCGGCGGCTGCGGAGGCGGCGAGGTCGTGAGCCCGCTGCCGCCGGTTCCCGGCGTGGCCTGCAGCACGCTGGACGAGCGGCTCTGGCTCGCGGAGTACTTCGACGCCTGGTACTTCTGGCACCGTCTCGCGCCGGACCCCGACCCCTGGCGCGATCGCTCGCTGGCCGCGTTCTTCGACGCCTCGCTCTACGCCGGGGGCGACCCGCGCTTCCCGCGCGACCGCTGGAGCTTCATGGAGCCGAGTGCGGACTACGACCGCTTCTTCGGCGAGGGCCGGCAGCTCGGCTACGGCCTCTTCCTGGCCGGCATCGAGACCGCTGGCGACCCGCGCCGGCCGCTGCGCGTGCGCTGGGTCGAGCCACGCTCGGACGCCGCGGCCCAGGACGTGCGTCGCGGCGACGAGGTGCTGCGGGTCGACGGCCGCCCGGCCTCCGAGATCGTCGCCAGCGACGACTACGGCGCCTTCACGCCGGAGCGCGAGGGGAGCACGCTGGCCCTGGTGCTGCGGCGCGACGGCGTCGAGCGCAGTCTGCTGGTGCGCGCGCGGGCCTATGCGCTCGAGCCGGTCACGCGCGTGCGCACGATCGACACGCCCGCGGGTCGGCGCATGGGCTACCTGCACGTCAAGGACATGATCGAGCCCGCCGAGCCGGCGCTTGACGACGCCTTTGCGCACCTGCGCGCGGCCGGCGTGACCGAGCTGGCGATCGACCTGCGCTACAACGGCGGCGGCCTGGTGACGACGGCGCGCCGGCTGGCCTCCTACGTCGCCGCGGAGCGCACGCGCGAGCAGGTGTTCGCGCGGCTGCTCTACAACGACCGCCGCGCGCACGAGGAGAACCAGACGCTGCGCTTCGAACGCCGCGACCGGGCGCTGGCGCTCTCTCGCGTCTACGTGCTGACCGGACCGCGCACCTGCTCGGCCAGCGAGCTGGTGATCAACGGCCTGCGCCCCTTCGTCGAGGTGGTCACCGTCGGCGATACGAGCTGCGGCAAGCCCGTGGGCTTCCGGCCCGTGAGCCGCTGCGACACCACCTTCAGCGTCGTCAACTTCGAGGCCGTGAACGCGCGTGACGAGGGGCGTTACTTCGACGGCATCGGCGCCCGCTGCGCGGTCGACGAGGACTTCGCGCGCGCACTCGGCAGCGCGCAGGAGCCGCTGCTGGCGACGGCGCTGGCGCATGCCGACGGCGTGGCGTGCACGAGCCCGGCGGCGCGGGCACGGCGGACGCCGCTGCAGGCGCTTCCCGGGCATGGCCGCGGCAGCGAACCGCGCGAGCGCCAGGGCGCCTGGTGGCCCTGAGCGCCCGCGTCGCGCCGCACGCCTGGGCCACGGCGGGCGTACCGGCGGGTGCTACATGAACAGATGCTCGCCGGCGTTCTCGCCGCCCAGGATGACGTAGTTCACCTTCTTCAGGTCGGCAAGCTGGCGCCCGCCGGCGTAGCTGATCGAGCTCTGCAGGTCCTCGCGCATCTCGCGCAAGGTCTCGGCGAGCCGGCCCTTGATCGGCTCGAGGATGCGCTTGCCCTCGACGTGCTTGTACTCGCCCTTGTTGAAGTCGCTGGCCGAACCGTAGTACTCCTTGTAGAGCTTGCCGTCGACCTCGACGGTGGCGCCCGGCGACTCCTCGTGCCCCGCGAAGAGGCTGCCCACCATCACCATCGCGGCGCCGAAGCGCACGCTCTTGGCGATGTCGCCGTGGTGGCGGATGCCGCCGTCGGCGATGATGGGCTTGGTCGCCACGCGGCTGCACCACTTGAGCGCGCTGAGCTGCCAGCCGCCGGTGCCGAAACCCGTCTTCAGCTTGGTGATGCAGACCTTGCCCGGGCCGACGCCGACCTTGGTCGCGTCCGCGCCCCAGTTCTCGAGGTCGATCACGGCCTCGGGCGTGGCCACGTTGCCGGCGATGACGAAGGCCTGCGGCAGCTTGCCCTTGATGTGCTCGATGGTGCGCTTGACGGCGTCGGCGTGGCCGTGCGCGATGTCGATCGTGATGTAGTCGGCCCCCGTGCCGTCGGCGGCCAGGCGATCGATGACGGTGAAGTCCTGCGGCTTCACGCCCGAACTGATCGACACCAGCAGGCCGCGCTCGCGCATGCGCCGCGCGAAGGCGACGTTGTCGAGGTCGAAGCGGTGCATGACGTAGAAGTAGCCGTTCTTCGCCAGGACCTCGGCGATCGGCTCGTCCAGCACCGTCTTCATGTTCGAGGGCACGACCGGCAGCACGAAGCGCCGGCCCCCGAACTCGACGGAGGGATCGCACTCGCTGCGGCTCTCGACGCGGCACCGGCGCGGCAGCAGCAGGATGTTGTCGTAGTCGAAAATTTCCATGGCGGATCCGGAAGGAATGGACGCCCCGCGGCGATCCGGGGCCGGTGCTTCGCCATGCGCCATTCTACGGGTTCACCCCATGCTAGGCTTATGTGATGTCCTCGAAACGGGATGCCGAGCGACTGCAACTGGCCCTGCAGGGGTCGGACTTGGTGCTGTGGGACGTCGACCAGGTGAATGGACGGGTGACCGTCAATCCGCACGGCTACGTGATCCTGGGTCTCGAGAGCGGAGGCGCGCCGTTCACGCTCGAGGAGTGGATCGGCCTCATCCACCCCGACGACCGAGGGCGCGTGCTGGAGGCGGCGGCCGCGCACCACGCCGGCCAGACCCCGGCCTACGAGACCACGCACCGCCTGCGCCACGTCCAGGGGCACTGGATCTGGGTGCTCTCGCGCGGCCGCGTGCTCGAGCGCGATGCCCAGGGGCGGCCGCTGCGCATGAGCGGCACCAACCTCGACATCACCGCGCGCGTGCAGATCGAGGAGGTGCTGCGCGAGCGCGAGCGCGAGCTGGCGCAGGTGCTCGAGCACATGCCGGGCCTGGTCTCGCGCGTCGACCGCGAGGGCCGCTACCTCTTCGCCAGCCCCGGCTACGAGCGCTGGTTCGGGCGTCCGGTGTCCGACATCATCGGGCGCACGCAGCGCGAGGTCATCGGCGCCCGACGCCACGACGAGCTCAAGCCGCTGATCGCGCGGGCGCTGGCCGGCGAGATCGTCGATTACGAGGGCCGCGTCCAATCCGCGCGAGGCGAGCGCTTCGTGGTCGGCACCATGGTCCCCGACCGCGATCCGGACGGGCGCATCCTCGGCCAGTTCGTGTTCGTCACCGACATCAGCGAGCGCAAGCGCACCGAGGAGGCGCTGCAGAAGGCGCTGCAGCGGCTGCTGCAGGCGCAGAAGCTGGAGGCGCTGGGAACGCTGGCCGCTGGCATCGCGCACGACTTCAACAACATGATCGGCGGCGTCCTTGGCCATGCCGAACTGGCGCTGCACGACCTGCCGCCGACCGAACCGGCGGCGCTGGCGTTGCGGCAGATCCGCGCGACGGGGCAGCGCGCGCGCGCCATGGTGCAGCAGATCCTGAGCTTCAGTCAGGGGGGTACGGCACCGGCCGACGTGGTGGACCTGCGCACCGTCGTCGACGAGGCCGGCGCCGGGCTGCGCGTGCAGGCACCGGCGGCGGTGCAGCTGCAGTTGGACCTCGGCGAGCGGCCCTGCCTGCTCGTCGGCGACACGACGCAGTTGCACCAGGTGCTGCTCAACCTCTGCATGAATGCCTGGCAGGCGCTGCCCGAGGGCCGCGGTCGCGTTCGCGTGGTGGTGCGGGGCGACGAGCGGGAGGTTTGCCTGCAAGTGTCGGACGACGGGCACGGCATCGACGAGACGACGCGCGAGCGGCTGTTCGATCCCTTCTTCAGCACCAAGCCCCCCGGCCAGGGCACGGGGCTCGGTCTGGCGGTCGTGCACGGCATCGTGCAGGCGCACCGGGGGCGCATCGCGGTGCGCAGCAGCGTCGACGCGGGCACCTCGTTCACGCTGCACTTCCCGAGCGCCGGCACCGCCGCGGCGCCGCCGGCGCGTCCGGGCGAGGAGCCGGTCACACCCACGACCACGAATTCAGTGCAGGGCGTCGGTCGGCACGTGCTCTATGTCGACGACGACGACACCATGCGCGAGGTGGCCGCGCGTATCCTCGAGCGCGCCGGTTGGCGCGTGAGCACCTGCGCCGGGGCAGCCGAGGCGCTGGCGCTGCTGGAGCAGCCGGGGCAGGACGTGGCGCTGCTGGTCAGTGATCTGAACATGCCCGCGGCCTCGGGCCTGGCACTGTGCGCCGCGGTGCGCCAGCGCCTGCCTGCGCTGCCGCTCGTGCTGAGCACCGGCTACCTCGGCGACGAGCAGCGCGAGCAGGCGCGCCGGCTCGGCGTGCGCGAGGTGATCGCCAAGGCGCGTACCGTGGAGGACCTGGCGGCGGTCGTGGCGCAGGTGATCGGCGCGGATCGCGCGCCCGGGCTGGAGCAGGGCGGCTCCTAGAATGACCGCATGCTCCCTGCCGATGACCGCCTGCTGCGCGGCCTCAACCCCGAGCAGCGCGCCGCGGTGACGCTGCCGGCCGAGCCGGCGCTGGTGCTGGCCGGCGCGGGTTCGGGCAAGACGCGCGTGCTGACGACGCGCATTGCCTGGCTCGTGGCCACCGCCCAGGCTTCGCCTGGCGGCATCCTTGCCGTCACCTTCACCAACAAGGCGGCCAAGGAGATGCTGACGCGGCTGCAGGCGATGCTGCCGATCGCCGTGCGCGGCATGTGGATCGGCACCTTCCACGGCCTCTCCAACCGCTTCCTGCGTGCGCACTGGAAGCTCGCCGGGCTGCCGCAGGCCTTCCAGATCCTCGACGCCGCCGACCAGGTCTCGGCGGTCAAGCGCGTCATCAAGGCGATGAACGTCGACGAGGAGCGCTTCGTGCCCAAGCAGGTGGCCTGGTTCATCGCCGGCCAGAAGGAGGAGGGGCGCCGCCCGCGCGACGTCGAGGCGCGCGACGCGCACGGCCGCAAGCTGGTCGAGATCTACCAGGCCTACGAGGAACAGTGCGCGCGCGAGGGCGTGGTCGACTTCGCCGAGCTGCTGCTGCGCACCTACGAGCTGCTGCGCGACAACGACCCGCTGCGCGAGCATTACCGGCGGCGCTTTCGGCACCTCCTCGTCGACGAGTTCCAGGACACCAACCGTCTGCAGTACGCCTGGCTGAAGATGGTCGCGCCGCCACCGCCGCGCGTCGCCGCGGGTGAGGACGCGGCGCCGACCGAGGGTGCGCAGGGCGTCTTCGCCGTCGGCGACGACGATCAGAGCATCTACGCCTTTCGCGGCGCGCGCGTGGGCAACATGGCCGACTTCGAGCGTGAGTACCGCGTGCGCCGCATCATCAAGCTGGAGCAGAACTACCGCTCCTTCGGCCACATCCTCGACAGCGCGAACGCGCTCATCGCGCACAACACGCAGCGCCTGGGCAAGAACCTGCGCACCGATGCCGGTGCGGGCGAGCCGCTGCGCGTGTTCGAGGCCGCGAGCGACTTCGCCGAGGCGCAGTGGCTGCTCGAGGAGGCGCAGGCGCTGCATCGCAGCGGCCTGCCGCGGCACGAGATCGCCGTGCTCTACCGCAGCAACGCGCAGAGCCGCGTCATCGAGAGCGCGCTCTTCAACGCCGGCGTGCCCTACCGCGTCTACGGCGGCCTGCGCTTCTTCGAGCGCGCCGAGGTCAAGCACGCGCTGGCCTACCTGCGCCTGCTGGAGAACGGCAACGACGACACCAGCTTCCTGCGCGTCGTCAACTTCCCGCCGCGCGGCATCGGCGCGCGCAGTGTCGAGCAGCTGCAGGATGCCGCGCGCGGCAGCGGCAGGAGCCTCGCGCAGAGCGCGGGCGCCGTCTCCGGCGCGATGGGGGCGCGGCTGGCGGGCTTCGTGCAGCTGCTGGGCGAGATGCGCGCGGCCACGCAGGGACTGACGCTGCGCGAGATCATCCAGCATGTGCTGCACGCCAGCCGCCTGCTGGAACACTACCGCAACGAGAAGGAAGGCCAGGACCGCATCGAGAACCTGGAGGAGCTCGTCAACGCCGCGGAGAGCTTCGTCACGCAGGAGGGCTTCGGCAAGGACGCGATCGGGCTGCCGGTGGACGAGCTCTCGGCGCCTTCGGGATCGGGCATCGAGCCGCTTCAGGCCCCGCCGGACGCCGAGACGGGCGAGATCATGTCGCCGCTGGCGGCCTTCCTCACCCATGCCTCGCTCGAGGCCGGCGACAACCAGGCGCAGCCCGGGCAGGATGCGGTGCAGCTGATGACCGTGCATGCCGCCAAGGGACTGGAGTTCGACGCGGTCTTCATCACCGGCGTCGAGGAGGGGCTCTTCCCGCACGAGCAAAGCCTCTCCGACGCGGACGGCCTGCAGGAGGAGCGGCGCCTGATGTACGTCGCCATCACGCGGGCGCGCAAGCGGCTCTACCTGAGCTTCAGCCAGACGCGCATGCTGCACGGGCAGACGCGCTACAACACCAGGAGCCGCTTCCTCGAGGAACTGCCCGAGGCCTCGCTGAAGTGGCTGACGCCGCGGCAGCAGGGCTTCGGCTCGGGCTATGCGCGCCCCTACCAGGAGGCGTGGGATCGCGGTCGCGGCTTGAAGGGCATCGTCGGCGCCGGGCGCACGGAGCGCGCGTACGACGATCGCCTGCCGCCGGTGCTGCCGCTGCCGCAGACGATGGCGCGCGCGCGCAGCGAAGGCGGCCTGCGCATGGGGCAGGCGGTGTTCCATGCCAAGTTCGGCGAGGGTGTCGTGCTCACCCTCGAAGGCAGCGGCGCCGACGCGCGCGCGCAGGTCAACTTCGGCCGCCACGGCAGCAAGTGGCTGGCACTGGCCATCGCCAGGCTCACGCCGATCGAGTGACTTCGATTTCCGGCAGCTGCCCCTGGTGGCCGAAGCTGTCGTTGAAGGTGAAGATCAGCGAGACGTAGAAGAGGGTGCTCAGGAACAGGCCCAGCGGCAGCGCGAGCACCGAGCCGAGCTGCGCCAGACCGAGGAGCCCGAACAGCAGCGCGCTGAGCACGCCCAGGGTGAGCATGAGCGTGAACCAGGTCAGCGCGTAGACGACGAAGGCGCCGCGGCAGCGCCACACCGCCAGCGTGCTGCTGAACAGCGCCTGCAAGGCGCCCTGATGCGCCCAGTGCACGAGCGCCGGGGCGTGCCAGAAGGGGATCGTCACCAGCGTCAGCGCCGTGGTGCCCACGAGCGCACCGGCGGCCATGCTGCGCTCGACGAACAGGGCATCGATCTCGTGCAGCGGCGTCGGGTCCTGGCGCATCAGCTCGAAGAGGTGGGTGTAGCCGCCGTCGGCGACCCAATCGGTGAGCCAGAGCACTGCGGCGACCGTCAGGCCGTAGAGCACGCACAGCGCGAGCAGCGCACGCCGCTGCGCGGGCGCGGCGGTCAGGATCGGGTCGAAGAACTGCGTCGCGCGCACCGGGCCGTCGAGCAGCGCCGACTGGCTGGCGACCATGAATCCGAGCGACAGCAGCGGCACCATCATCATCTGCAGCAGCCCGCCCACCCACGGCAGCAGCGCCGCGAACAGCGCCAGCAGCAGGAAGAGGGCGAACAGGCCGGTGAAGGCCATCGGCCGCTTCATGTAGAGCTGCAGGCCGTCGCGAACCCAAAGCGCGCCGCGACCGGGCCCGACCGTCTTGAGGATCATCGCCATCGTCGCGCGGCCCCCTTCAGCCGCTGAAGTGCCAGGGCCGCTCGATGCGCTCGCGCAGGATGCGCTCGAACTGCCTGGGGTCCTTGGGCTGCAGCAGCGCCGCGCTGCGCGGCAGGTGCCAGTCCCACAGGCGCGAGAGCCAGAAGCGAAGCGCCGCCGCGCGCAGCATCGCTGGCAGCGCGCGCCGCTCGCCGCCCTCGAGCGCGCGCTCGCGCTCGTAGGCGGTCATGAAGGCCTGCGCGCGTGCCTCGTCCAGATGACCGCTGGCGAGATCGCCGCACCAGTCGTTCAGGCACACGGCGACGTCGAAGAGCAGGGCGTCGTGGCCGGCGAAGTAGAAGTCGAAGAAGCCGCAGAGCCGGTCCTCGCCGCCAGTGGCGTCGAACATCGCGTTGTCGCGGAAGAGATCGGCGTGGATGTGCCCCCGCGGCAGCGCCTGTCCTGCCGCCGACTGCGCGAAGTGGTGCTGGTAGTCGAGCTCGCCGCCCAGCAGCGCGGCCTGCTGCGGCTGCAGGTGCGGCAGCACCTGTGGCGTCACCTCCTGCCACCAGGCCAGGCCGCGCAGGTGATCCTGCCGCAGCGTGAAGTCGGCCCCGGCCCGGTGCATGCGCCCGAGCATGCCGCCGACCTGCGCGCAGTGGTCGGCGTCGGGCGCCAGGCGATGGCTGCCCGGCAGGCGCGTGACCACCGCAGCCGGCTTCCCGGCCAATGCGTGCAGGATCTCGCCCGCGTCGTCGGCCTGCGGTGCCGGCACCGGGATGCCGTGCCGTGCCAGGTGCTCCATCAGGCGCAGGTAGTAGGGCAGTTGCGTGCGCGGCAGGCGCTCGAACAGCGTCAGCACCCACTGCCCGCGCGTGGTGGTGGCGTAGTAGTTGGTGTTCTCGATGCCCGAGCGGATGCCGCGCAGGCCGGTCAGCGGCCCCAGCCCCAGCCGCTGCACGAGTTCATCGGCCTCGTCGAATCCGACTTCGGTGTAGACCGCCATCGCGGCCTAGAACTCGAGCACCGACCACACCCGCTGGCCGGCCGCGCGCCTGTCCTGCGACAGGTCGCGGCCCCCGGTGGCGGGCAGGATCTCGTAGGGCCTGGCGTTGCCGAGCTTGCTCTGCACGACGATGCGCTGGACCTGCCCGCGCACGCGCAGTTCCTCGATGCGCACGCCCTCGTCCTCGGTCACGATGTGCTGCACCGCGGGCTCGCCGCCGCGCGGTTCGACGGTGGCGCCGGCCGGGGCGTCGACCGGCGCCGCGCCGGCCAGCCAGGGGCCAAGCAGCAGCGGCAGGAGCAGGGCGTGGCGGAGCGTCGCGGCCATGCGCGGCATTCTACGCAGTGGCACCACAATCGCCCGATGGGCACCCCCGACCTGATGCTGCTCGTCGACGGCTCGAGCTACCTCTACCGCGCTTACCACGCGATGCCGGATCTGCGCTCGCCGCAGGGCTCTCCCACCGGCGCCATCCACGGCATGGTGGCGATGATGAAGGCGCTGCGCCAGCAGCATCCGGCGCGCGAGGCGGTGTGCGTCTTCGATGCCAGCGGCCCGACCTTCCGCGACGACTGGTACCCCGAGTACAAGGCCAACCGCAGCGCCATGCCCGAGGCGCTGCGCGAGCAGATCGAGCCCATCCACGAGGTCGTGCGCCTGCTGGGCTGGCAGGTGCTGGTGGTGCCGGGCATCGAGGCCGACGACGCCATCGGCACGCTGGCGCGAGCCGCGCAGGCACAGGCCCGGCCGGTGCTCATCTCCACCGGCGACAAGGATCTGGCGCAGCTCGTGAGCCCGCAGGTCACGCTCGTCAACACCATGGCGCGGCCGCCCGAGCGCCTGGACGAGGCGGGCGTGCGGGCCAAGTTCGGCGTGCCGCCGGCGCGCATCGTCGACTACCTCGCGCTGATGGGCGATGCCGTCGACAACGTGCCCGGCGTCGACAAGGTCGGCCCCAAGACGGCGGCGAAGTGGATCGCCGAGCATGGTTCGCTGGACGGCGTGGTCGCCGCGGCCGAGCACATCAAGGGCGTGGCCGGCGAGAACCTGCGCAAGGCGCTGGACTGGCTGCCCACCGCGCGTCGGCTGGTGACCGTCGTGACCGACTGCGACCTCGGTGGGCAGGTCCCGGGCTGGCCCTCGCTCGAGGCGCTGGCCGCGCGTGAGATCGACCGCGAGGGGCTCATCGATTTCTACCGCCGCTACGGCTTTCGCACCTGGCTGCGCGAACTGCTGGATCTGCAGGATCTGCAGCAGCAGGGCGGCGGCCCGGCTTCGGCGGCGCCTGCGACCGCGAGTCCCGGTGCGCCGGGCACAGGTGATCCGCGCGCGGCACAGCCCGCGGGCGTGAGCGACGGCGACTACGAGACCATCACCGACTGGGCCCGCTTCGACGCCTGGGTCGAGCGCCTGCACGCGGGCTCGCTGGTGGCGCTGGACACCGAGACGACCTCGCTGGACGCGATGCGCGCGCGCATCGTGGGCCTGAGCTTCGCCGTCGAGCCCGGGCGCGCGGCCTACGTGCCGCTGGCGCACGACTACCCGGATGCGCCGACGCAGCTGCCGCTGGCCGAAGTGCTCGCGCGCCTGGCGCCGTGGCTGGAGGACGAGCGCGCCGCCAAGCTCGGCCAGAACATCAAGTACGACCTGCAGGTCTTCGCCAACCACGGCATCACGGTGCGCGGCTACCGGCACGACACGATGTTGCAGAGCTACGTGCTGGAGGCGCACCGCCCGCACGGGCTGGAGTCGCTGGCCGACCGACACCTCGGCCGCCGCGGCCTGTCCTACGAGGACTTGTGCGGCAAGGGCGCGAGCCAGATCCCGTTCTCGCAGGTCGACGTGGCGCGCGCCGCGCGCTACTCGGGCGAGGACAGCGAAATGGCGTTGCAGGTGCACGAGGCGCTGTGGCCGCGCCTGCAGGAGGTGCCTGCGCTGGCCGAGGTCTACCAGCGCATCGAGATGCCGGTGGCCACGATCCTGCAGCGCATCGAGCGCCACGGCGTGCTGATCGACCCGGCGCAGCTCGCGCGCCAGAGCCGCGAGCTCGCCGAGCGCATGCTTGCCCTCGAGCAGCAGGCCTACGCGATCGCCGGCGGGCCCTTCAACCTCGGCTCGCCCAAGCAGATCGGCGAGATCCTCTTCGGGCGCCTGGGCCTGCCGGTGAAGAAGCGCACCGCTTCGGGCGCGCCGAGCACCGACGAGGACGTGCTGCAGGAGCTCGCTGCCGACTACCCGCTGCCCGCTCGCATCCTCGAGTACCGCAGCCTCGCCAAGCTCAAGGGCACCTACACCGACAAGCTGCCGCAGATGGTCAACGAGGCCACCGGCCGGGTGCACACCCACTACGCGCAGGCGGTCGCGGTGACCGGGCGGCTCTCGAGCAACGAGCCCAATCTGCAGAACATCCCCGTGCGCACGCCCGAGGGCCGGCGCATCCGCGAGGCCTTCATCGCGCCACCGGGGCACGTGATCGTCTCGGCCGACTACTCGCAGATCGAGCTGCGCATCATGGCGCACATCAGCGAGGACCCGGGCCTGCTCGACGCCTTCGCCAAGGGCCTGGACGTGCACCGCGCCACCGCCAGCGAAGTCTTCGGCGTGCCGCTGGCCGAGGTCTCGTCCGAGCAGCGGCGCTACGCCAAGGTCATCAACTTCGGCCTCATCTACGGCATGGGCGCCTACGGCCTCGCGCAGAACCTGGGCATCGAGCAGAAGGCCGCGCGCGACTACATCGACCGCTACTTCCAGCGCTTTGCCGGCGTGCGCCGCTACATGGACGAGACCAAGGCACGCGCCCACGCGCAGGGCTTCGTCGAAACCGTCTTCGGCCGCCGCCTGTGGCTGCCCGAGATCAACAGCGGCAACGGCCCGCGCCGCAGCGGCGCCGAGCGCCAGGCCATCAACGCGCCGATGCAGGGCACGGCCGCCGACCTCATCAAGCTGGCGATGATCGCGGTGCAGCGCAGCCTCGACGAGCAGCGCTGCGCCACGCGCATGGTGATGCAGGTGCACGACGAACTCGTGTTCGAGGTGCCGCAACGCGAACTCGACTGGGTGAAGACCGAAGTGCCGCGCCTGATGGCGAGCGCGGCCGAACTGAAGGTGCCGCTCGTTGCCGAAGTGGGCGTGGGGGCGAACTGGGAGGAGGCGCACTGAGGTGGGGGCCCTTCGAGCCCTTTTCGAGGTGGCGTTGCACCAGCACGGCTTGGATTGTGAACTGGGCGGGCGGATACCTTTGGCTGCATTGGACTCGCATGCCGAAGAGCTGCGCGCCACCGAGATGCGCGACCTTCAATCCGCCGCGTAACATCACCAAATGGGGTCGCCTGCGGACTGCGGTTCAACATGTCGCGGTACAACGCCACGCAGTCTCCTGGTTAGAAAGCAACCTACGCCACGACACGCGCAGGCGCAGCATCGTGCATCAACGGAACGAAGGGTGGGCGGTTTCAAGACCGAAGTGCAACACCGAGGTCAATGAACCGAAGTTGATGGCTTATGAGAGCTGGCCAGCGTCTGTGCGAAGACCTCGAGTGGCGT
>MEFD01000031.1 GCA_001724995.1 Rubrivivax sp. SCN 71-131
CTCTTACAGGCCATCGGTCCCACCGACACTCAGCTGTCCGCTCGAGCCTCAAATACCTCTCGAACGCCCACGCTTATCGGCTGTAAGTTGTTAAAGAGCATGTCCGGGCACCGCACATCGCATCAGGACTAGACCCTAGAAGGTGCGTTGCGCCAAGCCCATAACTATCGCAGAGTTCTTTGGTGTTGTCAAGCGCACCGCCAATCTCCGCCGCTTCGTGACCCGCACTCCAAGCTTCGTTCGAAGAAGCATGGCGCCGCGCGCCCCTTGGCCTGATCTCACCCCCTGCAGCCAGCGCCCGCAAAGCGAGATCTGGTGGGCAGTGCAGGGTTCGAACCTGCGACCCCTGCCGTGTGAAGGCAGTGCTCTACCGCTGAGCTAACTGCCCGGGTGACTCGAACGCGCCGCAAGCTGCCAAGCGCGTCTCGTACCGGGTAAGCCGGTCATTATGCCATGGCTTGTGCCAGCCTCCACAGGGTCTTGCCGCCGCTGGCTTCGTCCAGGCCGCGAAGCATCGCTTCGTGGGCCTCGATCTCCGCGGGATCGGCATCGATCACCGGCAACGCAATGCCGGCGAGATCGACCGCCTGCACCTCGAGTCGCACCGCAGTGCTGGTCTGTGCGTCCATGACGAGCGATTCCTGGCCACGCGTCATGCGGATGTAGACCTCGGCCAGCAGCCCCGCGTCAAGCAGCGCGCCGTGCAGCGTACGCGCCCTGGCGTCGACCTCCAGTCGCCGGCACAGCGCGTCCAGGGAGTTCGCCTTGCCGGGGTAGAGATCGCGCGCCATCGTCAACGTGTCGGTGACACGGGCGACCACCTCGGCAAGGGCGCCGCGCCGCGCGCGGGCGAGCTCGGCGTCGACGAATCCCACGTCGAAGCCGGCGTTGTGAATGATCAGCTCGGCGCCGCGCAGGAAGTCGAGCAACTGCTCGGCCACGTCGGCGAACGCCGGCTTGTCGGCGAGGAAGGCGTCGGTGAGGCCGTGGACCTTGAGCGCCTCGGGATGGCTGCTGCGCCCGGGGTTGAGGTAGAGGTGCAGCGTGCGTCCGCTGAGCCGCCGGTCGACCATCTCGACGCAGCCGATCTCGACGATGCGATCGCCCTTGTCGGGGTCCAGGCCGGTGGTTTCGGTGTCGAAGAAGACCTGTCTCGTCATCGCGCTGCTCCCGCCGTCCCGGCCCGGCTCCCGAACCAGAGCCACATCAGCGCGCCGACGAGGATCATCGGCACGCACAACCACTGGCCTATGCTCATCCCGAGCGCCAGCAGGCCGAGGAAGTCGTCGGGCTCCCGGAAGTACTCGGCCACGAAGCGCAAGACGCCATAGCCGAAGAGGAAGGCCGCCGCCACCTGCCCGGTCGCACGCGGCCTGCTGCCGTACCACCACAGGAGCGCAAAGAGCAGCAGTCCCTCGAGCGCGAACTGGTAGAGCTGCGAGGGATGGCGCGGGATCATGCTGCCGCTTTGCGGAAAGGCCATCGCCCAGGGCAAAGAGGCATCGGCCGCGCGCCCCCAGAGTTCGCCGTTGATGAAGTTGCCGATACGCCCGCAGGCCAGGCCCGTGGGCACGCAGGGCGCAACGACATCCATCACCTCGAAGAAGTGCCGCCTGCGCGAGCGCGCGAACCACGCCAGCGCCACGATGACGCCGAGCAGCCCCCCGTGAAAGCTCATGCCGCCCATCCAGACCATGAGCAACTCGGCCGGATTCGCCAGGTACTGGCCCGGCTTGTAGAAGAGGGCATAGCCGATGCGCCCGCCGAGCACGACCCCCAGGACACCGAAGAAGAGCAGGTCCTCGACATCCCGACGCGTCCAGCCCGCTTCGGCGAACCAGGGTTTGGCCACGCGCCGCGCCGCCAGCCAAAGGAAGAGCGCGAAGGCCGCGAGGTAGGTCAAGCCGTACCAGTGGATCTGCACCGGTCCGAGCGCCAGCGCCACGGGGTCGAACTGCGGGTGCACGAGCATGGGCGTCGATGCTAGCAGCGCGTGGCGAGGCGGGCGTCCTCAGCGGCGCACGACCCGCGCGTGCTGCCCACGGCCACGGTGACCCGGCTCGGGGTGTGGCGGCAAGGGCGAAACCTAGAATGCGACGTTCGATCCTGGAGATGCACCGATGACGCTGAAGATCAACCGCCGCTCCGCGCACATCACCGAAGGTGTCGCACGCGCGCCCAACCGCTCGATGTACTACGCGCTCGGCTACAAGCAGGCCGACTTCGCCAAGGCGATGATCGGCGTGGCCAGCGGGCACAGCACGATCACCCCCTGCAACAGCGGCCTGCAGCGCCTGGCCGACATCGCGGTGAAGAGCGTCGAGGCCGCGGGCGCGAAGGCGCAGCTCTTCGGCACGCCGACGATCAGCGACGGCATGGCGATGGGCACCGAGGGCATGAAGTACAGCCTGGTGTCGCGCGAGGTCATCGCCGACTGCATCGAAACCTGCGTGCAGGGGCAGTGGATGGACGGCGTGATCGTCATCGGCGGCTGCGACAAGAACATGCCCGGCGGCATGATGGGCATGCTGCGCGCCAACGTGCCCTCCGTCTTCATCTATGGCGGCACCATCCTGCCCGGCCACTACAAGGGGCAGGACCTGAACATCGTCAGCGTCTTCGAGGCCGTGGGCCAATACACCGCCGGCCACATGAGCAAGGAGGACTTCTGCTCGGTCGAGTGCCTGGCCATTCCCGGCAGCGGCAGCTGCGGCGGCATGTATACCGCCAACACCATGAGTTCCTCCTTCGAGGCGCTGGGCCTTTCGCTGCCGCACGCCTCGACCATGGCCAACGTCGAGAACGAGATCACCGGGTTGATCGAGCGCGCCGCGCAGGTCGTGGTCGAGGCGGTGAAGAACGATCTCAAGCCGCGCGACATCGTGACGCGCAAGTCGATCGAGAACGCGGTGGCGGTGATCATGGCCATCGGCGGCAGCACGAATGCGGTGCTGCACTACCTCGCGATCGCGCACGCGGCCGGGGTCGAGTGGACGATTGACGACTTCGAGCGCGTGCGCAAGAAGGTCCCGGTGCTGTGCGACCTCAAGCCCAGCGGCCAGTACCTGGCGATCGACCTGCACCGCGCCGGCGGCGTCCCGCTCGTCATGCGCGAACTGCTGGACGCAGGGCTGCTGCACGGCGACTGCATGACGATCACCGGCAGGACGGTGGCCGAGAACCTGGCCGACGTGCCGCCGCTGCAGCCGGGCAACAAGGTCATCCGCAAGATCTCGGATCCGCTCTACGCACAGGGGCACCTGGCGATCCTCAAGGGCAACCTCTCGACCGAGGGCGCGGTGGCCAAGATCACCGGCCTCAAGAACCCGGTCATCACCGGCCCGGCCCGCGTCTTCGACGACGAGCAGAGCGCGCTCGAGGCGATCATGGCCGGCAAGATCAAGGCCGGCGACGTGATGGTGCTGCGCTACCTCGGCCCCAAGGGCGGGCCGGGGATGCCGGAGATGCTGGCGCCCACCGGCGCGCTGATCGGCCAGGGCCTGGGCGGGAGCGTGGGCCTGATCACCGACGGCCGCTTCAGCGGCGGCACCTGGGGCATGGTGGTCGGCCACGTCGCGCCCGAGGCCTTCGAAGGCGGCACGATCGCGCTCGTGCACGAAGGCGATGCAATCACCATCGACGCACACCAGCTGCTGCTTCAGTTGCACGTCGACGACGCCGAACTGGCGCGTCGGCGCGCGGCCTGGACGAAGCCCGCGCCGCGCTACACGCGGGGGGTGCTCGCCAAGTTCGCGCGCGACGCCTGCAGCGCCAGCGGCGGCGCGGTACTCGACCGCTTTTGACCGCGGCCAGGGGTACGGTCGGTCCGCACCGCACCCCTCTTCAGCGGCCGCTCCTGCCCTTGCCCTCGGCGCGGTCGCGCTTGCGCCGATCGCCGCGAACGCTCATGCCCAGGGCCTCGATGTCGCGTTCACGCCGCGCCACCTTCCGATCTTCCATGCGCTTGATCGCCCGACGCTGCGTGACCCCGGTCGCATCGGCATAGACCCACCATGCCACGGCAAGGCCGAAGGGGGCGAGAACCCACAGCCACGACCAGGCCGCCACGGGGCCGACCTCGAGCAGTTTGAGCGCGAGGAGAAGGGCTCCGACGGCGACGAATGGCACGGGGCAGGCGTCCTGGTCTGGCGCCCCGGGTCAGTTGGACTGCGCCAGCTGATCCAGGATGGCCGGATTCTCGAGGGTGGAGGTGTCCTGGGTGATGGACTCGCCCTTGGCGATGCTGCGCAAGAGGCGGCGCATGATCTTGCCGCTGCGCGTCTTGGGCAGGTTCTCACCGAAGCGGATGTCCTTGGGCTTGGCAATCGGGCCGATCTCCTTGGCCACCCAGTTGCGCAGTTCGTTGGCGATCTTCCTGGCCTCCTCGCCGCTCGGACGCGGGCGCTTCAGCACGACGAAGGCGCAGATGGCCTCGCCGGTGGTTTCGTCGGGGCGGCCGACGACGGCCGCCTCGGCCACCAGGTCGGTGTAGCTGACCAGGGCCGACTCGATCTCCATCGTGCCCATGCGGTGGCCGCTGACGTTGAGCACATCATCGATGCGTCCGGTGATGGTGAAGTAGCCGGTCTTGGGGTCACGCACCGCGCCGTCGCCGGCGAGGTAGAGCCTGCCCTTGAAGTCCTCGGGGAAGTAGGTCTTGCGGTAGCGCTCCGGATCACCCCAGATGGTGCGGATCATGCTCGGCCAGGGTTTCTTCACGACCAGGATGCCACCTTGTCCGTGGGCCACTTCGGCGCCCGTTTCGTCGACGACCGCGGTCTGGATGCCCGGCAGCGGCAGCGTGCACGAACCGGGAACGAGCGTGGTCACGCCCGGCAGCGGGTTGATCATGTGCGCGCCGGTCTCGGTCTGCCACCAGGTGTCGACGACCGGGCAGCGGCCGCCGCCGACGTTGGCGTGGTACCACTCCCATGCGGCCGGGTTGATCGGCTCGCCGACGGACCCAAGGATGCGCAGGCTCGAGAGGTCGTAGCGTTTCGGATGTACGGCCTCGTTGCTCTCCGCCGCCTTGATCAGGCTGCGGATGGCCGTCGGCGCGGTGTAGAAGACGTTGACCTTGTGGTCCTGAATCATCTTCCAGAAGCGGCCGGCATCCGGGAACGTCGGCACACCTTCGAAGACGACTTCGGTGGCGCCCAGCGCCAGCGGCCCGTAGGTGATGTAGCTGTGGCCGGTGACCCAGCCGATGTCGGCAGTGCACCAGAACACCTCATCGTCCTTGAGGTCGAAGCTCCACTTGGTGCTCAGCGCGCACTGCAGCAGGTAGCCCCCGGTGCTGTGCTGCACGCCCTTGGGCTTGCCGGTGGAGCCGCTGGTGTAGAGCAGAAAGAGCGGGTGCTCGGCGCTGACCCACTCGGGCTCGCAACTCGTGCTCTGCGCCGGCAGCAGGTCGTGCAGCCAGCGGTCGCGTGCGTCGTTCCAGGCCACCTTGCCGCCGGTGCGCCGGTAGACGATGACGTCGCGCACGCTCTCGCAGCCGCCCATGGCAATCGCCTCGTCGACGATCGGCTTGAGCGGAATGTGCTTGCCGCCCCGCACCTGCTCGTCGGCGGTGATGACCATCACCGCGCCGGCGTCCTGGATGCGGTCGTGCAGGCTCTGCGCGGAAAAGCCGCCGAACACCACCGAGTGGGTCGCCCCCAGGCGGGCGCAGGCCTGCATCGCCGCCACGCCCTCGACGCTCATCGGCATGTAGATGACGACGCGGTCGCCCTTCTTCACGCCGCGCGACTTCAGCACGTTGGCGAACCGGCACACCGTGGCCAGCAGCTCGGAATAGCTGACCTTGGTGACCTTGCCGTCGTCGGCCTCGAAGATGATCGCGGTCTTGCTGCCCAGGCCGCGCTCGACGTTGCGGTCCAGGCAGTTGTAGGAGACGTTGAGCGTGCCGTCCTCGAACCACTTGTAGAAGGGCGCGTTCGAGCTGTCCAGCACCTTGGTGAACGGCGTCTTCCAGCTCAGGAATTCGCGCGCCAGCCGCCCCCAGTAGCCTTCGTAGTCCGCCTCGGCTTCCCCGACCAGCGCGTCGTAGGCCGCCTGCCCGGAGATGTGGGCCGCGGAGACGATGGTTGCAGGCGGGGGATACATCTTGTATTCGGTCGGGGCTTCGGCGCTGGACATGCTTGTCTCCTGGGTTTCTGGGTTGAGGTCGGAGTCCGTTTCCGACCGGCCGCAAAGGTAGGTTCGAGCTCTTACCCCCGCCTGACGCCGCGACCGAACCCTCGCGCATCCGGCGGCCGCGCGCATCGCCTGCGTGCCGACGGTCGACGCCTAGAATCATCGTCGACGATCGCGCGAGCCCTCGCCGATGATCTTCGCACGAATCGAAGCCCCGCATCGCGCCGCGCCATCGGGCGTCGGCGCGTGCAGGCCGCCCCGCCGATCGCGCCGCGATCGCTGCATCCCCGGAGCCTCTTCTTCATGAGCCACGCCACCCTCCGCGCCGCCGACCTGGTGGAATCCATCGCCGCCGCGCTGCAGTACATCAGTTTCTATCACCCCGCCGACTTCATCGACCACCTGGCTCGCGCCTATGCGCGTGAGCAGAGTCCTGCGGCCAAGGACGCGATCGCGCAGATCCTCACCAACTCGAGGATGTGCGCCGAGGGGCACCGCCCGATCTGCCAGGACACCGGCATCGTCAACGTGTTCTTGAAGGTGGGACTGGACGTGCGCTTCGACGAGGGCTTCAGGGACGGCCTGCAGGCCGTCGTCGACGAGGGCGTGCGCCGCGGCTACCTGAACGCCGACAACCTGCTGCGCGCAAGCGTCCTCACGGACCCGATCTTCGCGCGCACGAACACGCGCGACAACACGCCCGCGGTGCTGCACGTGGAGCTGGTTCCCGGCAACGAGGTCGACGTGACGGTGGCCGCCAAGGGCGGCGGCAGCGAGAACAAGTCGAAGATGGCGATGCTCAACCCGAGCGACGACATCGTCGAGTGGGTGCTGAAGACGGTGCCGACGATGGGCGCGGGCTGGTGTCCACCGGGGATGCTGGGCATCGGCGTCGGCGGCACCGCGGAGAAGGCGATGCTGATGGCCAAGCAGGCGCTGATGGACGACCTCGACATGCACGAGTTGCTGCAGCGCGGGCCCAGGGACAAGCTCGAGGAGTTGCGCCTCGAGCTCTACGAGAAGGTCAACGCGCTGGGCATCGGCGCGCAGGGCCTGGGCGGACTGACCACCGTGCTCGACGTGAAGATCAAGACCTTCCCGACGCATGCGGCGAGCAAGCCGATCGCGATGATCCCCAACTGCGCGGCCACGCGTCATGCCCACTTCGTGCTCGACGGCTCGGGCCCGGCCTACCTCGAGCCGCCGAGCCTGGACCTGTGGCCCGACGTGCACTGGGCGCCGGACTACAACAAGAGCCGCACGGTGAACCTCGACACCCTCACGCCGGCCGAGGTGGCGAGCTGGAAGCCCGGGCAGACGCTGCTGCTCTCGGGCCGGCTGCTGACCGGGCGCGACGCGGCGCACAAGCGCATCCAGGACATGCTGGCCAAGGGCGAGCCGCTGCCGGTGGACTTCACCCACCGCGTCATCTACTACGTCGGCCCGGTGGACCCGGTGCGCGACGAGGTGGTGGGCCCGGCCGGCCCGACCACCGCCACGCGCATGGACAAGTTCACGCGCATGATGCTGGAGCAGACCGGCCTCATCGCGATGGTGGGCAAGAGCGAGCGTGGCCCGCTCGCCATCCAGGCGATCAAGGACAACCGCAGCGCCTACCTGATGGCCGTCGGCGGCGCGGCCTACCTCGTCGCCAAGGCGATCAAGGCGGCCAAGGTGGTGGCCTTCGAGGATCTGGGCATGGAGGCGATCTACGAGTTCGAGGTGAAGGACATGCCGGTGACGGTGGCGGTCGACAGCACCGGCAGCAACGTGCACGAGAGCGGCCCCCTGGCCTGGCAGGCGAAGATCGGCGCGATGGCGCCGGTCTCGGTGACGAAGAGCAAGGCCTGAGAGCCGGGCCGCGGCATTCGCAGGCCGAACGCGCGGCCTGCAACGCCAGGCGGACGCTCAGGATTCGGCGGCCTCCGCGGGCGCGGCCTGGAGCCAGTCGGCGACCTGGGCCGCCGGCAAGGGTCGCGCGAAGAAGTAGCCCTGCATCTCCTCGCAGCCCAGCGCGCTCAAGTGCTCGATCTGGGCCTGCGTCTCCACGCCCTCGGCAACGACATGCTTGCCCAGCGCCTGCGCCAGCACGACGATGGAGCGCGTCACGGCGTCGGCTGATTCCCGGCGGCCGAGGTCGACGACGAAGCTGCGGTCGATCTTCAGCACGTCCACCGGCAGCCGGTGCAGCGACGACAGCGACGAGAAGCCGGTGCCGAAGTCGTCCAGCGCCACCAGGACACCGGCATCGCGCAGCGGCTGCAGGCGGCTGCACACGTCCTCGGCGTCGCCGACGAAGAGGCTCTCCGTCAGCTCCAGCTCCAGGTCTGCCGGCGCCAGGCCGTGACGACGCAACACGCGCAGCACCCGGTCGGCGAAGTCGGGAGCGGCCAACTGCAGCGCCGACACGTTGACCGCCACGCGCGGCACCCGCAATCCGGCGTCACGCCAACGGCGCTGCTGGCGGCACGCCGCTTCCAGCACCCAGTGGCCCAGGGCCTCGATCTGGCCGATCTCCTCGGCCAGGGGAATGAACTGCAGCGGCGGAATCAGGCCGCGCTGCGGATGCTGCCAACGAACCAGCGCCTCCAGAGCCGCGAGCCGGCGTCCCCCGGCGACCACGCGCGGCTGGAAATGCAGCAACAGCTCATCGCGCTCGATGGCGCGCGGCAGTTCCGACTGCAGCCAGGCGCGCTCCGCCGCACGTTCGTCCTGCACGGGCTCGAACCACATATGCCGTCCGCGCCCGGCGCCCTTGGCGGCGTACATCGCGAGGTCGGCGCGGCGCATCAGCTCCACGCGTTCGCGTCCATGGTCGGGGCTGCACACCAGGCCGATGCTGGCCCCGATGCGCAGCATCTGGCCCTCGAGGACGATCGGTTCGGCCAGGCGCTGGCAGACGGTCTGTGCCAGCCGGTCGGCCTCCAGACAGTCCGGCGCGAGCAGCAGCACGAACTCGTCGCCGCCGGGTCGCGCGACCAGCGCCTCGGCCGGCGCCAGCGTGCGCAGCAAGCCGGCCACCTCGCACAGCAGCGCATCGCCCACCGAGTGGCCGCGGCTGTCGTTGACGGTCTTGAAGCCATCCAGGTCGATGAAGGCCAGGACGAAGCCCGCGTCGCCGGCCTGCGCCAGACGCTGGTCGATGGCCTCGAGCAGGCCGGCCCGGTTGAGCAGGCCCGTGAGGCTGTCGCGCACCGCGCGCTCCTGCAGCCGGCGCTCGCGCTCGAAGGCCACCAGCATCACCGCCACCCGATCGGCCAGCTCCAGCAGTTCGCGCTCGTGATCCTCGTCGGGCGAGGCGCCGACGCGCATCAGCAAGGCGCGCGTGCCCTCGGCCGTGCGCGCCGGCACCAACTGCACGCACTCGCCCAGGCGTTCGTCCGGCAGGCCCAGCAGGCGTGCCGCGAGCCGGCCATGCGCTGCGGACAGCGGCCTGTCCTCGGCCTCGATGCACTGCAGGAGCTGTGCATCCAGCTCGAGCGTCGCGGCCGCCGCGTGGGCCGACGCGACCCGCGTCCATCGATCACCCGCCGGCGAGCGCACCAGCAGGCCGACCCGGGCCTGCGGCGCCAGTGCCTGCAGCCGTGCCATCACCTGACCCAGGACCGGAGCCAGCTCCACGCCTGCGAGGATCTCGCGGTCGATGTCCGACTGCAGCTTCAGCGCCTGCATCTGGCGTTCGATGCGGGCGGCCATGTCGTTGAACGCACCGGCGAGCTGGCCGAATTCGTCGCCCTCGGGCACCCGCACGCGACAGCTCCAGTCGCGCCGGGCAAGCCTGCGGGCGCCCTCCATCAGGCGCTCGAGCGGAACCAGCGTGCGGCGCGCCAGCAGCAGGCTCAGGCCGGCCAGCAGCAGCAGGCTGAAGAGCGCGCCCTTCCAGGCCGCCTGCTCGAGCGGCAATCCGCCCACGAGCAGCCGCGCATCGGCGGCATGGCGCGTGAATACCCAGTCCACGGTCCCGAAGTCCGCCCGGGTGAAGAGGCTCCAGCTCGCCGCGCTCGCACCGTCCCGGCGCACGCGATCGCCGCGCGCGTCACGGCCGGCCGTCGTGCCGGCCGGGCACATCAGCCGCTGGCCGTGGGCGTCGGTGACACAGGTCCCGACCTCGGCGTCCGCATCCCTCAGGTCACCCCACAGGTATTCGGCCGCCAGTTCGCCGACCCACCAGCGCTCGCCCGCGCGTACCGCGAGCACCACGCGCGCCTCGCGTCCATCGTCCGCGGCCTGCCACCACAGCCGCTGCGCACCAGGCCGCCCGCCCGCGGCGCGGCTCAGTTCACGCCACAGCGTCGCCAACCCGGCAGCACCGGTGACGGCCCCCTCCTCGCGCCCGATCACGCTGACGGCGCGAAACATCTTGCGGCCGGCCAGCGGGGCGCCGGTCGACGGCTCGACGGCGAGGCTGACGTTCCGGCCGGTGTCCGGGCCGGCCGCAGCCAAAGCGGCCAGCGCCGATTGCGCGGACAGCAGGCGGTCGTGCACGCCTAGGCCGGCGTACTTGGCGGCCTCCTGCAACTGTTGCACCCGGCTCCCCAGCAGTCGCTCGGCAAGGACGCCGTAGCCCAGCCCACCGAAGACAGCCAGCGGCAGCAGCGCGGCCCACAGCAGCGTCCAGAAGACACGACGCCCGATGCGGCTGCGCAGGAAGCCTGGTCCCAGTTGCATCGACAGGCTCCGGCTGCGGCGTTCAGTATCGATCGGCCGGGCCGACGAAGCGGCCGTTGTTGGCGCGCAGGATGTCGTCTCGGCTGGCCTTGGCCGTCAGCGGCCCCGCGCTCGAACCGTCTGGCCCCGTGCTGTAGAGGTCGTAGTCGGTGTTCAGCGGCACCAGCGAATGATCCTTGCGGGCCTTGCCCTTCCCCGTTGCCGTGCTCAGGTCCAGGTATCGATAGGCATTGCCCCAGGGGTCCCGCACACTACCGCGGCGAATCTCGGCCAGGTCCGCCGGAAAGCGTCCGTAGTCCTGATGAAAGGCATCGATCACCATCGACATCGCGATGATGTCGTCCTGCGCCTGATTGGTCTTCACGCGATCCTGCCAGCCCCTGTACAGCGGCAAGAGCAGCGCCAGCAGCACCGCCACCAGCCCGGCAACGATGGCGAGCTCGATCAGTGTCGCCCCGCACTGCCGCCAACGCCGCGAGGCAGGCCGCAGAGGCGGTGCGGGCGATCGTGGACTCGGCATGAGGCGAGGCTTTCCTCGCCCCTTATCGGCCCGAGTGCCGACGACTTGAGGCCCACGGACCCCGGCCAGTGCGCCGCAGCGCGCGCTGGTGTCAGCGATTCCCGATTCCGCCTGCTTGCAGCCGCGCGCCCGCGGTCAGGCCGTCGATGCCGCGCTGGCCGAAGCGCATCTTCAGGCTTCGGCCAGCACGCGCAGGTGCGCCGCCACGCTGCGCGCCAGCGCGCTGAGGGCGTAGCCGCCCTCGAGGCAGGACACGAGGCGGCCGCCGGCGTGGCGGCCGGCAACCTCGACCAGCCGCCGCGTGATCCATTCGTAGTCGGCCTCGACGAGGCCGAGCTGGCCGAGGTCGTCCTCGCGGTGGGCGTCGAACCCGGCGGAGACGAAGACCATCTGCGGCCGGAAATCGTCCAGCCGCGGCCACCACATCGCCTCGATCGCCTGGCGCAGCTCCGGCCCGCGCGTGTAGGGGGCCACCGGCACGTTGATCATGTTCGTGCCCTTGGGCACGGCGCCGCTGTGCGGGTAGAGCGGGTGCTGGAAGAAGCTGCACATGAGGATGCGCTCGTCGCCGGCGACGATGTCCTCGGTGCCGTTGCCGTGGTGCACGTCGAAGTCGATGATCGCCAACCGGTGCAGGCCGTGCGCATCGAGGGCGTGGCGCGCGGCCACGGCAACGTTGTTGAAGAAGCAGAAGCCCATCGCCTCGTCGCGCGTGGCGTGGTGGCCAGGCGGACGCACGGCGCAGAAGGCGTTGCGCGCGCGCCCGGCGATGACCTCGTCGGTGGCCGCCACCGCCGCGCCGGCGGCCCGCAGCGCCGCCTGCCAGGTGCCCGGGCCGGCCACGGTATCGGGATCCAGGGCGCGCGACTCGCCGCTGTCGCGCACCCGTTCCAGCATGTCCCTGAGCTGCAGCACATAGGCTGCACTGTGCGCGCGTTGCAGCTGCTCGAGCGTGGCCAGCGGGGCATCCTGATGCTGCAGCATGATGTCCAGGCCGGTGGCGATCAGGTGGTCGGAGATCGCGTCCAGGCGCTGCGGGCACTCCGGGTGCCCGGCGCCCATGTCGTGCAGCCGGCAGTCCGCGTGGCTGTAGAAGAGGGTACTCATCGATCGATTGCCTGCCTGCGTTTTCCGCTATGGTCGCCGGCCATGCCTTCCCACACCGTGCACCAGATCGCCGGGCTCGTCGGCCAGATTAGCACGATCATCGTGGGCAAGCGCCCGCAGATCGAGGACTGCGTGGCCTGCCTGCTGGCCGGCGGCCACCTGCTGATCGAGGACGTTCCCGGCGTCGGCAAGACGACCCTGGCGCACGCGCTGGCGATCTCGCTGGGCCTGCGCTTCTCACGCGTGCAGTTCACCGCCGACCTGATGCCAAGCGACCTCGTCGGCGTGAGCGTGTTCGAGCGCGCCACCGATCGCTTCGTCTTCCATCCCGGGCCGCTGTTCACGCAGGTGCTGCTGGCCGACGAGATCAACCGCGCTGGCCCGAAGACGCAGAGTGCGCTGCTGGAGGCGATGGAGGAGCACCAGGTGAGCGTCGACAGCGAGACGCGCGCCCTGCCCGAGCCCTTCTTCGTCATCGCCACGCAGAATCCGAGCGACCAGCTCGGCACCTACCCGCTGCCGGAGTCGCAACTCGACCGCTTCCTGCTGCGCATCACCCTGGGCTACCCCGACCGCGCCGCCGAGCGCACGCTGCTGGCCGGCGGGGACCGCCGCCAGGCCAGCGCGCGGCTGCAGCCGGTGATGCAGCCCGGACAACTGCAGGCGGCGCAGGCGCAGGTGCTGCAGGTGCACGCCGCCGAGCCGCTGCTGGACTACCTGCAGGCGCTGATCGCCGCCACCCGCTCGGGGCAGTGGTTCATCGACGGCCTGAGCCCGCGCGCGGGCATCGCGGTGCTGCGCGTGGCCAAGGCACGCGCGCTCATGGCCGGGCGCGACTACGTCTCGCCGGACGACGTGCAGGCCATCCTGCCGCAGGCGATCGCGCATCGCCTGGTGCCGCTGCCGGCTTCGGGGCGCGGCCCGATCGAGCAGGTACGCGCCATGGTCGAGGCCGTGCCCATCCCCTGAGCGCGATGACCCCGCGCAAGCGCTTGCGGCAGTGGTGGCTCGCCCGGCTGCCGGCCACCGACACCTGGGCGCTGACGCAGCGCAACATCTACATCCTGCCCACGCGCGCGGGCTTCGTGTTCGCGCTCACGCTGGTGCTGATGCTGCTGGCCTCGATCAACTACCAGCTCAATCTCGGCTACGCGCTGTCCTTCCTGCTCGCCGGCGCGGGCCTGGTGTCGATGCACATCACGCACGGCACGCTGCGCGGCCTCACCCTGCACCTGCGGCCCGCGCCCGCCGTGTTCGCCGGCGACGCGGCGCTGCTCGAGGTCGTCTTCACCAACCGCGGCGGCGTTCGCCACGCCGTCGGCCTGCACTTCGAGGACCGCAGCGCGCATGGTCCGAGCTTCGTCTGGACCGACGTCCCCGCGCAAGGCCAGGCGAGCGCACACGTGAGCATCGTGCCGCCGCGGCGCGGCCTGCACCCGGTGCCGCTGCTGGTGGTGGAGACCCTCTTCCCCTTCGGCCTCTTTCGCGCCTGGGCGCTTTGGCGGCCAGCCGCCACCGTGCTCGCCTGGCCACGCCCCGAAAGCCCGGCGCCCGCGCTGCCGCAGGCGGGGTCACATGCCGACGAGCAGGCCACGAAGACGCTGGCGGGCGCCGCCGGCGCCGAGTTCGACGGCGTGCGCGCCTGGCGGCGCGGCGACAGCCTGCGCCAGGTGCTGTGGAAGAAGGTCGCGCGCAGCGGCGAGCTGGTGAGCCGCGACACCGCCGCACAGGCCTCGCGCGACCTCATGCTGGACTGGCACGCGGCGCGCGGCGCCGACGTCGAGCAGCGCATCGCACGGCTGGCCGCCTGGGTCCTCGACGCCGACCGTCAAGGGCACGCCTTCGCGCTGAGCCTGCCCGGGCGCGACCTGCCCAGCGGCCGCGGCGAAGCGCAGCGCCGCGCCGCGCTGCGGGCGCTGGCGCTGTGGTCATGATCGCGCCGGGCCCCGCCCAAGCGCGCATGCCGGCGCGCGCCTTGCGCAGGGCAGTCCAATGAGCAGCGCCGCGCTCGGCCCGCGCGCCTGGGGGCGGCTGCCGCGCGACGCGCGCGACACGCTGTTCCAGCTCGCCGTCATCGGCTGGACCATGCTGCCGCACTTCAGCCACCTGCCGGCCTGGTGCACGGCGATGGCGCTGGCCATCCTGCTCTGGCGCGGGCGGCTCGCGCTGCACGGCGCGGCGCTGCCGTCGCGCTGGCTGGTGGGCCTGGTGCTGGCCGCGGCGATCGGCCTCACCCTGTGGAGCGAGCGCACGCTGCTCGGGCGCGAGGCCGGCGTCACGCTGCTCGTCGTGCTGATGGCGCTGAAGACGCTGGAGCTGCGCGCGCGGCGCGACGCGCTGGTCATCTTCTTTCTCGGCTTCTTCCTCGTCCTCACCAACTTCCTCTACTCGCAGTCGCTGCTGGTGGCGCTGTCCATGCTCGTCTCGGTGTGGGGCCTGCTCACCGCCCTCGTGCTCGCGCACATGCCGGTGGGGCGGCCACCGCTGCTGCACGCGGGCGGGCTCGCCGCGCGCGCGGCCCTGCTCGGCCTGCCGCTGATGGTGTTGCTGTTCGCGCTCTTCCCGCGCATCGCGCCGCTGTGGGGCGTGCCCCAGGATGCCAGCGGGCGTACCGGCCTGTCGGGCTCGATGAGCCTGGGCGGCGTGGCCTCGATCGCCAACGACGACAGCATCGCGATGCGCGTGCGCTTCCTCGGGCCGGTGCCCCGGGGCGAGCAGATGTACTTCCGCGGCCCGGTGCTCTCGCGCTTCGACGGGCGCGAGTGGACGCGCGGGCTCTCCGGCTTCCCGCTGGCCGAGCGCCCACGCGCACAGTTGCAGGTGCTGGGTGCCGGAGTGCCCTACGAGCTGACGATCGAGGCCAGCCGGCTGCCCTTGCTGCCGATGCTCGAGATGACGCCGGACGCCACGGACACCGCGCCCCAGCCCGAGGGCTACCGCGCCGTGCTGCGCGCCGACGTCCAGTGGCAGACCGACCGGCCGCTGGTCGATCGCGTGCGCGTGCGCGCCGTGGCCTTCCCCGAATTCCGGCACGGCCCGCGCGCCGAGGTCGCCGGGCTGCAGGACTTCGTCGCACTGCCTGCGGGCTTCAATCCGCGCAGCCTGGCCTGGGCACGCGCGCTGCGCGAACGGCCCGAATACGCCGCCGCCGATGCGCAGACCCTGGCCGGGCTGCTGCTGGCGCATGTGCGCGACCAAGAGTACTTCTACACCCTCGAGCCCGGCCGCTACGGCCGCGACGCCATCGACGAGTTCTGGTTCGACCGCCGGCTCGGCTTCTGCGAGCACTTTGCTGCGGCCTTCGTCGTCATGCTGCGCGCGATGGATGTTCCCGCGCGCATCGTCACCGGCTACCAGGGCACCGATCCGGCCCCGGTGGATGGCTTCTACATCGTGCGCCAGAGCCACGCGCACGCCTGGGCCGAGTACTGGCAGGCCGGGCGCGGCTGGGTGCGCGCCGACCCCACCGCCGCGGTGGCACCCGAGCGCATCCGCACCAGCCGCAACCTGCAGCCCGCGCGCGGCCTGGTCGACCAGGCGCTGACCACCGTCAACCCGGCGCTGGCGCAACAGATGCGCCAGTTCTGGGAGGTGATGAACAACCGCTGGAACCAGTGGGTGCTGAACTACTCGCGCTCGACCCAGCTCGGCCTGCTCGAGCGGCTGGGCATTCGTGCGCCCGAAGCGCTGGACCTCGTCTACCTGCTGATCGGCCTGCTGTGCACGGCGAGCCTGACCGCCGCAGCCTGGGCACTGTGGGATCGCCACCGGCAGGACCCCTGGCAACGCCTGCAGCGCCGCGTCGCGCGCGCGCTGCTGCGCCTGGGCGTGGCGGTGGCGCCGCACGACGCGCCGCGCACGCGCGCCGACGCCGTGCGCCGGCTGCTCGGAGAGCGCGGAAGCCGGATGGCCGATCAGCTCGAGGCACTTGACCGCGCGCGCTACGCCGCCGGCGCAGGCGCCGGCAGGATCGCCCTGCACCGTTGGTGGCGCGGCTTCGCGCGCGAGACCACGAAGGCCGCAGGCGGCTGAGCGCTCGAGTGGCCAGCCTCGCGGTTGCGCAGCGGCGCTGCCGATAATCGGTTCATGCGAACGATCGTCGCGATCGCGGCCCTCCTCTGTGCACCCTGGCTTGCCGGCGCGGGTGCCGAGGCGGCGACGCCACCTTCGGGCAAGAGCACACGCGCCGAGGGCCACCGGGCGCAGGCCGGCACGGCCTACCGCGAACGCGACGACTTCATCCGCTTCGCGGCCGAAGTGGCGGCACGGCGCGCCTGGGATCCGGCCTGGGTGCGCGACCAGCTCTCGGATGCGCGGCAGCTAGCGCGCGTGGCGCAGCTCATCATGCCCCCTCCCGCGGGCGTGGCCAAGAACTGGACGGCCTACCGCGACCGCTTCGTCGAGCCACGTCGCGTCCGGGCCGGCGCCGACTTCTGGAACGCGAACGAAGAGGCCCTGCGGCGCGCGCAAAGCGTCTACGGCGTACCACCCGAGATCGTCGTCGGCATCCTCGGCGTCGAGACCTTCTACGGCGCCATGATGGGCGGCTTTCGCGTCATCGACGCGCTGGCCACGCTGGCCTTCGATTTCCCGCGCGGACGCAGCGACCGCAGCGCCTTCTTCCGCGACGAGCTCGAGGAACTGCTTGCGCTGGCGCGCCACGAGGGCATCCGCGCCGACAGCATCCGGGGCTCCTATGCCGGCGCGATTGGCTGGCCGCAGTTCATGCCCGGCAGCGTCAACCGCCACGCCGTCGACTTCGACGGCGACGGCCATGTCGACTTGCGGCAGAGCGTGGCCGATGCGATCGGCAGCGTCGCGCACTTCCTGCAGCAGCACGGCTGGCAGCGCGGCATGCCGACGCACTTCGAAGTCCAGCCGCCGCACGACGAGGTCGCGCGCGCGACGCTGCTGGCGCCGGACATCGAACCCCGCTTCAGCGCGCAGCGCATGCGCGAGCTCGGCGCCTTGCTGGCGCCGGACGCCGCGGGCTTCGATGGGCCGCTTGCCCTCGTCGAGGTGCACAACGGCAGTGCCGCGCCCAGCCACCTGGCGGGGACGCAGAACTTCTACGTCCTCACGCGCTACAACCGCTCCAGCTACTACGCGCGCGCCGTGATCGCGCTCGGCCAGGCCGTGGCCGCCGCGCACGAGGCGACGCCGGCCCATTCCCCCAACCCGATGACCTCCGCGAGGCCCTGATGCAATTCCTTCACACCATGCTGCGCGTGGGCGACCTGCAGCGTTCGATCGACTTCTACACTCGCGTCCTGGGCATGCGCCTGCTGCGCACGACGCAGCGCCCCGACCAGGGCTACGACCTGGCCTTCGTCGGCTACGGCAGCAATCCCGCACACGCGGAGATCGAGTTGACCTACAACCACGGCGTCGACCGCTACGAACCCGGTACCGCCTTCGGGCACCTCGCCATCGGCGTGCCCGACGTCGCCGCCACCTGCGTTGCGGTGCGTGCACAGGCCGTCGCACTCGGCGGCGCGATCACGCGCGAGCCCGGCCCGGTGAAGGGCGGCACGACGATGATCGCCTTCATCACCGACCCCGACGGCTACAAGATCGAGCTGATCGAACGCGCCGGCTGAAGCGGCAGCCCCCGCATCCCTACCCTGGAGACCCTCATGCAAGCACTTCGAACCCTGGCCCTGGCATGGATCGGCGCCGCCGCACTGCTACCCGCGCACGCCCAGCGGATCGCCCCCGGCCTCTGGGAGATGAAGATGAACATGGCCAGTCCGGACGGCAAGCTGCAGCAGCAGATGGCCGCCATGCAGAAGGAGCTGGCCCAGCTCCCGCCCGAGCAGCGCAAGATGATGGAGGAGATGATGGCGCGCCAGGGCGTGGGCATCGACGCCGCCAAGGGCATGCACGCGGCGCGCATCTGCATCAGCAAGGAGCAGGCCGAGCGCGACGAACTGCCGGCCGACCCCGACGGCCGCTGCAAGTACGAGCGCATGCAGCGCAGCGGCTCGATGATGCGCTTTGCCTTCACCTGCAGCGACCCGCAGAGCCGCGGCGAAGGGGAGATCAAGCTGCAGGGCGACAAGGCCTACAGCTCGCGCATGACCACCGAGACGACGGGTCCCCAGGGCCGCACCGAGCGCATGGAGATCAACCAGCAGGCGCGCTGGCTCTCGGCCGACTGCGGGACGCTCAAGCCCGCGCCCAAGCGCTGATCCGCGGCCACGCGGCTGCCGGTGCGCGATCCCGCCGCCCTGTTCGAGCGCACGCGGCAGCAGTGGGCCGCGCGCAGCGAACACTGGGTCTTCGCCTACGGCTCGCTGATCTGGCGCCCGGACTTGGACGTCGCCGAGCGCCGCGATGCGCTGGTGCATGGCTGGCATCGCGCGCTGCGCCTGCGCTCGCGCGTCAACCGCGGCAGCCCCGAGCGGCCCGGGCTCGTGTTCACGCTGCTGTCCGGCGGCAGCTGCCGCGGCGTGGTCTATCGCGTACGCGGCGAACGCGCGTCAGAGGAGTTCGAGCGCCTGTGGGCACGCGAAATGCCCATGGCCGTCTACGACCCGCGCTGGCTGTCCTGCCGCACGCCGCAGGGCGTGGTGCAGGCGCTTTCCTTCACGCTCGATCGGCGCAGCGCGGCCTGCGCACCGCCGCTGGCGAACGAGGAACTGCTCGACGTCATGCGCCACGCGAGCGGGCGCTGCGGCCGCTCGCTGGATTACCTCGTCGAAACCGCCCTTGCCCTGCGCCGGCACGGCCTGCGCGACCGCGAGATCGAGCGCATCATGCGCCTGCTGCGGCGCGAGGGGCTTCTCGAGGGCGACTGATCAGGCCACGCGCTGCGCCGGCGGCAGACCTTCGCCGCGCGCGCGCGCCAGGTCGTCGGGGGTATCGATGTCCAGCAGCACGCCGGCATCGTCGACCTCCACCGCGTGCGCCGGGTAGCGCGCGACGATGCGTCGCGCGCCTTCGTCGCCGTCGAGCGCGATCAGGTCCGAGAACAGCTCGGCGTCGAAGCCCACCGGATGCCCGCGCCGGCCGCGGTACTGCGAATAGGCCACCGGATGGTCCTGCAGCGCCTGCGCCACGGCCTGGATGCTGGCCGTGCTGATGAGCGGCATGTCCCCCGGCAGCACGAGCCAGCCGGCGGCATCGGGCCGCTCGGCCACGGCGGCGGCAATGCTGTGGCCGACGCCGCGCCGCGCTTCCTCGTCGGCGAGCACGAGCACGTCGCGCCGGGCCACGTCGGCCAGCACCAGGGGCAGCAGCCGGGCGGTGGTGACGACGATGAACGGAAGGCCGGAAGCGATCACGCGCGCCAGCGTGGTACCGAGCACGGTCGACGCGGCCAGCGGCTGCTCGAGCTTGTGCGCGGCGCCGCCGAAGCGGCTGCTCTGGCCCGCGGCCAGCACCACGACGGTGGGGCGCTGCCTCATTCCCTGTCCCTGAGTGAGTCGATGGCGACGTCCTGCTCGCCTCCCAAGGAGGCGAGACGTCAGGGCCCGAGGATGGACCGTGCCCAGATCGCGGACAAGGTGGGAGCTTCACTTACGGCCTTCCACGTAAGGGTCGGGCCGGGCCGCGCGCGGCGGTGCGCGCGGCACCGACCCGCCTGCACCGGCATGGCCCTTGGCGGCCCCGCCTCGACGCCTTTCTACTTTCTATACTGCGCGCATGGACCTCGCCGCCCTTCGCAAGAGCTACGAGCGCGACGCGCTCGACGAGCAAGCCTCGCAGGCGCATCCGCTGCATCAGTTCGAGCTGTGGATGAAGCAGGCGCTCGAGGCCCAGCTGCCCGAGCCGACGGCGATGACGGTGGCCACGGTCGGCGCCGACGGCCGGCCGTCGACGCGCGTCGTGCTGGTCAAGGCGGTCGACGCGCGCGGCCTCGTCTGGTACACGAACTACGAGAGCCGCAAGGGCCAGGAGATCGCGCACTGCCCCTTCGCCGCGCTGCAGTTCCATTGGGTCGAGCTCGAGCGCGTGGTGCGCATCGAGGGCCGCGTCGAGAAGACGAGCGAGGCCGAATCCGACGCCTACTTCGCCAGCCGTCCGCTCGACTCGCGCCTCGGTGCCTGGGCTTCACCGCAGAGCCGCGTCATCGAATCGCGGGCGGTGCTGGTGGCCAACGCGGCCCGGTACGGCGCGCAGTTCCTGCTCACGCCGCCGCGGCCGCCGCACTGGGGCGGCTTTCGGCTCGTGCCCGAGCGCTGGGAGTTCTGGCAAGGCCGCAAGAGCCGGCTGCACGACCGCCTGCGCTACCGCCCCGACGAAGGCGGCGGCTGGATCCGCGAGCGGCTGGCGCCCTGAGCGGCCGCAGGCGCGGCCCGGCCGGTCAGAGCTCGCGCGCGTCGAAGGTGTTGCAGGCGGCCGCGCGCCCCTGCTCGAAGCCGCGCCGGAACCAGCGCATGCGCTGCGCGCTGCTGCCGTGGGTGAAGCTCTCGGGCCGCACGTGCGCGCCGGCCTCGCGCTGCAGCGTGTCGTCGCCGATGCGCGAGGCGGCGTTCATCGCCGACTCGATGTCGCCATGCTCGAGCCAGCCCTTGCCCGCCTGGCTGTCGTGCGCCCAGACACCGGCCAGGCAGTCGGCCTGCAACTCCACGCGCACCGAGAGCGCGTTCATCTGCACCTCGCTGACCCGGCCGCGCATGCCGTCGACCCGGTCGGTGATGCCCATGAGGTTCTGCACATGGTGGCCGACCTCGTGCGCGATCACGTAGGCCTGCGCGAACTCGCCCGGCGCACCGAGTTGCCGCTGCAGCGTGTCGAAGAACTCGAGGTCGAGGTAGACCTTGCGGTCGCCCGGGCAGTAGAACGGCCCCATCGCCGACTGGCCCATGCCGCAGGCCGAGGGGATGGCGCCGCGAAAGAGCACCAGGCGCGGCTCCTGGTAGGCCTGGCCCTGCGCCTGGAACTGCCGCCCCCACACCTGCTCGGTGTCACGCAGCACGGTGGCGACGAAGGCCGCGGCGCGGTCGCCTTGCGGCGGCGGCTGCGCCGGCGCGGTCTGCGCCACTTCGGCGGGGCCGCCCATGCCGCCCATCAGGCCGAGCACGGTGAGCGGGTTGATGCCGAAGATCCAGCCGACGACGAGCGCGATGACGATGGAGCCCAGCCCCAGGCCGCGCCGGCCACCCATGCGGGGCCTGCCGCCGCTGCCGCTGCCGCTGCCGCTGCCGCGCCGATCCTCGACGTTGCGGCTCTGCTCCTGGCCTTCCCACTTCATCGGCTGCGCCCTCCGCGCTCTGCGCGTCTCAGGTCTTGGGCAGGGTGACGCCGCGCTGGCCCTGGTATTTGCCGCCGCGGTCCTTGTAGCTCGTCTCGCAGACTTCGTCGCTCTCGAAGAACAGCACCTGCGCGCAGCCCTCGCCGGCGTAAATCTTGGCCGGCAGCGGCGTGGTGTTGCTGAACTCGAGCGTCACGTAGCCCTCCCATTCCGGCTCGAACGGCGTGACGTTGACGATGATGCCGCAGCGCGCGTAGGTGCTCTTGCCCAGGCAGATGGTGAGCACGTTGCGCGGGATGCGGAAGTACTCCACCGTACGCGCCAGGGCAAAGCTGTTGGGCGGGATGATGCAGACGTCGGCCTGGATGTCGACGAAGCTCTTCTCGTCGAAGTTCTTCGGGTCGACGACCGTGCTGTGGATGTTGGTGAAGACCTTGAACTCGCTCGCGCAGCGGATGTCGTAGCCGTAGCTGCTGGTACCGTAGCTGACGATGCGGCGGCCGTCCGGCGCGTGGCGCACCTGCCCCGGCTCGAAGGGCTCGATCATGCGCTGCTGCTCGGCCATGCGCCGGATCCATCGGTCGCTCTTGATCGTCATGCGGGCTGTTCTCGCGTCGCGGCTGGGGCCACCGTGGCCCGGATCGCGGCATTATTCCATCCGCCCCGCGCGCGCCATGGGCTCCCGCCGCCGCGGACGTCCATCCGCGCTAGGATGGGCCAAACTCCCACCCCCGTCCGCCGATCCGCCGATCCGCCGATCCGCCGCCGCAATGGTCCCATCCCGCCGTCACGCCGTCGACATGCTGGTGCCGTACGCACGCTACCACCGCGACCGGCGCAACATCCTCACGCACTTCGTCGGCGTGCCGATGATGGTGCTGGCACTGGCCGTGCTGCTGTCGCGGCCATCGTTCGTGCTCGGCGGGCTCGTGCTGTCGCCGGCCTGGATCGCCCTGGTCCCGCTGGCGCTGTGGTACCTCACGCGCGGCGCGCTGCTGCTGGGGCTGGCGGTGAGCGCCGGCATCGCGCTGCTGGTGCTGCTGGCGCATGGGCTGCCGGCCGGCGGCACCGTGGCCTGGCTCGCCTGGGGCCTGGGCCTGTTCGCGCTCGGCTGGAGCCTGCAGTTCGTCGGCCACTACTACGAAGGTCGCAAGCCCGCGTTGCTGGACGACCTCGGTGCACTGGCCGTGGGCCCGATGTTCGTGGCGCTGGAGATGCTGGCGCCGCTGCGGCCCTTCAGGGCGCTGGCCGGCGAGATCGAGCGACGCGCCGGGCCGACCGTGCTGCGCGACCTCGCGCACCCGGCCTGAACATCAGAACACCAGCGTGCGCCAGCGCGGATCGCAGGCCCGCGCCATGAACTGCACCGCGCCGCCGCGGCGCGTGCACTGCGGGATGAGTTGACCCGGGTCGATGCCGTGCGCGTGCAGCGCGTCGCTGCAGGCCAGCAGCACCGCGCCGTGCTCGACTGCCTCGCGCAGGTGCTGGCCGATGCTCTTGTCCACCCGCGCCGAGGCGTACAGCGCGTCGGCCACGCCGGGGACGAGGAGCCGCACGCTGCCGGCCGTGAAGTAGATTTCCACCGGCATGTCCATCGCCGCCGCGGCCGCAGCGTGGAAGAAGGGCGTCGCCAAGCGGTCGGGCACGGACGGGTCGCTGGCCCAGAGCAGGAGCGCGACCCCGGCCACGGAATCGACGTCAAAGCTCATGGCCGCGACACGCCGCCGCGCGAGCGCGCACGCGATCGCCGCGGCGCCAGCCGCAGCGGTGGCACGAGCACGGCGCGGGCGCGGGCGCGGGGACACATGCGGCAAGCATAAGCCTGGGGCGGCCGGGCCGGGCGTGGCGATCCGGCATGGAAGAGAATGCCCGGCCTGACCGCCGCCAAGGAGACTGCTTGCCCTGCTCCCCCGCGCCTGACAACGCTTCCCCCTATGACGTGCTGGTCGTCGGCGGCGGCATCAACGGCGCCGGCATCGCACGCGAGCTGGCCGGGCGCGGGCTGTCGGTGCTGCTGGTGGAGCAGCACGATCTCGCGCAGCACACCTCCTCGGCCAGTACCAAGCTGATCCACGGCGGCCTGCGCTACCTCGAGTACTGCGAGTTCGGCCTCGTGCGCAAGGCGCTGGCCGAGCGCGAGCGGCTGCTGCGCAGCGCGCCGCACATCATGGGGCCGCTGTCCTTCGTGATGCCGCACGACCCGTCGATGCGGCCGGCCTGGATGATCCGCGCCGGGCTCTTCCTCTACGACCACCTGGCGCGCCGCGAGTGGCTGCCCGGCTCGCGCAGCGTGGCCTTGCGTCGCCACGAGGCGGGAGCGGCGCTGCAGCCGCGCTTCACGCGCGGCTTCGTCTACAGCGACGGCTGGGTCGACGACTCGCGCCTGGTCGCGCTGTGCGCGGTCGACGCCGCCGCGCGCGGCGCGCGCGTCGTCACCCACTGCACCTGCACCCGCGCCGAGCGCGACGCCGAGGGCTGGACCGCCAGGCTCGAGCCCGGTGAGGGCGCGCCCTTCGCGGTCCGCGCGCGCGCCCTCGTCAACGCCACCGGGCCGTGGGCGGCGCACTTCCTCGACACACGCGCGCACGTGCCGCACGCGCGGCGGCTGCGGCTCGTGCGCGGCAGACGGCGCACGAGTTCGCCTACCTGTTCCAGAACGCCGACGGCCGCATCATCTTCGCCATCCCCTTCCAGCAGCACTTCACGCTCATCGGCACCACCGACGTCGAGCACGAAGGCAGCCTGGACGAGATCCGCGCCAGCGACGAGGAGGTGCGCTACCTCTGCGAGCAGACCAGCCGCTGCTTCGTGCGGCCGGTGACCGCGGCCGACGTGGTCTGGCGCTACGCCGGCGTGCGGCCGCTGCTCGAGGACGAGGCCGGGAACCCCGCGGCCGTGACGCGCGACTACCGGCTCGTGCTCAACACCGAGGGCGGCGCTCCGCTGCTCAACGTCTGGGGCGGCAAGATCACGACCTTCCGCGTGCTCGCGCAGGAGGCAGCCGACCTGATCGGCGGGCCGCTGGGCTGGCGCACGAGCCGCTGGAGCGACGACGCCTTCCTGCCCGGCGGCGACCTGCGCAGCCTGCTGCCGCGCACGACGCGGCCGGACCAGGACTTGCAGGCCTTCGACACCGCCCTGGCGCGCGCCCATCCCGAACTGCCGACGGCGATGCGCCGGCGCTGGGTGCGCAGCTACGGCGCCCGCGTCGGCCTGCTGCTGGCTGCGCCGCTCGGCGAGGAAGTGGCCCCCGGCCTGCACGAAGCCGAGCTCCATCACCTGCACGACGCCGAATGGGCACGCAGCGCCGACGACGTGCTGTGGCGGCGCAGCAAGCTCGGGCTGCACTACACGCCGGCACAGCGGGAACAGGTCGCCGGCTGGTGGCAGCGCCGCTACGGCGACCCGGCCACGCGCCGCTAGAGCCCTGCCGCGGCAAGCGCGCTGGCGGCGCCGGCCCCGCGATCAGGCGGGGCCGGGATGCAGGCGCGCATGCGCGGCCATCGCCGTGGCCACGGCGGCACCGTGCACGAGTTGCGGGCGGTCGCGCTCGAAGTCGTCCGGGCGGATGCGCGCAAGCCATCCGCGTCCATAAGGATCCTGGTGCACGAGCTGCGGTCGCCCGGCGAGCGCGGCGTTGACTTCGAGCACCACGCCGCCCACCGGCGTCTTCACCGAGACGATGGACTTGGCCAGCTCGACCACGCCCACCGAGCCGCCCTGCACCACCGCCACGCCCACGCCCTTGGGACGCGCCATGTAGATCTCGCCCGACATGCGGATGCCCAGCGCAGTGATGCCGACCGTGGCGCTGCCGTCCTCGTGCAGCCGTGCCCAGACCTGATGCTCGATCAGGTAGTGGAGCTCGGGTGGCGCGTCGATCGGCTCTTCCGTCATCGGCTGCGTCCGGCCGCGCACGCGCCGCGCATGGCGGAGGGGGATGGGAGTCGAACCCACCCGGCGACGCATGGCGCCACCCACCGGGTTTGAAGCCCGGCCGACCCACCAGGATCGTTCCCCCTCCAGGGTCGCAGCCCCGACGGCACGAGCCCCTCGCTCATGCCGCGGCCTCCACGAACAGTGAACTGTCGCTGCGCAGGCGATGCACGTCGCCGACGCGCCGCAGCAGTCCGATGCGGTCGAAGTACTCGAGCACCTGGATCGCACGCTTGCGGCCGAGCTGCGTGGCGTCGCGAAAGGCCGCCGCCTTCACCTCGCCGTCGCTCATCCGCGCCACCCTGCGCGCGATGGCCGCGAGTCTGGCGACGCTCGCTTGCGGGTAGTAGAGGTCTTTCACCACTTGATGCAGTTCGCCGCGTTGCGCCAGGCGCGCCAGCGTGGTGCGCACGAGCGCCTCGCTCTCGCCGGCGTCGCGCGCGAGGTCGCGCGCCCACGCGCCCTCGAAGCCGGCTTCGGCCAGCCGCGGCGCCACCTTCTGCGCCAGGCGCTGCTCGGTCGCCGAGAGGCGCACGCCGTGCTCCGGCAGGTGCAGAAAGGCGCCGCTTTGCGCCAGCACCGCCTGGCGCAGCAGACGCTCGAGCAGCGCGCGCCACAGCGGCTCGGGCAGCCGCGGCAGGGCCAGGCGGCGCAGGCGCGCGGCATCGGGTCCGGCATCGTCGGGATGGCGCTCGTGAAAAGCGCCGAGCACGTCGCGCACCTGCGCCTGCGAGGCTTCGACCTGCGCCGGGCCCAGCGCGGCATGCTGCCCGGGCACACGCGCCTGCAGCGCGCCTTCTGGCAACCCGGGGGCGAAGCGCTGCGGGTCGAGGCCCGCGGCCTGCGCCAGCCGCCCCAGGTCGACGCCCTGCGGCGCGATGGCCAGCAGCGCACGCGCGCGCTGCGCCGGGTCCGGCTGGCGCAGCGCCTGCACCTCGGCCAGCCGCTGCGGCGTGCGCCGGTAACGGGCGGGCGCGTACGGGTCGAGCACGACCCCGCCGGCCAGCGTGCGCGAAGCCGAGGCGTCGCGCAGCACCACGCGGTCGCCCCACCAGGCACCCACCGGGCGCTGCAGCACGAGCTGCACCAGGCCGCGGCTGCCCGGAGCGAGCGCATCGCCGGCGTCGAGCACGGCCACGCTGCCGAGCACGTCGGCCGCGCCCAGGTGCACGTGCACCGGCGTGCCGCTGCGCAGCGCGCGCGCCTCGTCGTGCCAGAGCGTGAGTTCGGCGTCGAGGCGCGTCGTCTGCAGGGCCGCAGCCGGCGCCGCCAGCCACTGTCCGCGCTGCACCTGCTCGCGCGCCAGCGCCGGCAGGTTCAGCGCCGTGCGCTGGCCGGCCAGCGCCTCGTGCACCGGCTGGTTCTGGGCATGCACGCCGCGCACCCGCGCCGCACCGACTCCGGCGACGCCGGGGACGAGTTGCAGTTCGTCGCCCACCGAGACCCTGCCGGCGTGCACGGTGCCGGTGAGCACCGTGCCGATGCCCGCGAGGGTGAAGGCGCGGTCCACGGCGATGCGCGCCAGGGCGTCCTCGCGCCCGCGCCTCACCGGATTCCGGGCCGCCTCCAGCAGCAGCCCGCGCAGATCGGCAAGGCCCTGCCCGTCGAGTGCCGACACGGGCACCAGGGGCGCGTGCTGCAGCGTCGAGCCGGCCAGCAACGCCACGATCTCGGCACGCACCGCCGTCAGCCGCGCGGCGTCGACGCGGTCGACCTTGGTGATCGCCACCGCCCCTTGCGCCACGCCCAGCAGCGAGAGGATGGCGAGGTGCTCGCGCGTCTGCGGCATCGGTCCGTCGTCGGCGGCGACGAGCAGCAGCGCGAAGTCGATGCCGCTGGCGCCGGCGAGCATGGTGTGCACCAGGCGCTCATGGCCTGGGACGTCGATGAAGCCGATGCGCTCCGCGCTGCCGGGCACCGGCAGGAAGGCGTAGCCGAGCTCGATGCTGATGCCGCGCTGCTTTTCCTGCGGCAGGCGGTCGGTGTCGACGCCGGTGAGCGCGCGCACCAGCGTCGTCTTGCCGTGATCGATGTGGCCCGCGGTGCCGACGATCATGCCAGCGCCTGCCGCAGCCGCGGCAACTGCTCGACGAAGGCCTGCACGTCGAGGCCGTCCTCCAGGCAGCGCAGGTCCAGCAGCAGCCGGTCCTCGGCGATGCGGCCGATCACCGGCAGCGGCAGCAGGCGCAGCGCCATCGCCAGCTCATCCAGCGCGCGGCCGCAACCCTTCTTCTGCCGCGGCACGAGCGCCAGTCCCGCCGAGGGCAGCCGGTCCACCGGCAGCGAGCCCGAGCCGATCTGCCCGAGCAGTTCCACCGGCTCGACCGTGAAACGCGGCGCCAGCGCCTCGTGCAGCGTCGGCGCGAGCTGTGCGGCGAGCGCGCGGATGGCGGCTGCCGGCCGCGTCAGCAGGCGCAGCGTCGGCAGATCCTGCGCCAGACGCTCCGGCCGCAGGTACAGGCGCAGCGTGGCTTCGAGCGCGGCCAGCGTCAGCTTGCCCAGGCGCAGCGCGCGCTTCATCGGCGTGCGGCGGATGCGCTCAATCGCCGCCCGGCGGCCGACGATGAGTCCGGCCTGCGGGCCACCGAGCAGCTTGTCGCCGCTGAAGGTGACGACGTCGCAGCCGGCGGCGATCTTCTCCCGCGGCGTCGGCTCGTGCGGCAGGCCATAGTCCTGCAGGTCGACGAGCGCACCGCTGCCGAGGTCCGTGGCCATGGGCAGGCCATGCTCGTGCGCGATGGCGGCGATGTCGGCCTCGTCGACGCTGCTCGTGAAGCCTTGCAGCGCGTAGTTGCTCGTGTGCACCTTCATCAAGAGCGCCGTGCGCGCGTTGACGGCCTGCGCATAGTCGCGTGCATGCGTGCGGTTGGTCGTGCCGACCTCGACCAGCGTCGCCCCCGCAGCGGCCATCACCTCCGGCATGCGGAAGGCGCCGCCGATCTCCACCAGCTCGCCGCGCGAGACGATCACCTCGCGCCCCTGCGCCAGCGCGGCGACGGTGAGCAGCACCGCGGCGGCGTTGTTGTTGACGACGGTCGCCGCCTCGGCGCCGGTGAGCGTCGTCAGCAGCTCCTCGACCAGGCTGTCGCGGTCGCCGCGGCCGCCGCGCGCGAGGTCGAACTCCAGGTTGTTGGGGCCGGCCATCGTCTGCAGCAGCTGCTGCAGCGCGGAGTCGGCGAGCAGCGCGCGGCCGAGGTTGGTGTGGATCACCGTGCCGCTGAGATTGAGCACGCGCTGCATGCGCGGGCGCAGGCGCTCGTCGACACCGCCCTGCAGAGCCGCCTGCAGCGCCTGGGCCTGCAGTTCGGCGCGGTCGAGGCCCCCGAGCAGCGCGCGTGCGCGCAACGCATCGAGCAGCGCGCGCGCCTGCGCCGCGACGAGCGTGTGCCCATGCTCCGCCACCAGCGCCTGCGCACGCGCGCCGCGCAGGAGCAGGTCGATCGAGGGCAGGTCCTTCGGGCTGGCCTTGGAACCGTCGACGACGGATTCGGCGGGCCGGGCCCTCACGGCTGAGTCCTTGGTCGTGCAGTCGATGCCGCCGGGCGCAAGCGCATGCCCTCGGCTGCGCGGCCCGGCCTCATCGTCCCTCCCGCGAGGCTTGCGACGCCGGCTCCGGTTCGCCGAAGAGCAGCATCAGGTTCACGCCGTGGCGCTGCATGCCGGCCTCGGAGACCAGCAGGTCCAGCGTCAACGTCGCCAGGTCGTCGGCCACGGCATCGACGAAGGCATCGCGGTCGCGGTGCATGATCTTCAGGTAGTGTCCGCAGTCGCTGCAGCACTCGGCCTGCACCACCGCCTGCGCCGCGCGGCCGGCGCTCTCGTCGGCGCCGGCCTGCGCGAGTTCCAGCGACTGGTAGTACACCGGCTCGGTGGCCATGCAGTGCGCGCACTGGATGCGCGGCAGCGGCCACTGCACGCTGCACAGGCTGCACTGCAGCACGCGCTGGCCACTGGCGCGTCCGGTGCTGCGTGTCAGGCTGGCCGTCGGGCGACTGCCGCAGCAGGGGCAACTTCCCGCGTCGGCGGGGGCCAGGGGGCGCCCGGCCGGCGCCGCGCTGGCGGCTCCCGGCCGCGGCCTCCAGCCGCGTGCATGCAGCCCGAGCGCAAGCTGCGTCCAGTGCACCTGCAGGGCGGCGGCGACGAGCGGTGCCGTCGCCAGGTCCACGCCGTGCATGACGCCGGTGAGCAGGCAGTCGGCCTGGCGCTCGAGCGCGTCGTCGCTCAGGCGCCCGGCAGCGTCGAGCGCCGCGCGCATGCCCTCGGGCATGTCGACGCGGCGCAGCGCCTGCACCATGCTGCGCAGCGAAACGCGCCAGGCGGCGTCACGCGGCCAATCGGCCGCCGGCAACGGCGGCAGCCCGGCCTGCTGGGCGCGCTCGAGCGCCGCAGCGTCGGGCAGCGGCACCTCGGCGTAGGCCTGCAGGGCCGCGTGCTGCACCTGCGCCAGCTCCGCCATGAAAAGCAGGAAATCGTCCATTGCGTGGCCCGGCGCGAGTTGACGCAGCCGCATCTGGCGCTCGGCGAAGACGCTGCCGCGCTCGGGCCAGATCAGGGCCGGGGGGGCGCCGAGGCCGCCGTCGCCCTCGCCGGCTGCCGCGGCGATGGCTTCGGCGGACATCGTCTGCGCTCGGGGACCGTCGCTCATGGACTCGGGGATGGCCTACTTGCCTTGCTTCATTTCCTGATACCAGAGCGCATGGTTCCTGCGCGCCCAGGACTCGGAAACCGTACCACGCGTCATCGCCCGCATCGTCCCCTTGACCCAGATCGCGGCATAGATGTGCACCGTGGTGGTGATCACCAGCACCACCGCCGCGATCGCATGCAGCACGACGGCGATGCGCATGATCTCGATCGAGAAGTAGGGCGCGAACCAGGGCCGCCAGAACGTGATGCCGGTGACCACGAGCACGAACAGGCTCGTCGCCATGAGCCAGAACACGCGCTTCTGCCCGGGGTTGTAGCGACCGACCGGCGGCATGCCGCTTTTGTCGCCGCGCAGCAGCTTGCCCATGTTGTCGGACCAGGCCTTGTCCGATTCCGCGCCGAGGTTGTGCTTCCAGAAGCGCACGAGCAGCCCGAGGAAGCTCAGGGCCATGAGCACGCCCAGGAAGGGGTGCAGGATGCGTGACCACGGGCCACCCCCGAAGAGCGCGCTCAGGAAGAACAGGCTCGGGTGGAACAGCGCCAGCCCCGACAGCCCGGCGCAGAAGAACAGGATCGCCACGACCCAGTGATTGAGGCGTTCGCTGTCGTTGTAGCGGTGGAGCAGGCGGGCCATCACGCGTCCTCCTTCTCGTCGGCTTCTTCCTCGATCGGGCCGACCTTGACGTAGTGCAGGAAACCCACCAGCGCCGCGCCGATCATGCCGGCCAACGCCAGCGGCTTGGCGACGCCCTTCCAGAGCGAGACCATCGGACTGATGCTCGGATTGGCGGGCAGTTCCTCGAGCTCGGGCCGGTCGGCGTGCTTGAGCACGTACATGACGTGCGTGCCGCTCACGCCCGCCGGGTTGTAGAGCCCGGCGTTGACGAAGCCTCGCTCCTTGAGCTCGCCGGCGCGCTGGTTGCCGTAGGCGACCATGTCATCCTTGGCGCCGAAGATGATCGCGCCCGTGGGGCAGGTCTTCACGCACGCGGGCTCCAGGCCGATGCCGACGCGGTCCGAACACAAGGTGCACTTGTAGGCCTTGTTGTCGGTGGCGCTGATGCGCGGCACGTCGAAGGGGCAGCCCTTGATGCAGTAGCCGCAACCGATGCAGTGCTCGCTGATGAAGTCGACGATGCCGTTGGCGTACTTGACGATCGCCCCCGGCGACGGGCAGGCCTTGAGGCAGCCCGGATCCTCGCAGTGCATGCAGCCGTCCTTGCGGATCAGCCACTCGAGGCTGCCGTCCTTGGGCTCGACCTCGTAGAACTTCATCACCGTCCAGCTCTGGGCGGTGAGGTCGCTCGGGTTGTCGTAGACGCCGAGGTTGCTGCCGACCTCGTCGCGCAGGTCGTTCCACTCCATGCACGCGACTTGGCAGGCCTTGCAGCCGATGCACTTGGACTCGTCGATGAGCTTGGCGACCTGCGGCACGTGCACGCGCGCCTGCGGCGGCGGTGTCGTCGTGGCCGAGCGTGCGACCACGTCCTGTGATTGCAGACTGGACATGGCCTACACCCTCTCGAGGTTGACGAGGAACGCCTTGAACTCCGGCGTCTGCGAGTTGGCGTCGCCGACGAACGGCGCCAGGGTGTTCGAGAGGTAGCCGATCTTCGTCTGCCCCTTGAAGCCCCAGTGGAAGGGGATGCCCACCATGTGCACCTTCTGACCGTTGACGTCCCACGGCTTGATGCGCTTGGTCACCACCACCTTGGTCACGACGTGGCCGCGGTTGCTGCTGACCTTGACGCTGTCGCCGTGCTTGAGGCCCTTCTCCTTGGCCAGCTCCTCGCTGATCTCGACGAAGGCCTCGGGCTGCACGATCGCGTTCAGCTTGGCGTGCTTGGTCCAGTAGTGGAAATGCTCGGTCAGGCGGTAGGTGGTGGCCGAGTACGGGAACTCCTCCTTCTTGCCAAAGGCGTCCATGTCACTGTTGAACACCCGCGCCGCCGGATTGCTGAGCGCCTTCGGGTTGTCGGGGTGCAGCGGGTTGACGCCGATCGGCGTCTCGAAGGGCTCGTAGTGCTCGGGGAAGGGCCCCTCGGCCATGCCGATGGCGTGCAGCCGCGCCACGCCTTCGGGGGTCATGATGAAGGAGCCGACGTTCTCCTCGGGCGCGGCGTTGGCGCGCATGTCGGGCACGTCGGCGCCGGTCCAGACCTTGCCGTTCCAGTACTCGTACTTCTTGTTCGGCGCCCAGGGCTTGCCGTCCTTGTCGGCGCTGGCGCGGTTGTAGAGGATGCGGCGGTTGGCCGGCCACGAAAAGCCGAAGCCCGGGTACACGCCCCAGCCCGTCGGGTCGGAGAGGTCGCGCCGCGCGGTCATGTTGCCGGCCTCGGTCCAGCAGCCCGAGTACAACCAGTTGCCGCAGGAGGTCGAGCCGTCGTCGCGCAGCATCGCGAAGCCCGGCACCAACTGCCCGGCCTTGACGAGCACCGCGCGCGGCGCGTTCGGATCCTTCGGATCGGGCGGCGCGAGCACGTCACCGATGGCGCGGCCGTTGACCTCGCGCAGCAACTCCCCGGCAGTCGGGGCGTCGGGAAGCACGTAGTTCCAGGCCATGCCGGCGATCGCGTCGGGGAACTTGCCGCCCTCCTTGGCGTACATCCCGCGCAACCGCACGAAGAGGCGCGCCACGATCTCGGAATCGACCATGGCCTCGCCGGGCGGGTCGATCGCCTTGTCCTTCCAGATGGCGACACGGCTGGAGTTGGTGAAGCTGCCCTCCTCCTCGGCGAAGCAGGCCGAGGGCAGGCGGAAGACCTCGGTCTGGATGCTCTCGGGCTTGACGTCGTTGAAAGGCCCGAAGTTCTGCCAGAACTCGCTCGTCTCGGTCTCCAGCGGGTCGATGCTCACCAGGTACTTGAGCTTGGAGAGCGCTGCCGAGAGCTTGTTCTTGTTCGGCACCGAACCGAGCGGGTTGAAGCCCTGGCAGATGAAGCCGTTCATCTTGCCCTGGTGCATCAGCTCGAAGATGTGCATGACGTCGAAGCCGCCTTCGAGCTTGGGCACCCAGTCGTAGCAGAAGTTGTTCTCCGCCTTCGCCGCGTCGCCGAAGTAGGACTTCATCAGGCTCACCCAGAAGCGCGGGAAGTTGCTCCAGTAGTTGAACTGGTTCGGGCGCAGCGGCTTGGGCGTGCGCTTGGTCAGGAACGCGGCGTACTCGTCATCGCCGTCCATCGGCGCGGCCATGTAGCCCGAGAACACCTCGGCATAGGCGTTCATGTCGGTCACGCCCTGCACGTTGGAGTGCCCGCGCAGCGCGTTCACGCCGCCGCCGGGGCGCCCCATGTTGCCCAGCAGCAGCTGGATCATCGCCATCGTGCGGATGTTCTGGCTGCCCACGGTGTGCTGCGTCCAGCCCAGCGCGTAGAGGATGGTGCTCGTCTTGTCCGGCGCGGACATCTCGCCCAGCATCTCGCAGATCTTCAGGAACTTGTCCTGTGGCGTGCCACAGATGCGGTTCACCATCTCCGGCGTGTAGCGGCTGTAGTGCTTCTTCAGCTGCTGGTACACGCACAGCGGGTCCTGCATGCTGTCGTCGACCCTGACGAAGCCGTCGTCGCCGAGCTGGTAGCCCCAGGTCGACTTGTCGTACCTGCGCCTGGTCTCGTCATAGCCGCTGAACAAGCCGTTCTCGAGCTTGAAGCCCGGCTTGGTGAGGAAGGTGGCGTCGGTGTTGAACTTGACGTAGTCGTGATGGATCTTGTCGTTGGAGAGCAGCCAGTTGATGACGCCGCCGAGGAAGGCGATGTCGGTGCCGTTGCGGATCGGCGCATAGAGGTCGGCCACCGCCGAGGTACGGTTGAAGCGCGGGTCGACCGAGATCAGCCGCGCCTTGCGCTGCTGCATCGCCTCCACCACCCACTTGAAGCCCACCGGGTGGGCTTCGGCGGCGTTGCCGCCCATGACGAGGATCAGATCGGCATTCTTGATGTCGTTCCACGAGTTGGTCATCGCTCCGCGACCGAAAGTCGGGCCCAGACTGGACACCGTCGGCGCGTGTCAGACGCGTGCTTGTGTATCGATCCCCACCATGCCAAGGCCGCGCGCGACCTTGACCGTCAGGTAGCTGGACTCGTTGGACGACGAACTGCACATCAGGAAGCTCGTGGTCGGCCAGCGGTTGACCGTGGTGCCGGCCGCGTTCTTCTCGACGAAGTTGGCGTCGCGGTCGGCCTTCATGTGCTTGGAGATGCGCGTCAGCGCCTCATCCCAGGAGATGCGCTTCCACTCCTTGGCGCCGGCCTCGCGCACTTCGGGATACTTGACGCGTGTCGGCGCGTTGATCATGTCGATCACCCCGGCGCCCTTGGGGCACAGCGTGCCGCGGCTCACCGGATGGTCGGGGTCGCCCTCGACGTGGATCACCCTGGGCGTGACGTTCCTGGCCTTGTCGCCAAGCGAGTAGATCAGCATCCCACAGCTCACCGAGCAGTACGGGCAGGTACTGCGCGCCACGGTCGAGCGGGCCAGCTTGTAGTTGCGCGTCTCGGCCAGGGCGGCGGTGGGCGAGAAGCCCATCGCGACCAGACTGGAGCCGACGAGCCCCGCGCTGCTGACCCGGAAGAACTGCCTCCGGTTCATGTCCATCTGTATTGCCTCCGGCCCGGCGTCCCGGGCAAAGGGTTGCCGCTGATGGCGGTCACGCCGCACGCGAGGAGGAGTCTTTCCCACACGCCACCCCCGGGCAACAGGGTATGCCCGCACCCGCACCCGCGCCACACGCGGTGCACGGGTGCGGTCGCTACGCGTTCAGGTCGTCGAGCGTGTTGGCGTTGAAGAACGCGGCGGCGTCGTCGAAGCGGACCGTGACGCCGCGCTGCTGCCCGGTCCAGCGATCGATCTTGCGACCGCCCTCCTGCAGGAAGGCGCGCAGGCGCGGCGCGAGCGCGCAGCGCAGCAGGCAGAACACCGGCTGCTCGCGCAGCACGCCGTCTTCCTGGATCGCCGCCACGGCAAGCTCGGCGTCGGCCCGCAGCGCTGCGGCAGCCAGGCGCGGCACGAGATCCAGGGGAAGGCGCGGCGAGTCGCAGGGCACGGTCACGAGCCAGGGTGTCGCGCACTGCTCGAGCCCGGCGAGAAAGCCCGCCAGCGGACCGGGATAGTCGGCCAGCGCATCGGGCCATACAGGCACACCCATCGCCGCATAGGCCTCGAGGTTGCGGTTGGCGTTGACGGCAAGCGCGCCGACCTGCGGCGCCAGGCGCTGCAGCGCGTGTTGCACCAGCGCCTGGCCCTGGAACGTCTGCAGCCCCTTGTCGACGCCGCCCATGCGGCTGCCGCGGCCGCCCGCCAGCACCAGGCCGGTGATCTGCGCGCGCGCCAGCGTTGCGTCCGGCGCACTCGTCCCAGGTGCCGACGCAGGAGCTGGCGGTGCTCGCTCAGCCATCGCCGCCGGCGACCACGCGCATCGTCGCACTCGGCGGCAGCGGCTCGGCGTCGAAGCGCTCGAAGCCGCTGCAGCACAGGAAGTGCCGGTTCGCCGCGCGGCCGAACAGCGCCATGCCCAGCTTCGACGCCAGCGCGTGACCCATCTGCGTCACGCCGTTGCGCGAGACGACGATGGGAATGCCCATGTGCGCGGCCTTCATCACCATCTCGCTCGTCAGCCGCCCGGTGGTGTAGAAGACCTTGTCGCCGCCGTGGACTTCATGCAGCGCCATCCAGCCGGCGATGGTGTCGACGGCGTTGTGCCGGCCCACGTCCTCGACGAAGGCCAGCAGTTCGGCGCCGCGAAAGAGCGCGCAGCCGTGCACCGAACCGGCGCGGCGGTGGATGCTGTCCTGCGCGCGGATGACCTCCAGCAGCGCACGCAGCGTCGACTGGCGGATGCGTGCCTGCGAGGGCGGCGGCAGCGGCAGCCCCTCGAGCCGCGACAGCAGTTCGCCGTACACCGTTCCCTGCCCGCAGCCCGTGGTGACGACGCGGTGCGCGGTGCGCGCCTCGAGGTCGGCCACGCCCGCATGTGTGACGACGGCCGCGGCGCCGACCTCCCAGTCGACCTGGATCGAGGCCACCGCGTGCACGCCGTCGACGAGACCCTGGTTCAGCAGGTAGCCCAGCACCAGCAGCTCGGGCCGGGCCCCGAGCGTCATCAGCGTCACCAGCTCGCGACGGTCGACGTAGACGGTCAGCGGCCGCTCCAGCGGAATGAAGATGCGCCGGCGCTCGCCATACTCGTCGACGACCTCGATCTCGTGCAGCGGCGAGACGCTGGCCGCCGAGAGCTGCGGCCGCAGGGCCTGCACCGTGGGCGACGCCGCGGGCGCGGCATCTTCGGGCTGCGCCAGCCGCCAGGGATGAAGGGGTGTGGACATGCAATGGACCCGCCGCAGGCGCGGGAGAACCCGAGTGTAGACAGGCGGCGAATACGCCTGCTGCGGGATGCCTTTTCCACACTCCCGCCGCAGGGCTGCAACGCCACGCCCGGCGGCAGCGCCTGCCTTGGCGCGCGCCGGCAGGGCAAGCGTCGCGAAAGCGAATCGCCGATACTTGCACGCTGCCCCGCCCAGGCGGCCTGCGCCCCAGCCCGTGGCCGCCAGGCAGCGCCTTGCTCCCGACCCCGGAGAACCGCCATGAACGCGCACGAGCCATGGATGCTGAACCCGCCGCGTACCGACGCCGCCTGGCTCGCGGCGCACTGGATGCCCTTCACCGGCAATCGCGAGTTCAAGGCCAACCCGCGGCTGATCGTCGGCGGCGAGGGCGCGTACTACACGACGCACGACGGTCGCCGCCTCTTCGACGGCCTCTCGGGCCTGTGGTGCTCGGGCCTGGGCCACGGCCGACGCGAAATCGCCGAGGCGATCGGCCGCCAGGCGGCCACGCTCGACTACTCGCCGGCCTTCCAGTTCGGGCACCCGCTGTCCTTCGAACTGGCCAACCGCATCGTCGAGCGCATGCCCGCGGGGCTCAACCGCGTGTTCTTCACGAGTTCGGGCTCCGAGGCCGCCGACACCTCGCTGAAGATGGCCCGGGCCTACTGGCGCGCGCGCGGCCAGGCGGGCAAGACGCGGCTCGTCGGCCGCGCCAAGGGCTACCACGGCGTGAACTTCGGCGGCGTCTCGGTGGGCGGCATGGTCGGCAACCGCAAGACCTTCGGCCAGGGCATCGAGGCCGACCACCTGCCGCACACGCAGCCGCCGGCAGGCAGCTTTCACCGCGGCATGCCGCCGGCTGACGGACCGCACGGCGCGGCGCTGGCCGACGAGCTGACCGAGCTCATCAACCTGCACGACGCCTCGACTATCGCCGCGGTCATCGTCGAGCCCTTCAGCGGCTCGGCCGGCGTCGTCATCCCGCCGCAGGGCTACCTGCAGCGCCTGCGCGAGATCTGCACGAAGCACGACATCCTGCTGATCTTCGACGAGGTCATCACCGGCTTCGGCCGCGCCGGCGGCTGGACCGGCGCCGAGGTCTTCGGCGTCACGCCCGACATGCTCAACTTCGCCAAGCAGGTCACCAACGGCGCGCAGCCGCTGGGCGGCGTGGTGGTGCGACAGGACATCCACGACACCTTCATCGCGCAGGGCGGCCCCGAGTACATGCTCGAGTTCCCGCACGGCTACACCTACTCGGCGCACCCGGTGGCCTGCGCTGCGGGCATCGAGGCGCTGAAGCTGCTGGCGCAGGAGAACGCGATCGAGCGCGTGCGCGAACTCGCGCCGCCCTTCGAGGCCGCGGTGCACGCGCTGAAGGGCACGCAGCACGTCGCCGACATCCGCAACTTCGGCCTGGCCGCCGGCTTCACGATCGCCGCCGCGCCCGGCGAGCCGGCCCGCCGCCCGTTCGAGGTCGCGATGGCGATGTACCGCAAGGGCTTCTACGTGCGCTACGGCGGTGACACGATCCAGCTCGCGCCGCCCTTCATCAGCACGCGCGCGGAACTCGACCGCCTGGTGTCGGCGCTGGGCGAGACGCTGGAAGAGACCGCCTGAGAAAGCGCCTAAGAAAGCGCCTAAGAAAGCGCCTGAAAAAGCGCCTGCGCGCACCCGCGCCCCAGCGCGTGCGCGATCTGTTCACCACGGCAGCCAAGCGTCAGGGCTCGATGCCAGCGGCGAAGTGCTGCAGGCGCAGCCCCTCGGCGCGAGCTTCGGCCAGCAACTGGCTCCAGTCGTCCGGTGGATGGCCGCTGTCGAGCATCTTGCGGAACACCCGGTAGGCATCGTCGCTGCTCTCGTAGGCGCGCTTGGTCTCCTCGTCGTTGACCCACGCAAACACGATCACCTTGCTGGGCGCGTGATAGCGAAAGAAGAGCCGGTACTGCTGGAAGAACTTGGCCCGCAACCAGTGCTTGTGACTCCCGCCCAAGGTACTGCCCTGGCGGTACTCCGGTCGGGTCGGATCTTGCGGGATGAGGTCGAAGGCGAGCCTGGTGATCGCCGCCAGTCGCTTGCTGGCGTTCTTCTTCACGTATCCGGCAGGGGCCTTCTGCTTGAAGGATTCGACCTGCCGCTCGAGCGTCTCAATCTGGGCGAGGAACAGCGGGTGCGCGAAAACCGTCCAGCCGTGGATGACCAGGGGAACGATCCTGCCTGCGCTCATTCATCCGCTCATTCATCATCTGCCGACAGCGCCGCATCGAGATCGAGCTCGATGCCACCGACCAGCGACTGCAGTCGCTGGACGAGGTTCGCATCCACGGCCTGCAGGCGCTCAGGATGGCTTGCCATGTCGCGCGCCAGAAAGCCCAGGAAGTGGCCGAGCACGGGGTCGTCAGCTTCGGCCGCATCGACGCGCCTGAGCACGACTTCACCGCCGGGGCGAATCGAGTACTGGATCCTGTCGCGCTTGCCGAGCTTCAGGGCGCGACGCACGATTTCCGGCACCGTGGTCTGGTAGCGGTCGGTCAACGTCGATTCAACGTCCAGGGTGGCGGGCATGGCGCACTCCGGTCTGGAAGAGAGAGGATGCCGTATGGTAATGCAATTGCATTGCCAACGACCATTGCCCTTCACTCTGGAGCTCCGGCACGCAGGCTCACCGGCTTGTCAGCTCCACGAGCACCTGCGCGGCACGCTCACATTGCGCGCGGCTCACGTCCAGGTGCGTCACCGCGCGCACGGTGCGCGGGCCGAAGGCGCTGATCAGCACGCCCTGCGCACGCGCGCGCTTCACCACCGTGGCCGCGTCGGGCAGCGTCAGCGGCAGGTGGAAGATGACGATGTTCGTCTGCACCGTGGCCAGGTCCAGTTGCACCGCCGTGGCGGCGACGAGCCGCTCTGCCAGCAGCCGGGCGTGCGCGTGGTCGTCGGCCAGGCGTGCGAGATGATGGTCCAGGCCATGCAGCGCGGCGGCGGCGAAGATGCCGTTCTGGCGCATCGCGCCGCCCAGCCGGCGCCGGTGACGGTCCGCTGAAGCGATCAGCTCCCTGCGCCCGGCCAGCACCGAACCACCCGGCGCGCCCAGGCCCTTGCTGAAGGCCACCGAAACGAGGTCGAAGGGCGCGGCCATCTCCTGCAGCGCGACGCCGCTGGCCACGTGCGCGTTCCACAGCCGCGCGCCGTCGAGGAAGGCACGAAGCCCTCCCGCCTTCGCCGCCGCGCAGAGCTTCACGACGAGCGGCTGCGGCACGACGATGCCGCCGGCGCGGTTGTGCGTGTTCTCGATCTCGAGCAGCGACGTCTGCGGGAACACCGGCAGGCCCGAGGGCTTGATCGCCGCCTCCAGCTCATTCACGCCGAAGACGCCGGCCTGACCGATCTCGACGATCTGCACGCCCGCGTTCGCGGCGGCGCCGCCGACCTCGTGCCAGGCGGCGTGGCTCTCGCGCGCAGCGATGACCTCGTCGCCGCGCTGGGTGAGCACGAGCAGCGCGACCTGGTTGCCCATCGTGCCGCTGGGCAGCCAAAGCGCCGCCTCCTTGCCCAGCAGCTCGGCCACGCGCGCCTGCAGGCGGTTGGTGCTCGGGTCCTCGCCGTACTGGTCGTCGCCCACGGGTGCTGCGGCCATCGCCGCGCGCATGGCGTCGCTCGGGCGGGTGACGGTATCGGAGCGCAGGTCGACCGGGGTCGCGGCACTGTTCATGGGGTTCTCTCGGTGTTGGACTTCGTTCGGAAGGCGTCGCTCAGGCCACCGGCGCGAGCAGTTGCCCGCCGCCGAAACTGCCGGTGGCCGGCGCCTCGCCGCCCGCGCTCACGCGCACCGCGCAGTACTTGAGCTCGGGGATCTTGCCCATGGGGTCGAGCTTGGGGTTGGTGAGCTTGTTCACCGCGGCCTCGTACCAGCAGAAGGCGACGAACACGGCGCCAGGCGGCGTGCCCTCGTCGGCACGCGCGTAGAGGCTGACCTGCCCGCGGCGCGAGGCGATCGTCACGAGGCCGCCGCGCGCCACACCCAGCCGCTCGAGCTCGCTCGGGTGCAGCCAGGCCACCGGGTCGGGCTCGATGGCGTCGAGCACGCCCGAGCGCCGCGTCATGCTGCCGGTGTGCCAGTGCTCGAGCTGGCGGCCGGTGATCAGCACCAGCGGGTAGTGGTCGTCGGGCTGTTCGTCGGGCGGCACGATGTCGGCCGGCACGAAGCGGCCACGCCCGCCGGCGCGTGGGAAGGACTCGGTGAAGACCACCGGCTGGCCCGGATCGTCGTCGCCGCTGCAGGGGTAGGTCACCGCGCCGTCGCGCTCGAGACGCGCCCACGAGATGCCGGCGATGCTCGGCATCACGCGCCGCATTTCCTCCCACACGCGCGCCACCGCGTCGCGGCAGTCGCCGGGTGTGGCGCCGTAGCCCGACCAGTCCAGACCGAGCTGCGCGGCCATCGCGGTGATGCACCACAGGTCCTGCCGCGCCTGGCCCGGCAACGTCAGCGCCTGGCGCCCCACCTGCACCGTGCGGTCGGTGTTCGTGTAGGTCCCGGTCTTCTCGGCGAAGGCGGAAGCCGGCAGCACGACGTCGGCCAGCGCCGCGGTCTCGGTGAGGAAGATGTCCTGCACGACGAGCATCTCGAGCGAGGCGAGGGCCTCGCGCGCATGCTGCGCGTTCGGGTCGCTCATCGCCGGGTTCTCGCCCATGATGAACATGCCCTTGACTTGGCCCGCGTGGATCGCGTCGATCACCTCGACGACGGTCAGCCCCGGCTGCGCGTCGAGCCGCTCGATGGGAACGCCCCAGACCCGCGCGACGCGTTGGCGCGCGGCAGGTTCGCCCACGCGCTGGTAGTCGGGGAACATCATCGGGATCAGCCCGGCGTCCGACGCGCCCTGGACGTTGTTCTGGCCGCGCAGCGGGTGCAGCCCGGTGCCGGGCCGCCCGATCTGGCCGGTGGCCAGCGCCAGCGCGATCAGGCAGCGCGCGTTGTCGGTGCCGTGCGCGTGCTGGCTGACGCCCATGCCCCAGAGGATCATCGCCGCGCGGCTTTTCGCGTAGAGCCGCGCCACTTCGCGCACGGTCTGCGGCGCGATGCCGCTCACCGCCTGCATGCGCTCGGGCGAATAGGCCTTGACGTTCTCGGCCAGGGCTTCAAAGCCCTCGGTGCGCTCGGCAATGAACTTCTGGTCGACCAGGCCCTCGGTGACGATCACGTGCAGCAGCGAATTCAGCAGCGCCACGTCGGCGCCGGGACGGAACTGCAGCACGTGCGTGGCGATCCGCGCGAAGTCGCCGCGGCGCGGATCCATCAGCACGAGCTTGGTGCCCTGCTCGACCGCGTTCTTGATCCAGGTGGCGGCCACCGGGTGGTTCACGGTCGGGTTGGAGCCGATGACGATCACGACCTCGGCCTGCAGCACGTCGATCACCGGGTTGCTCACCGCCCCCGAGCCGATGCCTTCGAGCAGCGCCGCGACACTCGACGCGTGGCACAGCCGCGTGCAGTGGTCGACGTTGTTGCTGCCGAAACCCAGGCGCACCAGCTTCTGGAAGAGGTAGGCCTCCTCGTTGCTGCCCTTGGCCGAGCCGAAGCCGGCGACCGCGCGCGGACCGTGCGCGTCGCGCAGCCGCGCGAGCGTCCCGCCGCCCAGCGCCAGCGCCTCCTCCCAGCTCGCCTCGCGGAAGAGCCGCTGCAGGTCGCGCTGCGGGTCGAAGGGCGCGTGCGGGTCCTTGGCCACGCCTTCGCGCCGGACCAGCGGCACCGTCAGCCGCTGCGGGTGGTGGACGTAGTCGAAGCCGTAGCGACCCTTCACGCAGAGGCGCCCATGATTGGCCGGGCCGTCGCGCCCCTCGACCTGGATGATGCGATCGTCCTTGACGTGGAAGCTGAGCTGGCAGCCGACGCCGCAGTAAGGGCAGACCGAGTCGACGCTGTCGTCCGGCAGCACGGCGCCGACGCCGCCGGCCGGCGCGATCGCCCCGGTCGGGCAGGCCTGCACGCACTCGCCGCAGCCCACGCAGGTCGACGCGCCCATCGGATCGCCCTGGTCGAAGACGATCTGCAGGGACGCGCCCCGGAACGCCAGGCCGATGACGTCGTTGCCCTGCACCTCGCGGCAGGCGCGCTGGCAGCTCGTGCACTGGATGCAGGCGTCCAGCTCGACGGTGATCGCCGGGTGCGAGCGGTCCGGCGCCAGCCCCGGCCTTGCCGGGAAGCGCGAGGGTCCCACGCCCAGATCCTCGGCCCAGGCGCGAAGCTCGTCGTCGCGGCGCAGGGCCGATGCCGGCATGTCGGCCTGCAGCAGCTCGACCACCAGGCGCTGGCTGGTGCGGGCGCGCTCGCTCGCGCTGTGCACGACCATGCCCGGCGCGGCCTGGCGACAGCAGGAGGCCGCCAGTGTGCGTTCGCCCTCGACCTCGACCACGCACGCGCGGCAGTTGCCGACCGGGCGCAGGCCGTCTCCCAGGCACAGGTTGGGGATGGCGATGCCCTCGCGCTCGGCGACCCTGAAGATCGTCTCGCCCTCGCGCGCCTGGACGCTGCATCCGTCGAGGGTGAATTCGATGGACCCGCTCATGACCGCACCTCGCCGGGAATCTCGTCCGGAAAATGGCGGATCAGGCAGTCGACCGGATTCGGCGCCGATTGCCCGAGCCCGCAGATCGACGCGTCGCGCATCACCTGGCTGAGCTCGGCGAGCAGTGCACGGTTCCAGACCGGCTCCTTCATCAGCTGGCTCGCCTTGGCGGTGCCGCTCCGGCAAGGCGTGCACTGGCCGCAGCTCTCGTGCTCGAAGAAGCGCATCAAATTGCGCGCGACCTCCGCGATCGAATCCTGCTGCGAGAGCACGACGATGCCCGCGCTGCCGATGAAGCAGCCGTGCGGCTGCAGCGTGTCGAAATCGAGCGGCAGATCGGCCAGCCGCGCCGGCAGGATGCCGCCGGAAGCGCCTCCGGGCAGGTAGGCCTCGAGCTCGTGACCCGGCGCCATGCCGCCGCAGTATTCGTCGACGAGCTCGCGCAGCGTGATGCCCGCCGGCGCCAGCTTGACGCCGGGCTCGCGCACGCGACCGCTGACCGAGTAGCTGCGCAGCCCGTGCCGGCCGTGACGGCCGTGGCCGGCCCACCAGTCGGCGCCGCGCTCGACGATGTCGCGCACCCAGTACAGCGTCTCGAAGTTGTGCTGCAGCGTCGGCCGCCCGAAGAGGCCGACCTGCGCGACGATCGGCGGGCGCAGCCGCGGCATGCCGCGCTTGCCCTCGATCGACTCGATCATCGCCGACTCCTCGCCGCAGATGTAGGCACCCGCGCCGCGGCGCAGCTCGATCGCCGGCAGGCCGGGTGCAGGCGGCGTTGCCGCCAGCGCCGCGAGTTCGCGCTGCAGCAGCGTGCGGCAGCCGTGGTACTCGTCGCGCAGGTAGATGTAGATCGCCTGCGCCTGCACCGCCCAGGCGGCGATCAGCATGCCTTCGAGGAAGCGATGCGGGTCGCGCTCCAGGTACCAGCGGTCCTTGAAGGTGCCGGGCTCGCCCTCGTCGAGGTTCACCGCCATCAGCCGCGGCGCCGGCTGCGCGAGCACGCTGCGCCACTTGCGCCCGGCGGGAAAGCCCGCGCCACCCAGGCCCCGCAGCGACGAGGATTCGAGCACCGCGATCAGCTCTTCGGCGCTGCGCTGGCCGCTCGCGCACGCACGCAGCAGGCGGTAGCCGCCCGCTGCCTGATAGGCGGCCAGATCGGTGTAGGGCTCGGGCTCGTGCGTACGCAGGTTCTCGGCCACTGCAGCCTGCACAGCCTCGGTCGTCGCATGCCGCACCGGATGCTGGTGCACGACGGCCACCGGCGCAGTGTCGCAGCGGCCGACGCAAGGCGCCGGAATCACGCGCACCTCGCGGCCGAGCCGTTCCGGCAGCCGGGCGAGCAGCTCGCGCGCGCCGGCCAGCTCGCAGGCCACGCCGTCGCAGACGCGCACGGTCAGCAGCGGCGGCGCCGGCAGCTGCCCGTGCGCGTCCTCGCGCACGACGTCGAAGTGGTGGTAGAAGCTCGCGACCTCGAAGACCTCGGTCTGCGACAAACGCAGCCGCTCCGCCAGCGCCGCCAGGTGCGGCGTGCCGAGCTGGCCGAAGTGGTCCTGGATCGCGTGCAGATATTCGATCAGCCGGTCGCGCCGCAGCGGATCGGCGCCCAGCAGGACCTGCAGTTCCTCGCGCCGCAGCGCATCGACGCACCGCCCCTTGGGCGACTGCCGGCGCCTCTGGCGCGAAGGTGTCCGGGGATCGGCGGGGACGATGGGAATGACGGGAGCGTTCACGCAAGCAGGCCGCTTGCCGGCGGCACTCGGTTGGCCAAGGCCGAACGAGTCTAGATCAGGGCCGAAAGCCCGTGCATGGGCGACTCGCCGAATCCACGGGGGCGACGGGTGAGCGACGCCCGATCGCCCTCACGGGTGGCCATCCAGAACCGCCAGCGTCAGCCGCGAGACGCAGACCGGGCGGCCCTGGTCGTCGGTGAGGTCGATCTGCCACACCTGGGTGCTGCGCCCGCGGTGGATCGGCCGCGTGATGCCGTTGACCCAACCCGACTTCACCGCGCGGAGGTGGTTGGCGTTGATGTCCAGGCCGACGACGAAGCGCTCCTCGGGCACGCTGAAGGCCGCGCCGCAGGAGCCCAGGGTCTCGGCCAGCAGCACCGAGACGCCGCCGTGCAGGATGCCCAGCGGCTGATGGGTGCGTGCATCCACCGGCGCCCGGCCGCGGATGAAGTCGTCGCCGACTTCGAGAAACTCCATCCCCAGATGCTCGGGTGCGGTGCCGGCGTGAACGGCATGGAGGATGTCGGTGGAAATCGGACGGGTCCAGATCGCGGGCATGGGCGTTCTCGTGCGGTGGGTGAAAAGTCGGCAATCGCTCACGCCGCCAGGCGCGTGCGCAGCAGCTCGACGATGACGGCGGCGCTGCGTGCGGCCGCGCCGCGGTGCGCCCTTGCAAACCCGAGCGCGCGCTCGGCCATCGCCTCGCGCTCGCTTTGTGCGACGAGGTCAGCGGCCTGCCGCACCGCGGCGGGCAGGTCGGGCACGCGCCGCGCGGCGGCCGCGGCGATGGCGTCCTCGGCCGCGGCGGCGAAGTTGAAGGTGTGCGGGCCCAGCAGCAGCGGGCAGCCGCAGGCCGCGGCCTCGATCAGGTTCTGCCCGCCCAGCGGCGCGAAGCTGCCGCCGAGCAGCGCCACGTCGGCCAGCGCGTAGTACAGCGGCATCTCGCCGATCGAGTCGCCGATCCAGACGTCGGCGTCCACGGCATCGGCCGGCGGCGCCTCGGCGAACGCACTGCGGCGAAGCACGCGCGGCAAGGCCGCGGCGGCGAGCGCGGCCACGTCGTCGAAGCGCTGCGGATGCCGCGGCACGATGAGCAGCAGCGGCCGCGCTTCGGGCAGCGCGGCCCAGGCGGACAGCAGCGCGGCCTCCTCGCCCTCGCGCGAACTCGCCATCAGCACCACCGGCCGCGCCAGGGCCTGGCGCCACTGCCGGCCGCGCGCCAGCAGTGCAGCATCGGGCTCGAGGTCGAACTTCAGGTTGCCCAGCACCTGCACCGCCGACACGCCGGACTCGCGCAGGCGCAGCGCATCGGCCTCGGTCTGCGCCAGCGTGCGCGTGAGCGCGGCCAGCGCCGGCTGCAGCAGCGCGCGCAGGCGCCGCCCCTTGGCCTGGCTCCTTGCCGACAGGCGCGCGTTGGCAAGCGCCATCGGCACGCCGGCCGCGCGCGCGGCCAGGAGCAGGTTGGGCCAGATCTCGGTCTCCATCAGCACTCCCACGGCCGGGCGATGGACGCGCAGGAAGCGGCGCACCGCGCCCGGGGTGTCGTAGGGCAGCCAGGCTTGCGCGTCACCGGCCTGCAGCAGCGCGCGTCCGGCCTCGCGGCCGGTGGCGGTGCCGTGGGTGAGCAGCAGACGCAGGCCGGGCTGCTCCCGGCGCAGCGCGGCGACGAGCGTCGCGGCCGCGCGCGCCTCGCCCAGCGAGACGGCATGGATCCACACGCGCCCGGGCGGCTGCGTCCGGCCCCCGTACAGGCCCAGCCGCTCGCCCCAGGCGGCGCGGTACAGCGGCTCGCGCGCACCGCGCCACCACAGCCGCGCGAAGTAGGCCGGGGTCAGCAGCCGCAGCAGCGCGGTGTAGCCGGCGCGCGCCAGTGCCGCCTTCATCGATGCACGCCTGCGCGCGTCAACGCGTCGCGTCGCCGCGGCCCATCGCGGTCCATCAATGCGCCGCGCCGCCTACCTGGGCATCGGGCTTGACGCTGCGCAGCGCATCCAGCATCTGCGTCTGAATGCGCTGCAGCGCGGCCGGCGTGTGCCCCTCGAAGCGCAGCACCAGCACCGGCGTCGTGTTGCTGGCGCGGATGAGGCCGAAGCCGTCCGCGAAGTCCACGCGCAGGCCGTCGATGGTGCCGACCTCGCCGCCTGCAAAGCTCAGGCGCCCATCGGCCACGCAGGCCAGCAGATCCTCCACCAGCGCATGGTGCTCGCCTTCGGCACAGGCGACGTTGAGCTCGGGCGTGCTGTGGCTGCTGGGCAGCGCGTCGAGGACCGCGCTCGGGTCGGCGTGGCGGGAGAGGATCTCGAGCAGCCGCGCCGCGGTATACGTGGCATCGTCGAAGCCGTACCAGCGCTCGCCGAAGAACAGATGCCCGCTCATCTCGCCCGCCAGGGGCGCGCCGGTCTCGCGCAGCTTGGCCTTGACCAGCGAATGCCCGGTCTTCCACATCAGCGGCACGCCGCCAGCCTCGCGGATCGCCACCGGCAGGCGCTGGCTGCACTTGACGTCGTAGATGATCGTCGCGCCCGGCAGGCGCGCGAGGATGTCGCGCGCGAACAGCATGATCTGCCGATCCGGCCAGATGATGTGGCCGTCCTTCGTCAACACGCCCAGGCGGTCGCCGTCGCCATCGAAGGCCAGCCCCAGTTCGGCGCCCGTGGCCTTGACGACGAGATCGAGCACCGCGAGGTTCTCGGGCTTGCTCGGGTCCGGATGGTGGTTCGGGAAGTCGCCGTCGACCTCGGAGTAGAGATCGATCACCTCGCAGCCCAGGTCGCGCAGGATCGCCGGGGCACTCGCGCCGGTGACGCCGTTGCCGGAGTCGACGACGATTTTCATCGGCCGCGCGAGCCTGCAGTCGGAGGTGACGCGGTGTGCGTACTCCGCCACGACATCCATCGCCGCGACGCGGCCGCGGCCGCGCACGTAGTCCTCGGCCTCGATGCGCTGGCGCAGGTGCTGGATCTCCTGCCCGTGGATGGCGCGGCCGGCGAGCACCATCTTGAAGCCGTTGTAGTCCTTGGGGTTGTGGCTGCCGGTGACCTGGATCCCGCTCGCGCAGCCGTGCCGCCCGCGCGTGGCCGCGACGTAGTAGAGCATCGGCGTCGTCACCATGCCGAGGTCGACCACGTCCAGCCCTGTGGAGGCCAGCCCGCGCATCAGCGCCGCCGCCAGGCCCGGGCCGGAGACGCGCCCATCGCGCCCCACGGCCACGGCCTGCTGCCCCTCGGCGCGTGCCGCCGAGCCGAAGGCGCGACCCAGGTGCTCGGCAAAGGTCTCATCGATCGTCTGGCCGACCACGCCGCGGATGTCATAGGCCTTGAAGACGCTGGCGTGGATCTGCATGGGGCGGGCGCGTCGGAGTGCGTTGCGATGCCGCGAAGGCGATGCGCGCATTCTAGGCAGCGGGTCGACGGGCGCCGCGCACCGGCCCCATGGCCTCGCCGGCGCGCCGCACCACAGGTCCGGAAACGGCGAGTCGACGGCCTGGCGCGGCGTAGCATGCGTCGCATGGTCCTCGATGCCGACGCCGCCTATCTCGCCGTGAAGGCGCGCGACGCGCGCTTTGACGGCCGGCTCTTCGTCGGCGTCACCAGCACCGGCGTGTACTGCCGCCCGGTGTGCCGCGTGCGCATGCCCAGACGCGAGAACTGCCGCTTCTTCGAGACGCGGGCGCAGGCCGAGGGCGCGGCCTTCCGGCCCTGCCTCAAGTGCCGTCCGGAGATCGCCCCGGGGCTTTCGGCGATGGATTCGTCGCAGCAGCTCGCCGAGGTCGCCGCGCGGCAGATCGCCCATGCGGTGCACGCCGGCGAGGCGCTCCCGCTGCCGGCGCTGGCGGCAGGCCTGGGCGTCACCGACCGCCACCTGCGGCGCATCTTCCAGAGCGCGCACGGCGTGTCGCCGCACGCCTACCTCGACACGCAGCGCCTGCTGCTGGCCAAGCAGTTGCTCACCGACACCGCGCTGCCGGTGACGCAGGTGGCACTGGCCAGCGGCTTTGGCAGCCTGCGCCGTTTCAATGCCGCCTTTGCCGGGCACTACCGGCTCGCGCCGACGGCCTTGCGCAAGGCGCGCCTGGACGCGCGCGCACCGCGGGCGCTGCTTCGACTGGCCTACCGCCCGCCCTACGACCACGCGGCGCTGCTCGCCTTCTTCACCGCCCGGCAGCTCGGCGGCGTCGAGGCCGTCGACGGGCTGGAGCTTCGCCGCACGCTGGGCTGGACGCACCAGGGTCGGCGACTGCACGGCTGGCTCGCCTGCCGCTTCGTACCGGCGCGCCATGAGGTGCACGTGCAGGCCGCGCCCGCACTCGCCCCGGTGCTGGGCGCGGTGCTGCAGGCGGTGCGGCAGACGCTGGACCTGGACGCCGATCCGGCGCGCATCGACCCCGTGCTCGCGACCGTGCCAGGCCCCCTGCGCGAAGGCCTGCGCCTGCCCGGCGCGATGGACGGTTTCGAGCTCGCGGTGCGCGTCATCCTCGGCCAGCAGGTGACGGTGAAGGCCGCGCGCACGCTCACTGCCCGCCTCGTGGCGCGCTTCGGTGCGCCGGTGCAGACGCCCTGGCCCGACCTCATGCTCATCTTTCCCGACGCCGCCACGCTCGCCGCGGCCAGTGCCGACGCCCTGGGCTCGCTTGGCATCGTGCGCCAGCGCGTGCGCGCGCTGCAGGCGCTGGCCGCGGCAGTCGCCGGCGGGCGCCTGGCCCTGCACCGCGCCGCACCGCTGGACGCGACCCTGGCGGCGCTGCGCGCGCTGCCCGGCGTCGGCGAGTGGACGGCGCAGTTGATCGCCATGCGCGCGCTCGCCTGGCCCGACGCGTGGCCGCCGGCGGACCTCGGGCTCATGAACGCCCTCGGGACGCGCGAGCCGCGACAGGTGGCTACGCGCGCCGAGGCCTGGCGCCCGTGGCGCGCGTATGCCGTGATGAAACTCTGGCACCTGCAGGAGAACACGCCGTGAAGAACCCCAGCGCCGCCACGCGCATCGTCGCGACGGCGGAAATCGAGACCCCGCTTGGCACCATGACCGCGCTGGCCAGCGCCAGGGGCCTGGCCGCCCTCTGGTTCGACGCGCGCGAGCGCTTCGCCGCGGCCGCCGCCGATGCGGGGCAGGACGACGGGCAGGACGACGGGCACGCCGCGATCGCTGCCGCCCGGCGTTGGCTGCAGGCCTATTGGAGCGGCGACGATCCCGGCGCCATCGCCGTGCCGCTGGACCTGCAGGGAACGCCCTTGCAGCGCACGGTGTGGGCGCAGTTGCTCGCCATCCCCTTCGGCTGCACGCGCAGCTACGGTGAGGTCGCCGCGGCCGCAGGCCTGTCCCCACGCGCCGCGGCGCGCGCCACAGGCGCGGCCTGTGGCGCCAATCCGGTTGGCCTCATCGTCCCCTGCCACCGCGTGCTTGGCGCCAAGGGCGCGCTGACCGGGTTCTCGGCGGGGATCGAGCGCAAGATCGCGCTGTTGCGTCACGAAGGGGCTTGGCTGGCCTGAGCGGCAAGCACAGGGACGGTAACGCATCATGCGGCGGCACGCATCATGCGGCGGCACGCGTCCTGGCGCGGACGGCAGCCAAAGGTGCGCGCCGCCTGTCGAAAGCCTTGATTTGCCGCCGCGACACCCCACCTCCCAGGCATGCGTCCGGTTTCGCCGATAGGACCGCCATGAGCCCTGACACCACCATCCGCATCCCCGCCCGCCTGCAGACGCTGGCGGCCACGGCCATGCTGCTGGAGAAGCTCGAGCGCCTGCCGCGCTCGGCCAGTGCCGGGCAGTACCGCGCCCTCGTCGGACAGGTTCATCGCCTGCTCGACGACGTCGACGGTGACCCGGCCCTCGAGAGCCTGCTGAATCGCCTGCCGGCGCTGGCCGAACTGCACGAGAACCGCCACTACGCGCAGGCCGGCCTGTGTCGTTCGCCGCTGGACGACGCCGTGCAGGCCGAGCGACAGGCTCGCGAACTGATCGAGAAGCTGAATACGCCGCGCTGAATCCGCGGCGCAGGTCGCGCCGCGCCGCACGCGAAGAAGCCGTTGATTCCCCGTAGGAAATCAACGGCTTCGCGTGTATTGGCGGAGTGGACGGGACTCGAACCCGCGACCCCCGGCGTGACAGGCCGGTATCGGCGAAGGGCAGCGAACGGCGGCGGACACGGCTTCCTTACAAATCAAAGACTTACGGATCGATGTTGTTCGCATCTGTTCGCTGGAATTCGACTCTGCCCGCGTGCCGGTTTACCCCTTGGTTTACCCCTTGGGGCCACACCCGAAGGTGGTCCTGTTGCGAGGTCATGTCTTGCGCGCCACGCCGTCGCTTCGGCCCCGACCACGGCTAGATCATCGTTGAACGTATCGGGTTCTCACACTACACTTGATTTCGTCACGAAATCATGCAAACACAGCCCTCCAAGCCTCGCCATGGCGGAAACCGACAGGGTGCCGGGCGCAAGGCTGCCTACGGCGAGCCAACCAAGACCGTCCGAGTGCCGCAGAGCCTCGTTCCCGTGGTTGTGGGGTACCTGGACGCGATGAAGGTCGCTGCCGCCGGCGCCGCTGATGGCGGCCCCGGCCTGCGGCCCATCGCGACACTTCGCGCCGCCACCGTCGTACCCGCCCTCGGCCGCCGGGTTCGCGCCGGCAAACCCACTTCCGGCGACGACTACCAGGAAGACGCGGTCGACCTCGGCAAGCACCTGGTGCGCGATCCGAGCAACACCTTCGTCATGAAAGTGGCGGGCTGGTCGATGCGCGACGCCGGCATCGCGGACGGTGATGAGCTGGTGGTCGATCGTGGTGTCGTCGCTGACGACGGCCGCATCGTCGTCGCCGACATCGACGGCGAGCTGACCGTCAAGCGCCTGAAGCGCACATCTACCGGCTGGCTGCTGCAGGCCGCCAACCCGGACTTCGCGGATATCCCGGTCGGCGACCACAGCGAACTGAACATCTGGGGCGTCGTGACGCGCGTGCTTCACGCCGTCTAGACGCCTGCACAACTTTGAAGAACAGGAGTCCACCCATGTCCCAAGCCAGCCGAATCGAGTGGACCGAGGCAACTTGGAACCCGACCGTGGGCTGCACCAAGATTTCGCCCGGGTGCAAGCACTGCTACGCCGAGTCGATGGCCAAGCGGCTCAAGGCCATGGGCACGCCGGGCTACGAGAACGGCTTCAAGCTCACGATCCTGCCCGATCGCCTGGCGGAGCCGCTCGCGCGCAAAAAGCCGACGGTTTACTTCGTCAACTCGATGTCGGACCTCTTCCACAAAAGTGTGGACGACAACTACATCGCCCAGGTCTTCGACGTGATCCGGCAGTGCCGGCAGCACACCTTCCAGGTGCTGACCAAACGCGCCGACCGCATGGCCGCCTTCTTCCGAACGCACGACGTGCCCACCAACGCCTGGATGGGCGTCTCCGTCGAGGATCGCTACTACGGCGTGCCGCGCATCGAGGGCCTGCGCAAGGTCGACGCCCGCATCCGCTTCCTGTCCGTCGAGCCGCTGCTCGAAGATGTGGGCGAGCTTGACCTAACTGACATTCAGTGGGTGATCGTCGGGGGTGAGTCTGGCCCCAAGGCACGCCCGATGAAACTGGAATGGGTTGAAAATATCCGCCAACAATGTGAGGACCAGGGAGTGCAGTTCTTCTTCAAGCAATGGGGAGGCTGGGGAGCGGACGGTAAACGTCGCTCCAAGAAGGCCAACGGCCGCTTGCTTGGGGGCAGGACCTGGGACGACATGCCAGCACTGTCCGCCCACGTCTGAAGGACCGCATGACGCTGAAACAGTACAACTGGAAGAACGGCCCCGACCTCATCCAGCAACACAGCGTCGCCAAGCACCGCATCCTCCAGGCCTATCTCGCAGCCTACTTCCGAACCCTTGTCAGCTCGCCGAACCAGGATGTCCTGCGGCTGACCCTCGTCGATGGCTTCGCAGGCGGTGGCCTGTACGTCCACAACGACACGCGCGAGACGGTCAAGGGCTCGCCCTTCATCTTCCTCGAAGCCACGCGCGAAGCCGAGTTCGTAATCAACAAGGACAGGCGCAAGCCCGTTCAACTTCAGGTCGACTACTTCTTCACCGAGGCCGACCACCACGCCTATACGCACCTCGTCAAAGTGCTCCGTGAGGCTGGTTACGGCGACAAGATCGGCAACGGCATCTTCATTGAAGAGGCGAGATTCCAGGACAAGGCCGACGCGATCATCGCGTTCATCAAGAAGAAGAGCCCGAAGAACGGCCGCTCGATCTTCGCGCTCGACCAGTACGGCTACAAGGAAGTGCCGACGCAACTGCTGCGCAAGATTTTCGACGCGCTGCCCAGCGCCGAGGTGATCCTGACTTTCGGCGTCGACTCGTTCATGAACTTCGCCAGCGACGGCGACCAGGTCAAGGACCTGCTCGACGGCCTGGGCATTCCAGACATCTTCGGTGGCCGCTCGGTCGAAGAGATCAAGTCGTCGGACCGTGACTGGCGGCTGTTCCTGCAGAGCACCCTCTACCGGCGTCTCGTCGAGAACTGCGGCGCCCGCCACTTCACCCCGTTCTTCATTCGCAATCGCGGTGGCCACGGCGACTACTGGCTCATCCACATGTCCCAGCACCATCGTGCACGGGATGTGATGACGGAAGTGCACTGGGCCAACAACAACTACTTCATCCACTACGGCGGCGCCGGCCTCGACATGTTCCAGATGGTCGGCTACGACCCTGTGCATGACGCGAGCTACCTTCAGCAGTCGCCCTTGGGGTTCGAGTTCGATGATGTCGCGCGGCGGGCAAGCATCGCTGCCTTGAACGAACACATCCCAAGGCGGGTGTACGCCGACGATACTGGGATCAGCTTCGGCGAGTTGTTCGCGACCACCTGCAATAGCTCGCCGGCCTCGGCGCAAATCTACCGGGATTCAATCGGGCAACTGCTCGCGGAACAGATCATCGAGGTTGTGCCGGCCGACGGTGGCCGACGACGATCCGCAGCACAGATCAAGGCCACCGACCAGATCATTGCCTCCAACCAACGTACGCTGTTTGCTGCGATCTAGAAGACCAAGAACATGACGCCACAAGAAATCATCGACAAGTGGGCGGCGGGTGGCCCGGCCTACGCGCTCAGCGAACGTGCTGGTGCGCAACCACACTTCATGGACCTGTGCTCCATGCTGGGTGTGTCCACGCCCGGCGACGCCGAGAACTACTGCTTTGAGCCCTGCGTCACCAAGACCGGGTCCGGTCGTGGGTTCGCCGATGTCTGGAAGCGTGGCCACTTTGCGTGGGAGTACAAAGCACCTGGCAAAAGCTTGGACGCGGCGCTCAAGCAGTTGATGATGTACGCCCTTCCGCTGGAGAACCCGCCCCTATTGGTGGTCAGCGATCGCCTTCGCATCGAGATTCATACCCACTTCACGGGGCACCCGAGCGAGTGCCACGTCATCCGGCTCGAAGACCTGGGCCGGCCGGATGTTCAGCTCAAGCTGCGATGGCTGTTCACCGAACCTGAGCGCTTCAAGCCCAGCAAGACCAACCGCGAAATCACCGAGGAGGCCGCGAGCACCTTTGCCGAGACCGCCGATCGGTTGCGAGCTGCGGGCGTGCCGGCGACCAAGGCGTCCCACTTCCTCAGCCAGTGCCTCTTCTGCTTCTTCGCCGAGGACGTGCACCTGCTGCCCGCACGACTGTTTGAACGGGTCGTGGGCGTGCACATGACGCCAGAGAAGCTTCGAAACCAACTCCAGCGGCTGTTCGAAGCCATGCGCGATGGCGGCATGTTCGGCGCGGACGAGGTGCTCCATTTCAACGGCGGGTTGTTCAAGACGATCGACATCCCCGACCTGACGATGGAGGATGTGAAGGCGCTTCAGATCGCGAGCGGCTTGGACTGGAGCGCCATCGACCCCAGCATCTTCGGCACGCTATTCGAGCGCGGCCTGGACCCCAGCAAGCGGGCCCAGCTCGGCGCTCACTACACCGACCCCGCCACGATCTGGCGCATCGTCAAGCCCGTCGTTCAGGACCCACTGGAGGCCGAGTGGTCGAACGTCTCGGCGAGCATCGCCGACCAGTTGGCCAAGCGCGACGAGCTGCGCGAGTCGGCCAAGACGATCAAGGACACGAAGAAGTTCGGCCAGGTACGCACACGGGCCAATGAGCGACAGCGCGAGGCACAGGCCCTGTTCAGCGGCTTCCTGGAGAAGCTGCGTCAGTTCAAGATACTCGACCCCGCATGCGGCAGTGGCAACTTCCTCTACCTCTCGCTGAAGGCCCTCAAGGACCTCGAACACAAGGTCAACCTCGACGCCGAGACCTTGGGCTTGCAGCGACAGCATGACGTGACGGGCCCTCACAACGTTCTTGGTATCGAGATCAACGAGTACGCGTCCGAACTGGCTCGCATTACCGTGTGGATCGGCGAACTCCAGTGGCGCTCGCAGCACGGCTATGCCTTCAAGACCAACCCGGTTCTCGAACCCCTGGACTGCATCGAGACGCGTGATGCACTGATCGACAAGAACGGCGCAGAGGTTGATTGGCCAGCCGCATCCGTGGTCGTAGGCAACCCTCCGTTCCTCGGCACGAAGAAGATGCGCCGCGAAGTGGGCAACGAGTACACGGATCGCCTGCGAGCCGCGTACGACGGCCGGGTGCTTGGGTTCGCCGACCTGGTCTGCTACTGGTTCGAGAAGGCTCGGGCGAAGATCGTTGCCGGCGAGTTGGGAGCGGCCGGGCTCGTTGCCACAGACAGCCTGCGCGGTGGCAAGAACCGCAAGGTGCTCGACAACATCGCCGAGACTGCGACGATCTACGAAGCCTGGAGTTCGCTGCCGTGGGTCAACGAAGGCGCGTCGCTGCAAGTCTCGCTGATCGCGTTTGCGAGCAAGGCCTTCACCGTGCAGCCGCACCTGGATGGCAGGCCTGTGACCAAGATCAACGCCGACCTGACTTCAGGCGAGGACCTGACCACAGCCAACATACTGCCGGAGAACCAGGGCGCGGCGTTCTACACGACCGTCAAGGCGGGCGCGTTCGACATCCCCGGCGAACTCGCCCGTCAGTGGCTGGCGCTGCCGAACCCCAACGGGCGGTCCAACGCCGACGTGGTCAAGCCTTGGGCGAACGGCAAGGGTGTGATCGAACGCCCGAAGGACATGTGGATTATCGACTTCGGCACCGAGATGACCGAAGCCGATGCCAGCTTGTATGAGGCACCGTTCAAGTACGTCGTCGAGGACGTGCGGCCGGAACGGGAGAAGAATTCCAGGCCGTCGTACAAGAAGCACTGGTGGCTACTTGCCGAGCCGATCCCAGCCATGCGCGTTGCCCTGGCCGGATTGCCTCGCTACCTGGCGGTTCTCGGTACCGCCAAGCACCGCATCTTCACCTGGATGCACAGCAGCGTGCTGCCAGACCACGCGCTCATCGCCTTCGCTCGTTGCGACGACACGACTTTCGGCATCCTGCAGAGCCGGCTGCACGTCCTGTGGTCACTGCGGCTTGGAACCGCGCTCGACGACCGTCCTCGGTACACCCCGACGACCTCGTTCGACACGTTCCCGTTCCCGGACGGCCTCACGCCGGCGTGTACTGCCGACAAGAAGGTCGTGGCCACAACCACTGGGGCACTCATCCCTTCAGGCTTGGCGCCCGCAGCGGTCGCCAAGGCCACTGCCGTCGCCGACGCCGCAAAGCGCCTGTACGACCTGCGCGAGGCCTGGCTCAATCCGGTGGAGTGGACCGAACGAAAGCCCGACATCGTTCCCTTGGGCATGACCGCTTCGCCGTATCCGCTGAGGACATCGGCGCGAGCCGGCTTCGAAGCAGAGGTCGCCAAGCGAACTCTGACCAAGCTGTACAACGACATGCCAGCGTGGCTGCAGTCAGCACACGAGCAGTTGGACAACGCCGTCGCGAAGGCCTATGGCTGGGCCGACTACACGCCAGCCATGACCGACAGCGAGGCACGAACGCGGCTTCTCAAACTGAATCTGTCGCGCGTGGGCACGCCTGCATAGAGCGCGGACCAGTGGCACAGAGCGCCTGGGCGGAAGATGTCCATCCGGCGCATGACGTTGGCTAGCAAGGAGCATCGACTCGTGGCATCAACGGTCCCGGAAATCTACAAGGAGCGCGAGCCGGCCTACATTAAGCACACGCTGCTCGAAAGCTACCTGGAGACCTTGGTCCTCACGGTCGGGATGGGCGCGAAGGGTGAGGCACAGGCTGAGATTTGCTACGTCGATTGCTTCGCCGGACCGTGGGGATCAGAAGACGAGAACCTGGACGGCACGTCGATCGCCTTGTCACTCAAGACGCTGGCCAGTTGCAAGGCCAAACTCGCGTCCCTCGGCGTGAATGCTCGCATGCGGGCCCTGTTCATCGAGAAGGACAAGAAGGCGTTCGAGCGTCTGTCCACGTTCTTGAAGCGCGGGACCTTTGCCGAAGTCGAGCGCGAGTGCTTCCCAGGAGACTTCGTCGACCTGCGGCACGATATCCTCACGTGGTGCGGCACCAACAGCTTCACCTTCTTCTTCATCGACCCCAAGGGGTGGACGCCGGTGGTGATCGAAGTGCTGCGGCCTTTGCTGCAGCGGCGGAGGTCAGAGTTCCTGATCAACTTCATCTACGACTTCATCAATCGCACCGCGTCGATGACGGGCTGGCAAGAGGAGATGAAGCAACTGCTGGGGCGCTCGGTCGACTTGACAGGCCTGAGCCCGACGCAGCGAGAGGATGCGCTGCTCAGTGCCTATCGAGACAGCCTCAAGCAGTGTGTCCCCGCAGGCAAGGCGAACTACCGGCCGCGAACGGCCTATGTCGGGGTGCTGCACCCCCTGCACGACCGGACGAAGTACCACCTCGTCTACCTCAGCAGCCACCCGCTGGGCATCGTGAAGTTCATGAATGCGTCGGAGAAGGCCGACATCGTGCAAGCACGGGTGCGTGCCGCGAAGCAGTTCGACGATCAGGCGAAGCGGTCGGGCACGGCGGACATGTTTGCGGACGCAGCCGAAACCGTGTCTGGCGAGGGTCGCAGTACGCCGGAAGAGGTCGATGGCTACTGGAGGAAATACCTCGTCGACGGCGCCAGGCGCATCGACACTGCAGCCTTCGCCGACATCCTGGAGTCGACCAACTGGCTTCCTGGTGAACTTCAGGCGTCCTTGGTCCGCCTCATCAAATCCGGCGAGTTGGAGAACCTCGACGATGGAGGCAAGAAGCGCCCGGCCAAGCCATTGCACTTTGAGAAGAGCGGCGAGCGTTTGAGTCTCACAGGCGCTGAGCTACCAGCCGCCCGGTGCGCTCCATAGCACGTCGTTGATGGGTACTTTCGCGAGGGGGTCGCGCACTGGACCCCGATGGCGATTGCGCGCAAGTGGCTTTCGATGTGAACGTCGACTGCGAGGCGGACTGTGGTATTGCTGAGGACGTTTCCGGTCAGGCCCGGCGGATTTCAGGAGAGTGCCTCGGTTGGGGACAGGTTGACTTGGGTTGGTTCGAGCTCCAATGGCGTAGGTGGCAGTAGTTCGACTGCCGCACGTACTCGGATGCTGTCGTCATTGCCAACGCCTTCCTCGATAGCCTCATTGCTTGCGTCAGGCTTCGCCTTCTTCCCGCCTAGCTCATCCTTCTTCGCATCGGCCTCGTTCATCCGTCGCCGGCAACCCATGGCGAAGTTGCGCATCATCGACGACAGCGCGAGGACGATCCGCTTGAACCTCGAGCGCTGCTGCTCGACCTGCTTCTCGGTGATCACCTCCTCGATCTCGAGGGTCTGCAGCAGGGGCATCAACTGATCCAGCTTGTGGATCAGCTCGAAGTAGCGGCGTCCGAGGGCCGAAGTGATGCCCACTTCGACTTCCAGCGGCACGGTGTCGTAGGTCGCCACCGTCTCGATGCTGTGGTTCTTGAAGAGCAGTTCGGCGCCATCGATGGCCTGGTTGAGTTCCTTGGTGCCCTCGTCCATCTTGTTGCGGACGGCCTGCTCGATCTGCTCGACGTACTCGTGCGGTACCTTGGTCCGGCCCAGCGCCGAGACGAAGTACAGGCTTGCCTGGAAGCTGTAGAAGCAGCGGGCGAAGATGCGCTTGCCCTCGGCACTCGCGAGGCGCGTCTTGCGCTTGAGCGACGCTGCCTCGACACGCCGGAAGTCCGCCCGGTACTCGTCCTTGTTCAGGATGCGGCGATTCGCCTCACCCGTGTCCATCACCGCCAGTTGGATCTTGCTCATGCCGGGTCTCCCTGCTGGTGTGGGTGGTGACATGGTTTCGATCTTCCACACCAGCACCAACCCGCGCCAGCAGAAATCCCGTCGTTTCAGGACCGGAAACCGGGGGACAGCGGGCGTGGCAGCGATGCACCGCCATTTCTTGTTGACAGCCCGCCAAGGCCGAATTACTGTTTCGTCCGTGCGATAGCTGGCCTCGCACTCAAACCCGGCTAGCCCTTCCAAACGCGCGGGCCCGCCCGCGCCGCCCCACGGGGCACATCCTCCCTGCCGATCGACCTTTCGAGGCGTGACCACCTGCTGGTTCGCGCCGAAAGGTTTCCCTGATCGGTAGCTGGCAAACCGATCCAGCGGCTCATGCCGCCATCAAGCCAGTCCAGGCGGCCGGTTCACGACCGGCACTTCACATCACCCTGCGGGGCATTGCGCCCCGCATGGGCCGCGCATTGCCGCCGCTTCCGCACCGGAGGCTGCCATGCTCGCAACGAGCGCGTCCCATCTACATCCGATTCATCATCCCCCGCGCGATCCGCTGTTGCAGGCGTTCTTCGCGAATCCCGAGGCATCTGCGGTCACGTCCGACCCGATGCGGCTGCAGGACATGCCGCCGCAGGCGCAACGCGCGATCAGCGCCTACCTGGACGACCCGGGCGACGCAGACGCCGCGCCCGAGTGGACCGAAGAGGACGTCGTGCACCTGCACTGGCGCCTGCTCCTCGAACTGCGCAGGCTCCCCGACCCGGAAACGCCGCTGGAGGAGAAGCTCGACACCCTGGCCTGGGCCCTCACGGACCCGAGCCTCGATGGTCGGCCGTTCTCTTTCGCGAATTGCCTGCGCGTCGTCGGCACCAGCCCGATGTCGCCCACGTCCTACTTCGGCCTGATCCAGGTCGACGAGATCAGGGCCTGGCTGCGAACCAACTCGCGCAAGTGGATCGACGCCACCATCGCGCGCTATCCCGATTGGGTCCAGTCGCTGATCAAGGCGCAGCCCGACTGGGTCGCCAAGCAGCTCGCCAGGAATCCGCAGTGGGTCAACGAGCAGATCAAGGCCCGCCAGGCGACGCAGCAGGACGACCTGTTCGCCGCTTGTGACGCCGGCCTGCCGAGCCAGGTGCCGTCATGAACCCGGCCCCCATCAGTCCGGGCTGGGCGCTTGTCGCCATCGCCCTTCTGTGGGGGCTGGCCGGCGCGATGGATCAGCCGCTGGACGACGGTGAGCCCTTCGCGGGCCCTGCCATCGAACAGCTGGGACCCGTTGAGCCACCCCTGCACCTGCGGTGCCACCTCGAACTCGACGGTCCGGGAACACCGCAGCCGGGATATCGACGCGGTGAGCCGCTCATCCGCCTGGTGTCCTTTCGTGAATCGCAGGGAGATCGACACCGGCAAACCGAATGGCCCTCCCGTTCCCTGCGTTGCTTCGTCATCGACGAATGAGGAGATCACCATGGATCGACAGACAGCCATCCGCAGCGCGCCCCTCCGGGATCTGCTGCCCGTTCGCTCGCTGAACGACCTCGACTGGTTCGTGAAGGAGAGCGAAATCATCACCGGCAACCCCGGCCGCGAGTTCGTCGTCGCCGGTGCCAACCGGCCGACGTTCCGGATCCACCTCGACCACGTCGGCTACCAGATCGCCCGCGTTGACCGCGGCGAACAAGCGGCGGCGCCAGTCTGCGCGACCGCACCTGAGCTGGTCCAGCACGCCCTGGGCGATGCCCTGGCACGCGGCCAGCTCTTCACCACGGCGCTGCAGTGAGCGCCACATCAGCAACCCGGGATGCCCGGACTGGCATCGGCTGCGGACATGCATTCGTCCACCCGCAGCCGTAGCCAATCGGACCACCCGTTTCAGGAGAGTCGCCCATGAGCGCACCCCAGCATTGCATCGGTCACATCTCGACCCCCTACGGCGACGCCGCCATCCTGGTCGGCCGCTATCCGTCGGGTGGCGCGATCGCCATCCAGCTCGTCGACGACGAGGATCCGTCCGAACCCTTGGCCACGTTCTCGACCAACCTCGTGCCCTACGGCGCGTCGGTGGCCGAGGACGAGTTCTGCGTCAAGACCTGGAGCGAGAACGAGGTCCTCGTCGCACCGATGCTCGCCACCGGCCTGTTCGAGGACACCGGCAGACGCGTGCCGTCCGGCCACGTCGTCGCGCCGGTCTGGCGGATCAAGGATCCCGCCAACGTGCCGCCCGTCACGGGGCGGCGCTCCGGGTCGGATCGCACGGCGGGCATGGCATCGGCCTGCTGATCGTTACTGCTTCCGGCATCCACATCGCAAGTCGCAACCATGCATGCGCAGCCGGACGCCCTTCATCACCCCGAGCGGGGGTCACCCCTCGGGGTGCCCTCCCGATTGCACAAGGAGAGATTCATGAAAGTGCAAGTCAGAGTCAACGAGCGCGGCGCCCTGCGCAACGGGCGTTTCGCCTTCACGAACAAGCTCACACTGGTCTCGGAGCTGCTGCAGAACGCACGCCGCGCCGGCGCGACGCAGGTGACCATCGTCCATGACGCGACTGCCAGGCGCCTGACCGTCATCGATGACGGTTGCGGCATCGAGGACTTCCAGCGGCTGTTGACCTTCAACGAGAGCGGCTGGGACGAAGACACCATACGTACCGAGCACGCCTTCGGGCTCGGCTTCTCGAAGTGCCTGTACGCCGCCAGTCGCGTCACGGTGACCTCGCGCGGGCAGCGCCTGGCCTTCCAGTGCGACGATGCCTTGGACCAGGCCGAACTCGACGTCGGGCCCGCGCCCGATGCCGACCCGGGCCTCACCACGGTGGAGCTCGAAGGCGTCGACCTGCCGCAACTCGACCAGTTGATCGACCGCATCACGCGCGGGTTTCCGCTTCCCGTGGTCTACAACGGGGTGTCGCAGGCCCGGCAGCACAGCCTGGCGGCGATGCCATTCACGGCCACCGACATCGGGCAGGTGCATCTCTGGGGCACCGAAGGCGGCGAACCGGCAACGGCAAGCGCGATGTACCTCCAGGGGCTGCTGATCGGCAGTCCGGATCGGCATCTCCACTGGGAGCATCAGAAGGTCGACGTGATCCACCTGGATTCCGCGCTTTTCATGGCCCGCATGCCGGACCGCACCGAACTGATCGATGCGGAGGAACAGGGCAAGCGCATCGACGGCGCGGTCAGGCAACTGTGGCGGACGGTCCTCGAGGGCATGAAGCAAAAGCTGCCGCCGGCCGAGTTCGTCGAACGCTACTACGCGGTCGCCCGGCGGCAGAACCTGCTGGAGGTCTTCGACGACGTCCCGGTGGTGCCGCGCCAGGCCTGTTCCGTGGTGATCGACTACCCGACCACGGCAGACGAGCAGGAGCGCTACCTGCAGAGCCCGGAAAGCCATGTGACGCGCGAGGAAGTCGAGAACGGAACGATCCGGCTGGCCGCATTCAGCCCGTACCAGAAGGACGAATCCCACGCGACGCTGATGTGCGCGCGGGCGGCCGGGCTGACGCTGGTGCACACCTACCTGCTCGGCTTCGAGCACTGGGTGACGCGCGAGCTGCGTGATCTCGATGTCGAGGACATCGAAGTCGTCGCCGTCGGGGCTGGTGCCGAGGAGCGTTTCGACGGCATCTTCATCTGCGAGTTGGTCCGGCTGTGCGACCGCTTCGAGATCCGGCACGGCAGCGATGTCGTGACGATCAGCGACGACGCGCTGTTCCACGACGAAGTGATCCTCTGCCCTGCTGGTTGTCGAGGCGGCGCCGTCGTCAAGCAGGTCTCGGCCTACACCGGCGAGTACGACCATTTCGACGACACAGCCTGCGACGAAGACATGCGTCGGCTGGATCGACTGGTGCGCACCCTGCGCTGCCCGGATCCCGCCAGCATGCTGCGCTGCCTGCTGCAGGACCTGCCGCTCAACGACTACGCGGCCCTGGTCGGACGGACCTTCCGCGTTGCACTCGGAACGTCAGCCGATGAAGCCTCGGTCGACCTGGTCTCATGACCTGATCGACTTCACGAAAGAACTGCCCCCGGGTGGTTCTTTCCAGAGCGAGGCCCCAGGCCCGCTCCGGAAAGAACGGTTTCCCCACAGGTAGCTGACGCACCTGGCGCCCTCGGCGCGAAGTCAGCCCAAGCATCCCCGCTGCCGCCCCTTCAAGGGTCGGCAACACGAAGCCTTCCGGTCCACGAGCGCCATTCGAGAAAGCTCGCGCGCAAGTGACCGCATCGGGCGATACGCCCGTCTTCCATGCACCAGGCGAATCACCGTCGCGACCTCAGCGTCGCGCCGGCATCCGCACTTGGCGCCCTCCCCGCCCACACAGCGCATTCGAGCCCGTCCTGCTGCATCGCCGCGTGCGATGCCGCCCCGGACAGGCCTTGCCACGTGGGTATCCATCCGACCCGTTACTCAGGAGTTCGTCATGAAACTCAACGACCTTCCCAAGATCGCTGCGGCGCTCGCGCCGCAAGCCATCTCGACCGATGTCCTGCTCGAGAAGTACGCCAAAGGCACCGAGTCCTCGGCCGAAGACATCCACCACCGCGTCAGCATCGCGCTGGCCGCGGTCGAACAGCCGGCCGACCAGGCCAGCTGGCAGGCGCGGTTCCTGACCGCGCTGGCCCGGGGCTTCATCCCCGCCGGGCGCATCAACTCGGCCGGTGGCACCGACATCCGGGCCACACTGATCAACTGCTTCGTGCAGCCGGTCGGCGACAGCGTCTCCGAAGACGTGGCCGGCAAGCCCAGCATCTACAAGGCGCTGGCTCAGGCCGCAGAGACCATGCGTCGCGGTGGCGGCGTCGGCTACGACTTCAGTCGCATCCGCCCACGCGGTGCGATGGTCAAGGGCACGCACTCGAACGCCTCCGGGCCGGTGAGCTACATGCGTGTCTTCGACCGCTCCTGCGAGACGGTCGAGTCGGCGGGCGCGCGCCGCGGTGCCCAGATGGGCATCCTGCGCTGCGACCACCCCGACCTCGACGAGTTCATTCACGCCAAGGACGACAACGGCCTGGCGAACTTCAACATCTCGGTCGGCGTCACGGATGCGTTCATGCAGGCCGTCGAAGACGACGCCGAATTCGAACTGGTGCACCCGGCACAACCGGGTGCTGCCCTGATCGAGCAAGGCGCCCACCAGCGCCCGTCCGACGGACCGTGGGTCTACCGCACCGTCCGCGCCCGCGCGCTGATGAACGAGATCGTGCTCGCGACCTACGACCATGCCGACCCGGGCGTGGTGTTCCTGGACCGGATGAACCAGGAGAACAACCTCTGGTACGTCGAGGTGATCGAGGCGACGAACCCGTGCAGCGAGCAATCGCTGCCCGACTACGGTTGCTGCTGCCTCGGCTCCATCGACCTCACGAGGTTCGTCGAGCGGGCCTTCGATTCCGATGCCGGCTTCGACTGGACGGGATTCAAGGACGTGGTCCGCATCGCGGTGCGCATGCTGGATAACGTGCTCGACGTGACCTGGTGGCCGCTGCCTGAGCAGCGCCGCGAAGCCATGGCCAAGCGCCGCATCGGCCTGGGTTTCCTGGGACTGGGCAGCGCGCTGGTGATGCTCGGCATCCGCTACGACTCCGAACAGGGGTTGGCCTTCGGTGCCCGGATCGCACAGGCGATGCGCGACGAGGCGTACCGCGCTTCGGTCGATCTGGCCGTCGAGAAGGGGGCGTTTCCGGCGCTCGATGCGGAGCGCTACCTGCAGAGCGGGTTCGCCAGGCGCCTGCCTGACGACATCCGCGGCGCGGTGGCCGAACGCGGCATGCGCAACAGCCATCTGCTGTCGATCGCGCCCACCGGCACGATCGCACTGGCCTTCGCAGACAACGCGTCGAACGGCATCGAGCCGGCGTTCGCATGGAACTACACGCGCAGGAAGCGCATGCCCGACGGCTCGACCCGGGAATACGCGGTCGAGGACCACGCCTACCGGCTGTTCCGGGAGCGTGGGGGTGACACAGAGCGCCTGCCTGAAGCGTTCGTGTCCGCCCTGGACATGACAGCCGAACAGCACCTGCAGATGCTGGTGGCGGTGCAGCCGTTCATCGACTCGTCGATCTCCAAGACCGTGAACGTGCCCGCCGACTATCCGTTCGAATCGTTCAGGGGCCTGTACATGCAGGCTTGGAAGGCCGGGCTCAAGGGACTGGCGACCTACCGGCCGAACGCGGTCACGGGTGCGGTGCTGTCGGTCGGCGCTCCGGCAGCAGTCGATGCCGCGGCCGACGACGATCCGCTGTGCAGGCAGTTCGCCAGCCGCCCGGCGGGCGAACTCGAAGGCCTGACCTCCAAGGTCGAGTTCTGGACCGTGGAAGGCAAGAAGTCGGTCTACCTGACCGTCAACTTCGTGCGGGTGTCCGGCATCGTGGGCGGCCAACCGGTCGTGATCGAGCGGCCGGTCGAGTTCTTCGTGCCGGCGGGTCAGCGTGACGAGGGCCAGCAATGGATCTCGTCGAACATGCGACTGCTGTCGATGGTCGCGCGATCCGGTGCTTCGATCTCCAAGGCACTGGCCAACATGTGCGAAGTGGTCTGGGACAAGGGCCCCGTGCGTTGCGGCTTCGTGACCAGGGAGGACGGGGCGCAAGCGCCGCGCTTCCATGACTCCGAGGTCGCAGCCATTGGACATGCGCTGCAGCAGATCCTCGCGCGACGCGGTTTCCTGGACAGCCTTGGCAACCAGGTGCCGGTTGCCGCGCTGGCGCATCGGTTGGCGGCGCGGGATCAATCCTCGACGGAAGCAACAGTTCCGGGCAGGTTGGCAGACGCTACTGCGCAGGCCGGGGTCGAGAACTCGAATCTGGCGAACGTCGCGAATCTGAGCAGCGGCAAGAAGTGCCCCGAGTGCGGCGCGCACGCGTTGCACAAGGTCGACGGCTGCCAGCGATGCGCGAACTGCCACCACATCGGCAGCTGCGGCTGACACCCATGCGGCATCCATGCGGGCTGCAGCAGCACGGGCCCGGCGACGACACCGTCGCCGGGCCTGTGGCAGCACCGCAGCGGTGTGACATCAACATCGAAGCGAGTACATCATGAACGATGATTTCGAATCGCGCGTCAGGGACCTCAAGGCCCGCGCGCATGGTCACTGGACCCCATTGCTCGGGGCGCTGGGCGTCGACGAGCGCATCCTCAACGGCAGGAACCAGCCCTGCCCGCTGTGTGGCGGCACCGACCGCTTCCAGTACACCGACAAGTTCGGCGAAGGCAACTACCACTGCCGCTCTTGCGGTGCCGGTGGCGGCCTGAAGCTGGCTCAAGGCGCGCTGGGGCTGAAGTTCGGCGAACTGCTCGCCCGCCTGGAAAGGCAGCTGGGCGCCGTGCGCGCCACGACGGCGCAGTTGCCCGGCGGCCCGTCGCCGGAGAAGATGAAGCGTCTGTGCCAGCACATCTGGCACGAAGCCAGGCCCGTCACACAGGGCGACGAGGTGGACCGCTACCTGCGCAACCGCGGGCTGCAGTTGTCCGCCTACCCGCGCACGCTGCGCTTCCATCCGGCACTGGGCTATTTCGAGAAGCCGGCCGGGCAGCAGCGGTCGAAGAAGATCGCCGAGTACCCGGCGATGCTGGCCGTTGTGCAGGGCAGCGACGGACATGCCGTCACCCTGCACCGAACCTACCTGCGGGACGGTCGCAAGGCGCTGGGCACGCAATCCCGTAAGGTGCTGTCGTCCGGCATCAACGGCGCGGCCGTCAGGCTGTTCGAGGCAGGCGACGAACTTGCCGTGGCCGAAGGCATCGAGACGGCGCTGGCAGTGCACCTGAGCACCGGCAAGCCGGTCTGGGCCGCGCTGAGCTGCGGGAACCTGGAGAAGCTCTGGATCCCGGACCCCGTCGCCCGCGTCTGCATCTACGCGGACAACGACGCCAACGCCGAATTCGACGGCCAGGCCTCGGCCTATGCCCTGGCGCACCGCCTGAAACGCGACGCCAGGAAGCTAGGGGGCGCCAATCCGGCTCAACCGGATCGCCCGACCCGCGAGGTCCAGGTGTTCGTCCCCAGACAGGACGGCACCGACTGGGCCGACATCTGGCTCGCCCGCCTCGCCACCTCGAGGCGAGCGGCATAGCCATTTCCAGGGCGGCGTGGGGTTCCTGTCGTAGCAGACAGCCCACGCCGCCCCTCTTCAGTGGGCCCGCCCCGGCGGACCCAGCGACGAGGGTTCCCGATTTCCCGACTGGCAGCTGCCGCGCCAGGCCGCACACGCGGCGCAAGCAGCACACGAATCCCGACGGCGACCCTGGCGTCACCGTACATCCCGGCCCGGCCTGTCCTTGCGGACGTCCCGGACCACCACCCCGCGGGGACGCAGCCCCCGCAGGGGCGATGGCGTCACCGCTTTTCATCTGGAGCATTTCCATGAAGAACGGACGTTCCCTGGTTGCCCTGGCAACCGAACTCGAGCGCCAACTGGCCAGCAAGCGCGACATGATCGTGCCGACCGGCCTGATGCACCACGAGACCGCCGCCGACGGCAGCACCCGCATCCGCGTCGAGACGCCGGATGGCATGAAGACGTATCCCACGACGGAGCTCTTCCGCCGCCAGGTGGCCGACAAGCTGAAGATCCCGTTCGCCTACTTCGAGCGCATGCGCAACGAGCAGGCGCCGCTGCTCGACCGCAATGTCGATACCTGGCTGCACCACGAGCCGGAACTGCGCATGGTGCGCACCCTGGACGGCCAGGCGCGCGCCTTCCTGTCGGAGCGCTACCGCCGGCTCGACAACTACGACCTGTGCGAGCACGTGCTGCCGATGCTGCAGCGCCTGCCCGACGCCAGGTTCGAATCCACCGAACTCACGCCGACGCGCCTGTACCTCAAGGTGGTCACGCCACGTGTGCAGATCGAGATCCAGCCCGGCGACATCGTCCAGGCCGGCGTGGTGATCAGCAACTCCGAGGTGGGCCAGGGCACGCTCTCGGTCCAGCCGCTGGTCTACCGCCTGATCTGCCGCAACGGCCTGATCGCGGCCGACCGCGCGATGCGCAAGACGCACGTGGGCCGCATGAGCGACGCGTCCTCCGACGAAGTCACGGTGTTCAGGGACGACACGCTGCAGGCCGAGGACAAGGCCTTCTTCCTGAAGGTCCGCGACGTGGTCGAGGCCGCCGTGTCGGAAGCGACCTTCCAGCAGATCGCCGAGAAGATGCGCCGCACGATGGGCATCCGCCTGAAGGGCGACCCGGTGCGGACCATCGAGGTCGTCGGGACCCGCTACCTCCTCAACGAGGGCGAGCGGTCCGGTCTGCTGCGCCACCTGATCGAAGGCGGCGACCTGTCGGCCTACGGCCTGGTCAATGCCGTGACGCACTTCGCCCAGGACGTGGACGACTACGACCGCGCCACCGAGTTCGAGGCGCTGGGCGGCAGGCTGCTCGAGCAATCGAAGGCCGAATGGGACACGCTCGCGGAAGCGGCGTGAATCCCGGATGCGCCGGTCCTGCGTGACCGGCGCACCGAAGTCAGAACCTCGCGGGACACCAGCCCATCAAAGGGTTGGTGTCCCGTATCTTTACATTATTCGTTAACAAGTGATCATGCGACGCCTCAAGTATTTGGACGCTTCTTGTCGTTACATTGTTGATACAAGACACTCGCCGGCAGTCGGTTTCGGGTTCGTGCAGCCATGCTTGCCGTACACTCGCCGACGGTTTCCCGACCTCCAGGACCAGCAGAAGAGTCCAACACATGGATCAAGATTCCGGTTCCGGCGAGCCCAGACTGCCCATCTCGAAGGCGATCCTGGCTGTTCTCGACAGGCATGCGGTTCCCGAGAGGCAGCGGCTGGCGACGCTCCAGGCCGCCGTTGAGATGTCCTACCAACAGGTGCGCCGGCGGATGACGGGTGAGAGCCCGTGGAACGTCGACGAGATCAAGCGGCTCGCCTCGCACTTCGGCGAACCGCTGTTCGGGCTGTTGGCAACACTCGTCGACGACGTGGGCCACCAGGCGACGCTGCATCTCGGCGGTGTCGCGCTCCCCTGCTCGATTTGGCTCGGCCAGGTCGCGCCACCCAAGACACGCATCGGCCCGCTCGTCGCCGTCGCTGGCGAGTCGGCCGACCACTGGAATGTCGTGACGCTCGCAGAGGCCGGCGAGCGCCAGGCCCACGAGATCAAGCGTCTCATCTTCGAGGCGGCGCCCCCCAGGCGCGTAGCCATCGTCGACGACGACGACGACTTGGCTGCCAGCATCGTCCAGTTCCTGCGTGAGAAGGGGCTCGACGCCATCTCGTACCGGACGGGCGAGCACCTCCTGGCGGCCCTGGAGACCTCGCGTTTCGACGGCTTCATCCTCGACTGGATGCTGGGTGAGGGCAACATCAGGGACCTGCTGCCCGCGGTGCGGACCAGAAGTCCGGGTGCGCCCATCATCATCCTGACCGGCCAGATCAAGGCGGGAGGCGCCCAGGAAGACGAGCTGGAATCGACGCTCGCCGCCTACCGTGCGCAGCTCTACGAGAAGCCGACCCGCATGCTGAGCCTCTTCACCGCGCTCGACCTCGGTTTCGAACCCGCCCCGCGCGCTGGCTGAGGCGGTCCGCGCAACCCGACCTCGCCCGACCACGCCGGGCAGCTCTGTCGTGCCCGGCCGCTTGCTCGCTTCCAATGCCGCGAAGGCTTCGTTCCTTGATCTAGTTTTTGACAGTGTGTAAGCTAATCATTGACATTTTACGGTCCACATGATTACGCTTCTCGTCAAGTCGGCAACGTGCAGCGAACGCCGGCCTGACGCGGTGGCCATCCCGCTCCCGCGTCGACCCGCCAGTCGGCAGACCGGGAGTGAGCAACCATGGCCTCATCACCTCTCAATGACGTCCAGCACGCCAACTTCATCATCCTCAGCCTGATCCGCGATGCCGCGCGGGCGGACCCCGGCACGGCCTGCTGCCGCTTCGGGATGACGCTCGCGCAGTTGAAGGCGATCAGCGACTTGCCGCCGGACGGGGTCATGGCCATCGTCACCGGCATGGGCAACGAGGCCCTGTTCTTTCCGCGCGAGGATCTCGACCGCCTGCTCCAGTTGCCGCCCGCGGTGTCGGCGGTGCTCGTATCGGCGACCGCGCGCCTGCCGGCCGCCCGTGGAGCGAAGAGCGCGGCGCAACGATCGGCGTCGGCGTGAAGCGCCTGGCCGCGGGGCACGCTCGTGGCGTTGGCGGACACACGGATCAGGTCGTTGGAAACCGCGCGCGAATGCGTGCGTCTCGGAGCCAGGCAGCGCACCATCGCCTTGCTCACGGGCCTGCCGACGAGCTTCATCTTCCACAACATTTACGACGCGGAACATCTGCCGCCACGAGGGCGCCCGCCCTATACCGAGGACTTCATCTACCGGTGCTCTCTCAGGGTGCAGGCCGAGGTCGGCATGTTCGCGACCAAGTACCGCCTGCTCACCGCCGAAGGCATTGCGCCCGCCCAGGCCCTGATCACAGCGTTCAGGCACTACAGCTCGGTTGTCCACCCGCCGTCGTTCTCGTTCGACGAGGCGTTCTTCGTCGTCTCCAACCTCGACGGCATCTGGGCAGCTTCCATCCGTACCCTAGAACTCGCCGCCTGCCGCCGTTGCGGCCGCCATCACCTGCTCCCGCACGGTGCTGCGCCGGCGGTGGCCGGTTGTCCCTATTGCCGACCCCACCGTACGGACCGCGCGCCGGCGCGTGGGCGGCCGCATGCGGACCACAGGGCTCCCGCATCAGGCACCGACACAGAAGCGGTGACGGTCCCTGCTGCACTGGAGGCCCAGATCCGATCCCTGCGCACCGAGCGCATGTTCGAACAGCTGGGCGCGCATCCGCGTGTGGTGGCCACACTCACCGGCGCGTCAGCGTCGTCCGACAGGAGGGCATCGTCGCGCCATCGCGAGGGGCCAACGCACGTCGGACGAGCGGTCAATCTGATCCGCTGGGGTGTCGCGGTCAAGACGGTCCAGCGCGCGCAGTTCTCGCTGGTCGCGACCGCCTACACCCGTCTGCTTGCCGCCGACTTCGAACCCGCGGACGCGGTGCGGGCCGCATTCGTCCACGTCTCCGCCATGCTGCCGACGGTGGAGCCGCTGTCCTTCGACCGCTGCTTCGAGGTCATCTCGATGTTCGATGCCCGCTGGGGCGCAGCCGAGCCCTCGTTCGACCTGCTGTCATGTCCCAAGTGCCACGCCAGTTTTCTCGCAAGTCGCACCGACAGGGAGCGCGCCCACTGCCCGTTCTGCGCGTTGCTCCGCACACCGGATAAGTACCTTTGATGGCGGCACACTTAATCCGGTCGTTGGGGCTGACCGCTCGAGTGACTGCATGCGACATCGCCGGTTACTCGTCGGCAACAACTCGCCTGACGGGTAGACCGCCAGCACGGTAGTTCGACTCCATCCGGTGTGCCGGTCTAGACGGTCAAAGCAGGATCGCCAGCCGCTTACACTTGTAGAAACATCGCGCCAATTGCATGCGCACTCTTGGCGCCCCCCAACGAATCGAGCCATAGACTATCCATGCCTATCTCTCAGGCAGACCTGCGCAATGAGGCAAGGCGGGCGGGCGCGCAAACGGTCATCGCGAAGCGGGCGGGGCAGAGGACGGCATTCCTCTGCCACAGCCACCACGACCGCGAACTCGCCTTGGGCCTTCAATCCATCCTTCGTCAGCAGGGGCTGGACCTCTACATCGACTGGCAGGACTCGACAATGCCGCCTGAGCCAAACGCGGAAACCGCGAACAAGCTGCGTCAGCGCATCATGGCGTGCGAGTGGTTCCTGTTCCTCGCGACTGGCAACTCCATGGCTTCACGCTGGTGCCCTTGGGAGCTCGGCTACGCCGACGGGAAAATGCCTCACGAAAAGATCGCCATCGTGCCGACTCGTGATGGCCAGACGACCCACGGCAATGAGTACCTGCAACTGTACCGACGGATTGAGGTGGACAACGTCGGTGGCCTGGGCATCTTCAATCCCAACACCACGACCGGCTACAAGGTCAGCAGCATCTAGCCCAAGCCATGCCTGCGCCTCTCTACCAGTGCTTGATTTTCGGCGAGCCGACTCCGGAACAACTCACAGCTCTCAGCGCTAACATCGTGAAGGCGATGGAAGATTTCGGCCTCAAGCCAGGCGAGCACTTCACGATCACCGAAGGCTACGGAGGCCACTTCGTCGAGACGGCTCCCGCAGTGGCGATGTTCTTCGGCGCCGCTGGCACCAAGCTCCTTGAGCACCCAAACCTCCTGCGGCTGAGCATCCCAGTCGTCCCACTCGTGAGCCACCTGGACAACGTCAGCATCGAGCTGCCGGAATGCCTAAGGCCCATCAACGCCCTGGCACTCACCGCCGCCGACCCCAACTTGGCCAAGCCGGCCGGCGCGGCGCTCCAGTGCCTCGGCCTGCTGCCCGCTCAACGTCGCGTCTTCGTGAGCTATCGGCGCGCCGAATCCCGCGACGCGGCGCTTCAACTCTTTGAGGAACTGTCTGCCCGGCAATTCGACGTCTTCTTGGACACCCACTCCGTCGGCGTCGCAACAGACTTCCAAGCCATGTTGTGGCATCGCCTTTGCGACTCTGACGTCGTGGTGATGCTCGACACCCCCGGCTTCTTCGAGAGCCGCTGGACTCGCGCCGAGTGGGGTCGAGCCACCGACAAGCACATCTCGATGCTCCAGGTGCTTTGGCCCGGGCACAAGGCGTCGCGCTACAGCACACTCGCGACGCCGATGCAGCTTGAGGAAGGTGACCTCGTCGACAAGAGGTTCACCGAACCCGTCGTCGAAGGCATCGCGCTTCAGGTAGAAGTTCTGCGAAGCAAGAGCGTCGCAGTGCGCCACGCCAACATCGCGGGGCACCTGCGCAGTTCCATCGAACGCCTGGGAGGCACTGTGGAAGGCGTTGGCCAGCGCCGCACCATCTTGCTCAAAATGCCCTCGGGCAAGCCGCTCGTCGCCCACCCCAGTGTGGGCGTTCCGACAGCCGTTACGCTGCACGAAGCCGTCCGCGATGGAGACGCACGGCCCGCAGTCGTGGTCTATGACCACGTCGGGCTTTCCCAGGATTGGATGACCCATCTCGAATGGCTGGGCACGAACTTCAAGCCCGTGAAATGGATCAGGAGCCGTCAAGCCGGCTGGGACCTCTCTGAGCTCGAGGGCATTTGACGTGGGCGCCGTCTTCCTCTCAGCCAGCGTGCCCGTTCCCGGCCGAGCCCCGTTCGACCAAGACTGCGAACCGCAGATGATCCAGTCTGCCGTCAGCGCGCTGGCGACCGTCGCGCTGGGCCGCAAGACCATCGTCTGGGGCGGACATCCCGCGATCACCCCCATGCTCTGGGCTTCAGCCCAAGACCTCGGCGTGCAGTACGCCACCGCCGTTCGCCTCTTCCAGACGAAGTTCATTCCGAAGGAAGACTTCCCCGAGGAGAACAAGCACTTCGCGAATGTGACGTACCTCGATGCGGTCGACGGCGACCTCGCGAAGAGCTTGTTGGCCATGCGCACGGCGATGCTCCAATCGGCCGAGTTTGACGCCGCAGTCTTCATCGGCGGCATGGAGGGCGTCATCGACGAGCACGCCCTGTTCAGCCAAATGCATCCCAAGGCAAAGTGCATCGTCATCGAAACCACTGGCGGGGCCGCCCGAAGGTTGGCCGCGACCCTGAACTACATGATCCCGGCGGACATCGGTCCGCTGGACTTCATGAGCCTCCTCTACCGTGAGCTCGAAATCTCGCCTATCGACCAACGCAAGGGCTGAGCCCGTCGTTGTGTACTTCGCCTCCTGCATCCCCATGGTGAAGCGAATTTTCTTTAGCTTCGACTACCAAGTCGTAATCGACTTCCGGGCAGCTTCAAGCGGGGCAAGGCACCGCAAACAGCAAGTGATCAACCACGAGATTGCTAAGGCATGGGTCCGGTGCAGCATTTCCAACACTTGATCGACCGAGGAGGGCGACATGGCACGTAGGGTGTTTTTCAGCTTTCACTACGCGCGTGATGTGCGTCGCATCATGCAGGTGCGCAACTCCTGGGTTGTTCGGCCCGAGGGCGAGGCGACGCCCTTCTATGACGCGGCTGAGTTCGAGGAGGCGAAGCGTCGCGCCGGCGGTATTGAGCAGTGGATCGAAGAACAGCTGAGGGGCACGTCCGTTACGGTCGTGCTGTTCGGCGCTGAGACGTACGAGCGGGACTGGGTCAAGCACGAGATCAAGCGGAGCTATGAACTCAAGAAGGGGATCTTGGCGATCGACATACACGGCATCAAGGACCCCCAGCGTGGTGCCGATGTGCAGGGGCGGAATCCGCTCGATCACTGGAAGGTTGGCTCGATCCCCTTCACTCAGATGTACAAGACGTACAACTGGGTTCACGACAACGGTTACGCCAACTTGCCGACCTGGATTGAGGATGCCGCTAAGTCGGTGGGTCGCTAACAAAGGCGTCCGTGGTCCCAACAAGTTGTACTTGCACGACGCGCCGGAGATAGGGAATCAGAGGCAGCCCGGGTGTCACCAGGCGCACGCCGCCACGCCCAGTTCGCACAGAGTGATAGGGCCTACTGCAGTTGGATTGGCCGAGGACAAAGCCAAGGCTTCCCTCGGTCGCCTGCAGGTCGGGCTCATCAGCTTTTGCGAACCGCTTGTCTACGACGTGACTTTCCGGTGCACATCGGTTTTGTGGCGCTGAGCATTCGTCTAGCGCGCTTGCCCGGATGACGGATGACCCTGCAATGCGGCAGACGCTCCCACTTTGCCAAATCACAGCAGTGTGTCGAGAAGCGGCTGCACAAGGCAGATGCAGAACGCCTACATGGCACCCCCCGCTCTTCAGGACCATTTGAGCGCCATTTCCGCGTAGACCGCACCGCCCTGCCCGTTGAACATCCTCCCTGCAGCCAGGCAGCGAGGCGACATGTCCATCCTCTCTATCCTCCGGCTCGGGGCCGGATCCCGCGTGCAGCCCGATGTCCGGAACGAGCCCACCGTCTACGCGACCTCGCGCGCCTACCCGTCGGTGGACCCAGGCGTGCGTGCCAGGTCCGTCGACGAGATCTTGGCCGCGCACGAGGACCTGATCTCCCGCATCAAGCTGTGCTACGGGGCAGACCGTGCGGGCTTCGAGGCCGATCTGCTGGCGCCGATCCGCAACTACGCCGCCTTCGTCAACCTGCTGCCGGCCACCCCGGACAACTTCTTCTGCGAGGTCGGCGGGCTGTTCCGGCTCGGCCTCGAGGTGGGCTTCTATGCGCTGCAGGGCACCGACGGACACATCGTCTCCGGCCGCGCGACGATTTCGACGCGGCGCCAGCTCGAACCTCGCTGGCGCCACGCCACCTTCATCGCCGGCCTGTGCTCTGAACTGCACAGGACTCTCAGCCAGGTCGTCGTCACCGACGAACGCGGCGAGGAGTGGCCGGGCTACCTCGGTCCCCTGACGGCATGGCTGGAACGTCGCCGAGCCCGTCTCTTCTTCGTCCGATGGCTGACCAACTCCCAGGAGTCCCGGGCGCTCGGCCTGTTCGCCCTGCCGCACATCGTGTCGTCGGAGACGATGCAGCACCTCGCCACCGCCAACACGATCGCGGTGCCGCAAATGCTGTCCTGCCTCGCGGGCGCGGCGCTGTACCGCGAACAGAACATCCTGGTCGATCTCGTGAAGCGGGCCGCTGCGCTGGTGATCGATCGCGACCTGATCGCCTGCGCCAACCGGTACGGACGTCCGATCCTCGGTGCACACCTCGAGCGCTACCTGATCGACGCCATGCGCCGCCTGGTCGTCTCGCATGCCGCGTGGGCGCCGAACTACGATCGCTCGCGGGTCTGGTACGGCCGAGAAGGCCTCTTCATCGTCTGGCCGAACGCCGTCACCGAAATCCGCAAGCTGCTGGAGGAAGACGAACTGCCCGGCATCCCGAAGGCGCCGGACACCATCCTGGAGATCCTGCTCGGCGCGGGTGTGTTCGAGCGCCGGAGCACGGGCAGCCCGATCTGGACCATCGAGCCACCGCCGGGCAAGACGGTCTTCGAAGCCGTCAAGCTGGCAGCACCTGAGATCCTGCTGCACGGCCACGGACAGAAGGTTACCCCGCTCTCGACGCCGCTCGTATCGAAGGCCGGCACCACGACGGCATCGGTTTCGACGCCGGCCTCCGCGCCACTGGCGCCAATTCCGGCGGCCTCAGACCTTCCAGCCGCCGAAGCACAACCGGCCGATGGCACGATCACCCCGGGGTTGGACCTCCTCGGCGACCCGCTGACGGGCCAGGCAGTCGGCCCAGAGCCAGAAAACGACTCGCCCGAAGTCGAAGCCCGGCCGGAGTTGCCGGCCGAAACCACCGCTGCACCGGCACCGGCCTTCCGACTCGTCGCACCGCTTCGCCTGAACCCCCTGGTCCGCGACGCACTGGCCGCGGCGATCGCCTCGATGAATGGCGACTCGCGCACCGCCGACGCGATCACGGTTTCCGCCGGTGTCTTCGTCCCGCTCGAGGTCTTCAAGCGGCGACGCATCGACATTCCCGTGGTGCAGCGGTCGCTGACCGAAACCGGCATGACCGCCGTCGGCGGCAATGCGCGTTCCGGCACTGTCCAGCACGACATGGGCGGCAAGCAGGAACTCGGCTTCGTCATCCGGGCGGACTTCGTCGAAGGCCTCGATCCGTCCGACTTCGCCCCTTCCGCCTGAGGAGTTGCGATCATGCTCGTGCGTCCCTACGAAATGCCCTGGAGGCCGGCCTACGAGTTGTGGGCAGCGGCCGCCTGGGCTGGCGGCCTGTGTTACTTCGTCTACCTCGGCGGCAAGGGTCTGCTCACGGCGAGCATTGCCCTCGCGCTGGCCTTCCTCGCACTGCTGATGGCCGGCCACCGCCTGCGTCAGGGCCTCGATGTGCTGACCGTCCGGGCATCCCTTTCCGGCAAGGCGATGCAGGTCATCACGACGCGCAGGCTTGAATCCCTGACGCGTGATCCTTCACAGGTCTTCCTGGGCTTTGGCTTCGAATGGCTGCCGGTTCACTCGCAACGCCTCTACGAACTTGCAAAGGTCAACTACAAGGACTACGCCGCACCGCCAGCCGTCCTGCGCCTGCTGGGCTACGCCGTAAACCCGCAGCCCGACTCCGAGATCGGCCTGCCCTTCATACATGGCGTCGAGCCGAGGGAGAAGGCGCTGTACCGGCCGCTGCAGAACTTCGAGGGCGGCACGCTTTTGGTGGGAACGACACAGGCCGGCAAGGGCGTGGCCCTGGGCAGTTTCCTCACCCAGGCCATCCGGCGCGGCGACGTCGTCGTCTTCATCGACCCGAAAAACAGCCGGCGCCTCAAGCGCGTGGTGCAGCGTGCCTGCAGCGACTATCGGGATGCCGACACGTTCCTGGAGTTCCATCCGGCCTTCCCGGAACTCGGCGTGCGGCTGGACTTCACCTTCAACTGGCAGAAGCCGACCGAGATCGCCTCGCGCATCCAATCCATCATGCCGGTGGACACAGGCGGCGCGTTCACCGCCTTCGGCTGGGATGCCGTCAATGTTGTGGTCCAAGGCCTCGTCAGTCTTGAGGACCGGCCGAACCTCATCAAGCTCACCAAGTACATCGAGGGTGGGATCGAACCGGTCCTCGAAGCGTCGCTGCAGCGGCTCTTCGACGCATCACTTGGCCCGGCCTGGCGCGACCTGCAGGAGATGCGCGCGCTGATGCAGGCGGCCGTCCGCGGCCAGATCAAGCGGCCATCCGAGGTCGCGACACCGCAGCTCATGACCTGCGTCTCGTACTACGAACAGCACATTCCCCAGAACCAGCGCGACAAGGTCATCGACTCCCAGATTCGGGTCTTCCGCCACAACCGCGAGCACTATCAGAAGATCACCGCCAACCTGCTGCCGATCCTGTCGATGCTCACCTCCGGCGACCTGGGCGGGAGCCTGTCACCCGACCCGTTCGATCTGGCGGACAAACGTCCGATCATGAACTTCGAGAAGATCGAGCGCGGTGGTCACGTGCTCTACATGTGCCTCGATTCGCTGCCCGACCCGTCGGTGGCTTCGGCCATCGGAGCGCTAGCGATCGCCGACTTGGCCGCACGCGCGGGCATGCGCTACAACCTCGGCATCACCCGCCGCATCACGCTGGTCGTCGACGAGATCGCCAACGTCATCAACCAGCCACTGATCGAGATCCTGAACAAGGGCGCCGAAGGCGGCATCCACTCCATCTGCGCGATGCAGACACTCGCCGATCTGGCCAAGCGGCTGGGGTCCGAGGATGCCGCACGCATGGCTCTGGGCAACCTGAACAACTTGTTCGCGCTGCGCTCCAAGGATCGGCCGACGCAGGACTTCATCGTCGAGACCTTCGGCAAGACCGGCATCCACACGATGCGCGTAGGCATCAGCCAGGGCGCAGACACGCACCTCGGGGACTGGAGCGCCGGCCAGAGCGTGCAACTCACCGAGTCGATGGAGGAGCGTGTTCCTGTCGACATCCTCGGCAAGCTGCCCAACCTGCAGTACTTCGGGTCTGTCGCCGGGCGACTCGTGAAGGGGCGCTTCCCGATTCTTGACCCGGACTTCGATCGACCGAAGGCCGTCGTCAAGGAGGCTGCGTGATGGTGCGCTACGTGTGGATCGGGACCATGCTGGCCATTCTCTGCATCGTCCTCTACATCCCCTCCGCATCCCCACCAGAACGATTCACCGAGGTCTTGCGCGCCGAGCACGCCGCCAGCCGCGAGATCTGGGGGCCGGCCGTGGCCGACCGCATCCTCAGGCGGATGCTCGACATCCAGCAGGGCTCACCACCCCTGAGCGAGCCGCCGGCGCCCATGGTTCACGTCGGCCAGCAGCCGGCCGTTGACGCAGCGATGGCGGCGCAGATGACCCAGATGAGCATGCGCCTGTTTGGCAACCCGTACTTCCGGTCGATCGACTCGCTGTTCGCGCTGGCCGCCTACCGGCTGAGCGCCATCATCGAGTTGCTGCCGCTGCTGACGATCTTCCTGCTGGTGGTGGCTGTGGACGGCTTCGTGCTTCGACAGGTTCGCGCGAAGGAGTTCGTCGCCCACAGCGCGGAGACGTTCGGCGGAAGCCTGATAGCAGCGATCGTTCTCGGCGGCATGGTGGCGGTTTCTGCCTTCCTGCCGATGCGGCTTCACCCGATGTTCTTCACGCTCAGCCTGCTGGCGATGCTCTTCGCGCTAAGCCGCGCAATCGCGAATTACCACATGATCCGATAGCGAGCGGCTACCGCGCTTCGCACGAACTATTCAGGCGGGGACGCGCGGGAGCACATCACCAGATCGATCGGCTGACCGGTTTAGGAGGCTGCTGAAGAACCACCGCGAGAAGCGTTGCCGTTTCCTGCCAACGCAGGCGCCGGGGCTCGTTTCTCGCGATGCGGAATGTTGGGCTTGAATTTCATCGGTTTGCAGTCAGTCTCAGGCAGTTTCAGCACTGTTTTGCATCACTGCACGCCTTGCAGACGGACTTGTCCCAGGCTGCGCATGCGCACCAGGTTGTAGGCCGCCATCGTCAGCACAAACATCTGGTCCACGCGCTTGAGGCCGCGCACCATCACTTGGCGAATGCTGCCCACGGTCTTGGCCCAACCGAAGCCTTGCTCGATCAGCTTGCGCTTGCGCTGCGACATGGCGTAGCCCTCGCTCTGTGCAATCTCATCGGGCACCGCAGACTGGCGGCCCGACTTGTTCTGCGCCACGTGCGGCGTCACGTTCATCGCCACGCAGGCGTCGATGAACTCCTTCGCGTCGTAGCCTTTGTCGGCGCCCAGTGTGACTTCGCGGTCATCGTCACCCAAGGCTTGCCGCGCATCATTGATCATGGCCTTGGCGGCCTCGCGCTCGGCATAACCGTCGGCCTGCGTCACCATGGCGTTGGCAATCAGGCCGTGGCGGTTGTCGCTCAAGGTGTGACCCATGTAGCGCAACTCGCTGGCGGTGTTGCCCTTGCGGTACAGCCGAGCCTCACCATCCGTCTTCGATTCGTGCGTGTCGTTGCTGCGCCGCTGACCTTTGAAGTTGCCTCCACCGCCGTTGGCCTGGTCATCGTCCTTGGGCACAAAGCTCTTGTGGCCGGCCCATGCCTGGATCAACGTGCCGTCCACGCTGAAGTGCTCGCCCGAGAGCAAGTCGCGTTGCTGCGCAATGGCCACTACCTCGTTGAAGAACTTGATCACCGCATCGTGCTTGATCAGGCGCTCGCGGTTCTTGGTGAACACGGTCGGTACCCACACCGCGTCGTCCATGGACAGCCCGATGAACCAGCGGAACAGTAGGTTGTATTGCACCTGCTCCATCAACTGCCGCTCCGACCGCACGCTGTACAGCACTTGCAGCAGCATCGCGCGCAGCAACTTCTCAGGGGCAATGCTGGGTCGACCACCTTTGATCTCGGCCTCGTACATGCCCGTGAACAGCGGCCCCAGCTTCATCAGCGCCGCATTGGCCATCTCGCGAATCGTGCGCAACGGATGCTTGGCAGGCACAAAGTCCTCCAGCTTGCGCATCGTGAACAGGCTCTCGGTGAAGGTGTCGGCGCCGCGCATCGGTCTCAGTGAAATCAGCTCTTCAGATTGTCCCTGCCCCAGCTTCGTCGCGGGTCGGCAAAGGGAGATTTTTCAGCAGCCTGTTAGGGCGTGCAACGCCTGAGCCAAAATCCAGCAACGAAGCAAGCGGACAGTTGAGCTATGAGCGAGCGGCCAAGCCGCGCAGTTCGAGGATACGGGGCACAACCAACTGGGCAAGATGCCGCGTGTCCTCTTCCGTTCCTGAATATCCGAACGACAGAGAGATCGTCACGACGGCTGCCGTGAGAATGTGTGAGCTTGTCGCCTCAAGGAATTCCAGCACATCCGCGTCGGTCCAAAGGTCGCCTTCGAACTCCAAGTAGTCGGCGTGATTGAATAGGTCGAGGCAGAGGTCGAAAATCAGAGGCCCTGTCGGGTCAAGATGGGCGAGTGACTCGACGTCGTCATGCACGACCTGCTGGACGCCCGCCTGGGCGCACAGGTCAGCATCGAGCCCGACCTCGTTGCTGTCATCCTCTTTGCAAAAGAAGTGAACCTCGGAGAGCAGTCCTCGCCGGACGGCTGGCGCGATGAACGAGTCAAACCTGATGTACTCCTCGTCAGCGGTCATGGCGACGAGGTCATCGACTCCCGCTGCAAGTAATGCCTCCCGGGGAGAGCCGTCGGGCCTGAAGTCGTCGACGCCGTCCCAGTGAAAGTCGGCATGCAACAGCACATACCGTTGCCCGGCGACACGGTGACGCTCCCACGCCACCAGCGCCCATTTGTGGTTGTCCATCAACCATATGCCAGGCCCAAGCTGGACGAGGTAGTCGCCATTCGGCGTGAGCGCGGCGCAGTCCAGAGGCATGATCAGCTTCCTCAATTGCGTAGGCAACAGGTCAACCGCACCAAGCAGCACGCCCCCAATGTTCAGAGCTGGGCCCTGATGCTTGCGAACGCCTTGTCGCCTCGCTTGTAGCCCGGACGCGGGCCTGCAAAGGTCTGGGGTTGAACCGTCACGCCGTGCATTTCATTGGCGTGAAAAAGCTTCCAACCGATGTACTCTCCGGACTCGCTGCCGCCGCCCACCTGATAGGCCCGAAGCGCCGTGTGGCCCTTCGCGTCCACGCCGAATGTGTGCGGCTCCACCGTCCGGCGAAATCCGTGGCGGTTTCAAGACCGAAGTGCAACACCGAGGTCAATGAACCGAAGTTGATGGCTTATGAGAGCTGGCCAGCGTCTGTGCGAAGACCTCGAGTGGCGT
>MEFD01000032.1 GCA_001724995.1 Rubrivivax sp. SCN 71-131
AACGCTGTCCGCGATCAGCGTGAAACGGTGTCCGCCTTGCCGTGAAACGCTGTCCGCGATCCCGTGAAATGGGTGTCCGCGATGGCGTGAAATACGCAGGCCACGACATCCAGCCCGGCCTTCAGTTCGCCATCCTTGGTGCTCCATGCCTTGGGCTTGCAGCGGCCGGTGAGCGCCAGCGTGTCGCCCTTGGCGAGTGCGGCCAGTTGCTCGGCGGCCGGCCCGAAGGCGATGACGCTGCACAGTACCGAGTCGCCCTCGGCGTCGGCTGCAACTCGCGCCGTGGTGAACGGCTTGCCGCTTGCGCCGGTGCGCTGCTCCGGCTCGGCGATCAGCTTGCCGACGATCAGGGCCGTGATGCTCATGTCGTGCTCCTTGAGATGGTCGAGAACCCGGGGCAGTCCTGCGCCAGCGTCACCAGGTCGGCAGGCAGATCACGCCCAACCTGGGCAGCTCGGGCATTGCGGCAGCGCCAGCCCGTCGCCGAGGTTCCCGCCAACAAGTGCCTGCACTCAAGGCAGAGCACGCGGTGGTCTGCATGCACGTCTCGCAGGTGCAGCCGCTCGGCCAGGTCCGCCGCGTCCCGCCGGCCGAACCCGAGGGCCAGCAGCCGGCGCACGCGGGCCCGGAAGCGCTCGGTCTCGTCGCCGGCCCAGGGGTCGCGGTGCGCCTCGTCGGCGTCGCTGCGGCTCAGGCGGTAGGGTCGCGGCGCGATTTCCGGGTGGTCCCCCTGCGAAAGCTGCGAATCCTGCGAATCGCAAGCACTGGCGCGGGTTTCCGGGCGGTTTTGTACCTTGCGAATGCCTGCGAATCTCTGCGAATCCGCAGCCGCCGCGACCTGCTCCTGGGCCAGATTCGCAAACTTTCGCAGCGATTCGCAGGCGCCGGAATCGGCCGCAGAGCTAGCACTGGCGCGGGTTTTCGCAGCTTTCGCAGGATTCGCAGGGGTACCGAACGGATTCCAGCCCGCGCGCTGGGTGCTCGTCGGCCTCATGGCTCCACCTCGTCGGGCGCGAGCGCCGTCGCAGCGCCGTCCGCAACATGCACCAGGCCATGCTCGGCCAGCAGCTCAAGGGCTCGGTCGCGCGTGCTCTTGCTGCGAGTGCTCGCCGGCCCGTCCTTGACGACGGACGCCAGCCGCGCCCGCCAGTCCGGCCGCGCCGTCAGCCACTCGAATAGCCGGAGCGCGTGCGCTGCGGCTTGGTCCGCGGCGCCTTCGTCAACGATGGTGCGCCAGGTGCTCACGCTGTACTCGACGAGCCTCAAGGCGCCCCTCATGGTGTTGGCGTCGACGGCTGGCAGACCCTCGAAGGCGGCCAGCACGCCAGCCACGCGCGCAGCCTGCTCCGCCGCGCGCAGCCCGAACGGCTTTATCGGCCGCAGATCGCCGCGCCGGGACTGCCGTTCGTACCACTCGAAGGCGCGACCCAGCAGGTCGCGGGCGCCGTCTTCCAGATCAATTACGGGCGCCAGGTCGGCGTCGTCGGGCAGCGGGCAGGCCAGCAGCTCGTCGCAGCGTCGCCAGTAGCCGCGCACGTCGGGGGACTTGCCGGGCTCCCATGGTTGATATTGGCGCGGCTCCTGCGGCGCCGGCCAGGCGATCAAGAAGCGCGGCCAAAAGCCCAACTGCGAAAGCAGCGGGTCGCCCAGCGTTTCGCTTGCGGCCTGCGGTTGGATCAGCCAGTGCAGCGCGACGCGCGCGCCGTAGCGCTCGGCCCGGCCGCCCATGGCGCGGCTCACGCTCAGGTGCCCGCTGTCCCATAGGCCCGAGAACGTCCCTGCAGTCTTGGCGCGGTGCTCCGGCGCCATGCCGCAGCCGCTCAGGATCGCCGCGGCCTCGTCGGAGAAGACGCCCTGCGAGCACGCGCCGGCAGACAGCTCGCGCCGCAAGCCTTCGACGGTAGCGTCCCTCATCAGCCTGTACGGGCTGCGCGGCGCCTCCGGCTTGTCGCTGCCCTTCGTCAGCGTCGACAGCGCCCGCTCGTGCGCCGCCAGCTCCGCCGCGTGCTCGGCGGTTGCCCGGCGCTGCCACTCGTGCACGCGCGCAAGCGCCACGCCCTGCGCTGCGCTCTTGCCATCGCCGCTGTCGCCGAGCGTCAGCAGAAACAGCGACAGCGGTCGCCGACCCGCCAGGGACTCGACGTTGAAGAGCCCCTGCACGAGCAGCGAGGCAGCGGCCAGCAGGCACTGGCCCGCCATTGCAGGCTGCACCTGCGCATGCTGCGCAACAGCCTTGCAGGCGCCGGCCAGCGGCCCAAGCGCGTCGACGGGGTACTCGGGGGCGGTGCGCTCGCCCACAGGCATCAGCAGCTCTCGCGCGCGGCGGATGGCGTCGGCGCGGTCGGGCGGATTCGCCGCATCCGCAGCGCGGCGAAGATCGTCGGCCGCGCTCATGCTGCACCTCCTACTTCGACCGTCACGGCGCCGCGCTGCGCCCATACGTCGCACCAGTCGGCGCCCGGCTCGCTTGGCACCAGCAGCTTGATCTGCAGGCCCGCGCGCAGTGCTCGCGCCCGCAGCGTGTCGGCGGCCTCGCGTCCGGCCCGGTCGGCGTCGGCGAAGACGACGATGCGGCGCACGTCAGGCGGCCACTGCCAGGCGGCCAGGCTGCCGGCGCTGTACGCGGCCACGGCGGGCACGCTGGATGCAAGCCACGCGCCCAGGGCAGTCTCGATGCCCTCGGCGACGCCGAGTACCCCGCGCTGCGGCTCGTGCAGCCGGATGCAGGCGCCGGTCAGCGGCCCGGATGCTGGCGTCAGCTTCCGAACGGTGGGCACGGCGGCCTTGTGCCCGTCGCGCGTGAGGAACGTTCGATGCAGCGCCACGATTCGGCCATCGGCCGCCGTGAGCGGTGCCGCCAACGCCGGAAAGGTGCCGATCCGCTCGCCCTCGTGCCAGTAGTCCGCCGAGGGTAGATACCGCAGGCAGCAGGGCAGCGGCCATACGCCAGCGAAGCCGCGGCCCTTCAGGTACAGCGTGGCGGGGTCGCCAGGCACCAGCGGCATGCACCGGCCCCACAGCTTGGTGATGCGCTGCTCGTTCTCGGCCCACTGCCGCCGTTGCTCGGCTTGCCGCTCGCGCGTGGCAGCCGCCACTTGGCGCGCCAGCTCCGCGCGCTGTTGGCGTGTCATGCTGCGCGTGTCGGTGGCAGTCCATGTTTCGCTGCGGCCGGTGCGCCAGCAGCCGAAGACGCCAGCTCGGCCGTCGTCGAAGACCTTGCACCAGCCGGACGTATCACTGCGGCGGTCGCTTGTCGGGAATCGCTGCAGCCTGCCAAGCTCGATCACGTCGGGCGCATGGCCCAGCGCGTGCAGGATGGCGTTGCGGAAGGCGCGGGTGGCGTCATGCATGGCGGCCTCCTGCGCGCAGCAGCCGCGCCAGCAGCGCCGCAGCGACCGAGAACAGCGCCTGCGAAAAGTCGGGGTGCAGTGTCGCCAGCCAGCCGGTAAACTTGCGCTGGCTCAGTCCTTGAGCTTGTTCTTCAACTCGGCCGCCGTTCGCTCCGGCGGCCGAGTCATTTGTGGCGCGGCCAGGCGTGGCCAGGCCCGGCGCTTGAGCGCCGCGGTGATGAAGCGCGCGCACCGGTCACGCTCCGGCCTGGGCGGCAAGCCAGGCGGTCAGATCGCCGGCCCGGATGCGGGTGCAGCGCTGGCCCATGCGGATCAGGCGCGGAAACGTCGGGTCGGTCTTCTCCTTGCGGTAGATCGTCGTCTCGCTCAAGCCAGCCACGGCCGCGGCGGTGCGCAGCGTCAGCAGGGCATCGGCGATCTGTGCGACGTGCAGCGGCTGCACGGTGGCGCCGCGCTTGCGGTCTTGCGCGGCGCGGGTGGTTTGAGGTTGCATGTGCGTCCTTGTGGTGAACATGGGGCGCATGCTCAGTGCCGAACCTCCGCCGTCGCAACCTCCGCTCTCCGCCAGTTTGGCGGGGGTGCCGGCGGTGGTCAGACGAAAGCGATTCGGCCGTCGTCGCGAAGGCGGCTCACTGCCTTCTGCATCACGTCCGGCGTGTAGCGCAGATTCGTTCGGACCTCTTGCACAGGTGTCGATGCCTTTCCAGGCACGGGCCGCGGCAGCGCCATCGGATCGTGCCCGAGCTTGTGCAGCTCGGCGAGGATCGCTTGTTCCTGCGCGACGCGCCGCTGCACAGGCTTCGGTGCGGGCACTTCGTCTGCCCGATTTACTGGAGCGACAACGGACATGCCAAGGGAGTCCTGCGGCCGCTGGCGCAAGTCGTCAACAAGCTCGACGTAGCGCGCCTGCGCTCGCTGCCGGCCTCGGCTCCGGTACGGCTCAAGCCGGCGCAGCCTCTCCAGCTCTAGATGCTCGGACAGCACCTCGGCTTGCACCTCCTCTTGGATTTCAGCGCGCGTCTTGGCGCGGGGCAAGCCCGTTTGCGGGTCCATCACGACAGCCTCCTGAACCGTCTCCCCCAGCAGGCGCCGCGCCAGCCGCACAGACATCAGGTCGTCAAGCTTCGCATCCGTCGATTTGCCCATGCATTCCCCAATGCACCCCGGAAAGAAGGTGCCGCGCCAGCCCGCCGGGGAAGCGGGTTTTCGGGGATCAGCCTAGGCGTGGCGGAAACGGTGGATCGTTCAGCGCCGCAGGTTCTGCAGCAGCTCCACCAGCGCGACAGCGCCGCGGCGGTAGACGCACTGCGTGACGAGCGCGTCGCCGTGCAGGACGGCCCAGTAACGCGAGCGCTTCCAGCGGGTGACGGTGTAGCCGCTCATGCCTCGCCCTCCACGTCGCCGGCCAGCTCGGGATAGCCGAGCGCTTCGAGCGCCCGCAGCAGCTCGTCGCCCTGCAGCTCCTGCACGTAGGCCAGCTCGGCCGGTGCGTGCAGCTCGTCGTCGAAGGCGCCGGCCAGCAGCACCAGGACGAAGACGACGAAGCCGGCCAGCACCAGGCGGTCGAAGGTGTCGCTCGTGGAGAGCGCGAGGCGCGGCCTGCGCGGCGCGCGGGGGACAATGGGATCAGCCATGACGTGAGACTCCTTCACGTTGTGGTCAGGGCCGGCAGGGTGGTTGCTGCACCCGCCGGCCCGCCTTGTTGCCGCTGCGCCGCGCGGCCCGGGTGTCGGGTATCCGCCCGACGTCGGTGTCAGCTTGCCGGCGTCTTCACGCTAATACTCGTGCGCTTGGGCGAAACGTACCGGCCGCGGTGCTCGGCAGCCAGGTCAGCGATGCGCAGCAGCACGGCGGCCAGTGCGCGCAGCTCCTCGGGGCGGGCGTCGCCAATGCGCAGGTCATCAATGTCGACGAGCGGCAAGCCATCGCGGCAGGTGCACAGCTTGACGGCGTAGGACGGTCTCAGCATGGGGCTGCTCCAAGTCATGCGCGCAAATGGATCACGTCAGCGCCGTCGCGCAGGCGGTCCAGGTAGTCGGCCCAGGACTGCATGAGCGCCACGCGCTGCGCCAGGTACTCGGCGCGGTCATAGGCAGCGCCAAGCGGGCCGGTCTTGCCGTGCGCAAGCTGCGCCTCGATCACGTCCTGCGGGACGCCCGGCAGGTTCTCGGCGATCAGCGTGCGCGCCATCGCTCGAAAGCCGTGCGCCGTCATGTCGTCATTGCCGTAGCCCAGCCGGCGCAGCGCCGCGCGGATGGTGTTCTCGCTCATGCACTTCTCGCCGGTCAGCAGCGAGGGGAAGACGAAGCGCCCATGCCCGGTGAGCGGCTGCAGTTCGCGCAGCGCGGCCGCGGCCTGGGCGGACAGGGGCACCAGGTGCGGCCTGCCGTTGATCTTGCCGTGCAGCCTGCGTTTCATCAGCTCGGGCGGGATGGTCCACAGCGCCGCGTCAAGGTCGACGTGCGCCCACTCCATGGCGCGGATGTTGCCCGGACGCTGGAAGGTCAGCGCCGACAACAGCAGCGCCGCACGGGTCACGGGCTGCCCGGCGTAGCCGTCGATATCGCGCATGAGTGCGCCCGCTCGCGCGGGATCGAGTACGGCCGCGGCGTTGCGCGCGGTGTAGGGCTTCAGCGCGCCGCACAGGTCGGCCGCCGGGTTGCGCTCGCATCGTCCGGTGGCCACGCCAAAGCGGAAGACCTGCCCGGCGTACTCGCGCAGCGCGTGCGCGGAGTAGGTGGCGCCGCGGGCCTGCACCTTGCGCAGCACTTCCAGCAGCACCGGCGCCGTGACCTCTGCCAGCGGCAGGGCCCCCAGCCAGGGAAACAAGTCCTTGGTGCAGCAGCGCAGCCACTGGGCGCGATGGCTCGGGCTCCATGCCTGGGCCTTGGTCTCGTGGAACTCGCGCGCCACGGCCTCGAAGGTGGTTGCGCTGCTGGCCCGCTTGGCGATCTTCTCGGCCAGCCGCGCCTGTCGGGGATGAATGCCGGCCTTGTGCAGCTCGCGGGCCTCGCCGCGGGCCTTGCGTGCGGCCTTCAGCCCGACCTTGGGATAGCTCCCCAGCGCCAGGCGGTCTTCCTTGCCCTCGGCGTAGAACTTCCAGAACCAGCGCCGCAACCCGGACGGCGCGACTTCCAGATAGAGCCCTGCGCCATCGGCCAGGCGGTGGCGCTTCTTGCCCTCGGGGCACTTGGCGCTGCGGCAGTCGGCATCGGTGAGCATGGGCCTTTCCCCTCGGCGTGCCCCGGTCGGTGTCCCGGTCGGTGTTTTGTGCCCCGAATAGTGCCCCGGTTTGCTGTGCCCTGTCTAGCCCCTTTGTGCGCCTTCCTGCCAAGCAAAAGGCCCCTAAGCGATTGATTTGCCTAGGGGCCTGACTGGTTATGCGTGGTCCTGATTCCCCGCTTTGGCCCCACCGGCAGGAATCGAACCTGCATCTGGCGCTTAGGAGGCGCCCGTTCTATCCATTGAACTACGGCGGGATGAGGCGGCCGCATGATACCGAGGCGAGCGGAGGCGGCCCGCGCCGGGGGCGGGCCGGGCGCGGTGGCGATTCAGCGTGGCCTGGAGCTTGCGGCGGGCAGCAGGCGCTCGTGCGCCGGCACGTCGCCCTCGCCCTCGAGCTCGATGGCGACCTGGGTGCAGACGGCGCGGCAGAGCGTGGCCACGCGCTCGCTCTGCAGCCGGTAATAGATCTGCGTGCTGTCGCGGCGCCGGCCGAGCACGCCGGCGCGATACAGCGTGGCCAGGTGCTGCGAGATGTTGGGCTGCGTGGTGTCGATCTCGGCCAGCAGCTGCGAGACGTTCTTCTCGCCGTGGCAGAGCGCGCCGATGATCTTCAGCCGCACCGGCGTGGAGAGCAGGCCGAAGAGCTCCGCCACCGACTCGAAGACGGCGTCGGCATTGGCGCTCGGTTCCGGCGGCCGGGTGTCGAGGCGCGTCGAAGGAGTATTCATTGCAGGTCGTCGCGGGCGCGGGGCTGAGGCGTCGAGGGGAAGCGGTAGTGGTCACGCTGCAGCACGGCGGCGATGGCCTGGATGTCTTCCGGGAAGAGCTGCAGCCCGAGTTCCACGCTGCAGACCTCGACCATCGACAGCAGCGCCGCGGGCCGGCTGATGCGGCCTTTGGGGCGGTAGATGGCGCTGCCATCGCCACCGAAGAGCCGCGTGTGGCACTCGGCGCAGCGGTGCTCGCGCAGGAGCTGCTCGCCCAGCGTCAGGTCGGCGCCGCGGAACTCCGCCGGCGGGGCGGCTGCGACGGCCTCGGCGGCGGCGGCACGCGGCGCCGTCAGCAGGCCCGAGGCTGCCGCCGCCAGCGCCGCCAGTGCCGCCAGTGCGGCCAGCGCGGTGCCGGGCCATCGTTGCCGTTGCGGAATCTGCATCGTCTCCCCCGGGGCCTGCGTGGCACGCATCGCGCGTCGACGCATGCCACGGGCATTATCGCGGGCGCTGCGCCTTCACTCGCCTTCGTGCTCCATCAGCAGGTAGGTGTTGTAGGCATTCATGCGGTTGGCCGCGGCAAAGAGGGGCAGTGCGGCAAAGCGCGACCAGTCCGTGCGCGCGTAGGCCTCGTCGAAAGGTTCGAGGTCGCGTGCCGCCTGGCCCATCGCCTGGCGCAGGAACTGTAGGTAGTCGCGCGTCAACGCCAGGTCCTCGCTCGGATGGTGGGACAGCGGGCCGTGGCCGGGCACGAGAATCCGCGGCTGCCACTGCAGCATGCGCTCCAGCGCCTCGATCCAGCGCCGGCTGTCGGCCTGCCCGACGAAGGGAACGCGACCGCGGAAGACGATGTCGCCGGTGAAGAGCACGCCGCTCTTCTCGTCGAAGACGACGAGATCCTCCGGCGTGTGCGCGGGGCCGGCATGGCCCACGCGCAGGCGCCGCCCGCCGACGTCGAGCACGAGGTCGGCGGCGGCGCCCGGCTCGCCGATCCACTGGTCGGGGGTGACGAGGTGCGTCGCCTCGTCGACCCAGGGGAACAGTTCCTCGCGGCTGGCCTGCAGGCGCAGGCGCGCGGTGTCGCCGGCGAGGTACTCGCGGCATCCTGCATGGGCGACGATGCGCGCGCCCGCGGCCTTCATCACCTGCAGGCCATAGATGTGGTCGGCGTGGCAGTGCGTGACGATGACCCAGCGCAGCGGGGCGCGCGTGCGTTCGCGGATCAGCTCGAGCAGCCGTTCGGCCAGCGGGGGTGAGCCGAGCGCGTCGATCACCACCACGCCCTCGGGGGTGATGATGAAGGCGGCGTTGGAGATGAAATTCTGGTTCGCGGCCGAGCCCATGGCCGACTCGCCCTGCACGAACCAGATGCCGTCGGCCACCGCCTGTGCGTCCATGCGCACCGTGGCCGGCGCGGCCTGCGCGAACGCGCAGCCTCCGGCGCACAGGAGCAGGGTGCCGAGGAGCCAGGCCCGGATGTTGCTGCCGGCCGCATGCCTCGTCGCCCACGCGCGCAGGCGAGTCGGCCAGCGGCCGACCGAAAGCCCCGAAACCCTGCGGACGCCTTGGCTCTTCATGGCGATAACGCTATATGCGGATAAGCGGATATATCGAACGCACTATACGCTCCGGCGCCGTGCGTGGACAGGACGGATGCGCGCTCGGATCTCGAGGCCGTCCACAACCGGGCCAGGGCCCGCAAGAGCCGGGCCGATAGGCTGGGCTGAGGACGGCGACGCGATCCCCGCGAGCACCCGCGCTCGCGACTTGCGGCCCTGAATCGCGGCTTCAGACGATACCCGGATTGCCGTCCATGCCGACGAGCCGGGGCGTGTTGATGCGCCGCGGCGCGACGCGTCCGCCCTGGCTCTTCAGCCAGGTCTCGACGACGTCCCACACCGGCTTCACGCCCGCGGCGCTCCTGGCCTCCTCGGCCACCGGCGCCCAGCCGGCGACCTTGTAGGTCTTGTCGGCCTCGATCGGCTTGCCTGCCAGGCGCATGTCGCTGATGCGCCGCCCCATCGCCTCGCTCGGCGTGCAGGTGTAGGTGAGACCGCCCACGCGCACCATGTCGCCGCCCTGCTGGTAGTAGGGGTCGGGGTTGAAGAGGTTGTCGGCCACGTCCTCCAGCACGGTCTTGATCGTCGCGCCGGTCATCGGCGTCAGGGTGGCATAGGGGTAGGTGATCGCCAGCTGGTCCATCAGCAGTTCGCGCGTGATGGTGTCGCCCGGCAGCAGCGTGCTGCCCCAGCGAAAGCCCGGGCTGAAGGCGAGGTCCGCGCCCTGCACCTCGATCAGCGCGTCGCAGATGAGCTGGTCCCAGCTGCCATTGAAGTTGCCGCGGCGGTAGAGCAGGCCGTCGGTGACGGCGAGCTTCTCCGACAGGCGCTCGGCAAACGGTGCGCGGATGCGCGCGAGCAGGGCGTCCATGTCGCGGTCGCGCGCGAGCTGGTTGGCGAACACGGGCAGCAGACGGTAGCGGAAGTCGGCCACCTTGCCGCCCTTGACGTCGAAGTCCATCACGCCGAGGAACTTGCCGTTGCTGCCGGCGTTGGTGACGAGCGTGGTGCCGCCGCCGTTCTTCACGGGAATCGCCAGCGGCACGCCGTCGTGCGTGTGGCCGCCGAGGATGGCGTCGACGCCGCGCACGCGGCTGGCCATCTTCAGGTCGACGTCCATGCCGTTGTGCGAGAGCACGACCACCACCTGCGCGCCCTTGCCGCGCGCCTCCTCGACCTGCTTCTGCAGGTGCTCGTCCCGGATGCCGAAGCTCCAGTCGGCGACCATCCAGCGCGGGTTGGCGATCGGCGTGTAGGGGAAGGCCTGCCCGATGATGGCCACGGGCACGCCGCCCACCTCGCGCATCACGTAGGGTGCGAAGACCGGATCCTCGAAGTCGATCGTCTTCACGTTCTGGGCGACGAAGTCGACCTTGCCCTTGAAGTCCTTCTCGACGATCTCCTTGACGCGCTGCATGCCGTAGGTGAATTCCCAGTGGCCGGTCATGACGTCGACGCCCAGCAGCTTGCAGGCGTCGACCATGTCCTGCGCGTTCGTCCACAGGCTGGTTGCGCTGCCCTGCCAGGTGTCGCCGCCGTCCAGCAGCAGCGCGCCCGGTCGGCTGGCGCGCAGCATCTTCACCAGCGTGGCCAGGTGGGCGAAGCCACCGACGCGGCCGTAACGGCGCGCCGCGGCCTCGAAGTCCAGCATCGTGAAGGCGTGCGCCAGCGCCGTCTGCGGCTTGACGCCGGTGGCCGCCAGCCAGCGCTGGCCGACGAGGTGCGGCAACTGCCCGTGCATGTCGCCCACGCCCAGGTTCACGCTCGGCTCGCGGAACCAGATCGGCTCGAGCTGCGCATGGCAGTCGGTCATGTGCAGCAGGCTGACGTTGCCGAAGCGTGGGATGTCGTAGAGCCCCGCCTGCGCGCCCTGCGCATCGGCCTCGGCGTGGTGGGACAGCGCCATGCCGGCCATGCCGGCGGCACCGAGGACTTGCAGGAACTCGCGCTTGCTGAGGTTCATCGTCAATCAGTCCGGACTGATATTCGTGGCAAAGAACGGGCCCGCGCGCGGCGGGCCCGTGGGCGGTGAATCAGTGGTTGACGGGCGACCGCGGGTCCAGCAGCAGCGCCATCACGTCGCGGATCTGGTCTTCGGCGAGCAGCCCCTTGTGGCCGAAGCGCGGCATGTTGGAGCAGGCCGAATACGCCTTCGCGTTCCACAGCTTGGCCCAGGTGTACTGCACGACCTCGGCGCTGGCCGGCGCGTAGGGATCCTTCACGCCGCGCAGCTTGCCGTAGTTGTAGAGGCTCGGGCCGATGGTGCCGAAGCTGATCTCTTCCTTGCTGATCTGGTGGCAGTTGTAGCACTGCGCGCCGTTGGCGCTCGCGTCGGCGCTCTTGTCGGTCCAGGTCATGCCGCGCCCGTTCTGGGCCAGCTTCTCGCCCGCCTTCCAGTCGCCGAGGTAGCGCCCGCCCGCCGGCCACCTGACGCTGGCCAGCGCCTCCCGCTCGATCCGGCCGGCGACAGCGGCCGCGGGCGGCTGGTCGGAAGAGCAGGCCTTCTGGCCGAGATCCTGCTGCAGGCGGTCGAGCTTGGCGATGCCCTGCTCGCGAAAGCTCGCCTTCATCATGGCGGCGGTCTGGGCGTCCAGCTCCTGCGGCGCAGGCCGGCTGGCGCAACCCACGGTGAGCAGGGCAGTCGTCCCGAGGACCAGGGCGAGCACGGGAAAAATGCGGATCCTCATGATCGGTCCTCCGGTTTCAGCGCTTGATCGCCGGGGCGATCGACTCGGCGCCCCTGGCGTTGACGCCCATGTAGACGCCCAGGGCAATGGTCACGTCGGAGGCGAAGCCCGGGTAGAGGAAGCGCTGCTGCCGATAGCAGTCGTTGAGGCGCTGTTGCATCCCCCACATCTGGCCGCTGCTGACGCGATACGCCGGCCAGGCCGCGAAGCCGATGCCGTCGCCGGGGTTCGTCCGCAGGTCGGGCAAGTCCTGCAGCCGGATGCGCTTGCCCTCCTCGCCGTGGCAGGTCGCGCAGGAGAAGTCCATCGGCCCGCCGCGAAAGAAGAACGCGCGCTTGCCGAGTTCATAGAAGCGCTTCTCCTGGGCGTGCCGCTGCGGCAGGTCGAAGCGCTGGCCGCGCGACTGGGCGGCGATCCAGGTCGCCAGTGCGGTGACGTTGGCCATCTCGCCGCGACCGAACGCGGTCTTGGCGATCTCCGCCGCGTCGAAGCCCTGCAGCGTCGACATGCAGGTCAGCAGCCGCGACTCCACGTCCTGCACGCGCCCGGTGTCGGCGAAGTAGCGCGGCAACTGCACCCAGGCCCCCTTCACGACGCCGGGCCCGAGGCCGAGGTCGCAGCGTTCGAGCGAGGCCTTCTTCGGCCCGCGCGGCTGCTTCCACAAGTCCTCACCCTTCATCTCGAAGAGCTCGGCCGGATTGCCGTCCTCGAGCATCTTGCGGTACTCGGCTATGCCGTCGGCGGTGCTCTTCTGCGCCTGCACCGCAAACGGCATCAGGCATGCGAGCGCGAGGACTCTCCAGCGCGGTCGACGCATCGACTTGTCTCCTTGTTGGTTCGGCATCGTCACCGTGTCGAAACGCGGCGCACGCTGTCGCGGCCGGGGCGTCACGGTTCGTGGTTCGTCAACTGACGGTCGCCTCGTCGGTGCGCTTGTCGCCGCGGTTGTCGACCCAGTTGATGGTGATCTTGTCGCCAGCCTTGCCGCCCTTGACGACGAACTGCAGAAAGGGGTTCTTCGCCACCGAGGGCCCCCAGTGCGCGGTCATCACGGTCTTGCCGTTGTGCGCCGCGGTGACCTCCTGGATGAACCAGGCCGGGATCACCTTGCCGGACGAGTCCTTGCGCTGGCCGGTCTCCATCTCGTGGCTCATCAGCACGCGGACGGTGACCTTGTCGCCGGCGGCCTGGGCGCGGATGCGCATCGGGTCTGCCATGTCAATCTCCAGTGTTCGGTTGAAGTTCGGTGCAAGCGGGTGACGTGCTCAGCCGCCGCAGCCGCCCAGGGTGACCTTGATTTCCTTTTGCGCGAAGAGCACCTTGTTGTCCGCGGTGATCGCCACCGCGAACACGTTGGAGGACTGCCCCATCTTCACGCGCGTGTTGAAGCTGGGCTCCACGCTGTCGCCGGGTTCGAACACGGCGGCCAGCATGTTGGGGTTCTTCTCGACGAGGATCAGCAGCTGCTTGACGCCGGCCAGCGAGCTCGCGCAACCCACGGGAACGACGGCGCCGTTCTCCGCGATGTCGGGTCCGGTGATGCTCACGTCCTTGCTCGCCGTGGGCGCGGACACGCCGAGCGCCTTCACGAGGTCGCTCATGTTCTTGGCCTCGAAGGCGGCGCTGTTCCAGGCTGCCTGCGCGGCCCGCGGCAGCAGACCGAGGCCGGCCAGTGCACCGGCAAGAGCCGCACTGCGCTGAAGCATCTGGCGACGGTTTTGCATGGGAAGGTCTCCTTCGGTCATCGCGACCACTATCGGGGATGGGGAGGTCAAACGGATGGAACGGGGGCCGGCAAGAGGCGCGGGGACGGGGCAGGCGCGGGCTGCGAAGCGATGGTCGGGACGGCCGGGCGGCCGCCGTCGCGGCGGCCCGGTCCGGTGACGTCGCGCGTCGGGGTCACTGCGGCGCTCCGGCGGCCAGCCAACGGGCAATCACCTTAGCATCTTCCTCGGAAATGCTCTGCGCGGGCATGGGAATGGCCCCCCAGACGCCCACGCCGCCGGACCGGATCTTGCCCGCCAGGTAGGCCTGCGCGTCGCTGCGGCCGCCATGCCTGCCGTGGATGTCACGCCAGCTCGGGCCGATGAGCTTCCTGTCGGCGACATGGCAGGCGGTGCAGGCCAGCCGGGTCAGCAGGGCGGTCGGGGCGGCCCCGGGGGCCGGCTTCGTCGGCGCCGCGGGGGCGGCAGCGCCCGCCGGCTGCGTGGTGTCGGCGCCGTGCTGCGCACCGACCATGCGGTTCTGCTCGGCGAGGTTGCCGTGCGCGTTGCGCGCGAAGTCCGGCAGCATCGAGGCCAGCGTCGGCTCGGTGGCACAGTCCCGCATGCAGGCGGCTGCCGTGACGTCGGGCTTGGCGACGCTGCCGGCGAGCTTGCCGGGCCACATCGCGTGCCGCGTGGTCATGCCGTTGCGGTTGGGCAGGCGCGCCTGCACCTGCGCGATGTTGCGGTCGGAGAGTTCGAAGTCCTGCGGCACCACGTCGCCGAGGTTGAGCAGGAAGGCGGTGAGCGCGTAGACCTCGTCGGGCGCGAGCGACTTCGGCGCGTTCCAGGGCATGGCGCGGTAGATGTAGTCCCACAGCGTGGAGACTGTGGAGAGCTTCATCAGCGTCGTGCGCCCGGGGTAGGCGGCGTCGGTCAGGCGCGCCGCGCGGCCGCTCTTCACGTCGGCCGCGGTGGTGCCGCCGACGAGGGGTGCGAAGAACTCGTTGCTCTCGCCGAAGATGCCGTGGCAGGAGGCGCACTTGGCCTCCCACAGGTCCTGCCCCTGGCTCACCGTGCCGGCCCCCTTGGGCAGACCCTTGAAGTCGGGTCGCACGTCGATGTCCCAGGCGGCGACTTCCTTGGGCGTGGCGGCACGGCCGATGCCCGGCAGCGCCTGGGCCAGGGCGGTGGTGCCGGCCAGCGCCAGCAGCAGGGCCGCGACAAGGCCCCTGGCCGTGCGCGTGCCGCCGGCGTGGGCCGCCCCCCCGCGGGGAGCCCCGCGCCGCTCAACCCAGCTGGACATTCTTCACCTCGCCGCTTTCCTGCACCAGCCAGGACTGGATGGCGTTGTTGTGATAGATCGAGCGCGAACCGCGCACCGCGCGCAGCTGGCGGTACGTGGGCTGCACGTAGCCGCTGTCGTCGCTGGCGCGGCTCTGCACGATGGCCGGCTTGCCGTCCCAGACCCAGTCGATGTTGAAGCGCGTGAGGCACTTGCTCATCACCGGCTGCTCCAGTCGCGCGACGCGCCAGTTGCGCCCGCCATCGACGGTGACGTCGACCTTCACGACCTTGCCGCGGCCCGACCAGGCCAGGCCGCTGACGTTGTAGAAGCCCTTGTCCAGCAGCACCTGCCCGCCCGAGGGCGTGGTGACGACGCTCTTGCACTCCTGCAGGCTGGTGTACTGGCGGTGCAGGCCGTCGGGCATGAGGTCGACGTAGTGCAGGGTCTCGTCCTTGGTCGCCCAGGGCTGGTCGCCGACCTCGATGCGGCGCAGGTACTTCACCCAGCTCACGCCCTGCACGCCAGGCACCACCAGGCGCAGCGGGTAGCCGTTCTCGGGGCGCAGCATCTCGCCGTTCTGGCCGTAGGCGACGAGCACCTCGCCGCGCTCGACCAGCTCCATCGGCACGGTGCGCGTCATGCTCGAGCCGTCGGCGCCTTCGCCGAGCACGTAGCGGGCCTTCTTGTAGTCGACGCCGCACTGGTCCAGCAGCAGGCGCAGCGGCACGCCGGTGAACTCGCTGCAGCTGAGCATGCCGTGCGTGTACTGCACGGTGGGCACGGCGACGTTGCCCCATTCCATGCCCGAGTTGGCGCCGCACTCGATGAAGTGGAAGCGGCTGGCCGAGGGCATGCGCATGATCTCGTCCATCGTGAAGACCATGGGCCGCTTCAGCAGCGTGGGCTCGGCGGCGTTGATCATCAGCCGGTGCTTGCTCGGGTCGACGTCCCACCAGCCCTGGTGGTGACGCTCGAAGTGCAGGCCGCTGGGCGTGACGATGCCGAACAGGCTCTGCAGCGGTGCGAAGGAGACGCTGGCCTGCGCCGTCTGCGTCAGGCCCGGGCTCTGCCGGCGCTGCACGTTGGCCTCGTAGCGGGAGGGCGTGCCGTAGCCGTCGGTGACCACCGGCTGGCCCAGGCCCTTGCTGTGCTCGGGCAGCTCGAGGATGTTCGGGTCGCCGCCCGACGCCGGCACCGGGTTGGCCTGCGCGCGCGCGCGCGTCGCCGCCAGCGCCGCCGCGCCCGCGGCAGCCGACGCGAAGGCCTGGCGAATGAAGTCGCGACGTCCTGCCTTGGCCTGCGCGAAGACGGTGCGAACGCCTGCGGCGTCGACGAAGTTCTCGGGCGCCTTCTGCAGGCGACCCGACGGGGCACGGGACGAAGACACGTTCTCTCCTGGGCGGGGCGTCAGAGCACGACGACGAGGCCGTGACCTTGCGCGATATCAGCGAATGCGAATATTACGATCTTGTCGGCGATCGTTCGTCCGGGTTTGCGCGGGGTCCGCAACCCCGGCGCCTGCGCGCGCCCATCCCCGATCGCCGGGCTGGAGCGGGAAGCCGGTGCGGGAAAATACCGATGAGCTAGAATGCGCGCCGGGCGTCGTCTTCGACGCCCTTCGTTCATCCCCATCGACCCCTCGTCGAAGCCGGCCCTGGCGCCGGCACCTCACGGACGGCCGCACGGCCGGCAGGTCGGCGGCGATGCCGTCGCCCTGAAGCGTCAAGCCCGCCGGCCGCCATGCCGGTGCGGGCCCCGTCTCTTGCGACCGAACCCTTGCACCCCGATGGACGGGGTGCCACGCCGCGTGCGCGCCCGCGCCGCGGTGCCTTCCGTGAAAGAGCGAAAAATGAATTTCGAGACCCTGGGCCTGCATGCGGCCCTCCTGCGTGCGCTGGCCGATGCCGGCTACGACGCGCCCACGCCGGTGCAGGCGCAGGCGGTGCCCGCGGCGCTGGCCGGCGCGGACCTGATGGTGGCCTCGGCCACCGGCAGCGGCAAGACGGCGGCCTTCGTGCTGCCGGCCCTGCAGCGCCTGCTGACCGAGCGCGCCAGCGGCCGCCGCGAGACGTCCGAGCGCGGCGTGCCGCAGGGCCCGCGCGTGCTCGTGCTCGTGCCCACGCGCGAACTGGCGCTGCAGGTGGCCAAGGCGGCCATCGGCTACGGCCGCCATGTGCAGGGCCTGCGCGTGGCCACCGTCGTCGGCGGCGTGCCCTACGGCGCGCAGCTCAAGGCGCTGCGCGGGCCGCTGGACCTGCTCATCGCCACGCCCGGCCGCCTCATGGACCACATGGCCAGCGGCAAGGCGGTGCTCGGCCGCGTGCAGGTGCTGGTGCTGGACGAGGCCGACCGCATGCTCGACATGGGCTTCATCGACGACATCCACCATATCGCGCAGGCGCTGCCGGCAGCACGCCAGACGCTGATGACCAGCGCCACCTTCGCGGGGCCCGTGGGTCGCCTGGCCGCGGAGCTGATGCGCGAGCCGCGGCGCATCGAGGTCGATTCGCATACCGATTCGCACGCCGACATCGAACAGCGCCTGCACTGGGCGGACGACCTCGCGCACAAGAACGCGCTGCTGGACCACATCCTCACCGAGCGCGGCGTCGAGCAGGCGGTGGTCTTCACCAGCACGCAGCGCGATGCCGACTGGCTGGCCGATCGTCTGGCCGACATGGGCCACGCGGTGGCCTCGCTGCACGGCGGCATGCCGCAGGGCCGTCGCAACCGCGTGCTGGAAGGCCTGCGTCGACGCCACCTGCGCGTGCTGGTGGCCACCGACGTGGCCGCGCGCGGCATCGACGTGCCGACCATCAGCCACGTCGTCAACTACGGTCTGCCGATGAAGGCCGAGGACTACGTGCACCGCATCGGCCGCACCGGCCGCGCGGGCCGCTCGGGCCTGGCGGTGACCCTGGCCGAGCGACGCGACTTCGGCATGATCCAGCGCATCCAGCGCTTCACGACGCAGCATATTCCGGCGGCGACCATCGCCGGGCTCGAGCCCAAGCGGGCCGAACCCCGGCCGGCGCCCCGGCCCGCCGGCGCGCGCGGCCGCCCGGAGCGCCGGCCCGGTGCCGGCCCGCGTGGCGCCAGGCCGCAGGGCCGGTCGGCGGCGGGCGGCGCGGGCGCGCGCAGCGGCAAGCCGCCGCAGGGCCCGCGCCCGCGCTGAGCCGCCGGCGCGGCGCTCAGACCGCGAGCAGGTCGACCTCGAACACCAGCGTCGCGTTCGGCGGGATCACGCCGCCGGCGCCGCGCGCGCCGTAGCCCAGGTCGGCAGGGATCAGCAGCACGCGCGTGCCGCCGACCTTCATGCCCTGCACGCCTTCGTCCCAGCCGCGGATGACGTGGCCGGCGCCGAGCGCAAAGGCGAAGGGGCTGCCGCGGTCCTTGCTGGAGTCGAACTTGCGCCCGCGCCCGCCTTCGGCCGCCGCGTCGTGCAGCCAGCCGGTGTAGTGCACCTGCACGTGCTGGCCGGCCTTGGCCTCGGCGCCGTCCCCGGCGATCGTGTCCTCGTACTGCAGGCCCGAAGGGGTGGTGTTCATCGTTCGTCCTCGGTGGATGGCTGGCAAGGGCGACGATGATCGCATGCGGCGATGGCCGCAGCCGCTGGCCGGCTTCAGGCGATCACCGCCACCGCCTTGACCTGGGCCCAGACCTGCGCGCCCGGCGCGAGCTGCAGGGCGTGGACCGCGCGCCGCGTCAGCCGCGCCAGCAGCGCCGAGTCGCCACACGACAGGCGCACCAGCGCCTGCGAGGGATCGGCGCTCTCGGTGATCGACTGCACGATCGCCGGCAGGTGGTTCTGGATGCTCGTCTGCTCCGGTGGCTGCAGCTGCACGCTGACGTCGCGCGCGAGCACGCGCAGGCGCACGGCCTGGCCGATCGCATGCCCGCCATCGCGCACCCAGAAGCTGCCGCCCTCGAAGGCCGCGCGCACCAGGTGCCAGCGCTCGTCGCGTTCGATCACCCGGGCGCGCAGCAGGGCGCCGGCGTCGTCGCCGACGACGACCGGTCCTTGCACGTCGGCCAGCACCTCGGCCACCGCGCCGACGGCGCGGACCCGACCGGCCTCGAGCACGACGAGCTGATCGGCCAACCGCGCCACCTCCTCCGCCGCGTGGGTGACGTAGAGCATGGGGATGCGCAGTTCGTCGCGCAGCCGCTCCAGCCAGGGCAGGATGTCCTGCCGGCGCGCGTGGTCGAGTGCGGCCATCGGCTCGTCGAGCAGGAGCAGCCGCGGCTGCGTCGCCAGCGCGCGCGCGATCGCCACGCGCTGGCGCTCGCCGCCGGAGAGTGCGCCCACGCGCCGATCGAGCAGCGCGGCTATGCCCAGCAGCTCGATCGCCGCCTGCAGCGCGGCGCCCGCACCCGAGCCCGCGCCGCGGCGCAGCCCGTACTCGAGATTGCGCCGCACGTCCAGGTGCTCGAACAGGCTTGCCTCCTGGAACACGTAGCCGAGGTCGCGCCGCCAGGTCGGCCGCCGCAGCCCGGCCTCGTCGTCCTGCCAGACTTCGCTGCCGATGCGCACCAGGCCGCGCGCCTGGGGCTCGAGCCCGGCCACGCAGCGCAGCACCGAGGTCTTGCCGCAGCCCGAGGGGCCGAAGAGCACCGAGATGCCGCGCCCGGGCAGCGTCAGGTCGAGCGCGAGTTCGAACGCCGGCCGGCGCAGCCCCAGGCGCAGGCGCAGGCCGCGGCCCGCCTCGCCTTCGGGCCCGCGTCGGTCTGCACTCATGGCAGCAGCCGATCGTTGGCGCGCTTCATCAGCGCCAGCCCCAGCAGCACGGCGAAGGAGAAGGCGAGCATGGCGCCGGCCAGCCAGTGCGCCTGGCTGTATTCCATCGCCTCCACATGGCCGTAGATCTGCGTCGAGACGACACGCGTGCGGCCCGGGATGTTGCCGCCGATCATCAGCACGACGCCGAACTCGCCCACGGTGTGCGCGAAGCTGAGGATGGCCGCAGTGATCAGGCCGGGGCGCGCCAGCGGCAGCGCCACGCTGACGAAGGCATCGAGCGGGCGTGCGCGCAGCGTCGCCGCGACCTCGAGCGGCCGTCGCCCGATGGCCTCGAAGGCATGCTGGATCGGCTGCACCGCGAATGGCAGCGAGTAGACGATCGAGCCGATCAGCAGGCCGGTGAAGCTGAAGGACAGGATGCCCAGGCCGAGCGCCTGCGTGAGACGACCCAGCGGCCCCTCGGGCCCCATCGCCACCAGCAGGTAGAAGCCCAGCACCGTGGGCGGCAGCACCAGCGGCAGCGTGACGAGCGCGCCGATCGGCGCCCGCCAGCGCGAGCGCGTCTGCGACAGCCACCAGGCCAGCGGCGTGGCCAGCACGAGCAGGACGGCGGTGGTGCTCGCGGCCAGGACCAGCGTCAGCCGCACAGCCTGCAGCGATTCGTCGGAAAGCGGCATGGTCGGACTCGGGCGCCGCGGCGCAGGTCGGGGGATCAGGGTTCGTAGCCGAACTCGCGGATCACGGCGCGCGCTGACTCGCCCCGCAGGAAGAGCAAGAGCGCCGTGGCGGCGGCATTCTCGCGCCCGGCGGCCAGCAGCACCGCGTCCTGCCGGATCGGCTCGTGCAGTTCGGCCGGGACGAGCCAGGCCGAGCCGCGTGCGCCCGGCTCGCGCGCGCGCACCTGCGACAGCGCGACGAAGCCCAGCGCCGCGTTGCCGCTGGCGACGAACTGGAAGGTCTGCGCGATGTTCTCGCCCTGCACGAGCTTGCCCTGCAGCGCCGGCAGCAGGCCGAGCTTGTCCAGCGTCTGCATCGCCGCCGCGCCGTAGGGCGCGAGCTTGGGGTTGGCGATCGCCAGCCGCTCGAAGGAAGCCGCCCGCAGCACCTCGCCCTGCGCGTCGACGCGGCCTGGCGCCGCACTCCAGAGCGCGAGCTGGCCCGTCGCGTAGGTGAAACGCGTCCCGGCCACGGCCAGGCCTTCCTGCTCGAGTCGCTCGGGCGTCTTCGCGTCGGCGGCGAGAAACACCTGGAAGGGCGCGCCGTTGCGGATCTGCGCGTAGAAGGCGCCCGTGGCACCGAAGGAGAGCACCGCCTTGTGGCCGCTCTCCTTCTCGAACGCCTGCGCGATCTTCTGCATCGGCGCGGTGAAGTTGGCCGCGACGGCGACGCTGACCTCGGCGCCCCGGGCCGGGTTCGGGCCGGCGAGGGCGGTCAGCATGACGCCGAAGGCGGCCGCCAGGGCGCAGCGGCGCGGCAGAAGAAGGCGAAGAGGCATCGGGTTCTCGCTGTTCACGGGATGAATAACGAGTCTAGCAGACGCTATTCCGATCCAGAATAGCGCCACGACCTCCCGCGCAGCCCTATGTCATGAAGCCCATCCCGCTGGACCTGACCCAGGCGCTCGGCCACGAGGCCAGCGACAAGCGCATCGACATCCTGCGCCGCATCGGGCAGGCGGGGTCGATCTCCGAGGCCGCGCGCGCTGCCGGCGTGAGCTACAAGGCGGCCTGGCAGGCGCTGGAGACGCTGAGCAATCTGGCCGGCGCCGAGCTGGTGGAGAAGGTCGTCGGCGGCAGCGGCGGCGGCGGCGCGCAGCTCACGCCCGACGGTCAGCGCCTGCTGCGCGCGGCCGAGGAGCTCGCCGCGGCGCGCGCCGCCGTGCTGTCGCGCCTGGGCCGAGTGGCCGAAGACCTGGGCGCGCCGACGCGGCTCGGCCTGGGCCTGCGCACCAGCATGCGCAACCAGCTGCCCTGCACCGTGCAGGCGCTCGAGCACCGCGGGGCGGCGGTGACGGTGCGGCTGGCGCTGCCCGAGGGCAGCCTGCTGCGCTCGCGCATCACGGCCGAGAGTGCCGAGCTGCTGGCGCTGCGCCCGGGGGCGGCCGTGCTGGCCCTGTGCAAGGCCACTGCCGTCACCATCGCCGGCCGCTGCCGCGCCCGCGCCGGCCTCAATCGCCTGGCCGGCGTGGTCACGCGCGCCTCGGGCTCGGCCGCCGACAAGGAGGTCTCGCTGCGCCTGGCCGCGGGCATCCAGCTCGTGGGCTTCAGCCGCGCAGGAGAGCCGCTGCGCATCGGCAGCGCGGCCGTGGCCGCGGTCGACGAGTCGGCGGTCGCCATCGCCGTGGCGGACTGACGCCGCCGCGGGCCGCCGCCTCAGGCCGGGCGCCAGGGCCAGGCCTGCACCGCGGCGGCCAGCCAGTCGGCGAGGGTCGGGCCGGGCAGCACGGGCAGGCCGAGCGCCTCGGCCGCGCCTTGCAGCGCGGCACGCGGATCGCGCAGGTCCAGCGCCTGCGCGCCGGTCTGCTTGCTGAGCTTCTGCCCGTCCGCGGCGCGCACGAGCGGCGTGTGCAGGTAGGCCGGCGTGGCGACGCCGAGGGCCCGCTGCAGCAGGATCTGGCGCGGCGTGTTGTCGGCGAGGTCCTCGCCGCGCACGATGTGGCTGATGCCTTGTGCGGCGTCGTCGACGACGACGGCGAGCTGGTAGGTGGACTGCCCGTCGGCGCGGCGCAGCACGAAGTCGCCGACCTCGTGCGTCACGTCCTGCTGCTGCGGCCCCAGGCGCCGGTCGACCCAGTGCAGCACGCCGGCGTGACCGCCCGCGTCGGTGCGCAGCCGCCAGCTGCGGATCCCCCGGTCGCCGACGCCGGCGCGGCAGGTGCCGGGGTAGACGCGCTCGCCGCTGCGCCGGTGCGCGATGCCGCGTGCCGCGAGGGCGGCGTCGATGTCCTTGCGCGTGCAGGCGCAGGGATAGGCGTGGCCCGCGGCCAGCAGCCGCTCGAGGGCCTGCGCATAGAGAGGCTCGCGCACCGATTGGCGCAGCGGCGGCTCGTCGGGGTGCAGGCCGCAGCGCGCCAGCTGCTCGAGGATGACGTGCTCCAGCCCCGGCCGGCACCGCTCGCGGTCGACGTCCTCGAGGCGCAGCAGCCAGCGCCCGCCGTGCGCGCGCGCGTCCAGCCAGCTCGCCAGGGCGGCGACCAGCGAACCCGCGTGCAGGGGCCCGGTGGGCGAAGGCGCGAAGCGGCCGCGGTAGTGGGAGCGGCTGCCCGGGCTCACTGCGCGCAGTCGAGCAGCGCGCTGCGCGTGGTGGCGCTGCCCAGCTGCTGCAGCCACCAGCCCAGCGCCAGGCCCGAGGGGGGACGGCGGCGTACGCCGCGGGCATCGACGCTGCAGCGCCAGGCGTAGCCCAGCGACGCGCGCAGCATGCCGCGCCGCGTCTCCTTGCGCACGAGCTCGCCGGCCTCGAGCAGTGCGCGCACGAGGTGCTGCGGCACGAAGCCCGAGCCCAGGCCGCGGCGCAGCGCCTCGATCTTGTCGGCCATGCTGTTGACGGTCAGCACCTCCTGCCCGGGCAGCAGGTTGAGCGTGCGCGGCGAGAGGCGTTGCGCCGAGTCGGCGACGGCGATGGCGCGGTGGTGCACGAGGATGGCGTCGTCGATCGGCCCCTCGTGCCGGGCCAGCGGATGCGTCGGCGCCACGACGAAGGCGAAGAGCATCTCGCCCAACGGCTCGATGGCCACGCCCGGCGGCGGCTCGCGATCGTGCTCGATGCCGATGGCGAGATCCGCCTGCCCGCTGACCAGCGCCTCCCAGGTGCCCGAGAGCACCTCGGTGCGCAGGCGCAGCCGCGTCCCCGGGCCGCCCGCGCCCGCGGCGCCGCTGCGTCCGTGCGGGTCGAGCGTGAAGAAGGCTTCGCAGAGCTCGAAGAGGATGCGGCGGCTGATGACGTCGTCGGCGACGACGGTCAGCTCGCCCTCCCAGCCGGTGGCCACGCGGCGCACGCGGTTGGCCACGGCGTCGATCTCGCTGAGGAGACGGCGGCCCTCCTGCAGCAGTTCCTCGCCGGCGGCGGTGAGCCGCGCCTGGCGCGAGCTGCGGTCGAAGAGCAGCACGTCCAGCGCCTCCTCGAGCTGGCGCACGCTGTAGGTCAGTGCCGAAGGCACCTTGCCGAGCTCGCGCGCCGCCGCCGCGAAGCTGCCGCTGCGCGCGATGGTGTCCATCATCACCAGCGCATCCGGGGTCAGGGCGAGGCGGCGTTCGCTCATGGACGTGGCTTGTTCGGACCCGCGCTGCGGTGGTGCTTCATCTTATTTGAACGCAGGGATCGATGCGGGCCGCTTCATCGACCGGGTGCTGCGACCTACATTGTCTGCATCGAGACTCAAGGAGCACCGAACATGATCACGCTGCGCAAGGCGGACGAGCGCGGACACGCCCGGCACGGCTGGCTGGAGAGCTGGCACAGCTTCTCCTTCGCCGATTACCACGACCCGGCGCACATGGGCGTGGGCAACCTGCGCGTCATCAACGACGACCGCATCCAGCCCGGCACCGGCTTCGGCAGGCACGGCCACCGCGACATGGAGATCGTCAGCTATGTCCTGGAGGGCGCGCTCGCGCATCAGGACAGCATGGGCAACGGCCAGGCCGGCAGCGCCAATGCCGGGGTGATCCGCCCCGGCGACGTGCAGCGCATGAGTGCGGGCAGTGGCGTGCTGCACAGCGAGTTCAACCACTCGAAAGAGGCGCTCACGCACTTTCTGCAGATCTGGATCCTGCCCAGCGAGCGCGGCATCGCACCGGGCTACGAGCAGAAGCACTTCGACGAGTCGGGCAAGCGCGGTCGGCTGCGGCTCATCGCCTCGCCCGACGGCGAGGAGGGTTCGGTGACCATCCACGCGGATGCGCGCGTCTACGCCGGGCTCTTCGACGGCGAGGAGCGTGCCGGGATGGCGCTCGAACCCGGACGGCCGGCGTACGTGCACCTGGCGCGCGGCGCGCTCGAAGTCAACGGCCTGCGCCTGTCCGCGGGTGACGCGCTGACGCTGCGCGACGAAGCGAGCCTGCAGCTTGCGCACGGCGACGAAGCCGAGGTGCTGGTCTTCCTTCTGGCGCCGTAGCACGGCGCCGGGCAGGCCGCAGGCCGACCGCGCGCGCCTGCGTTCAGAGCTGGGTGGATGTCGCGGTCACCCGCACGACCAGGGCTCCGCGCGCCCAGGGGAACTTCTGGCGCACCCGCTCAAGGTCGTCGCCGGCGATCACGACCTCGCCCTGGCCTTCGATCACGCAGCCCTGGCCGGGGCTGCGCGTGCCCTGCACCTTGCGCGAGGCGACCATCAACTGGATGCGTGCGTCGGCGCGCAGGTTCTGCTCCGTGCGCTGGAAGCGGCCGATGGGAAAGAGCACTGTCTCGCCGGCTTCGTCGATCAGCATGTAGTTGCCCCAGTGCCCCGCGAGATGCGGCCCCTGCGGGCCGTGGGTCACGATGCACACGTACTCGGTCGCGTCGCTGACTTCGCGACACACGCCTTCGATCCTCGCCATGATTGCCCTCCGCGAAAGCGCGAACGATAGGGCTCCTGCAGCCCCTGCGCGTACGCGCAGGCGTCCGAAACGCAGAGAGTTTGCGGTGTTGCAAAGGGTGGTGCAAAAGGGGCCGGCGCGCGCGCCCTCATCCCATGCGCCGCCGGTACCACTCGTGGAAGTGCTGCATGCCGTCCTCCATCGGGCTCTGGTACGGGCCGACCTCATCGTCGCCGCGCAGCATCAGCGCCCGGCGGCCGGCGTCCATGCGCTCGCCGATCTCGTCGTCCTCGATGGCCGTCTCCATGTACGCGGCCTGCTCGGCCTCGATGAAGTCGCGCTCGAAGGCGGCGATCTCCTCGGGGTAGAAGAACTCCACGAGGTTGAGCGTCTTGCGCGGTCCCTGCGGGAACAGCGTGGAGACCACCAGCACGTGCGGATACCACTCGACCATCACCGTCGGGTAGTAGGTGAGCCAGATCGCGCCCTGCGTCGGCGCCTCGCCGCCGCGGAACTTCAGCACCGCGTCGTGCCAGCGCTGGTAGGTCGGCGAACCGGCCTTGGCCAGTTGCTCGTGCACGCCCACGGTCTGCACCGAGTGCTCGGCGCCGAACTCCCAGCGCAGGTCGTCGCAGGTGACGAAGGAGCCCAGGCCCGGGTGGAAGGGGCCGACGTGGTAGTCCTCCAGGTAGACCTCGATGAAGGTCTTCCAGTTGTAGTTGCACTCGTGAAGGACGGCCTTGTCGAAGACGTAGCCGCTGAAGTCGAGCTGCGCCGCCGGGCCCATGCCGGCGAGGTCCGCGGCGACCTCGCGCCCCTCGCCCTGGCCTTGCCCCTTGCCTTCGAACAGCAGGCCGTTCCAGCGCTGCAGCGCGTAGTTCTTCAGGTTCAGGCAGGGGTCCTCGGTGAAATGCGGGGCGCCGATGAGCTTGCCCTGCAGGTCGTAGGTCCAGCGGTGCACCGGGCAGACCACGGTGCCGCCGCTCGTCTTGCCGCGGCCCGCGAGCATGAGGGCCTGGCGGTGGCGGCAGACGTTGGAGATCAGCTCGATGCCGCGCTCGGAACGCACGAGTGCGCGACCATCGGCCTCCTGCGCCAGCACGTGGTAGTCGCCGACCTCGGGAACGGCCAGCTCGTGGCCGAGGTAGCGGGGGCCGCGCGCGAAGACGAGCGCCTGCTCCTTGCGGAACAGGTCTTCGTCGAAGTAGGCGGCAACGCCGAGCTGCGTGCGGCTGCGGACGAGAGCTTCGGGACGGGTGCTCAGGTCAGACATGGTGCGCAAGCATTCTCCGGCAGGGTGTCCAAACTCCCGCCTGGTGGCCCCGCAGGCGGGCTCGAGAGGGCTGCAGGCCATGGCTTTGCAGCGGGGCGTCGATTTTACCCGTGCCCTCCCCGATCGGCGGGCGCGTGGACGGTCATCACCCCGGGCGCAGGGATGGGACCGGCTCGAACGACTAAAATCCCCCGCTTCGCAACCCGTAAGCCCATGGCCCGCAGCAGCCCGACCCCGAAGGAGCCCGCCAGCTACGAACAGGCGGTGAGCGAGCTCGACCAGCTCGTGCAGCGCATGGAGGCCGGCCAGCTGCCGCTGGACCAGCTGCTCGAGAGTTACCGCCGTGGCGCCGACCTGCTCGCCTGGTGCCGGCAGCGGCTGCAGGCGGTCGAGGAACAGGTCAAGCTGCTCGAGGACGGCCGGCTCGAGGCCTGGCCTGCGGCATGAAGGCTGCGGCCTTCGAGAGCTGGAAGCAGCAGGCGCAGGCGGCGGTCGAGGCGGCGCTGCAGGCCTGGGTGCCCGATGCGGCGCCGGCTGGCCTCGGCGAGGCCATGCGCTATGGCGTGCTCGACGGCGGCAAGCGCGTGCGTCCGCTGCTCGTGCTCGCCGCGGCGCGCGCGACCGGGGGCGACGAGCACGCCGCGATGCGTCCGGCGGTGGCGGTGGAACTGATCCACGCCTACTCGCTCATCCACGACGACATGCCTTGCATGGACAACGACGTGCTGCGGCGCGGCAAGCCCACCGTGCATGTGCAGTACGGCCAGGCGCAGGCGATGCTCGCGGGCGACGCCATGCATACGCTGGCCTTCGAGCTGCTGACTGCGGTGCCGGGGCACGAGGAAGACTTCGAGCTGCCGCCGCGGCTGTCGGCGCGGCTGTGTGCGCTGCTGGCGCGCGCTTCCGGGCATGCCGGCATGGCCGGAGGGCAGGCGATCGACCTCGCCAGCGTGGCCAAGGCGCTTTCGCACGAGCAGTTGCGCGACATGCATCGCCGCAAGACCGGGGCGCTGCTGCAGGCCAGCGTGCTGATGGGGGCCGCCTGCGGGCGCACCGATGCACGCGCGTGGAGCGCCCTGACCGAGTACGGCGACGCCATCGGCCTGGCGTTCCAGATCGTCGACGACATCCTGGACGTGACGCAGGAGTCGACGACGCTGGGCAAGACCGCGGGCAAGGATCTGGACTGCAACAAGCCGACCTACGTGACGGTGCTCGGGCTGGACGCGGCAAGGCGCCAGGTCGACGAACTGCACGCCCAGGCGAAGGCGGCGCTGGCGCGCAGCGGCCTTTCCGACATCGGCTCGCTGGCGCAGCTGGCGCAGCGCATCGTCGAGCGGGAGAGCTGAAGTGTCCGACGACGCGCTGCTGAAGACGATCGCCTCGCCGGTCGACCTGCGCCGCCTGCCGCGTCAGGAGCTGCCGCGGCTGGCCGAGCAACTGCGCGCCTTCGTTCTGCACAGCGTCAGCCAGACCGGCGGGCACCTGTCGAGCAATCTCGGCACGGTGGAGCTGACGATCGCGCTGCACTACGTCTTCAACACGCCGTGGGACCGGCTGGTGTGGGACGTGGGGCACCAGACCTATCCGCACAAGATCCTCAGCGGGCGGCGCGAGGGCATGCGCTCGCTGCGCCAGCTCGGCGGCATCAGCGGCTTCCCGCGTCGCGAGGAGAGCGAGTACGACAGCTTCGGCACCGCGCACAGCTCGACCAGCATCTCGGCTGCGCTCGGCATGGCGCGCGCGGCCCGCCTGAAGGGTGAGGAGCGCAAGGCCGTGGCCATCATCGGCGACGGCGCGATGACCGCGGGCATGGCCTTCGAGGCGCTGAACAACGCCGGCGTCTCGCACGGCGGTGACAACGCCGACCTGCTGGTGGTGCTCAACGACAACGACATGTCGATCAGTCCGCCCGTGGGCGCGCTGAACAAGCATCTCGCGCGGCTGATGAGCGGACGCTTCTACGCCGCCGCGCGCGAGGGCGCGAAGGCGGTGCTGAAGAACACGCCGCTGTTCGAGATCGCGCGCCGCCTCGAGGAGCACGCCAAGGGCATGCTGGTGCCGAGCACGATCTTCGAGGAGTTCGGCTTCCAGTACGTGGGCCCGATCGACGGCCACGACCTCGACGCGCTCATCCCCACCCTCGAGAACCTGCGTGACCGCAAGGGGCCGCAGTTCCTGCACGTGGTGACGAAGAAGGGCTACGGCTACAAGCTCGCCGAGGCCGATCCCGTGAACTACCACGGCCCGGGCAAGTTCGACCCGGCAATCGGCCTCGTGAAGCCGGCGACCCCGCCCAAGCCCAGCTTCACCCAGGTCTTCGGGCAGTGGCTGTGCGACATGGGCGAGGTCGACGAGCGCCTCGTGGCCATCACCCCGGCGATGCGCGAGGGCTCGGGCCTGGTCGAGTTCGAGCGGCGCTTTCCGCAGCGCTACTTCGACGTCGGCATCGCCGAGCAGCATGCGGTGACGTTTGCCGCGGGCATGGCCTGCGAGGGCCTGAAGCCGGTGGTCGCGATCTACTCCACCTTCCTGCAGCGCGGCTACGACCAGCTCGTGCACGACGTCGCCATCCAGGACCTGCCGGTGGTGTTCGCGCTCGACCGTGCCGGCATCGTCGGCGCCGATGGGCCGACGCACGCCGGCGCCTTCGACATCGCCTTCGTGCGCTGCCTGCCCCACTGCAGCATGCTGGTGCCCAGCGACGAGAACGAGTGCCGCCAGGCCCTCACCACCGCCTTCCGGCACGGCCATCCGGTGGCCGTGCGCTACCCGCGGGGCAGTGGGGTCGGCGCGGCGGTCGAGGCCGATCTCGCCGAATGGCCCTGGGGCAAGGGTGTGCTGCGGCGCAAGGGCAAGGGCATCGCGATCCTCGCCTTCGGCACCCTGCTGCACCCGGCGCTGGCCGCGGCGGAGAAGCTCGACGCCAGCGTCGTCGACATGCGCTTTGCCAAGCCGCTGGATGTGGCGCTGGTGCTCGAGATGGCACGCAGCCACGAGGCCATCGTCACCGTCGAGGAAGGCTGCATTGCCGGCGGGGCCGGCTCGGCGGTGGGCGAATGCCTGGCCGCGGCCGCGCTGGCGCTGCCGCTGCTGCATCTGGGCCTGCCCGACCGCTTCATCGAGCACGGCGACCCGGCGCGGCTCCTGGCGCAGTGCGCACTGGACGCGCCCGGGATCGAGCAGGCGATTCGCCAGCGCTTCGTGCCGCGACGCACTGCCCTCAGTGCGGTCGGCGGCTGAGCGGCAAGCAGATCCTCGTGCCCTCGTGTAGCCTTTGCCGTGGCGTCGCGGCCCGATCGACGCGACCTCCCGCCCCCCGATGAACAAGCTGACCGACGCCCTTCACATCCCCGACACGCAGAGTGAGCGCGACGAGCGCCACCTCGCCATCCAGCGCGTCGGTGTCAAGGCCTTGCGCTACCCGCTGCAGCTGCGCGTGGCCGGGGCCGTGCAGCCGGCCACCGGCGAGTGGACCCTGGACGTGGCGCTGCCGGCCGAGCAGAAGGGCACCCACATGTCGCGCTTCGTCGCCTGGCTGGAGCAGAACACCGAGCCGCTGGATGCCGCCGTGCTGCGCGCGCGCCATGCGCGGATGCTCGAACTGCTGCACGCGCGGGAGGGGCAGATCGAGGTCGCCTTCACCTTCTTCCTGAAGAAGCGCGCGCCCGTCTCGGGCCTGGCCAGCCTGCTCGACGTCCAGGGCCGCTGGGTCGCGCAGACGCGTGCGGGCGCGACCACCGTCTGGGCCGAGGTCGGCGTGCCGGTGAAGAGCCTTTGCCCGTGCAGCAAGGAGATCTCCGACTACGGTGCGCACAACCAGCGCTCGCTGGTGACGATCCGCGTCGAGCTGCTGCAGTCCATCGAGTGGCACGAGCTGGTGCGCTTTGCCGAGGAGTCGGCCAGCAGCGAGATCTGGCCCATGCTCAAGCGCAGCGACGAGAAGTGGGTCACCGAGCGCGCCTACGAGAACCCCAAGTTCGTCGAGGACCTGGTGCGCGACGTCGCGCTGCGCCTGAACCAGGACGCGCGCATCGGCCGCTACGCGGTCGAGGTCGAGAACTTCGAGTCGATTCACAACCATTCGGCCTACGCGCGCATCGAGCGCGCGTAGGGTCCGGCGCATGGAGCCGGACACGCGGCGTCACGGCGTCACGGCTTCACCGCCCGCCGTTGTCGAGAAACTCGGCGATCAGGTTGACGGTGCCGCGGCGACCCAGGTGGGCGGCGTTCTCCTGCAGCCAGCGATCCGCCGCCGCGTGCCCGGCGCGGCGCAGGTTGAGCAGTTGGTGCCAGGTCGACTGCAGCGGCTGCGGCGCGGACAGGGCTTCGAGCGGCTCGCCGCCCTCGATGCGGTGCACGCGCAAGCGGCCGACCTTGCGCAGCAGCGGCACGCGCGCGTGCGCCGTGTCCAGGCCCTCGTCGCGCACCACGCGCTGCAGCACGGCCAGCGAACGCAACTCCTTCACCAGGCTGCCGTGAAAGCCGATCTCCTGGATGCGTTCGACGATTTGCGGCGCCGTCGACGGCATCGCCTGGCGCCGGCTCGGGTAGAGCTGCACCAGCATCAGGTCGAGGTTGGGCGAATGATCGAGCAGCGGCAGCAGCGAGGGGTTGCCCATGAAGCCGCCGTCCCAGTAGGCCTCGCCGTCGATGAGCACCGCCGGGAAGAGCGTGGGCAGGCAGGCCGAGGCAAGCACCGCCTCGGCGTCCAGGCTCGCGCCGTCGAAGATGCGCAGCTGGCCGCTGCGCACGTGCGTCGCGCCGATGAAGAGGCGCAGCTCGCTGCAGCGTCGCACGGCGTCGAAGTCGATCGTGTCGCGCAGCACCGCGCGCAGCGGGTTGCCGTTGGCCGCGGGTGCCAGCCAGGCCTGCGCGACTTCGAAGGCCGCGCGCAGCGGCGCGCTTGCCGCCAGGGCCGGGCCCGCCGGCACCAGGCCCATCCAGGCGTTGGCCCAGTGCGCCAGGCGCATGCTGTCGGCCACGCGCGACCAGAAGCGCAGCAGCGATTCGCGCGCGCCCTTGCGCCCGCCCTCGGCGAAACCGGCGGCCAGCGCGACCGCGTTCATCGCGCCGGCGCTGGAGCCGCTGATCGCGCCGAAGCGGATGCGCTCGTCCTCGAGCAGGCGATCGAGCACGCCCCAGGTGAAGGCCCCCTGCGTGCCGCCGCCCTGCAGCGCGAGGTCGATGCGGCGCGCAGGCGTCTTCATGGGTGGCGTCGCGACGGCAGGCGCCGGCCTCAGGCGGGGTAGCTGCCAGGCAGCAGGATCGAGCGGTCCACGGTCTCGAGCCGCGTGTGGCCGCAGAAGGCCATCGTCAGGTCGAGCTCGTTGCGGATCAGCTCGAGCGCCTTGGCCACGCCCTCCTTGCCCATCGCGCCCAGGCCGTAGGCCATGGCGCGGCCGACGTAGGTGCCGCGCGCGCCCAGCGCCCAGGCCTTGAGCACGTCCTGCCCGCTGCGGATGCCGCCGTCCATGTGCACTTCGATCCGGTTGCCGACCTCGGCGACGATCGCCGGCAGCGCCTCGATGCTCGACTGCGCGCCGTCGAGCTGGCGCCCGCCGTGGTTGCTGACGATGAGCGCGTCGGCGCCGCTGTCCACCGCCAGGCGTGCGTCCTCGACGTCCTGGATGCCCTTGAGGATCAGCTTGCCGCCCCAGCGCTTCTTGATCCACTCGACGTCGCCCCAGTTCAGCCGCGGGTCGAACTGCCTGGCCGTCCAGTCCGAGAGGCTGCCCATGTTCTCGACGCCCTTGACGTGGCCGACGATGTTGCCGAACTGGCGCCGCCGCGTGCCCAGCATGCCCAGGCACCAGCGCGGCTTGGTGGCGATGTTGATGAGGTTGGCGATCGTCGGCCTGGGCGGCGCCGAGAGGCCGTTCTTCAGATCCTTGTGGCGCTGGCCGAGGATCTGTAGATCCAGTGTCAGCACCAGTGCGTCGCAGCCGGCGGCCTTGGCGCGGTCGATCAGGCGCTCGATGAACTCGCGGTCGCGCATGACGTAGAGCTGGAACCAGAACGGCTTCTTCGTCTGCGCGGCGACGTCCTCGATCGAGCAGATGCTCATCGTCGAGAGCGTGAAGCGGATGCCGCAGGCCTCGGCCGCCTGCGCGGCGAGGATCTCGCCGTCGGCGTGCTGCATGCCGGTCAGGCCCACCGGGGCGATCGCCACCGGCATCGCCATCTCGATGCCGACCATCTTCACCGCCGTGCTGCGGTTCTCCATGTTCACCGCCACGCGCTGGCGCAGCTTGATGCGCTGGAAATCGCTCTCGTTGGCGCGGTAGGTCGACTCGGTCCAGCTGCCCGAGTCGGCGTAGTCGTAGAACATGCGCGGCACGCGTTTCCTCGCCAGCAGCCGCAGGTCTTCGACGTTGGTGATCACGGTCATGGTGCAGCGCGCCTCCTCGTGACGCCAATGCTAACCAGCGCGCTGCCGCCGCAGTGACACTGCAGACCCCGAGGCCTTGCGGGCCGCGGCGCGGCCTTCTGCGGCAGCTGCTGACTATGATCGCCCGATGACTTCCGGGCCGTCTTCGACGCGCGTGGCGCGCGGCTGGATCGCCCGTCTGTGGCTGGGTGCGGGCTTCGTCATGCTCGTGCTCGGCATCGTCGGCGTCTTCCTGCCGGTGTTGCCGACGACGCCGTTCGTGCTGCTGGCGGCCTATTGCTTCACGCGCGGCAGCCCGCGCTGGGAGCGCTGGCTGCTGCGGCACCGGCGCTTCGGCCCGATGGTGCGCGCCTGGCGCGCGCGCCGCGTGGTGCCGCTGCGCGCCAAGCAGCTCGCCTGGGTGACGATGGCGGCAAGCTGCGCCTGGACGCTGTGGGTGCTGCCCGACCCCTGGCGCTGGCTGCCTTCGATCGTCTGCGGCGTCACCGCGGTCTGGCTGTACCGGCTGCCGAGTCGCTGAAGGAAGGTGCGCTCACGCCGACGGCTCGCCGTCGAAGAGCTGTGGCGCCGCCGGCGCGCGGGCTTCCTCGGCGGGCGCGCCGCCACGGTGCACGGCGGGGTGTCCGCAGGCGGCACCGGCTTCCTGCCGCGCGTGCACGAGGCCGGAGGCACGCACGCCCAGCAGGCGCAGCCGGCGCGAGAGGTCGACGCGCTTGAGGCACTGGCCGGCGGTGTGGCGGATCGCGGCGGCGTCGGCGACGGGCTGAGCCAGCGTGTGGTCGCGCGTCACGGTGCGGAAGTCGTCGAAGCGCAGCTTGATGCCGATGGTTCGGCTGCGGTAGCCCTTGCGCCGCAGGTCGCCCGCGAGCTGCTCGCACAGTCCGGTGAAGACCGCGCCCAGGGTCGCGCGGTCGGCCACCGCGTGCAGGTCGCGCTCGAAGGTGGTCTCGCGGCTCACCGACACCGGCTCGCTGTACGTCACCACCGGGCGCTCGTCGCGGCCGTTGGCGCACTCGTGCAGCCAGCGCCCCTGGCTGCGCCCGAAGTGCGCGATCAGCTCCTCGCGCGGCCGGGCGGCGAGCTCGCCGATGGTCTCCACGCCCAGCGCAGCGAGCTTGGCGCCGGCCTTCGGGCCGATGCCGTTGATGCGCCGCACCGCCAGCGGCCAGATGCGCGCCGGGATGTCGTCCTCGGTGATCAGCGTCAGGCCGTCGGGCTTGTCGAGTTCGCTGGCGATCTTGGAGAGCAGCTTGTTGGGCGTGACGCCGATCGAGCAGGTGAGGCCCGTGGCCCGGCGCACGTTGTTGCGGATCTCCTGGGCGATGGCGCGCACGCCGCCGCAGGCGTCGTGGCCGAGCGCGTCCTGCGCGCCGGGCAGGTCGGTGAGCTCGATGTAGATCTCGTCGATGCCGCGGTCCTCGATCACCGGCGCCACTTCGGCCACGGCGGCCTTGAAGGCGCGCGAATAGCGCCGGTACTCGTCGAAGTCCGCTGGCAGAAGGACGGCCTGCGGACACAGCGCGGCGGCCTTCATCAAGCCCATCGCCGAGTTGACGCCGAAGGCGCGCGCGGCGTAGGTCGCGGTGGTGATGACGCCGCGGCCGGTGTACTCGCGCAGCGTGGCAAAGCGCCGGCTTCCGTCGGGCTGCGGCTGCGGCTGGTGGCGGCGCCGGCCGCCGATCACCACCGGCAGGCCCTTCAACTCCGGATAGCGCAGCAGCTCGACCGACGCGTAGAAGGCGTCCATGTCGAGGTGAGCGACCCAGCGGCGGCGTGGCGTCATGGCGGCCAAGCGTAGCGCTGTTGGCGGGGCCCCGGCGGGCGCGCGCCGCCGCGGTACAACCGCGTCATGGCCGACGACGACCAGGTCTTCATCCCGCCTTCGTTTCACGCCGTGCATGCCGACGCCCGCGGCCGTCTGCGTCTGCCGCGGCGCGAGCTTGGCGCCCGCCACGAACTCTGCGAGGACCTGGCGCAGGCGCTGCTCGAGCAGGCGCAGGCGATCCGCCATGACCTGGGCGTGACCGAGTCCGACGTGCTCGGGCGCATCGCCCGCGGCCTGCAGGCGCCGGCCTCGGGGCTGGACGCAGGCGAGGCGGAGTGGGTGGTCACGCGGCTGGCGGAGTTGCTGGACTGGCCCTGGGTCGGCCGCCCGGCGCCGCGCGCCGGCTAGTCAGGCCGCGGCCAGTCGCGCGCGATGCGCCGCGATGCGCGCGCGCACCTGCGCGGGCGCCGTGCCGCCGGTCACCGTGCGCGCGTGCATCGAGCCGCGCAGCGTCAGCACGTCGAAGGCGTCCTCAGCGATCAGCGGCTGGATCGCCTGCAGTTCGGCCAGCGACAGCTCGGCCAGATCGACGCCCCGCTCCAGCGCCACCTTCACCGCGTGCGCCACCGCCTCATGGGCGTCGCGAAAGGGCAGGCCCTTCTTCACCAGGTAGTCGGCCAGATCGGTGGCGGTGGCGTAGCCGCGGCGCGCGGCGCGCTCCATCGCCTCGGGCCTGACCTTCAGGCCCTGGACCATCTCGGCCATGATGCGCAGCGTGTCCGAGAGCGTGTCGACGGTATCGAACAAGGGCTCCTTGTCTTCCTGGTTGTCCTTGTTGTAGGCCAGCGGCTGGCCCTTCATCAGCGTCAGCAGCGCCATGAGGTGGCCGATCACGCGGCCGCTCTTGCCGCGCGCCAGCTCGGCGACGTCGGGGTTGCGCTTCTGCGGCATGATCGACGAGCCCGTGCAGTAGCGGTCGGCGAGGTCGATGAAGCCGAAGTTCTGGCTCATCCACAGCACGATCTCCTCGGCCAGTCGCGAGACGTGCACCATGCCGATGGAGGCGAAGGCGCCGAATTCGAGCGCGAAGTCGCGGTCGCTGACTGCATCCAGGCTGTTCTCGCACAGGCCCTCGAAGCCGAGCGTGCGCGCCACGCGCTCGCGATCGAGCGCGTAGCTCGTCCCGGCCAGCGCCGCCGCTCCCAGCGGCAGGCGGTTGACGCGCCGGCGCAGGTCGCACAGGCGCTCGGCGTCGCGCGCGAACATTTCCACGTAGGCCAGCAGGTGGTGCGCGAAGCTCACCGGCTGCGCCACCTGCAGGTGCGTGAAGCCGGGCATCACCGTCTCGGCGTGGCCATCGGCCACCTCCAGCAGCGCGCGCTGCATCTCGAGCAGCAGGGGCCGCAGGCGATCGATCTCGCCGCGCAGCCACAGGCGCACGTCGGTGGCCACCTGGTCGTTGCGGCTGCGTCCGGTGTGCAGGCGCTTGCCGGCGTCGCCCACCAGCGCCGTCAGCCGCGCCTCGATGTTCAGGTGCACGTCCTCCAGCTCGAGCTTCCACTCGAAGCGGCCCGATTCGATCTCCTGCCCGATCTGTGTCATGCCGCGGCGGATGTCGGCGAGATCCTGCGCGCCGATGATGCCTTGCGCGGCCAGCATCTCGGCGTGCGCCAGGCTGCCTTCGATGTCGGCGCGCCAGAGGCGCTTGTCGAAATCGACGCTCGCCGTGTAGCGCTTGACGAGGTCGCTCATCGGCTCGGAGAAGAGCGCCGACCAGGCTTGGGCCTTGTTGGCCAGGGGATCGCTGGACATGGGGAATGCAGGCGGGAGGGCAAGGGGAGGGCGGCGCGGGGCTGCGTATTATCGGCGCGAGCTTCGCGTCGACATGTCCGAACCCCAGGATCCACCGCCCGACTTCGCGCCCACCGGCAGCCGCGCAGCCAGCCTCTGGCCCGAGAGCCAGCGCGTGAGCGAGTTCCGCAGCACGGCGCAGTCGCTGACGGGCTTCAGCCCGCTGGCCGAAGCCGGTAGTGCCGATGCGGCGGCCTACGACCTCTGCCAGCCGGCGCTGGGCCTGCGCGCGGTGCTGCTGGTGCAGCTGGTGCTGGCGATCGCCGTGCTGGCCGGCAGCGCCAGCGCTGCGGACTGGCTCGCGCGCCAGGGCGCTGCCGCCTTCGCTGGCGCGGCCGGCACGGTGCTGTGGCTGGCGCTGCTGTGCGCGGCGCGGCGCTGGCTCGGCCCGCGCGCGGTGGCGCTGCGCGGCACGGTGATGCTGCTGCTGGGCGCGCTCGTGGCGGTGCTGGTGTGGTGGCCGCTGGCGCTCGCCGGGCTGGCCGAAGGGGGTGTGCTGCGTCTGGCCGGCATGCTGCTTGCCGGCGGCGGCCTGGCGGCCCTGCTGTGGGCCTGGCTCGAGCTGCGCGCGCGCATCTGGCAGCCGGCGGCGAGCAGCGCGCGCCTGGCCGAGCTGCAGTCGCGCATCCGCCCGCACTTCCTCTTCAACACGCTGAACACGGCGGTGGCGCTGGTGCGCATCGACCCGGCGCGCGCCGAAGCCGTGCTCGAGGACCTGGCCGAGCTCTTTCGCGTCGCGCTGGCCGAGAGCGGCAGCGCGGTGACGCTGGCCGACGAGGTGACGCTGGCGCGGCGCTATCTGGCGATCGAGGCGGTGCGCTTCGGCGCCCGGCTGCAGGTGAGCTGGGCGCTCGAGCCGCAGGCCCTGTACGCGCGCGTGCCCCCGCTGGTGCTGCAGCCGCTGGTGGAGAACGCCGTGCGCCACGGCATCGAGTCGGCCGCGGGGGGCGGGCGGATCCGCGTCGAGGCCATGGCCCGGCGCGGGCAGGCCGTGATCATCGTCCACAACACGTTGGGCGACGAACCCGCCCCCACCGGGCACGGCATGGCGCTGGACAACGTGCGCGAGCGCCTGCGGCTGCTGCACGACCTCGCCGGCCAGTGCGAGACCTGGCGCGACGACGAGGGCTTTCACGCCCGCATCACGGTGCCGCTGTGAACCCCGCGCTGCGCACGCTGATCGTCGACGACGAGGAACTCGCGCGCCTGCGCCTGCGCGGGCTGCTGCAGGAACTCGCCGAGCCGGCGCTCGAGGTCATCGGCGAGGCCGCCGACGCAGCGTCGGCGTTGGCCTTGCTGCAGGCCCGGCCCTGCGAGCTGGTGCTGCTGGACATCCGCATGCCCGGGCGCGACGGCATGCAGCTCGCCGCGGCGCTGCGTTCGCTGCCGCAGCCGCCGTCGGTGGTCTTCGTCACCGCGCACGGCAGCCATGCACTGCGCGCCTTCGAGTTGGAGGCGGTCGACTACCTGACCAAGCCGGTGCGCCGCGAGCGACTGCAGGCCGCGCTGCAGCGCGTCGTGCAGCGGCGCTGGCCGGCGCAGGGCCAGGGCGGCGCGCGACTCGAGGAGCCGGTGCTGGTGGCGCACACGCGCGGGCAGCTGCGCCGCATCCCGGTGGCCGAGGTGCTGGTGCTGAAGGCCGAGCAGAAGTACGTCACGCTGCGCACCGCGGCCGAGACGCACCTGCTGGACGATTCGCTCACCGACCTCGAGCAGCGCCTGGGCCCGGGCTTCATCCGCATCCACCGCAACGCACTCGTCGCCGCGCGCGCGGTACGCGAATTGCGCCCGCATGCCGAGCCCGGCGGCGAGGAATCCTGGGCCGTGCGCGTGGCGCCGATCGACGAATGGCTGCTTGTCTCGCGCCGCCAGCTGCCGGCGGTGCGCGAGGCGCTGGGACGCCGCTGAAGCGCGCGAGTCGGGGCGGCGCACCCGAGCTCCGCCGAGGCCAACCCGCCAGCGCGAACGGGCGGCCGCCGAGGTGGCCCACCGGCGAGCCGACCCTGAGCAACAGCCGCAGTAGTCGCGTCCGAGCCTTGGCTGCGCCGACTTTCAATCCACGCGCGCCCGATTAAGGGCGCGCGACCGCCCTTCCACTTGATCCCGCGCGGGTGCAGGATGTTTCAATCCACGCGCGCCCGATTAAGGGCGCGCGACCGAGCGCCGCCCCGTCGCCGCGGAATTCGTAGTGGTTTCAATCCACGCGCGCCCGATTAAGGGCGCGCGACATGGGCTGGCAGGTCAAGGGAAGTGGTTTGCGAGTGTTTCAATCCACGCGCGCCCGATTAAGGGCGCGCGACCTCCAAGGCCGCCGGCAATGGATTAGCCCCTCCGTTTCAATCCACGCGCGCCCGATTAAGGGCGCGCGACCGGCTCAAGCGGCGGATCCAGCGTGGCGTCAGCCAGTTTCAATCCACGCGCGCCCGATTAAGGGCGCGCGACGCCCTCTCCAACCAACCGAGTGACCAAAATGATCAGTTTCAATCCACGCGCGCCCGATTAAGGGCGCGCGACGAGCTTGCGCAGCGCCTACCACCAGCGGCACGTATGTTTCAATCCACGCGCGCCCGATTAAGGGCGCGCGACTGCGCAGCGTTGTGAACCAGATCGCCATCCCCGTGGGTTTCAATCCACGCGCGCCCGATTAAGGGCGCGCGACCGGCCATGATCGCCGCCATCGCCGCCATGCGAACGTTTCAATCCACGCGCGCCCGATTAAGGGCGCGCGACCACGCCGTCACCGTCAAGCCGGCCAAGACCGCCGTGTTTCAATCCACGCGCGCCCGATTAAGGGCGCGCGACCGCAGCCTTCGCGCGGCTGTGGCGCTACCTGCAGGTTTCAATCCACGCGCGCCCGATTAAGGGCGCGCGACTGCCTGGATACCCAAGTTCGGGCTGCACCAGCACTTGTTTCAATCCACGCGCGCCCGATTAAGGGCGCGCGACCGCGTGCCAGCTCGGTGCGCGCGATGCGGCTTGCGTTTCAATCCACGCGCGCCCGATTAAGGGCGCGCGACCGACAACGAAGGACAAGCTCCACGCGTTGCCGGAGTTTCAATCCACGCGCGCCCGATTAAGGGCGCGCGACACGTGAGCGCCGCCGTCAGCACCGCCCGCGATGTAGTTTCAATCCACGCGCGCCCGATTAAGGGCGCGCGACCAAGACCATCCCACAGGAGACTGACCCCCATGGCGTTTCAATCCACGCGCGCCCGATTAAGGGCGCGCGACTGCCGAGCTACTGGCGACTGCGGGCCTCGAATACGCAGTTTCAATCCACGCGCGCCCGATTAAGGGCGCGCGACGACGCAGGCACGACCTGGCCGACTGCGGGCAATGGTTTCAATCCACGCGCGCCCGATTAAGGGCGCGCGACCGAACGAACTGGCCGGAACCCCCGGCACGGTCGACGTTTCAATCCACGCGCGCCCGATTAAGGGCGCGCGACTGGACGCCTACCCGTGGGGGCGCGGCGTGCTGCAGTTTCAATCCACGCGCGCCCGATTAAGGGCGCGCGACGCGCCATGACGGTGCCGGGCTGACGGAACAGCGTGTTTCAATCCACGCGCGCCCGATTAAGGGCGCGCGACCATTCAACGACTCCTGCACGCGCCGGTCGACGCGAGTTTCAATCCACGCGCGCCCGATTAAGGGCGCGCGACGTCTTGTCAGCCTTCTCGAGCGTCAGCCCGCGGATGTTTCAATCCACGCGCGCCCGATTAAGGGCGCGCGACCGGCCGGAAGCGTGGCCACGTATCGCGGCCATTGGTTTCAATCCACGCGCGCCCGATTAAGGGCGCGCGACGACCGCGGCAATGTCGTCGAGAGTCGTGTTACGCAGTTTCAATCCACGCGCGCCCGATTAAGGGCGCGCGACACCGCTCGCGCAAGCGCCTGTCGCGACACGCGTTTTTGACGTCGTGGCGCGGACCTGACGAAGCGACGGGTGGCATTCTCCGTCGAAGTCGAGCGTCCGACCGTGCTGCCCCAGGGCCGGCGGCGATCCGTGTCGTGCGCGAACCTCACCCGCTGTCGCCGACGCTGAGGGTTCGCGCGTCACAGCACTAGGGGGCCATCAAAGTCGGTGGCTCGGAACCGGCCATGCTCGCGAACCTCGCAGCCCCGCGTGTCGGCCAATCGGTACAGGCGCAGGCAGTCACTGTCGAGATCCATGATGGACAGCAGGCGCCGCTCCAGATCTTCCATGCCCGCCAAATCCAGCTGGCACTCGAACACCGACTTCTGCACGCGCTGCCCCCGGCCTTCGCAGGCCTTCGCCACACGCCGCAGGCGGCGCCGGCCTTCGCGCGTCTCGGTATTGACGTCGTAGCACACGATGACGAGCATGCGGACATCCCCCCCTGTGCTTCAGCGCACCGCAAACGGCGGGTACTCGGGCGCCTCGCCGCGCAGGTGTCGCGCCAGCAGTCGCGCCTGCACCAGCGGCACCAGGCCCAGCGGCACGTTTTCGGCCAGCAGCGGGTGCGTCAGCGCCTCCTGCTTGCGCTCCTGGAAGGCCACCACCACCGCCTTGCGGGCATCGCCTTCCAGCATCACGGCGCCGCCCTCGCGCTCGGCAAAGTCGCCGAAGCCGATCTGCAGGCGATTCACCAGCGTCAGCGCCAGCCGGTCGGCGAAGGGGCGGAATTCCTCCATCAGGTCCAGCGCCAGCGCGGCGCGCCCCGGGCGCAGCGCGTGCAGGTAGCCCACCTGCGGGTCCAGCCCGGCGGCTTCGCAGGCGCTGCGGCAGTCGTTCATCCACATGGCGTAGAGGAAGGACAGCAGCGCATTGATGCGATCACGCGGCGGGCGCCGACTGCGGCCGTCCATCGTGAAGTGATCGCGCAGCTCGGGCCGCACCAGTCGGCTCAGCGCCGCGAAGTAGCCACGTGCCGCCTCGCCTTCCACGCCACGCACCGCATCCAGCGTGATTGCGCCGGGCAGTGCGCGCTGGCTGGCGGCCAGGTTCTGCGCCGCGCGCGTCAAGGCCTGGCGGTCGGTGTCGATCTTGGCCTCGCGCGCGCCGCGCAGCAGCACATGACGCTGGTTGCGCAGCTTGCCGGCGACGATGCGTCGGCCCAGGTTGAGCGCGAAGGCCTCGTCCTTGCTCGTATCGTGCTGTGACCGGCGCAGCAGCACATTGCCCGCGGTGGCACCTTCCAGGCGTGCCTTGAAGCGGCCGTTCGAGTCCAGAAGCACCAGCGCGATGCCGTCGTCGGCCAGCCGGTGCATCAGCGGCACGCTCACGCTCACCGGGCCGAAGCACACCACCGCGCCCAGGTGGTGAAGGGGCACGCGCAGCCGCGCCTCGTCGCCCACCAGCAGGCGCAGCGTGTCGTTGTCCAGCCGCAGGTGGCTGTCGGGCAGCGTCACGTACAAGGTATTGAGCAGCTGCATGGTCAGGCCAGGTCGTCATGGGGGTCGAACAAGTCGGCATCGCTGCTCGCGCTCAGTCTGGCCAGCGCCTCGGGTTGACAGCGGTCGCGCAGCGAGCAGCCGTGACAACGCCGCATGTCGGCGGTGGGCGGGGGCAGATGGCCGGCTGCCAGCATGGCGCGTGCCGCGGCGGCGGTCTCGGCCACCAGGGTTCGCAGCGCGTCGTCGATCTGCACCACCCGCCGCCGCTTGGAGCTGGCATAGAACAAGGCCCCCTCGTTGACCGGGTGGCCGGTCATTTCCTGCAGGCACAAGGCCTGTGCAGCCAGTTGCAGGTCGTCGCAGGCGGCGATGTCGGCGGCCTTGTGGCGGCTGCCGTGCTTGTATTCCACCGGGTAGGGCGTGCCGTCGGGCTCGAACTCCACCGTATCGGCCTTGCCGACCAGGCCCAGGCGGTCGCTGAACAGCGGCAGGGCGCGTTCGACACGCAGGCCGCGGCGGACCTCGAAACCCGGACGGTCCACCTGTGCATGCACGGCGTTGCCGCGCAGGGTATGCAGGTTGTCGTCGAAGGCCTGTTCCAGGTGGATCAGGCCGCACTGGCGCGGGCAATACGCCCAGTGCTGCAGGGCCGACAGGGGCAGGGGGTCGGCGTCGTCCATCGCTGCTTCGTCAGGGCTGCGGCGGCAAGGCCCGTCGGCGCAGCCCTTCGCGCGTGCACACCACGAATTGTCCTTGCACAGGTTCGTCCAGGGCCTGCAGCACGAGTGCAGCGGCCACGGCCCCGTCGATGGGGTGCAGGCGCAGATACAGGATGGCGGGTGGTACCGGCTCTCCGCGCCGGTAGACCAGGTCGCCGAAATCGGCGTCGAAGGTCACGAGGACACGTCCCGATGCCCGGGCCAGCGCCAGCACGCGCCGGTCTTCGGCGGCGGCCTCGGCCTGAGCGATGTGCAGCACATCGTGGCCGGCCCTGGCGAGTGCGTCGGCCGTCGAACGGGGCAGGTTCTCGTCGAGCAGCAAGGCGGCCATCGGCATGCCCGGCGCGGGTTCAGCCGGTCATGCCTTCGGCGGCCTTGGCCTTGAGCACGAAGTCCTCCTCCTTCAAGCAGTCCCTGACGAAGGCAAAGACGGCCTGCAGGTCGTCGGGCTTGACCTGCGGGTACTCGTCGAGGATGCGCTGGCTGCTCCAGCCCGAGGCCATCAGATCCAGGATGAAGTCGACGCCGATCCGCGTGCCGGCGATGCGCGGCCGCCCGAACAAGGTGTCGGGGGTGGTCACGATGCGGTCCTGCCAGTCCATGTTCAGCACCTCCGGATCAGCCTGACGCCGCCGCCGGCCTCGGCCAGTTCGCCGATGGCCAGCTCGCGGCCGTCGAAGCGGACCGAGTATGCGCCGAAGTCGCGCACGGGCTCGTCGCCATCGCCGCGCCGGCCGACGACCAGGCGGTCGAACAGCGCATGGGCATGGGCGTTGCCGAGTTCGCCGTCGTGCTCGAAGACGTAGAGGCCGCGCGTGCTCATCTGGCCGCGGGCGGCGCTGCGGTCGTGCTCGAACATCTGTTCCAGGGCCTGCCACAGCAATGCCAGGTCGGCGTCATCGAAGCCGGTCTGCCTGGCCAGGAACGCCGAGACGAAGCCGTGCGCGCGGTACAGGCCGTAGGGCACGGTGTGTTTGCGGCCCATGGTGCGGTTGTCGCCCTGCTGCTTCTCGGCCTCGGCCTCGGTGGCCACGGCGACGCGGGTGATCGAGTGTTCCAGCGCCACCACCGGATCGACGGAGCGGGCGAAGGTCAGCTGCACCGGGCCGCGCACCTGGCCGGCATTGGTGCCCGTGGACATCACGGCGCCGAAGCTGCGCACGTCGAAAAAGTTCTGGCACATCCAGGCACGCGCCTTGTCCACGTCGTCGCCGCTGCCCTTGCGCTTGTCCTTGGCGCCCTTCTTCTTCGGTGCCGCCTCGGCGGCTTCGGCTTCGGCGGCCGGCGCTTCGGCGGGGTCGAGCTTGAGGGCCGAGTAGGCGCGCTGGTGTTGAAGGTTCAGGATGGCCTTTTCGCGGACATAGATCTCGAAGCGCTTCGTACCGGGCTCGAAGGCTCCTTCCGGTTCGGGCGGTTTCTGGTCGGACTCTCGGGTCATGGCGACGAAATTGCGCACCTTGCGCTTGAGCGACACGTCGGTCACCAGGCCATGCCCGGTCTCGGCGTCCAGCCGCGGCAGGTTGCCGGCGTCGGGGTCGCCGTTGGGGTTGCCGTCCTTCACGTCGAACAACAGCACGAAGTCGTAGCGGCGGGCGATGGCCATGGTCAGTCCTCCTGGGCGGGTTTGTCGTTGTCGGCGGCGGCGTCCTTGCGGGCAAAAAGGCTCTGCCGCTGGTGGTAGTAGCCCAGCGCGAACAGGCCTTGCGCACGCAGGTCGAGCTGGCGCGGGAAGTCGGCGAGTGCGGGCTGTTCGACGCTGCCGCAGATCTCGCCGATGAGCTTTTCGAAGCGTGTTTCCTGTCCCGGCGGCAGCTTCTTCAGGTGCGCATTCTTCAGCCGCATCAGCGTGGGAAAGACGGCGCCCGGTGTGCTGGAGGCGGCACCGTAATAGCGGTCGCGGATGGTGGCGTTGATGCCGGGCTGTGCTGCTGACTGGATGCGCTCCAGCGCGGCAAACAGGCGCCCGAGCCGGTAGCCGGGGTCGGTCTGGTTCACGTCGAGTTCCTCTCTGATGAACTGGAAGTCGGATGGCAGGCCAGGGTGGCGGCGGCGGTGCTCGCGGTTGATGCAGGCCTTGAGGATGGCGGCGCGCAGGTAGGGCACGTTGCCGGCGAAGTTGTCGCTGGCCTGTTCGGCACGGCAGCGGTTGACGGCGGCATTCAGCAGCGCCGGCGCGTAGGGCGTGCCTTCCAGGATGGCGCGCATCCACTCGCCGGCCAGGCGAGGCGGTACGTTCTCCGCCTTGCCCTGGGGTGCGATGGCACGCAGCAGCCAGTACATGGCTGGCGTGGCGGCATCCTTGTCGGACTGGCGCACGATGCGCAGATCGGCGAAATGCTGCAGCACGCGCGGTGCGATGCGCTCAAAACGTTCATGGAACCAGAAGCGCACCGCGATGCGCGAGGCATTCGGTGCCAGCCCGAGCACGAAGAAGTGCTGGTTCGAATCTTGCGCGCCCAGGCTGCCGCTGCGGATGCCATCCAGCCGCTTGCGGATGGCGTCGACATGGGCATCGGGGTCGTCGCCGAAGACGGCGGCGAACTCGGCATCCAGCCCGTCGTCACGGTCGGCCCAGACGACGGTGGTGGCGTCGCCGATTTGGATTCTGTTGGGCGAGTCGCGTGCCAGCAAGGCATTCAGGGCCGTTGTATAGGCGAACACGGCGCGTTCGCCCATGGGGGCGTTCTCTCCCTGTCGCTCGGTCTTGCCGTAGGACTCAAACGCGCGAGCATTGAACGACACGATGTTGGCGCCAGAGGTCTGCGCATCCTTGACGCCCTTGATGGATGGATGCAGTCGTGCAATGGCAAGGCGCCGGCCCTCAACGAGGCACCAGCTCATCGCACCTGGCGCTCCGTCGTCTGTCTGCAGCGCGGCACGTACCACCGACGGCCGCTGGCAGACCAGCTCACCAGCGTCATCGGCCAACGAAAAGCTCATGACGGGGTTCGTCTCGGCAATCTCCGGCCAGGCTGGGTGTGCATGCAGCGTCGACCAGTCGGCAAGGTCCAGCGCGGCACGCACGGCCTGTATACCAAGGTCCGCCAAGGCATCCTGCGACAGCGCCTCGATACGCTCGCGGAAGGCATGTGCAGGTGCCGGCCCGCCGCCGGACTTGCGCTCGCGCGCCAGCCCGATCACGTATTCGGCGCTGTCCCACAGCAGGTTCGCCTTCACCCCAGAGGTCTTCTTCTCGCCTTGCGGCACGAGGAAGGTCCGGGCGACCAGGCGCTTGCCGTCGTGCTGCCGAGTGTCGCGCAACTGGCGAACGCGGCCGTCGGAATCCAGTTCGATCACGAACGGGATGGCCTTGTCCTCGAGGCCGAGTGAAGGCAATCGTCGTGCCGGATCACTGCTGCGGCAGCGTCGCTCGTAATAGTCGACCAGGGCCTGCAGGATCACCGCGCCACCCCCTGGTCATCGAAAGCCGGCACTTCCACGACGCCGGCGTTCATCTGCGCGCGGAAGAAGCGCGGCTGCGGATCGGCGGGGTTGCTGAAGTCCAGGTCATGCAGCATCCAACCCAGGTCACGCGTCTCGGCGATGGGCGGTGGTTCGGCGACCAGGTTGTCCACCAGGCGCCAGCGCGCCGCAAATTCGCGGCAGCCCAGGTAGGGCTGGTTGACGCACTGGCCTTTGCGCGCACGGCGCTCGAAGATGGCGAAGAATTTGGGCGGCGGCTGCGGGTCGGCCCGGTCGGCGCGCACGATCAGGTCGGCATGCAGCCGGTAGGCCACGTCGCGCAGCAGCAGCGCGGCGCGTTGCTGGCGGTCTTCGTCGACGTACAGCGCCAGCTCGCCCTGGCCATGCTTCATGGCCTGCTGCACCTTGGCCGTGGAAACCACCGAGGCCACCTCGTTGCGCCGCAGGTTCATCCAGCGCATGGGCGCGAGCACCTCGATGCGGCGCACCACCCAGCGCACCGCCGGCTTGTAGAAGATGGCTTCGAAGACGGCACGTGCGGCCGAGGGCGTGATGAGGTCGTAGCTGACGCGTTCGACCTTCATCTCCGGCCGCGTGAAGCAGGCCCAGTCGCCACGCACCTCGAGCACGAAGCGTTGGTGGTCCATCGTCATCGATCCTCCCTGTCGTACGGACGCTACTGAACGAGCGTCTGCGGGTCCAGCACCGCGCCGTCGGCCAGCAGACCCAGGCGGTCATCGTAGCGATGCGGGTCCTGCAGGACGAACCAGCCCGGCAGCGGCTCGGCGAAGTCGCCGCGCGCCAGACCGGCCAGCACCGCTTGCCGGCGCGCCTGCACCACATGACGCTGCAGCACACGCAACTGCCAACGTTCGGCGCGCCCGGCCTGCAGCGCCTCGCGGGCCCGGTCGACGCGCTCGTCCGGGCCTTCCGCGGCCATGTAGGGAACGACCACGCTCACCTGGTCCTTGTCGTCCACCAGCCGGTAGGCGGATGCCGCGCTGGCCAGCTTCAGGTCGAAGTCACGGCTTGGCGCGAGCATGGGCAGGATCTTCTTCTCGTCGGGGTCGAACTGCGCATACCAGTGCCGGAAATAGGCGCGGAACAGATCGGGCGGCAGCGACGGCGGGCGCGCGTCGCCCAGCACGGCACGCGTGGCCTGCGCGGCACGCACCAGCGCGGCCAGCACGGCGGGGAGGGGGCGCACGAAGACCTCCACACGCCCGCCACCGGGGCCCAGCCGCCCTTCGCGGTTGCAGCGGCCCGCGGCCTGGGCGATGGCGTCCAGCCCACCCAGGGCGCGGCAGACCACCGGAAAGTCGATGTCCACGCCAGCCTCGACCAGCTGCGTGGCCACCACCCGCAAGGGCTGCGCATCGCCGGCGCGACGGGCGTCCAGCCGCTGGCGAATCTGGTCGATGACGTCGGCACGGTGCTGGCCGCACATCGCTGCTGACAGGTGCAGCGTGCGCATGCCGTCGGGCGCGGCCGCATCCAGGGCCTGCACCAGTTCGGCGGCGTCGCGCCGGGTGTTGACGATGGCCAGCACGGCGGGCTCCGCGGCCAGGCGCGCGGCCAGTGCCGGGATCTCCGCCGGGGCGTGGAGGTCGGCCGGCCAATGCAGGGTGACGCGCTGCAACTGCGCGTACAGCGGCGCCACCGCCTGCACGATCTCGCGCGGGGGCTGGCCGTCGCGCGTCAAGCCGCGCAGCCGCAGCCGGGGGTCGAAGCGTTCGATGCCGTCGAGCACCGGCTGCGTGGCGGTGCAGGACACCAGCGTGACGCGGTAGTGATGCACCAGCAGCCGCAGCGCGGCCAGCGTGGGCTGCAGAAAGGGCGGCGGCAGGGTCTGCGCCTCGTCCAGCACGATGACGCTGCGCTGCACGCGGTGCAGCTTGCGGCAGCGGCTGGTGCGCGCGGCGAACAGGCTTTCGAACAGCTGCACGTTGGTGGTGACGATCAGCGGCGCGTCCCAGTTTTCACAGGCCAGGCGCGAGCGCGCGGTTTCCTGCGCGGCTTCGGTGTCGGCCTGGCTGTGGTGTTCGACGATGGCCTCGCGGCCGAAGACGCCGGCCAGCACGTCGGCTGTCTGCTCGACGATGCTGGTGTAGGGGATGGCGATGATGACCCGGTCCAGCCCATGGGCCACGGCGTGGCGCAGCGCAAAGGCTAGCGAGGCCAGCGTCTTGCCGCCGCCGGTGGGCACCTGCAGGCTGTAGACGCCAGGGGGCTGCGCAGCCGCACTGCGGCAGTCCGCCAGCACCTGGGCGCGGGCTTGCATCACCGCATCGCCGGCGCGGCCTTGGGCATGCACGTCCGCGGCCAATCTGCCCAGGTGGCGGTCCAGCCGGGTGAGGTAGTCGGCCAGCGGCGGGTGGCCGTCGCGTTGCGCGGCTCGGTTCTGGTTGAGGTAGGCCTCGGTGTCCAGGAAATCGGCGTCTACCAGGGCCGAGAAGAGCATGCGCAGCAGCAGCGACTGGGCCAGCGGCTCGCCCTCGCGCTGCCCAGGTGCATCCAGCACGATTCGGCGCGCGTCCAGGTCGGCGGGCAGTTCGAGCAATTCGGGTGCGTGGGCGGCGCAGGCCTGGCGCGCCTCCTCCAGTTCTCGCTGGCTGTCGATAGCGCCGCCGCCTTGCAGCCGCTCGCTCAGGTCGGCACTGTCGTAGAGGCCGGCATGATGGGCGGCGATCAGGTGCGCCAGCAGCCAGCCGGCGTAGCGGCCGACCTCGCCATCGCGCGCCTGCAGCATTTGCAGGGAGTGCAAGGCACCTGCGGCAGAGTGCGTCTTTTCGCGGCCGCCGACGCGGTCTTCGATGTGAGCGTCGTCGTCCAACCGGATGTGGCGCTGGAAGCCGGGGCGAAATTTGCCCAGGTCGTGCCACAGGCCTGCCAGGCGCGCCCAGGCCTGCGCCTGGGCAGGCGCCGCTGCGGCGGCGCCTTCTGCGACGCAGCGCAAGTGATCGATCAGATCGTGGCCAGGCCCGTGCGCGATGGGCTGATGGGCGGCAGTGCGAGTCAGCAACATGATCCGCATCTTAGGGGCATAGGTGGCTCAAATAGTGAGCCACCGGGCGGCCGCAGAGCGCTTGCTTTGTGCCGCGGGAATCGAGCCCATGAGCCTGCACAGAGAAGCGCCGGCTGGACACCTGGCGCCTTCGGCACGGCGAACGAGGGGTGTGCTCGACGCGGTGGTGAAACAGGCGGCACACGTAGCCACCGGCCCTGCTGTCACCGACCGCCGTAATGGAGCCACCGATGTTCGGCATATTGGAGCCAGCAACAGGTGGGTAAACGGGCGTCCCGAGGGGGTTACGCCGTGGTGGA
>MEFD01000033.1 GCA_001724995.1 Rubrivivax sp. SCN 71-131
AAGGACGGTCCAACTCGGGCGCCCAGTGCTCAGTCACGGGCTTCAACGCTTGGCCCAGAGGCCGCTCGGGCTACCCGAGCTGGTCCGAGGCCTGAAGATGCAAGGGCCGCTGGCCGCGTCGGCGCGTCGGCGCGGCGCCACTGCCTACAATCCGCGGGTTCATCCCAGGGGCGGGGCGAACCCCCGGCCAGCGGCCCTTGTGACGGCACCGCAGGCGCGTTCGGACGCCCGCCGGGACGGGAATCCGACATCCAGAAAGCCGCCGATGAAAGCCGCAGCGATCCGCTCCACCTTCCTGAACTACTTCGCCTCGAAGGGGCACCAGGTCGTCGCCTCCAGTCCCGTGGTGCCCGGCGACGACCCGACGCTGCTCTTCACCAACGCCGGCATGAACCAGTTCAAGGATGTCTTCCTCGGCTTCGACAAGCGGCCCTACAGCCGCGCGGCGACGGCGCAGAAGTGCATCCGCGCCGGCGGCAAGCACAACGACCTCGAGAACGTGGGTTACACCGCGCGCCACCACACCTTCTTCGAGATGCTCGGCAACTTCAGCTTCGGCGACTACTTCAAGCACGACGCGCTGAAGTACGCGTGGGAGCTGCTGACCGTCTACTTCAAGCTGCCGCCCGAGCGCCTGTGGGCCACCGTCTACGCCGAGGACGACGAGGCCTACGACATCTGGCACCAGGTGATCGGCCTGCCGCCCGAGCGCATCGTGCGCATCGGCGACAACAAGGGCGGGCGCTACCAGTCCGACAACTTCTGGATGATGGGCGACACCGGCCCCTGCGGCCCGTGCAGCGAGATCTTCTACGACCACGGCCCCGAGGTCGCGGGCGGCCCACCGGGCAGCGCCGAGCAGGATGGCGATCGCTACATCGAGATCTGGAACAACGTCTTCATGCAGTTCAACCGCACCGAAGACGGCACGATGCACCGCCTGCCCAAGCCGAGCGTCGACACCGGCATGGGCCTCGAGCGCCTGGCTGCGGTGCTGCAGCACGTGCACAGCAACTACGAGATCGACCTCTTCGCGACCCTGCTCGCGGCCACGCGGGACGCCGTGCTGGATGCCGGCGGCGCGCGCGACGCGGCCTGGGCGAGGGACCTGCAGACGCCGAGCCTGAAGGTCATCGCCGACCACATCCGCGCCTGCGCCTTCACCGTCACCGACGGCGTCATCCCCGGCAACGAGGGCCGCGGCTACGTGCTGCGGCGCATTGCCCGGCGCGCCATCCGCCACGGCTACAAGCTCGGCGCGCGGCGGCCCTTCTTCCACAAGCTGGTGGCGCCCTTGGCGGCCGAGATGGGCGAGGCCTACCCCGAGCTGCGCCGCGAGGCCGTGCGCGTAACCGAGGTGCTGCAGGTCGAGGAGGAGCGCTTCTTCCAGACCATCGCCAACGGCATGGAGATCCTGGAAGCGGCGCTGGCCAGGGGCGAGCAGCACATCGACGGCGACACCGTCTTCAAGCTGCACGACACCTTCGGCTTCCCGCTGGACCTCACCGCCGACGTCTGCCGCGAGCGCGGCGTGGCGGTCGACGAGGCCGGCTTCAACGCCGCGATGAACCGCCAGCGCGAGCAGGCGCGCGCCGCGACCAAGTTCAAGATGGCCGCGGGGCTTCCCTACACCGGTGACGACACCGCCTTCCACGGCTACGAGCACCTGGTGTGCGAGCACAGCAAGGTGGTGGCGATCTACGTCGACGGCAGCGCGGTGACCCGGGCCAAGGCCGGCGACGACGTCGTCGTCGTGCTCGACCACACGCCCTTCTACGCCGAGAGCGGCGGCCAGGTCGGCGACCGCGGCGAGCTGCGCAACGCACGCTCGCGCGTGCTCGTCGAGGACACGGTGAAGATCCAGGCCGCCGTGCACGGTCACCAGGGCCGCATCGTCGAGGGCGAGGTGGAGCTGGGCGACGTCTTCGTCGCGCGCGTGGACGCCGAGCAGCGCGCGCGCACGGCGCGCAACCACAGCGTCACGCACCTCATGCACAAGGCGCTGCGCGAGGTGCTGGGCGCCCACGTGCAGCAGAAGGGCTCGCTCGTCAGCCCTGAGCGCACGCGCTTCGACTTCGCGCACAACCACCCGATGAGCGCGGCGCAGATCGCGCAGGTCGAGGCGATCGTCAACGCCGAGATCCTCGCCAACACGGCGACGCAGGCGCGTGTGCTGCCGCTGGAAGAAGCCCAGAAGCTGGGCGCGATGATGCTCTTCGGCGAGAAGTACGGCGACACCGTGCGCGTGCTCGACATCGGCAGCAGCCGCGAGCTCTGCGGCGGCACGCACGTGCAGCGCAGCGGCGACATCGGCCTCTTCAAGATCGTCGCGGAGAGCGGAATCGCTGCGGGCGTGCGCCGCGTCGAGGCCGTCACCGGGGACAACGCGCTGGCCTACCTGCAGCAGCTCGAAGGCACGCTCGAGCGCGTGGCGGCGCGGCTGAAGGTGGCACCCGCGGAAGTCGATGGCCGCGTCGATGCGGTGCTCGAGCACGCGCGCGCGCTCGAGAAGCAGATTACCGCGCTCAAGGGGCGCCTGGCCTCGGCGCAGGGCGATGATCTCGCCGCACAGGCCATCGACGTGAAGGGCCTGAAGGTGCTGGCTGCGCGCCTGGACGGCGCCGACGCCGCGACGCTGCGCACGACACTGGACCAGTTGAAGAACAAGCTCAAGAGCGCGGCCATCGTGCTCGCCGCGGTCGACGGCGGCAAGGTCCAGCTCGCCGCGGGCGTGACCGCGGACGCGATGGGCCGCGTGAAGGCTGGCGAGCTCGTCAACTTCGTCGCCAGCCAGGTCGGCGGCAAGGGCGGCGGCAAGCCGGATCTGGCGATGGCCGGCGGGACGGACGCCGTCGCGCTGCCCAAGGCGCTGGCCTCGGTGGCGGGCTGGGTGGGGGAGCGCGCCTGAGCGGCGCGCGAATCACGCCGCCGCCGCCGGCAGGCCGAAGAGTCGGTCGAAGGCCCAGGTGAAGGCGAAGGTGTAGACGAGAAAGAAGAGGAGCAGGGCCAGGTCCAGCAGCAGCGCGGACCACAGGCCGACGTCCAGCCACCAGGCCATGAAGGGCACGAGCCAGATGACCAGGCCGCCCTCGAAGCCGATCGCGTGCGCGATGCGCCGCGTCGCGCTGCGGCCGCGCACGGGCTGGCGCGCTTCCCAGCGCTCGAAGAAGAGGTTGAAGATCCAGTTCCAGGTCACGGCGATTGCCGAGCTGCCGACGGCCAGGCCGCCGGCGGTGGCCAGGTCCTGCTGGCCGGCGAGCATCGCCAGCGTGACGACGGCGATCGCCAGCGCCTCGTAGAGCGCGACGTAGCAGGCCCGTCGCCACGGGCCCTGGAACGAGAACAACAGCGGCGGGCGGGGGAGCATGGGTCGCCACTCTAACCAAGGCGACGCGCGGCTCGAGCTGCGGCGGCTGCAGCGTGCGCGCCACGTTCCTACGCGTTTTGCCCCATTGCGACGAAGGCAGTCGCTGGCGAGAGTGCGGATCGACTCGCCGCACCGCTGCTGCGCCCGATGCGCCGGGCATCAAGACCCCGCGCGCCCACCCTTGGAGACCCCACGATGACGCGTACTCCCCGCCGTCTGCTGCTGACCCTGTTCGCCGGACTGGCCTTGGCCGGCACGGCGATGGCCGATACCTGGCCGTCGAAGCCGATGCGCCTGGTCGTCAACTTCCCGCCCGGCGGCGCGGCCGACGCGATGGCGCGCGCACTCGGGCCGCACCTGTCCGAGGCGCTCAAGCAACCGCTGGTGATCGAGAACAAGCCCGGCGCGGGGGGCAACATCGGCGGGCTCGAGGTCGCGCGTTCCGCCAGCGACGGCTACACCTTTCTCATGAGCTCGGGCGGTGCGATCACCATCAACCCGCTCATCTACGCCAAGATGGGCTACGACCCGGAGAAGGAACTCGTGCCGGTGGCCGCGGTGGCGCGCGTGCTCGTCTACCTCGAGGTGAAGGACTCGCTGCCGGTGAAGACGGTGCAGGAATTCGTCGCCTACGCCAAGGCCAACCCGGGCAAGCTGAGCTACGGCACGCCGGGGCAGGGGAGCTCGCCGCATCTCGCGGCCGAGATGTTCGACCGCATGGCCGGCGTGAAGACGACGCACGTGCCCTACAAGGGCGCGGGCCCGGCGCTGATCGATGTGCTCAACGGGCAGCTCGACTTCTGGTTCGATCCGGGCCCCGGGCTCAAGCATCTGAAGGACGGCAAGATCCGCTTGCTGGCCATCGGCAGCCCGAAGCGCTCACCGCTCTACCCGGACGTGCCGACGCTCGACGAGGCCGGCCTGAAGGGCTTCAACGCCGACACGATGTTCGGCATCTACGCGCCCCGGGGCACGCCGGCGGAGGCGCTGGCGCGCATCCACGACGAGGTCAACAAGGCGCTGGCACGCCCCGAGGTGGTGCAGGTGCTGCGCGCGCTCGGCGCGGACCCGGCGCCGATGGGGCGCGAGGCCTTCGTCGAACACCAGAACCATGAGCGGGACCGTTTCGGCAGCCTCGTCAAGGCGATCGGCCTGCGGCTGGAGTGACCCCCTCGCCCGCCCGCGCCGGGCGCAGGCGGACGCACGCGCGACCCGCGCTGCGCCCCGGGGCGCGTGGTCTGCATCTCCCGGCTGCAGCGCAAGTCGTTCCACGTCGTCGACGGCGAGGAATTGTTCGCCGCTCACATTGGATCTTGATCAAGAATAAGCGTTTACCCTTGTTTCGAGTTGCCGGCATGGGTCGAGATATCGGGAGGCTACGGGGCGCTTGGGTCTCGGGCAAACTCCCCCAGCACGCCGGAGACAAGAAGTGAACCTCGAGAAATTCAAGGAGCAGCACGTCCAGATCCTTCGTCACGTCGACGATCTGCGCCGGCTCAGTCGTGGCGGCATCTCCGACAACGCCCCGGGCCTCGCCGGCGGCGTGGTGGCCATGAGCTCGCTCATCAAGCTGCACCTGGCGGCCGAGGAACTGGCCCTCTATCCCGCGCTGCAGCGCTCCGGCAATTCCGAGCTCGCGCAGCTTGGCGCGCGCTTCCAATCCGACATGCGGCCGATCGCCGCGGCCTTCGACGCCTTCGCGCGGCGCTGGAATACGGCGCAGGCGATCCGCGCGGACGCGGACGGTTTTCGTCGTGCGGCCAATGAGACGCTGCGTTGTCTGTGGGAGCGCATGCGCCTCGAGAACCGCGACTTCTACCCGAAGGTCGAGACGACGCGCGCCTGAAGGCAGGCTTTCGCGCCCGGTCGCGGCTGATGGATCTTGCGGGGCCGGCTACTTGAACAGGTCCTTCACGCGATCGGTCCAGCTCTTGGCGTTGGGCGAGTGCTTGTCGCCGCCCTTGCGGAAGGACTCGTCGAGGTCCTTGAGCAGCTTGCGCTGGTGCTCGGTCAGCTTCACCGGTGTTTCGACCGTCACGTGGCAGTAGAGGTCGCCCGGGTAGCTCGAGCGGATGCCCTTGATGCCCTTGCCGCGCAGGCGGAAGGTCTTGCCGTGCTGCGTGCCCTCCGGCAGGTCGATCTCCACCTTGCCGCCTGAGAGAGTGGGCACCTCGATCGAGCCTCCCAGCGCCGCGGTGGTGAGTGCGATCGGCACCGAGCAGTGCAGGTCGTCGCCGTCGCGCTCGAACATCTCGTGGGCCTTGATGCGGATCTCGATGTAGAGGTCGCCCGCGGGCCCGCCATTGGTGCCGGGCTCGCCGTTGCCGGCCGAGCGGATGCGCATGCCTTCGTTGATGCCCGGCGGCACCTTCACCTCCAGCGTCTTCTGGCGCTTGACCCGACCGGCGCCGCTGCAGCTCGTGCAGGGCTCGGGAATGATCTTGCCGCTGCCTCGGCAGTGCGGGCAGGTCTGCTGGATGCTGAAGAAGCCCTGGCGCAGGTGCACGGCGCCGCTGCCGTTGCAACTCGGGCAGGTCTTGGCGCTGGTGCCGGGCTTGGCGCCGCTGCCCTTGCAGGTTTCGCAGTGGTCCCAGCTCGGAATGCGGATCTGCGCGTCCTTGCCGCCTGCGGCTTCCTCGAGCGTGATCTCCATCGCGTAGCTGAGGTCCGCGCCGCGATAGACCTGCTGGCCGCCGCCGCGACGGCCACCACCGCCGCCGCCGCCGCCGAAGATGTCGCCGAAGATGTCGCCGAAGGCCTCGGCAAAGCCGCCGAAGCCCTCCGCACCCGGTCCGCCGCGCCCGCCGGCCATGCTCGGGTCGACGCCGGCGTGGCCGAACTGGTCATAGGCCGCGCGCTTCTGCGGCTCGGAGAGGATCTCGTAGGCCTCCTTGATCTCCTTGAACTTCTCCTCGGCCTTCTTCGCCTCGTCACCCTGGTTGCGGTCCGGGTGATGCTTCATGGCCAGCTTGCGGTAGGCCTTCTTGATGTCGTCCTCCGCGGCGTTCTTGGGGACGCCGAGGACTTCGTAGTAGTCGCGCTTTGCCATGGTCCGATGTCGTCAACGAAACGAAAGCGCCGCGCGAAGCGGCAGGCTCGGGCCTGCCCTGGCTTGCACGCGGCGGAACGGGCCCGGGCGACCCCCAAAGGGGCCGCCCGACGCGTCACTTCCTGACTTCCTTGAACTCGGCGTCGACGACATCGTCGTCGGCCGGCTTGGCCGAGGCGCCGCCCGCGCCGCCCTCGGTGCCGCCCGCGGCGCCCGCTCCACCGGCTGCAGCGGCCTGCTCGGCGTACATCTTCTCGCCCAGCTTCTGGCTGGCGCTCATCAGCGCCTCGGTGCGGGCATCGATGGCCGCTTTGTCGTCGCCCTTGATCGCTTCCTCGGCGTCCTTGAGCGCGGCCTCGATCTTCTCCTTCTCGCCGGCGTCGAGCTTGTCGCCGTGCTCGGAGAGGCTCTTCCTCACCGAGTGCACCATGGCATCGGCCTGGTTGCGCGCCTGCACCAGTTCGACCTTCTTGTGGTCCTCCGCGGCGTTGGCCTCGGCGTCCTTGACCATCTTCTCGATCTCGGCCTCCGACAGGCCCGAGTTCGCCTTGATGGTGATCTTGTTCTCCTTGCCGGTGGCCTTGTCCTTGGCGCCCACGTGCAGGATGCCGTTGGCGTCGATGTCGAAGGTGACCTCGATCTGCGGCATGCCGCGCGGCGACGGCGGGATGCCCTCGAGGTTGAACTCGCCCAGGCTCTTGTTGCCCGCGGCCAGCTCGCGCTCGCCCTGGAAGACCTTGATCGTCACCGCCGGCTGGTTGTCGTCGGCGGTGCTGAACACCTGGCTGAACTTGGTCGGGATGGTGGTGTTCTTCTGGATCATCTTGGTCATCACGCCGCCCAGGGTCTCGATGCCCAGCGACAGCGGCGTCACGTCCAGCAGCAGCACGTCCTTGCGCTCGCCGCCCAGCACCTGGCCCTGCACGGCCGCGCCCACGGCGACGGCCTCGTCCGGGTTCACGTCCTTGCGCGGATCCTTGCCGAAGAACTCCTTGACCTTCTCCTGCACCTTGGGCATGCGCGTCTGCCCGCCGACGAGGATGACGTCGTCGATGTCGCCGGCCTTGATGCCTGCATCCTTGATGGCGATGCGGCAGGGCTCGATGGTGCGCTCGACCAGGTCCTCGACCAGGGCCTCGAGCTTGGCGCGCGTGAGCTTGATGTTCAGGTGCTTCGGGCCCGAGGCGTCCGCCGTGATGTAGGGCAGGTTGACGTCGGTCTGCGTGCTGTTGGAGAGCTCGATCTTGGCCTTCTCCGCCGCCTCCTTCAGGCGCTGCAGCGCGAGCACGTCCTTGGTCAGGTCGACGCCCTGCTCCTTCCTGAACTCGGTGACGATGTAGTCGATGATGCGCTGGTCGAAGTCCTCGCCGCCGAGGAAGGTGTCGCCGTTGGTGGAGAGCACTTCGAACTGCTTCTCGCCGTCGACGTCGGCGATCTCGATGATCGAGATGTCGAAGGTGCCGCCGCCCAGGTCGAAGACGGCGATCTTGCGGTCGCCCTTGCCGTGCTTGTCCAGGCCGAAGGCCAGCGCCGCCGCGGTGGGCTCGTTGATGATGCGCTTGACGTCCAGGCCGGCGATGCGGCCGGCGTCCTTGGTCGCCTGGCGCTGGCTGTCGTTGAAGTAGGCCGGCACCGTGATCACCGCCTCGGTGACTTCCTCGCCGAGGTAGTCCTCGGCGGTCTTCTTCATCTTGCGCAGCACCTCGGCGCTGATCTGCGGCGGCGCGAGCTTCTTGCCGCGCACCTCGACCCAGGCGTCGCCGTTATCGGCGGCGACGATCTTGAAGGGCATGAGGTCGATGTCCTTCTGCACTTCCTTCTCGGTGAACTTGCGGCCGATCAGGCGCTTGGAGGCGTAGACCGTGTTCTTCGGGTTGGTGACCGCCTGGCGCTTGGCGCTGGCGCCGACGAGGATCTCGCCGTCGTCCTGGTAGGCGACGATCGAGGGCGTGGTGCGCGCACCTTCGCTGTTCTCGATCACGCGCGTGCTGTTGCCCTCCATCACCGAGACGCACGAGTTGGTCGTGCCCAGGTCGATGCCGATGATCTTGCCCATGCTGGTTGCTCCTGAAGCGGAAATCCGGTTGTCTTCGAGTTGTGGATAAGTCGGGCGCTTTTCAAGCCCGCAATGCCAGTGCCGGCCCTACCTGGGCGCGGACACCATGACCAATGCCGGGCGCAGCACGCGATCGGCGATCAGATAGCCCGTCTGCAGCAGCGAGACGACGGTGTTGGGCTCCTGCTCGGCGGGGACGACGCCGATGGCCTGGTGCTGGTGCGGGTCGAAGCGGGTGCCGGCGAGCGGGGCGATCTGCACCACCTTGTTGCGCTCGAGGGCCTGCAGGAGCTGTTCGAGCGTGAGCTTCACGCCTTCGCCCATCTGCTGCGCACTCGCGTTCTCGATCGACGCCGCGGCCTGCAGGCTGTCCAGCACCGGCAGCAGGCTCTCGGCGAAGGCCTCGATCGCGAACTTGCGCGCCTTGGCGATGTCCTCCTCGCTGCGCCGGCGCACGTTCTCGACTTCTGCCCGCGCGCGCAGGAAGGCGTCGGTCATCTCGAGGTTCTTGGCCTGCAGCTGGGCCACCATGGCTTCGGCGGAGAGGTCGGCGTCGGAAGCGGCCAGGACCGCGTCGTCCTGGGGCTGTGGGGCTTGGTCTTGGGTCATGAGGGTTCGAAATCCGCGGTACGCGCGTGCAGTTGGGGTCGATCGGCGGCGCTTCAAGAGGCCCGCGGCGGCCTGCAGCCGCGGCCTTCAGCCGCCGTCGTCGAGGCTTGCGCTCCAGCGGTTCCAGTCGACGAGCTGGCGCCGGTCGCGCTTGGTCGGGCGGCCCTCGCGCAGGCTGTCGGCGGGCTCGACGCCCATGCGACGCTGTGCCGCCGCGGCCTCGCGCGCGGCGATGCTCTCGGGCGTCTCGCGGTAGAGCGCCTGCGCCACCGGCGCCGGGCCGCGCACCTGGCTCAGGCCGAGCACCTCGACCACGCGCGTGATGGCGCCCTGGCGCAAGCCGAGGCGATCGCCGACGTGGACTTCGCGCGCCGGCTTGGCGGGCTGCCCGTTGACGTCGATGCGGCCGCGGTCGATTTCGTCGGCCGCCAGCGAGCGCGTCTTGTAGAAGCGGGCGGCCCAGAGCCACTTGTCCAGGCGTGTGCGGTCGTTGGGGCGGGCGTCCGGCATCAGGGGCGATTGTCCGCCAACGGCAGACGCACCTCGGCGCGCAGGCCGACGATGCGCTCGCCCTCGAGGCGGTTCACCAGCGCGATGCGGCCAGCGGCCGCGCGCACGATCCCCAGGCAGATCGCCAGGCCCAGGCCCGCGCCGCTGCGGCCGTCGCCCGCGGCAAAGGGCTGGAACAGCCGCTGCCGCTGCGCGTCGTCGATGCCGGGACCGCCATCGTCCACGGTCAGCACCGCCTCGACCGCGGTGCAGTGCAGCCGGATCGCCAGCAAGCCCTGCGCCGGCGTGTGCTTGATGGCGTTGTGCAGCAGGTTGCGCGCCAGCTCGCGCAGCGACCAGGCGTGGGCGCGCACCGCCGCCGGCTCGGTCTGCAGCTCGAAGTCCAGCTGCTGCTCGGCCACCAGCGGTGCCAAGTCCAGCGCGACCGCGCGCAGCACCGGCTCCCAGTCGACGCGCGGCGCCTGTCCCTGCTGGCGCAACTGCTCGACCCTGGCCAGCGCCAGCATCTGGTTGGCGAGCGCGGTGGCGCCCTCGACCGTGCCGCCGATCTCCTGCAGCGCCTGCTCCGGCGCCACGTCGCCGCGCCGGGCCGACTGCACCTGCGCCTTCAGCACCGCCAGCGGCGTGCGCAGCTGGTGGCTGGCGTCGCGCACGAAGCGCTGCTGCTGCTCGAGCAGTGCGGCCAGGCGCGCCATCACGGTATTGGTGGCCTCGATCACCGGCTGCAGCTCGCGCGGCGCGCCGACCACGTCCACCGGCGACAGGTCGTCGTCGGCGCGGCCGCGCAGCCGCGCGCTGAGGTCGCGCACCGGCCGCGTTGCCCGCTGCACCACCCATACCACGACGGCGCCGATGGCCAGCACCAGCAGCGCCTGCCGCCACAGCGTGTCGATGAGGATGCGGCGCGCCAGCGTGTGACGCAGCTCCAGCGTCTCCGCGACCTGGATCGTCGCCATGCCATGTCCGTCGACTCCCGACACCGGCTGCAGCAGCACGGCCATGCGCACGCGCTCGCCGCGCATGCGGTCGTCGTAGAAGCGCACCAGCGCCGCATACACCGTCTCGCGCCCGCGCGCGCGCAGCGGGGCATGTCCTCGAATCCCGAGACCATTTCGCCGTCGAAGCCGCTCACCTTGTAGTACAGCCGGCTGCGGTTGTCGGCCTCGAAGGCCTCGAGCGCGCTATAGGGCAGTGTCGAGCGCAGGCGCGGGCGGCCCTCGACCAGGGCGACGTCGAGCAGCTCGCCGATGGCCTTGGCCGAGGCCAGCAGCGTGCGGTCGTAGGCGGTGTCGGCGGCGTCCAGCGCCTGCCGGTAGAGGATCGCGCTGTTGACGAGCACGAACAGCAGCGCCGGCACCAGGATGCCCACCAGCAGCCGTCGGCGCAGGGACGCGATGCGCGCGCCGGCGCTCATGTCGGCGCCCGGCGCAGCAGGTAGCCCAGGCCGCGCAGCGTCACCAGCTGCACCGGCGCGGCCTGCAGCTTGCGGCGCAGCCGGTAGACCACCACCTCGATGGCGTCGGCGGCGACCTCGGCCAGGCCCGGGAAGACCAGCTCGGTCAGGCGCTCCTTGCTCACCGCCTGCCCGGGGCGCGCCAGCAGCGCGCGCAGTAGCGCGGCCTCGCGCGCGCTCAGCTCCATCGGCTTGCCCTGCAGGTAGACGGCATCGCTGGCGTCGTCGAGCGTCAGCCCGGCGAAGTCGCCGCGCGGCGCGGCCGCGCCGCGGGCCGGCGCCGCGCGGCGCAGCAGCGCATGCATGCGCGCCTCGAGCTCGTCGAGGTCGAAGGGCTTGGCCAGGTAGTCGTCGGCGCCGGTGTTCAGGCCGAGCACGCGGTCGCCCACGGTGCCGCGTGCGGTGAGGATGAGCACCGGCGTGACCAGCCCTTCGGCGCGTGCGGCGGCCAGCACCGACAGGCCGTCGGTGCCGGGCAGGCTCAGGTCCAGCAGCACGACGTCGGGCACGCTGGCGCGCCAGCGGTCCAGCGCACGGCCGCCGTCGCCGCACAGCACGACCTGCAGGCCGCGGCGCTCGAAGCTGCGCTGCAGCGTGGTCTGCAGCGCCGCGTTGTCCTCGATCAGCAGCACCTTCATCTGGGGTTATCCCGGGGGGCAACGACAGCTCTTTGACAGCGTGGCTTTCGATCATTTCAGGGTCCACCGCGGATTCCGACGGTGCAACCCACAGGAGACAGGACCGATGCGTCGCGACACCTTCCTCAAGTCCCTGGCCGCCCTGGCGGCCACCGGCACCCTGCCGCTGTCGGCGCGGGCGGCCGCGAACCTCAAGATGATGATCCCCGCCAACCCCGGCGGCGGCTGGGACAGCACCGGCCGGGCGCTGGGCAAGGCGCTGCTGGAGTCCGGCGTGGCCGGCACCGTCACCTACGACAACAAGGGTGGCGCGGCCGGGGCCATCGGCCTGGCGCAATTCGTCAACGCCAGCAAGGGCGACGGCAACGCGCTGCTGGTGATGGGTGCGGTGATGCTGGGCGGCATCATCACCGGCAAGCCGCCGGTGAGCCTGACGCAGGCCACCCCGATCGCCCGCCTGACGAGCGAATACAACGTCTTCGTGCTGCCGGCGAACTCGCCCTTCAAGACCATGGGCGAGGTCATCGAGCAGCTGAAGAAGGACCCGGGCAGCGTCAAGTGGGGCGGCGGATCGCGCGGCTCGACCGAGCACATCGCGGCGGCGATGATCGCGCGCGAGGTCGGCGTCGACGCCAGCAGGATCAACTACGTCGCCTTCCGGGGGAGTGGCGAGGCCACGGCGGCCATCCTCGGTGGCAACGTCACCATCGGCGGCAGCGGCTACAGCGAGTTCCAGCAGTACATCGAGAGCGGCAAGATGCGCGCCATCGGCGTCACCTCGGCGCAGCGTCTGAAGGGCATCGCCGTGCCGACGCTCAAGGAGCAGGGCATCAACGTCGAGATCGGCAACTGGCGCGGCGTGTACGGCGCGCCGGGCATCAGTCCGGCGCAGCGCAAGGGCCTGACCGACATGGTGCTCGCGGCGCTGAAGACCAAGGCCTGGGCCGAGGCGCTCGAGAAGAACGGCTGGACGCCGGCGGTGATGTCGGGCAAGGCGTTCGAGGAGTTCGTCGATCTCGAGTTCGCCAGCCTGCGCGCCACCATGGTCAAGGCCGGCATGGTCTGAGCGCTGCGCCGGGTGGGCAGGAGGAGGGGTGATGAACGAGAGGAGGCGGCAGCCGTGAACCGGCCGCAGGCCGCGGTGGGCGCGGGCGTGCTGCTCGTGGCCGCCGTGCTGGGCCTCGGGGCGCTCGACATCCCGGGCGAGGCCGGCTACCAGGGCGTGGGCCCGAACTTCCTGCCCTGGGTGGTGGCGGCGGCGCTGGCGCTGTGCGGCCTGCTGCTGCTCGTGCAGGCGCTGCGCGGCGGTTTCGAGGCCATGACGCCGCCCTCGGGCGCCGCGCGCGGCGACTGGCGCGCGCTGGCCTGGGTCGGCGTCGGCGTGCTCGCCAACGCGGCGCTGATCACGACCCTGGGCTTCATCCTCAGCTGCACGCTGTGCTTCGTGCTCGCGGTGCGCGGGCTGCGCCTGTCCGAAGGGCGCGCCGGCGGCGGCCCGGGCCGCGCGCTGCTCGACGCGGGCACCGGCTTCCTCATCGCCGCGCCGGCCTTCTGGCTCTTCACGAAGGTACTGGCGATCAACCTGCCCGGCCTCACCGGCACCGGGTGGCTGTGATGGCCGACATCCTCGCGCAACTGCTGCAGGGCTTTGCCACGGCGGCCACGCCGATCAACCTGCTGTGGGCCTTCGTCGGCTGCGCCGTCGGCACGGCGATCGGCGTGCTGCCGGGTCTCGGACCGGCGGTGACGGTGGCCATGCTGCTGCCCATCACCGCCCAGGTCGAGCCCACGGCCTCGATGATCTTCTTCGCCGGCATCTACTACGGCGCGATGTACGGCGGCTCGACGACTTCGATCCTGCTCAACACGCCGGGCGAGACGGGGACCATGGTGACCGCGCTCGAAGGCTTCAAGATGGCCAAGAGCGGGCGCGCCGGCGCGGCGCTGGCGACCTCGGCCATCGGCTCCTTCGTCGCCGGCACCATTGCCACCGTGCTGGTGACGCTGTTCGCGCCCATCGTCGCGAAGTACGCCGTCCAACTCGGTCCGCCCGAGTACTTCCTGCTCATGATGCTGGCCTTCACGACGGTGAGCGCGGTGCTCGGCCAGAGCACGCTGCGCGGTCTCACCGCGCTCTTCATCGGCCTGGCGATCGGCCTCGTCGGGCTGGATCAGATCACCGGGCAGGTGCGCTACACCGCGGGCATCCCGGAGTTCCTCGACGGCATCGAGGTGGTGCTGCTGGCCGTCGGCCTCTTCGCCGTCGGCGAGTGCTTCTACACCGCGCTCTACGAGGGGCGCAGCGGCAGCGCCGAGCGCAACCGCCTGAACAGCGTCTACATGAGCCGCAGCGAGTGGCGCCGTTCCTGGCCGGCCTGGCTGCGTGGCACGGCGCTCGGCTTTCCCTTCGGCACCATCCCCGCCGGCGGCACCGAGATCCCGACCTTCCTCAGCTACGGCGTCGAGCGCAAGCTCAGCCGCCACAAGGAGGAATTCGGCACCGTCGGCGCGATCGAGGGCGTGGCCGGGCCCGAGGCGGCGAACAATGCCGCGGTGACGGCGACGCTGGTGCCGCTGCTCACGCTCGGCATCCCGACCTCGGTGACGGCGGCGATCCTGCTCTCGGCGCTGCAGAACTACGGCATCAACGCCGGGCCGCAGCTGTTCGAGACGAGTTCGAAGCTGGTGTGGGCGCTCATCGCCTCGCTCTACATCGGCAACGTGATGCTGCTGGTGCTCAACCTGCCGCTGGTGGGGCTGTGGGTGAAGCTGCTCGAGATCCCGCGCCCGCCGCTCTATGCCGGCATCCTCATCTTCGCCACGGTGGGCGTCTACGGCATGCGCCAGAGCGCCTTCGACCTCTTCCTGATGTTCGCCATCGGCATGCTGGGCGTGGTCATGCGCCGCTTCGACTTCCCGACCGCGCCGGTGATCATTGGCATGATCCTCGGCCCGCTGGCCGAGGCGCAGATGCGCAACGGCCTGGCCATCGGCGAGGGGCGCTTCAGCGTCTTCATCGAGCGTCCGGTCTCGGCCGCGCTGCTGGCGCTGCTGGTGGCGGTGGTGCTGCTGCCGCGGCTGCTCGCCTTGCGCGCGCGCAGCCGCATCTGAGCGCGGCTCACGCGGCTCACGCGGCCTGCCGCGTGTCCCATCCGGCCAGATGGCGCTCGGCAAGCGCAGCCAGCGCGTCGATCCACGCCGCGTCGTCGTTCAGGCAGGGGATGTAGTGCAGGGCCTTGCCGCCGGCGGCGAGGAAGGCGGCACGGCCCTCCTGCGCGATCTCCTCCAGCGTCTCCAGGCAGTCGGCGGCAAAGCCCGGGCAGACGACGTCGACCGACTCGACGCCCGCGCGGGCGAGTTGCTGCAGCGTCGGCTCGGTATAGGGCTCGAGCCACTGTGCGCGGCCGAAACGGCTCTGGAAGGTGACGCGATGGTCGGCGGGCGACAGCCCGAGGCGCGCCGCCAGCCCGGCCGCGGTCTCGCGGCACTGGTCGTGGTAAGGGTCGCCCAGCTCGCGCGTGCGCGCGGGCATGCCGTGAAAGCTCATCACCAGCACGCGGCCGCGCCCCTCGCGCGCCCAGTGCGCGCGGATGCCGGCGGCGAGGGCATCGAGGTAGCCCGCGTCGTCGTGGTAGTCGGCGATGCTGCGCAGCTCGGGCACGCGGCGCGCCTGCAGTGCCCAGCGGTGCACCGCGTCGGCGACGCTCCCGGTCGTGGCGCCCGCATACTGGGGGTAGAGCGGCACCACCAGGATGCGCGTGGCGCCCTCGCCGCGCAGCGCATCCAGCACCTCCGCGACCGCCGGCCTGCCGTAGCGCATCGCGTGGCGCACGAGAATCCGATGGCCGCGCCCCTGCAGCGCCTGCTGCAGGGCCTGCGCCTGGCGCGTTGTCCACACCGCCAGCGGCGAGCCTTGCGCGCTCCAGATCGAGCGGTACTTGGCGGCCGACTTGGCCGGCCGCACGCGCAGGATGATGCCGTGCAGGATCACCCGCCACAGCAGCCGCGGGATCTCGACCACGCGCGGGTCGGCGAGAAATTCTGCGAGATAGCGGCGCAACGCCGCCGCGCTCGGTTCCTCGGGCGTGCCCAGGTTCACGAGCAGCAGTGCCGTGCGTGCCGGCGCGTCCCGCCGGGCCTTCGGCTCGGGTCGAAAGCGCATGCCGCTCAGTAGATCGGCCGCTGGCCCGAGACGGTGTCGCGCTCATGGGACGTCGGCTCGCCGTCCACGTGCACGACCTCGAATCGCACGCAGGCGGCGTCGGCGTCGGTCGGCGAGGCGCCCAGGCCGATCGTCCCGCTGCCGTGCAGCATGCAGCTGCCGCGGCGCAGGCTGACGATCTCGCCATCGGCAAAGCGCACGTAGGTGCCGTTGAACGACAGGTCGGTGAGCTGGAAGCTGCCGCCGTACCAGTCCAGCCGCGCGTGCGAGCGCGAGACGCGGGAATCGTCGACGCGAAACGCCGCCTGCGGCCCGCGGCCGAGCACCGCGGGCAGGGCGCGGCACGGGAACACGCGGCTGTGCTGGTCCCAGGACAGGCGCAGGCCTTGGGGCTCACCGGCGATCGTCACGTCGCCGAACTGGGTGATCGCCGCGTCTCCGCGCGCGCGCCGCCGTCCGAGCACATGCACCTGCACCGGCTCGGCGCGGCCGCGCAGCGCCAGGCGGTCGAGGCTGCGAAAACGCGCCTGCCGCTCGACGCTCAGGCCCGACAGCACTTCGCTGGTGACCAGCGTCTCGTTGTCCCCGGCGTGGTCCAGCAGCCGTGCCGCGACGTTGACGGCGTCTCCGAAGCAGTCGCCGCCCATCTCGACGATCTCGCCGCGGGCCACGCCGATCTGCAGCCGCAGCCCGCGCAGGCCGGAGGAGGCGCCGCGTTCGTGGCCCTTCTGCACCATGCCATCGAGCACCTCATGCATCGCCACCGCCGTCTGCACGGCAGCCGCGGAATCGGCAAACACGGCCATCAGGCCGTCGCCGAGCGTCTTCACGACATGGCCGCCCTGCGCCTGCACGGGCCGGGACAAGGCGTTGATGCAATGCGTCACCACCGAGGTCGCCTCGGCGTTCCCGAGGGTCTCGAAGAGCGAGGTGCTGCCGCGCAGGTCGGCAAAGAGGACGGTCCGGTCGGCGATCTGGGTCATGCCGACGCGAAGTGTAGTTCGTGAAGTCTTCACGACCTCGCGCCACACATCCCTCGTCGGGGACTTGACTGCGTCGCCTGCGGGCAGTGTGACACCGCAGCCCGCACGGGTGGGTCGAATCGGGCGCCCGCGCGGCAACCGGTACCCGGTCAATCAGAGATTGTCCAGATACGTCCCGAGCTTGTGGCTACGCCCCAAGCTGCGTTGCCGCTGTGCGGCAGCCCGCTGGCGCAGGCCACGCATCCGGCCAGCCTTACAGGTTGTCTAGATACGTGCGCAGCTTGTGCCTGCGGCGCAAGCTGCGTTGCCGCTGTGCGGCAGCCTGCTAGCGCGGGCCACGTACCTGGCCCGCCTTACAGGTTGTCCAGATACGTGCGCAGCTTGTCCGATCGGCTCGGGTGCTTGAGCTTGCGGATGGCCTTGGCCTCGATCTGGCGGATGCGCTCGCGCGTGACGTCGAACTGCTTGCCGACTTCTTCCAGCGTGTGGTCGGTGCTCATCTCGATGCCGAAGCGCATGCGCAGCACCTTGGCTTCGCGCGGGGTCAGGCTGTCGAGGATGTCCTTCACCACGTCGCGCAGGCCGGCCTGCATCGCGGCGTCGACCGGGGCCACGTTGTTCGTGTCCTCGATGAAGTCGCCGAGGTGGCTATCGTCGTCGTCGCCGATCGGCGTCTCCATGGAGATCGGCTCCTTGGCGATCTTCATGATCTTGCGGATCTTGTCCTCGGGGATCTCCATCTTTTCGGCCAGCGTCGGCGCGTCGGGCTCGTAGCCGAACTCCTGCAGGTGCTGGCGCGAGAGGCGGTTCATCTTGTTGATGGTCTCGATCATGTGCACCGGGATGCGGATGGTGCGCGCCTGGTCGGCGATCGAGCGCGTGATCGCCTGGCGGATCCACCAGGTGGCGTAGGTCGAGAACTTGTAGCCGCGGCGGTATTCGAACTTGTCGACCGCCTTCATGAGGCCGATGTTGCCTTCCTGGATCAGGTCGAGGAACTGCAGGCCGCGGTTGGTGTACTTCTTGGCGATCGAGATCACCAGGCGCAGGTTGGCCTCGATCATCTCCTTCTTCGCGTCGCGGCTGGCCTTCTCGCCCTCGTTCATGCGACGGTTGATCTCCTTGAGGTCCTCCAGCGGCACGACGGCGCGGGCCTGCAGGTCGACGAGCTTCTGCTGCAGCTCCTGCACCGCGGGCAGGTTGCGCGCGAGCACGACGCTGTAGGGCTTGGCCAGGGCGACCTCCTTCTCGGCCCACTTCAGGTTGAGCACGTTGGTCGGGAAGGTGCGCACGAAGTGCTCCTGCGGCATGCCGCACTTGTCGACGACGATCTTGCGGATCTCGCGCTCGTGGCGGCGCACGTCGTCGACCTGCTCGCGCAGGATGCTGCACAGCCGCTCGATCGTCTTCACGGTGAAGCGGATCGTCATCAGGTCGTCGCTGATCGAGTGCTGCGCCTTGTTGTACGCGGCCGACTTGTAGCCTTCCTTCTCGTAGGACTTGCGCATGCGGTCGAAGTGGCTGCGCAGCAGCGTGAACTTCTCCAGCGCCTGCTTCTTCATCTCCTCGAGCTTCTTCGTCAGCGCGCGCGAGCCGCCGGCGCCGTCGTCGTCGTCCTCGTCGTCGAACTCGTCGTAGTCCTCCTCGGCGACGTAGTCGTCGGCCTCGTCGTCGCTGACGAAGCCGTCGACGACTTCGGAGATCTGCATCTCGCCGGCGGCGATCTTGTCGGCCATGGCGAGGATCTCGGCGATCGTCGTCGGGCTGGCGCTGATGGCCAGCATCATCGCCTGCAGGCCGCCTTCGATGCGCTTGGCGATCTCGATCTCGCCCTCGCGCGTGAGCAGCTCGACCGTGCCCATCTCGCGCATGTACATGCGCACCGGGTCGGTGGTGCGGCCGAACTCGCTGTCCACCGTCGACAGCGCCGCCTCGGCGGCTTCCTCCGCCTCCTCGTCGGTGGCGGTGGCGGTGTTGCTGCCGCTGATGAGCAGCGTGGCCGCGTCCGGCGCCTGCTCGTAGACGGCGATGCCCATGTCGTTGAGCATCGAGACGATGGCTTCGAGGATTTCCTCGTTGACCAGCTTCTCCGGCAGGTGATCGTTGATCTCCTGGTGCGTGAGGAAGCCGCGCGTCTTGCCCATCTTGATGAGCGTCTTCAGCTCCTGGCGGCGCTTGGCGACCTCCTCTTCGGTGAGCGCCGTCTCGTCGAGGCCGAACTCGCGCATCAGCGCGCGCTCCTTGGCGCGGCTGACCTTCATGCGCAGCGGCTTGGCCTTGGCTTCCTTCTCTTCGCTGGCTTCGACGCCGGCGTCCGCCTCGACCTCGACCTCGCCTTCGATATCGGCCTCGATGTCGCCGAGGTCCTCGTCGTCCTCGCCGACCTTCTTCGTGGCGGGCGCCTTCTGGCCCTTGGCCGCCGCCTTGGGATCGGGCTTCGCGGGCTTGGCCGCAGCCGTCTTGGTCGTGCTCTTCCCCGCGCTCTTGGTCGCTGCGGCCTTGGCGTCGACCTTGCCGTCTGCCTTGCCTTCGGCCTTGCCTTCGGCCTTGGCGGTCGCCTTCGCCGTGCTCCTGGCCACCGCTTCCGCGGGCGCCTTGCCGGCGGTCTTCTCGACGACCTTGACCTCGGCCTTGGCCTTGGCCGCCGACTTGCCGGCGGCGCTCACCGCAGCGCCCCTGGGCGCGGGCTTCTCGGCCGCACTCGGCGCAGCGGCGGGCTTGACGGCCGGCTTCTTGTCGGCAGGGGTCTTTTCAGCGGGCTTCTTTGCAGTCATGGCGGTCCTGGGCTTGGAAGGTGACGACCCTGCTCGCGCGGTCGATCGCGGCGTGGCGCGCGGTGCAGAGGTGCAGCGCGCACGCGGCAACGCGCACCTTGGTCCGGTGCAACCGCTGACGGGGGCCGGGGGGCAAGCTTGCGTGACCTTGCGATACTGCAGCCCTTGCGGGGGAGCTTGACCGGCGTTCGAACCCTTGACGAGGGTGGTCGGGGCCCGGAGGTGCTGCTGTCACTCTTGCCGCTGCTTGAAACCACGGATTATACCGGCCGCCCTGCGCCATCCGGGGATCCGACCGCAGCCGCCAGGCGCTTGTGTTCGTTGGCGCGCTGGCGCAGCGCGGCGATGCGGTCCAGGTGCTCGCGATCGGTGCGGCCGCTGTCGATCAGCGCGGCGATCTGCCCGTTCAGCTCCGCCTCCCACAGGCGGTGCAGCACGCGCTCGAGGTCGGCGAACTCGTGGCGGTCCTGCAGCGAATCCGGGTCCACGATGCGTCGCGCCGCGGCGTGCAGCGGGTGGCCCTGCAGGCCTGCGTCGAGCGCGGCCCAGGTCTGGGCGCCATGCTCGAGGAGCTGGCCCTCGAGCCAGGTCACGAGCGCCCCGTGCTCGCCGCCGAGTTCATGCAGGCGCTGGTGATCCTCGGCGCAGAGGCGCTCCCACCAGTCGGCATGCCGCAGCAGCAGGCGCAATGCCAGGTCGGAGGAGGCGGCGGGCATGGGCCGTGAGCGGGCGCCCGGGCGCCGGTGCCAGGGCGCGGAGGCCGCGTCGGCGCGCGGCGCGGCGCGACCGGAGGCCGCGCGCTCGGGCATCCACAGCGCGGCCAGCTCGGCCGGCTCCAACTGGGCCGCGTGCGCGAGCTCGCCGAGCAACTGGCGCTGCAGGGCGCCGGCAGGCAGCGCGCTCCACAGCGCACGCGCCTGCGCCAGCATGCGCGCTCGCCCTTCGGCGCTGCCGAGGTCGCACTCGGCGGCGGCTTGCGCCTGCAACTGGCGCGACAGCGGCACGGCGTCGTTGATCGCTTCCTCCAGCGCCGCGGCACCGCGCTCGCGCACGAAGCTGTCGGGGTCGTGCTCGGGCGGCAGGAAGAGGAAGCGGATGCGCCGCAGGTCGGTGGCGTGCGGCAACGAAGCCTCGAGCGCCCGCGCCGCGGCGCGCCGGCCGGCGGCGTCGCCATCGAAGGCGAAGACGATGCTGTCGGTGAAGCGCAGCAGCTTCTGCACGTGCTCGGCGGTGCAGGCCGTGCCCAGCGTGGCGACGGCGTTGCCGAAGCCGTGCTGCGCCAGCGCGACGACATCCATGTAGCCTTCGACGACGAGACCATGGCCGCGCTCGCGGATGGCCTGGCGCGCCTCGTGCAGGCCGTAGAGCTCGCGCCCCTTGCTGAAGACCGCGGTCTCGGGCGAGTTCAGGTACTTGGGCCGGCTGTCGTCGAGCACGCGGCCGCCGAAGCCGATGACCTCGCCGCCGACGGCGCGGATCGGAAACATGATGCGGTGGCGGAACCAGTCCCAGCGGCGGCGCGGTGCCGCCGTCGGGGCCGGCGCCTCGGGTGTTCCCGGCGGCTGCGGCTGCGGCGTCGCGGCCTGCGGGTCGGCCGGCGCGCCACCGTCCTCGGCGTGGGTGCGCACGAGGCCGGCGTCTTCGAGCACCGGATCGTCGTAGGCGGCGAAGGCGCTGGCCAGGCCGTGCCAGCCCGCCGGCGCATAGCCCAGGCCGTAGCGTGCCGCGACCTCGCCGCTGACGCCGCGCCCCTTCAGGTAGTCGATGGCCTGGGGCGAGCGGCGCAGCGCCTGCCGGTAGTGCGCCGCGGCCTTGGACAGCGCCTCGGTGAGCGAGAGCCGGCGCTCGGCCAGGCGCTGGCGGTGCTGGCGCTCCTCGGGGCTGACCTGCTCCTGCGGCACCTGCATGCCCACACCCTGCGCCAGCTCGGCGACGGCGTCGACGAAGCTCATGCCGGTGTGCTCGCAGAGGAAGCGGATGGCGTCGCCGCTGGCGCCGCAGCCGAAGCAGTAATAGAACTGCTTGGCCGGGGTGACGGAGAAGCTCGGCGACTTCTCGGCGTGGAAGGGGCACAAGCCCATCCAGTTGGCGCCGCCGCGCTTGAGCTCGACGTGGCGGCCGACGACGTCGACGATGTCGACGCGCGCGAGCAGGTCCTGCAGGAAGCCGGCGGGGATCACGCGGCGCAGTCTAGTCGCCGCCGCCGCTGCCGCCGCCTTCCATCCGTGTCGCGCCCGCGGCCGCGCCGCCCTCGCCGCCGGCCGTGGGGGCGAGCGCGAACATGCCGCGCCAGCCGCGCGCGAAGCCCGCCACCTGCGCCGCCGGCATCGGCGCGGCGATGCCGGTGCCCTGGCCGATGTCGCAGCCCATCTCCAGCAGCGCACGCGCCTGCGCGGGGCTCTCCACGCCCTCGGCGACGACCGTGCAGTCGAAGGTGCGCGCCAGGCCGATCACGCCCTCGACGATGGCGCGGTCCTGCGTGTCGTCGAGCATGTGGTGCACGAAGCTGCGGTCGACCTTCAGCACGTCTACCGGCAGGCGCTTGAGGTAGGTGAGCGTCGAGTAGCCGGTGCCGAAGTCGTCCAGCGCGACGCGCACGCCGATGGCGCGGCAGCGCGCCAGCAGCGCCGAGGTGGCCTCGATGTCGGCGTGCGCCGCGGTCTCCAGCATCTCGAGCTCGAAGTGCGGCGCCAGCATCTCGCTGTGGCGCGCCAGCAGCTCGGAGAGGCGCTGCGCGAAATCCGGCTCCTGCAGATGGCGCGCGGAGACGTTGACGCTGACCGAGATCTCCAGCCCGCTGCGGCGCCACTGCGAGAGGTGCTCGAGCGCCTGCGAGAACACCCAGTCGCCGATGTGCGAGGACAGGCCGGTGTTCTCGATCTGCGGCAGGAACTGCGCCGGCGCGATCAGCCCGTGCAGCGGATGCTCCCAGCGCAGCAGGGCCTCGAAGCCGAGCACCCGGCCGGCGCGCATGTCCACCTTGGGCTGGTAGTGCAGCACGAACTCGGCCTGGTCCAGGGCCTGCTGCACGCGGCCGATGAACATCGCGCGCTCCTCGGTGCGGCGGCGGTGCTCGGCGTCGAAGAAGAGGAAGCCGTTGCGCCCCGACTGCTTGGCACCGAACATCGCGTGGTCGGCGTGGCGCAGCAGCGTGTCGGCGTCGCTGCGGTCGATCGGGTAGACGCTCGCGCCGACGCTGGCCGTGACCTGCACGGGCTCCTGCGCCGGATCGACGACGTAGGGCTGGGCGACGACGCGCAGCACGCGGTCCACCGCCATGCGCGCCTCCTCGATCGAGCCCGCGCGCAGCAGCAGCACGAATTCGTCCCCGCCCAGCCGCGCCGCCGAGTCGGACCAGTTGTCGCGCGTGCGCAGCGCGCTGCGCAGGCGCCCGGCGAGCTCGGTGAGCAGGCGGTCGCCCGCGGCGTGGCCGAAGCGGTCGTTGACCGGCTTGAAGCGGTCCAGGTCCAGGTAGCAGACGACGAGCAGGTAGCCGTCGCGATCGGCGGCGCGCATGCCTTCGGCGAGCAGCTGCGTCAGCCGCGCGCGGTTGGGCAGCCGCGTCAGCTCGTCGAAGTGCGCCTGGCGCTCCAGGCGCTCGCGCTGCGCGCGCTGCTCGCTCACGTCGGTGATCACCAGCACGTGGTTGCGCAGTTCGCCCTGCGCCCCCCGGATGGTGGAGATCGTGACCTGCAGGGTGCAGACCTCGCCGCCGCAGCGGCGCTCGAGCAGTTCGCCGCGCCAGGTGCCGTTCTCGCGCAGGGCGGCCCACATGGCCGCGCGCTGCTGGCGCGCCAGCGGATCCGCCGGCGCGGGGCGCAGCAGCGAGGGCACGCTGCCGATCAGCTGCTCGCGCGGCAGGCCCAGGATCTGCGCATAAGCCGGGTTGACGTCGAGCACGTGCAACTCGGCGTCGGTGATGAGCAGGCCTTCGTGCAGGTGCTGGAAGAGGCTTGCCGACAGGCGCTGGCGCTCCTGCGCCTGGTGGCGCTCATGCACGTCGAGCAGGGTTGCCAGCAGGCGCAGCGGGGTACCGGCGGCGTCGCGGTCGATGACCAGCAGCGTCGCCTCGAACCAGCGCCATTCGGCGCCGTGCAGCATGCGCAGTTCGATCCGATGGCGGCCGGTCTCGCCGCTCCCCACCTGGTCGAGCGCGGCCTGCAGCGCCGCGCGGTCCTCGGCGTGCACGCCGTCCAGCCAGGCCTGCGGGCTCCAGCGGGCGGCGTCGACGCCGGTCAACGTGCGCCAGGCCGGCGAGACGAAGCTGTCCGCGCCGTTGAGTCGCCAGTCCGCCACGCCCAGGCGCGAGCCGTCGAGGGCCCATTCCCAGCGCCGTCGGTGGCGGAAGCTGTCGGCGCGGCTGGCATGGGCCACGAGCAGCGTGCCCAGCAACGCGAGCACCAGGGCCAGCGCCTGGCTGCGCACCGCCGCGGCAGCGTCCACCGTCACCAGCCCCAGGCCCCAGGCGGTGAGCGCGAGCACCGAGGCGGCGACTGCGGTTCCGCCCTGTGTCCACAGCCCGATCAGGGCGAGGATGGGAAGCGTCCAGGCCAGCATCTGCGTCTGCGGATGGGCGTTCAGCGACGGCGCGGCCAGCACGACGAGCACGCCCAGGGCGAGCAGCGCGCGCAGCAGCAGGCGGGCCGCGGGCAGGGGGCGCTCGATGCGGCGCAAGCTGCACGCCGGCAAGGCGCACAGCAGCAGGCTGGCCAGGCCGAGCCAGAAAAGGACGATCGGCGACGGCGCCGCGAGGGCCTGGCTCGTCTCGCCGCGGGCCTGCAGGGGCGACGCGAGATCCAGGCTCAGCGCCGCGGCAAGCGCCACCAGCGCCGCCGTGGTGACGAGCCAGGCGACATCGCGCGGCCGCCACAGCCGGGCATCGAAGCTGCCGCGGGCCAGAGCGCGGGCCGTCAGCGCCTGTGGCACGAGAGCGAAGAGCATGGCGGCAACGGCCACGAACGGCCCGCAGCCGCGCGCGAGCAGCGCCAGCGCCAGGCCCGGCAGCGTCGCCAGGGCGGCGACGCGCCCGAGGCGTGCCTGGGCCGCCAGCGCAAGGCCAACCCCCGCGCCGATCGCGGCGGCGCAGCCGCCCACCGGGGTGCCGGCCGCAGCGTGCGCGCCAAAGGCGCAGAGAAAGGTCCCGTTCGCGCACAGCGCCGCGTGCGCAAGCCGACGCTCGCCCCAGGCGTTCGCGCGAGGCATCGCCGGTGCGTCGGGGGAGTCGAGTGGATTCACGTGCCCGCGGTGCCGGGCGCGGCGAAGCCTGGGGCGTGGCTGCCGGATCGTCGCGCCACGTCCCCGGCCCGGACGCTCAGATGAGGAAGTCGCTCAGCTTGGCGCTGCCGGCCAGCGCCTGCCGCAGCCAGGTCGGCTGCAGGCCGCGGCCGGACCAGGTCTGGCCCGTGGCCGGGTCGCGATACTTCGGCGGCACCTTCTTCGTGCTGCCGCGGGCCTTGGGCGTGCCCGCCGGGCCGCGGGTGCCGAGGTCGGCGAGGGTCAGGCCGTGCTGGGCCATCAGCGATTTCACCTGGCCGATGGCCGATGCGCGCTCCTCGCGCTGGACCTCGAGAATCTGCTTTTCGAGTTCGGCCTTCTTGGCCAGCAGGTCGTTCAGGCGATTGGCCATGGGCATTCCGCGCGAAGGGTTGAGACCGCGGAAATATAGCAGCCGATCGCCGCTTGCGCGCGGCGGCCCCGAGATTTACTTGTAGCCCACGCGATCGAGTATCTGCTGCACCCGGGTCTGATTCATGCCGACGACGGAAATCGGCACCGTCTCGCTCTTGAAACTCCCCAGCGCCTTCAGGGCCGGATTGCCCAGGGCGGTATCCGGGACCACCGGCCATTCGTTGTTGCCGTTCGCGAAATACTCCTGTGCCTGCGCGCCGGAGAGGTATTCGAGAAACTGCACGGCCGCCTCGCGGTGCTTGGCGTGGCGCGCGACCGCGGCCCCGGCGACGTTGACGTGCGTGCCGCGATCGGCCTGGTTCGGGAAGATCACGCCGACCTTTTCCACCAGGTCGCGGTCCTCGGGCTTCTTGGAGCGCATCAGCCGTGCGAAGTAGTAGCTGTTGGTCAGCGCGACGCCGCACTCGCCGCTGGCCACGGCGCGGATCTGGTCCGTATCACCGCCCTTGGGGGCCCGCGCCATGTTGGCGACGACGCCCTGAAGCCAGGCCTCGGTCTTCTGCGGCCCCAGGTGTTCGAGCATGGCGCCGAACAGCGACAGGTTGTAGGGATGCGAACCCGAGCGCGTGCAGACCAGACCCTTGTTGACCGGGAGCGCGAGCTTCTCGTATTGGTCGACGTCCGACGCCTTCACGCGGGACTTGTCGTAGACGATCATCCGCGCCCGCGTGGAGAAACCGAACCAGGCCGAGCCCTGACCCTCGTCGCGGCTGCGAAACTGGGCGGGGATGCGCTCCTCGAGCACCTTGCTGCGCACGGGCTGGAAAAGGCCGTCGACCTCGGCGCGCCAGAGCCGCGCCGCATCGACGAGGAGCACGACGTCCGCCGGGCTCGCAGCGCCTTCGCTCTTCAGGCGGTTGACGACGCCGGCGTCGTCGGTATCGACGCGGTTGATGCGGATGCCGGTGGCCTTGGTGAAGTCACCGTAAAGCGCCTCGTCGGTCTGGTAATGGCGCGCGGAATAGATGTTGAGCACCTTTTCCTGCGCCAGCACCGGGGCGGCGAGTGCGGCGGCGAGGGCGAACAGGGCAAGGCGGGAGAGGGGCGAACGAATCACGATGGCTCCGCAAGGCGTGGGGGTGGCGGCATTTTACATGAGAGCGAGAACGATTCGCAATTGACTAGTGCGCCGCGGCGCAACTTCCGTGGCGTGCACGCCCGCACGCCCGCACGCCAGCGCGCCAGCGCGCACGCACCTGTCCCCGGCGAAGTTCAGGCCTTCGGCGGCACGTAGCCCGCGACCGCGTCGGCCTGGCCGCCGAAGAGGAACTGCTCCATCTGCTGCGCGAGGTAGCGGCGCGCGCCCGCGTCGGCCAGGCTCAGGCGGTTCTCGTTGACGAGCATCGTCTGGTGGCGCTTCCAGCGCTCGAAGGCCTCGGCGCTGATGTGGTCGTAGATGCGCTTGCCGAGTTCGCCCGGGTAGGGCGCGTAGGTGAGGCCGGGCGCCTCCTTCTTCAGGTAGGCGCATTGCACCATGCGGGTCATGGTCGTCTCTCCTTGCTTGGTTCAGGTCAGCTTCTTCACCAGCACCTGCGAGCGCCGGTCCCAGTTGTACTTGCGCTTGCGCGCCTCGGGCAGCCATTCGGGCGCAACGGGCTCGAAGCCGCGCTTGATGAACCAGTGCATCGTGCGCGTGGTGAGCACGAAGATGCTGGCCAGGCCCGCGGCACGCGCGCGCTGCTCGATGCGCTTGAGGATGCGCTCGCCGTCGCCCTGGCTCTGCACCGCGGGCGAGATCGTCAGCGCCGCCATCTCGCCGGTGTGCGCCTCGGGGTAGGGGTAGAGCGCCGCGCAGCCGAAGATGATGCCGTCGTGCTCGATCACGGTGTAGCTGCCGATGTCGCGCTCGATCTCGGCGCGGTCGCGGCGCACCATCGTGCCGTCGCGCTCGAAGGGTTCGATCAACTGGACGATCGCGGCCACGTCGTCGTGCCCGGCCTCGCGCAGGCTCTCGAGCTTCTCGTCGACGACCATGGTGCCCATGCCGTCGTGCGTGAAGATCTCCATCAGCAGCGCACCATCGATGGCAAAGGGCAGGATGTGCGAGCGCTCGACGCCGCCTTCGCAGGCCGCCACGCAGTGCTGCAGGTAGAACGCCGGGTCGCTGGGCTCCTGCGGCGTCGACATCGTCGCCAGCAGACGGCGCGCATCGGCCAGCGCGATCTCGGTGTCGATGGCGCTGTGCGGGTCGTCCAGGCCCTCGCGGATGCCGGCGACCTCGGTCAGGAAGAGCAGCTTGTCGGCGTGCAGCGCGATCGCGGTGGCCGTGGCGACGTCCTCCATCGTCAGGTTGAATGCTTCTCCGGTGGGCGAGAAGCCGAAGGGCGAGAGCAGCACCAGCGCGCCGATGTCGATGGCGCGGCGGATCGTCGCGCCGTCGACGCGGCGCACGACGCCGCTGAGCATGAAGTCCACGCCGTCGACGATGCCCACCGGCCGCGCGGTGAGGAAGTTGCCCGAGACCACGCGCACGGTCGCGTTGGCCATCGGCGTGTTGGGCAGGCCCTGGCTGAAGGCGGCCTCGATCTCGAAGCGCAGCTGCCCGGCGGCCTCCTGCGCGCAATCGAGCGCCACCGGGTCGGTGATGCGGATGCCGTGGCTGAAGCGCGAGGCCTTGCCCTTGGCGGCGAGCTGCTCGCTCAGCTGCGGCCTGAAGCCGTGCACCAGCACCAGCTTGATGCCGATGGCGTGCAGGATCGCCAGATCCTGCACCAGCCCGTTGAGCTTGCCCGCAGCGATGGCCTCGCCCGCGACGCCGACGACGAAGGTCTTGCCGCGGTAGGCGTGGATGTAGGGCGCGACCGAGCGGAACCAGGGGACGAAGGTGTGCGGGAAGACGAGACTCATGGCGCGCGGGATTTTGCAGTAAGCAGGGCCCTGCCGCGGGCGCAGGTCCGATAATCCGCGCCCCGTGAAGCCGCGCGCGGCCGCACCCCTTGCGGCCCATCCCGTTCCGCCCATCCGCTATCCCGAATCGCTGCCGGTGTCCGCTCGGCGCGAGGAGATCGCGCGCGCGCTGCAGCGCCACCCGGTCGTCATCGTCTGCGGAGAGACGGGTTCGGGCAAGACCACGCAGCTGCCGAAGATCGCGCTCGAGCTCGGCCGCGGCCTGGGCGCCGGCGGTGCCGGCCTGATCGGTCACACGCAGCCGCGGCGCATCGCCGCCAGCAGCGTGGCCAAGCGCATTGCCGAGGAACTCGACACGCCGCTGGGCGAGGTGGTGGGCTACAAGGTGCGCTTCCAGGACCGCCTGCAGCCCGGCGCCTCGGTGAAGCTGATGACCGACGGCATCCTGCTCGCCGAGACGCAGTCCGACCCGCTGCTGCGCGCCTACGACACGCTGATCATCGACGAGGCGCACGAGCGCAGCCTGAACATCGACTTCCTGCTCGGCTACCTCAGGCAGCTGCTGCCCAGGCGCCCCGACCTGAAGCTCGTCGTCACCTCGGCGACGATCGATGCCGAGCGCTTCGCCGAGCATTTCGCGTCCGCGCAGGGGCCGGCGCCGGTGGTCATGGTCTCCGGGCGGCTGTACCCGGTGGAGCAGCGCTGGCGGGCCTTCGAGGAGCGCAGGGACTTCGCGCTCGAGGACGCGATCGCCGACGCCGTCGACGAGCTCTGGTACGGCGGCGGCGTCAGCGGTGGCGTCGCCGCGGGCCCGGGCGACATCCTCGTCTTCCTGCCCGGCGAGCGCGAGATCCGCGAGGTTGCCGACCATCTGCGCAGGCACCTGGCAGCACGGCACCGCGGCGGGCCGCCGCCGGAGATCCTGCCGTTGTTCGCGCGGCTGTCGCAGGCCGAGCAGGACCGCGTCTTCCAGCCCGGCAACGGACGGCGCATCGTGCTGGCGACCAACGTCGCCGAGACCTCGCTCACCGTGCCGGGCATCCGCTACGTCATCGACAGCGGCCTGGCGCGCGTCAAGCGCTACAGCTTTCGCAACAAGGTCGAGCAGTTGCAGGTCGAGCCGATCAGCCGTGCCGCGGCCGACCAGCGCGCCGGCCGCTGCGGGCGCGTGGCCCAGGGCGTGTGCATCCGGCTCTACGCCGAGGACGACTACGCTGCCCGCCCGCGCTTCACCGACCCGGAGATCCTGCGCAGCTCGCTGGCCGGCGTGATCCTGCGCATGAAGGCCTTGAACCTCGGCGCGGTCGAGGCCTTCCCCTTCCTGCAGGCGCCGCCGAAGAAGGCGATCGCCGACGGCTACGCGCTGCTGGCCGAGCTCGGCGCCGTCGACGAGGACAACGTGCTCACCGAGACCGGACGGCAGCTGGCGCGGCTGCCGCTGGACCCGCGCGTGGGCCGCATGATCCTCGAGGCCACGCGCCGCCACGCGCTGGCCGAGGTGCTGGTGATCACCGCGGCGCTCTCCGGCCAGGACGTGCGCGACCGCCCGCTCGAGCAGAGCCAGGCTGCCGACGAGAAGCACAAGCCCTTCGACGACGAGCGCTCGGAGTTCATGGGCCATCTCAAGCTGTGGCAGTGGATCGAGGAGGGCAGGGGTCGTGGCCCGGGCCGCGGCGAGGGCGGCGCGCATGCGCACGCGCACAAGCTCTCCAACCGCCAGCAGGAGCAGCGCCTGCGCGAGCGCTTCGTCAACCCGCGGCGCGTGCGCGAGTGGCGCGACATCCACGCGCAGCTGCACACCGTCGTCGCCGAGCACGGCTGGCGGCTGAACACCGCGCCGGCCACCTACGAGCAGATCCACCTGGCGATGCTGGCCGGGCTGCTCGGCAACGTCGGTCGCAAGAACGACGAGGAGGAGTGGTACCTCGGTGCGCGCGGCATCAAGTTCTGGCGGCACCCGGGCGCGCATCTGTCGAAGAAGCCCGGGCGCTGGCTGGTGGCCGCCGAGCTGGTGGAGACGACGCGCCTGTTCGGCCGCGGGCTGGCGGCGATCGACCCGCGCTGGCTCCCGCAGGTCGCCGGCCATGTGCTGAAGACGCAGCTGCTCGAACCCCACTGGGAGAAGAAGGCCGGCGAGGTGGTGGCGCTGGAGCGCGCCACGCTCTACGGCATCGTCGTCTACAACGACCGGCGCGTGAACTACGCCCGCGTCGACCCGCAGGGCGCGCGCGAGCTCTTCATCCGGCAGGCGCTGGTCGAAGGCGAGATCGAGACGCGGCTGCCGTTCCTGGCGCACAACCAGCGCCTCGTGCGCCAGGTGCAGGCGGTCGAGCACAAGGCCAGGCGCCAGGACGTGCTCGTCGACGAAACCCTGATCCACGCTTTCTACGACCAGCAGATCCCCGCTCACGTCTGCAGCACCGCCACGCTCGAGAAGTGGTTCCGCGAGGAGGTGCGGCGCCGGCCCGGGCTGCTGCAGCTCTCGCGCGAGGAGCTGATGCGCCACGAGGCCGCGGGCATCACCACCACGGCCTTCCCGCCTGCGGTGCGCCTGGGCGGCATCGACTGCGCGGCGCAGTACCTGCACGAGCCCGGCGACGCGCGCGACGGACTCACGGTCACGGTGCCGATCTATGCCCTCAACCAGGCGAGCGAGGCGCGCTGCGAGTGGCTCGTGCCCGGCATGCTCGAGGACAAGGTGGTGGCGCTGTGCAAGAGCCTGCACCAGCGTCCGCGCTCGCGCCTGCTGCCGCTGGCCGACTACGCCCGCACCTTCGTCGCGGCGCATGCCTTTGGCGAGGGCAGCCTGCTCGAGGTGCTGCTGCAGGCCGTGCGCGAGAAGACGCAGCAGCCGGTGGCGCGCAACGACTTCAAGCTGGAGACGCTTTCGCCGCATCTCTTCATGAACTTCCGCGTCGTCGACGAGCACGGCCGCCAGATCGGCGCCGGGCGCGACCTGGCGCGGCTCAAGGCCGAGCTCGGCCCCCAGGCACGCAGTGCCTTCCAGGCGCTGGCGGCGCTGAAGACCAAGGAACTCCCTCTCCCGCGTGCACCCTCACCGCCGCCCTCTGCCGCGGCGCGGGAGAGGGAGCAGGGGCAGGACTTGCAGCGCTACACCGACTGGAGCTTCGGCGAGCTGCCCGAGCTGATGGAGCTGAGGAAGGGGGGCCAGACGCTGGTCGGCTTTGCGGCGCTGGTCGACCGCGCCACGCACGTCGAGATCGAGGTCTTCGACGAACCCGAGGCTGCGGCGGTGACACATCGCGCGGGCCTGCGGCGGCTCGTCGCCCTGAAGCTGCGCGAGCCGCTGAAGCATCTCGAGAAGAACATTCCCGAACTGCAGAAGATGGCGGCGGCCTACATGAGCCTGGGGACGCTGGAGGAGCTGCGCGAGCAGATCGTCGAGGTCGCGCTCGACCGCGCCTTCCTCGCCGAGCCCCTGCCCCGCGATGCCGCGAGCTTCGCGCGGCGCCTCGAGGAGGGGCGCACGCGGCTGCAGCTGATCGCCGCCGAAGTCGCGCGCCTGGCCGCCACGGTGCTGGCCGAATGGGCTGCGGCGCAGCGCAAGCTGCGCGACAGCAAGCCCCCGCGCGAGGTCGCCGAGGACATCGCCGCGCAACTGCAGCGCCTGTGCGGCAAGCGCTTTCTGGCGCAGACCGAATGGGCTGCGCTGCAGCATGTGCCGCGCTACCTGAAGGCCGTGGTGATGCGCCTGGACAAGCTGCGTGCCGATCCCGCGCGCGACGCCGCGCGCCTGGCCGAGCTGCGCCCGCTCGAGCAGCGCTGGCTGCGCCGCGCGGCCGAACTCCGAGGCGCGCCGCATGCGCGCCTGGCGGAGTACCGATGGCTGCTCGAGGAACTGCGCGTGGGCCTGTTCGCGCAGGAGTTGCGCACGCCGCAGCCGGTGAGCGTCAAGCGGCTGGAGAAGGCGTGGCAATCCTTGCAGCGCTGACGCCCGGCCCTTCGGCGCAGGCGCGTCCGCCCTGACCCTTCAGTCCAGGGCGCTGCACAGCCCCAGGCGTTGCCGCAAGCGCTGCGCCAGCTTGCGCACGGTCTCGCGCGAGGAGGCATCGGCCCGCGCCAGGCACTCGCGCGCGTAGTCGCTGTCGTTCTGCAGGCGCTCGACATGCACGCGCACGCCCTCGCCGGCCAGCAGCCACTTGAACTCGATGACATCCGCCAGGGCCAGGGCCCGCGGCTCGTGAGCGGTGGAGGCGTTCATCGACATCGGCTTCTCAGGGTGCACGAGCACTCTAACGCGCTCGCATCGGCCGATGCTGACAAGGATCTAGAGAGCTGTCTCCGATCGGGGCGTGAACCCACGATCGGGTGTTGCTGCGGTGCAACAAACAGGTGGATGCTGCGCCAGCGCCAGCCGATCCGCGCCGCCACGGGCGTGCGAGCGCACGCGGCGCCGCGCCGATTTCGGCTCGCACCGTCGATCCGTCTATCCTTGCCGCATGAATCGCACGCCCCTGGCCATCGACTTCGCCGACGTGGCAGCCGCCGCCGAGCGGCTGCGCGGCGTCGCCCATCGCACGCCGGTGCGCAGCTCGCGCACCGCGAATGAGCGCAGCGGCGCGCAACTGCACTTCAAGTGCGAGAACTTCCAGCGCATGGGCGCCTTCAAGTTCCGTGGCGCGTTCAATGCCCTGGCGCGACTCACGCCGCAGCAGCGCCGGGCCGGCGTCATCGCCTTCAGCTCGGGCAACCACGCGCAGGCGATCGCCTTGTCCGCGCGGCTGCTGGAGATGCCCAGCGTCATCGTCATGCCGCACGATGCCCCGGCCTCCAAGCTCGCCGCCACGCACGGCTACCAGCAGGGCATGCGCGGCAGCGAGGTCGTGCTCTATGACCGCTTCGGCGAAGACCGCGAGGCGATCGGCCGGCGCATCGCGCAGGAGCGCGGCATGGTGCTGATCCCGCCCTACGACCATGCCGACGTCATGGCCGGGCAGGGCACGGCCGCGCTCGAGTTGATCGAGGACGTCGGCGCGCTCGACACCCTGCTCGTGTGCGTCGGCGGCGGTGGCCTGCTGAGCGGTTGCGCCGTCGCGGCGCACGCGCGCTCGCCGGGCGTGCGCGTGTGGGGCGTCGAGCCCGAGGCCGGCAACGACGTGCAGCAAAGCCTCGCGTGCGGCGAGATCGTGCGCATCGAGACCCCGCAGACCATCGCCGATGGCGCGCAGACCCAGGCCTGCGGCGCGCTCACCTTCCCGGTGCTGCGCGCCCTTGCCCAGGGCGTGCTGACGGTCAGCGATGCGCAGCTCGTCGGCACCATGCGCTTCTTCGCCGAGCGCATGAAGATGCTCGTCGAGCCCACCGGCTGCCTCGCCGCCGCCGCGGTGCTCGAGGGCGCGATCGACCTGCGCGGCCAGCGCGTGGGCATCATCGTCTCCGGGGGCAACATCGACCTCGCACGCTATGCCCAGTTGCTGCATGCCTGAGCCGGCGCGGCGCGGGCGTTGGCTGCAGACAGCGGGCTGAGCGGCGACACTTGCGGCATCCGAGTCTTGCAGGAACCTGCGCATGAGCGAACCGACCGACTTCACCCCGGGGGACAAGACCGCCGCGCCCGACAAGGAGAGCGAAGCGGACCGCAAGCTGCGCGCCGCGGTGCAGGCGCTGCTCGCCCGCGCGCCCGCGGTGAGCCTGGGCACCGTGCAGACGGCGGCCGCCACGCTCGGCTACGAGGCGCGGGTGGAGTTCCTGCCGGTGCTGGCCGAAGGCTTCGACGGCGCACTGGCCGAGCCGCAGGCGGCGGTGATGGCCAGCAGCTATGTCTACACCGGCGAGGGTATCGGCACGCGGCCGGTGTGCTTCGCCTTCAACGGCGGGCCGGGCTCGGCCTCGGTGTGGCTGCACCTGGGGGCGCTCGGACCCAAGCGCGTCGTCGTGCCCGACGATGCGACACCGGCGCGCGGCCCCGGCGCCATCGTCGACAACCCGCTGACCTGGCTCAAGCACTTCGACCTCGTCTTCATCGATCCGCCGCATACCGGCTGGTCGATGTGCGCCAGCGAAGCCGCGCGCAAGCGCATGCTGTCGGTGGATGGCGACGTCGCCGCGCTCACCGAGGTCGTGCGCGCCTGGCTGACGCGTCATGGCCGCTGGGGTTCGCCGGTCTTCCTCGCCGGCGAGAGCTACGGCACCACGCGCGCGGCGGCGCTGGCCGACAGCCTGCAGTCCGCGGGCGTGCCGCTCGAAGGGCTCGTCCTCGTGAGCTGTGCCATGGATCTGCAGGCCCTGGTCTTCGCGCCGGCCAACGAGCTGCCCCATGCGCTCTTCCTGCCCGCCTTTGCCCAGGTCTCGCAGTACCACGGGCTGCTCAAGGGCTCGCTCGGCGAATCGCCTGCCGCGGCGCGCGCGGCGGCCGAGGCCTTCGTGGAGGAGGAGTATCTTGCGGCCCTGCACCTGGGGGCACGCCTGTCGGGGATGCGGCGCGCGCGCATCGCGCGCCGCGTGGCGCAGCTCACCGGCCTGTCGCCGGCACTGGTCGAGTCGCTGAACCTGCGCATTTCCGACGAAAGCTACTTCCTCGAGGCGCTGCGCGAGCGCGGGCAGGTGGTGGGGCGGCTCGAAGCGCGCTCGGTCGGGCCGATGCCGGCCAGCCGCGGCCACAAGTGGGAGTTCGACCCCGGCATCGAGGCCATCGCACCGGCCTACACCTCGGCGGCGCTGGACTACTTCGGGCAGACGCTGGGCGTGAGCCTGCCGGCACGCTTCGAGCTCGTCAACGGCGCCACGCACAAGGCGTGGAACTGGAACCGCGGCGAGGCGCAGGGCAACGCCTACGCCAGCACCACGCCCGACCTCGCGCGCGCGCTGCGGCGCAACGTCCACCTGCGCGTGCTGGTGGCCAGCGGCCGCTACGACCTTGGCACGCCCTACAGCGCCAGCGACTGGTCGCTGGCGCACCTGGACGTGCCGCCCGACGTCGCCGCGCGCGTCGAGCACCACTACTACGATGCCGGCCACATGATGTACACGCGCCATGAGGACCTGGCCAAGCTCGAGGCCGACCTCTCGGCCTGGCTGGCGCGCGGGGCCTGAAGTGAAGCCCCCACGCTCGCTACGCTCGCTGCCCCCCGAGGGGGCGCTCAGTCCCTTCGGAACGGCCGGGCGGTATGAGATGAAGCCCCCACGCTCGCTACGCTCGCTGCCCCCCGAGGGGGCGCTCAGTCCCTTCGGAACGGCCGGGCGGTACTGAAGATGCACGTCGGCATCCTCACCGGCGGGGGTGACTGCCCCGGGCTGAACGCGGTCATCCGCGCGGTCACGCTGGCGCTGGTCAACGAGGCCGGCGCCCGCGTCACCGGCATCGAGCGCGGTTTCGAGGGCCTGCTCACGCGGCGCACGCGGCCCCTGGACGTGCACGCCGTGGAAGGCCTGCTGGCGCAGGGCGGCACGGTGCTGGGCACGCACAACCGCTGCAATCCCTTCCACGACGCTGCGGCAGGCGGCGCCGATCGTTCGGCCCAGGCCATGGCCACCGTGCGCGAGCTCGGGCTGGACGCCCTCGTGGCCATCGGCGGCGATGGCACGATGACCATCGCCAACCGCTTCAGCGCGCTCGGGCTGCCGGTGGTGGGCGTGCCCAAGACGATCGACAACGACCTCATGCACAACGACCGCAGCTTCGGCTTCGACAGCGCGGTGGCCGTGGTCGCCGAGGCGCTGGACCGGCTGGAGACGACGGCACGCAGCCACCGCCGCGTGATGATCGCCGAGACCATGGGGCGCTACGCGGGCTGGATCGCGCTCGAAGGCGGCATCGCCGGCGGCGCCGACGTCATCCTGCTGCCCGAGCTGCCGGTGGACATCGACGCCGTGGCCGAACACTGCCGCGAACGCGAGCGCAGCCAGGGCTACACGCTGATCTGCATCGGCGAAGGCGTGCCGCTGCAGGGCGGCCTGGTGGTGCGCGAACACATCGCCGAGAGCCCCGATCCCCTGCGGCTGGGCGGCGTGGGCGTGCTGCTGCAGCACGAGCTTTCACGGCGCCTGTCCACGGAAGTGCGCAGCACCGTGCTCGGCCACGTGCAGCGCGGCGGCTCGCCCACCGCCTTCGACCGCGTGCTCGCCACGCGTTTCGGCTACCAGGCGGCGCAACTGGTGCGCCGCGGCGAGTTCGGCCGCATGGTGGCGCTGCAGTGCGACCGCATCGACAGCGTGCCCATCGGCGACGTGGCCGACCGCAGCCGCACGGTGCCGCTGGACCACCCGCTGCTGGCCACCGTGCGCGGCATCGGGGTGATGGTCGGGACCTGACGGCCATCGCGGCGTCGAACCGGGAACCAAGAGCGACCCAGGCGCCCGCGCGCGCTCACGCGTCGCGCACGTCCGCCACCGCATTGACGCCGAAATCCGCCCGATCCAGATACCCGATCAGCCGCGCCGCGGCCGCCGCCGGACTGTCGAGCTGCCCGCCGCGGTGCAGCGCGGCAAAGCGCTCGCGCTCCGGGAAGGCCTGCGCTTCGGCGCTGCGCAGTTGCCGCTGCATGTCGGTGTCGATCACGCCCGGCGCGAGCGAGACGATGCGCGCACCCTGCGGCTGCGCCGCTTCCTCCAGCGCGACCGCGCGCGCCAGATGGTCGAGCCCGGCCTTGGCCGCGCAGTAGGACGCGCTGCCGGCCATCGCCCGCCGCCCGAGGCCCGAGGACACGAGCAGCACCTTGCGCGGCAGCGCCCAGCCGCGCGTGGCGGCCAGGAAGGCGGCGGTGAGCCGCATCGGCGCCTCGAGCCCCACGCGCACGGCGCGCGCGAGGTCCTCGCCGTCGACCTCCCCGAGCGGCGCGAGCGCGGAGATCACGCCCGCGTTGTTGATCAGCGCCAGCGCCGCGAAGGCCTGCTCGCCCTGCGCCCGCAGGTGATCGTGCAGGCGCGTGGACACGGCCGCCGCGTCGGCGAGGTCGGCGCTCCAGTGCTGCAGCCGTGGCGACGACAGCCCCTCGGGGGCGCGGCGCGAGATCGCGATGACATGCTCGCCGCGCGCGAGCAACTGTTCGGCGACGGCACGGCCCAGGCCGCGCGAGGCGCCGGTGACGATGGACAAGGTGATGCTCATGCCGGTGAGCATAGCCGCGCCGCCGGGCGCGAAGTCGGGCCCGCGGTGCCTTCAGAACGGCGCCGGCGAGCGCCAGTGCAGCCTGCGCCCGTGCAGCGGGTGCGCGAGCGCCAGCTCGCAGGCGTGCAGCATCAGCCGCGGCGCGCTCGCCGCGCGCGCGGCGTCGTCGTAGAGCGTGTCACCGACGATGGGCCAGCCCATGGCCGCCAGATGCACGCGCAACTGGTGCGAGCGGCCGGTCACGGGCTCGAGCCACAGTCGGCTGCATGCGCCTTCGCGCGCGAGCACGCGCCAGCGCGTCAGGCTGGGCTTGCCCCCGGTGCGGTCGACCTTCTGGCGCGGGCGTCGCGGCCAGTCGGCACTCAGGGGCAGCGCGATCTCGCCGGCCCCGGCCTCGGGGCTGCCGTGCACGAGCGCCTCGTAGCGCTTGTCGACGGCACGCGCCGCGAACGCCATGCTCAGCGCGCGCTGCATCGCGGCGCCGCGCGCGAACAGCAGCAGCCCGGAGGTCGCCATGTCGAGCCGGTGCACGACGAGGGCATCGGTGGCGAGCTGCCGCACGCGCGCCCAGGCGCAGTCCGCGCGCTCGGGCCCGCGCCCCGGCACCGAGAGCAGCCCCGCGGGCTTGTTCACGACGACGAACTCGGCGTCCAGATGGGCAAAGAACGGCATCGGAAGTTGGTTATACTGCGCGGCTTCCCAGGCGCTTAGCTCAGCTGGTTAGAGCACCACCTTGACATGGTGGGGGTCGGAGGTTCGAGTCCTCTAGCGCCTACCAGATTCGGTAGAAACCCGATCGAAGAGAACAGGGGGCCTGACGGCGACGTCGGGCCCCTCGTCGTTTGGACCGGGCAGGTCTGGGGTGTGGAACGGCCGGCGCAGTGGATCGTGTGACTTCCAGGCTTCCCTCTTTGACTCCGGCGATGGCCGGCGTGCTGGATCGCATCGGCCGCGCCCGCCGCACGCCCCTGCATCATCTGGCGCCGGCCCAGGCGCGCGCGGCCTACGCGCGCGCGGCCGAAGTGCTGGATCTGCCGCGCGTGCCGATGCCACGCGTGCAGGAGATCGAGCTGCCCGGCGGCGATGGCCGGCCGCGGCCGGCGCGGCTCTATGCGCCCTCGGACGCGCGGCTGCCGCTGCTGCTCTACCTGCACGGCGGCGGTTTCGTCATCGGCGGCCTGGAGACGCACGACAGCCTGTGCCGCCAGCTCGCCTGGCGCAGCGGCTGCGCGGTGGTGGCGCTGGACTACCGCCTCGCGCCCGAGCATCCCTTTCCCGCGGCGGTCGAGGACAGCTGGGCGGCCTTGCAGCATCTGGCCACGCGAGGGCAGGACCTGGGCCTGGACGGCAGCCGCCTGGCCGTTGGCGGCGACAGCGCCGGGGGCACGCTGGCCGCCGTGGCGGCGATCCACGCGCGCGACATCGGCATCGCGCTTGCCCTGCAGCTGCTGATCACGCCCGGCACCGCGGCGCATGCCGACAGCGCCTCGCGCCGGCGCTTCGCCCGCGGCTTCCTGCTCGACGATGACGCCATCGCCTGGTTCTTCGACCAGTACATCCCGCAGGCGCAGCGCGAGGATTGGCGCTTTGCGCCGCTGCTCGCCGAGGACCTGGAAGGCGTGGCGAGTGCCGGCGTCATCCTCGCCGAGTGCGACCCGCTGGTCGACGAGGGCCTGGCCTTCGCGGATCGACTGCGTGCCGCCGGGGTCGACGTCGAGCTCGAGCTCTACCGCGGCCTGACGCACGACTTCATGAAGATGGGCCGCGCGATCAAGGAAGCGAAGCTCGCGCTGGACACGGCTGCGGCGCTGATGAAGGAGAGACTGGACCCATGAAGCCCGTGAACGAATTCCGCTACCGCGAACCCCTGCGCGTGCGCCGCACCGAGGTGGACATGCAGGGCATCGTCTTCAGCAGCCATGTCCTGGCCTGGTTCGACAACGCCCTCGCCGGCTACTGGCGCGCGCTGGCGCTGCCGTATGGCGACACGATGCGGGGCCTGCAGGCCGAGATCCGCGTGCGCAAGGCGACGCTCGAGTTCGACGCCCCGGCACACCATGACGAGGCGCTTGCCGTCGCCCTGCGCTGCGCGCGCATCGGCGAGACCTCGCTCGTCATGGAAGCGGGCTGCCTGCGCGGCGACGAGTTCCTGGTGCGAGGCGAGATGAGCTGCGTCTTCGTCGATCCCGCCTCCGGCCGGCCCACGCCGGTACCGCCTGCGCTGCGCCAGGCGCTGCTGGACTTCGAGACCGGCGCGGCCATGGCCGAGGTGCGCGTCGGGCGCTGGGACGAACTCGGCGTCGATGCGCGGCCGATCCGCACCAAGGTCTTCATCGAGGAACAGAGGATCCCCGCCGAGATGGAGTGGGACGACGTCGACGCGGGTTGCGTGCATGCGGTGGCCTACAACCGCCTGGGGCTGGCCTTGGCCACCGGGCGGCTATTCGAGCATGTCCCGGGCACGGCCAAGATCGGCCGCATGGCGGTGCTGCCGTCCGTGCGCGGCAGCGGCATCGGCCGCGCCGTGCTCGAGGCGCTGATGGACGCGGCGCGCGCCCGTGGCGACCGCGAGGTGCTGCTGCACGCCCAGACCAGCGCCGCACCCTTCTATCTACGCGCCGGCTTCCAGCCCCGCGGACCGGAGTTCGACGAGGCCGGGATCGCGCATGTGGAGATGGTGAGGGGGTTGTAGGGCGCCGGAACCGGTGCCGGCATCCGGGGATGCAGGGCGATCGGGCCCGAACGGTGAAGTGCGAGTCCGCCCTCCGCAATTGGCCTGCTGGCCCATTGCGGGGTATGCGCGCGAAACAGCGTGGTACCGGGCGGCAGGTCGTGAAGGATCATCCGGTGAATCCTGCACTGATCGACTCCAGGTAGTCGATCGCATCGTCGGTACGTCCTTCCTGCACCAACTGAAACAGGGTCTTGTGGGGCGGTTTCAAGACCGAAGCGCAACGCTCGATTCAATGAACCGATGTTGAGGGTTGATGAGAAGCCGAGAGCCTATGCGCGAACACCTGAAGCGGGTTCAGCCAGTTCCTGGCCGCCGACGTGATCGTGGTCGGCGCGCCGCTCTACAACTTCACCATCCCGACCCAGCTCAAGGCCTGGATCGACCGCCTGGCGC
>MEFD01000034.1 GCA_001724995.1 Rubrivivax sp. SCN 71-131
GTTCGTCGCAAGCGCCGACCGCCTGCCGCCGTGGACAACCCTGCGCTGCAGTTCTTCGACGGCCCTCATGAGCCGTGAGGTTGCCTTATGAGCGCGCCGGACCGCGGCTGGATGCGCAAGCGACTGCGGCCCGCGCTGTTCGCGCTCCTGCTGCTGGCCTGGTGCGCCCTGGCGCTGCAGTCGGCCATTCTTCTGCGCATCGCCCTGATGGCCTGGGTCGACCCGGCGTCGACGACCTTCCAGCGCAGCGAGATCGTGCGCCTCCTGGTCGAGAAGCAGCGCATCGCGTGGAGTCAGCAGTGGGTCGATGGCGCGCGCATCTCGACGCACCTGCAGCGCGCCGTGATCGCCGCCGAGGACGCCGATTTCGCCGGCCACGCCGGCGTCGACTGGGAGGCGATCGACCAGGCGCGCCAGCGCAACGAGCGCGCCCATCGCCAGGCGCAGCGGCGGGCGCAGCGCCGCGGTGCGCCGACGGCCCCGGCCCGGTTGCGCGGGGGTTCGACGATCACGCAGCAACTGGCGAAGAACCTCTTGCTGTCGGGCGAGCGCACGGTGCAGCGCAAGGGGCAGGAACTCCTGCTGGCCTGGATGCTCGAGCTGCTGCTGGACAAGCGCCGCATCCTCGAGCTGTACCTGAACCACGTCGAATGGGGCGAGGGCATCTTCGGTGCCCAGGCCGCAGCAAGGCACTACTTCCGCGTCGACGCCGATCGACTCTCACCCAGCCAGGCGGCCCGCCTGGCGGTGATGCTGCCCGCGCCCAAGCGCTTCGAGCGCCAGCCGGGTTCAGGCTACCTGCAGGCGCGCGCCGCGACGATTCTCGCCCGCATGCCGGCGGTGGAACTGCCATGACGCGGCCATGACCGATACTCGCAGCCGGATTCCTGCATGAGCGCTCCCTTGTCCCAGCAGATCGCCGTCGCCGCCGCGCAGTTGGTCGTCGACGACGGCCTGGAATACGACTCGGCACGCCGCAAGGCCGCCCAGGCGTTCGGCGGGCGGCGCCTGCGTCCCTCGGACCTGCCGAGAAACGAGGCGATCGAAGACGAAGTCCATGCTTACATCGCGATCTTCCACGCCGAGACCCAGGGACTCGAGTTGCGTGCCCTGCGTGAGCTCGCCTGGCGCTGGATGAAGCGCCTGCAGGACCATCGTCCGCACCTGGCGGGTGCCGTGTGGCGGGGCACGGCAACCCGTCTCTCGGCGATCCTCATCGATCTCTATTGCGACGACCCGAAGAGCGCCGAGATCGATCTCCTCAACCAGGGCATCGCCTTCGACGCCGGCACCGACCTGCCGGGGGCCGATACAAGTAAGTCTGTGCTTACCATCGCCGATCGCTCCGAGACGCTCGGCGAGACCGTAACCTTGCACCTCGTGATGCACGATCTTGACGACTTGCGGGGGGCGCTTCGCCCCGACGCCCGCGGTCGCAGCTGGCGCGGCGACCTCGTGGCCGTGCAGCGCCTGCTGGCGGAATCGAAGCCATGAACCCGCCGGGCGGCCGCATCGCCGAGTCCCCGAACGCACGGCCCGAAGCGTCCCCGCTGCGCCGGCGGCAACTGCTGTTGCTCGGCGGGGCCGGGCTCGGCGCGGGCCTGGCCGGCGCAGGACTGGCGTGGTGGCGCTTGTCGCTTGTACCGGCGCAGGTCGACGAGGGCTTCTGGGCGCAGCGTTTCGAGCGCCCGGAGGGCGGCGAGTTGTCCTTTGCGGCGCTGCGCGGGCAGCCGCTGGTGCTCAATTTCTGGGCCACCTGGTGCCCTCCCTGTCTGCAGGAGATGCCCGACCTCGACCGCCTGCAGGCTGCGCACGCCGCGCGCGGACTTCAGGTCGTCGGCCTGGCGCTGGAGGAAGCGGCGCCGGTGCGGCAGTTCCTCGCCAAGCGACCGGTGCGCTTTGCCATCGGGTTGGCCGGGCCCGGGGGAGCGGCACTCACCCGTCAGCTCGGCAACGACAAAGGTGGCCTGCCCTTCACCGCCGTCTTTGACCGTGCCGGCGAACTGCGCCAGCGCAAGCTCGGCCAGAGCAACTTCGCGGAACTGGACGGCTGGGTGCGCAACCTGTAGCCATCGGCGGCCAGTCGCTCCGCGGCGCCGTCCCTGCGGCCGCCCGAGCGGCATCTTCGTCGCCGAATTTGCCGCCGGCGGCCAACAATCGCATACAAAACGCGTAAAGTTCGCCCTTCCCCAACACGATGAACAGCCTTCCGGGCACCGCCGGCCGGCCCTGCATGAGCATCCTCGTCCTCAACGGACCGAACCTGAACCTGCTCGGAACGCGCGAGCCGCAGGTCTACGGCAGCACGACGCTCGAGCAGATCACGAACGAGTTGCGCGCGCGGGCGGCCGAGATGGGCGCCGCAGTGGACTGCTTCCAAAGCAACCACGAGGGCGCACTCGTCGACCGCATCCAGGCCGCGAGGCTGGACGGCACCGAGTTCATCATCATCAACCCGGGTGCCTACACCCACACCAGCGTCGCCATCCGCGACGCGCTGGCCGGAGTTGCCCTGCCCTTCATCGAACTGCACATCTCCAACGTCCACAGGCGCGAGCCCTTTCGCCATCACTCGTACCTATCCGACCTTGCCGTCGGCATCATTTGCGGCCTGGGCGTGCACGGCTATCGCGCAGCGCTCGAGTACGCGCTTGCCCACGGTGTGCGGCGGCTCCCGGCCGACCGCGCCTAGGCCGCAGAGCACAGAACAACCCGTCCGGCGCGCCGCGCGCGCGACCGGCCCCGTCGAGGATTTGCCATGGATCTGAGAAAGCTCAAGACGCTCGTCGACCTGGTCTCGGAATCGAACATCTCCGAACTGGAGATCACCGAGGCCGAAGGCAAGGTGCGCATCGTCAAGGCCGGTCCCGCCGCCGTCATGGTGGCGGCACCCGCCCCTCTTCCCGCCGCGGCGCCGGCCCCGGCCGCGGCGCTGGCCGCCGCAACCGACGCCGCAGCCCCCGCGCCGGTCGCGGCGGCACCGGCGGCGCGCGTCGTCAAATCGCCGATGGTCGGAACCTTCTATCGGGCGGCAAGCCCGGGCGCCAAACCCTTCGTGGAGGTTGGCAGCGCGGTCAAGGAGGGCGATCCGGTCTGCATCATCGAGGCCATGAAGATCATGAACGAGATCGAGTCCGACCTAGGCGGCACCGTCAGCCGCATCCTGTGCGAAAACGGCCAGGCGGTCGAGTTCGGCCAGCCCCTGTTCGAGCTGGAGTAGGGCGGCACGCGTGTTCAAGAAGATCCTCATCGCCAACCGGGGCGAGATCGCCCTGCGCATCCAGCGCGCCTGCCGCGAGATGGGCATCAAGGCCGTCATGGTCTATTCCGAGGTCGACCGCGAGGCGAAGTACGTCAAGCTCGCCGACGAGGCGGTGTGCATCGGCCCTGCCGCGTCGAGCCAGAGCTATCTCAACATGCCCGCCATCATCTCGGCGGCCGAAGTCACCGACGCCGAGGCGATCCACCCCGGCTACGGCTTTCTCGCCGAGAACGCCGACTTCGCCGAGCGCGTCGAGAAGAGCGGCTTCGTCTTCATCGGGCCGACGCCGGAGGCAATCCGCACGATGGGCGACAAGGTCTCGGCCAAGCAGACGATGATCAAGGCCGGCGTGCCCTGCGTGCCGGGCAGCGAGGGCGTGCTGCCCGAGGAACCCAAGGAGATCATCCGCATCGCGCGCCAGATCGGCTACCCGGTGATCATCAAGGCCGCCGGCGGCGGTGGCGGGCGCGGCATGCGCGTCGTGCACACCGAGGCCGCGCTGGTGAACGCGGTGCAGACCACGCGCACCGAGGCCGGCGCGGCCTTCGGCAATCCGGCGGTCTACATGGAGAAGTTTCTCGAGAATCCGCGCCACATCGAGATCCAGGTGCTGGCCGACACGCATCGGGGCGCCGTGTGGCTGGGTGAGCGCGACTGCTCGATGCAGCGCCGTCACCAGAAGATCATCGAGGAGGCGCCGGCGCCGGGCATCCCGCGCCGCGTCATCGAGCGCGTGGGCGACCGCTGCGCCAGCGCCTGCAAGAAGATCGGCTACCTTGGCGCCGGCACCTTCGAATTCCTGTTCGAGAAGGGGGAGTTCTACTTCATCGAGATGAACACGCGCGTGCAGGTCGAGCATCCGGTGACCGAGTTGGTGACGGGCATCGACATCGTGCAGATGCAGATCCGCATCGCCGCCGGCGAGAAGCTGCCGTTCACGCAGCGCCAGATCGAGGGGCGCGGGCACGCCATCGAGTGCCGCGTCAACGCCGAGGATCCATACCGGTTCACGCCCTCGCCCGGCCGCGTCACCACCTGGCACATGCCCGGCGGCCCGGGCGTGCGGGTGGACTCGCACGTCTACGCCAACTACGCCGTGCCGCCGAACTACGACTCGATGATCGGCAAGATCATCGTGCATGCCGACACCCGCGAACAGGCGCTGGCGCGCATGCGCACCGCGCTGTCGGAGACGATCGTGGAAGGCATCCAGACCAACATTCCGCTGCACAGCGAGTTGATGGTCGACGCCAAGTTCGTCGAGGGCGGAACCAGCATCCACTATCTGGAGAAGTGGCTGGCGCAACGCCGACGCTGACCATGTTCGAGCTTGTCCTGCACGCCCCCGAGGCGCTGGTGGAGCCGATCGGCGACGCGCTCGCCGACGCGCTCGACGCGCTCTCGGTGTCGGTCGAGGACAGCGACGCCGACACCGAGGCCGAGCACGCGCTCTTCGGCGAACCGGGTCTCCCGGCACCGGCCTCGGCCTGGGCGCGCTCCACCCTGCGCGCGCTCTTTGCCGAACGCGCGCAGGCTGAAGCGGCGGCGACAAGGCTGCTGGCGCAGGACTGGGCCGAAGGCCTGCAGGTGCAGGCGATCGCGGAGGTCGCCGAGCAGGACTGGGTGCGCATCACGCAGAGCCAGTTCGCGCCGATCGCCATCACGCCCAGGTTCTGGGTCGTGCCGAGCTGGCACGACGCGCCGCCGCAGGCGCAGCGCGTGCTGCGCCTGGACCCCGGCATGGCCTTCGGCACCGGCACCCATCCGACCACGCGCATGTGCCTGCGCTGGATCGCCGAGCAGGCCGAACAAGGCCGCGGCGAGCACCTGCAGCGCGTGCTCGACTACGGCTGCGGCTCGGGCATCCTTGCCATCGCCGCGGCGTTGCACGGCGCGGGCGGGGTCGATGCCGTCGACATCGACCCCGCGGCGGTCGCCGCCACGCAGGCCAACGCGCAGGCCAACCGCGTCGCGCTGGCCGTCACCGGGCTGCCGCAGACGGCCCGCGGCCCCTACACCACCGTGCTCGCCAACATCCTGGCCTCGCCGCTGAAGCTGCTCGCGCCGCTGCTGTGCGCGCAACTCGCGCCCGGCGCGGCGCTGGTGCTGGCCGGCATCCTCGTGCGGCAGACGGCCGAGCTGCAGCAGGCCTACGCACCCTGGCTGCCGCTGCAGGTCGCCGACGAGCAGGAGGGCTGGGTCCTGCTGGTGGGCACGGCGACCGACGCGGCAGCGCCCCGCGGACGCTGAACCGCCCGGGCCGCCCCAGGAACGATCGCGCGATGAGCCTGGCCACGCGCTGCCCATCCTGCGGCACCGTCTTTCGCGTCGTGCAGGATCAACTGCGCGTTTCCGAAGGTTGGGTGCGCTGCGGGCGCTGCGGCGAAGCCTTCAACGCGCTGGAGGCGATCGTGACCTGGCCGCCGCCGCATTCAGCCGCGGCACCCGAACCGGTCTCCGAGCCGGTCTCCGAGCCTGCTTTCGACACCCCCGACGTCGCGTTCGTGACCAGCGACGGCGCCATGGCGCCGCAAGCCGCTGAGGAACTGCGCGCCGACGCCGAGGCAACTGCCATCGAGCAGGCAGTCCTTGGCGGCGAGCCCGCCCCGGAGCCCCCCCCCGACGCCCCTGCGGAAAGCCTCGATGCGGCCGCAGGCCAGGACGAGCAAGCCGCACCCGGCATTGAGCCCGCCGCGTCGGCAAAGACCTTGCAAGCGGCGGCAACATCGGCCTCGGAAGCAACGGCGTCGCGCGACGAGGGCGCCGCCTCGAGCGACCCGCCCGCGCCGCCCAAGGCGCCGGCCGCCGGCATCCGCACCACCCGCGGCAGCACCGCATCGCCGGCGCCGTCGTTCGTGCAGCAGGCCGATCGCGCGGCGCGCTGGCAGCGGCCCTGGGTGCGCGCGGGGCTCGTGCTCATGCTGCTGCTGGCGACGCTGGGGCTTGCCGGACAGGTCGCCTACGCCTTTCGTGACCGCATCGCAGCCAGCCTGCCCACGGCACGACCGCTGCTGCTGCAGGCGTGCGCGACGCTTGGCTGCCGCATCGACGACTACCGGCAGATCGACGCGCTGACGGTGCAGAGCAGCGGCCTCTCGCGCATGGAGGGCGCCGCCCTCTACCGCCTCGCGTTGACGTTGCATAACCGCGCGGCGCACGACGTCGCGGCGCCCGCCGTGGACCTCGTGGTCAGCGACGCCCAGGGCCGACAGATCGCGCGCCGCGTGCTGACGATGGGCGATCTGGGCTTGCCGCTGCGCACGCTGCGGCCGGGCCGCGAGATGCCGATCACCGCCCCCCTGGCCGTCGACGGCGAGGTCAGCGGCTACACCGTCGAGATCTTCTATCCCTGAGCGCGCCGTCGCGCGCTCCTTGCCCCCGAGCTGGAGACACCATGGCCGCCCTGATCTGCGGATCGCTTGCCTTCGACACCATCACCAACTTCCACGGCCGCTTCGCGCAGCAGATCCTGCCGGAACAGGTGCACATCCTCAACGTCGCTTTCCTCGTGCCGACGCTGCGCCGCGAGTACGGCGGCTGCGCCGGCAACATCGCCTACACGCTGCAGGCCCTGGGCGGAAAACCCGTGGTCATGGCCGCGCTGGGCAGCGATGGCGGCGACTACCTCGAGCGCATGCAGGGCTGGGGCGTGGACACTTCGCTGGTGCTGCGCGACGAATCGAACTACACCGCGCAGGCGATCATCATCACCGACACCGACAACAACCAGATCACCGCCTTTCATCCCGGCGCGATGCAGCAGGCCCACCGCATCGACCTGCCGCGCCGCGACGACCTGAAGATCGCCATCATCGCTCCCGACGGCCGTGAGGCGATGATGCGGCGGGCGCAGCAGCTGCACGAGGCCGGCATCCCCTTCGTCTTCGACCCCGGCCAGCAGTTGCCGATGTTCGAGGGCGCGGAACTCGAGGCCTTCGTCGAGCGTGCGCGCTGGGTCGCCGTCAACGACTATGAAGGTCGCATGCTCTGCGACCGCACCGGGTTGTCGCTGCAGGCGATGTCGCGGCTGGACCTCGAGGGCGTCGTCGTGACCCTGGGCGCCGAAGGCTGCGACGTCTGGATCGACGGCCGCTGCGAGCGTGTGCCCGGCGTTGCCGCGACCGAAGTGATCGACCCGACCGGCTGCGGCGACGCCTTGCGCGGGGCGCTGCTGTACGGTCTGGAGCAGGGCTGGCCGCTGCGCCGCTGCGTCGAGCTTGGCAACCGCCTCGGCGCCCTGAAGATCGCCCACCGCGGCGGCCAGAACCATCCCGTCAGCAGGGCTCAGTCGGGTCTTTGACGGCGCCCGGGCCAGCCCGCACGCCTGGCCCCGACCAGGGAAGCAGTCGCCAAGCAAAGGCGCGGCGACGTTCCCGGCGCGGTCAGCCGGCGTCGTTGGCGAACGCTGCGCGCAACCAGTCCTCGACCTTCGCGGCGTCGCAGTCGAGGTGAACGCGCTTGCGACGCGAGAGCGTACCGGCACTCAGGCTGACCGCGCGCCGCGGCAGACCGAGCGAACGCGCCAGCCACTGCAGCAGTTCGGCATTGGCCCGCCCTTCGATCGCCGGCGCGCCAAGGCGCAGGCGCAGCGCGCCATCGTGCACACCGGCCACCGCGCTGCGGCCGGCGTTGGGCACCACCTGCACCAGCAGCTCGCAGCCTTGGCCTTGCGGCCGGGGCTGAAGACAGGGGAAGGCGTCCGTCGAACGCTTGTTCGTGGCCATGAAAAAAGAACCCGGCCGCAGCCGGGTTCTCCCACAAGGTTCCGGAACCCTGGAGGTGGATGACACCCCCGAAGTGAGTGCGGTTCCGCGCCGCCGGTCAGGGTTTGTTGCCGGTCGGGAAGGGCCAGGCCGCGGCGGGGCTCAAGGCCGTCTTGGCCGCAGGGGCAGATGCCGCGGGGGCGGCCTTCTTCGCGGCCTTGCGCGCAGCGGGCTTCTTCGCAGCCGCCTTCTTGGCCGGTGCAGCCTTCTTTGCCGTGGCCTTCTTCGCCGCGACCTTCTTCGCCGCGACCTTCTTCGCCGGTGCGGCCTTCTTCGCAACGACCTTCTTCGCAACGACCTTCTTGGCCGGGGCCTTCTTGGCCGGGGCCTTCTTGGCCGGGGCCTTCTTGGCCGCGACCTTCTTCGCCGGGGCCTTCTTGGCCGCGACCTTCTTCGCCGCGGCCTTCTTCGCCGGCGCGGCCTTCTTCGCCGGGCCCTTCTTCGCGGCCGCCTTCTTCGCCGGAGCCTTCTTCGCCGGGGCCTTCTTCGCGGCCGCCTTCTTCGCAGTTGCCATGTCGAATCTCCTTGATCAAGTTGCAAAGAGCACCGTGCTGCTGCATACAGCACGACGATTCACCGTCCGCCGGTCTTCGACCGGGCAGATGCCCTGGCCTTGCCGCGATACGGTGAACGGGGAAGCGACGCGGGCGGCGGCATCTGATGTGCGCTGGCTCGCGTTCGCGGATCTCGAGTGATCGTCACGGGCTGCAGGGCAGCGAGAGGGCACTCCGAGCGATCGAACCGCTCGCCTGTCTCGCGTCTCGTGATGCGCGAGGCGACTCACGTCGCGCAGCCGATGCAGTTGCAATGCGGGTCGCCGATCATGCAGCGTGGGCTCGGCCTGCGCTGCATGGGCAATCGTCGATGAGGACTTGGTGTCTTCGTCCAAGACAAGCATGTTTCGTGCGTCCCGTGACGCGCGATTATCGGAGTGTTGCGCAGCAACACCAAGCACTTGTTGACTGCGACTCGTGCGTGTTGTTGCAGGGGTGCATCGAAGCGATGCACGACACGCGATGCGGGATGCCTTCGAAGTGCCGCTGCGCGTGAAGTCGCTTCAGCGCCATCGACGTTCGCGCGGCCACACGGCGACGTTCGACGCACCCAGCGCGCGCGACAGTCGCGACCAGCTGAAGCCCGCACCGGGATCGCGCTTGCGCCCGGGCGCCACATGCTCGTGCCCGACGATCTCGGTGATCGGATGCCGCTGCACGATGGCGCGCAGCAGCCGCGCCAGCGCCCGGTACTGCACGGCGCTGAAGCTGCGACCTTCGAGCCCCTCGAGCTCGACGCCGATCGACCAGTCGTTGCAGTTCTCGCGGCCGCGCCAGCTCGAAGCACCGGCATGCCATGCGCGCTCGTCGGTGCGAACGAACTGCAGCACCGTGCCGTCGCGCCGCACGAAGAAGTGCGCCGACACGCGCAGGCCGCGCAGGCTCTCGAAGCTCGCGTGGCGCTCCGCATCGAGCGTGTTCAGGAACAATCGTTGCACCGCATCGCCGCGCAGCACGCCCGGCGGCAGACTGATCGAGTGCAGCACGACGAGGCTTGGCGGCTCGGCATGCGGCCGCGGTCCGCAGTTCGGCGACGGCCGCACGCTGGCGCCTGCCCACCAGCCTTCGCGCCACCGCGGTTCGCGTCGACGCGCCTTCATCCGGTGCGCCCCGGCGCGGCCCGGTGGCATGAATGCCTCGGGCTGGCCGCGAGGTCCGTGCGCACGATGCGAATCAAGCGTTGTCGCCGCGCGGCTCCAGCGCGTTCTCGGCGCCGCCGATGCCCAGGCGCGCCATGCGATAGCGCATCTGCCGCAGCGACAGGCCCAGACTGGCGCCCGCGGCCGTGCGGTTGTAGCGATGGCGCTCGAGTGCGCGCTCGAGGATGTCACGCTCGACCTGGTCGAGATGGGCCGCCAGATCGGCGGGCAGCGGTGCCGCGGTCGCAGGCAGGGCGCTCGGCATTGCCTGCGCGCGCTCGCCGGCGTCCGCTTGCGCAGGGCGCGCGCCGGTCTCGAGGTCGAACCCTTCCAGCGCGGAATCGGGCAGCCCGAGATCCTCGCACTCGATATGCGTGCCGCCGGACAGCGCCAGCGCCCGATGCAGGAGGTTCTCCAGCTCGCGCACGTTGCCCGGGAAGCCGTAGCGACGCAATTGCTGCAGCGCCGTGTCGCTCAGGCGGGGAGCCGGCTCGACGCCCGCGTCGGCGGCCACGCGCTCGATGAGCGCGGCACAGATGCGCGGCAGGTCGTCCAGGCGCTCGCGCAGCGGCGGCACCGTGACGCAGATGACGTTGAGGCGGTAGTACAGGTCCTGGCGAAAGCGGCTCGCCGCGACCTCCGCCGTGAGATCCTTGTGCGTGGCGCTGACGATGCGCACGTTGACCGCGAGTTCCGCCGTGCTGCCCAGCGGCCGCACGGCGCGCTCCTGGATCACGCGCAGCAGCTTGCTCTGCATGGACAGCGGCAGCTCGCCGATCTCGTCGAGGAAGAGCGTGCCGCCGTGCGCGGCCTGGAAGAAGCCCTCGCGGTCCTCCTGGGCGCCGGTGAACGCGCCCTTGCGATAGCCGAAGAACTCGGCCTCGAGCAGCGCCTCCGGGATGGCGCCGCAGTTGACGGCGACGAAGGCCTGCGTCGCGCGCGGCGAGACCTCGTGGATCGCGCGCGCCACGAGCTCCTTGCCGGTGCCCGATTCCCCGTGCACGAGCACCGGCGCCATGCTGCGCGCGACCTTCTCGATCAGCGATCGCACCTGCTGCATCACTGCCGAATCGCCGACTAGGCGATGCATGGCGGCAGCGCCCGGGCGCGGCGCGACCGGCGCACGCGCCGCCCGCGCGGGCGCATCGCGCTCGCTGGCCGGCAGCCCGCGCGGCTCGCCCATCGGCGCCGGGGCGCGACCCAACGCCGTCGCCACCACCGAGCGGAACTGCCGCAGGTCCACCGGCTTCGTGAGGTAGTCGTAGGCGCCGGCCTTGAGCGCCTCGACCGCGTTCTCGGCCGAGCCGTAGGCGGTGATGACGATGCTCTTCTCGCCTCGACCTTGCTCGTCCATGCGGCGCAGCAGGTCGAGCCCGGTGCCGTCGGGCAGCCGCATGTCGGTGATGACGACGGCAAAGCGCTGCCGCTGCAGCGCCGCCCAGGCCTCCTCGACGGAACCGGCGCTCTCGACGTCGAAGCCTTCGCGCACCAGCGTGAGTTCGTAGAGCGTGCGCAGATCGGGCTCGTCGTCGACGACGAGCAGGCGCTGGATGGCGGCTTGGTTCACGGCTCGGTTCAGGGGACGAGCCCCAGGGTGGCGGTGGCGGGCTCCAGCGGACCGCGCAGCATCAGCACGCGGAACTCGTTGCGCAGCCGCGCGGCACCGGGCCGCGTCCGATACTCGATGCCGGCGCGGTTGCGCTCGCACAGCTCGCGGCAAATGTACAGGCCCAGCCCGGAACCGCGGCTGCGCGTGGAGAAGAAGGGTTCGAAGAGGTGGCGCTCGACCTCCGGCGGGATCGGCGGACTGTCGCTGGCCACCGTGAGCTGCGCGCGCCGCGCATCCAGTGCCGCCAGGTGCAGGACGATGGCCCCGCTGGCGTCGGTGGCGTGGCGATGCGCGTTGTCCAGCAGGTTGACGAGGATGCGGCGCAGATGCTCGGGGTCGAAGCGCACCCCCAGCGGCTGCGTCGGCAGGTCCACGCGCAGCCGGCTCTGCGCCCCGAGCGTGAGCCCCGCCGTGCGCGACCACTCGGAAGCCACTGCCGCCACCTCGGCGACGGCATCGATGACACGCACCAGCGGCGGCGCGCCCGGCGCCACCTCCATGACCTCGTCGACGATGCGCTTGAGCCGCTCGACGTTGTCGGCAACGATGCGTGCCAATTGCTGCTGCGTCGGTGCCAGCGCGTCCTCGGACAGCAGCGCATTGGCCTGCGAGATGGCCGCCAGCGGGTTGCGGATCTCGTGCGCGATGCCGGCCGACACCCGCCCCATCGCCGCCAGCCTCTCCTGCTGCAGCCGGGCCTCGGCGGTGCGCACATCCTCCAGCAGCAGCACACCGAAGGCGTCGCCGGCGTCCACGCCCTGGTCGATGTCGCGCCGGCGCAGGAAGCGCATGCGCACGCGCACGCTGCGCCGCAATCCGCCCTCGAACTCGAGCGAGAGATCGCGGCCCGCCTCGGGCCAGCTGGCCGGGTCGGCCAGCGCCGCCTGCACCGCGGCGGCCAGCGGTTGCCAGGCGCGCCGCGCCTCGAGCAGGAAGGGCGCACTCGGTGCCATGCCCTGCTCGGCCAGCAGGGAACGGGCCGCCGGGTTGGCCGCGCGCACGCGCAGCCGATGGTCGACGACGAGCACGCCGTCGACCATCTCCTCGATCATCAACCGGTTGAGCTGCGCCTGCTGGCGCGCCAACTCGAGGCTGCCTCGCGCCGCCAGCTCCTCGCGCACCAGGCGGCCGGCCAGTTCGCCCGACAGCAGCGTGATGACGAACAGCCCCAGACCCGAGAGCCCGGCCTGCATCATCAGCGCACTGAGATCACCGCCCTGCAGCGACGCACGCCAGGCCGTGAACAGCAGCACCAGCGTCACCCCAGACGCGGTGGCCAGCGCCAGCAGGCGGCGCGTCAGCACGCCGGCCATGAGCACCGGCAGCACGAGCAGTGCCGCGTAGTTGAAGCTGGACGCCGCTTCCAGCAGGCGCAGCCCCCCGAAGGCCGCGAGGTCGACGCCGATCGTGGCCGCCCACTGCAGGCGTGCGCTGCGGCGCGAAGGCCGGCCGCTGCCGACGCGCCACCGGCGCGGCAGCAGCCAGAAGCTGATGGCCTGCGCGGCGTAGGCCAGGCACAGCAGTCCCGAAGCCAGCGACGGACGCATGCCGAGCAGCCCGCTCGCCGCCTGCACCGCCACCAGCACCAGGCCCACGACGGCGCGCGCGGCGGCGTAGGTGCGATGCACGCGCACCAGCGCCGTTTCCTGCGCCGTCGCCACGCGCCGCGCCTCGCGCGTGATGAAGCGGCTGTCGGCCGCCGCTTCGCTGCCGGCGGCCAGGCCCGGGTCGAAAAAGGACTCGGCGGCGTCGGCGTGCCGCTCGCCGTCCACGCCGATGGCGCCGAACCAGGATTCGTCGGGGCGGCTCGCACCGGCACCGCGACGATCGCGCTTGCGTCGCTCGTCCTGGCGGCGGTCGCCGACGCGGCGGTCGTCGGCGCCTCGCCCGTGCGGCGGCGAGGACGACGGGCGACGGTTCCCGCTCACGGCCACGGCACGGGGTCTGTCCCCATCAGCGGGGTCCGGCCAATCGATGGGCCGGGCTGCAGTAGGCGCGCCCGGCGGCGTCCGTCACGGCTTCGTCGCGCGGCAGGTGCAGGCCGCAGTGGGCGCAGGCCAGCATCGGCGCAGCCTGGCCGCGGCGACGCGGTCGCCGCTTCGCCGCGGCGTCGGCGCCGCCCGAGGGACGGCCCCGGGAAGCCATCGCCCAGAGGACGATGACGACGACGAGCACGAGCACGAGGTACTTCATCGGGACGCGAGTGTGACGGCTGGCGGGCGCGCAAAGGGGCGGAACAGGGCGGGCGCAGGGGGGGAGATGCGCGCTTCAGCCCGGGGCGCGCCCGAGCAGCGCCTCCAGCACGAAGCGCGAACCGACGTAGGCCAACAGCAGCAGCACTGCGCCGACGTAGAGCCAGCGCGTGGCGCTGCGCCCGCGCCAGCCGTAGACGCGTCGCCCGACGACGAGTGCAGCAAAGACCGCCCAGCTCATGACCGAGAACACGGTCTTGTGGTCCCAGCGCCAACGCACGGTGTCGAACAGCCCGACCAGTTCGGTGGCCGAGAGCACGACGAAACCGACCTCGACGAAGCGAAAGGTCAATCGCTCGAGCTGCAGCAGCGGCATGCCGCCGCCGCTTCCACCCTGGGGCGGACGCTTGAGCCGCAGGCGGCGCTCGGCCGCATCGAGCAGCGCGCCGTGCAGCACCGCGGCGCCGAAGAGGCCGTAGGCGCCGACGCCGAGCACGAAGTGCATCGCCGCCGCCGGCGTGCCGAGGTGGTAGGGCTCGCCCGGGAAGAAGGCCGCCAGCAGCACGGCCAGCAGGCCCACCGGCGCCAGCCAGCCACGCACTGCGGGCAAGGGCACGAAGCGACTCTCGATGCCGTGCAGACCGATGACGATCCAGACGGTGAGCGAAAGCACCGGCGCGAAGCCCAGGCGCGTGCCCTGGCCTTCGGCCAGCGTGCCGCCGAGATCCAGCACCAGCGCCAGCAGGTGCAGCAGCCAGGCGGCCGGCAAGGCCCGCGCGGCCAGACGCTCGAGCCTCTGGCCATGCACGGCGGCGAGCGCGTAGAAGACGCCGGCCGTCGCGCCGACCCAGCTGCTGGCCAGGGCGGTGGTGGATCCCGACGATAAGATCATGGCCTCAGTGTACTTACGCGGCGTGCGCCGACACGCCGCCCGACGATGGCCTCGACCCTATCCGACCGACTCTCGCGGCTGGTCAAGACGATGCGCGGTCAGGCGCGCATCACCGAAGGCAACGTCCAGGACATGCTGCGCGAGGTGCGCATGGCCCTGCTCGAGGCCGACGTCGCCCTGCCCGTGGTGCGGGACTTCGTCGCCCGCGTCAAGGAGAAGGCGCTCGGGCAGGAGGTCACGGGCTCGCTCAACCCGGGCCAGGCGCTGGTCGGCATCGTGCACAAGGAACTCGCCGCGACCATGGGCGAAGGCGTGGCCGATCTCGACCTCGCGACGCAGCCGCCGGCGGTGATCCTGATGGCCGGCCTGCAGGGGTCGGGCAAGACGACCTCGACGGCGAAGATCGCGCACCATCTCATCCAGAGGCGCAAGAAGAAGGTGCTGACCGTTTCCGCCGACGTCTACCGGCCGGCGGCGATCGAGCAGTTGAAGACGGTGAGCGCGCAGGCCGGCGCGCAGTGGTTCCCCTCGACGCCGGAGCAGAAGCCGCGCGAGATCGCGCTGGCGGCCCTCGACCACGCAAGGCGCCACTACTTCGACGTCCTCATCGTCGACACCGCCGGGCGCCTGGGCATCGACGAGGCTCTGATGGCCGAGATCCGCGAGCTGCACGCTGCGCTCTCGCCGGTGGAGACGCTGTTCGTCGTCGACGCCATGCAGGGCCAGGACGCCGTCAACACCGCCCGCGCCTTCAAGGAGGCACTGCCGCTCACCGGCGTCGTGCTGACCAAGCTCGACGGCGACGCGCGCGGCGGCGCCGCGCTGTCGGTGCGCCAGGTCACCGGGGCGCCGATCAAGTTCGCGGGCGTGTCCGAAAAGATCGACGGCCTCGAGGTCTTCGACGCCGAGCGCCACGCCGGGCGCGTGCTCGGCATGGGCGACATCGTGGCGCTCGTCGAGGAGGTGCAGAAGGGCGTCGACCTGAAGGCCGCGCAGCAGCTTGCCGAGAAAGTGAAGAGCGGCGGCTTCGACCTCGAGGACTTCCTGCTGCAGATCTCCCAGATGAAGAAGATGGGCGGTCTCTCCGGACTCGTCGACAAACTGCCCTCGCAGCTGGCCTCGAAGGCCCAGGGCGCGGACATGGACCGCGCCGAGCGCGACGTGCGGCGCATGGAGGGCATCATCCGCTCGATGACGCCGCTCGAGCGGCGCAAGCCCGAGCTCATCAAGGCCTCGCGCAAGCGTCGCATCGCCAGCGGCGCCGGGGTGCAGGTCCAGGAGGTCAACCGCCTGCTGAACCAGTTCGGCCAGATGCAGGGGATGATGAAGAAGATGAAGGGCGGCGGCCTGATGAAGATGATGCGCCGCATGGGCGGACTCGGCGGCCTGGGCGGAGGCGGTTTTCCGGGCATGCCGCCGCGCTGAGCGCCGTGCCGGCGCGGGCCGGCGCGCCGATCGTGGCGCCGACCCAGCCCGGGTCGGGAGCGGGGTCACAGGCAGAACTGACCCGCAATCCCGGTTCTTGATACATCCCGATACGTTCGTGGCGCGAAGGCGGTTGACCGCACGACGTCAACCCGCGTAGCTTGCACCCTCTTGCACTCTGAATCTCGAACGCGCGTCCTCGCGGGCGCGCGGGAGCCTTGTCCATGAACCTGTTCGATTCCGCCTCGACGATGGCTCTTGCAGGCGTCCTTGCCGTGCTCATCATGCTGCTGTTGGCGCGAATCCGCAGCCGGCAGCAGGGTCCGCGCAGCGCGCGCGAAGCGCTCGACACGGTGCAGGACTGGCCGCCCGAGCCGGCGCGCGTGATGACGACCCAGGAACGCCAGTGCTACGAGTTGCTGCGGCGCGCGCTGCCGGGCTACATGGTGCTGGCGCAGGTGCCGCTGTCGCGCTTCCTGCGCGTGCCCACGCGGCACTCGTACGCCGAATGGCTGCAGCGCGTGGGCTCGTACAGCGCGGATCTGCTCGTCTGCGACACCGGTTCGCGCGTGCTCGCGGTGATCGATGTGCGGCCGGAGGACGAGAGCGTGCGCAGCCGCCGCCGCCACGAGCGCCTTGGCCGCGTGCTGCGCGCCGCCGGCATTCGCGTGCACGTCTGGCGCGAAGACCGGCTGCCCACGCCTGCCGAGGTGCGCACCGCGCTCGCCCACGACCTCGTGCGCGGCAACGGGCCGATGCAACCGGTGTCCAGCAACTCGCGGCCGATGCCGTTGATCCCCATTCCGGAAGCGCAGGAACTCGACGCGCTGCTCGCCGACGGCGACGCCGCAGCACGCGATGCCGGCCCCGAGCCGGTGCCCTCGGGCTTTCTCGACGCCTTCGCCGACTCGCGCCCGGCCGCCGTAGGCTGAACCGGCCGCGCAGGCCTGCGTCGACGGGGCGCGCGCGAGCGCGCTCAATCGAGCAGGGCGCGAGCGAATTCGCGTGCGCTGAACGGCTGCAGATCCTCCAGCGCCTCGCCCACGCCGATGAAGTAGACCGCCAGCGGTCTGCGCTGCTCGCTGCACCAGCGCGCGATCGCCGCCAGCACGCCGCCCTTGGCGGTGCCGTCGAGCTTGGTGACGACAAGGCCCGTCAGCCCGAGCGCCGCATCGAAGGCCTGCACCTGCGCGAGCGCGTTCTGCCCGGTGTTGCCGTCGACCACGAGCAGCACCTCGTGCGGCGCATCGGGCTGCGCCTTGGCGATCACGCGCTTGATCTTCTTCAACTCTTCCATCAGGTGCAGCTGCGTCGGCAGCCGTCCGGCGGTGTCGGCGATGACCACGTCGCAGCCGCGCGCACGGCCGGCGTTCACCGCGTCGAAGGTCACCGCGGCCGGGTCGCCGCCCTCCTGGCTGACGATGTCGACGCGGTTGCGGTCGGCCCACACCGCGAGCTGCTCGCGCGCCGCGGCGCGGAAGGTGTCGGCGGCGGCCAGCAGCACGCGCTGGTCGGCCGCGGCCAGGTGGCGCGTGAGCTTGCCGATCGTCGTCGTCTTGCCGGCGCCGTTGACGCCGGCGACCATGATCACCGTGGGCGTGTGCTGCCCGACGACGAGGCTGCGCTCGAGCGGCAGCAGCAGGTCGGTGATCGCATCGGCCAGCAGCGCCTTGACCGCGGCGGCGTCGGTCGCCCTGCTCTCCTTCACGCGGCGCCTGAGATCGGTCAGCAGCGCCTGCGTGGCGCCGACGCCGGCATCGGCCATCAGCAGCGCGGCCTCGAGATCCTCGTAGAGCGCGTCGTCGATGCGCGTGCCGGTGAAGACCTGCGCGATGCTCCCGCCCGTCTTGCGCAGGCCCTGCTTGAGCCGCGTGAACCAGCCGGCCCTGGACGCGGCATCCGGTGGCGGCGAATCCGGCGCGGCGTCGAGCGCCGGAGCGGGCGCATCCGGCGGAGTGATGGCTGCCGAGGCCGGCGGCGATTCCGACGCCGTCAACGGCGCTGGCGCAGGCGGCGCCTTCTTCCTGAAAAAGCTGAACATCTTGATCGATCAGGCACGCGCTCTGTATACTTTTGGGTTCAGGCGCTTTAGCTCAGTTGGTTAGAGCGACGGAATCATAATCCGCAGGTCCGGGGTTCGAGTCCCTGAAGCGCCACCAGGATTGCTCCTTGCCCGATCGGCCCGGCCTTCGCGTCGGGCCGATTCGCTTCCTCCCACAGCCCCTGGATCCACACCATGATTCGCTGTGCTGCACTGAGCCTGGCCATGCTGCTGGGCATGGCCGCCGCCGCCGCCCAGGTGCCGCGCCTCTTCCCGCCGACGGCGCTGCGCGGCGAGCTCGTCGGCGTCGCGCCGCCCGACGTGCTGCTCGACGGCAAGCCGGCACGCCTGGCCCCAGGGGCGCGCATCCGCAACGAGGACAACCGCTTCGAGGTGACGGGCCAGCTCGCCGGGCGCAAGCTGCTCGTGCACTACACGACGGACGCCGGGGGCCAGTTGCTCGACATCTGGATCCTGCGACCCAGCGAGATCGCCAACCAGCCCTGGCCGAAGACGCCAGAGGACGCCGCAAGCTGGCGCTTCGACCCGATCGCGCAGACCTGGAGCCGGCCATGAGCGGCGCGCCCAAGGTCTTCGTGCGCACCTTCGGGTGCCAGATGAACGAGTACGACTCGGAGAAGATGGTCGACGTGCTGCGCCAGGCCGAGGGCTACGAGACCACCGACGACCCGGAGCAGGCCGACCTCGTGCTCTTCAACACCTGCTCGGTGCGCGAGAAGGCGCAGGAGAAGGTGTTCAGCGACCTCGGTCGCGTCAAGCACCTGAAGAAGAAGGGCACGCTGATCGGCGTCGGCGGCTGCGTCGCCAGCCAGGAGGGCGAGGCGATCATCGAGCGCGCGCCCTTCGTCGACCTGGTCTTCGGGCCGCAGACGCTGCACCGCCTGCCGCAGATGCTGCAGGCGCGGCGCCGCGACGGCCGCGCGCAGGTCGACATCAGCTTCCCGGAGATCGAGAAGTTCGATCACCTGCCGCCGGCGCGCGTGGACGGCGCCACGGCCTTCGTCTCGATCATGGAGGGCTGCAGCAAGTACTGCAGCTACTGCGTCGTGCCCTACACCCGGGGCGAGGAGGTCAGCCGCCCCTTCGAGGACGTGCTCACCGAGGTCGCCGGCCTCGCCGACCAGGGCGTCAAGGAAGTGACGCTGCTCGGCCAGAACGTCAACGCCTATCGCGGCCGCATGGGCGAGACGGACGAGAGCGCCGACTTCGCGCTGCTGCTGGAATACGTCGCCGAGATCCCGGGCATCGAGCGGCTGCGCTACACCACCAGCCACCCGAAGGAATTCACCGCCCGCCTCGTCGAGGCCTACGCGCGCATCCCCAAGCTCGTCGACCACCTGCACCTGCCGGTGCAGCACGGCAGCGACCGCATCCTGGCGGCGATGAAGCGCGGCTACACGACGCTCGAATACAAGAGCACGATTCGCAAGCTGCGCGCCGTGCGGCCGGGCATCAGCCTCTCGAGCGACTTCATCGTCGGCTTTCCCGGCGAGACGGAGGACGACTTCGCGTGCACGATGGCGCTGATCGAGGAGATCGGCTTCGATACCTCGTTCAGCTTCATCTACAGCCCGCGACCGGGCACGCCAGCGGCCAACCTGCACGACGCCACACCGCACGAGACCCGGCTGCACCGGCTGCACGCGCTGCAGGCGGCGCTGGCCCGCAACGTCGAGCGCATCAGCGCCAGCCGCGTGGGCACGGTGCAGCGCGTGCTCGTCGAGGGGCCTTCGCGCAAGAGCCCGGACGAGCTGATGGGCCGCACCGCCTGCAACCGCATCGTCAACTTCGACGGCGGGCCGAACGCTCGCCGCCTGATCGGGCAGATGCTGGACCTGCACATCACGAGCGCGCTGCCGCACTCGCTGCGCGGCCGCGCGGTGCTGGACGACGCGATGGCCTGAGCGGACCGGCGCGGTGCTGCCGTGCCATCCCTGCGCCCTTCAGGTCCGCGGTCTGCGTCCGAGCCCGCCGAGCACGGCCGCGACCACGCCCACCATCAGCAGGTAGGTGGCCATGCGGCCGTCACGCCCGAAGGCGATGAGGCCAACCAGGGTCACCACCGCCGCGGCGCCACAGGCCACCAGCAGCAGCTGGGCCCAGGGCCGTTGCGCGAAGCGTCGGCGCCAGATCAGCCTGGCACCGCCGGCGGCCAGTGCGCCAAACAGCACCGGCAAGGCGAACAGGCCGACCAGGTGCCACAGGAGATCGAATGCGCCCATTCGGGTTCAGGATCGCCCTCGGAGGGCTTGATTCCCGCAGGTTGAAGAAGTCCTGCCGCTGCGACACCTGCTGCCCGAGGGCCGCGCTCAAGACCGCCCCGATCCTACAATCCGCCCTGTGTCCGTCTTCGCCCTTGGCCTGAACCACCAGACCGCACCGCTGGACTTGCGTGGGCGCTTCGCGTTCGCGCCCGAGGCCACGGGCAAGGCGCTGCAGGGCCTGCGTGCGCAGCTCTCGCGCGTCACGCCCGAGGCGGCGCTGGTCTCGACCTGCAACCGCACCGAGCTCTACCTCGCCTCGGGTGGCGCTGCACCCGGCGAGTTGGTGGCGCCGGTGATGGGCTGGCTTGCCGGCCAGGGCAGAGTCAGCACCGATCAGCTGCGCGGCCACGCCTACGTGCTCGAAGACCAGGCCGCAGCGCGCCATGCCTTTCGCGTCGCCTCGGGCCTGGATTCGATGGTGCTGGGCGAGCCCCAGATCCTCGGGCAGATGAAGCAGGCGGTGCGCCAGGCCGACGAGGCCGGCACGCTCGGCACCACGCTGCACCAGCTCTTCCAGCGCTCGTTCTCGGTCGCCAAGGAGGTGCGCACCGCCACCGAGATCGGTGCGCACTCGATCAGCATGGCGGCCGCCGCGGTGCGCCTGGCCGGTGAGCTGTTCGAGCGCCTGGACGAAGTCAAGCTGCTCTTCATCGGCGCCGGCGAGATGATCGAGCTGGTCGCCACGCATTTCGCGGCGAGAACGCCCAGGAGCATGGCGGTAGCCAACCGCACGCTCGAACGCGGCGAGCGCCTCGCGGCGCGCTTTGGCGCGCAGGCGATGCGGCTCTCCGACCTGCCCACGCAGCTGCACGAATTCGACGCGGTGATCTCCTGCACGGCGAGCTCGCTGCCGATCATCGGCCTGGGCGCGGTCGAGCGCGCGCTGCGCCAGCGCCGGCACCGGCCGATCTTCATGGTCGACCTGGCGGTGCCGCGCGACGTCGAGCCCGAGGTCGCCTCGCTTGCCGACGTCTACCTCTACACCATCGACGACCTCTCGGAGCTGGTGCAGACCGCCGGCGAGAAGCGCCAGGCGGCGGTGCAGCAGGCCGAGGCAATCATCGATGCCGGCGTGCAGAGCTTCGCGCACTGGCTCGACCAGCGCTCCACGGTGCCGCTGATCCAGGCGCTGGGCAGGCAGGCCGAGGACTGGAGCGAAGTCGTCGTCGCGCGCGCGCGGCGGCAGCTTGCGCGCGGCACCCCGGCCGAGGAGGTGCTGGACGTGGTCGCGCGCGGCCTGGCGCGCAAGATGCTGCACGGCGCGCTGGCCGAGCTGCACACGGCGGACACCGCCGAGCGCGAGCAGCTCGCGCAGACCATTTCACGCCTGTTCCTGCGCGGCAGCAGCCGCGGCCCCGGCAGCCAGGAGCCTTAGAGCCTTGCCACGCGCGCTGCCGCAGCGGCCGGCCCGCTGTCGATGGGGCGCGCTCATCCCATGACGTCCTCGCTGCACGACCGAATCGAACGCCTGGCCATGCGCCTGTCGGAGCTCGACGCGCTGCTGGCCGATCCGCAGGTCGCCGCCGACGGCCGTCGCTACCGCAGCCTCGCGCGCGAGCAGGCCGAGCTTGCCGAGGTCGTGGCGCTGTACCGCCGCGGCCAGGCGCGAACCGCCGACCTGGCCGCGGCGCGCGAGATCCTCGCCGACGCCGCACTCGACGACGCCGAGATGAAGACCATGGCGCGCGAGGAGATCGAGGCTGCCGGGGCCGAGTTGCAGCGCCTGGACCGGGAACTGCAGCAGGCGCTGTTGCCCAAGGATCCGGACGACGCGCGCAACGCCTTCCTCGAGATCCGCGCCGGTACCGGCGGCGACGAGTCCGCCCTCTTTGCCGGCGATCTCGCGCGCATGTACCAGCGCTACTGCGAGCGCCGCGGCTTTCGCACCGAGGTCCTGAGCGAGCACGAGGCCGAGCTCGGCGGCTACAAGGAGCTGGTGCTGCGCGTCGAGGGCGAGTCGGCCTACGGGCAGCTGCGCTTCGAATCGGGGGGCCACCGCGTGCAGCGCGTGCCGGCCACCGAGTCGCAGGGTCGCATCCACACCAGCGCCTGCACCGTCGCCGTGCTGCCCGAGCCCGACGCGGAGGAAGAGCTGCAGCTCAACCCCGCGGAGCTGCGCATCGACACCTACCGCGCCAGCGGCGCCGGCGGGCAGCACGTCAACCGCACCGACAGTGCAATCCGCATCACCCACCTGCCCACCGGCCTCGTCGCCGAGTGCCAGGACGACCGCAGCCAGCACCGCAACAAGGCCAAGGCGATGGCGGTGCTGGCCGCGCGCCTGCGCGAACGCGAGGAGGGGCAGCGCCGCGCGCACGAAGCCGCTGCGCGCAAGGCACTGATCGGCAGCGGCGACCGCTCCGATCGCATCCGCACCTACAACTTCCCGCAGGGCCGCGTCACCGACCACCGCATCAACCTCACGCTCTACAAGCTCGGCATGGTGATGGACGGCGACCTCGAAGAGCTGGTCGCGGCGCTGCAAGCCGAACGCGCCGTGCAGCAGCTTGCCCAGCTCGAGACGGGCGCTGCCTGATGCGGGTGGCCGAGGCCCTGGCGCTGGCGCGTGCCCGTGGCCTCGCGCGGCTGGACGCGCAACTGCTGCTGACGCTGCGCCTGGCCAAGCCGCGCAGCTGGCTGCTCGCGCACGACGACGCCGAACTGCCGGCGGCGGTCGAGCAGCAGTTTCGCGCCAGCCTCGCGCAGCGCCTGGATGGCGTGCCGATGGCCTATCTGAGCGGTGAACGCGAGTTCCACGGCCTGTCCCTGGCGGTCACCCCGGCGGTGCTGGTGCCGCGGCCGGACACCGAGACGCTCGTCGACTGGGCGCTCGAGGGCCTCGCCGGTCGCAGCCGGCCGCGGGTGCTCGATCTCGGCACCGGCAGCGGCGCCATCGCCGTTGCCATCGGCCACGCACGACGCGACGCGCAGGTCACCGCCACCGACATCGACGCGGCGGCCCTCGCGCTCGCGCAGGCCAACGCGCGCCGCCACGGCGTGAGGGTCGAAGGCCTGCTCGGCAGCTGGTGGCAGCCGCTGGCCGGAAGGCGCTTCGACCTCATCGTCTCCAATCCGCCCTACATCGCCGAAGGCGACCCCCATCTTCCCGCCCTGCGGCATGAGCCGCGGCACGCGCTCACCGCCGGCGTCGACGGGCTGGATGCGCTGCGCCTCATCGCCGCCGCTGCGGCAGGCCATCTGGAGCCCGGAGGGCAGTTGCTGCTCGAGCACGGCGCGGACCAGGGCGCGGCCGTGCGCGCGCTCATCGCCGCGGGCGGAATGCAAGGCCAGGAGACGCGCCGCGACCTCGGCAACCGCGAGCGCTGCACCGGCGGCATGGTCGGCAGCGCCTGAGGACGAATTCACCGAGGAAATCACTTCCCGCGCGCGCAGTGGAGGTGCCAGCCGCACGGAATCGGCGCATCATGCAAGCCCGTCCTCGAGGATCCGCGACATGGCTGCTGCCCGACGCCCTGGGTGCCGACCCGGCATCCCGCGACTCGCGGCCTTGGTCCTGGTTCTGGGCCTGGGCCTGCTCGTCGTGCCCGCGCACGCCGACCAGGGGCTGACGCCGCCCGTCGGCGACACGGCCTGGCCGCGCTGGCAGGCGCGGCTGCAGTGGCTGGACGCGCCCGCGACGCGCTGGTCGCTGTTCGAAGGCAAGGGGCTCGCGCCGACGCGTCGCGCCGCGCTGCTGGGCGATGTCGACCTCGGCAACTTCGGCCTGCAGTTGCCGTTTGCCGAAGGGCGTTTTCGCGCCACCAGCGGGCTGCTGCTGGGCGTGCGGGAAGGCGCCCTGATCGATCGCGCGCTGCCCGCATCGGCCTATCTGGGTCTGGGCTGGAGCGGAAGGATCCCCGGAACGGGCCTGAGCTTCAGCGCCGACCTGGGGCTTTCGGGGGCCGGGCGTGATGACCCTTGGCGGCTGGAGGGCCTGCGCCTGGGCCCGCAGCAGGGCGATGCGGCGGCGCGCGAGAGCCGGCTGCAGCCACGGCTGCAACTCGGCGTGCAGTACCGCTACTGACCGCCACCAGGGCTTGCGCCCCGCCCACGCGAGGCCTGTCGCCTGAAGGCGGTATTGCCTTTGCCGTATAACCGCGGCTTCGTTTCCTCCCCACGCATTCCACTTTTCGAGAGGCTTCGCCATGAGCGACGTTCGCCAGCGCATCGACGACCTGGTCAAGGGCAACCACGTGATGCTCTTCATGAAGGGCACCGCCCAGTTCCCGATGTGCGGCTTCTCCGGCCGCGCAATCCAGGTGCTGCAGGCCTGCGGCGTCGGCGAATTCAAGACCTGCAACGTGCTCGAGGACGAAGAGATCCGCCAGGGCATCAAGGACTACTCGCAGTGGCCGACGATCCCGCAGCTCTACGTCGGCGGCGAGTTCGTCGGCGGCTCGGACATCATGACGGAGATGTACCAGTCGGGCGAACTGCAGCAAATCCTCTCCAAGAACTGAGGACGCCCGCGCGCGTCGCTCAGCTGCGGATGTCCCACTGTCGGCGCGCGCCAAACACCAGGTTCGGGTACTCGGCACGCCCGCGGCTGCCGTTGTAGCGACCCAGGGCCAGGAAGAGGTCGCCGCGCTCGATGCCGAGGTAGTGGCGCAGGATGACGCAACCAAAGCGCAGGTTCGTCTGCAGGTGAAAGAGCCGCGAGGCGTCGCCATCGCCGATGGTGCGCGCCCAGAACGGCATGACCTGCATGTAGCCTCGCGCACCGGCGCGGCTGATGGCGTACTTACGAAAGCCGCTCTCCACCTGGATCAGCCCGAGCACGAGCGCGGTCTCGAGCCCCGCGCGCCGGCTTTCGTACCAGACGGTCTCGAGGAACTCGAGCCGCGTCTGGCGCTCGGCCTTGCGCGGGCGCAGGCGCTGGCTGGCCTCGCCCAGCCAGCGCAGGTAGGCCACGCGCGCATCGATGTGCTCGAAGCGCGGACTGGGCGGGGCCAGTTCCGCGACCGAGGCCGAAAGCGCCGAACGCACCGCGTCGGCCAGCGGCTCCTCCACCTGCGTTCCGGCGCGCGCCGCCGGCGCGCCAAGCAAGGCAAGCGCCGGCGCGCCGAGCATCAGGGCCCGTCGACCGAGCCCACCTCGCGTCGTCGCCATCAGGCTCCCGTCACGCCGCCAGCCGCTCCCGGATCGGCGCCAGCGCCTGGTCCGACGCCACCACGGCCGCCGCCACGTCGCGACGGCCCTGCACCTCCACGGTGCCGGCCTTGAGGCCGCGCTCGGAGATGACCACGCGCAGCGGCACGCCGATCAGCTCCCAGTCGGCGAACATGGCCCCCGGGCGCTCGCCGCGGTCGTCCAGCACGACGTCGATCCCGGCCGTCTGCAGCTGTGCGTGCAGGGCGTCGGCGGCCTCGCGCACCTGGGCGCTGCGCTCGTAGCCGATCGGGCAGACGACGACCGAGAAAGGCGCCATCGACACCGGCCAGATGATGCCGCGCTCGTCGTGGTTCTGCTCGATCGCGGCGCCCAGCAGACGCGTCACGCCGATGCCGTAGCAGCCCATCTGGAAGGGCTGCGGCTTGCCACTCTCGTCGAGGAAATGGGCGCCCATGGGCTCGCTGTACTTCTTCGTGCCGAGGTAGAACACATGCCCGACCTCGATGCCGCGCTGGATCGCCAGTTCGCCGCGGCCGTCAGGCGACGGGTCGCCCGCGACGACGTTGCGGATGTCGGCCACCAGGTCGGGCTCGGGCAGGTCGCGGCCCCAGTTGACGCCGGTAAGGTGGAAGTCCGCCTCGTTGGCGCCGCAGACGAAATCGGCCATGTTCGCCACCGTGCGATCGGCGATCACCTGCACCGGTTTGCGCGTTGCCACCGGGCCGAGATAGCCGGGCTTGCAGCCGAAGTGCTCCGCGATCTCCGCCGCGGTGGCGAAACGAAAGCCGTCCTTCAGGCCGGGCAGCTTGCCCGCCTTGACCTCATTGAGTCCGTGGTCGCCGCGGACGAGCAGCAGCCACAGCGTCGTCTTCGTCACGGCTCCGGACTCGTCCTTGTCGTCGCTGGCGAGCACGAGCGACTTCACGGTGCCTGCCAGCGGCAGGCCGAGCAGTTCGGCGACATCCTCGCAGGTCGCCTTGCCCGGCGTGGGCGTACGCACCATCGCCTGCGCGGGCGCTGGGCGCGCCGCCAGCAGCGGCAGCGCCTCGGCGAGCTCGACGTTGGCGGCGTAGTCGCTTCCCGGGCAGTAGGCGATCGCGTCCTCGCCGGTGTCGGCGATGACCTGGAACTCGTGCGAGGCGTCGCCGCCGATGGCACCGGTATCCGCCGCCACGGCCCGGTACTGCAGGCCGAAGCGATCGAAGATACGCTTGTAGGCCTCGAACATGCCCTGGTAGCTGCGCAGCGCCGATTCCTTGTCGCGGTCGAAGGAATAGGCATCCTTCATCGTGAACTCGCGCCCGCGCATGATGCCGAAGCGCGGCCTGCGCTCGTCGCGGAACTTGGTCTGGATGTGATAGAAGTTGCGCGGCAGCTGGCGGTAGCTGCGCAGCTCCTGGCGCGCGATGTCGGTGATTACTTCCTCGCTCGTGGGCTGGATCACGAAATCGCGCTGGTGGCGGTCCTTCACGCGCATCAGCTCCGGGCCGTAGGCCTGGAAACGCCCGGTCTCCTGCCACAGCTCGGCCGGCTGCACCACCGGCATCAGCAGCTCGACCGCGCCGGCGCGGTCCATCTCCTCGCGGATGATGGCCTCGACCTTGCGGATCACGCGCAGCCCCAGCGGCATGTAGCTGTAGATGCCGGCCGACAGGCGCTTGATGAGGCCGGCGCGCATCATCAGCTTGTGGCTGACGATCTCCGCATCGGCGGGGGCTTCCTTGAGCGTGGAAACGAAGGTCTGGGAGGCTTTCATCGCGGGTGGGTGTGCACCTGCGTTGCCAGCGCGGCTACGGGCCCGGCCGCCGCCTGCAGCCGATGCGGGTTTGCGAGTAATCGCTGGCCGCAGTACGCCGGTGCAATAATGACTTCAGTTACGAAAATTCGGGGTTAGATTATGCTCGACCGGGACGGCTTCAGGCCGAACGTCGGCATCGTCCTGCTCAATGCGCGCAACCAGGTTTTCTGGGGAAAGCGACTTCGGACGCACTCCTGGCAGTTTCCGCAAGGCGGCATCAAGCACGGCGAGTCGCCGGAGCAGGCGATGTTCCGAGAGTTGCACGAGGAAGTGGGGCTGCGCCCCGAGCATGTGCAGATCATCGGTCGCACGCGCGAGTGGCTGCGCTACGAAGTGCCGGATCACTTCATCCGCCGCGAGGCCCGCGGCCACTACCGCGGCCAGAAGCAGATCTGGTTCCTGCTGCGCATGATCGGCCGCGACAGCGACCTGAACCTGCGTGCCACCGATCACCCGGAATTCGACGCCTGGCGCTGGAACGAGTACTGGGTGCCGCTGGACGTGGTGATCGAGTTCAAGCGCGGCGTCTACGAGATGGCGCTCACCGAACTCGCGCGCTACCTGCCCCGGCCGCAGCACCACAACCGCTACCTGCGCGCGGGCATGCGCCAGCATCGGCACGACGGCACCTCGCCTCGCGCCGAGCCGCAAGCCGCGCCGCCAGAGGTCGAGCCCAAGGCCGGCAGCTGAAGCGCATCCGGTGATGCTCTGGCGACGTTCAGCCGAGCACCAGGTTGTCGCGGTGGATCATCTCGGGCTCGTTGGCGTAGCCCAGCAGCACCTCGATCTGCGAGGAGGCGCGGCGCGCGATCAGGCGCGCCTCGGCGGCGGAGTAGTTGGCCAGGCCGCGCGCGATCTCCTCCCCGGCGCCGTTGCGCACCGCGATCACGTCGCCGCGCACGAAGTCGCCCTGCACCTCGGTGACGCCGATCGGCAGCAGGCTCTTGCCATGCTCGCGCAGCTTGGCGACCGCGCCGTCGTCGACGAGCACCGCGCCGCGCAGTTGCAGGTGATCAGCCATCCACTGCTTGCGCGCAGTGCGCTTGGCGGTACCGGCGACGAGCGCGGTTCCGATCGGCTCGCCCGCGGCCAGGCGCAGCAGCACGTCGGGCTCGCGCCCCCAGGCGATCACCGTGCTGGCCCCGCTGCGCGCGGCGCGCTTGGCGGCAAGGATCTTGGTGATCATGCCGCCGCGACCGATGGACGAACCCACACCACCGGCCATCTGCTCGAGCTGCGGGTCGCCGGCCCGGGCCTCATGGATGAAGCGTGCATCCGGGTCCTTGCGCGGGTCGGCGGCATGGAGGCCGCGCTGGTCGGTGAGGATGACGAGCGCATCGGCCTCGATCAGATTCGCCACCAGCGCGCCCAGGGTGTCGTTGTCGCCGAACTTGATCTCGTCGGTGACGACGGTATCGTTCTCGTTGATGACCGGGATCACCGACAGCGACAAGAGCGTGAGCAGCGTCGAGCGCGCGTTCAGGTAGCGCTCGCGGTCGGCGAGGTCGGCGTGCGTGAGCAGCACCTGCGCGCTGCCCATGCCGTGCTCGCGCAGCTGGGTCTCGTAGATCTGCGCCAGCCCCATCTGGCCCACCGCTGCGGCAGCCTGCAGTTCGTGGATCAGCCGCGGGCGGCTCTTCCAGCCCAGGCGCTTCATGCCCTCGGCGATGGCGCCACTCGAGACCATCACCACCTCGCGACCCTGGTGCGCCAGCGCCGCGAGCTGCCGCGCCCAGTTGCCGATCGCCTCGGCGTCGATGCCGCGGCCCTCGTTCGTCACCAGGCTGGAGCCGACCTTGACGACGATGCGGTGGGCCTTCTGCAGCACGCGGCTATGCATGGTCGCCGGGCTCCCCGTGGCGATCGAAGCGCGGATCGGGCAAGGTCGCCGCGGGCTGCTGCGCCGACAGGTGTTGCTGGATCTCCTCGACCAGACGCTGCAGGCCCTCGCGCGCCAGGGCCGAGATCTCGTACACCGGGCCCTTCCAGCGCAGCCGGCGCACGAAGTCCTGGACGCGGGCCGCGCGCTCCTCTGGCGGCAGCAGGTCGAGCTTGTTGAGCACTAGCCAGCGCGGCTTGGCGTGCAGCGCCGGATCGTGCTTCTTCAGTTCGGCGACGATGGCCCGCGCCTGGGCCACCGGATCGACGCCCTCGTCGAAGGGCACGAGGTCGACGATGTGCAGCAGCAGCCGCGTGCGCTGCAGATGGCGCAGGAACAGGTGCCCCAGGCCCGCGCCCTCGGAGGCGCCCTCGATCAGGCCGGGGATGTCGGCGACGACGAAGCTCTGTTCGGGCCCCACGCGGACCACGCCCAGGTGCGGGTGCAGCGTGGTGAACGGATAGTCGGCGATCTTCGGCTTGGCGTTGGAGATCGCCGTGATCAGCGTCGACTTGCCGGCGTTGGGCATGCCCAGCAGGCCGACGTCGGCCAGTACGCGCAGCTCGAGCGCCAGCTTCTTCTTCTCGCCTGGCCAGCCCGGCGTCTTCTGCCGTGGCGCGCGATTCGTGCTGCTCTTGAAGTGCAGGTTGCCGAAGCCGCCGTCGCCACCCTTGGCCAGCAGCACCTTCTGATCATGCTCGAGCAACTCGGCGACGATCTCCGCGCTCTGTGCGTCGCGCACGATGGTGCCGACCGGCATGCGCAGCACGATGTCGGCGCCGGCGGCGCCGAACTGGTCGGAGCCGCGCCCCTGCTCGCCGTTCCTCGCCTCGTGGCGGCGCGCGTAGCGGTAGTCGATGAGCGTATTGAGGTTGCGGTCGGCCAGCGCGAAGACGCTGCCGCCGCGCCCCCCGTCGCCCCCATTGGGCCCGCCGAAGGGGATGAACTTCTCGCGACGGAAGCTCACGCAGCCGCTGCCGCCGTCGCCGGCGGCGATGTCGATCGTCGCTTCATCGATGAACTTCATGCCTTCCTCTTGCCGTAATGGCGGCAATGGCCGCAAACGACGAAGCCCCGGCGGGCCGGGGCTTCGTGTCCGTGGGCGCGCCGAGTCGTCAGTTCGCGGCCACGAACACCGTCTGCCGATTGAGCGGGCCCTTGACCTCGAAGGACACGGTACCGTCGACAAGCGCGAACAGCGTGTGGTCGCGACCCATGCCGACGTTGGCGCCGGCGTGGAACTTGGTGCCGCGCTGGCGCACGATGATCGAGCCGGCCGAGATCGCCTGGCCGCCGAACACCTTCACGCCCAGCATCTTCGGCTGCGAGTCGCGGCCGTTGCGCGTCGAGCCGCCGCCCTTTTTCTGTGCCATGGCTCAGTACTCCTTCAGGCGTTGACCGAGGCGATCTGCAACTCGGTATAGGTCTGGCGGTGACCGCCGTGCCTCTGGTAGTGCTTGCGGCGGCGCATCTTGAAGATGCGCACCTTGTCATGCTTGCCGTGCGCGAGCACGGTGGCCTTGACGTTGGCGCCCGCGACCCAGGGCGTGCCCACCTGAAGCTCGGCGCCGTTGCCAACGGCGAGCACCTGGTCGATCACGATCTCCTGGCCCACGTCCGCAGCAATCTGTTCTACCTTGATCTTTTCGCCGGCAGCAACCTTGTATTGCTTGCCACCGGTTTTTATGACCGCGTACATGTGTGCCCTTTCTGCTGTCCCTTCTGCCTTCGACAGGCACCATGGCTGGCACCCCGGGCCGCGTGCGGCGCAGCCCCCTCGCGCAGCACCCGGCCCCGTGGACAGAGGTGAGGCCGTGCGCGAAAAGCCGATCATTCTAGCATGAGCCGACGCATCGACGCCCTGCCCGGGCCCGGCCGGCGCCGGAGCCCCCGCGGGCGGCACTGCGGCATCGCGGCCGCCTCGTCGCACTTCCTATAATCGGCGGTTCACTCCAGTTCCCGCCTTGCACTCCATCCGCGACGCCGTACCCGCATCGCCGGCCGATCCGATGGCGCCGGAGATGCGGCGGGTCGACGCCGTCATCCACGAGCGGCTGTCGTCCCAGGTGGCGCTGATCGACCAGATCTCGACCTACATCGTCAGCGCCGGGGGCAAGCGCATCCGGCCGCGCCTGGTTCTGCTGTTCGCGCAGGCGCTGGGGTTCGACGGCCCGGAGCGCTACGAGCTCGCGGCCATCGTCGAGTTCATCCATACCGCCACGCTGCTGCACGACGACGTCGTCGACGAATCCTCGCTGCGCCGGGGCCGTGCGACGTCCAACGCCCTGTTCGGCAATGCCGCCAGCGTGCTGGTGGGCGACTTCCTCTACTCGCGCGCCTTCCAGATGATGGTCTCGGTCAACCGCATGCGCGTGCTCGACGTGCTGGCCGACGCCACCAACGTCATCGCCGAAGGCGAGGTGCTGCAGCTCATCAACATGCACGACGCGGACATCACGGTCGAGGACTACCTGCGCGTGATCCGCTTCAAGACGGCCAAGCTGTTCGAAGCCAGCGCGCGCCTGGGCGCGGTGCTCGGCGGCGCCGAGCGCGCCCTCGAGGATCGCTGCGCCGACTATGGGCGCGCGCTGGGCACGGCGTTCCAACTCGTCGATGACCTGCTCGACTACGAAGGCAAGAGCGCGGAGCTGGGCAAGAACGTCGGCGACGACCTGCGCGAAGGCAAGCCGACGCTGCCGCTGCTGTTGGCCATGCAGCGCGGCACCGAGGACGAACGGCAACTGGTGCGCCACGCGATCGAGCATGGCGAGGTCGAGCGCCTTGCCGAGATCGTCGCACTGGTGCAACGAACCGGCGCATTGGAAGCGACGCGTGACGCCGCCGAGGCCGAGGCCGATCGTGCACGCGAGTGCCTCGCCGCACTGCCCGAATCGCAAGCGCGCCAAGCACTGCTAGAATTATGTGTTCGGGCCGTTCACCGGTCGTCGTGACGCGAATGCGGGTGCGGCGCCACACGTGAAGAGGCTCTCGGGCGCGCACCGTTCGGTCGCGCCGCCCGCATCGGGGTGTAGCTTAGCCTGGTAGAGCGCTACGTTCGGGACGTAGAGGCCGGAGGTTCGAATCCTCTCACCCCGACCAGGATTTCCGTTGCAAATCAAAGACCTGAGCGGTTTGCAGATTGCCAGCCGGATGGCAGGCGTGGCAAAGCCGTGGCAACCCGTGCCGCGTCGCTCGCGAGGTAGAGCGCGGCGCTGGCAGCGTCCTGCGGCTGGCGGGTGACACGACAGCGACCTTGCCGTTCAGGTCGATGTCTGGCTCCTCACGATCGCGATCAGGCCGCTGCCTCGTGATGCGTGGCTTGCAGCACCCGCTCGACGATCGCGTCGGCGAAGGCCTCGTCGTTGAGGTGACAGTCGAACTCGCGCACCTCGACCGCGGCCGGCAGCTCGGCGCGAATTGCCTTGGCAAACGCCGGACACAGCGATGGGTCATGCAGATGGCCGTCGGGGCTGTCGTGGTTCGAGAAGCCCTGCAGCGGGATGTAGAACGACACCGGCCCCTTGGCCTGGCGGATCAGGCCCCCCAGGTGCCTTGCGAGCTTCTGCAGCTCGGGCGCCTCGGTGCGCACGGCCGTCAGCGCATGGTTGTGCACGTGGTAGCGCTTGCCGGGGAACTGCTGTCGGGCAACGTCGATCGCGCCGGCGACCATGAAGTCGGCGTTGCCGGGCGCGAAGGTCACCGGAATGCCCTTCTCCAGCGCCGCCTTGGAGCGATCGGGCCCGGCGCTGCACAGGCCGTTGTTGAGGAAGTCGTTGTGCTCGACGAGCGAGGACTCGACTACCGCACAGACGTCGCGCTCCCTCACGAGCTGGTCCAGCGCGCCGCCGCCGGTGCCCAGCGTATGGAACACCATCACCTTGTAGCCCTTCTGCTCGAGCGCCTTGCGCACGCGAACCGTGCAGCGATCGATCGTGCTCAGGGTCCCCATCGCCACCAGCGGCCTGGGTTCGACGCGCACCGGCGAATAAGCCTTGGCCATCGACGCGGTGGCGATTGCCCCGTTGCGGAACACGTCGCGCGTGATGCTGTTCAGACCCGCGATGTCGCACACCGGGTTGAACATCACGATGTCCTTGGCGCCGACGAACGGACGGGTGAAGCCCGACGCCATCGTCGACACCAGCACCTTCGGCATGCCGTAGGGGAAGCCCTGCATCACGACCGAGCCGAGCGCCGTGCCCATCGAGCCGCCGACGCCGATGATGCCGCTGAGCGGCGTCTTCTCGTGCAGGGCCTGCACGCATTTCACGGCGCCTTCGATCATCACCGCCTGGCACTTGCCCTCGTGCCTGAGATCGCGCACCTCCTGCAGCGTCCTGCCGGCCGCGGCGGCGATCTGCGCCGGTGCGATCTCCACCGGGTCGTCGACTTCGCCGCGGATGCTCGCGTCGAGGTGCACCACGTCGACGCTGTTGGCCTCCAGCGTCTGCCGGATGAAGCGGGCCTCGACCGCCTTCGTGTCGAGGGTGATGAACATCAGGACCTTGGGTCTGCTCATGCCGAATCTCCTGGGGTGGTCGTTACCGGAGGCCGCGCCCGGCGTCAGCGCGACAAGGGCTCGATCTGCGCGGCCAGGCGCACGAAGAAGTCGAGACTGCGCGGGTTCGCTATCGCGTCGGGGTGCGCGACCTTGGCCAGCGGCGTGCCGAGCAGCAGCCGGCGCACCGGCACTTCCATCTTCTTGCCGGTCAGCGTGCGCGGAACTTCATCGACCTGCCAGAGGCGGTCGGGAACGTGGCGCGCCGAGGCCTGCTCGCGGATCGCGCCGAGGATGCGCGCGACGAGTGCGTCGTCCAGCCGCAGGCCCTCGCGCAGCACGACGAACAGCGCCAGGAAGCTCGGGCGGCCCAGGTACTCGAGGTCGACCACCAGGCTGTCGCCCACCTCGGGCAGCGCCTCGACGACGCGGTAGATCTCCGCCGTGCCCATGCGAATGCCGTAGCGGTTGATCGTCGAGTCCGAGCGGCCGAGGATGATGCAGGTGCCTTCGGCGCTGAAGCGGATCCAGTCGCCGTGCCGCCAGAGCCCCGGGAACATCTCGAAGTAGCTCTCGCGGTAGCGGCGATCGCCCGCATCGTTCCAGAAGAACACCGGCATCGAGGGCATCGGCTGCGTCACCACCAGCTCGCCGACTTCGCCGACCACCGCCCGGCCCTGCTCGTCGAAGGCGTAGGCGGCCACGCCGAGCTCGCGGCACTGGATCTCGCCGGCGTGAACCGGCAGCCCCGGTGCGCAGGCGACGAAGCCGGAGGCGATGTCGGTGCCGCCGCTGATCGACGCCAGCCAGACGTCGCGCTTGACGCTGTCGTAGACCCAGCGGAATCCTTCGGCCGACAGCGGCGAACCGGTGACATTGATCGCGCGCAGGTCCGTCAGTGGCACGAAGTCGATCGGGCGCAGCCCTTCCCTGCGGCAGTTGTCGATGTAGGCAGCGCCGCAGCCGAACAGGCTGACGCGTTGTTCGTCGAGGAACCGCCACAGCGCCGCCGGCTCGGGCCAGGCGGGGTTGCCGTCGTAGAGCACGGGCACGCCGCCGACGAGCAGCGAACCCAGCAGCAGGTTCCAGACGATCCAGCCAGTGCCGCCGAGAAAGACGACGCGATCACCCTCGCGCACGTCGTGCTGCAGCGCCATCGTCTTCTGGTGCGTGAGCACGATGCCGCCATGGCCGTGCGCGATCGCCTTGGGCAGGCCGGTCGTGCCGGAGGAATAGACGATCCACAGCGGGTGCGCGAACGGCAGCCGCTCGAAGACCAGCGCTGCCGCCTGCGCGATCGCCTCGTCCCAGCCCAGGCGCTTGCGCCAGGCCGGCGGCGTCGCCGGCGCGTCGGGGCCGGGCACGTGGATCACGTGCTGCACGCTGGGCAGCACATCGAGCAGCTGCGCCACCACGTCGACGCGTGAGTGCGACTTGCCGTTGTAGCGGTAGCCGTCGACGGCCAGCAGCAGCTTGGGCTCGATCTGGCGGAAGCGGTCCGTCAGCACGGCCAGGCCCATGTCGGGCGAGCAGCTGGACCACAACCGCGCCGAGGCTGGCGCAGGCGAGGAAGGCGACCACGGTCTCGGGCCGGCTCGGCATGAAGCTGGCCACGCGGTCGCCAGCGCGCACGCCGAGCCGCCGCAGCGTCGCCGCGAAGGCACCGACGTCACGCCGCAACTGCGCCCAGCCGACTTCGCGCAGCGCCTCGCCTTCGGCGTGGGCGACCAGCGCACAGCGGGCGTCGCTCGCGTGGCGGAAGACATGCTCGGCGTAATTCAGCCGCGTGTCGGGAAACCACTGCGCACCGGGCATGTCGCGCCGGCCGAGCACCCGCTGCGGCGAGCCGTCGGCCTGCACCGCGAAGAAGTCCCAGATCGAGCGCCAGAAGACCTCGACGTCTTCGACCGACCACGCCCACAAGCCGGCGTAGTCGCGCACCGAAGGACCCTGGCCGCGCGCCGCCAGCCAATCCTGGTAGCGCCACAGCATCGACTCCTGGGCAGACTCGGGCGCCGGTTGCCACAGCACTTCGGGCCGCGGCGCGCTCATAAGGCAACCTCACGGCTCATGAGGGCCGTCGAAGAACTGCAGCGCAGGGTTGTCCACGGCGGCAGGCGGTCGGCGCTTGCGACGAAC
>MEFD01000035.1 GCA_001724995.1 Rubrivivax sp. SCN 71-131
AAACGCTGTCCGCGATCAGCGTGAAACGGTGTCCGCCTTGCCGTGAAACGCTGTCCGCGATCCCGTGAAATGGGTGTCCGCGATGGCGTGAAATACGCAAAGTGCATCTACTGGGGCGATTTGGATACCCATGGATTTGCAATATTGCACCGGGCCCGCTCGTATCTCCCAAGCCTGCAGTCCGTGCTCATGGACGAAGACACCTTGCTCCGTCACAAGGCGTTGTGGGTGGATGAGAAGGAGCAACATCCGGCGGCGGAACTGACGCTGCTGACCGAGGCCGAGCAGGAGGTCTATCAAGGGCTCAAACGGCAGCGATGGGGCCAGAACGTCCGCTTGGAGCAAGAGCGGATCGCTTGGGATGCTGCTCAGAGTACCTTGCAGCGGCTTGCCGTCCCCGTGTAGCTATGGGCGTGATCATGCCCACGAGAGCGGGGCCGCGCGTTACTCATGGCTCCTGGGCGATCACTTCCATGTAGGGCCGCATCACATTGGCGACCCGGCACACCTTGGCGTACCGCCACAGATCGTCCGCCGACGCCTTGCGCGCCATCCAGGCATCTTTCAGCGCCTCCATCGCCACATCCAGACCGATCTTGTTGCGGTGCTTGAAGCAGTCCACGGCCGTCTTGGCCGCGCTGTAGACCCGCAGCGTCACGCCGTCGCTCCGGTGTTCCTCGATGCCTGCTGCGTGGGCGTCGCCCGTCATCTGCACCATCCTGATCGGCGGCCAATCGATGCGGGGCGCGTGGCAGCCTCGCGGCATGGCGATCCAGACCTGGCGTGGCAGTTGGGTGGTCAGCCCGTGCAATTGCAGCGCCGTCAGCAGGCAGAACACGGCCTGCGGCGCTTTGGCCGCCACCACCACGAGGCTTTCGTGTTCCGAGACCGGATGGCCGGGTAGGCGGTACAGGCCGCGCCCGACCCGGTCCAGCAGGCCGGCGGCGATCAGGCGCGTCAGGACGACCCGAGGCGCGTCGATGGCGTCCAGATCGCTGGCGCGCAGCAAACCCTTCTGGCTGGCCAGATCGAGCACGCGCTGGCTGTGGGTGTCGGCGGGCATGGCTCGGGCATGTTCCATATATTCTCTCAATGTAGCATTTTGGAGAAAAATAGGAACATCGTGCGCTGTTGGATGCGGCGATTAGCCGCCGCATTCGCCGCACATCACGCGGAGAATGACTTGCCTTTGGCGGCGAATAAGGTGTTTAATCTCCGCATGGATAGCGGAGAAAAACTCTACATCTGGCAGGCCGAAGACTGGCCCAACTGGCGCTACGACCTGTCGGCGCTCACTGGGCCGCTGACCGAAGTCAGCCGCGCCCAAGGAGTGCTGCTGGGCCGTCTGGCCGACGTGGGCATGGCGCTGCGCGATCAGGCCAGCCTTGCCGCGCTGACGGAGGACGTGGTCAAGACCAGCGAAATCGAAGGCGAAGTGCTGAACGTGGAATCCGTGCGCTCGTCCATCGCCCGGCGTCTGGGCGTGGACATTGGCGCGGTCGCGCCGGTGGATCGGCACGTCGAAGGCGTCGTGGAGATGGTGCTCGACGCCACTTCGCGCAGCGCCGAACCACTGACCGCCGAGCGCCTGTTCGGCTGGCACGCCGCCCTGTTCCCGACCGGATACTCGGGCATGAATAGGCTCACCGTGGGGCAGTGGCGCGACGATGCCGCCGGGCCGATGCAGGTGGTTTCCGGCCCGGTGGGGCGACGCAAGGTTCATTTCCAGGCGCCGCCCGCCGATGTGCTGCCGGTCGAGACGGCACGCTTTCTCGCATGGGCGAACGAGGAAACGGGCGAGCCCGCACTCATCAAGGCCGGCCTGGCGCATCTGTGGTTCGTGACGCTGCACCCCTTCGACGACGGTAACGGCCGCATCGCCCGCGCCGTGGGCGACCTGTTCCTCGCCCGCGCCGATGGCAGCCCGCAACGCTTCTACAGCCTGTCGGCGCAAATCCAGCGCGAGCGCAAGGACTACTACGACGTGCTGGAGCGCATGCAGAAGGGCACGCTCGACGCCACCGGCTGGCTGTCGTGGTTCCTCGGTACGCTCGGGCGCGCGGTCACCAGCGCGCAATTCACGGTGGATGCCGTGCTGGTCAAGGCGCGCTTCTGGCAACGCTGGGCTGGCACGTCGTTGAACGAACGGCAGGTGAAACTGCTCAACCGCCTGCTCGACGGCTTCGAGGGCAAGCTCACCAGCAGCAAGTGGGCCGCCATCGCCAAGTGCTCGCCCGACACCGCGCTGCGCGATATCACGCAACTGCTGGACCTAGGCGTGCTGAAGAAATCGCCGGGCGGCGGGCGCAGCACGGGCTACGAGATGGCGGGCCAGTAACCCGATGGTGCGGATGCAGCGGTCAGACAGGCAACGATGCTAAGGCATGCAACAAAGATCTGCTCTGACTGGCGGGGTCGGCCTCCACATCGATGCCTTGATCTTGGGCGTTCTGCACCCAACGCTTGGCCCATACCGTGACCTCGTCGCGGTCGAACCGGATGAGCTTCTGAACCCGACGATGCGGGATGCCCAACGCCTCTCTCGACTGCTCTTGCGTAAAGATGTACAGGGGCAGTCCGGTCACATACGAAATCTCGCGCGGGTCCATCAACTTCGAGCCGCTCGGAAGGACGACGTCGGATGCTTGCTCCCAGGTCGATGCCCGGAGGGCTTTGGACTCGAAGTCGAAGACTTCGTCGATGGGATACACACATTTTCATGAACCGAGGCCCGCGCCCCTCACTGCGCCAGCGTTGGAGGGTCTTGGGACTGATGTTCCAGCGCGTGGCCAGCTCGTTTTCGTTCATCATCATCTTCTGCATGGTTGACTCCGTTCGTGGTTGAAGGCAACGCATTCAGGTGCGATGTCGGCCACGAAGCCAAGTCCTCGGCAAGGGCTCCGTGCAGTTTCAGCGCAATGCGAGCATCAGCGGGTCACGCATATGTCCCTGCCCAGCGCGCCGATACCCGCCGCTATGGGGACGTCTCGGCATCGTTGAAGATAAACGGTTCAAAGTTCCGGTAGACTCCACCACCAACCACCCCGGATCGCAGCCTCCGGCAGTCGTGTTCAGGCTCTCCGTGCCCCGGAAAAGGGCCTGAGTGACAAGGACTCAGGGCCTTCTTGCGGTCCGGCAGGTTGCGCTGAGATCCAAGTGCAGCCAGGTCATTGTGCCGTCGCTCTTGCGGCAACTCGTCGGCAAGCCAGGCGGGCGGCCGGTGCGGATCATGTCGGCGAACACGATCGGCACCGGCGACACCGCGTCCTTCGACCCGAAGAGGCCAGCGCACGGCAAGGGCACCGACAACGCCGGAAAGTGCCGGGTTTCGGTTGCGCGCTGCCGCTAGACTGCGCCGCCTGCACCCGGCGATGTCGCCGGTGACGCGCCCTTGGCGGCGCCGGGCGCGGCCTCCGTCCACCATCTCCGCATCCGACCCATGAAGATCCTCGTCACCGGCGCCGCCGGCTTCATCGGCATGACCACGGCCGCGAGGCTGCTCGCCCGCGGCGACGAGGTGGTCGGCCTGGACAACCTGAACGATTACTACGACGTCCGGCTCAAGCAGGACCGGCTGGCACGGCTGCAGCCGCAGCCCGGCTTTCGCTTCGTCAAGCTCGACGTCGCCGACCGCGAGGGCATGCAGCGCCTGTTCGCGCAGGAGCGCTTCGAGCGCGTCATCCACCTCGCCGCGCAGGCGGGGGTGCGCTACTCGCTGCAGAACCCGCACGCCTACGTCGAGAGCAACCTGGTCGGCTTCATGAACGTGCTCGAAGGCTGCCGCCACGGTGGCGTGCAGCACCTCGTGTACGCCTCCAGCTCCTCGGTCTACGGTGGCAACACGCGCATGCCCTTCTCGGTGCACGACCGCGTCGACCACCCGGTGAGCCTGTACGCGGCGAGCAAGAAGGCCAACGAGCTGATGGCGCACACCTACAGCCATCTCTACGGCCTGCCGACGACGGGCCTGCGCTTCTTCACCGTCTACGGGCCCTGGGGGCGGCCGGACATGGCGCTGTTCCTGTTCACCAAGGCGATCCTCGAAGGGCGGCCGATCGACGTCTTCAACCACGGGCGGATGCAGCGCGACTTCACCTACGTCGACGACATCGCCGAGGGCGTGGTGCGCGTCACCGACCGCATCGCCACGCCTGATCCGGCCTACGACGCGCTGGCGCCCGACCCGGCCACGAGCAACGTGCCCTACCGCGTCTTCAACATCGGCAACCACCAGCCGGTGCCGCTGCTGGACTTCATCGCCGCCATCGAGCGCGCGCTCGGGCGCAGCGCCGAGAAGAACTTCCTGCCGATGCAGGATGGCGACGTGCCGGCGACCTACGCCGACGTGCAGGCGCTGCAGGACTGGGTCGGCTTCAGCCCGGCGACGAGCATCGAGACCGGCATCGGCCGCTTCGTCGAGTGGTATCGGAGCTACTACCGCGTCTGAGGGCGCGCGAGCAGCAGGCGCTGACGCCGCGCCGCCATCGTCGTTCGCGCCTGCCGGCGCTCCTACGAATCGGCGCGACGTTGCGCGGCGGGTGTTTGGCCGGCCCGACCTCCCGTCTCGCTCATTTTGCAGGGGCGGCGGCAGCCGCGATGCCGCGCTGGCGGACTCTGCCGGGCAGCTGCACGCACAGGCACAGCACCCACAGCACAGTCGTCACCGGCGCGATCATGCCGAGAAGGCCGTCGAGGGCGAACAGCCCGCGCTCATCCAGGGCGAAGAGTACGAGCAGGTGCGCCAGCGCCGAAATCCATCCCAGCGCCGAGACCCAGCCCGGGGACAGGCCGGCGCGCTGCAGGCCGAGGACTGCAGCCGCCGTGTACAGCAGCGTCGGAACCGCCGACGCCACGAAGCTCAGCCACAGCGCCCGCCAGCCGAAGGTGACCAGGGCCGGATCCATGCCGGCCAAGGCTGCGTTCACGCCGACCAGTGCGGCGACGCCGCCTACGGCCACCAGCGTCTGCGTCAGAACGCATGCGGCCAGTGCCAGCCGCAACAAGCCCGAGGCGGGCGCGCCCGGCGGCGCGAGCTGGACCAGGGCGACGAACAGCGCCACACGCAGCACCGCGCCCGCAACCGCCATGAAAGCCGCGAAATAAAGGCGCCCGCCGCCATCGGCCAGCACCCGGGCCAGTTCGACGGGACCCGCCTCGAGCCGGGCCGCCGGGGGGATCAATCCGGTGCCGACCAGGAAAGCCACCGCGCCGACAACGCCCGCGGTGGCCCCCCAGCGCGCCCACTCGAGATCGCCGTCGGCGCGCCTGCGTCCGTCAAGAACCATCGTCTCCATCGTGCACCTCCTCGGTACGCCGCTGGTCGCTGGATGAACCCTGCCATCGTCGGCGCGCAAAGGAGTCAAGTCAATGGCCTCGTGAGGCCGTCCTCGGGCGTCCTTCCCCTGTGCAGTGGATGCCGCCCTTGGCCAGCGTCGGCGGAGCGGGCAGCAGGATCTCGAGTTGCACGAGCGGCGGCAGCGGCGATGCGGCGCGCACGGGCGAGGCGCGCATGGCGCCGCGTTCAGCGGCGCGCCAGCAGCGCGCTCAGCCAGCGCACCGGCACCGCATAGGTGATGCCGGTGGGCTGGCTCAGCGCCGATTCGCGGTTGCCCTTGAGCAGCACCATGTTGACGACGCCCACCACCTGCTGCGTCTGCACGTCGAAGAGCGGACCGCCGCTGTTGCCCGGGTAGGCGGTGGCGTCGAGCTGCAGCAGCTCGAAGCTGCCCTCACGCAGGCGCGCCACGCTGGCCTCGGTGAGCCGCGTGGCATTGGGCGTGGGCAGGGCGCTGACGACGATCGAGGCCACGATGCCGCGGTGCGTGACCGGCTTGAAGCCGAGCACACCGCCGATGGGAAAGCCCATCAGGGCCACTTCCATGCCCTCGCGCGCCGCGTCGTCGCCGGCCAGCGGCACCGGCAGGCCCGGCCGGCCCTTGAGGCGCAGCACGGCGAGGTCGTGCGTTCGATCGGCGGCGAGCAGTTCGGCTTCACGCACCTCCGGGGGCTCATCGCCCGATGGAATCAGCACGGCAATCGATGTGAGTCCAAGCTTCGTGACATCCGGGCTGTTTTCCCGCTGCGCCTCGGGCAGCACGTGCCAGCAGGTCGCCACGAGCGAGCCGTCGCCGACGAAGAAGCCGCTGCCGCGAAAGCGAAAGCGTGGGCTGTCCAGCGGGTTGTGGGTTCCCACCGCGCACAGCGAGGGCTTGCGCGCGGCCACCAGCTCGACCAGATCGGCGGCCAGCGCCGCCTGGCCGAGCAGCGCCGCGCCGGCCGAAACGAAGGTGCGCCGTCGCATGGCCATCGGCTTGCTCCCGTGCTGCTCCTGCTGCCGGGCCGCGCCTCGCGGCCCCGGGCCGATTGTGGCGGCGGCGTGCGTGGACCAGTACCGATCTTCCCCGCGTCGTGCGCGTGCCGGGCTGCAATCATCCCGCCTTCCTGCCGACGACCCTGTTCATGCCTCCCCGCTTCCCGGGAGCAGGGCATACCGAATGCATCGTTTCGCCAACTCCTGCGCATGCCCGGGCGCGCATCCCCCCTGGACCGGGGGGTGCTGCACTGCCGCATGCTCCTTACAGTGCCATGGCGTTGAAACATTGCAAGGCTACCCTACCCCGGTCGAAGTCTTGACCGAAGCCGCATCCGGGACGTGTGCGCTGCACGTGCACCCCGCGGCCTGCGCCCGCCTTCCGATCCGCATCGAGTTCCGTCCGAGATGATCCGCGTCTTCAGTCACTACCTGTACCGCCAGAGCGTGCTGAGGGTCGCGGTCGACCTGGCCTTCCTGCTGCTGGCGATGCTGCTGGCCTTCGTCGCCTTTGCCGATCCCCTGGGCGAAGCCATGCGCCAGGCCGGCGGCCCGGTGCTGTCGGTGGCCGCGGGCCTCTTCGTCGCCCACACCGGCGCCGGCTTCTACCAGCGCGGCAGCCGCTTCACCGGCGTGCAGGCGCTGGCGCGCGCCGCCCTCGCGCTCGCCATCGTGCTGCCGCTGAGCTGGTTCGTCTTCGGCATGCTGCCCGAGGATCTCGCCAACCGCAGCGCGATTCGCTTTGCCGCGGTGTTCGGCGCCGGAGCCGTGGTGCTGCGGCGGCTGTACGTCACGCTTTCCGGGGCCGACCCGCTGTCGCGCACGCGCATCCTGATCTTCGGCGCCGGAAACGCGGCGGCCACCGTCGGCACCACGCTCCAGGCCTCGGACCCGAACGCGCTCATCGTCGGCTATCTGGCCGGGCCCAACGAGAAGCAGGTCAGCGTGCCGCGCGCGGAGCTGCTCGAGTCCTCGGGCAAGACGCTGACCGAGACCGCGCGCCGGCTGCAGGTCGACGAGATCGTCGTCGCGCTGACCGAGCGCCGTTCGGGCAGCATGCCGCTGCGCGAGTTGCTGGACTGCAAGCTCAGCGGCATCAAGGTCTACGACATCGCCACCCACTTCGAGAAGACGCTCGGGCAGATCCGCATCGACTACGTCAACGCCGGCTGGCTGATCTTCGGCAGCGGCTTCAACCAGGGCTTCGCTCGCACGCTGATGAAGCGGCTCTTCGACGTGCTCTGCGCCCTGGTGCTGATCGTTCTCTCGCTGCCGGTGATGGCGCTGGCCGCGCTGCTCATCAAGCTCGAGAGCCCCGGCCCCGTGCTGTATCGCCAGGAGCGCGTCGGCCAGAACGGGCGCAGCTTCCAGGTCGCCAAGTTCCGCAGCATGCGCAACGACGCCGAGAAGGACGGCAAGCCGGTCTGGGCCGCCGCCAACGACAGCCGCGTGACGCGCGTCGGCGCGGTCATGCGCAAGCTGCGCATCGACGAGCTGCCGCAGCTCTTCAACGTCCTCAAGGGCGAGATGAGCCTGGTCGGCCCGCGGCCCGAGCGCCCCTTCTTCGTCGAGCAGCTCACCGCCGAGATTCCCTACTTTGCCGCCCGCCACAGCGTCAAGCCCGGCGTCACCGGCTGGGCGCAGGTGCGCTACCCCTACGGCGCGACGGTCGAGGACTCGCAGGAGAAGCTGCAGTACGACCTCTACTACGTGAAGAACCACTCGCTCTTCCTCGACCTCATCATCCTCTTCGAGACGGTCCTCGTCGTGCTGACCGCCCGGGGGGCGCGCTGAGCGCGGCAGAATTCCTGCTTCACCCGGGGCGCGGCGCTTGACCGCGCCGCAGGATCGGACATCCTCACGGCATGGACGACGCGGGCATCGGACTCGAACTGGTCGGCTACGGCGTCGCCGCGCTCGCCTACGCCGGACTTGGCGCCTACCTGATCCGGCGCGGCAGCGCGGCCGAGCCGGGCACCCGCCTGCCGTGGACGGTGATGTTCGCAGTCGGCGCCAGCCTCGCCTGGGCCCTGGCGGGCGCCTGGAATCAGCTCTCCGTCTACACGGCGCCGAGCTACGCCCTGGCGCTGGCCGACGTGCTGCGCTACGTTGCCTGGCTGGCGGTGCTGCTGGCCCTGCTGCGGCCCGATGTCGCACGCGCGCCCGCGCCTGCCGCGCCTCCCGAAGCTCCCGAGACCCCCGAGACTTCGGCCTCCGAGGATGCCGGGGTGAGGGCACCCGCCCCCGGGCCGGGCCGCGTGGCGGCGGGCGCGGATTCGCGCGCCCTGGTGCAGCGCCTGGGCGCGCTGGTCGTGCTGGTGGCGCTGGTCGGCGTCCTCGTCGTCGCGCTGCGCGTGCGCGACGGCCAGTACGAGGCCGACGCCTCGCGTCCCTACCTGCTGCTGCTGCTGGGCCTGCCGGTGCTCGGCCTGCTGCTGGTCGAGCAGGTCTTTCGCAACCTCGGCGACGACCAGCGCTGGGCCGCGCGGCCGGTGGTCGTCGGCCTGGCCGCCCTGTGCGCCTTCGACATCTATCTCTTCGCCGAAGGCGCGCTGCTCGGCCGGCTCGACGCCGACGTGCTGGCGATCCGGCCGCTGGCGCACCTGGCGCCGGTGCCGCTGCTCTTCATCGCCGCGCGCCGACGCGCCGACTGGGTGCGCGGCATCCAGGTCTCGCGGCGCGCGGTGTTCTATTCCACCTCGCTGCTGCTGGCCGGGGGCTACCTGCTCTTCCTCTCGGCCGTGGGCTACTACGTGCGCTACTTCGGCGGCGACTGGGGGCGCGCGCTGCAGCTGGCGCTGCTCTTCCTCGGCCTCGTGGCGATGGTCATGCTGGTGCTCTCGGCCTCGCTGCGCGCGCGCGTGCGGGTCTTCATCGGCAAGCACTTCTACAGCTACCGCTACGACTACCGCGAGGAGTGGCTGGCCTTCACCGCCATGCTCGCCTCCGACACCGCGCCGCACGAGGTCGGCGTGCGCGTGGTGCGCGGCCTGGCCAACATCGTCGAGTGCCCGGCGGGCAGCCTGTGGACGCACCACGACGACGGGCGCACCTACCGCCAGGCGGTGCGCTGGAACACCGCGCAGCGCGCGGAACGCCTGCCCGCGGACGCCCCGCTGGCGCGCTTCCTCGACGAGAAGGCCTGGATCGTCGACCTGCACGAGTTCGCGCGCCGGCCGCAGGCCTACGACGCGCTCGAGCTGCCCGACTGGCTGCGCGGTGACGAGCGCGCCTGGGCGATCGTGCCGCTGCACGCGGGCACGCAGCTGCTGGGCTTCGTCGTGCTCGCGCCGCCGCGCACGCCGGTGGAGCTGAACTGGGAGACGCGCGACCTGCTGAAGACCGCCAGCCGCCAGGCCGCGGGCTACCTGGCGCAGATGCGCGCCACCGAGGCGCTGCTGGAGGCGCGCAAGTTTGACGCCTTCAACCGCATGTCGGCCTTCGTCGTGCACGACCTCAAGAACATCGTCACCCAGCTCTCGCTGATGATGAAGAACGCGCGCCGCCTGCGCGACAACCCGGAGTTCCAGGAGGACATGCTGGCCACCGTCGAGAGCTCGCTCGAGAAGATGCGCCGCATGATGCTGCAGCTGCGCGAGGGCGTGGCACCCCCCGGCGGTGCCCGCGGCGTGGCCATGCGCCCGCTGATGCACAAGCTGCAGGCGATGGCGCGCCAGCGCGGGCGCGAGATCGAGCTCGAGATCGCGCAGGATCTCTCCACGCGCGGCCACGAGGAGCGCCTGGAGCGCGTGCTCGGCCACCTCGTGCAGAACGCACTGGACGCCACGCCCGCCTCGGGCAGAGTATGGGTGCATGCAGCGCGCGCCAGCGGCCAGCTGCGCGTCGAGGTCGGCGATACGGGACAAGGCATGAGCGAGGAGTTCGTCCGAACGCGGCTGTTCAAGCCGTTTTCCAGCACCAAGGGCAGCGGCATGGGCATCGGCAGCTACGAGAGCGCACAGTACATCCGCGAGCTCGGCGGCAGCCTCGAAGTCGACAGCCGCGAGGGCCACGGCACCGTGCTCACCGTGCTGCTGCCGCTGCTCGAAGTCGGCCAGGCCGCCGAACTGCCGGTGTCGGCGTCATGAGTGCGGGCGACCTGCCGCCGCTGCTCATCGTCGAGGACGACCTCGCGCTGCAGAAGCAGATCAAGTGGTCGCTCGACCAGTTCGAGTGCGTCACGGCGAGCGACCGCGAATCGGCCCTGGCCGCCTACCGCCGCCACCGTCCGGCGGTGGTGACGATGGACCTGGGCCTGCCGCCCGACGCCGACGGCACCAGCGAGGGCTTCAAGCTGCTCGACCAGCTGCTCGAGCAGGACGCCGACCTGAAGCTCATCGTCCTCACCGGACAAAACGACCGCGCCAACGCCCTGCGCGCGGTCTCGCAGGGCGCCTACGACTTCTTCGCCAAGCCCTTCGAGCCCGAGCTGCTGACGCTGACCATCGAGCGTGCCTACCGCGTCTGGGAGCTGCAGCGCGAGAACCGTCGCCTGCAGGCCCTGCAGCCCAGCGGCGCCATCGCCGGGCTCATCACGCGCGACCCGGAGATGCTGAAGATCTCGCGCCTCGTCGAGCGCGTGGCCGGCAGCGACGCCACCGTCATGCTGCTGGGCGAGAGCGGTACCGGCAAGGAGGTGCTGGCGCAGGGGCTGCACCAGGCGAGCCGGCGCAGCGGCAAGTTCGTCGCCATCAACTGCGCCGCCATTCCCGAGGCGCTGCTGGAAAGCGAGCTCTTCGGCTACGAGAAGGGCGCCTTCACGGGGGCGGCCAAGACCACCGTCGGCAAGATCGAGACCGCCCACGGCGGCACGCTGATGCTCGACGAGATCGGCGACCTGCCGCACCCGCTGCAGGCCAAGCTGCTGCGCTTCCTGCAGGAGCGCACCATCGAGCGCGTCGGCGGCCGCCAGGAGATCGCCGTCGACGTGCGCGTCGTCTGCGCCACGCACCAGGACCTGCCCGCGCTCATCAAGGCGCAGCGCTTTCGCGAGGACCTCTACTACCGCCTCGCCGAGATCGTCGTGCACATCCCCGCCCTGCGCGAGCGCCAGGGCGACGCGCTGCTGCTGGCGCAGGCCTTCCTCAAGCGCTTTGCCCAGGAGCAGCGGCGCACGCTCGTCTTCGGCGACGACGCCATGGCCGCCATCGAGCGCAGCCCCTGGCCGGGCAACGTGCGCCAGCTGCTCAACGCCGTGAAGCGCGCGTCGATCATGGCCGATGGCAACCGGGTGACGGCGGAAGACGTCGGGCTGGACGCTGGCGCCGGCGAGGGCAACGCCGCCGACGCGGCGCAGGCCGGCGCCGGCGAAAACCTGGACCTGCGCCTGGCGCGCGAGGCTGCCGAGCGCAGGGTCATCCTCGCGGCGCTCGCGCGCTCCGCCGGCAACATGGCGAAGGCGGCCGAACTGCTCGGCGTGAGCCGGCCCACGCTTTACGATCTGATGGCGCGGCTCTCGATCCGGCAGCAGGTCGAGACCAGCGCCTGAGAGCCCCGCGCGTACGCATGACGGCCGGCGACGCGCCCGGCCGGGAGGCATGAATGACCCTTCTTTCGACACCCACGAGCCGGGCGGTCGCTGCCGTGCTCCTTTCGCTGGCCGTGGTGGCTTGCGGCGACAAGACGCCGCCCGATCCCCGGCAGGCCGCCCGCGAGGCGATCGACCGCGGCGACCTGCGCGAAGCCACGGTGCGCCTGAAGTCGGCCATCCAGGGCGCGCCGCAGTCGGGCGAGCTGCGCCACCTGATGGGTTCGGTGCTGCTCGCGCAAGGCGATGTCGGCGGCGCGATCGTCGAACTGCGCAAGGCGGCCGAGCTGGGTGACGCCTCCGAGGCCGGCACCGCCGACCTGGCGCGGGCGCTGGTCGCCGCCGGGCGCTACAAGGAGGTCGTCGACGCCTACGCCGCCACGACGTTGACCGAAGCGACGGCGCAGGCCGAACTCCGGGTCGCCGTGGCCGCGGCCTGGTTGGGTCTGCGTGCGGCCGACAAGGCCCGGGCCGAGGCGCTGGCCGCGCTCGCGGCGGTGCCCGACTTCGGCCCGGCGCTGCTGGTGCAGAGCCGGCTGGCCGCCAGCGAGAACCGTCTGGACGAGGCGCTTGCGCTGGCCGAGCGCGCGGCGGCCGGCGCGCCGCGTGCGGGAGATGCGCAGCTCTTTCGCGCCTTGCTGCTCATGCGGGGCAAGCACGACGTGCAGGCGGCCACCGCGGCGTTCGAGGCGGCGGCCAAGGACAGGGAGTCCGAGCTCGCCGCGCGCGTCTGGCTGGTGCAGCTGCATGTCCAGGGGCAGAAGCTGGCGCTGGCCAAGGAGCAACTGGTCCAGTTGCAGAAGGCCTATCCGAGCCACCCCAGCACGGTGTTCTCGGCGGCCGTCGTCGCCTACGCCGAGCGCGACTACGCCAAGGCCGACGCCCTGACCGAGAGCCTGCTCAAGCTCGCGCCCGACAGTACCCCGCTGCTCGTGCTCTCGGGCGCCATCCACCTGCGCCGGGGCGAGCTGGCCAGCGCCGAATCCAGGCTCGGGCGCGTCGTGCAGACGGTCGAGCACGCAGCCGACGCGCGCCGGCTGCTCGGCGAGACCTATCTGCGCATGGGTCAGCCGGGCAAGGCCTTGGCGGCGCTCGAGCCCCTGGTCGACCGGCGCGCCGATGCGGGTGCCCTGACGCTGGCCGCGCAGGCCCATCTGCAGAAGGGCGAACCCGGCGAGGCCGAGGACTTGTTCGCCGCCGCCGCCAGGCTCAAGCCCGACGATGTGCAGATCCGCACCTCGCTGGCGCTGATCGATCTCGGCAAGGGCAGGCCCGAAGCGGCCTTCACGGCGCTGCAGCAACTGGCCGAGCGCGATGCCGGCACGACGGCCGATCTCGCCCTGATCAGCGCCCACCTGCGGCGCGGCGAACATGAACCCGCGCTCGAGGCCATCGCCCGCCTGGAGAAGAAGCTGCCCGGCACCGCCATGCCCCTGCATCTGCGCGGCCTGGCCCTGCTCGGCAAGGGCGACCAGGACGGCGCCCGACGCGCCTTCGAGGCCGCTCTGGCAGCCGACTCCGGCCATTACGCCGCCACCGCGGCGCTGGTGGCGCTCGACATGGCGCAGGGCGCCAGCGACACGGCGCAGGCGCGGCTCGAAGCCGTGCTCGCACGCACGCCGGGCAACGCCGCGGCGCGCATGGCGCTGGTCGACGTGCTGCGCGCCCGCGGCGCCGCGCCGGAGGCGATCGAGGCGGCGATCGACCAGGCCATCCGCCTCAACCCGACGGAGCCGGCACCCTATCTCGCCAAGATCGCGCATTCCGGCAAGCAGCGCGGGGCCAAGGAGGCCGCCGCGGCGGCCCAGGTCGCGCTCTCGGTGCTGCCGGCCAACCCGCAGATCCTCGACGCGGCGGGGCAGGCGCTGGCCGCGGCAGGCGACCACCAGCAGGCGCTGTCGGTCTTCAATCGCCTGCTGGCCGCGGCGCCGCGGTCGGCGCAGCCGTATCTGCGCCTGGCCGACCTGCACGCGCGGCGGGGCCTGTCGGCCGAGGCGGCGGCCATGCTGGGGCGGGCGTTCGAGATCGCACCGCAGTCGCCGGAGATCCAGCGCCGGCTGCTGGAGCGGGCGGCGCGCACGCGGGACTACAAGGCGGTGCTCGCCGCCGCGAAGTCGCTGCAGCGCAGCGCCCCGCAAAGCGCGGCCGGCTTCCTGCTGGAGGGGGCGGCCGAGGCCTCGCGCAAGGCGTGGCCGGCGGCGCTGGCCGCACAGCAGGCCGCGCTCGACAAGCCCGACGCGCGCGGCGAAGCCGAGCGCGCCTACTACGCCACGCTCGGGCGCGCCGGGCAGGCGCAGAAGGCGGAGCGCTTCGCCGCCGACTGGCTGGCCCAGCATCCGCGCGAGGTGCACCTGCGCGGCCTGCTCGGCAGCGAGGCCCTGGCCGCCGGCCGCAAGGCGCAGGCTGAGCGCTGGTTCCGCGAGATCGTCGAAATCGAGCCGCGCAGCCTGCCGGCGCTGAACAACCTCGCCTGGCTCCTGGCCGAGCGCGGGGATGCGCAGGCGGTGCCGACGGCCGAGCGTGCGCTCGCGCTGGCGCCGAATCGGCCCGAAGTGCTCGACACGATGGCCAGGGCGCTGGAGTCGCGCCAGGAGCTTGCGCAGGCCATCGACTACCAGAAGCGCGCGGTGCAGGCCGGGGCCGGGCGACCGGACCTGCGGGTCAGGCTGGTTCGTCTCCTGGTCAAGCATGGCGACAAGGCGCAGGCGCGCGGCGAACTCGATCGCCTGGTCGCCGAGGGCGGCGCGGGCCTCGATCCTGCGGCCCTGAAGGCGCTCGAAGCCGAGGTCGCGCGCTAGCGTGCTGCCCGATCCAGTCCCTCCGAGAGTGTCGAAAAATCTTACGCTTCGGGTCGATGTTCGGTCGCTGTAGATCGTAAGTTGTTGATTTGCAATGATATCGTCGACCTGGCCTGTCATTTGCTAACTCTTAGGCAAGCTCCTCGCCTTACGGCGTATTCCAGCGGGGGCTCGCAAAGCAACCTCTCAAAGGAAGGACCATGAGACCTCTCTTCAAGCAACTCGGGCTGGCCCTCGCGATGGGCCTCGCCGCTGCCGCACCTGCAAGCGCTTCGGTCTTCTTCGACGACTTCACCGCGGCGCAGTCCGCCTTCGACGCCAGCACGAACGGCGCTGGCGAGTGGGGTTCGCAGGTCAATAGCGGCATCATCTTCGGCGGCTCGCGCGAGGTGTACGCGTACAAGGCCGGGAATGCAGGGAGCGACGGCGTTGGCCAGCGCGTCGGCGTCACGGTCAATGACGGGCTGGCGTCCTTCTCTTCGGATGCCGACACCTATGGCTACGGCCTGATCCGCTGGGACGGCGCGGTTGAGAACGGTACCGCGACGGTGTTGTCGACCGCCGTGGACCCCACTGCCCCGATCTTCGCTGCCGACACCTCGAGCTCGCTCGGCAACCTGTTCGACTACGGCATCGGCTTCAACGTCAGCTACAGCTCGGACCACGCGTTCGACATCACCATCCTCGTCTACACCGCGACCGGCGTGTTCGCCGCGGGGCAGCCGGTGTCGTCCACCGGTGACGCCTACGTCAGCGACACCATCCTGTTCAGCGAGTTCGCGCTCATCGGCGGTACCGGCACCATCGACGACTGGGCCGACACGCGCGCCGTGGAGGTGGTCTTCAACGGCATGCTGGTCAACGTCGGCCGGCTCGACATGGACTTCGCGCCTCCCACGGCGCTGGTTCCCGAGCCCGGCTCGATCGCCCTTGCCGGCCTCGCCCTGCTGGGTCTTGGCGCCGTGCGTCGCCGCAAGGCAAGCTGACGACCGCTCCCGCCCCTTCCGCGGGGCGGAGGACGTCAAGAAGCCCGGCCATGTGCCGGGCTTTTTGTCGTGTGCGCGGCGCACGTCGGCGAGGTCTTGCCTATTGCCCGCTGTTCAAGCCGGATGCGAAGCGAAGTCGACCAGGCGGCATGCGGTCGTCATCGAAAAGGAGCAAGGCAACGACTCGGCCCATGTTCCCGACTTGCCGGGCTGCGCCGCCGGGCTGCCGGTGCCTCCATCGCGCCGCGATCGTATATTCTTACGAAATGTTTATCGATACGTTGACGGTACGAAAATGACTGCGACAGCCACTCTCTCCAGCAAGTTCCAGATTTCCATCCCCAAGGCCGTGCGCGACGAGCAACACTGGCAGGCTGGGCAGGAGTTCGTGTTCATCCCCAAGGGCAAGGGCGTGCTGGTGATGCCCGTACCCGAGCTGGACGAACTGGCCGGCATCGCCAAGGGCGCGCGCAGGGAAGGCTATCGCGATCGTGAGGATCGCTACTGATGGCCGCTGCCCTGCGTGTGGTCGACACCTCGGCATGGATCGAATGGCTCATCGGCAGCGCGCTCGGTCGAACGCTGGGCGCGCAGTTTCCGGACAAGCTGCAATGCATCGTGCCCACCATTGTGCAGCTCGAACTGTCGAAGTGGCTGGTGCGCGAAGTGGGCGAGGAGCGGGCCGACCCGGTGATCGCCTACACGCAGAAGTGCGTCGTGGTGCCGCTGGACACCCCCATCGCGCTGCTGGCGGCTGATCTGCACCGCGACTGCAAGCTGGCCACCGCCGACGCCATCGTCTATGCCACCGCAAGGCATCGAGGCGCCGAACTGCTCACCTGTGACGCCCATTTCGAGGGCCTGCCCGGCGTGGCGCTGTTCCCCAAGGCCGCATGACATGTTCGCGAGGGGGGCCGGGCTCGGCCCTCTTCTGCCCTTGCGGGGGCGTTAGCCGCGCTGCGCGTACATGGCTTCCATCTCTCGAGCTTGCGACAGGCGCGCAAGGCGCCTTGCACCCTTGCGGATGGCATCCAAAGATCAAAGATGTCATGAGTACCGCAGGTTTGCTAATATCTATGTCATGCCAAAGCGGTCTCGAGCATTGATCGAACTGCCCCCTGCGGTGCGCTCACTGTTGCGCGAGCTGGGGGCCAACCTGTCCATCGCCCGCAAGCGGCGCAAGGAGTCGATCAAGGCCTGGGCCGGACGCATAGGCGTGTCCGAGCCGACCTTGGCGCGCATGGAGCAAGGCGACCCCGGCGTCGCTTTCGGCACGTACGCCACCGCCCTCTGGATGATCGGCCGTGCCCAGGCCATCCCCGAGCTGGCAGCGCCGAACCTCGACCTTGGCGCACTCGAGAGCGAGGTGCGGGTCGCCAGGGAGCGGTCGGTGCGCTCTCCGCTCTCTCTCGAGGCGCGCATCAAGTCCGCTGGCGCGGCCAGGTCCGATCCGGCGGCGAGGCGGGCCGCAGCCAAATCTCCTGGAGCCTCCTGATGGCTGCACAAGAGGCCAACGGATACCAGGTGGTCGACACCCTCTACCTCTGGTGGACTGGGGATCCGGCAAGGCCCGTCCTGATCGGCGAACTTGGCATGGTGCGGACGTTGAGAGGGGTATCGCTGCGCTACGCCGAGAGCTGGCGCAGCGCCGGCTTTGCGCTCAGCGAGGATCTCCCTTTGATCGACACGGAGTTCCTGCCGACCGACAAGGAGACTGCTGTCGGAGCCGTCGACGATGCCCGGCCCGACCGCTGGGGCGAGCGAGTCATCCGGTTCCTGGACAAGCCGCAGCGCCTGTCCTTGATGGAGTACCTCTACTTCGCGGGAGACGAGCGCTTCGGTGCGCTGGGTGTGTCGACCTCAGGCGATGAATACCTGGCGCGCCGCCTGGGGCCCCTGCCAGAACTTGCGGATGTGGCCCAGATCGATGAACTGGTGAAGAAGGTGGCGGCAGGCGAACCGGTCCCGGCAGAGCAGCGCCGCCTGATCGCGCCCGGCGCGACGATGGGTGGTGCGCGGCCCAAGGCGCTGCTCGCCATCGGTGGCGAGCAGTGGGTGCTGAAGTTCTCCGAGCCCGGCGAGCTTGTCGACATGCCGCTCATCGAGCACGCAGCCATGAGGCTGGCCGAACAGGCGCAGATCCGCGTGGCCACGACCCGGCCGGTCGCGCTGGCGCGAGGACATGCGGTTGCGGTCAAGCGCTTCGACCGATCCTTGGGTGGCGAAGGCTACCGCCGCCGGCACGCCCTGTCCGCCCATGTCGCGCTCAAGGCGGCAGGCGAGGGCCCAGGCTATCCAGAGTTGGCTCAACTGCTGCGCAGGCGCGGCGTGGCCGAGGCGTCGCTGGGCAGGGTCCAGATGGCCGAACTGTTTCGCCGCATGGTGTTCAACATCCTGATCGACAACACCGACGATCACGAAAAGAACCACGCGCTGCTGATGACCGACCGCGGCGAGTACGAGCTGTCGCCCGCCTTCGACGTGCTGCCCACGGGGCAGGCGCTGGGCTACCAGCAGATGCGCGTCGGTGCCGACATGGCGGACTCCACGCTGGCCAATGCCCTGTCGGAGCACGGCCAGTTCGGGCTCGAGCGGGACGAAGCCGAGTCACACGTTCGAAAGATCGTCGCCGTGGTGTCGGGCTGGAAGGCGCACTTTGCTGCGGCGGGTGTGCGGGCGGCTGATATCGAGTCGCTGGCCCAGCAAGTGGACCGGCCGTTTCTGGCCGATCAGCGCCGTGCATGGGGTGGTGCCGGGTGACGTGCGGTCGTTGGCCCGCCCGCCTTTCTTGTCGCCCGGGGGGGGGGCGATAGTCGCAGCGCGCGTCGTTAGACTCGGGCAACGCCAAGAACCCCAGACGAGAACCGCCCCAAGCCCATGGCAGACGCTGTTGCCGGCCTCAGCGCCGTCACCAAGTCCTACCGCATGGACGACGTCACCGTGCCCGTGCTGCAGGGCATCGACGTCGAGATCCGGCCGGGCTGCTTCACCGTGCTGCTGGGGCCCTCGGGCAGCGGCAAGACGACGCTGCTGAACCTCGTCGGCTGCCTGGACCGGCCCGATGCCGGCAAGGTGGTCGTCGCCGGCACCGACATCGGCGGCCTGAACGACGACGAGCTCGCCGACTTCCGCGCCGAGAACATCGGCTTCGTCTTCCAGTCCTTCAACCTGATCCCGGTGCTGAGCGCGTTCGAGAACGTCGAGTACCCGCTCGTGCTCGCCGGCATGGAGCCGGAGCGCCGCCGCCGCCGCGTTTCGCGCCTGCTGGACGCGGTCGGGCTTGCCGACCGCGCGAGAAACCGCCCCGGCCAGCTCTCGGGTGGCCAGCGCCAGCGCGTGGCGATCGCGCGGGCGCTGGCGCGCAAGCCGCGGCTGGTGATCGCCGACGAACCAACCGCCAATCTCGACAGCCGGACCGGCGCGGCGATCATCGCGCTCATGCGCTGGATGCAGCAGAAATTCCAGATCTCGTTTATCTTCTCCTCGCACGACAGCGGCCTCATCAAGGCCGCCGACGACCTCATCGTGCTGCGCGACGGCGTCATCCAGTCGGTGCGCCGCAAGCCCGAGGAAGGGCGAGCCGCCGCCACCGCCACCGCCAAACGCGAAGATGAGGTCGGCGGGGCCGGTGCCGACGCTCCCTGGGCGGCACCGCGGGCGCCTCTGCCCGACACCGACTTTTCCTTCCTGCAGGACGGCACGCCTGCGGCGCCGTGATGCCGTGTTGACGACGCTCTCGCTGGCCGCGCGCAACCTGCTGCGCAACCGTCGGCGCTCGCTGGCCACGCTGCTGGCGCTGGCCATCGGCGCCAGCAGCGTGCTGCTCTTCGGCGGCTACGCGGCCGACATCCGCGCCACGCTGCTCACCGACTACGTGCAGAACGGCGGCCACCTGCGCATCCAGCACAAGGACTTCTACCTCTTCGGCAGCGGCAACCCGACGGCCTACGGCATCGCCGGCTACGAGCAGATCGTCAAGGCGATCGAGGACGATCCCGAACTGAAGGGCGAACTGCGGGTGGTCTCGCCGACGCTGGTCTTCGGCGGTCTCGCCGGCAACTACGAGGCCGGCGTCTCGCGCCCGGTGATCGGCGTGGGCTACGTGGCCGACGACGTCGCGCGCATGCGGCAGTGGAACGAGTTCGGCCTGCCCGAGATCAACGGCCCCTATGCCCTCGTGGGCGCACCGGATGACGCCGTCATCGTCGGCGTCGGCCTGGCGCGCGTGCTGCTGCTGTGCCAGAAGCTGCAGGTGCCGGACTGCCCGCGTCCTTCGGCCGCCGACGGCGCCTCGACCGAGCAGGGTGCTGCGCTGCCCGACGACATCGCCGCGCTCGCCGCCGCCGAGCCCGGCGACGCCGCCGCGCGTGGCGCCGCGGCCGCGGGCGAGGTCTCGCTCGAGCTGCTGGCGACGCAGCCGCGCGGCTCGCCCAACGTCGCTGCCGTCAAGGTGCGCGCGGCCGAGGACCAGGGCTTCAAGGAGCTCGACGAAGTCACCGTCAAGCTCCAGCTCGACCAGGCGCAGCGCCTCGTCTACGGCAAGGGGGAGCCGCGGGCCACCGCCATCATGGTGCAGATCGAGCACACGGCGCGCATCCCGCAGGTGGCGGCACGGCTGGGTCAGCTGCTCGAGCGCACGGTGCCCGGGCACGCGCTCACGGTGATGGACTTCCGCGCGCTCAACCCCTTCTTCGACGAGACGATCGCGCTCTTCAACACCATCTTCGGCTTCATCTTCGTGCTCATCGGCGGCATCGTGCTCTTCACCGTCGGCAACACGATGATGGCCGCGGTGATGGAGCGCACCGCCGAGATCGGCACCGTGCGCGCCGTGGGCCTGCGCCAGTCGGGCATCCGCCGCCTCTTCGTCACCGAGGGCTTCCTGCTGGGCTGCGTCGGCGCCGTGACCGGCGTCGTCACGGCGCTCGTGCTGGCGGCCTTCGTCAACGCGCTCGACCTCTCCTGGCTGCCGCCGGGCTCGTCGACGCCGCTGCCGCTGGCCATCCGCATCTTCGGCGAATACGGCATGATCGCCGGCACCGCGGTCGGCCTCGTCGTCATTGCCACGCTCTCGGCCTGGCTTCCCGCGTGGCGCGCCGCGCGCCTGAGCATCGTCGATGCGCTGAGACACGCCTGATGAACTCCTTGCGTCGTTCCCTTCTTCTTCCCCTGGCGACACTGGCCCTGCCCTGGCCGCTGCGCGTGCGCGCGCAGGCCACGGACGCCCAGGCGCTGCTGGCCGCCAGCGACGCCATCCGCAACCCGACGCAGCCCTTTCGTGCCATCGTCACCGTCATCGAGTTCGAGAAGGGCCGCCAGGTCGACACCACGACGCTGAGCAGCCATGCGCGCATGCTCGACGAAAGCGGCCAGTTCGCCACGCTGCTGCGCTTCGAGGAGCCCGCGCGCGACGCCGGCAAGCTGATGCTGAAGAACGGCAAGGACCTGTGGTTCTTCGACCCGGGCACCAGGTCCAGCGTGCGCATCTCGCCGCAGCAGCGGCTGATGGGCGAGGCGTCCAACGGCGACGTCGTCACCGTCAACTTCGCGCGCGACTACAAGGCCGAGGACGGCGGCGAGGAGAGCATCTCCGACGGCGAGCGCAAGCCGCGCCAGGCGCGCAAGCTGCTGCTCACGGCCGCCTCCGACGACGCCACCTACGCAGCGATCGAGCTCTGGATCGACGCCGACGACAAGCGCCCGATCAAGGCACGCTTCCTTGCCGACTCCGGCCGCCTGCTGAAGACCGCCTACTACCGCCGCTTCGAGCGCCACCTCGGCCTGCAGCGGCCGACCGAGACGGTGATCATCGACGGCCTCAACCCGCAGCAGGTGACGCTGGTGCGGCTCTCCGACATCGCCGCCCGTAACATCCCGGTGACGTGGTTCCAGCGCGACTACCTGCCACGCTTCCAGGGAGACTGATCCGATGCGTCCACTCTGCACCCCGGCGCGCGCCCGCGCGCTGCTGCCCGTCGTCGCCGCCCTGCTGTTCGGGGCCGGTCCCGCGCTCGCCTCCGACGACGACGCGCTGGCCCTCGAGCCCGAGGTGCAGGAGGCGCCGGCGAAGCCGGCCGCGCGCCCCGCGCTGCGCGCCTTCGCAGAGCTGACGGCCGGGCGCCTCTCCCAGCGCTACGGGCTGGGCCGCGAGGACGTGCGTCGGGCCTCGCTGGACCTGGTGTGGGATGTCAAGCTCGGCGCGCAGTGGCGAGCGGTGATCTCCGACCGCCTCGACGACATGCATCCGGTGGATGCCGGCGGGCGCTCCACGCTCAACAGCCTGCGCGAGGCCTTCGTCGGCTGGCAGGGCAGCCAGGGGCGCTTCGCCGCCGATCTCGGGCGCATCAACTACCGCAACGGACCGGCCTACGGCTACAACCCGACCGACTACTTTCGCGACGGCGCCTCGCGCGCGGTGACCACCGCCGACCCGCTGGCGCTGCGCGAGAACCGCCTGGGCACGGTGATGCTGCGCGGGCAGTGGCTGTGGCAGGGCGGCAGCGCCAGCCTGGCGCTGGCGCCCAAGCTGCGCGACCACGCCAGCCGCGAGTCCTTCAGCGCCGACTGGGGCGCCACCAACCACGCCGACCGCGTGCTGCTGGCGCTGGGCACCCAGCCCTCCGAGCGCATCAGCGTGCAGGCCTTCGCCTTCCACGAGCGCGGCGTCGGCGCGCAGCTCGGCGCCAGCGGCACGGCCCTGCTGGGCGATGCCACGGTGGCCTTCGTCGAATGGTCGGGCGGGCGCGGCACCGAGTTGCTGACGGCCAGCCTGGGCCCCGACAAGCGCATCCGCACGCGTCAGCAGGCCGTGGTCGGGGCCACCTACACGACCGCCAGCCGCCTGTCGCTGACGGCCGAGCTCGAGTACAACGGCTTCGCGCTCGACAAGGCGGGCTGGCGGCAGGCGCTGGCCACGCACGGCCTCGAGGCCATGGGCGCCTATCTCTACGAGGTGCAGCGCCGCCAGGACATCGCCTCGCGCCGCGCCGCGATGGTCTACGTGACGCAGAAGGACGCCGGCCTGAAGAACCTGGACCTCACGGGCCTGGTGCGCTTCAACCTGCTGGACGACAGCCGCTTCGTCTGGGTCGAGGCGCGCTATCACTTCAGCCGCGTCGACCTGGCGCTGCAGTGGCAGGGCAACCTGGGCGATGCGCTGACCGAATACGGCGCCCAGCCCGGACGCAGCCTGGTGCAGTTGCTGGCCGCGTTCTACTTCTGATCGCCGCCCGAGCGACGCCCGCGCGCAGCGGCTAGGCCTTGCGCAGCGCCAGCACCACGTTGCTGCCGCCGAAGGCGAAGGAGTTCGACAGCGCCAGCGGCAGATGTCCGACTTCGCGTCCTTCGCCGAGCACGTGGTCGACGCCGACGCAGGCCGGATCGATCTCGGCGCGGTGCGCCGTCGGCGGGATCATGCCCTTGTGCACGGCCATCACCGTGAGCAGCGCCTCGATGGCGCCGGCGGCGCCCATCAGGTGGCCGTGCATCGACTTCGTCGCGCTCACCGGCAGCGTCGCCGCCCGGTCGCCGAAGAACTGCCGCAGCGCGTCGATCTCCACCGGGTCGCCCTCGGGCGTGGCCGTGCCGTGGGCGTTGACGTAGCCCACCTCGTCGGGGTTGGCCCCGGCGTCGCGCAGCGCGTCGCGCAGCGCGCGCAACTGCCCGGCAGCCAGCGGCGCCGTGATGTGGCCGTGGTCGCAGGAACTGCCTGATCCGGCGAGTTCGGCGTAAATGCGTGCACCACGCGCGAGTGCGTGCTCACGTTCCTCGAGCGCGAAAATCGCCGCGCCCTCACCCAGCACGAGTCCGTTGCGGTCAGCGGCGAACGGTCGACAGGCGCTGCGCGCGGCGTCGTCGTCGGCCGCCGGCGCCAGCACCTGCATCGACAGCCAGGCCTTGACGATGCCGTAGGGCAGCGCGGCTTCCGAGCCGCCGCTGATGACGACGTCGCTGTCGCCGCCGCGGATGCGCCGGGCGGCGTCGGCCAGCGCTGCGGCGGCCGAGGCGCAGGCCACCGAGTAGGTATGGCAGGCGCCGCCCAGGCCGTAGAGCTGCGCGATGTGCGAGGCCGGCGCGTTGTTCATGCACTGCACGACCGTCAGCGGCGAAAGCCGCGAGCGGTTGCGCACGAACAGGTCGCGGTAGCCCTTCTCGGTGGACTGCGCGCCGCCGACGCAGGTGCCCAGCAGCACCGCCACGCGCTCCCGCTGTTCCTCGTTCAGCGCATCCAGGCCGGCATCCGTCCAGGCCGCCGCCGCGGCCTGCACCGCGAGCTGGCCGACGCGGTCCATCGCCGCGCTGCGGCTGCGCCCGATCAGCGGCGCCGGATCGACGCCGCTGCAGACGGCGCTGGCGATGGTCACCGAATGCGGCTCATCGCCGACGGCGTTGCAGCGGATCGCGCTTTGCCCCGCCATCGCCTGGGCGAACGCCGGCTCGACGGCGTTACCCCAGGGCGAGATCAGCCCCAGGCCGGTGATGACGACGCGCCGACGGGCCGGGTTCATCGCCTCAACCTTGCGCGGCCTTGGCGGCGAGCTGCGCCATGAACGGCTCGATCAGGCGCTGCAGATCGGCCACCGTCTTCGGCCGCTCGGTGGGCTCGGCGATCGACGTGCCGATCGTGTCCTCGAGCGCGAACAGCATCTCCGCCAGCGACAGCGAATCGAGGTCCAGGTCCGCAAGCCTGGCCTGCGGCTGGACCGACTCCGCGGGCGCGTCGGAGTACTTGCCGATGACTTGGCGGATCAGGGTGAGGGAATCGATTTCAGGCGCGGGCATGCTCGGTACTCCTCGGGGCTGGATGCTTCACGGTGGTGGCCATCTTGCTGCCTGCATCGGCGGTGCTGCCGGAAGCTTGAAGAAATTCCTTCATCTCGCCGAGAACGCGTGCCTTTTCCTTGTCGATGCTGATCATGTGATAACTGTCGTTGAGGATCACGCAGTGCACGCGCTTGGAACTCACGCCGCTGGCGACCTCGAAGGCGCTGCGCGGCGACGCCGCCTCGTCCTCGCGCGCGTGCAGGAGCAGCGTCGGCGCGGTGATGGCGGCCAGGCCCTGGCGCACCAGGCGCATCAGGTCCTGCGCCTGCAGCAGGTCGCTCACGCGCAGCACCGCGGCACCGGCGTCCGAGCCGCCGGACTCCTTCATCTGCGCGGCCACCCAGGCGCGCAGGCGCTCGTCCTTCAGGCCGAAGGGCTCGCGCTCCCTGACGGCGATGCGGCCGAGCAGGGGGAAGACGCGGGCCAGCGGCAGGAACACGCGACTGCGTGGCGCCGCCCAGCCGTCGTAGTGCAGCGTGGTCGAGAGCGCGAGGATGTGCGAGACCGCCTCCCCGCGCCGTGCGGCGACCGCCAGCGAGAGCAGCGCGCCGATGCACAGGCCGCCGACCGCCAGCGTGTCGCACTGCGCGCGCATGCGATCGAACTCCGCCAGCGCCGCGGCAGCCCACTCGCGGTGCCCCGACGGCGCGCGCGAGGGCAGGCCGTGCGAATAGCCTTCGATGACCGCGATGCGCACCGAATAGCCGGCACGGTGAAGGCCACGCGCCAGGTACTGCAATTCGAGCGGCGTGCTCGACAGGCCGTGAAACAGCAGCACGCCGTGGCGGCCGCCGGGCAGGTTCAGGGCCGTCGGCCCGGCCGGCTTCTCGACGCGCAGGCCCGGTTCGGGCAGGGCCGCGCCACCGGCCGTCGGCCGCAGCACGGTGAGCTCGGTCGGCGGACCGTCGCCGGTGGCGGGCCGATACCAGCCGGTGAGCTGGCCCTTGGCGTCGCGCCGGCCGTCGTCCAGCCAGGTGCCGCCGCGTGCCGGGCCGAAGCGGCTCGGCCCGAAGCGGCTCTCGCCGAAGCGGCTGATGCCGGCATCGGTTTCGACCAAACGACGGGCGGTGGACTCCATGAATCGACGACGGGCGCAGCGGCGACAACAGCGCCTGCGCCATGCACTGCAAGGGAAGGAGTGCACCATATCAGACTGCGTTTTCCGCGGTGACGCGACCCCCGCGTTCCGGTTACAAGTTCATGCCCGAGATGAACTGTTACTTTCGGCGGGAGCCCCCTCATTCGTGGGAGGGCCGCCGGGGCACCCGAGCAAGCGCGTGAATATTGCGCTGCCACCGCAGCCGTGGGCGCGCGCCGGCGCGGGTTTTGCGCAGGGCCCTGTGCGAAGATCGCCACCCCGCATGCGGAGCACCGGACCCATGATTGCCGTGAACAGCCTCTTCCAGACGTTTCGTGTGGCGCGTGCCGCTCGTGCCGCCCGCGTGGCGCTTGGCGGCCTGATGGTGGCCGCGCTCGCGCAGCTCGCCGGCTGCGCCGGCGGGCCGAGCCACCCACCGGCGCCGCAGACGCTGCCCGCGCAACTCGACTACACCTACATCATCGGCCCGGGCGACGGCCTCAACGTCAGCGTCTGGCGCAACCCGGAGCTGTCGATGTCGGTCGTCGTGCGCCCGGACGGCAAGGTCAACGCGCCCCTGGTCGACGAGCTCGTGGCCCAGGGCAAGACGCCCGAGCAGCTGGCGCGCGAGGTCGAGAAGATCCTCGGCAAGTACGTCCGCGATCCCGTCGTGACGGTGATGGTGACGGGCTTCGTCGGCCCCTACAGCGAGCAGATCCGCGTCGTCGGCGAGGCCGCCAAGCCGCAGTTCCTGCCCTACAAGAACAAGATGACGCTGCTGGACGTGATGATCGCCGTCGGCGGCCTCACCGACTTCGCCTCCGGCAACAAGGCCAGCATCCTGCGCACCGCCGAAGGCAACAAGCAGTACGCCGTGCGCCTCGAGGACCTGATCAAGCGCGGCGACGTCGACGCCAACGTCGAGATGCGCCCGGGCGACATCCTCATCATTCCGCAGAGCCTCTTCTGAGGCCCGGGGCGACACCACCGCACCGCAAAGACGCAAGCTATGGAAGAACTGATCCGCCAGGCGCAGTCGATCCTGCGCGGCATGTGGCGCTACCGCTGGCAGGCACTGCTCACCTCCTGGGTGGTGGCCATCGTCGGCGTCGTCGTGGTCTTCAAGATCCCAGACGAGTACGAGGCCTCGGCGCGCATCTACGTCGACACGCAGTCGATCCTCAAGCCGCTGATGGCCGGGCTCACCGTGCAGCCCAACGTGGAGCAGCAGATCCAGATGCTCAGCCGCACGCTGATCAGCCGCCCCAACGTCGAGAAGCTCATCCGCATGGCCGACCTCGACCTGAAGACCGCCTCCAAGCTCGAGCAGGAGGCGCTGGTCGAGCGGCTGACCAAGGAGATCCAGATCCGCAACACCGGACGCGACAACCTCTACTCGCTCGCCTTCAAGGATTCCGACCAGGAAAAGGCCAAGCGCGTGATCCAGTCGCTGGTGTCGATCTTCGTCGAGAGCAGCCTGGGCGCCAGCCGCAAGGACACCGATTCGGCCAAGACCTTCCTCAACGAGCAGATCAAGCAGTACGAGGCCAAGCTCGAGGAAGCGGAGGCCCGCATGAAGGACTTCCGCGTGCGCAACCTCGACCTGCAGGGCGCGGACGGCAAGGACGCCACGACCCGCGTGGCCGAGATGGCCAAGATGCTCGGCCAGGCGCGGCTCGAGCTGCGCGAGGCCGAGAACGCGCGTGACTCGGCCCGGGCCCAGCTCGCCGCGGAACGGGGACAGGGCGCGAGCCTGGCCACGCAAAGCCTGTTGCAGGAGTCGTCGATTTCCGTCGCCACGCCGGAGATCGACGCCCGCATCGATGCCCTCAAGCGCAACCTCGACGGCCTGCTGCAGCGCTATACGGAACAGCATCCGGACATCATGGCCACACGGCGGCTGCTCAAGGATCTGGAGGAGCAGAAGCGCAAGGAAGTCGCCGAGCTGCGCAAGGCGGCGCTGGCCAACGCCGCCGTCACCGGTTCGCAGACGCAGAACGCGAGCCTCGCGGCGCAGGAGCTGAACCGGATGCTGGCGGCATCCGAGGTGCAGGTGGCGGCCTTGAAGGCGCGCGTGGCCGAATTCACGACGCGCTACAACGCCGCCCATGCGGCGCTGAAGACTGCGCCGCAGATCGAGGCCGAGGCCGCCCAGCTCAACCGCGACTACGCGGTGGTGAAGAAGAACTACGAGGACCTGGTGGCCCGCCGGGCCTCGGCGGTGATGTCCGGCGAACTCGACGTCGCCTCGGGCGTGGCCGACTTCCGGCTCATCGACCCGCCGCGCGTCAGTCCGAAGCCCGTCTGGCCCAACCGGCTGCTGCTGCTGCCGCTGGCCCTTGCCGCCGCGGTCCTGGCCGGGCTGGCCGCGGCCTTCGTCGCCAGCCAGCTGCGCCCGGTGTTCAACGATGCGCAGGACATGCGGCTGAAGACCTCGCTGCCGATCCTTGGCGTCGTCTCGATGGCCCTGGGCGACGACGAGCGGCGCGCCGAGCGCCGCAACCTGGTGCAGTTCTACGGCGCCTCGGCCGGGCTGGTGGGTCTGTTCATCGTCGGCCTGGTCGCCATGGCCTTCATCTCTCGGACCTTGGGGTGACGTCATGAGCTTGATCGAGCAGGCCGCCCAGCGGCTCGCGCAACTCCGCCAGGCGGGCGTCGTCGTGCCCGAGATCGATGGCGACCTCGCCGTCGCCTCGCCCGGCGCGCACGCCGCGGCGGCGGGACCCGCGGCGACACCGGCCGCGCCGGTGCAGACCTCCAGGATGGTCACGCTGGATCTGGACGCGCTGATGGCCAAGGGCATCGTCACGCCCAACGCGCCGCGCTCCTTCATCGCCGACCAGTACCGCGTCATCAAGCGCCCGCTGATCACCAACGCCATGAACCGCGGCGAATCGGCGGTGCGGCACTCCAACCTGATCATGGTCACCAGCGCCCTCTCGGGCGAGGGCAAGAGCTTCACCTCGATCAATCTGGCGATGAGCATCGCCGCCGAGCTCGACCGCACGGTGATGCTCGTCGACGCCGACGTGGCGCGGCCCTCGGTGCTGAAGGTGCTGGGCCTCGAGCCCGCGCCGGGCCTGCTCGAGGTGCTGGAGGGCAAGGCCGATGTCGCCGGCACGCTGCTGCGCACCAACGTCGACAAGCTGACCATCCTGCCCAGCGGCACCCCGCACCCCAAGGCCACCGAGCTGCTCGCCTCGGAGGCCATGGCCACGCTGCTGGACGACATCGCCACGCGCTACGCCGACCGCATCGTCATCTTCGATTCGCCGCCGCTGCTGCTGACCACCGAGTCGCGCGTGCTCGCCTCGCACATGGGGCAGATCGTCGTCGTCGTGCACGCCGGCCGCACGCTGCAGGCCGACGTGCAGAACGCGCTGGCGACGATCGAGTCCTGCCCGATCCGCCTCATGCTGCTCAACAAGGCGCGCGCGGTCGGCAAGGACGCCTACGGCTACGGCTATGGCTACGGTTATGGCGACTATGGCTACGGATACGGCCATGGCTACGGCTACGGCTACGGCGACGCGGGTGCGTCGGCGGGCGCGTCCAAGGCCTGACGCCGGCCCGCGATGAAGCGAACCGGGCGCAGGCCCTTGCGCAGCGCACGCCGGCGGCTGAGCCGGGGCCTGACCGCGCTGACGGCGCTGGCCGCGGCAGCCGGGGCCGGCGCACAGTCGTCGGCAACGAGCGCCACGCCGAGCCTCGCCGTCACCGTCACCGCCACCGACAACCGCGACCTGAGCTCGACGCAGCCGCAGTCCGACCTGGTGACCGAGATCCGGCCCGGCATCGCCCTGGCGTCGCGGCGCGGGCCGCTGCAGGGGGCGCTGAACTACTCGCTCAGCGGCATCGTCTACGCGCGCGAGTCCTCGCTCAACACCGTCTATCACAACCTCGCCGCCAACGGGCGCTGGTCGCTGTTCGAGGGCCGCGCCGGCCTCGACGGCACGGCCAACGCGGGGCGCCAAGTCGTCTCCGCATTCGGCACGCAGAGCGGCGACGTCCACCGCGCGCGCGGCAACCAGGCGCAGGTCACGTCGTACAGCCTCTCGCCCTACGTTCAAGGGCCGCTGCCGGGCAACGGCAACTACCGCGGCCGCGTCACCTACAGCGATTCGCGCAGCGACAGCGCCGGCGATGCCGGCGACACCACCTCGCTCGACGCCCAGGCCGGCGTCGGCTGGCAGCGCGGCAACCTCGGCTTCGGCGTCGACGCCCACCGCGCGATCTACGAAACGCCGCGCACCGCGCGCGCGCACAACGGCGGCGTCACCGCCAGCCTGAGCTGGCGTTTCGACGTCGATCTGCAGGGCGTCGTGCGGGCGGGCACCGAGGTCGACGACATCCGCAGCGGCCACTCCGAGCGCGTCTCCACCTGGGGCCTGGGCGGCATCTGGACGCCGACCCCGCGCACCATGGTGCGCGCCGACTACGACCGCCGCTTCTTCGGCCGTTCGCACGCGCTGCTGCTCTCGCACCGCACGGCGCGCACGATCTGGACGCTGGCCGACTCGCGCAGCTTCCAGACCGGGGGCGTGGGCGGGCGCGCGATCGTCTCCGCCTACGACCTGTTCTTCGCCCAGTTCGCCTCCGTCGAGCCCGACCCGGCGCGCCGCGACGCGCTGGTGCGCAGCTTCCTGAGCGCCAACGGCGTCGACCCGGACAGCGAGGTCGCCATCGGCGGCTTCCTCAACACCGGGCCGACGGTGCAGCGCAGCCAGACGGCGTCGGTGGCCTACCAGGGGCTGCGCACGACGGTGATGCTGGCGCTGCTGCGCTCGCAGACGCAGCGCCTGGGCAGCGCGGGCGGCGGCGGCGACCTCGACCTCGCCGGCCGCATCGCGCAGCGCACCATCAGCCTGAGCCTGGCCCACCGGCTGACGCTGCAGTCCTCGCTGCTCCTGTCGGCCAGCCGGCAGCGCACGCCCGATGCCGCAGGCCTTGCCGGCAACACCCTGCAGACCCTCACGGCGACCTGGTCGACCCGGCTCGGCGAGTCCACCAGCGCCTCGCTCGGCCTGCGCCACACGCGCTTCGACAGCGACACGCGGCCCTACGACGAGACGGCAGTCATCGGCAGCGTGCGCATGCAGTTCTGAGACCATGTACGAAGCCTTCTACGGGCTCACGAGCAAGCCCTTCCAGCTCAACCCCGATCCGAGCTTCTTCTTCGGCAGCAAGCAGCACCGGCGCGCCAAGGCCTACCTCGAGTACGGCGTCTCGCGCAACGAGGGCTTTATCGTCATCACCGGCGAGATCGGCGCCGGCAAGACGACGGTGCTGCGCGCGCTCATCGACGGCCTGCACGGCAGCAACGTCATCGCCGGCCACCTGGTGACGACGCAGCTCGGCGCCGAGGACACGCTGCGCATGGTCGGCGCGGCCTTCGGCTTTCGCGTCAAGGACGTGCCCAAGTCCGAGCTGCTGATCACGCTCGAGGCCTTCCTCATCAGCCAGACGAGCAAGGGCAAGCGCTGCCTGCTCATCGTCGACGAGGCACAGAACCTCTCGCCGCGCGCGGTCGAGGAGCTGCGCATGCTCTCCAACTTCCAGTTCGGCAACCAGGCCCTGCTGCAGAGCTTCCTCATCGGCCAGCCCGAGTTCCGCGAGATCCTCGCGCGCCCGGAGATGGAGCAGTTCCGCCAGCGCGTGGCGGCCACCTGCCACATCGGCCCGCTGGACGCCGAGGAGACGCGCGCCTACATCGAGCACCGCCTGAAGTGCGCCGGCGCCACCGACAAGCCCAGCTTCGAGGAAGGCGCCTTCGAGGGCATCTACAAGGCCAGCGGCGGCATCCCGCGGCGCGTCAACTCCTTCTGCGACCGCCTGCTGCTGCTGGGCTTCCTGAGCGAGCGCACGCACCTCACGTCCGAGGACGTGGCCGAGGTGGCCAAGGAGTTCGCACAGGAGTTGCAGGTGCCGCAGCGCGCCGATGGCGTCACCGTCGCCGTCGGCGCGGCCGCCGGGGCGGAGGGCCCCATCAGCGGCGCCGGCGAGCTCGACGTCGACCTCACCAAGCTCAGGCTCGAGCCGCACGAGGCCGAGACCATGAACCGGCAGCTCTCGGTCCTTGCCGCCGAGCAGCGCAGCGACCAGCTGCAGCGGCTGGAGCGCAGCCTGCTGCGCCTCGAGCGCATCAACGTGCAGACGCTGGCCATGCTGCAGAAGCTCGTCAACGCCGCGCGGCGCGACGCCCCCGAAGAAGGCAAGCCGTGAGCGCGCGCGATTCCAGCCGCGGGCCAGGCCCGGTGATGTGCATCGTCGGTGCGCGGCCCAACTTCATGAAGATGGCGCCCATCCTGCGCGCCTTCGCCGTGCACGAGCCGGCCATTCCCGCGCTGCTCGTGCACACCGGCCAGCACTACGACGCGAGCATGAGCGACCAGCTCTTCGCCGACCTGCGCCTGCCGCGGCCCGACCTCAACCTCGAGGTCGGATCCGGCAGCCATGCGGTGCAGACCGCCGAGGTGATGAAGCGCATCGAGCCGGCGATCGACGAGCACGAGCCTTCCTGCGTGCTGGTGGTCGGCGACGTCAACTCGACGCTGGCCTGCGCGCTCGTCGCGGTGAAGAAGGGCGTGCCCGTGGTGCACGTCGAGGCCGGCCTGCGCAGCGGCGACCGCCGCATGCCCGAGGAGATCAACCGGGTGCTCACCGACCAGATCTCCGATCGCCTCTACACCACCGAACGCAGCGCCCTGGCCAACCTGCAGCGCGAAGGCGTGGACGAGGCGCGCGTGTGCTTCGCCGGCAACGTCATGATCGACTCGCTGCATGCCGCGCGGGCCCAGGCGCGCAGCGCTGCCGACACGCTGCGCGCGCACGGGCACGACCCGGCGCTGCTGCAGGGCGGCCGCGGCTGGGGCGTGGTGACGATGCACCGGCCCTCCAACGTCGACGACGCCGACACGCTGCGCCTGCTGCTGCAGACGCTGCGCGAAGTCGCGCAGCGCCTGCCGCTGGTGTTCGCGCTGCACCCGCGCACGCGCGCCAACATCGAGCGCTTCGGCCTGGCCGGCTTCGTCGATGCCCAGCGCATGCTGCTGCTGCCGCCGCAGGGCTACCTCGAGATGCTCGGCCTCATGGCCGGCGCCGCCGTCGTGCTCACCGACTCCGGCGGCCTGCAGGAGGAGACGACGGCGCTGGGCGTGCCCTGCCTGACCCTGCGCGAGAACACCGAGCGTCCGATCACGGTCGAGCAGGGCACCAACACCATGGTCGGGCGCGATGCCCAGGCCATCCTCGCCGGTGTCGCCGACATCCTCGCCGGGCGCGGCAAGCAGGGCCGCGTGCCCGAGTACTGGGACGGCCGCGCCGCCACGCGCATCGCCGCCGATCTCTGGCGCTGGCTGGCCGAGCGACCCGTCACGGCCTGAGCCGCTGTCGCGCGCCGACGTCGTGTCCAACCCCTGGCCTGCCTCCTCGAGCGCGACGCCGATCGCCGCCGCCGCGCCGATCGCCGCGGCCGCCGCCGCGCCGATCGCCAACGCGATGACGATCGACGTCGAGGACTACTTCCAGGTCTCGGCGCTCGCGCCCTACATCGCGCGCAGCGAATGGGAGCAGCGCGAGTGCCGCGTCGAGCGCAACGTGCAGCGCATCCTGCAGCTGCTGGCCGCGCGCGGCGTCAAGGCCACCTTCTTCACGCTGGGCTGGATCGGCGAGCGCTACCCCGGCCTCGTGCGCGACATCGTCGGCGGCGGCCACGAGCTCGCCAGCCACGGCTACGGCCACCAGCGCGCCAGCGACCTCGACACCGCAGCCTTCCGCGAGGACGTGCTGCGCGCCAAGGGCGTGCTCGAGGACGCCGGCGGTGTCGCCGTCAAGGGCTACCGTGCGCCCAGCTTCTCCATCGGCCACGGCAACCTCTGGGCCCTGGAGACGCTGGCGCGCACCGGTCACCGCTACAGCTCCTCCATCTACCCGATCGCGCACGACCACTACGGCATGCCCGACGCGCCGCGCTTCGCGCACCGCACCGGCAGCGGCCTGCTCGAAGTGCCGGTGACCACGCTGCACCTGCTCGGGCGCAACCTGCCCTCCAGCGGCGGTGGCTGGTTCCGGCTGCTGCCCTACGGCATCACGCGCGCCATGATCCGCCGCGTCAACGCCGCCGAAGGGCAGAGCGCGATCTTCTACTTCCACCCCTGGGAGATCGACCCCGGGCAGCCGCGCATCGCCGGCATCGACGCGCGCACGCGTTTTCGCCACTACGTCAACCTCGCCGCCAACGAAGGCAAGCTGCAGCGCCTGCTCGCCGACTTCCGCTGGGGCCGCATGGATGACATCTTCCTCGACCCGGCGGCGCCTGCTGCGCATCCTGCACTGGCTGGCGCGCGCTGAATGCGGTGTCATCGCCCCACCGTGACCCAGATCGAGCGCCTCCCCCTTGACGACGCCCCGGCCCGCGCGGCCTGGGACGCCTACGTCCTGGCCGCGCCCGGCGCGAGCTTCTTCCACCGTGCCGGCTGGCAGCGCGCGCTGCACGAGGCCTTTCGCCACGACACCCACTACCTGCGCGCCGTGCGCGGCGGCCGCATCGTCGGCGTGCTGCCGCTGGCGCACGTGAAGAGCCTGCTCTTCGGCAGCGCGCTCACCAGCCTGCCCTTTGCCGTGTACGGCGGCGTCGTCGCCGACGATGACGACGCCGCCGCCGCGCTCGAGCGCGAGGCGCAGCGCCTGGCGCAGCAACTGGGCGTGCAGCACCTCGAGCTGCGCAACCTGCAGCCGCGCCACCCCGACTGGCCGCGGCAGGACCTCTACGTCACCTTCCGCAAGGCCATCCTGCCCGAGGAGGAGGCCAACCTGCTCGCCATCCCGCGCAAGCAGCGCGCGATGGTGCGCAAGGGCATCAAGAACGGGCTGCAGAGCCAGGTCGACGACGGCGTCGGGCGCTTCTTCGCGCTCTACGCCGACAACGTGCACCGCCACGGCACGCCGGCGCTGCCCAGGCGCTGGTTCGAGGTGCTGCAGCGCGAGTTCGGCAAGGACTGCGAGGTGCTCACCGTCACCAGCGCCGAGGGCCGCCCGATCAGCAGCGTGATGAGTTTCTATTTCCGCGACGAGGTGCTGCCCTACTACGCAGGCGACGCCGAGGCCGCGCGCGAGCTCGCCGGCAACGACTTCAAGTACTGGGAACTGATGCGCCGCGCCTGCGCGCGCGGGCTGCAGACCTTCGACTACGGGCGCAGCAAGCAGGGCACGGGTTCGTACTCTTTCAAGAAGAACTGGGGCTTCGAGCCGCAGCCGCTGCACTACGAGTACTGCCTCTACAAGCGCGACGCGGTGCCGCAGAACAACCCGAGCAACGCCAAGTACAAGCTGCTCATCGAGACCTGGCGCCGCCTGCCCCTGGGCATGGCCAACTGGCTCGGCCCCTTCGTGGTGCGCAGCCTCGGGTGAGCGGCATGGCCAAGATCCTCTACCTGGTGCACCGCATGCCCTACCCGCCCAACAAGGGCGACAAGGTGCGCTCCTACCACCTGCTGCGCCACCTGGCGGCGCAGCACCAGGTCTTCCTCGGCGCTTTCGTCGACGATCCCGAGGACCTGGCGCATGTCGACACGCTGCGCCAGTGGTGCGCGGACGTGAAGGCGGTGCCGCTCAATCCGCGCCTGGCGCGGCTGGCCAGCCTGCGCGGGCTGCTCGGCCGCGACGCGCTCACGCTGCACTACTACCGCCATGCCGGGCTGCAGCACTGGGTCGACGACACCGTGGTGCGCGAGGGCATCGGCACCGCCGTCGTCTTCAGCTCCTCGATGGCCCAGTACGCGCAGGGGCGCCCGGGGCTGTCGATGCTCGTCGACTTCGTCGACGTCGACTCCGCCAAGTGGTCGCAGTACGCCGCGCACCATGCCTGGCCGCTGTCCTGGCTCTACCGCCGCGAAGGCCGCGCGCTGCTGGCCTACGAGCGCCGCGTGGCGCAGGAATCGGCGCGCGCCTTCTTCGTCACCGAGCAGGAGACGGCGCTCTTTCGCTCGCTCGCCCCCGAGTGCGCGCCGCAGGTGGAACCGATGTGCAACGGCGTCGACGCCGACTACTTCGCGCCCGATCCGGCGCGCGCCTCGCCCTTTGCCGCGGACGAGCAGGCCATCGTCTTCACCGGCGCCATGGACTACTGGCCCAACGTCGACGCCGTGCAGTGGTTCGTCGCCGAGATGCTGCCGGCGCTGCGCGCGCGCTGGCCGCGGCTGCGCTTTCACATCGTTGGCCGCAGCCCCACGCCCGCGGTGCGCGCCCTGGCCGGCGAGGCCGTCAACGTCACCGGCACCGTCCCCGACGTGCGCCCCTACCTGCAGCACGCCGCCGCCGTCGTCGCCCCGCTGCGGCTGGCGCGCGGCATCCAGAACAAGGTGCTGGAGGCGATGGCCATGGCGCAGCCCGTCGTCGCCGCGCGCAGCTGCGCCGAGGCGATCGGCGCCGAGGATGGGCAGGAGATCCTCTTCGCCACGGAGGCGACCCACTATGTCGCCGGCATCGACGCGCTGCTCGGCGATCGGCAGCGCAGCCAAAGGATCGCGGCGGCGGCTCGTCGTCACGTCCTGGAGCGCTACTCCTGGCGCGCCCACCTGAGCGCCATCGAACCCCTGTTGTCCACGAGGTTGCCCGATGAGTGCGTCGCCTGAGTCCTCCCCGCTCGAACGCGCCCAGCCGGGGCGGGGGTCCACATTCTCGATGCCGCCGCACTGGCGATGGCCGGTGCTGCTGATCGGCCTCCTGGTCGTCGCCGCGCTGGTCCTCTATCGGGAGACGGCTCTCGGCATGGTCGAGATCTGGGCGCGCTCGGAGACCTTCACGCACGCCTTCCTCGTGCCGCCGATCGTCTTGTGGCTCATCTGGCGTCGGCGGCATCGTCTTGCGGCAGTCGTCCCCCAGGCGTGGCTGCTCATGCTCCTGCCGCTCGCGCTCGCGGCAGGCTTGTGGCTGCTCGGTGAACTGGCGCATGCCAATGCTCTGCGGCAGTTTGCGCTGGTCTCCGTGGTGCTGGCCTGCGTGTTGCTTGTCATCGGGCGGACGGCAGGCCGGGTCATCGCCTTCCCGCTCGCCTATCTCTATTTCTGCGTCCCGGTCGGCGAATTCCTGCTTCCGGTCCTCATGGAATGGACGGCCGACTTCACCGTCTGGGCGCTTCGCCTGTCTGGGGTCCCGGTCTACCGGGAAGGCATGAACTTCACGATTCCGAGCGGGAACTGGTCGGTCGTCGAGGCATGCTCCGGCGTGCGCTACCTGATTGCCTCGCTGGTGGTCGGCACCCTCTTCGCCTACCTGAACTACCGGTCGAACCGCCGACGGCTCCTGTTCATTGGCGTGTCGATCCTGGTTCCCATCGTCGCCAACTGGATGCGCGCCTACATGATCGTCATGCTGGGCCACCTCTCGAACAACGAGATCGCCACCGGCGTCGACCATCTCGTCTATGGCTGGGTCTTCTTCGGCATCGTGATCATGATCATGTTCCTGATCGGATCCCGCTGGGCTGAACCCGACGAAGATCCGACGGTCACGCCGGTGGCCGATCCAAGCGATGGCGCCACGGACACAAGGCGTGCAGTGGGTTCGTCGCGCGGGCGTGCCCGCTGGGGTTCGGCACTCGCCGCCGTCGTCGTGCTGATACTCCCGTCGTTGCTCGCGAGTGCGACCGCCTATGCGCCGTCGGCGCAGTTGCCCGACCTGTCCTTGCCTCGACAGCTTGCCGCGGGGTGGCAGGCGGTGGACGAAAGCGCCCCGGGGGGCTGGGTGCCTCGGTTCGAGAATCCGTCGATGACCGGGCACGCCAGCTACGCCCTGGAGGGGCAGCGGGTCGGCATCTACGTCTACTATTACCGCGGTCAGTCGGATGAGCGCAAGCTGGTGAGTTCGGTCAATCGCCTGACGCGGCGCAGCATCGAGCCTGGCTGGACGCCCCTGAAATCGGCCACGGTGACGGCCCGCACCGATGATCGAGACATATCGTGGGAGCGCGTCGAACTGCTCATGCCGGCGCTGCGGTCCGCCACGGACCGGGAAAGCCTCACCGTCTGGCAGATCTACTGGTCGGGTGACCACCTCACGACGAGCGGCAAGGAGGCGGCGTTGCGCAGTGCCCTGCAGCGGCTGATCGGCAAGGGCGACGACGCAGCGGCAATCTTCCTCTATTCGCAAGGTTCGCCGGAGCAGGGCGCCGACGCCCGCATCGCCGGTTTCGCCGGCGCGAACAGCGCCGCCATCGTCGACGCCCTGCGTGCTGCGCGTAGGAAGGGGCGCTCATGAATCGATCCGACCTCATGCCCGTGAGCGGAGTGACGTCCCGCCTGACCCACCTGCAAAGCCTGGAAGCGCAGAGCATCCACATCCTGCGCGAGGTGGTGGCCGAGTGCGAGCGCCCGGTGATGCTGTACTCGGTGGGCA
>MEFD01000036.1 GCA_001724995.1 Rubrivivax sp. SCN 71-131
CGGTCGGTTCGTCGCAAGCGCCGACCGACCACCGCCGTGGACAACCCTGCGCCACGGTACTTCAACGGCCCTCATGGGCCGAGAGGTTGCCTTATGAGCTCGACGAACCACAGGCGGCCGCTTTCGGTCATCGCCAGCGGGGCCGTGCGCTGCGCATTGGCCAGGGGCGTCGACAAGGACATGACCAGCAGGGCGGCCGCTGCTGCCACGGCGTGCATCGTTCTCTTCTTCATGCGTCTCTCCTGGTGCAGCGGCAACCGGATCACGGCTGCGCATCCGCGGGTTGGGCCAAGTCGGGTCGGCGCGCCTGCACGGCCCCTCCCAGTGGTCCGCTTGGCATGGGCGCGACGATCACGACGACCTTCGGTGTCTGCACCAGGGTGATGCCCCGGCACAGCGTGCGAAGTGCTGCGATGACTGCCCGTCAGCAAGAAGGCGGTCATGGGGACTTGCCATGGAATGACCCCCCCGAATGAGGGGTGCGGCGTCAGCGCCTCCCTACAATGTTCCGCAACTGCCCGATCAACGCCTCGTCACGCCATGGCCGTCAACTTCGCCCCCACGCCCGCCGACCAACTGCACCCCATCGCCGGACTGCGCATCGGCACCGCGATGGCCGGGGTGCGCAAGGCCAATCGGCGCGACTTGGTGCTGTTTGCCCTCGAGGAGGGCTGCGCGGTGGCCGGTGTGTTCACGAAGAACCGCTTCTGCGCCGCGCCGGTGCAGGTCTGCCGCGAGCATCTGGCTGCACATCCCGGCATCCGGGCGATGGTGATCAACACCGGCAACGCCAACGCCGGCACCGGGGCCGATGGCTTGCTGCGTGCACGCCGCACCTGCGACGCCGTGGCGGCGCAGCTCGGTGTGCCGGCGCAGGCGGTGCTGCCGTTCTCTACCGGCGTGATCATGGAAACGCTGCCGGTCGAACGCATCGAGGCCGGGTTGCCGGCGGCGGTGGCCGATCTGGCGGCTGACCATTGGGCGCAGGCAGCCGAGGGCATCATGACCACCGACACGGTGCCGAAGGCGGCGTCGCGCCGGGTCGCGATCGAGGGCCGCATGGTCACGGTGACGGGCATCGCCAAGGGCGCCGGCATGATCCGCCCGAACATGGCGACCATGCTCGGCTTCGTCGCCACCGATGCGGCGATCGATGCCGCGCTGCTGCAGCCGCTCGTGAAACAGGCAGCAGACGCCAGCTTCAACCGCATCACCATCGACGGCGACACCTCGACCAACGATTCCTTCGTCCTCGTGGCGACGAACCGCGTCGGCCACGCGCCGATCGCAGGTCTCGATTCGCCTGCCGGCCGTGCGCTGACCGAGGCGGTGGTCGCCGTCTCGCGCGAACTCGCGCAGGCCATCGTGCGCGACGGCGAGGGCGCCACCAAGTTCATCACCGTGCGCGTCGAAGGCGGGCGCGACGAAGCCGAGTGCCGCCTGGTGGCCTACGCGATCGCGCACTCGCCGCTGGTGAAGACCGCCTTCTTCGCCAGCGACCCCAACCTCGGGCGCATCCTGGCGGCCGTGGGCTACGCCGGCATCGCCGACCTCGATCCGGGCCTGATCGACCTGCATCTGGACGACGTGCACGTGGCGACGAAGGGCGGCCGCCACCCGGCCTACCGGGAGGCCGACGGCCAGCGCGTGATGAAGGGCAGCGAGATCACCGTGCGCGTCGTCCTCAACCGCGGCAGCGCGGCCACCGAGGTCTGGACCTGCGATCTCTCGCACGACTATGTCAGCATCAACGCCGACTATCGGTCATGATCGCCGCTCCCGGGCATCCTTCCCAGGCGCCCGCTCGAGCTGCGATTGGCCGCCGTCACCTTCTTTGCGCCCCTGCTGAAGCATCTGCCCGAGGGCGACCTCTGGCGCGAGCGCACCTACGCCCGACTCTGGGTCTCGATCCTCACCTCCTCCTTCGGCGGGCAGGTGATGCTGCTGGCGCTGCCGCTCACCGCGGCGGTGCTGCTGCACGCCACGCCCACCCAGATGGGCGTGCTGACCGCGGTCGAACTCGCGCCCTTCCTGCTGCTTTCGCTGCCGGCCGGCGTCTGGCTGGACCGGATGCGCAAGCTGCCCGTGTACCTCGCCGGCGAGGTGCTCGTGGGCATCGCCGCCGCCAGCGTCACGCTGGCGTGGTTGCTCGGCGTGCTCGGCATGACCTGGCTGTATGTCGTGGCCTTCGTCGTCGGTTCGGTGCACGCAGTGGCCGGCAGCGCGGCGCAGATCGTGCTGACGCAGGTGGTGCCGCGGGCGCGGCTGGTGGAGGCGCACGCCAAGAACGCCCTCGCCACTTCGGGCGCCGAGGTCGCGGGCCCGGGCTTCGCCGGCTTTCTCGTCAAGCTCTTCGGGGCGCCCTGGGCGATGCTGGTCAATGCCGTGCTGCTGCTGGGATCGGCCTGGATCCTGCGCGGCGTCCACGTGTGCGAAGAGGTCCGCGTCGCGCGCGACGCCAGATTCTGGAGCGACCTGCTGGACGGCCTGCGCTTTGTCGCGCGCACGCCGCTGCTGGCCACGCTGGCGGTGCTGATGGCGGCCTGGCAGATGGCGCACTACGCCGCGCTCGTGGTGCAGATCCTCGTCGCCACGCGCACGCTCGGCCTCTCGGAACAGGCCGTGGGCCTGTGCTACATGGGTATGGGCGTGGGCACCATCAGCGGCAGCCTCTGGGGTCGCCGCCTGAGCCAGCGCATCGGGCCGGGGCCCTGTCTGGTCATCGGTTACCTGATCACCGGCGTCGGATGGCTGTTGCCGGTGCTGGCCCCGCCCAACGCGCTGGGCGTCGCCGCCTTCGCGCTGATGATGGCGATGTTCACGATGGGCGCGGTGTTCATCTTCATCAACTTCCTCGCGCTGCGCCAGGCCGTGACGCCCGAGCCGATGCTGGGTCGCATGACGAGCACCATGCGCTGGCTCACGCTGCTGGCCGCGCCGGGCGGCTCGCTGCTCGGCGGCTGGATCGGCGAGCATGTCGGCCTGCGCGCAGCACTCGGCATGGCCGCGACCATCTCGCTCGTGCTGGCAGTCGTCGCCTGGCAACTGCCGATCGTGCGCGCACTCAAGGCGCTGCCGCGTCCCCAGCCGATGCCGGGGCTGGACGAAGTCGAATCCGAGTGGACGACGCTGGGTTGAGGACGCCGCTCAATCCACCGCCGGCGCGAAGCGGTCGATGGCGTCGGTGACGATGCCGTCGACGCCAAGGGCCAGCAGCCGCCGGGCTTCGTCGGCGTCGTTGACGGTGTAGACGAGGGCGCGCTTGCCCTGCTCGTGCAGGCGCGCGAGGAGCGCGGCATCCATCAGGCCATGGTGGGTGACCACCGCGGCGCACTCGAGCCCGTGCTCGATCGCTTCCCAGCCGTCCCAAAGCGTGTCCAGCAGCAGGCCGCGCGGCAGCTCGGGGGCGGCTTCGCGCGCCGCCAGCAGCGACTCCGGGCGAAACGAGGTCAGCAGCGGCGGCACCTCGGCTCCGGCCCACAGCTCGCGCACGGCCAGCGCGACGGCGTGACCGGTGGCTTCCTCCTCCCCCGGCGTGGGCTTGATCTCGAGGTCGAGACGAAAGCCGTTGGCGCGGATCCAGCGGGCGAGTGCCGTCAGCGTCGGCAGCGGCTCGCCGGCGAAGCGGTGCCCGTGCCAGCTGCCGGCGTCGAGCTGCGACAGCGCCGACCACGTCTGCTCGCCGGCCGCGCCCTGGCCGTTGGTCGTGCGCTCGAGCCCGCTGTCGTGCATGAGGAAAAGGACGCCGTCGGCCGACAGCTTGACGTCGCATTCGAAGCCGCGATAGCCGTGCGCGGCGCCGACACGAAATGCCGCCAGCGTGTTCTCCGGCGCCAGCCGCCCCGCGCCGCGGTGCGCGATCCAGCGCGGATAGGGCCAGGGCGCCTCGCGGGCGGGGCGCATGGCGCTCATCGCACCCTTTGCCCGCTCTGGGCGTCGAACCAGTGGAGCCGCTGCCCCTGCACCTGCAGCATCAGCGCCTCACCCGGCCGCGGCGGTGTCAGCGTGCCCTCGATGCGCAGCGTGAAGGCCGCACCGCCGAGCCGTCCGTAGACGAGCCGCTCGGCGCCCAGCATCTCGACCATCTCCACCTGCATCGGCCAGAGGGGGGCCTGCCCCGCACCGTCGCACTGCATCTGCGCGTGCTCGGGCCGCACGCCCAGCAGCAGCGGCCCGTTGCGCGGCGCGGCCCGCGGCAGGGGCAGGGCCTGGCCGCCGAGCGTGAAGCGCGCGCCCTCGGCCTGCCCCAGGAGCAGGTTCATCGGCGGGCTGCCGATGAAGCCGGCGACGAAGGTCGTCGCCGGGGCCTGGTAAACCTCCTCGGGGCTGCCGATCTGTTCGATGCGCCCGCCGTTCATGACGATCATGCGCTGCGCCAGCGTCATCGCCTCGACCTGGTCGTGCGTGACGAAGAGCGAGGTCACGCCCAGCTCCTGGTGCAGCTTGCGGATCTCCAGGCGCGTCTGCGCGCGCAGCTTGGCGTCGAGGTTGGAGAGCGGCTCGTCGAAGAGGAAGACCTGCGGCTGGCGCACGATCGCGCGCCCCATCGCCACGCGCTGGCGCTGGCCGCCCGAGAGCTCGCGCGGCCGGCGCTCGAGCAGGCCGCCGAGTTCGAGGATCTGTGCCGCCTTCTGCACGCGCTGCTCGATCTCGGCCTTGCTCACCTTGGCGATCTTCAGCCCGTAGGCCATGTTGTCGTACACGCTCATGTGCGGGTAGAGCGCGTAGTTCTGGAACACCATCGCGATGTCGCGCGCCGCCGGCTCGAGCGCGTTGACGACGCGCTCGCCGATGGCGATCTCGCCGCCGGTGATCTCCTCCAGCCCCGCCACCATGCGCAGCAGCGTGCTCTTGCCGCAGCCGCTGGGCCCCACGATGACGATGAACTCGCCGTCGGCGATCTCGGCGTCGACGCCGTGGATGACCTTGACCGCCTTCGCGCCCTGGCCGTAGGTCTTCTCGACCTTCCTCAGTGATATGGCGCCCATTGCCTTATTTCTCGGAATCCACGAGGCCCTTGACGAACCACTTCTGCATCAGGATCACCACCAAGGCCGGCGGCAGCATGGCCAGCAACGCGGTGGCCATGACCACGTTCCAGTCGTTGGCGGCGTCGCCTCCGGCGATCATGCGCTTGATGCCGATGACCACCGGGTACATGTCTTCGCTGGTCGTCGCCAGCAGTGGCCACAGGTACTGGTTCCAGCCGTAGATGAACTGGATGACGAACAGCGCGGCGATCGAGGTCCGCGACAGCGGCAGCAGAATGTCCTTGAAGAAGCGCATCGGGCCGGCGCCGTCCATGCGCGCGGCCTCCACCAGTTCGTCGGGCACGGTGAGGAAGAACTGGCGGAAGAGGAAGGTCGCGGTGGCCGAGGCGATCAGCGGCACCGTGAGGCCCGCGTAGGTGTCGAGCAGGCCGAGGTCGGCAACCACCTTGTAGGTCGGCATGATGCGCACCTCCACCGGCAGCATCAGCGTGACGAAGATCGCCCAGAAGAAGACGTTCTTCAGCGGGAAGCGGAAGTAGACGATGGCAAACGCCGAGAGCAGCGAGATGGCGATCTTGCCGATGGCGATCACCAGCGCCGTCACCAGGCTCACCCACATCATGCGCGCCACCGGTGCGGTGGAGCCCGCGCCTTCGCCGCCGCCCAGCAGCGCGGTCTTGTAGGTCTCCCACAGGTTGCTGCCTGGCAGCAGCGGCATCGGCGCCTGCACGATCTCCACCGCCGTGTGCGAGGAGGCGACGAAGGCCAGGTACAGCGGAAAGGCGACGATGGCCACGCCCAGCCACATCACCAGGTGGCCGAGCACGGTCAGCGCGGGTCGGCGCTCAACCATGGTCGTGTCCATGGTCGTGCGTCCGCGGGAGGCCTTGGGGCCCGTACATCAGTACTGCACCTTCTTCTCGACGTAGCGGAACTGCACCACGGTGAGCGCGATGACAATGGCCATGAGGATCACCGACTGCGCCGCCGAGCCGCCGAGGTCGCCGTTCTTGAAGCCGTCGTTGTAGACCTTGTAGACGAGGATCATGGTGTCCTGCCCCGGCCCGCCCTGCGTGGTGGCGTCGATGATCGAGAAGGTGTCGAAGAAGGCGTACACCATGTTGATGACGAGCAGGAAGAAGGTCGTCGGCGAGAGCAGCGGGAACTGGATGCTCCAGAAGCGCCGCCACGGGCCCGCGCCGTCGATGGCCGCGGCCTCGATGAGCGACTTCGGGATCGCCTGCAGCCCGGCGAGGAAGAAGAGGAAGTTGTAGGAGATCTGCTTCCACACCGCAGCCATCACGATCAGCGTCAGCGCGTGCCCGGAGTCGAGCAGGTAGTTCCATTCGATGCCCAGATTGGCCAGCGCGTAGGCGACGACGCCGAGCGTCGGCGAGAACATGAAGATCCACAGCACCCCGGCCACTGCCGGCGCCACCGCGTAGGGCACGATGAGGAAGGTCTTGTAGACCATCGCCGCGCGCACGATGCGGTCGGCGAACACCGCCAGCGCCAGCGAGATGAGGATGCCCAGGCCGGCCACCAGCAGCGAGAACAGCGCCGTCACCTTGAACGAACCGAGGTAGGCCTCGTCGGCGAGCAGCGCCTTGAAGTTGTCCAGGCCGACCCACTCGGTCGACATGCCGAAGGCGTCCTGCACCTGGAACGACTGCAGCAGCGCCTGCCCCGCGGGCCAGAAGAAGAACACGCCGATCACCGCCACCTGCGGCGCCAGCAGCACCCAGGGCAGCCAGGGGGAGCGAAAGAGGACGCGCTTTTCCATCTCGCCGGCAAGCCGATGATCTGCGCGCGCCCGCCCGCCCTTCGCGGCTTTCGGCTCAGCCCTTGTTGGCGCGCTGGAAGCGCACGAGCTGCTCGTTGCCGCGCTTGATCGCCGCCTGCAAGGCCTCCTTGGCGCTCTTCTTGCCGGTCCAGATCTGCTCGGTCTCCTCGTCGACGATGGTGCGGATCTGGTTGAAGTTGCCCAGGCGAATGCCGCGCGACTTGTCGGTGGTCTTGCGGATCATCTGCGTCACCGCGACGTCGGTGCCCGGGTGCTCCTTGTAGAAGCCGGACTTGTCGGTCAGCTCGTAGGCGGCGGTGGTGATGGGCAGGTAGCCGGTGCGCTTGTGGCTGGCCGACTGCACCTCGGGCCGCGAGAGGAACTTGAAGAACGAGGCCACGCCCTTGTAGGTGTCGGGCTTCTTGCCGGCCATCACCCAGAGGCTGGCGCCGCCGATGATGGTGTTCTGCGGCGCGCCCGGCACGTCGGGGTAGTAGGGCAGGGTGGAGGTGCCGTAGGCGAACTTGGCTTCCTTGCTGACACGCGAGTACAGGCCTGAGGTGCCTGTGATCATCGCGCACTCGCCCGAGGGGAAGGTGACGTCGGCCTTGTTGTCGCGGCCCTTGTAGACGAACAGGCCCTGCTTGGCCATGTTGGCGAGGTTCTCGAAGTGGCGGATGTGCAGCGGCGAGTCGAAGGCCAGCCGCGCCTTGGTGCCGCCGAAGCCGTTGTTCAGGCTGGCGAAGAGGACGTTGTGCCAGGTCGAGAAGCTCTCCAACTGCGTCCAGCTGATCCAGCTCGTCGTGAACGGGCACTTGTGGCCGCTGGCCTTGAGCTTGGCTGCCGCGGCCACCACTTCGGGCCAGGTCTGCGGCGCCTTGTTCGGGTCCATGCCCGCGGCCTTGAAGGCGTCCTTGTTGTACCAGAATACCGTGGTCGAGCTGTTGAAGGGCAGGCTCAGCATCTGGCCGTTAGGTGCCGTGTAGTAGCCCGCCACGGCGGGGATGTAGACCTTGGCGTCGAACTTGGCGCCGCCCATGGTCATCACCTCGCCGACCGGCTTGATCGCACCCTTGGCGGCCATCATCGTCGCCGTGCCGACTTCGTAGACCTGCAGGATGTCGGGCGCGTTGCCGGCGCGAAAGGCCGCCATCGCCGCCGTCAGCGTCTCGCCGTAGGTGCCCTTGAAGGTGGGTATGACGACGTAGTCCTTCTGGCTTGCGTTGTACTCCTTGGCGAGGTCGTTGACCCACTCGCCCAGCGGCCCGCTCATCGCGTGCCACCACTGGACCTGCGTCTGCGCCTGGGCGGGCGAAAGGGTGAACAGCGTCGCCGCGGCGACGGCCAGGGAGATGCGGACTCGGGACATTCGGGCTCCGTTCGTTCGATGCGGGATGGCGACCATTCTGGCCAGCGTGGCGGTCGATTCGTGTGACAGCCGGGTTTCTGTCATGGATGCCCGCGCACCGGCAAGCGGGAATACCCCGTTCCGCGCCGGGCCGCGGGACCTCGCGGCCGGATCGCCGCCCGCTCGGCGGCGGGGCCGCGGTCACGCCCTGCGTTAGCATGCGCGGCTTCGCGATGAACGCCCCGCTTGCTGCTGCCCTGCGTGCCGCCGATCCGGCGGGCACGCCCGAAGGCGTGGATGCCGATGCCGGCGCCCCGGACACGGGTGCGACCCGCCTGCGCGAGATCCCCTACAACTACACCTCGCTCTCCGACCGCGAGATCGTGCTGCGGCTGCTGGGCGAGCGCGCCTGGGCGCTGCTGCAGCGCCTGCGCGGCGAGCGCCGCACCGGGCGCTCGGCACGCATGCTCTACGAGGTGCTGGGCGACATCTGGGCGGTGCAGCGCAACCCCTATCTCGAGGACGACCTGCTGGCCAGCGCCAAGCGCCGCGGCCTGCTCATCGAAGCGCTCGACCACCGCCTGCGCGAGATCGAGAAGCTGCGCACGCCAGCGCTGGACGCCGGGCGCGACGCGCTGGTGGGCGAGTTGCTGGATGCCGCGCACGCCGCCGTGCAGGCCTTCTCGGCGCGCTTTGCCGAGGTCGCGCAGCGGCGCCAGCGCGCGCGCCGGGTGCTGGCGCGCGTCACCGCCAGGGACAACGTCAAGTTCGATCCGCTCTCGCGCGTGAGCCACGTCACCGACGCCACCGACTGGCGCGTCGAACTGCCCTTCGTCGTCCTCACCCCGGACAGCGAGGCGGAGATGGCGGCGCTGGTTGCCGCCTGCATCGAGCTCGGGCTGACCGTCATCCCGCGCGGCGGCGGCACCGGCTACACCGGCGGCGCGGTGCCGCTGACCCGGCAGAGCGCGGTCATCAACACCGAGAAGCTCGAAGCCCTGGGCGAGGTCGAGTGGCTCGAGCTGCCCGGCGTGCCGGGCAAGGTGGCGACCATCCGCACCGAGGCCGGCGTCGTCACGCAGCGCGTGGCCGATGCCGCCGAGCGCGCGGGCCTGGTCTTCGCCGTCGACCCAACCAGTGCCGAGGCCAGCTGCATCGGCGGCAACATCGCCATGAACGCCGGCGGCAAGAAGGCCGTGCTCTGGGGCACCGCGCTCGACAACCTGGCGAGCTGGCGCATGGTCACGCCCGAGGCCAGGTGGCTCGAGGTGACGCGCCTCGCGCACAACCGCGGCAAGATCCACGACGTGGACATGGCGAGCTTCCGGCTCGACCACTTCGAGGCCGACGGCCGCACGCTGATCCGGAGCGAGCAGCTCGACATCCCCGGGCGCGTCTTCCGCAAGGAGGGGCTGGGCAAGGACGTCACCGACAAGTTCCTCGCCGGCCTGCCGGGCATCCAGAAGGAGGGCTGCGACGGCCTCGTCACCAGCGCGCGCTGGGTGCTGCACCGCATGCCCGAGCACGTGCGCACGGTGTGCCTGGAGTTCTTCGGCCGCGCGCGCGACGCCGTGCCGGCGATCGTCGAGATCAAGGATCACCTCTTTGCCCTGGCGCGCGGCGTGCCGGGGGCTGCGCCGGGGCAGGGTGGCGCGCCCGTGCTGCTGGCCGGACTCGAGCACCTGGACGACCGCTATCTCAGGGCCGTGGGCTACGCCACCAAGAGCAAGCGCAGCCTCACCGGCAGCGGCCTGCCCAAGATGGTGCTCATCGGCGACGTCGTCGGCGACGACGAAGCCGCCGTGGCGCAGGCCGCCAGCGAGGTCGTGCGCATCGCCAACGGCCGCCACGGCGAGGGCTTCATCGCCGTCGGCGAGGAAGCGCGCAAGCGCTTCTGGCTCGACCGCAAGCGTACGGCGGCGATCTCGCGCCACACCAACGCCTTCAAGATCAACGAGGACGTCGTCATTCCGCTGCCCCGCATGGGCGAGTACACCGAGGGCATCGAGCGCATCAACGTCGAGCTCAGCCTGCGCAACAAGCTGCAGCTCGTGCAGCGGCTGCTGGCCTTCTTCGAGCACGAGCCCATGCCGCTGGGCAAGGGCGGGGGCAGTGCCGCGGCCATCGCCCCCGAGCTGCTGCAGGCGCGCGTGCAGCAGGCGATCGCGCTGCTGCGCGAGGTGCACGCGCTGTGGAGCGCCTGGCTCGCCGGGCTCGACACGCTCCAGCCTGCCGACGACGTCCGGCCGGCGCAGACGCTCTTCACGCGGCTGCAGGAGCACAGCCTGCGCGCTTCCTGGAAGGCGCAGATCCGCCAGCCGCTGCAGCCGCTTTTCGCCGGCGAGGCCTTCGCGCCCATCCTCGCGCGCTGCCAGGCGATCCACCAGGAGGTGCTGCGCAGCCGGGTCTGGGTGGCGCTGCACATGCATGCCGGCGACGGCAACGTGCACACCAACATCCCCGTCAACAGCGACGACTACGCGATGCTGCAGACCGCGCACGAGGCGGTGGCGCGCATCATGGCGCTGGCGCGCCGGCTCGGCGGCGTCATCAGCGGCGAGCACGGCATCGGCATCACCAAGCTCGAGTTCCTCTCCGACGAGGAACTCGCGCCCTTCGCCGCGTACAAGCGCCGCATCGATCCGCAGGGGCACTTCAACAAGGGCAAGCTGCTGCGCGCGCGTGCGCCGGGCAGCGAAGGCGCCGCGGCCGCCGACCTGAGCGCGGCCTACACGCCGAGCTTCGGCCTCATGGGCCACGAGTCGCTGCTGATGAAACAGAGCGACATCGGCGCCATCGCCGACCGCATCAAGGACTGCCTGCGCTGCGGCAAGTGCAAGCCGGTGTGCGCGACGCACGTGCCGCGCGCCAACCTGCTCTACAGCCCGCGCAACAAGATCCTCGCGACCAGCCTGCTCGTCGAGGCCTTCCTCTACGAGGAGCAGACGCGCCGCGGCGTGAGCCTCGCGCACTGGGCCGAGTTCGAGGACGTCGCCGAGCACTGCACCGTCTGCCACAAGTGCGTGACCCCTTGCCCGGTGGACATCGACTTCGGCGACGTCTCCATGGCCATGCGCAACCTGCTGCGCAAGATGGGCCGCCAGAGCCAGCGCCCGGGCAAGGCCGCGGCGATGATGTTCCTCAACGCCACCCAGCCGCAGACCATCAAGCTCATGCGCGGCGCGATGGTCGGGGTCGGCTTCCCCGCGCAGCGCCTGGCCAGCCGCGTGCTGGAGCCGATCGCGCGGCGGCAGACCGCGGCGCCGCCGGCCAGCGTGGGGGCCGCGCCGCTGCGCGAACAGATCATCCACTTCGTCAACAAGAAGATGCCCGGCGGCCTGCCCACGCGCACGGCGCGTGCGCTGCTGGGCATCGAGGACCGCGAGACCGTCCCCATCATCCGCGACCCCGTGCGCACGGGCGCCGACACCGAGGCCGTCTTCTACTTCCCGGGCTGCGGCAGCGAGCGCCTCTTCAGCCAGGTCGGCCTGGCCGTGCAGGCCATGCTCTGGCATGCCGGGGTGCAGACGGTGATGCCACCGGGCTACCTCTGCTGCGGCTACCCGCAGTACGGCGCCGGCCAGTTCGACAAGGCCGACAAGCTGGTCACCGACAACCGCGTGCTCTTTCACCGCGTCGCCACCACGCTCAACTACCTCGACATCAAGACCGTCGTCGTGAGCTGCGGCACCTGCCACGACCAGCTGCAGGACTACGACTTCCCGCGCATCTTCCCCGGCAGCCGCATCGTCGACATCCACGAGTACCTGCTGGAGAAGGGCATCACCCTGCCCGCGGGCACGGGCGGCTACCTCTACCACGAGCCCTGCCACGACCCGATGAAGCAGCAGGACAGCCTGCAGACCGTGCGCGCGCTCGTCGGCGAGAACGTCGTGAAGAGCGAGCGCTGCTGCGGCGAGAGCGGGACGCTGGGCGTCGGCCGCCCCGACATCGCCACCCAGGTGCGCTTTCGCAAGGAGGAGGAGATCCGCCGCGCCGAAGCCACGCTGCGTGCCAGCGGCGCGGTGGCGCCCGGGCAGGACCTGAAGATCCTCACCTCCTGCCCGAGCTGCCTGCAGGGCCTGCACCGCTACCAGGGCGACCTCACCAGCGGTCTGCTCGAGGCCGACTACATCGTCATCGAGATGGCGCGCCACATCCTGGGCCCCAGCTGGCTCGAGGACTTCGTCGCCAAGGCGAATGCCGGCGGCATCGAGCGCGTGCTCGTCTGAAGCGTCGTGCGCGGGCCGCGGCGACGCGTGCACGCGCCAATGCCCCTGTCTCCCGAGGGCCCGAGCGCGGCGGCGGCGGCGGCGCTGGCTAGACTGCGCGATCCTCGCCACCTCCGACCCGGCGCCCCTGCGCCGCACCGCTGCCCCATGGCCTCACCGCAATCCGCCCCCCAGCCGCTGGCGCTCACCCTGCACCAGACCTCGCGCGCGCTCGAGATCGCCTTCGACGACGGGAAGAGCTTTCGCATCCCCTTCGAGCTCATGCGCGTCTACTCGCCGTCGGCCGAGGTGATGGGCCACGGCCCCGGGCAGGAGGTGCTGCAGACCGGCAAGCGCGAGGTGACGATCACCGAGATCACGCCCATCGGCCACTACGCGATGCAGCCGCGCTTCTCCGACGGCCACGAGAGCGGCCTCTTCACCTGGGAGTACCTCTACCACCTGGGCGCCGACCAGGAGGCGCTCTGGGCGCGGTACGAGCGGCGCCTGGCCGAAGCGGGCCTGGACCGCGACGCCTCGATGGCCAAGCCCCCCGGCGTGAAGGTCGTGCGCACCAAGGACGCGCCGGCCTCGGGCTGCGGCGCCGCGGCGCCGATCGCCGGCAAGACCTGAGCCCGACACCGCCATGAGCCAGACCCATTTCGGCTACGAGAGCGTCGACGAAGGCGAGAAGGCCACGCGCGTGCGCGGCGTCTTCGACTCCGTGGCCACGCGCTACGACCTCATGAACGACCTGCTCTCGTTCGGCCTGCATCGCCTGTGGAAGACCTACGCCGTGGCGGTGGCCAAGCTGCGCGCAGGTGACAAGGTGCTCGACATCGCCGGCGGCACCGGCGACCTCGCGCGCGCCTTCGCGCCCAAGGTCGGCGCGCAGGGCATGGTCGTGTTGACCGACATCAACGAAGCCATGCTGCGCGTCGGCCGCGACCGCCTGCTCGACCACGGCGTGGTCGCGCCGACGCTGGCCTGCGACGCCGAGCATCTGCCCTTCGCCGACGGCAGCTTCGACCTCGTCAGCGTCGCCTTCGGCCTGCGCAACATGACGCACAAGGACGCCGCGCTCGCCGAGATGGCGCGCGTGCTGCGCCCCGGCGGGCGGCTGCTCGTGCTGGAGTTCTCGCACATCGCCAAGCCCCTGCGCAAGCCCTACGACTGGTACTCCTTTCACGTCATGCCGCGCATCGGCAAGTGGGTCGCGCAGGACGAGGACAGCTACCGCTACCTCGCCGAGTCGATCCGCATGCATCCCGACCAGGCCACGCTCAAGGCGATGATGAAGAGCGCCGGATTCGGCCACGTCGACGTGCACAACCTCGCCGCCGGCGCGGTGGCCCTGCACGTGGGGGTGAGGTGCTGAGCCAGTTGCGCCAGCGCCTGGCCGCCACGCAGCGGCGGCGCGCGACCGGGCCGCCGCCCCCGTCACCACCGCCATCCCCTGTCGAGAACGCGGCCCACCCGCCCCCGCCCTGGGACGTCGAGGCCTTCCTCGACGTCGCCCGCCGCAGCTTCATCGGCGTGCAGCACGCCTGGGACCGTGCCGACCTCGCCGCGCTGTCGGCGCTTTCCACCGAGCACCTCTTCCAGGAACTCTGTGCCCAGCTCGCCGAACGCGGCAGCGCGCCCAACCACACCGAAGTCCTGCACATCGAGGCGCGGCTGCTGGCGATCGAGGACCTCTGCGAAGCGCAACTCGCCTGCGTCGAGTTCTCCGGCCTCATCCGCGAACGCCACGACGCCCCGCCGACGCCCTTCCGCGAGCTCTGGATGCTCACCTGCCTGCGCCCCGTCGGCGCCGCGCTGCCCGGCGAAGCCACTTGGCGCGTCGCCCGCGTGCAGGCTCTGGGCTGACCCCCGTGCGGGGTGCGCGCGCTAGACTGGCCGCGCATGCCGCTTCGCCTTCGCCCCCGGTCCGTGCTCACCCTGGTCGCGGTGGCGGGTGTTGCTTGGCTGGCAGGCGGCTGCGGCGAGAAGAAGAAGGAGCGCCCGCAGCCGCAGGTGGCCGCGCGGGTCGATGGGCGCGAGATCACGCTGCCGCAGATCAACCTCGTCCTCGAGCAACAGCACAGCCTGCGGCCCGAGCAGATCGATGCCGCCAGCCGTCAGGTGCTGGCGCGCCTGGTCGACCAGCGTCTGCTGGCGGCGCAGGCCGAGCGGCTGGAGCTCGATCGCGACCCCCGCGTGCGCGAGCGCATCGACGCCGCCACGCGCGAGATCCTCGCCCGCACCTATGCCGATCACCTGGGCGACAAGGCGCAGCCGCCGACCGCGCAGGAGATCGATGGCTACCACGCGGCGCACCCCGAGCGCTTCGCGCAGCGCCGCATCTACTCGCTGCAGGAGCTGGCGATCGAGGCCGATCCCGGGCAGCTCGCCGCGCTGCGCCTGCAACTGCAGGCCGGGCAGTCGATCGGCGAGTTCGTCGAGCACCTGAAGGCCAGCGGGATACGCTTCGTCGCCAACCAGGCCGTGCGCGCGACCGAGCAGCTTTCGCCCCAGACGCTGCAACTCCTGTCGGGGCTGCGGCCCGGACAGGCCGTGCTCCTGCCGGCCAGCCACGGTGCGCTCGTCATCGCGCTCGGCGGCTCGCGCGACGAGCCGCTGACGCTGGAGCGCTCGCGCCCGTTGATCGAACAGATGCTGCTCGCCGAGCGCAGGCGCAAGCTGCTGGACACCGAGTTGCGCGCGCTGCGCAAGGCGGCGCGCATCGAGTATCAGGGACGCTTTGCGCACGATGCCGCGCAAGCCGGAGGCGAGCCTGCCGCGCCTGTCCCGGTCGCTGCGCCCGAGCCGTCGGCGCATGAGGCTTCGCGCTGAGCGCATCCGCGCCTTCTCTCACGGATGTCAGCGTCAGGCCTTGCTCCGCAGGCGAGGGGAAGCTGGCAAGATGCGCCACCCCGCCATCCGGCCGGGCGCCCGGGCGCCCGGGCGCCGCGTGCCGCGGGGCGATGCACCTGCCTTGGAGACCCGATGATGCAGATTTCGCGCCTTCCCGATCGGCTGCTCGCGTCGCCTCCGGCCCGGTCTCGACGCGGGGCGGTCCTGGCGGTCGTGGCGCTGCTCGGGTTGGCAGGCTGCTCGGAGCAGCCCGAGGTCATCAAGATCGGCGTCGGCCAGCCGCTCAGCGGGCCGCTGGCCGCACTCGGGCAGGACATGGTCAACGGCACGAAGATGGCCGTCGACGAGATCAACGCGCGCGGCGGCGTGCGCATCGGCAGCACGCGCGTCAAGCTGGAACTGGTGAGTGCCGACGACAAGTCGGACGTCGAGGCGGGCAAGGCCGCGGCGCGAACGCTCGTCGATGCCGGGGTGACGGTGGCGATCGCGCACCTGAATTCGGGCGTCAGCATCGGTTCGGCCAAGACCTACGCCGACGCCGGCATTCCGCAGCTGGCGATCTCCACCAACCCGACCTACACGCGTCAGGACGTGCCCACGACGCTGCGCCTGGTGGCCAATGACAACCTGCAGGCCAAGGCGCTGGGCTCCTACGCGGCGCAGCTCGCGGGAGCGGAACGCTTCGCCGTGGTCGACGACGGCACGCCGTACGGCAAGGGCCTGGCCGACGACGCCGCCAAGGAGCTGGCGGCGGCCAAGAAACAGGTGCTGCTGCGCAAGACCACCGACGACAAGACGACCGACTTCGCCGCCATCGTGGACGAGATGGGCAAGGCCAAGGTCGACGTGCTCGTGGCCGCGCTCAACGATTTCCAGGTCGAGGCCATCGTCGAGCGGGCGGCCGCCAGCGGCCTGCAGCGCCTGCGCATCATCGGCGGCGATACGCTCAAGACCGACAAGCTCGGCAAGGTGGCCCACAAGGTGGCGGCGATCTACGCCACTTCGCCGATTCTCGAGGCCGGCGAGTTCCCCTCCGGATCGGTCTTCCTCGGCAACTTCCGCCGGCTCTACAAGGGCGATCCGGTCTATGGCGCGCACTACGCCTACGACACGGTCTACGTCGTCGCCGACGCGATCTCGCGCAACAAGAGCGCCGATCGCGCGCAGTTGCTCGAGCGGCTGAAGAGCCCGCAGTTCGACGGCAATGCGCCGGTGACGCGCTCGATGCGCTTCGGCGCCGACGGCGAGCAGCGCTACTCAACCGTGGCCGTCTATCTGCTGCGCAAGGGCGTCTGGCAGCCGCAGCTGCGCAGCGACCGCTGGTAGGGCCTCGCGCCGGGCCGCGGCGAGGAGCACTCCGGCAACGAACGGGATGGATTTCGGCTTCAGTCACCACGGCGCCGTCGACGGGGTGACGGGTTCGTGCCACCAGTTGCACCTGCCCGGCGGCGACTCGGTGCTGGTGGACTGCGGCCTGTTCCAGGGGGCGGAGGTTTCGGCTGACGGCCGGTCGGCTGCGGAGCGGCTCGAGATCGGCTTCGCGCTGGAAGGTGTTCGGGCGCTGGTGCTGACGCATGTGCACGTCGACCACGTCGGCCGCCTGCCCTTTCTGCTCGCGGCCGGCTTCGAGGGGCCGATCGTCTGCACGCCGGCTTCGGCGCAACTGCTGCCGTTGGTCATCGCCGATGCGCTCGAGGTCGGGGTGACGCGCGACCCGCGGCTGATCGAGCGCGTGCTCGAGCGCAGCCGGCGCCAGCTCGTGCCCGTCCCCTACGGCCAGTGGCACGCGCTGCGCGCCGGGCTGCCGGCACTGCAGGTGCGGCTGCAGCCGGCGGGGCACATCCTGGGCTCGGCCTACGTCGAGTTCGACCTGCGGCTGGCGGCCGGGCGCGCCGCGGCGAACCGGCGCCGCGTGGTGTTCTCCGGCGACCTGGGCGCGCCGTGGACGCCGCTGCTGGCCTCGCCGCGCGCGCCGCTGCGCGCCGACGTGGTGGTGCTCGAGAGCACCTATGGCGACCGCGAGCACGAGGACCGTCGCACCCGCCGCCGGCGCCTGCAGGCCATCGTCGAGCGCGCGCTCGTCGACCGCGGCACGGTGCTGGTCCCGGCCTTCAGCATCGGCCGCACGCAGGAGCTGCTGTACGAGCTGGAGGACATCATCCACCGCAACCGCGCGCGCCCGGCCGCTCAGGGCGTGCCCTGGGGCGAGCTCGACGTCATCGTCGACTCGCCGCTGGCCACGGCCTTCAACGCCGCCTACCTGCAGTTGCGCGGGCAGTGGGACGCCGAGGCGCGGCGCAAGCTGGCTGCGGGGCGGCGGCCGCTGGCCTTCGAACGCCTGGTGGCGGTGTCGGAGCACGAGAACCACCTGCGCCTGGTGCAGGCGCTGGCGCAGAGCGCGCGCCCGGCGATCGTCATCGCCGCCAGCGGCATGTGCAGCGGCGGGCGCATCGTCGACTATCTGAAGGCCATGCTGCCCGACCCGCGCCACGACGTGCTCTTCTGCGGCTACCAGGCGGCGGGGACGCCGGGGCGGGCGATCCAGCAGCACGGCCCCCAGGGCGGCTGGGTCGAGCTCGACGGCCAGCGCATCGACATCCGTGCCGGCATCCACACGCTCGGCGGCTTCTCCGCCCACGCCGACCGTCGCAACCTGCTCGACTTCATCGGCCACATGCGCTTCCCGCCGCGCCAAGTCCGCCTCGTCCACGGCGACTCGGCCGCCAAGCAGTCCCTCGCCGAGGAACTGCGCCGCCGCCACCCGGGGATGGACGTCGTGATCCCCTGAATGGCATAGAGACCTGGCCCCATTCCGACCCCATTCCGACCCATTCCGCTGGGTATTCGATGCGCCTTGCGTTACGTCAATTTTTGGCTTAACCATGCAAAAAAAACAATGTCTTTGGTGCCGACTGAAGCGCAGCGAAAACCCTGCACCCCTGCACAGGAGAGCGGTCATGGCGTGTCCAAGAAGCAATGGTTTCGGGTGCTTGGCGTCAAGGGCGCGGGCGGCGTTCGAAGGTCGATGGCGCGCCAATGCTTCGCTGGTCGGCGCGTTGCTGCTGGCGCTGGCGGCGCCACCGGCGGTCGCGTCGGCGGTACTGCTGGAAGGCGGCATCGGTGTTACGACCACCACCGAGTGTTCGCCGTGGTGCGGTACTTTGAGTGCTGCCGACGCCAACATCGACGCCGACAGCACGCTGGTCAATGGGCAGTTGAAGGGCGACGCTGGCGGTGCGACCTCCGCCGTGCTGGGCGGCGGCGGCTGGTTGGGCAAGGCAGCGGCTGGCACCGGCACCGCCGAATGGTGGGCCACGGTGCGGGCGCCGGCCGACTATGACGGAGATCCGTTCAATCTCTACTTCGACTGGAGCCTGTGGCTCATCTCTAGCCACGACGCGCTGCTGGGCCAGGCGGAGGGGGGTGCGGAGATGACCGTCCGCTGGTACGAGTGCCGGCCGCTGACGCCTATGCTGGGCTGCTTTCCGTTCCTCACCTTCGCGCAAAAGCGGGTGTACAGCGACTCGGTCTTGGTGAAGGACGTTTGGGATCTTGGCCTGTACGACGCCGACGTGTCCTACGGCCGCCTGCAGGTCACGTTCACCGTCGCCAGCGGTGCGACCAGCCTGCCAATTGTCGGCGTCTACGCCTCTGCCATCGACTTTGCCACGCTGGGTTTCACCCTGAGTGCCGATGACGGCGAGCTGCCGCCGCAACCGGTGCCGGAGCCGGACGGGTTGAGCGTCGCCCTGGCTGCCCTGGGGGTGCTGGGCCTGCTGCGTTGCCGTTCCATGAGCACGGCGTCGCACTGTCAGCGACCGGCGTAATCAGGCCACTTACTTGCCTGCCGCCCCGACGCTCACCCAGTCGGCCTCCAGCCAGTTGTCCGCGCGGTGGACGACGTCGATGTTGCGGCGCGCGGCCCAGGGAATGACCTGGCGGTGCAGCGGGATGGTGTGTACCTGCTCCTTCCACTCGGCGAGCGCCGACTTGACGAGCTGCTCGCGCCGCACGGGATCGGCCTCGACGCTGGAGGCGGCGGCCAGCGCGTCGAACTTGTCGTTGCGCGAGCGGCCGTAGTTGTAGAGGCCCTCGCCCTTGGCGCCGGGGTTTCGCATCACCGGGGTGAGCGTGGTCTCGGCGTCGACGATCGCGCCGCCCCAGCCGAGCATGTACAGGCTGGTGTCCGCCTTCTCGAGCTTGGGGAAGTAGGTGGCGCGCGGCATGGCGTTGACGCGCACCCTGACCTTGAGCTGAGCCCACATGCCGGCCAGCGCGATGCAGATTTCCTCGTCGTTGATGTAACGGTTGTTCGGGCAGTCCAGCGTGACCTCGAAGCCGTCGGCCCAGCCGGCCTCGGCCAGCAGCTTGCGCGCCAGCGCCAGGTCGAAGGGCTCGCGCTGCTCGAGCGCGGGGTCGTTGAAGTCGCCCAGCGGCGAGGGCGTCATGCCGCCGGTGGGCACGCTGAGGCCGTTCATCAGCTTGGTCTTCATCGTCTCGATGTCGATCGCGCGGTAGAGCGCGCGGCGCACGCGCACGTCCTTGAAGGGGTTGCGGTCCTTCACGCTGCCGTGCAGCAGCTCGTCGCGCTGCTGGTCCATGCCGATGAAGACGATGCGGTTCTCCGGCCCCTCCACGATCTTCACGCCCGCGGTGTTGCGCAGCCGCGCGATGTCGCGCGGCGCGGGGTCGAGCACGAAGTCGATCTCGCCGGACAGGAGCGCGGCCAGCCGCGTGGCGTCGTTGGCGATCGGCAGGTAGACGATCTCCTGCACGTTGCCCCCGGGCTTGCCCCACCAGCCGGCAAAGCGCTTGAAGCTTGTGCGGATCCCCGGCTCGCGCTTGACGAGCTGGAAGGGGCCGGTGCCGTTGGCGGCGAAGCTGGCGTGGCTCTCCTCCTTGTCCTTGAAGTTCAGCGGGCGCTGCACCTTGTTCTTCTCCGCCCAGGCCCGGTTCATCACGAAGACGGTGTCGACGTGCTCGAGGAAGATGGGGTTGACGCGCTCGAGCCGGAACTCCACCGTCAGCGGGTCGATGGCCACCGGCGTTCCCAGCGCCTTGGCGTAGACGCTGAAGGTGCTGGCCGCGTCCTTGGCGCGGTTGACCGAGAACACCACGTCCTCGGCGCCGAAGGGCGCACCGTCGTGGAAGGTCACGCCCGGACGCAGCTTGAAACGCCAGGTCTTCGGCCCCGTCTGCGACCATTCGGTGGCCAGCGCGGGCACGATGCGCAGCGCGCGATCGCGCCGCGTGAGCCGCTCGTACACCTGGCCGTTGACCGCGTTGGTCAGGCCCTCGTTCTGCGACTGCGGATCCATCGTCAGCGGATCGCCCTGGCTCGCCCAGCGCAGGGTCTGCGCAGGCGCCGCAAGCGGCAGGGCGAGCAGGAGCAAGGCGGCAATCAGGCGCATCGAGAGCTCCGCTCGTTCATGACGGCGCGCAGTGTAGGTGCGCTGTGCGTCGGGCCTGCGGCTTGACATGCGGCTCGGGGCCAGGTCATGCCCATGGCCTTCATTTGCTTGCACTGCATCACAATTCCGGCGTTACCGCGGCTGCCGCGACCCGGTTCCGCGTCTTTCTCCGCCGGCGCGGCCCTACACTGCCCCGTTCCCGGCGACGGGACTGCGCATGACCCTCCGTCCCTCCTTTCGATGCCTGTGGCTGGGCTTGTCGGCCCTGCTGGCCGTGCTCGCGCTCGGGCTGGCCGGGCCTGCGCATGCGCGCCGGCTGGCGCTGGTGATCGGCAATGATGCCTACCAGAAGGTGGTCACGCTCGACCGTGCCGGCGCCGACGCCGAGGCGGTGGCGCGCGAACTGACCGCTGCGGGCTTCGAGGTTTCGCTGCACCGCGACCTCAGCAACACGCGCTTTGCCGTCGCCGTCTCGGAGTTCTACGACAAGGTGAAGAAGGGCGACGAGGTCGTCGTCTTCTACGCCGGCCACGGCGTGCAGACCGAGCGCGGTGCGCAGCTGCTGCCGGTGGACATCGAAGGCGATACCGAGTTCGTCGTCGAGCGCCTGTCGCAGCCGGTGAACGGCCTGCTCGACAGCCTGGAGCGACTGCAGCCGCGCATGTCGGTGGTCATCGTCGACGCCTGCCGCGACAACCCGCTGCGCGCCCAGGGTCGGCCCATCGGCGCTGCGCGCGGGCTCTCGGGCCCGAACGTCGCCCGCGGGCAGATGCTGATGTTCTCCGCCGCCAGCCGCGAGCGTGCGCTCGATTCGCTCGGCAAGGACGACCGCAATCCGAACGGCGTCTTCACGCGCGAGCTGCTTTCGCGCATGCGCACGCCCGGCCTGCCGTTCGAGCAGCTGGCGCGTCAGGTGCAGGACGCGGTCGAGAAGCTCGCCGCCACCATCCAGCACAAGCAGCGTCCGCTGATCGTCAACGACTCGATCGGCGACTTCGCCTTCTACCCCGCGGCCGGCGGCGTCGCGGCGGCCGCGACCCAGGCCGCGCCGGCGGCCGCGCCCGGCGCGGCGGCGCAGCTGGCCGTCGCGCGCGAGGACCGCTTCTGGGACGGCGTGCTCAAGGCCGACACCTCCGAGGCCTACCGCAGCTACCTCGAGCGCTACCCGAACGGCGAATATGCCGTCGTTGCGCGTGCGGCGCTCGCCAAGCGCAGCCAGGATCAGGGCGCGATGCTGGCGCAGAACAGCACCCGCAGCGCCGAGGCGGCGCCGGCTGCCGCCCCGGCGGCGGCGCCCTTGGTCGAACCGGGTGCGGGGCCTGGTGCTGCGGGCGGCGCGGGCCTCGCCAACCTGCCCGCGCCCGCCACCGATCCGGCGCCCGGTCCGGCGCCTGCAGCCGCCACGCCCGCACCACCGAAGGCATCGACGGCATCGACGCCGTCGGTGACGACGCATCCTCCCGCGCCCCCTGCGGGAGACGCCGTGGCCCATGCCGCCTATGCGCTGCCCAACGGCGACCGCTACGAGGGCGAGGTGCGCGGCAACCAGCGCAGCGGGCGCGGCAGCTACCGCTTTGCCAACGGCGACCGTTACGAGGGTGAGTTCGCCGCCGATCAGTTCATGGGCCAGGGCGTGATGCACTTTGCCAACGGCGATCGCTACGAGGGAGGCTTCAGCGGCACCGCCAGGCAGGGGCGGGGCGTGATGGTGTTCGCCAACGGCGACCGCTACGAGGGCGGCTACGAGGGCAACCTCTACGAGGGGCAGGGCAGCCTCGTGCTGTCCAGCGGCGAGCGCTACACCGGGTCGTTCCACCAGGGGCGCAAGAGCGGCCAGGGCGAGCAGCTCTTCGCCAACAAGGACCGCTACGTCGGTGCCTTCGAGGGCGACCAGCCGCAGGGCCGGGGCGCGATGACGCACGCCAACGGCGACGTCTACGAGGGCGGCTTCGCGCAGGGCGTGAAGCAGGGCGAGGGCCGCTACCGCTTTGCCAACGGCGACGTCTACGAGGGCGGCTTCGAGGGCGGGCTCTTCAGCGGCAAGGGCCGGCTGACGCTGGCCAGCGGCGACCGCTACGAAGGCCACTTCGCCAACAACGTCAAGCACGGTTCGGGCGTGCACTACTTCGCCGGTGGCGACCGCTACGAGGGCCCGTTCAGGAGCGGGGCCCAGCATGGCCAGGGCACGCACTACTTCGCCAACGGCGACCGCTTCGTCGGCCCCTTCGTCGCCGGGCTTCGCCACGGCAGGGGCGTCTACCACTTCGCCGGCGGCTCGTCGCGCGAGATCGAGTACGACAAGGGCGTCGAGAAGTAGTCTCGGAACCCGGGATCGCTCCCGCTCCCGCCGCACGGGAGAGCCGCAGATTCCGGGTTCACTCCCGCTCCGGCGGAGCGGGCAGGGGTGAGGCTGCAGGCAAGCCATCCCCGGCTTCCCCGAGCCGCGGCGCCGCCGCATCCTTGGCCGCGATCATCGGCGTGCCGCCGACGCGCGCCAGCGGCCACGCGATGGCCAGCGCCGCATCATCCCAGCGCAGTGCGCGCTCGCAGTCGCGCGCGTAGACGTCGGTGGTCTTGTAGAGGAAATGCGTGTCATCCTCGAGGGCGAGAAAACCGTGCGCGAAGCCCTCCGGAATCCAGAGCTGGTGGCGGTTCTCGGCGGAGAGCTCCACGCCCACCCACTGCCCGAAGCATGGCGACCCCTGCCGGATGTCGACGGCGACATCGAAGGCGGCCCCCTTGACGACGCGCACGAGCTTGCCCTGCGGGTGCGGCGGCAGCTGGTAGTGCAGGCCGCGCAGCACGCCGGCCCGGCTGCAGGAATGGTTGTCCTGCACGAAGGGGCGCGGCGCGGGCAGGCCCAGCTCGCGCAGGCCGGCGTCGAAACGCGCCTGGTTCCAGCTCTCCATGAACCAGCCGCGCTCGTCGGTGAAGACCGCGGGCTCGACGACGACGACGCCGGGCAGCGGGGTGGCGACGAGCTTCATCGGAAGACCTTCTCGGCGAGCACCTGCATCAGGTACTGGCCGTAGCCGTTCTTCAGCATGGGTTGCGCGAGCCGCTCGACGTCGGCGGCGCTGATCCAGCCCGAGCGGTAGGCGATCTCCTCCGGGCAGGCGACCTTCAGGCCCTGGCGCTTCTCCAGCGTGGCAATGAACTGTCCGGCTTCGAGCAGGCTGTCGTGCGTGCCGGTATCGAGCCACGCGTAGCCGCGACCCATGATCTCCACCTCCAGCTGGCCCTGGCGCAGGTACTGCGCGTTGACCTCGGTGATCTCGAGCTCGCCGCGCGCGCTGGGCTTGATGCTCGCGGCGATGTCGCAGACCTGCTCGTCGTAGAAGTAGAGGCCGGTGACGGCGTAGTTGCTCTTGGGCTGGCGCGGCTTTTCCTCGATGCTGATGGCGCGGCGCCTCTCGTCGAACTCGACCACGCCGTAGCGCTCGGGGTCGTGCACGTGGTAGGCGAAGACCGAGGCGCCGCGGGCGCGCGCGTCGGCGCGCCGCAGCAGCGGCTGGAAATCGTGGCCGTGGAAGATGTTGTCGCCGAGCACGAGGGCGCTTGGCGCGCCGCCGATGAAGTCGCGCCCGAGGAGGAAGGCCTGCGCCAGGCCGTCGGGGCTTGGCTGCACGCAGTACGACAGGTTCAGCCCGAAGCGGCTGCCGTCGCCCAGCAGCGCCGCAAAGCGCGGCGTGTCCTGCGGCGTGCTAATGACGAGCACGTCGCGCATGCCGGCGAGCATCAGCGTGGCGAGCGGGTAGTAGACCATCGGCTTGTCGTACACCGGCAGCAGTTGCTTGCTCATCGCCAGCGTGGCCGGATGCAGCCGTGTGCCGGAGCCTCCGGCGAGGATGATGCCCTTGCGATTCATGGATGACGGTTCGTGGAGGAGGCGGGTTCAGGCGCCCAGCACTTCGCGCAGCATGCGCTCGACGCCGCCCTGCCACGGCGGCAGCACGAGGCCGAAGTCGCGCTGCAGCTTGGCAGTCGACAGGCGGGAGTTCAGCGGCCGGCGCGCAGGCGTCGGGAAGGCGGTCGTCGCCACGGCGTGGATCGCCTCGGGCGCGACCTTGACGGCCTGACCGTGCGCGCGCGCCCACTCGATGACGAAGCGCGCGTAGCCGTGCCAGCTGGTTTCGCCGCCGGCCACGCAGTGGTAGGTGCCGGCAAGCGTCGGGTCGGCGCAGGCCGCGCGCAGCGCGTGCGCCGAAACGTCGGCCAGCAGGTCGGCGCCGGTGGGCGCGCCGACCTGGTCGTCGATCACGCGCAGCTCGTCGCGTTCGGCGGCCAGCTTCAGCATGGTACGCGCGAAGTTGCCGCCGCGCGCGGCGTAGACCCAGCTCGTGCGCAGGATCAGGTGGCGGCAGCCGCTGGCGCGGATCGCCTCCTCGCCCTCGAGCTTGGTGCGTCCGTAGACGCTCAGCGGGCCGGTCGCGGCCTCTTCGCCTCGGGCAGCGCTGCCGCTGCCGTCGAAGACGTAGTCGGTGCTGAAGTGCAGCAGCCACGCGCCGCGCGCCGCCGCTGCGCGCGCCAGCACGCCGGGCGCCGTGGCGTTGATCGCGCGTGCGAGTTCGGGCTCGCTCTCGGCGCGGTCGACCGCGGTGTGCGCGGCGGCGTTGGCGATGAGGTCGGGCTGCACGCGGTCGACGAGTCCGGCCAGCGACTCGGGCGCGCCGAAGTCGGCGCAATGCGGCGCCGGCGTGTCGCAGTCGCAGGCGGTGAGCTGGCCCAGCGGCGCCAGCGCGCGCTGCAGCTCCCAGCCGACCTGGCCCTTGCAGCCCAGCAGCAGGATCTTCACGCGTTCACCCGCGGGCGGCGTAGTTCGTCGCCACCCAGTCGCGGTAGCTGCCGCTCTGCACCGCGGCCACCCAGTCGGCATGCGAGAGGTACCACTGCACCGTCTTGCGGATGCCGGTCTCGAAGCTCTCGGCCGGGCGCCAGCCGAGCTCGCGCTCGATCTTGCGCGCGTCGATGGCGTAGCGGCGGTCATGGCCGGGTCGGTCCTTCACGTGGCTGATCAGCCGCGCGTAGGGCCCTGCGGGGTCGGGCCGCAGTTCGTCCAGCAGCGCGCAGACGGTGTGCACGATGTCGCGGTTGGGCTGCTCGTTCCAGCCGCCGATGTTGTAGACCTCGCCGCAGCGGCCCTGCGCCAGCACGGCGCGGATGGCGCTGCAGTGGTCGCCCACAAAGAGCCAGTCGCGCACCTGCATGCCGTCGCCGTAGACCGGCAGCGGCTTGCCCGCCAGGGCGTTGACGATCATCAGCGGGATCAGCTTCTCGGGGAACTGGAAGGGCCCGTAGTTGTTGCTGCAGTTGGTGGTGAGCACCGGCAGCCCATAGGTGTGCTTCCAGGCGCGAACGAGGTGGTCGCTGGCCGCCTTGCTCGCCGAGTAGGGGCTGTTGGGTTGGTAGGGGTGGGTCTCGGTGAAGGCGGGCGCGTCGCTGGCCAGGCTGCCGTAGACCTCGTCGGTACTGATGTGCAGGAAACGCCAGGCCGCCCTGGCGTCTCCTTCCAGCGCGCTCCAGTACGCGCGCATGGCCTCGAGCAGGGTGAACGTGCCCTCGACGTTGGTTTTGATGAAGGCGCCGGGGCCGTGGATGCTGCGGTCGACGTGGCTCTCGGCGGCGAAGTGCAGCACGGCGCGCGGGCGGTGCTCGGCGAGCAGCCGGTCGAGCAGCGCACGGTCGCCGATGTCGCCGTGCACGAAGACGTGGCGCGCGTCGCCTTCGAGCGCGGCCAGGTTCTGCCGGTTGCCGGCGTAGGTGAGGGCGTCGAGGTTGACGATGGGCTCGGCGGCGGCGTCGGCCAGCCAGTCGAGCACGAAGTTGCTGCCGATGAAGCCGGCGCCGCCGGTGACGAGAAGGGTCATGCTCTGCCGTAGGTGTCTTCGAAGCGGACGATGTCGTCCTCGCCGAGATAGGAGCCGGACTGTACTTCGATGATCTCGAGCGGCACCTTGCCCGGGTTGGCCAGGCGGTGCACCTGGCCCAGCGGAATGTAGGTGCTCTGGTTCTCGCTCAGCAGCACGATCTTGTCGCCCACCGTCACTTCGGCCGTGCCCGAGACGACGATCCAGTGCTCGGCGCGGTGGTGGTGCATCTGCAGGCTCAGCGACGCGCCGGGCTTGACGAGGATGCGCTTGACCTGGTGGCGCGGGCCGTGGTCGATGCTGTCGTACCAGCCCCAGGGCCGGTGCACCTTGCGGTGCAGCGCGTGCTCGCCGCGCTGCTCGGCACCGAGCTGGCCGACGATCTTCTTCACGTCCTGGCTCTTGTCGCGGTCGGCGACGAGCACGGCGTCGGGCGTCTCGACGACGACCACGTTGTCCAGGCCCACCGCGGCCACCAGGCGGCTGGTGGCGTGCACCAGCGTGTTGCGGCTGTCGGTGACGATGGCGTCGCCGCTGCAGGCGTTGCCCTGCCCGTCGTGCTCGGCGACCTGCCACACCGCCTCCCAGGCGCCGAGGTCGTTCCAGCCGGCGTCCAGCGCCACCATGCGGATGTCGATGCCGCTGCCCGGGCAGCGCTCCATCACCGCATAGTCGACCGATTCGGCCGGCACGGCCTCGAACTCGGCCCTGCCCGGGCGCACGAAGGCGGCGTCGGTGCTGCGCACGGCGAAGGCGCTGCGGCAGGCGGCGGCGATGTCGGGGCGAAAGCGCTCGAGCGCGGCCATCCAGGTCGACGCGCGCAGCACGAACAGGCCGGCGTTCCAGGCGTAGTGGCCATCGGCGAGGTAGGCCTTGGCCGTCTCGAGGTCGGGTTTCTCGACGAAGCGCTCGACCATGGCCTCGCCGCCATCCGTCGCGGCTGCGCAGCGGATGTAGCCGTAGCCGGTCTCCGGCCGGTCCGGCACGACGCCGAGGATGGCAATGCCGCCACCCGCGGCCACGGCGACCGCGCGGCGCATCGCCGCGGTGAAGGCCGCAGGCCGAGTCACCGTCTGGTCCGCCGGCGTGACGACGAGCACCGGGTCGGCGTCGCCGTGCAGCGCCTGCAGCGCCTGCAGCGCGGCCAGGGTCAGCGCCGGCGCGGTGTTGCGGCCCGCGGGCTCGAGGATCACGGCAGCCGGCGGCGCGCCGATCTCGTGCAACTGGTCGAGCACGAGGAAGCGGTGCTCCTCGTTGCCGACGACGAGCGGGCGCTGCACCGCGAGGGCCGCGTCGGCCAGGTCCCGCAGCCGCGCCACGGCCTGCTGGAACAGGCTTTGCGCGCCGGAGAGCACGAGGAACTGCTTCGGGTAGCCGGCACGCGACAGCGGCCACAGCCGCGTGCCGGAGCCGCCGGCCATGATCACCGGCAGCACGGGGGTCTTGTTCCTGCTCATCTCGGGCGTCGTGGGTGTGGGTTCAAGGGCCGCATTCAGGCGTCGAAGCCCTGCGGGTTCAGCGACTGCCAGCGCCAGCTGTCGGCGCACATGCGCGCCAGGTCATGGCGGGCGCGCCAGCCAAGCACCTGCTGCGCCAGCGCCGGGTCGGCCCAGCAGGCGGCGACGTCGCCGGGGCGGCGCGCGACGATGCGGTAGGGGATGGGGCGGCCGCTGGCCTGCGCGTAGGCCCGCACGACCTCGAGCACGCTGTGGCCGCGGCCGGTGCCCAGGTTCACGGTCAGCGAGCCGGGCGCATCCAGCAGCCGGCGCAGCGCCGCCACATGCCCTGCGGCGAGGTCGCAGACGTGGATGTAGTCGCGCACGCCGGTGCCATCGACGGTGTCGTAGTCGCCGCCGAAGATCGAGAGCTCGGCGCGCTTGCCGATGGCCACCTGCGCAACAAAGGGCATGAGATTGTTGGGTGTGCCGCGCGGGTCCTCGCCGATGCGCCCGCTCCCGTGCGCGCCCACGGGGTTGAAGTAGCGCAGGCAGGCGGTCTGCCACTGTGCGTCGGCCGCACCCAGGTCGCGCAGCACGGTCTCGCCGATGAGCTTGGTCTGGCCGTAGGGGTTGGTGGCCGAGAGCGGCGCGTCCTCGGGGATCGGCAGCCGCTCGGGGTCGCCGTAGACGGTGGCGCTGGAGCTGAAGACGAAGCGGCGCAGGCCGTGCGCGAGCATCGCGCGGCAGGTGGTGAGCAGCGCGCCGAGGTTGTTGGCGTAGTACTCGAGCGGCTGCGCCGTCGATTCGCCCACCGCCTTCAGCGCCGCGAAGTGCACGACGGCGGCTATGCGGTGGCGCGTGAAGATCGCGTCCATCGCCGCGGCGTCGCCGGCGTCGGCCTGCTCGAAGACGACGGCGCGCGGCGCCAGTTCGCGCAGGCGCTCGAGCACGCGTGGCGAGCTGTTGCGGAAGTCGTCGACGCCGACGACGTCGAAGCCGGCCTCGTGCAGCGCCAGCCAGGTATGCGAGCCGATGTAGCCGGCGGCGCCGGTGAGGAGGATGGTGGACATGCCGACGGGCCGCCGGGGGCCGGGTGCGCCAAGCCCGGGATTCTCGCGGCGAAGGCCGCGTCGCCCGCGCGGCGCTGCCTACAATTGTGCGATGCTGCATAACCTGCATCAAATGCTCGCGCCGGCCGTGATGGAGCGCGTCACCCTGCTGCTCAACCACGTCCTCGGCAGCGAGAGCGTGGCCGTGCAGCGCCTGCTGCCGCACGCCGGCAAGACGCTGCAGATCGAGGCTGCCGGCTGGCCCGCGCTGCTGCCGCCGCTGCCGGCGCTGGCTTGGTGCGTCACGCCTGCCGGGCTGCTCGAATGGTGCGGTCAGGCCCTGCCGGCGCCGGCCGAGCTGCGCCTGTGCGTGAGTGCCGAGAACCCGGCGCTGCTGGCCGCACGCGTGGCCGGCGGCCAGATGCCCGCCGTCGAGATCGCCGGCGACGCCGCCTTCGCCGCCGAGGTCAACTGGCTGATGCAGAACCTGCGCTGGGATCTCGCGGCCGACCTCGAGCGCCTGCTGCCGCTGCCGCTGGCGGCGGCGCTGGTGCGCGCGGGTTCGGGCCTGGCGCGTGCGGTGGCCGCGGCGATGCAGGGGCTTGGCTCCCTGCGCGAGCGCTGGCCGGGTCGCCCGGGCGGGTGATGCGGCAGTTCCTGCGCCTGTCGTTCATCGTCTTCATCGTCCTGCGCTACGGGCTCGACGAGCTCGCGCTGTCGCCGTTCCGCCAGCGCCCGGTGCGCCTGCTGGTGCGCCTGATCACCTTCGGGCGGCGCCTGCACGAGCCGCGCGGCGTGCGCCTGCGGCGCGCGCTGGAGCGCCTGGGGCCGATCTTCGTCAAGTTCGGCCAGGTGCTCTCGACGCGGCGCGACCTGCTGCCGCCGGACCTCTCGGACGAACTCGCCAAGCTGCAGGACCGCGTGCCGCCGTTCCCGGCAACGCAGGCGCGCGCGCTCGTGGAGAAGGCCTTCGGCCGCCCGGTGGACGAGGTCTTCGCCCGCTTCGAGCCCGAGCCGGTCGCCAGCGCCTCGGTGGCGCAGGTGCACTTCGCCGTGCTGCAGGACGGGCGCGAGGTGGCGGTGAAGGTGCTGCGCCCGCGCATGCTGGCGGCGATCGAGGACGACCTGGCGCTGCTGCACCGCCTCGCGCGCTGGGTCGAGCGCCTGTCGGCCGACGGCAAGCGGCTGCGCCCGCGCGAGGTCGTGGCCGAGTTCGACACCTACCTGCACGACGAACTCGACCTCGTGCGCGAGGCCGCCAACGCCGCGCAGCTGCGGCGCAACATGCAGGGGCTGGACCTGGTCCTGATCCCCGAGATGGTGTGGGACTTGTGCACGCCCACGGTGATGGTCATGCAGCGCATGAGCGGCGTGCCGATCAACCAGATGCAGCGCCTGCGCGAGGCCGGCGTCGACTTCAAGAAGCTGGCGCGCGACGGCGTCACGATCTTCTTCACCCAGGTCTTTCGCGACGGCTTCTTTCACGCCGACATGCACCCGGGAAACATCCAGGTGAGCCTGGAGCCGGCGACCTTCGGGCGCTACATCGCGCTGGACTTCGGCATCATCGGCACGCTCAACGAGGTCGACAAGGACTACCTGGCGCAGAACTTCATCGCCTTCTTCCGCCGCGACTACAAGCGCGTCGCCGAGCTGCACGTGGAAAGCGGCTGGGTGCCGCACGCCACGCGCGTGGATGCGCTCGAGGGCGCGATCCGCGCGGTCTGCGAGCCGCACTTCGACCGGCCGCTGAAGGACATCTCGCTGGGCCAGGTGCTGATGCGCCTGTTCCAGACCTCGCGCCGCTTCAACGTGCACATCCAGCCCCAGCTGGTGCTGCTGCAGAAGACGCTGCTGAACATCGAGGGCCTGGGGCGCGAGCTCGACCCGGAGCTGGACCTGTGGACCACGGCCAAGCCCTTTCTCGAGCGCTGGATGGACGAGCAGATCGGCTGGCGCGGCCTGCTGCAGCGCCTGGAGAAGCAGGCGCCGCACTACGCGCACCTGCTGCCGGAGCTGCCGCGCCTGCTGCACCAGCGGCTGCAGGGCGGCGCCGCGCGCAGCGGCGAGGAGCGGCTGCTGGGCGCGCTGCTGGCGCAACAGCGGCGCGGCTACCGGCTGCTGCAGGCGCTGGTCTTTGGCGCCCTGGGCTTCCTCGCCGGCGTGGTGGTGACGCAACTGTTGCTGCACTGGCGCGGCTGACCCCCGCAGCCGCGCGGAGGCGGCGCGGGCCCCGGCTGCGGATAATGCGCGCCGCTTTGACCCGATGAAGCGGAGCCGCACCGTGCTGATCACCCTCGTCATCCTCTACCTGCTGGGCACGCTGGCGCTGGGCGTGTGGGCCGGCACGCGCATCAAGACCACGACCGACTTCGCCATCGCCGGGCGCAGCCTGCCCCTGGTGATGGTGGTGACGACGACGTTTGCCACCTGGTTCGGCGCCGAGACGGTGATGGGCGTGCCGGCGCGCTTCATCCAGGGCGGCCTGCACGACATCGTCGAGGATCCCTTCGGCGCGGGCATGTGCCTGGTGCTGGTCGGCGTCTTCTTCGCCGCGCGGCTCTACAAGCTCAACCTGCTGACGATCGGAGACTTCTACCGCCAGCGCTACGGCAAGGGCATCGAGGTCTTCTGCTCGGTGGCCATCATCCTCAGCTACCTGGGCTGGGTGGCCGCACAGATCACCGCGCTCGGGCTGGTGTTCTCGATCCTCACCGACGGCGCCATGTCCGAGACCGTGGGCATGATCGTGGGCACGCTGGCCGTGCTGATCTACGTCGTCATCGGCGGCTTCCTGGCGGTGGCCTGGACCGACTTCATCCAGATGATCGTGCTCGTGGTGGGCATGAGCATCATCGCCGTCTTCGCCGCCGATCTCGCCGGCGGCAGCGACAAGGTGGTGGCGATGGCCGCGAGCCAGGACCTGTTGCGCTTCCTGCCGGCGCCGACCTTCCGGGACGTCGCCTTCTTCATCGCTGCCGGGTTGACGATGATGCTGGGCAGCATCCCGCAGCAGGACATCTACCAGCGCGTGATGTCCGCGCGCGACGCCGGCACCGCCAGCCGCGGCGCCACCGTGGGCGGCGTGGCCTACATCCTGTTCGCCTTCGTGCCCATGTTCATCGTCGCCAGCGCCGTCGTCGTCATGGGCGAGGAGGCGATGACCCTCGCCAAGGACGACTACCAGCGCCTGCTGCCGACCTTCGTCATGACGAAGATGCCGATGGTGATGCAGATCCTCTTCTTCGGCGCGCTGCTCTCGGCGATCAAGAGCACGTCCTCGGCGACGCTGCTGGCGCCTTCCACCAGCTTCGTCGAGAACATCCTGAAGAACCTGCGCCCGCGCATGAGCGACCGCGAGCAGCTGCTGGCCATGCGCTGGTCGATCGTCGCCTTCGCGGCGATCGTGCTCGCCTACGCCATCGCGATGCAGGGCACGACGATCTACGAGCTGGTGTCCTCGGCCTACCAGGTCACGCTGGTGGGCGCCTTCGTGCCGCTGGTGATGGGCCTGTACTGGAAGCGCGCGACGACGCAGGGGGCGATCGCCTCGGTGACGCTGGGCATCGCCACCTGGGTGCTGTGCTTCCCGCAGATCACGACGCTCGGCGAGCATTTCCCGGGGCAGCTCGCCGGCCTCATCGCCGCCTTCGTCGGCATGCTGGCGGGCTCGCTGCTGCCGCAGTTCGTGCGCCAGCGCCACGACAGCGACCATCACGTCAAGGGCTTGAATGCCTGACGCAGCGCCCCCACCTTGTGCACCTATAATTTCCGGTTTTGCCGCGGGACTTCAGTCATGCCGATCTACGCCTATCGCTGCAGCGCCTGCGGTCACGCGAAGGACGTGCTGCAGAAGCTCTCCGACCCCCTGCTGACCACCTGCCCGGCCTGTGGCGCCGAGACCTTCGCCAAGCAGGTGACGGCCGCGGGCTTCCAGCTCAAGGGCTCGGGCTGGTACGTGACCGACTTCCGCGGCGGCAACACCGCGGCGGCCAAGCCCGCGGACGACCCGGCGGGCCCGGGCAAGCCCGAGGCGGGCAGCGCCGCGCCCGCCGCCGAGAGCGCACCGTCCTCGTCCTCGTCCTCGTCCACGCCCGCGGCGGCCGCGCCCGCGGCGCCGTCGGCCGGCAGTGCCGACTGAGACGGGGTGCGCGCAGGAAGGGCGTGCGTGAAGCGATTCCTGATCGCCGGCCTCCTGGTCTGGCTGCCGCTGGCCATCACTGTCTGGGTGCTGGGCTGGCTGCTGTCGGTGCTCGACGGCGTCTTCCTCTCGCTGCTCTCGCTCACCCAGGCGGTGATGCCCGCCTCGATGCACGAGGCGATCGAGCGGTGGCGCCACGTGCCGGGCCTGGCCGTGCTGGTGCTGGGGGCCGGCCTGCTGGCCACGGGCGTCTTCGTCACCAACATCTTCGGCCAGTGGTGGGTGCGCCAATGGGACCGGCTGATGCACCAGATCCCGATCGTCAAGTCGATCTACAGCTCGGTCAAGCAGGTCTCGGACACGCTGTTCAGCAGCAACGGCAACGCCTTTCGCGAGGCGGTGCTGGTGCAGTATCCGCGCCAGGGCGCGTGGACGATCGCCTTCGTCACCGGCGCGCCCAGCGGCGAGGTCGCCGAGCGCCTGCCGGGCGACCTGCTCAGCGTCTACGTGCCGACCACGCCCAACCCGACCTCGGGCTTCTTCCTCATGATGCCGCGCAGCGATGTCATCGAGCTCGAGATGAGCGTGGACGAGGCGCTGAAGTACGTCATCTCGATGGGTGTCGTGGCGCCGCCGCAAGCGGCGCTGGCGGACAGCCCGCCGCTGGCCGCACGAAACTGACGGGGTTGCGCCGGCAGGCGACCGGCGCGGCCCTGATGGCCTGCAACACGGCCCGCGCGATGCCGCCCCGTTGAACGCATGGCGGCGCCGGCACGGCGCGCCGCCGCAAGAACCGAATCGAGTGGAGAGAGTGCAATGAGAACGAGCTACTGCGGCGGCGTCAGCGAGGCGCTGATGGGCCGGACCGTGACCCTGATGGGCTGGGCCCACCGCCGCCGCGACCATGGCGGCGTGATCTTCATCGACCTGCGCGATCGCGAGGGCCTGGTGCAGATCGTCTGCGACCCCGACCGCCCCGAGATGTTCAAGGCCGCCGAGGGCGTGCGCAACGAGTTCTGCCTGCGCATCGTCGGCCAGGTGCGCGCGCGCCCGGCCGGCACCGAGAACGCCAGCCTCACCAGCGGCAAGGTGGAGGTGCTGTGCCACGAACTCGTCGTGCTCAACCCCAGCGTCACGCCGCCCTTCCCGCTCGACGACGACAACCTCTCGGAGACGGTGCGGCTGACGCACCGCGTGCTCGACCTGCGCCGGCCGCAGATGCAGAAGAACCTGATGCTGCGCTACCGCGTGGCGATGGAGGTGCGCAAGTACCTCGACGAGAACGGCTTCGTCGACATCGAGACGCCCATGCTCACCAAGAGCACGCCCGAGGGCGCGCGCGACTACCTCGTCCCCAGCCGCGTGCACGACGGCATGTTCTTCGCGCTGCCGCAGTCGCCGCAGCTCTTCAAGCAGTTGCTGATGGTGGCCGGCTTCGACCGCTACTACCAGATCACCAAGTGCTTCCGCGACGAGGACCTGCGCGCCGACCGCCAGCCCGAGTTCACGCAGATCGGAGGAGATCCGCGCGCTGATGGAAGGCATGATCCGCACCGTGTTCCAGAAGGCGCTGGGCGTGGAGCTTCCGGCCTGCGTGCAGCTCGGCTACGCCGAGGCGATGCAGCGCTACGGCTCGGACAAGCCCGACCTGCGCGTGAAGCTGGAGTTCACCGAGCTCACCGACGTCATGAAGGACGTCGACTTCAAGGTGTTCTCGGCACCGGCGACGAGCCGGGGCGGCCGCGTGGCGGCCCTGCGCGTCCCGGGGGGCGCGGAGATGACGCGCGGGGAGATCGACGCCTACGGCGAGTTCGTGAAGATCTACGGCGCCAAGGGGCTGGCGTGGATCAAGGTCAACGACGTCGCCAAGGGCCGCGAGGGCCTGCAGTCGCCGATCGTGAAGAACCTGCACGATGCGGCGCTGGCCGAGATCCTCGCGCGCACCGGCGCCGCCAATGGCGACCTGATCTTCTTCGGCGCCGATCGCGCCAAGGTCGTCAACGATGCGCTCGGGGCTTTGCGCGTGAAGGTCGGCCACAGCGAGTTCGGCCGCGCGCACGGTCTCTTCGACGACGTCTGGGCGCCGCTGTGGGTGGTCGACTTCCCGATGTTCGAGTACGACGAGGAGGGCAAGCGCTGGAACGCGGTGCACCATCCGTTCACGGCGCCGAAGGACGGTCACGAGGACTTGATGGACACCGACCCCGGCGCCTGCCTGGCCAAGGCCTACGACATGGTGCTGAACGGCTGGGAGCTCGGCGGCGGCTCGGTGCGCATCCACCGCGCCGAAGTGCAGAACAAGGTCTTCAAGGCGCTGGCGATCTCGGCCGAGGACGCCGAGGTCAAGTTCGGCTTCCTGCTCGACGCGCTGCAGTACGGCGCGCCGCCGCACGGCGGCCTGGCCTTCGGGCTGGACCGGCTGGTGACGCTGATGACCAAGGCGGAGAGCATCCGCGACGTCATCGCCTTCCCGAAGACGCAGCGCGCGCAGTGCCTGCTGACCGGGGCGCCGAGCGCGGTCGACGAGGCCCAGCTGCGCGAGCTGCACATCCGGCTGAGGAATCCGCAGCCAGCGGGCTGATGCCTTGGCGAGTACCGCCGGGACAGCATCGGGCAGGCGCCCAGCCAGACCGACGGCGGCACCATGGGCCAACGTGATTGCCAACGCAGCAAGGACACGCTTGACGGAGGTGCGCGGCCTCACGTTTGAGCTGTGAGCGGATGTCCGCTCTCGGGCGAGGGGCTAGGCGGCACCGAGGCGCCGTTGGACGCTGGATTCCTCCAGCACTGCCGCTTCGAACCCCGCCAGGCCGACCCGGTTCAGCACACGCTTGAACTCTGCGGCCACGGTTGAACCGAGCGCGGCAAGCCGAGCGCAGGTCTGCAGCGAGGTGCGCTCGAGCGCCTCTTCGGTCGGTGACGCGGTGGCGATACCCCATTCGACGGCTTGCGTGGCATTGAACTCGTTACCGAGCAGCATGAGCGCCTTGGCGCGGTTCAGGCCGACCGTCGCGGGCAAGGTTGCCATCAAGCCGCCGGTGACAAAGACGCCCAACTGGGCCTCGGGAAGCTTGAATCTTGACCCTTGGGCCGCCAAGACGAGGTCTGCATTCATCATCCACTCGAGCCCGGCGCCGACCGTCCAGCCGTGCACTGCAGCGACGACTGGCTTCGGGTTCGTGACGATCTCGCGGCTGACGGCTTGAACCAGTTCCAGGTCCCGGTCGGTGGGTGGACTGCTTACGTCACGCCCGGCACAGAACGCGCGGCCGTTGCCGCGGAGCCTGACGACTCTGATCTCTGCGTCGATCGCGGCCGCTCTCAATCCGTCGAGTAACTGTTCCCCAAGCTCGTGGTCGATTGCATTGAGCTTGTCCGGACGGTTGAGCACGAGAGTGAGGACATCTCCGGCGCGCTCGCGCAGCAGTTTGGGGGAGCTCATGAGGTGCGTATGCGGGTTGATGCAGCGGGGCCGGACTCGCGTACGGCGGATGCCCTCGCGCGGGCGTCGCTCGATTGACAGGGGCGAGGATGGAAGAGGTCTGCGGGAATCATGGGTTCCGACGGCAAATGTTCGAGTTCAGCCGCGCTCATCGGCTGCAACGAGGGATCAGGATTAGGCCGCCGCTTGCGGCGCCGGCTTTCGAGCGATGACCGTCACGAACGACTTGACGGTGTCATTGGCGGCCGGAAAGTCTTGGTACTGAAACTGCAGGATCTCCCACCCGTCAAAGCGGCTGCTCATCTCGCCGCGCGCGAACAGACAGTGACCGGACGGATCGAACATGTCGAGAAAGGTGGTGCCTTCGACGAGGACATTGATGGCCGCCACTCCACCGGGCCGCACCCTTGCTTGAAGCTGCTGAAGCTGGGCAAAGGCCGTCGGGCAGTCAAAAAACATCAGTAGCCCGATGCAGGCGATAGCGTCGAAGTCTTCGCGCAACTGGTAGGTTCGAAGGTCGGCCTCGAGTGCCTCGATCGCCAGGGACCCATTCTGTGCAATGCTGCGCAGGTGCTGAATCGCCGTCGGGCTGGCGTCGATTGCCACCACTTGGCTCCCGTTCGCGGCCGCCGCAAGGGCCAGATTCCCAAGCCCGCAGCCGTAGTCCAGGACCTTCCCCCGCAGGTAGGGCAGTGCCTGCAGCTCAAAGGGATTGAGAGCCAAGTCCGATACCTGCACTGCGTATTTCACGCCATCGCGGACACCCATTTCACGGGATCGCGGACAGCGTTTCACGGCAAGGCGGACACCGTTTCACGCTGATCGCGGACAGCGTT
>MEFD01000037.1 GCA_001724995.1 Rubrivivax sp. SCN 71-131
CGAGCCGCCCGAGACCCCCGAGCTGCGCGTGGACACCGCCGCCATGAGCGCCGAGGAGGCCGCCGAGCGCGTGCTGGCGCTGCTGCGGGCGCGCGGGCAGATCGGCTGAACGCGCAAGGGCAGGCGATCTTGTCGATCGAATGGAGCCACGTCGCCGCCGGGCTCGGCGTCGGCTTCGTCGTCGGCATGACCGGCGTCGGCGGCGGCGCGCTGATGACGCCCATCCTCGTGCTGCTGCTGGGCGTGGCGCCGACGGTGGCGGTCGGCACCGATCTCTGGTTCGCGGCGATCACCAAGCTCGTGGGCGGCGCCCTGCATCAGCGCCGCGGCGTCGTCGACTGGCAGGTGCTGCGCAGGCTTTGCGCCGGCAGCCTGCCGACCTCGTCGGCGCTGCTGGCGTGGATGCATCTGAGCGCGGTCACGCCGATGCGCAACGAGTTCGTGCTGCACCTGCTCGGTGCGGTGCTGCTGCTCACCGCCGCGGCGATGCTGCTCGAGGGCCGCGTGCATGCGCACGGTCGCGCACTGCGCCTGCACGACAGCACGCGCTTCAAGCGCTGGCAGCCGGCGCTCACCGTGCTCGCCGGCGCCGTACTCGGCGCGCTGGTGACGCTGACCTCGGTGGGCGCCGGTGCGCTCGGCGCGGTGATGCTGCTCCACCTGTACCCGCTGCGCATGACGCCGACCCGGCTGGTGGCCACCGACATCGTGCATGCCGTGCCGCTGACGCTGCTGGCCGGCGGCGGCCACGCGCTGCTCGGGCATGTCGAGCTGGCGCTGCTGGGCCCATTGCTGCTCGGCTCCATTCCCGGCGTGCTGCTGGGCGCGGCAGCCGCGCATCGCGCGCCCGAGCGCCTGCTGCGCCCGGGAATCGCGCTCATGCTGCTCATGGTCGGCGGGCGGCTGGTCAGCGCCTGAGCCGCGCGCGGCAGCGGGCGGGCCGCGTTGCGTCGCGCCGCAAAAGGCATCCCGGCGGCGTGGATTAGCTCGCAACGCCATCGCGTACGATGCGTGCCAACGCACTTCAGCATGAGTCCGCCATGAGCAGCCCCAGCTACGACCCTGCGCTCGACGACGAAGAGTTCTTCGCCTTCGAAGGCCCCCCCGAACTGCGCAAGCCGGTCGCCGAAGCCCTGGCGCAGGTGATCGATCCGGAGCTGGCGATGAACATCGTCGACCTCGGTCTGGTCTATTTCGTCAGCATCCACGACAAGGCGGTGCGCGCGCACGTGACGATGACCTCCGCCGCCTGCCCGGTGGCCGACATCATCGTCGAGGACACGCGCCACGCGCTCATGGACGCGCTGCCCGGGCACGGCGTCGATGTCGAGCTGGTCTGGGAGCCGGAGTGGTCGCCCGACCGCATCAGCACGCGCGCCCGCCGCATCATGGGCGGATGAGCTCCGCCGCCAAACCCCTGTCGCCGGCCGCGCGGCTGGCGATCCCGTTGCTCGTCGTGCTGGTGGCCAGTGCGCTGGTGAGCGGCATCAGCGGCGGTCTCATCCGCGCCGGGTTGGTGCTTGCGGCCTTCGACGGCTTCCAGTGGGTCGCGCCGGCCGTGATCTCGCATGCGGCGCTGATGATCGGCGGCTTTCTCGGCACCGTGATCAGCATCGAGCGCGCGGTCGCCGTGCGCCTGCGCTTCGCCTTCGCCGCACCCGTCACCGCGGGCCTGGCCTCGCTGTGCATCCTCGGCGGGGCCTCGCTGGCCGGCCATGTGCTGCTGCTCGTGGCCTCGCTGGTCTTCATCGTCGTCAACATCATCATCGTGCAGCGGCAACAGGCGGCGCACACGGCACTGCTGCTGCTGTCGGCCGCCGCCTGGGCGGTGGGCAACGTGCTCGCCCTCGTCGACGCCAGTGACCTGAGCGCGCTGCCCTGGTGGTTCGGCTTTCTCGTGCTGACGATCGCGGCCGAGCGACTCGAGATGACGCGCCTCATGCGTCGCCCGCGCATCGTCGATCTGGCCTTCCACGCCTGCGTGGCGCTGCTCGTGCTGGGCGCGGCCCTGTCCATCGTCTCCGAGCGCTGGGGTGGCGTGCTCTACGGCCTGGCGCTCGTGCTCTTCGCCGTCTGGCTGCTGCGCTACGACATCGCGCGGCGCACGGTGCACACCGAGGGCCTGAGCCGCTTCATGGCCGTATGCCTGCTGGCCGGCCACACCTGGCTGCTGGTGGCGGGCCTGGCCTGGGGCGCCACCGCACTGGGCTGGCCGCTGCGCGACACCGCGCTGCACGCCATCGGGCTGGGCTTCGTGATCTCGATGGTCATGGGCCACGCGCCGGTGATCCTGCCCGCGGTAGCACGCGTGCGCCTGCTCTACGGCTGGCCCTTTTACCTGCCGCTGGCAGCCCTGCACCTCACGCTCGTCCTGCGCCTGGCCGGCGGCCTCGTCGACCACGAATGGCGCGCCCTCGGCGCAGCCGGCAACGCGGTGGCCATCGCCTGGTTCGCGCTCACGGTGATCGGCTCGATCTTCGCGGCACGGCGACAGGCCAGGCGACGCCCCGCCCGAGCTTGAGGCGACGCAAGCCGCGCCCATTTCCCGCGTCCGGCGGCGCCCTTCGCCGCGGGACGCGGCTTACAGTCGGCGCTGCGCACACCGCGCGCGAGCCCTGCCCTGCGCCCCCTCGGGCCGCAGGCGCCCGATTTCACCGTCTACGCACCTCTTCTGGGAATTGCACGCCATGAGCAGCGTCCGCTACGAGCTGCGCGGCCCGACCGCGCTCATCACCCTGGACTACCCGCCGGTCAACGGCCTGGGCGCGGCCCTGCGCAGCGGCATCGCGCAGGCGCTGGAGCGCGCGCTGGGCGACGCCGCGGTGCAGGCCATCGTCCTCGCCGGCAGCGAACGCGCCTTCTCCGGCGGCGCCGACGTGAAGGAGTTCGGCACGCCGCTGGCCTTGCAGGAGCCGCGGCTGCCGAGCGTGATCGCCGCGCTCGAGAACGCGGGCAAGCCCGTCATCGCCGCCATCAGCGGCGTGTGCATGGGCGGCGGGCTCGAGCTCGCGCTCGGCGCGCACTACCGCGTCGCGCGCGCCGACGCCCAGCTCGCGCTGCCCGAGGTCAAGCTCGGGCTCATGCCGGGGGCCGGCGGCACGCAGCGGTTGCCGCGCGCGATCGGCCTGCCGGCGGCGCTGGAGATGATCGTCAGCGGTGCCACGATGAAGGCGAAGAAGTTCGAAGGCACGGCGCTGCTCGACGCGGTCGTCGAGGGCGATCCGGTTCCCGCGGCGCTCGAACTCGCGCAGAAGGTCGTCGCGCAAGGCCTGCCGCGCAAGCGCATCCGCGACATCGTCATCAGCGACCCCGGCGCCCAGGAGGCGCTGCAAGCGATGCGGGCGTCGGTCGCCAAGGGTTCGAAGTTCCTGCCCGCCCCGGGCAAGTGCATCGATGCCGTCGAGCTGTGCCTGAGCACGCCGTTCGACGAGGCGCTACAGCGCGAGCGCGAGACCTTCCTCGCGTTGATGGTCACGCCCGAGGCGCGCGCACTGCGCCACATCTTCAGCGCCGAGCGTGCCGCCTCCAAGGTGCCGGGCATCCCCGAGGGCACGGCGCTGCGGCCCATCGCCAAGGTCGGCGTCATCGGCGCCGGCACGATGGGTGCGGGCATCGCCATGAACTTCCTCTCCGCAGGCATCCCGGTGGTGCTGCTGGAGATGAAGCAGGAGGCGCTGGAGCGCGGCGTGACCACCATCCGCCGCAACTACGAAGGCACGCTGAAGAAGGGCAAGCTCACGGCCGAGCAGCTCGAGCAGCGCATGGCGCTGCTGACGCCGACGCTGGCCTACGACAGCTTCAAGGACGTGGACCTGGCGATCGAGGCGGTGTTCGAGAACCTCGATGTCAAACGGCAGGTCTTCACGACGCTGGACTCCGTCTGCAAGGCCGGCGCCATCCTCGCCACCAACACCTCGTACCTGGACGTGGACGCCATCGCCGCCTTCACGCGCCGGCCGCAGGACGTGCTCGGACTGCATTTCTTCAGCCCCGCCAACGTGATGCGCCTGCTGGAAGTGGTGCGCGGCGCGAAGACTGCGCCCGACGTGCTCGCCACCTGCATGGCGCTGGCCAAGAAGATCGGCAAGATGGCCATCGTCTCGGGCGTCTGCGACGGCTTCATCGGCAACCGCATGCTCGCGCGCTACGGCGCCGCCGTCGCCGCGCTGATCGCCGCGGGCGCCTCGCCGCAGCAGCTGGACGGCGCGCTGCAGGCCTTCGGCATGGCGATGGGGCCCTGCCGCGTCGGCGACCTTGCCGGCCTGGACATCGGCTGGGCCACGCGCAAGCGTCGCGCCGAGGAGGCCGGCATCCCCGCGCAGCCGATCATCGCCGACAAGCTTTGCGAAGCGGGCCGCTTCGGGCAGAAGACCGGCGCGGGCTGGTACCGCTACGAGGCCGGCTCGCGCGAGCCGCTGCCCGATCCGGTGACGCAGCAGATCATCGACGCCTACCGTGCCGAGCACGGCATCGTGCCGCGCCGGATCGACGACGGCGAGATCGTCGAGCGCTGCATGTTCGCCCTCGCCAACGAGGGTGCACGCATTCTCGAGGAAGGCATCGCCGCACGCGCCTCCGACATCGACCTCGTCTACCTGAACGGCTACGGCTTTCCGCGCCACCGCGGCGGCCCCATGTTCCATGCCACGCTCGTGGGCCTGCCCGAAGTCGTGAAGGCCCTGCAGCGCTTCGCCGCCGAGCCCGGCGCCGAGGCCTTCTGGCAGCCCGCACCGCTGCTCGTGCGGCTCGCACAGGAAGGCAAGGGCTTCGCCTGATCGAAGGCGCGCGGGACCGGCGCCGAAGATCATGACCTTCGCAGCGGCGTCGATTCCCGCACGAAGCGATTCGATCGCCCGGCGCATCGTCGTCCTGATCATCGCCACGAGTGCGCTGCTGTCCACCCTGGCCACCGCCTACTACCTGCACGAGGAGTACCGGCGCGGGGTGCACGAGATGCAGGCGCAGTTCGACGGCATCGCGGTAAGCCACCTGCAGGCGCTGGCCGGCAGCGTCTGGTCGCTGGACCGCCAGCAGACCCTGCAGCAACTCGACGGCATCCGGCGCCTGCCCGGGATCGTTCAGGCCGAGGTGATCAGCGACCTGCCCTGGCCGGCGGTGGCGCGGGACGAGCAGGCGGCGAGCCCGGGCGCCACGCTCACGCGCGAGTTCGCGCTCCTGCGCAGGGACGATCGCACCTTCGGCGCCGGCCAGCCGATCGGCACGCTGCGCGTCACCGCCTCCCTGGCCAGCCTGTACGAGCGCCTCTGGATCACCGGCTGGCAGATCCTCGGCCTCGAGCTGTTGCGCGCCACCATCCTCTCGACCCTGCTCATCCTCGGCCTGCGGCGGCTGGTGACGCGCCGGCTCGTGCGCATCGCCGACTACACCGCAGGCCTCAGCCTGGACAAGCTCGAGCAGCCCGAGCACGCACCGCCCGTGGCGCGGCACGGTGGCGACGACATCGACCGCCTGGGTCAGGCGATCGAGCGCATGCGGGCGCAGTTGCGCGGCGAGGTCGACCGCCGCGTCGACGTCGAGGCCCGTTCGCGCGGGCTGGAGGTCGAGAAGCAGGCCGCGGAGCTTGCCAACGCGACGAAGAGCGAGTTCCTCGCCTCGATGAGCCACGAGATCCGCACGCCCATGAACGCCGTCATCGGCATGGCCAACCTGGCGCTGCAGGGGCCGCTGCCCACGCGCGAGCGCGGCTACGTCGAGCGCGTGCTGTCCTCGGCGCAGCTGTTGCTGGGCATCCTCAACGACATCCTCGACTACTCCAAGGTCGAGGCCGGCATGCTGCAGGTCGAGCACACCGAGTTCGAGCTGCAGGGCGTGCTCGACGAAGTCGCCAACCTCGTCGGTCTGCGCGTCGAGGAGAAGGGCCTGGAGCTCGTCTTCGATCAACCGGAGGAACTGCCGCGAGCGCTGCTGGGCGACGCCCTGCGGCTGCGTCAGGTGCTGCTCAATCTGTGCAGCAACGCGGTCAAGTTCACCCGCGAGGGCGCCGTCACGCTGCGGGTCACGCCGCAGGAGAGCGGCCCGCGCGAGATCGTGCTGCGCTTCGAGGTCATCGACACCGGCATCGGCATGACAGCAGCCGAGATGGACACCCTCTTTCGCCCCTTCACCCAGGCCGACCGCTCGACCGCGCGCCGCTTCGGCGGCACCGGCCTCGGGCTTGCGATCAGCCAGCGGCTGATGCAACTCATGGGTTCGCGCATCCGCGTGCAAAGCGAGCCAGGGCGCGGCAGTCGCTTCGTCTTCGACCTGCGCCTGGGCGTGCCGGCCAGCGCCCGCGCCCAGGGCCCGGCCACGAAGCTGCAGGGCCGGCTGCTCGTCGTCGACGACGCCGAGGCGGCACGCCTGGTGCTGCGCGCGATGGGCTCGCGCCTGGGGTTCGAGGTCGACACGGTCGCCGAGGGCGAAGCCGCGCTGCAGGCCGTTGCCCTGGCCGACGCCGAGCAGCGCCCCTACCGCATCGTGCTCATGGACTGGCGCATGCCCGGCATGGACGGCGCCGAATGCGCGCGCCGCATCGCCGCCGCCTCGCCCCACCCGCCCTGCGTGCTGATGGTCACCGCGCTCGGGCGCGACGAGATGCTGCGCCACCTCGACCCGCGGACGCTGCCGATCGCCGCCGTGCTGACCAAGCCGGTCACGCCCTCCTCGCTCGTCGACGCCTGCCAGAGCGCGCTCGGTCTGCGCCCGGCCGCGGCACCGCCGGCGCTGCCGCCTCCGGCGCTCGATCGCGCCTCCCACTACCGCCGACGGCTCTCCGGCCTGACCGTCCTGCTCGCCGAGGACAACGAGGTCAACGTCGAACTCGCGGTCGACCTGTTGCAGCGCGTGGGCATCCGGGTCGTCGTCGCCCGCGACGGCGAGCAGGCCCTGGCCGCGCTGCAGGCGCAGCCCGTGGACGGCGTGCTGATGGACTGCCAGATGCCGGTCGTCGATGGCCTCAGCGCCACGCGCCGCATCCGCCAGGCGCCGGGTTGGCGCACGCTGCCGGTGATCGCGATGACCGCCAACGCGATGGTCGGCGACCGCGAGCAGGCGCTGGCCGCCGGCATGAACGATCACGTGCCCAAGCCCATCGACGTGGAGGAACTCTACGGCGCGCTCGCCCGCTGGCTGCCCGATCCGCCAGCGGATGGCGCCCCCACGGCCGACGTCGTGCCCGGCGCAGGCGACCTGCCGCCGCTGCCCGGCATCGACGCCGCCGCCGGCCTGCATCGCGCGGGCGGCCAGGAGGCGCTCTACCGCCGCCTGCTGCGGCTCTTCGAGCGTCAGCTGCAGCGCTTCCTGCCCGAACTGCGTGCGGCCCTGGACGGCGACGACTACGCAGCCGCGTCGAGCCTCGTGCACTCGCTCAAGGGCGCGGCCTCGACCGTCGGGGCGCATTCGATCGATCTCGCCAGCCAGGCGCTCGAACGCGTGCTCGCCATCGCCGAGGACGGCGCGGCGCTGCGCGCCGGCGTCCAGACCCTGGCCGACGAGATCGACCGCGTACGCCCGGGGCTGCAGAGCCTGAGCCGCTAGGCCGCCTTCAGGACCCCGATGTCGGCGCCTGCCGGACGCGACGCCTCCCCCCGAGGCAGGCGGTCGGTCCGGGCCTACCCGGATCAGAAGCCGCGGGTGCTGCAGGTATAGTTGACCGGTTTATGTGACGAGGCCGCGGGGCGCTCACGAGGCACCCGCACCGGACAATGAGGGAGCGCCCGGCTCACACCGCCCAGCGTATCCGGAGGAACGACGCATCGTGGATTTCGCCCAGCAACAACGCCAACCGGGCAAGCATGTGGTGGGCATCGGCATCGTCATCGCGATGCACGTGCTGCTCGGCTGGGCACTGGTCACGGGACTTGCCCAGCGCATGGTCGAGGTGATCAGGGCACCGATCGAGACCAAGATCATCGAGGAGGTCAAGCCCCCGCCTCCGCCGCCGCCCGAGAACCTGCCGCCGCCGCCGAAGTTCGCGCCGCCGCCGCCGTCCTTCGTGCCGCCGCCGGAGGTGCACGTGAACCCGCCGCCCACCCCGGCGCCAGTGATCACGACGACCACCGTGGCGCCGCCGCCGGCGCCGGTGACGATCGCCCCGCCGCCGCCGCCGGTGGCCGCGCCGGCGCCGCCGGCACCGCCGCCGCCGCGCGTGGCCGCACGCCCGGCGATCGCCAACGTGCAGGCCTGCGCCCCCACGGGCGACGACTACCCGGCAGCGGCACGGCGCGCCGAAGCCACCGGCACGACCAAGGTGCGCTTCAACGTCGGCCCCGACGGCAAGCTCGCCGGGTCCCCCGAGGTGGTGCGCAGTTCCGGCCCCACGCGCGAGCACAAGATGCTCGACCGCATGGCCGTCTCCAAGCTCGGCGAGTGCCACTTCACTGCCGGGCGCGACGAGCACGGCAAGCCCGTCGGCGGATCGTTCGAGGTCGATTACGTCTGGAAGCTCGAGTAGGTTCGCGCGTCGCCTTCCCCTGGCGCCGGGCCGCCCCCGCCATCCCCCTTTTCGTCCCCTTCCCAGCGCTGCCGCGCCACGCCCTTTCGGGCGCGCTGTTCTCACGGAGTCAATATGTTCTCGTCCCTTGCCCTTCGCGCCCCGCTCGGGGCTGCCCTGATCGCTGCCGTGGCCTTCTTCGGCAGCGCCTGCCCCACCGCCGCGCTGGCCCAGGCCGCCTCGGAGCCCGCCGCAGCGGCCGAGCCGGCCGCGGCGCCCATGCCCGCGCCAGCACCCGAGCCGGCCGTCGCAGCGGCTGCGGACCCGGCCACGAACGCGGTCTCGGAAGAGGCTGTCGACAACCCGTACGGCCTGAAGGCGCTCTGGAACCAGGGCGACTGGGTCGCCCGCGGCACGCTGCTCATCATGCTCATCATGTCGATGGGCAGCTGGTACATCATTTTCACGAAGGTGTTCGAGCAGCGCAGCATGCTCAAGAGCGCCGCGGCCGGTGCCGACACCTTCTGGAAGGCCAGCTCGGTCAAGGCCGGCCTCTCGGCGCTGCAGGAGGGCTCGGCCTTCCACTATGTCGCGCAGGCGGGAATCAAGGCCAGCGACCACCATGAAGGCACGATGGTCGAGAGCATCGACAAGCACACCTGGGTCGGCATGAGCATCGACCGCGCCGCCGGCAGCGTGCAGAGCCGCCTCACCGACGGCATGGCCTTCCTGGCGACGGTGGGCTCGACCGCGCCCTTCGTCGGCCTCTTCGGCACGGTCTGGGGCATCTACAACGCGCTCGTGAAGATCGGCATCAGCGGCCAGGCCTCGATCGACAAGGTCGCCGGCCCGGTGGGCGAGGCGCTGATCATGACCGCCATCGGCCTGGCCGTGGCGGTACCGGCGGTGATGGGCTACAACTGGCTCATCCGCCGCAACAAGGCCGTGATGGACCGCGTCAAGGCCTTCGCCGGCGACCTGCACAACGTGCTGATCGCCGGCAAGCGCTGATCGCCTACCCTCCTCCCCACGAGGAGCACGCAAGATGGCCATGAACGTAGGCTCGCCCGACGCGGGCGACGGCGACGAGCAGCTCAACAACACCATCAACACGACACCGCTGGTGGACGTGATGCTGGTATTGCTGATCATCTTCCTGATCACCGTGCCGGTGGTCACGCAGACGATCAAGCTCGACCTGCCGCAGGAGCGCAACGTCCCGACGCAGACCAAGCCCGAGAACATCGTCATCGCGGTGAACCGCGACGGCGAGGTCTTCTGGGGCCTGGAGCGCATCGCCGACAACGAGGCGCTGGTCGATCGCCTGAAGGTCGAGGCGGTGAAGGAGCCGCAGCCCGAAGTGCACATCCGCGGCGACAACGAGGTGCGCTACGAATCGGTGGGCCGCGTCGTCGTCGCCTGCCAGCGCGCCGGCATCTTCAAGGTCGGCTTCATCACCGAGCCGCCGGCGGGCATCGCCGCGCGCCAGGATTGAAGGGGTTCAGCAGCCATGGGTATGAATGTCGGCTCCAGCGGGGGCGACGACGAAGAAGTGATGGTCGACATCAACACCACGCCGCTGATCGACGTGATGCTGGTGCTGCTCATCATGTTCATCATCACGATCCCGATCCAGACGCACGCGGTGAAGATGAACATGCCGGTGCCCAACAACGCCGCGCCGCCGCCGGTGCCGCCCGAGATCATCCGCATCGACCTCGACTTTGACGGCACCATGGGCTGGAACGGCGAGATCGTGCCGGACCGCGCCACGCTCGAGGACAAGCTGCGCCGCGTCGCGGCCCAGCCCGACCAGCCCGAGGTGCACCTGCGCCCGAACAAGCTCGTGACCTACAAGTACGTGGCCATGGTCATGGCCTCGGCGCAGCGCCTGGGCGTGACCAAGATCGGCATCGTCGGGAACGAACAATTCCTCAACTGATCCCACGTCCCGTCCCCCGCTCGGGGATCGGCCTGCGCGGGCAGCCGATCCCCGATCTGCATTCAAGCCGCACCGAGGAACCCACCCGATGAGCACGTTGCGCGCCCTCACCCTCTCCATCATCGCCGCCGCGTGCATCGCCGGCGTCCAGGCCCAGGGCTTGCGCGCCGAGGTCGGCCGCCCACTGCAGCAGGCCGGCGAACTGCTCAAGGCCGGCAAGGCCAGGGAGGCGCTGGCCAAGGCGCGCGAGGCCGACGCCGTCTCCGGCAAGACGGCCGCGGAGCAGCTCACCATCGACCGCATGAAGGCCGCCGCCGCCCAGCGTGCCGGCGACATGGGCACGGCGATCGCAGCGCTCGAATCCATCGCCGCCAGGGCTGGCTCGGGCGAGACCGGCGTCATCGCCGAGCAGCTCGCCTCGGCCTACGCGCAGCAGCGCAACAACGCCAAGGCCACCGAGTGGATGAACAAGGCGATCGCCGCCGGCAACCACGGCGCGTCGATCAAGCAGTTGCAGGCCTACCTGCTGTCGGCCAGCGGCGACTACGCGGCGATCGCGCGTGACGCTGCAGCGGCCGTCGCCGCGGCCGAGCAGGCCGGACGCCGCCCCGACGAAGGCGAACTGCTGCGCCTGGCCGACGCACAACAGCGCACCGGCAACAACGCCGGCTACAGCGCAACGCTCGAGAAGCTGCTGCTCAACCATCCGAAGAAGGACTACTGGAACGCGCACCTGGCGCGCCTGCCGCGCAAGCCCGGCTTCGCCGACCGCTTCGCGCTCGACGTCATGCGCCTGCGCCTGGCCAGCGGCACGCTCACCAAGACCGAGGACTTCATGGAGATGGCGCAGCTCGCGCTGCAGGCCGGGCTGCCGGCGGAGGGGCTGCGCATCGTCGACCAGGGCTACAAGGCCGGCGTGCTGGGCAGCGGCGCCCAGGCCGCGCGTCACCAGCGGCTGAAGGAGCTCGCGGCCAGACAGGAGGCCGAGCAGAGGAGCTCGCTCGCGGCCCAGGCGGCGCAGGCGGAGAGTGAGAAGACCGGCGACGACCTCGTCAAGGTCGGCTACGCCTACGTCACCCAGGGCGAAGTCGCCAAGGGCCTGGCGCTGATCGAGCAAGGTATCGCCAAGGGCGGCCTGAAGCGGCCGGAGGACGCGCGCCTGCGCCTGGGCATGGCCCAGCTGCAGGCCCCGGCGACCAAGGCCAAGGCGGGCGCCACGCTGCGCGGCATCAAGGGCAGCGACGGTGTCGCGGACATCGCCCGGCTGTGGCTGATCGCCGGGCGCGACGCGTGACGAAGCCCTGGCTGCAGGACCTTGGCGGTGGCGTGCACGCCATCGACACCGCCTTCGTGCGCGACGCCTTCGATGCCGCCTACCTGGTCGTGCGCGGCGCACGTGCAGCCTACATCGACACCGGCACGCGCTTTGCGCTGCCACGGCTGCTCGGCGCGCTGGAGGAGCTGCGGTTGCCCCGCGACGCCGTCGAGTGGGTGATCCCGACGCACGTGCACCTGGATCACGCCGGCGCCGTCGGCGCGCTGGTCGCCGAACTGCCGCGCGCCCGCGTGCTCGTGCACCCGCGCGGCGCGCGCCACCTCATCGACCCGCGCGCGCTCTGGGAGGGCGCGCTGGCGATCTACGGCGCGGAGGAAATGGCACGCAGCTACGGCGAGCTGACGCCGGTGGCGGCCGAACGCGTCGTGACCTCGAGCGACGACATGACGCTCGAGCTCGGCGGCAGCACGCTGCGGCTGATCGACACGCCCGGCCATGCCCGGCACCACCACTGCATCTGGGACGAGGACACGCGCGGCTGGTTCACCGGCGACACCTTCGGCATCAGCTACGGCGAGTTCACGACGGCGCGCGGACGCTGGATCTTTCCCACGACGACGCCGGTGCAGTTCGAGCCGCAGGCGCTGCGCGCCTCGATCGAGCGTCTGCTGGGGTCCCGTCCCGGGTGCATCTACCTGACGCACTACGGGCGCGTCGACGAGGTCGAGCGCCTGGGTGCCTTGCTGCTCGACCTGCTGGCGCGCATCGTCGCGCTCGGCGAGTCGCTGCGCACAAGGACCGATCGCATGCCGGCGCTGCGCCAGGGGCTCGGCACGATCTTCCTCGACAGCCTGGCCGAGCACGGCTGCACCCTGCCTGCCGCGAAGGTGCTCGAACTGCTGGCGGTCGATCTGGAGCTCAACGCCCAGGGCATGCAGGCCTGGCTCGATCGCGAGCAGCGCCCGCGCGGCTGAATCGCCACGCTTCAATCTCGATCGGCCGGCATCGCGTCGCCGAAGGCCGCGCCGGCCCTGTCCCCGTCGGAGGCGCCGGCCGCGCTGGCGGCGTCGGCGCGCGGCGCTGCATCGCGCACCAGGTAGCTGTAGAGCACCGGCACGACGACGAGGGTGAGCAGCGTCGAGGTGAGGATGCCGCCGATGATCGCGCGTCCCATCGGCGCCTGCAGCTCGCCGCCCTCGTTGAACGCCAGCGCCAGCGGCAGCATGCCGAAGACCATCGCGGCGGTGGTCATGACGATGGGCCGCATGCGCGTCTGTCCTGCCTGCAGCAGCGCCTCCTTCACGCTGGCGCCGGCCCTGCGCGCGTGGTTGGCGAAGTCGACGAGCAGGATCGCGTTCTTCGTCACCAGCCCCATCAGCATCACCAGCCCGATCATGCTGAAGACGTTGAGCGTGCTGCGCCAGAAGAGCAGCGCAAGCATGACCCCGATCAGCGCCAGCGGCAGGCTGGCCATGATGGCGATCGGCTGCAGGAAGCTGCCGAACTGGCTCGCCAGCACGATGTAGATGAAGATCACCGCCAGCGCCATCGCCGAGAGCAGGCCACCGAAGGCCTCGGCCTGCTCCTGCATCTGCCCGCCGATGTCGAAGCTGTAGCCCGGCGGCAGCGTGGTCTCCTTGATGAGCTTCTGCACGTCGGCGCCGACGTCGCCTGCGCTGCGGTCCTCGACGCCCGCGAACACCGCCTCGCGCCGCTGCAGGTTCTGGCGGCGGATGATCTCCGGGTTGAAGACCGGCGCGATGTCCGCGACGGCGGCCAGCGCGATCGGCGTGCCGTCCTTGGCGAAGGCCACCGGCAGGTCGCGCAACTGCTCCAGGCGCTGGCGCTGCGCCTGGTTCAGGCGCAGCACCACCTCGACCTGCGTGCCGTCGGGCGTGGTCCAGTAGGTCGCCACCTCGCCGTTGACGTAGGCGCGCAGGCTCGCCGCGAGCTGCGGCGCGGTCAGCCCGAGCTCGCGCGCCGCCGAGTCCTTCAGCCGCACCGCGTAGGCCGGCAGGCCGTCCTTGACCGAGCTCTCGACGTCGACCGCGCCCGGAATCTTCTTCACCTTGTCGGCGAACTCGTTGGTCAGGCGCGCCAGCACCTCGGGGTCGCTGCCCAGCAGGGCGACGTAGATCGGGCGCTCGAAGCCCAGCGCCGCATCGGTTCCGGGGATGCGCGCGATCGCCTCGCGGATCGCGTTCTCGACCTGCTTCTGGCTGCGACTGCGCTCCTTGCGCGGCTGCAGCACGATGTTCAGCCACGCCAGGTTGCGCTGGCCGGCGCCGCCGATCCAGGTCGAGACCGTCTTCACCTCGGGCATGGCGAGCACGGCGTCCTCCACCTGCTGCACCTTGGCGCTGGTGCGCTCCAGGCTCGCGCCCACCGGCAGGCGCAGCTGCAGCTGCGTGAAACCCTGATCGGCCTGCGGGACGAACTCGCTGCCGACCAGCGGCGCCAGCGCCAGCGCGAGCACGAAGCTGCCCGCGGCCATCAGCATCACGAGGCCGCGCGGCGTGATCGTGGCGCGGCGCCAGCGGCGCGGCGCGGCCTTGTCGCGCGCTCCGGCGGCGCCGATCGGATGCGCCCAGGCCGGCAGCCACAGGGCCCAGCGCCGGCCGCTGAAGATCCAGCCGAGCACGCGCGCGTAGAGCGCGTGCAGCCGCTGCATGCCGCGCTCGGTGGCACGGATCGCGTGGCCGAGCAGCGGCAGCGTCTGCAGCCGCGTCGCGGGCGGGTCCTTCCAGACGCTGGAGAGCATGGGGTCCAGCGTGAAGCTGACGAACAGGCTCACCAGCACGGCGACGACGACGGTGATGCCGAACGGGTGGAAGAACTTGCCGACGATGCCGCCCATGAAGGCCACTGGCGCGAACACGGCGACAATGGCGAAGGTGGTGGCCATCACCGCCAGGCCGATCTCGTCGGTGCCCTCGCGCGCGGCGGTGAAGTGGTCCTTGCCGAAGGCCACGTGGCGCACGATGTTCTCGCGCACGACGATGGCGTCGTCGATGAGGAGGCCGATGCACAGCGACAGCGCCATCATCGTCATGAAGTTCAGCGTGAAGCCGAAGGCATGGATGGCGATGAAGCTGCTGATGACGGCGATCGGCAGCGTGAGCCCGGTGATGATGGTGCTGCGCCAGCTGTGCAGGAAGAGGAAGACGATGGCCACCGTCAGCAGGCCGCCCTCGACCAGCGTGCCCAGAAGCCCGCGCAGCGAGTCGGCCACCCAGTCGCTGGTGGCGAAGATGAGGCGCAGCTCGACGTCCGGCGGCAGTTGCCGGCGCACCTCGTCCATCGCCTTCTGCACCGCCTCTCCGGTGGCGACGACGTTGGCGTCCTGCTGCTTGAAGATGTTGAAGACGATCGCGCGCTGGCCGTTGACGCGCGCCAGCGAGTCGGGCTCGCGCTCGCGCTCGACGAGGGTGCCGAAGTCCGACAGCGTCAGCGCCAGCCCGCCGCGATGGGCGACCACCAGCTGCGCCAGCTGGCGCGGGTCGCGCACCCGCCCCTCGACGCGCAGCAGCGCATCGCGCAACGGGTCGGAAAGCAGGCCCACGGGCTGGTCGGCGTTGGCCGCGGCAAGGGCGCTGGCGATCTCCGCCGGCGTGACGCCGTAGGCGCGCAGGCGTTGCGGGTCCAGGTCGATGCGCACCTCGCGCAGCGTCAGGCCGTTGATCTCCACCCGCGCCACGCCGGCCACGCGCTGCAGCCGCTTGCCCACCACCTCGTCGCCGAGCACGGAGAGCTCGCGCGCGCTGCGCGTCGCCGAAAGCAGCGCGGCGTTGACCACGGGCTGCCCGTTGTCGGCATCGAAGCGCGCGATCGTCGGCGCCTTGGCGTCGCGCGGGAAGCGGCTCTGCACCGCGGCGATGCGGTCGCGCACGTCCTGCATCGCGCGACCCATGTCGGTCTCCAGCTCGAACTCGACGCCGGCCTGCGCCAGGCCTTCGAGCGCGCGCGAGGTGATGCGCTTGACGCCCGCGACGCTGTTCACCGACTCCTCGAGCGGGCGCACGATCTCGCGCTCGACCGCCTCGGGGCTGGCACCGGGGTAGGACACCTCGACCCAGGCCATGGGGAAACTGATGTCGGGCATCTGCTCGACGCCCAGGCGCGCGAAGGAGAACAGGCCGAGCACGCACAGCGCCACCATCACCATGGTGGCGAAGACCGGGTTGTTGATGGAGACGCGGGTGATCCACATGGCCGAACCTCGCCCTGGCTGCAGCGCGCTACTGGCGCCTGGCCCGCATCTCCGGCGCCTCGTCCGCGCCCTCGCCCGATGCCACGGCGTGGGGCGCCGATGCCGCGCCTTCGGCGATGCGCGCCGCCGCACCCTCGCGCAGGTTGTCGAAGCGTGCGCCCAGCACGCGACTGTCGTCTTCCACGCCCTCGACGATCTCCACCCGCGCCGCGGCCTCGTCACGCCGTCCCAGCTTGACGGCGCGGCGCGCGAGGCGCCCGTCCTCGATCAGCCAGACATGATCCTGCCCGCCGCTGCGTCCCACGGCGGCCAGCGGCAGCGTCAGCCGCTCGGTATCGTCGGCCAGTTCGACGCGCGCCACCGCGTACTGGCCGGCGCGCAGGCGCTCCTTCGGGTTGGGCAGGCCGATGGTGACGCCGATCGAGCGCGTCCCCGGCTCGGCAGCCGGCGCAATGCGCGCGATGCTCCCGGCCACCGGCTGCGCGAGGCCCTCGACCAGCACCTGCACCGGCATGCCCGCGGTGAGCCGGCTCACCTCGTGCGTCCCCACCAAGGCGGCCAACTCGAGCCGGGCGAGGTCGACGATGGTCAGCACCTGCTGCTCAGGCGCCAGCTTCTCGCCCGGCACCACGTGGCGCTTGGCGACGATACCGGCGATCGGCGCCAGCAGCGCCGCTTCACGCAGGCCGATGCGCGCGGTGTCGGCCGCCGCCTGCGCCGCATGCAGGGCAGCGCGCGCGGTATCGACCGCGGCGCGCGAACTCTCGAGCGCGATCGGGCTGATGAACTGCTGCGCCGCCAGGCGCTCGTTGGAGGCGTGCGTGCGCTCGGCCTGGGCCAGCGTGGCGCGCGCGCCCTCCACGCTCGCGCTGCGCTCGGCAACCCGGCTCGTCTGCTCCGCCAGATCGATGCGCCCGAGCAACTGGCCGGCGACCACGCGACTGCCCTCGCCGACCGCCAGCGAGAGCAGCGTACCGCTGGCCTTGGCGCGCACGATCGCCGTCTGCGGCGCCACCAGCGGCCCCGAGAACTCGAGCTGCGCGGCAAGGCGCGTGCGCATCGGCTGCACGACCTCGCGCGCAGTGAACTCCAGCGTCGCGCCCTTGGCTGCCGCGTCCGCCGCCGCCTTGCTCTGGCCCTGCCAGGGCGGCAGCCTGCCACCCAGCAGCGCGCCGCCCACGGCGACCAGAACCGTCAGCACCAGAACGCCCAGCCACCTCGTCTTCTTGTTCATCGCCACCCCCTGCCGGAGTCGCGTCGGGTCCGGTGCGGCGCGCAGTGTAAGGACTCGCCGGCGTTCGCGCTTGCAGCCGCAGCGGCTCGTGCGACGGACTGCAGAGCGGGCCGACGAACGGCAGCCCGGCGGGCAGCGTCGGCTACGCCACGCTACTCTCGGTGGTGGCCTCGATCCAGCGCTCCAGCGCTTGGGCCCGCATCGGCCGGCCGAAGAGCCAGCCCTGGCCGCGGTCGCAGGCGAGTTCGGCCATCAGCGCGGCCTGGTCCTCGGTCTCGATGCCCTCGGCGACCGTGGTCATGCCCAGCGTGTGCGCCACGCGCACCGTCGCCGTGACGAGCACCCGGTGGTATTCGACCTCGCGTGCGTGGGCGACGAAGGTGCGGTCGATCTTCACCGTGTCCACCGGCAGCTGGTCCAGGCAGGCCAGCGACGAATAACCGGTACCGAAGTCGTCCAGCGCCAGCCGCACGCCGGCGGCCTTGAGCTCGCGCAGTGTCGCCTGCACCTGCAGGTCCTGCGCGGCGAAGCTCTCGGTCACCTCGAGCTGGAGCTCCTCAGGGCGCATGCCGCTGACCCTCAGCATCGCCTGCACCTCGGGCACCAGGCCCGGCGCCTGCAGTTGCGCGCGCGAGAGGTTCACCGCCAGCAGGGCCGGCGCGCGCCCACCCCACTGCCCGCGCCAGCGGGCGAACTGCGCGCAGGCCTTGGCCAGCACCTGCGCCCCCAGCGCGTCGATGAGGCCGCACTCCTCGGCCAGCGGGATGAACTGCAGCGGCGCGATGTCGCCGCGCTCGGCGTGGCGCCAGCGCGCCAGCGCCTCCACCCCCACGAGGCGACGGCTGCGCAGGTCGACCAGGGGCTGGTAGGCGACGTCGAGCGCGTTGCGCGCCAGCGCCTCGCGCAGTTCGCCCTCGAGCTCCACCGCCGCGCGCAGGCGTTCATGCATCGAGGCGTCGAAGACCGCCCAGCGCGCGCGGCCGGCGCGCTTGGCCTCGTACATCGCGGTGTCGCAGTCGCGCAGCACGGCGCCGGCATCCTCGCCGGCCTGCTCGGCGGCGACGATGCCGATGCTCGCACTCACGTGCACCGGGTGCGAGCCGACCCGGTAGGGCCGGGCCAAGGCCTGCAGCAGCCGCTCCGCCACGGTGCAGGCTTCGTCGAGATGACGGATGCCCTCCAGCACGATGACGAACTCGTCGCCCCCGATGCGCGCCGCGGTGCGCAACTGCGATTCCACGCGGGCCACGGCATCGCCCGGGCGCAGGGTCTCCTCGACCCGCACCGCCACCTGGCACAGCAGCTCGTCGCCGGCGGCGTGGCCGAGCGTGTCGTTGACCTGCTTGAAGCGGTCGACATCCAGGAACAGCACCGCGAAGCCGTAGCCCGGATGGCGGCGCCGGTGTTCGATGGCGCGCTGCACGCGCTCCAGCACCACGCTGCGGTTGGGCATGAGCGTCAGCGGGTCGCGTCGTGCCGCGTCGCGCAACTGCTCGGTGAGGCGGCGGCGCTCGGTCATGTCGACGTAGCAGGCGACGGCGCCGTCGGCGTGACCGAGCGCATCCCGCAAGGGCTCGACGTTGACCAGCAGCCAGCGCCGGCGGCCGTCGCCGTCGGCGATGCCCAGCAGCGTGCCGCGCTCGCCGCGGCGGCTGGCCAGGCAACGCTGCACCGGCAGCTCGGCCGTCGCCAGGGGCTGCATGTCCTCCTGCAGCGGCGCATCTCCATGCACGCGGTCGGCCGGGTCACCCGGCTGCACCCCGAGCAGCGCCACCGCCGCCGGGTTGGCCTCGCGCACCTCGCCCTGCGGCCCGTGCACCACCACCGCCGTCGGCATCGCCGCCAGCAGCGCCGCGCTGCGCCGCTGCTGCGTCACCTGCTCGGTGATCTCGGTGGCCACGCTGATGAAGCCGGTGAGCTCGCCGCCCGCGTTGTGGAGGGGTTCGACGTCCACGGCGAGCCAATGCAGGGCCCCGTGGCGTGCCCGGTGGAGCACCGAAGCGCGCGCCGACCCGCCCCTGGCGAACGCCTGCTCGAGCTGCTCGGCGGCCTGCACATCGGTGTGCTCGGCGACCAGCAGATCGCGCGGACGGCGACCCCGCGCCTCGTCCGCCCCGTAGCCGCTCAGGCGCGTGTAGGCGCGATTGACCCAGACGATGCGGCCTTCGGGGTCGGTGATGAGCACGAGATGGGACGTGTGCTCGGCCACCAGTGCCAGGCGCTCGTTCTCGGCCGCCTGCTGCGCCAGCCGGCGCGACTGCGCCTGCAACCGGCCCAGCGCCGGCACGATGGCGATCAGGGCCAGCACCAGCATCGCCAGCGTCACGCCCGTGTCCCAGCGCAAGGCGCTCGCCTGCTGCACCAGCAGCGCGTTGGCACGCTCGAGCAGCACGCCCTGCATCCGCGCCGCCTGCCGGCTGAGTTGCTCGGCCCGCTCCAGCAGGCGCAAGGCCGCCGCGGCCGACGGCTGCAGGCGACCGGCGGCGTCCGTCTGCTGGAGCAGCGACGCGCCGGCCTCGACCATGCGCCGGCGCGCCTCGTGCACCTGCTCCCGGGCCTGGGCGAGGCGCGGGCCGTCCTCGTCGCCGGCGCGCAGCAGCGTTCCCGCCAGCGCCTCGGCGCGCCCGGCGAATTCCTCTGCGGCGGCGATGGCGGCCTCGAGCTCGGTCGCGATCGTCCTTTCGGTGGCGCCCGAGGGCGGCCGCGCCCCGGCGGCATCGACGGTCTCGCCCGGGCCCGCGGGGCGCAACGGCGGCGCGACGGCCGGCTCGGGCCCGCCCGGCTGCAACAGCCCCGCCGTGAGGCCCGCAATGTGCTGCAGGCGCGTCATGGCCTGCGCCGTCAGGCGCGCGGCGTCGGCGACCCGGGCTCGTGCGTCGATGATGCGCTGCGCCTGCCGGTAATGCCACCCCGTGCTGAGCGCGATCGACAGCAGCGCGACGTAGACGATGACGCGAGTGCGCAGCCAGCCCTCCGGCCGTCTCGATGGCGCGGGGACGGCGATCGAGGGCGGAGTCGATGCGGCGGCCATGGCGGATGCGGACCCGGAAAGCGGGCCCCTGAGAACACTATCGGCACCCGGGGGCCCATCTGAAGCCCGCATGCGAAAAGCCGGGCCCCCGAGTCGCCTCGGCGACGCCACCTCGGTCACGCCCCGAGGCGGGCCTTCAGGCGTCCGCGACCTGCGAGCGACGCACGCACCACCAGCCGATCGCAGCCGCCGCCGCCCCGGCCCAGAAGACGGCACCCAGGCCCAACCGCATGCTGAGCCAACCTCCGCCGACACCGCCGAGGACGCCGGAGAGGCCGTAGCCGAGCACGGTGTACAGCGCCTGGCCGCGTCCGCGCAGAGGCCCCTGGAACCAGCGCGAGATGAGCGCGATGCAGGCGGCATGATGCGCGGCGAAGCTCAGCAGGTGCAGTGCCTGCGCCAGCATGAGCATGGGCAGCGATGCGCCGAAGGCCGCCGTGAGCACGAAGCGCAACACCGCCGCGGCCGCCGCCCACTGCAGCCAGGCGTGCGGCGAGAGCCGGCCGAAGGCGCGCCCCTGCCACCAAAAGAAGGCGATCTCGAGCGTCACCGAGACCGCCCACAGCATGCCGACCGTGGACTTGCCGTGGCCGAGAGCGTCCAGATAGAGGGAGAAGAAGGTGTAGACGCTGCTGTGCGCAAGCACCGTGAAGAAGACCGAGGCGAAGAACCAGCGCACCTCGCGCCGACGCAGCACCGCCAGCACCGGCGGCGCGCCGGCACGGCCGCCGGGGGCCTGCGCATCGGCCGGAAGCCGCAGCGTCATCGCCAGCAGCGCCGCGTAGACCAGCGCAAGCAGCCACGGGAAGAGGCCGATGCCGCCTCGCTCGAAGACGAGGCCGAACACCAGCACCGCGACGATGAAGCCCATCGAGCCCCACACGCGCACGCGGCCGTAGCGCCCGGCGTCCAGCCCGCCGCCGTGCGAGAGATGCTGGGCCAGCGACGTCTCGGTCAGCGGCACGACGCCGCCGTTGGCCATGAAGAGCAGCACCGTCACCCAGGCGATCGCGGTGTAGCCGCGCGCCAGCAGGAAGGCGCAGGCCGCCAGCAGCGACAGCGCCGCCGCCGCCTGCAGCAGCCGCACGCGCGAGCGCCCGTGGTCGCCGAGCCAGCCCCAGCCGTAGGGCCCGAGCACGCGCGTCCAGGCCTGCAGCGAAGCCAGGCTGCCGATGGCCAGCGTCGAGAAGCCCAGCTCCTTGAACCACAGCGGCGCGAAGGGGTTGAAGATCCCGACCGTCGCGAAGTAGCAGAACCACAGCGCGCCGAAGGCCCCCAGCCTCGGCCCGGGCGCCGTCGTCGCGGCAGAGAGGTTCACAGCGGGCGCTGCGCGGGAATGGGCGGGATCGGCAGCCGCACGTCGGCGCACTGTGCGCGCTGGCGCAGCACGTGGTCGATCACCACGAGCGCCAGCAGCGCCTCGGCCACCGGCGTGGCGCGGATGCCCACGCAAGGGTCGTGACGGCCCAGCGTCTGCACGATGGTCGGCTTGCCGTCGCGGTCGATCGAGGCCTTGGGCAGGCGGATCGAGCTGGTCGGCTTGACCGCCAGGCGCACGACCAGGTCCTGCCCGCTGCTGATGCCGCCGAGCACGCCGCCGGCGTGGTTGCTGGCAAAGCCCTCGGGCGTCAGCTCGTCGCCGTGGTAGCTGCCGCTTTGCGCGACGACGTCGAAGCCGTCGCCGATCTCGACGCCCTTGACCGCGTTGAGCCCCATCATCGCCCAGGCGATGTCGGCATCCAGCCGGTCGTAGACCGGCTCGCCCAGGCCCACGGGCATGCCCAGCGCGCGCACCTCGATGCGTGCGCCGCAGCTGTCGCCCGAACGCCGCAGCGCGTCCATGTGCGCCTCGAGCTGCGGCACGAGGCTCGCGTTCGCGGCGAAGAAGGGGTTGTGCGGGATGTGCTCGAAGCCCTCGAAGGGGATCTCGATCGCGCCCAGCGCACTCATCCAGCCGACGAAGGTCGTGCCGCAGGCCTCCTTCAGCCACTTGCGCGCGACCGCGCCGGCCGCCACCGTGGGCGCCGTCAGCCGCGCCGACGAGCGGCCGCCGCCGCGCGGGTCGCGAACGCCGTACTTGCGCCAGTAGGTGTAGTCGGCGTGCCCCGGGCGGAAGGTGTCGAGCAGGTTGCCGTAGTCCTTGCTGCGCTGGTCGGTGTTGCGGATCAGCAGCGCGATCGGCGCGCCGGTGGTCTGCCCTTCGTAGATGCCGGAGAGAATCTCGACCGCGTCGGGCTCGTTGCGCTGCGTGACGTGGCGGCTCGTGCCCGGGCGGCGGCGGTCCAGGTCGTGCTGGATGTCGGCCTCGCAAAGGGCCAGCCCCGGCGGGCAGCCGTCGATCACGCAGCCGATCGCCGGGCCGTGGCTTTCGCCGAAGTTGGTGACGCGAAAGATCTCGCCGAAGGTCGAGCCGGACATCGTGCGCGCGGGAATGGATCAGCCGCGCAGTGTATGCCGCATGATCCCGCGCGGCGCACCCGCGCGGCGCGGTTCAGCCCGCGCTGGCGCGTGCGCTCTCGTCCTCCGGCCAGTCGCGGATGTAGGCCTTGAGCATGCGGTTCTCGAAGTCCTGCGCCTCGACCACCGTCTTGGCGACGTCGTAGAAGCTGATCACGCCCATCAGGTCGCGCTTGTCCATCACCGGCAGGTAGCGCGCGTGGCTCTCGAGCATCATGCGGCGCACCTCGTCCATCTCGGTGGCCGGCGCGCAGGTCATCGGCTGCCTGTCCATCACCGCGCCGACCTCGCCCTGGCCGCAACTGCCGCCGTTGGCGGCGATGGCCTTGATGATCTCGCGGAAGGTCAGCATGCCCACCAGGTTGCCTTGCTCCATCACGACCAGCGAGCCGATGTCCAGTTCGGCCATCGTCCGGGCCGCATCGGCCAGCGGCAGATCCGGTCGCACCGTGTACAAGGTGTTGCCCTTGACGCGCAGGATGTCGGTGACTTTCATGGCGCACTCCCGAAAGAAAACGAGGGATGTCGAACGAAGCCGAGGAAAGACGGATGCTGCGAAAACCGGCCAGCGTCGAGACCGGGCCCGACTGCGGATCAATATAGCCCACAATGCCCCGCCAGTCCTTGCAGGCAGACCCCCATGGCCGGATATTCCGATCCCGCGTTCGACACCCTGGCCCTGCACGCCGGGGCCGCCCCCGACCCCGCCACCGGCGCGCGCGCCGTGCCCATCCACCTGAGCACGAGCTTCGTCTTCCAGGACAGCGCGCACGCCGCGAGCCTCTTCAACATGGAGCGCTCGGGCCATGTCTACAGCCGGCTCTCGAACCCGACCAACGCCGTGCTCGAGGAGCGTATCGCCGCGCTCGAAGGCGGCGTCGGCGCGATCGCGGTGGCCAGCGGCCAGGCGGCGCTGCACCTGGCGATCGCGACGATCGCGGGCGCCGGCGCGCACATCGTCGCCAGCAGCTCGCTCTACGGCGGCAGCCAGAACCTGCTGGCCTACACGCTGCCGCGCTTCGGCATCGAGACGAGCTTCGTCTCGCCGCTGGACATCGACGCCTGGCGCGCGGCGATCCGTCCGAACACGCGGCTCTTCTTCGGCGAGACGCTCGGCAACCCGGGGCTGGAGGTGCTGGACATCCCGAAGCTTGCCGCGATCGCGCACGAGCACGGCCTGCCGCTGCTCGTCGACTCGACCTTCACGACGCCCTGGCTGATGAAGCCCTTCGAGCACGGCGCCGACCTCCTCTTCCACTCGGCGACCAAGTTCCTCGGCGGCCACGGCACGGTGATCGGCGGCGTGCTGGTCGACGGCGGCAGCTTCGACTGGGCCGCGGCGCACGAGCGCTTCGGGTACTTCCCGGAGCTGGCCGCGCCCTACGAGGGCTTTCACGGCATGGTCTTCAGCGACGAGAGCACCGTCGGCGCCTTTCTGCTGCGCGCACGCCGCGAAGGCTTGCGCGACTTCGGCGCCTGCATGAGCCCGCACACCGCCTGGCTGCTGCTGCAGGGCATCGAGACGCTGCCGCTGCGCATGGCGCGGCACATCGAGAACACGCGCAAGCTCGTGCAGTTCCTCGCCGCGCACCCGATGGTCGCGCGCGTCGGCTACCCGGAGCTCGAAGGCCACCCGAGCCACGCGCTCGCGAAGACGCTGCTGCCGCGCGGCTGCGGCAGCGTCTTCGGCTTCGAGCTCGCCGGCAGCCGCGCGCAGGGACGCGCCTTCATCGAGGCGCTGCAGCTCTTCAGCCACCTCGCCAACGTCGGCGACTGCAGGAGCCTCGTGATCCACCCGGCGAGCACGACGCACTCGCGCATGGACGACGCAGCCCTCGCCGCCGCCGGCATCCAGCCCGGGACGATCCGGCTGAGCGTGGGCCTCGAGGACGCCGACGACCTGATCGAGGACCTCGGGCGCGCCTTCAAGATCGCCGCGAAGGCCGCGGGAGCAGTGGCATGAAGAGCTTCAGCGTCCAGGGCCGGCGCCTGTCGGCCTACACCGGCGGCCGCCACTTCGACCCCACCCTGCCCTGCCTCGTCTTCGTGCACGGCGCGCTCAACGACCACAGCGTCTGGACGCTGCTCGCGCGCTGGTTCGCGCATCACGGTCACGCGGTGCTGGCGATCGACCTGTCCGGCCACGGTCGCAGCGAAGGCCCGCCACCGGCGAGCGTCGAGGCCGCCGCCGATGTCGTGCTGGCGCTGCTCGATTCTGCGGGCGTCCAGCGCTCGGCGATCGCCGGCCACAGCATGGGCAGCCTGATCGCGCTCGAGACCGCCGCGCGCGCGCCCGAGCGCATCACGCAGCTCGTGATGATCGGCACCGCCTTCCCGATGAAGGTCAGCCCCGCGCTGCTCGACACCGCGCGGCAGCGCCCGCTGGCTGCGATCGAGATGGTCAACCGCTTCTCGATCAGCACCCTGGCTGCCAAGCCGAGCTACCCCGGCCCGGGGATGTGGCTGCACGGCAGCAGCCGCGCCCTGATGCGCCGCACGCTGCAGGGCGGCGGCACCGTGGCGGGCGGCAACCTCTTCGAGCACGATTTCCGCGTCTGCGACGCCTACGCCGAGGGCATGGAAGCCGCCGCCAAGGTGCGCTGCCCGACCACCTTCATCCTCGGCCGCGCCGACCAGATGACGCCGCCCAAGGTCACCAAGGACCTCGCCGCAGCGCTGAAGGCGAAGATCGTCACGCTGGATGCCGGCCACAACCTGATGGCCGAGCAGCCGGATGCGATGCTGGCGGCGCTGCGTGGGGCGCTCGCGGGGCGTTGAGGGCAACCGACGCGGAGCCGACTGACGCACGCACGCCAACAACCAGCTTACAATCTAGCCTGTTCAGATTGGAGATGCGTTGATGCGCGAGATCGGTGCCTTCGAGGCCAAGAACACGCTGGGCACGCTGCTCGACCGCGTGGAGGCGGGCGAAGAAATCGTGATCACGCGGCGTGGCAGGCCGGTGGCGCGGCTGGTCGACGCCCACGCGGCGCGCGATCGGCAGCAGGGCGCGGCCGAAGCGGCAGCGCGCATCCGCCAGCGTGCCGCTCAACATCCTTCGATGACCTGGCCCGAGTGGCAGGCCCTGCGCGACGAGGGTCGACGTTGAGCCTGGTCCTGGACGGCTCGGTTGCGCTGTCCTGGCTGCTCCCGGATGAAGAGAGCCCGGGCGCAAGGGCATTGCTCGACCGCGTGGTCGGCAGTCGTGCCTGGGTACCGGCGCTCTGGCACCTGGAAGTCGCAAACGCACTCTTGATGGCCGTTCGCCGCGGACGGATCGACGCGGGCTTTCGTGAGGCATCCCTGCAGGATCTGGCCTTGCTGCCGATCCAGGTCGATCCGGACACTCATCGCTTCGGCTGGAGCGACACGCTGCAACTCGCCGAACGGCACGGCCTCTCGGTCTACGACGCAGCCTACCTGGAACTCGCGCTGCGCCTGTCGCTGCCGCTGGCCACGCTGGACAAGAAGTTGAGCTCCGCCGCCAAGACCTGTGGTGCCGCCGTGCTGGGAGCGACCTGAGGAACGCTTTCGCTCATTCCGGGCATTGCCGAACGCGCTCACGGGCTACTCCACAGTCGCCCGCGCGCCGATCCTTTGGAGTCCTCCACGCCGCTTCAAGTAACCGTTGCGAGTCGCTGATTCGATTGAGATACTTGCGCTTTGCAGAGCGAGCCGGCCAGCGCCTCGCCTGCCTTCAGCAGCCGACTCTTGGCTTGCAGCATCTCGTTGACGGCAGCCAGGATGTGCTCAGCCAGTTTGAACTCCTCCAGCGTGTGACGAAAGTGCAGGATCGTGCTCTCGTCGGGCAGGCGCGTTTCGCACTTCAAGCCGGCGAACTCGCGAAACACGGGCACGTTGTGCAGCGCTTCTTCCATCGCCGGGTCGCTGAGTGTGAACCACTGCCGCATGAAGTGGATGCGAAGCATCGTGCCCACCGCAAACGGCGGTCGGCCGCGCCGGCCCTGCGCTGCGTACGGCGTGATCAGCGCCTCCTACTCGGTCCACGGCACGACGCGATCCATCTGCGCCAGGAACTCGCGCTTGCGCGTGCGCTTGATGCTCCGGTTCAGTCCAAGTTCTGCTTGCTGCATGCCCGCCATCGTCGCCCATCTTCATCACCCCCGGTAGCAGACTTGCCCGAGGTTTTTGGAGAGCTTAATTGTCGCCTACGGAGCCTGTAGTTCAACGTAAATGAATAGGTGGGCGGCCTCAAATCTGAAGTGCAACACCTCACCCGGCGTAAGGTGCTGCGATGGAAGAACAACGAAAGACGTACAAGCAACTCAGGCCTGAAGAGCG
>MEFD01000038.1 GCA_001724995.1 Rubrivivax sp. SCN 71-131
CCCGGTCGCATCGATCGGGCCCTTTTTGCCTTCCCCTCCCACATCAACCCACCCGCGGCAGTTCCCCAAGCACCCACGCCTGGCCTTGGTGCAAACCGGCATCCTCTTCGGCGGCGTCACCAACCCGCGGCTTCTGGGGCCACCGATGCCGCGGTTACCTGTCCGTGGGCGTGGGCAACGAGGTGACGCACGATGCGCCGTCGACGTTGGGTGCGACAGGCGGGACAGGGGACCTGCGAACGGATCGCATGCGGAAGCCGTTCTCCAATCACGAAAGAGAATACAGCCTGACGGCCCAGTAGACGCCGATGGCCATCTGGACGGCGAACGCGGTGAAGCGGACCGTGACCGCCGTGGGCGAGGTGGACCAAAGATGAATGAGCGACTGGGCGACTCGGGCCCCAAGTAGGACAACGGCGAGCGGATCGGTGACCGCGGCCTTGCCCGCCACGACGGCCAAGAGCAGGAGGCCACCGAAGACGGGAAGGCCTTCGAGGCAGTTTGCGTGCGCCCGCGCAAGACGCTGCATGAAAGGCGAGAGGTTCGTGTTCTCGGGATTGAACTCGTTCGCCGAAACCGTGCCGGTGAGGACCAGCTTGGACCGAACGAGCTCCATGAGGACGAGGAGGGCAAGTGTCCAGGTGATGAAGCCGAGGAGCGCAAGCAGGGAGGGTGACATGGGTGGGCGCCGTCGCAGTTCGATGCGGAAGGTTACCGTGACCTGGGCCTATGCGCGACCCGCGCGTCACGTGCGAGCTGGCTCAGGCTCGCAACAGGGTACCCGCCGCCCTGCGCGCATGCGGGCTTGCCGCGCGCGGCAGCTTGCCGGCCAGGGCCAGCGTCGCGCCGGCGTCGATCATGCGCGCGAACTGGATGCGCAGCGCGGGGGCGTCGACGGCGGCCAGGCGCGCCAGGCGTTCGTCGGCCGGGCGGATGCCGCCGAGTGCGAAGACTTCGAGCGCCGCGTCCTCCAGCCGGCGTAGCGCGCCCTCTTGAGCCCGCAGATGGCGCACCACGACCTGGTTTCGTGCGCGCTCGAGGTCGACGGGGTCGATGCGTGTGGCCTGCTCCTGCAGCACGCGGCTGAGTTCCTGCAGCGCGGGCTCGAGCTGCTCGGGCGAGGTCGAGAGCTCGACGACGAACTGGCCGCCGCCGTCCAGCACGTCGGCCGAGCAGGCGGTGTAGTAGGCCAGTCCGCGCTCTTCGCGCAGGCGTGCCAGCAGCGGCGAACTCATGCCCTCGCCCAGCAGCGCCGCAGCCATGGTGGCGGTCGGATCATCGGCGCGGCGGTCGGCGATGGGAAAGCCCAGCACCAGGTGCGATTGGCTCGATCCCTCCAGCCGCCGGCTGTGCACCCCGCCCAGCCAGGGCGGCGCGGCAAGCGCCGGTGCCGGGCCCGGGGGCAGGGCGCTGAAGGCCGCTTCGACTTCGTGCAGCAGGGCCCCGGGGTCGATCGAGCCGGCGATGCCGATCACCATGCGCTCGGCCGTGAAGTGCCGCTGCACCCAGGCGGCCAGATCCTCGCGCGTGAAGCGCTCGAGGTTGCGGCGGCTGCCGATCACCGGCTGCGCCAGCGGGTGCGCGCCCCAGCAGCCCTTGTCGAAGAGCTTGAAGGTGCTGGACAGCGGATCGTCCTCGTCCTCGGTGTACTCGTGCAGCAGCACCTCGCGCTCGCGCTCGAGCTCTTCGGCGGGAAAGGTCGGCGCGAGCACCAGCTCGGCCAGCATGCGCACGAAGGCGCCGGCATGCTGCGGCAGCCCGAGCATGTAGAAGGCGGTGTGGTCCTTGTCGGTGTGCGCATTGACCTCGGCGCCCAGGCGCTCGGCGTCGAGGTTGATGCGCCGCGCATCGCGCGTGGCCGTGCCCTTGAACACCATGTGCTCGACGGCATGGCTGATGCCTGATTCGCGCGCCGACTCATGCTGACTGCCGCTGGCCACGAAGACCGCGGCCGTGACGGTGGCAAGCTGCGGCATCGGGATCGCCAGCAGGCGAGCGCCGGTGGGCAGCGGGTGCAGGACTGGGGTGGTGGGCATGGGGGCGCGATCGTAGCCGCGGCGGATCGATGCTGCAGCAGCGATCACAATAGCCGGTTTTCCAAGCCGCACACTTCGCGAACGCCGCCATGTCCGCCACCATCCTGCAAACGCTTCCCGCCGGCCAGCGCGTCGGCATCGCCTTCTCCGGCGGGCTGGACACCAGCGCCGCGGTGCACTGGATGCGCGCCAAGGGCGCCATCCCCTGCGCCTACACCGCCAACCTCGGCCAGCCCGACGAGAGCGACTACGAGGACATTCCGCGCAAGGCGCGCCAGTACGGCGCCGAGATCGCACGCCTGGTGGACTGCCGCGGGCAACTGGTGGCCGAGGGCATCGCGGCGATCCAGAGCTGCGCCTTTCACGTCAGCACCGCCGGCGCCACCTATTTCAATACCACGCCGCTCGGACGCGCCGTCACCGGCACCGCGCTGGTGGTGGCGATGAAGGAGGACGCGGTCCACATCTGGGGTGACGGCAGCACCTACAAGGGCAACGACATCGAGCGCTTCTACCGCTACGGACTGCTCGCCAACCCGGGCTTGAAGATCTACAAGCCCTGGCTGGACCAGGCCTTCATCGACGAGCTCGGCGGCCGCAAGGAGATGAGCGAGTATCTGGTGGCCCACGGCTTCGACTACAAGATGTCGGTCGAGAAGGCCTACAGTACCGACTCCAACATGCTGGGCGCCACACACGAGGCGAAGGATCTCGAGTTCCTGAACAGCGGCATCCGCATCGTCAACCCGATCATGGGCGTGGCCTTCTGGAAGGACGAGGTCGCCGTCAAGGCCGAGGAGGTGGCGGTGCGCTTCGAGGAAGGGCGCCCGGTGGCGCTCAACGGTCGCAGCTTCGCCAGCGAGGTCGAGCTCTTCGAGGAGGCCAACCGCATCGGCGGCCGGCATGGCCTGGGCATGTGCGACCAGATCGAGAACCGCATCATCGAGGCCAAGAGCCGCGGCATCTACGAGGCCCCGGGCATGGCGCTGCTGCATATCGCCTACGAGCGCCTGGTGACCGGCATCCACAACGAGGACACGATCGCGCAGTACCGCGCCAACGGCCGCGTGCTCGGCAAGCTGCTCTACCACGGCCGCTGGTTCGACCCGCAGGCGCTGATGCTGCGCGAGACCGCGCAACGCTGGGTGGCCAGCGCCGTCACGGGCGAGGTGGCGCTGGAACTGCGCCGCGGCAACGACTACTCGATCCTCGACACGCAGAGCCCGAACCTGACCTACGCACCCGAGCGGCTGAGCATGGAGAAGGTCGAGGGCGCCTTCACGCCGGCCGACCGTATCGGCCAGCTGACGATGCGCAACCTCGACATTGCCGACACCCGGGCCAAGCTCGGCATCTACAGCCACACCGGGCTGCTGGCCGGCGCCGGCGGCAGCATTCCGCTGCTCGGGCAGGAGGGGGCCGACCCGTCCGGGCCCTCCCACCCGCCCCGGCGCTGAAGCGCTCGGGCGCGCTCAGGCCGAGGCGAGGGCGGCTGCGGCCTGCAGGCGGCCGACCTCGATGCGGTTGCGGTTGCGCAGCGCCTGATCGGAGAGGCCGCCGAGGAAGGCGGCGTCGACGTCGGCCGGCGGCAGCAGGCGATGCAGCAGTGCCGCGAGCACGACCTCGCAGGCGCGCGAGTTGTTGCCGTCGTCCATCTTGATGGCGATGCCCAGGCCGAGCTGCGGCAGCGCAGCGCAGTGAACGCCCTCGGCGCCGACCTTGCAGTAGACACGCTCGCCGAAGTGCCCGTTCACGCGCGCGTCGAACTTGCCCGTGCCGCTGGTGAAAAAGGGCGCGCGGGCCACCGCCTGGCGCAGCCGCTTCGCCGCCCGCGCGTGCTGCGGACTCAGCCCCTGGCCGCTGGCCACGCGCGCGTAGGCCAGTGCCAGGTGCCGCAGCGGCACCGCGTGCGCGGGGATGGAGCAGCCGTCGATACCGCGCGCGCTCTTCGAGAGATCCCAGCCGGTGGCGGCCTGCAGCGCCGCGCTCACCTCGCGCATCACCGGATGCTCGGGCTGCACGTAGCCCGAGAGGAAGCCGCGCAGCGGCTGGTCGCCGTTCATCCGGCAGGCCAGGCAGACGAAGCCGCTGTGCTTGCCCGAGCAGTTGTTGTGCAGGACGCTGGCCGGCTCGCCGCGCCGCACCAGCTCGCGCTGCGCGTCCTCGTCGTAGGGCCAGTGCACGCCGCACTCGAGCACCGAGGCGTCGACGCCGGCCTTGGCGAGCATGCCGGCGGCCGTGCGCGCATGCGCCTCCTCGCCGCTATGCGAGGCGCAGGCCAGCGCCAGCTCCTCGTCGTTCAGCGCCAGCGCCTCGGCCGCGCCGCTGGCCACCAGGGGCAGCGCCTGCAGCAGCTTGATCGCCGAGCGCGGGAAGATCGGCCGCTCGATTTCGCCCATGGACAGCACGAGTCCACCCCCGGCATCGACGACGGCCAGGGCGCCGCGGTGAAAGGACTCGACGATGCCGCCGCGGGTGGCCTGCACGAGGATGGGGTCGGCGCGGTCGTGCATCATGACGGCGACTGTAGCGCCGCGAAGCGGCCGGCGTGTGCGTCGCGGCGGCGGGGCATCGCCTGCGCCCCTGCCCGCGAGAGGCGAGAATGCACGACACCGAAGCCGCAGGAGAGACCCAGACCATGAGCGATACCAAACCCGCCACGCCCACCGCGGCCAACCTCGCGCCGACCGCCATCATCGACAGCGACCATCCGGCGGTGGTGGCCTTCGCGCGCGAGCATGATCGCGGCGCCGACGTGCGCGAGCGCGCGGTCTCGCTCTACCTCGCCGTGCGCGACGGTTTTCGCTACGACCCCTATCGCATCGAGCTCACCGAGCAGGGCCTGCGCGCCAGCACCGTGCTCGCCAACGGCTACGGCTGGTGCGTGCCCAAGGCGGCGCTGCTCACCGCGGTCTGCCGCGCCGTGGGCATCCCCGCGCGCGTGGGCTATGCGGACGTGCGCAACCACCTCAGCACCGAGCGCCTGCGCAAGGCGATGAACAGCGACGTCTACGTCTGGCACGGCTACAGCGACCTCTGGATCGACGGGCGCTGGGTGAAGGCCACGCCGGCCTTCAACATCGAACTGTGCGAGCGCTTCGGCTTGCTGCCGCTCGAGTTCGACGGCCGCGATGACTCGATCTACCACCCGTACGACAAGGCGGGCAACCGTCACATGGAGTACCTCAACCAGCGTGGCGTCTACGACGAGGTGCCGCTGGCGGAGATCGAGGAGGGCTTTCGCCGCTACCACCCCAACGCCACGCTCAATGCCCTGGGCGGGCACGACTTCGGCGAGGACGCGGCACGGGAATCGGCCGGCTGAGGGGCGTTCTCGTTCGCCGCGGGCGGGCGTCGGGCCCGCCGCTGCGGTTCAGTGCAGCACCAGCAGGGGCAGCTTGCTGCCCGAGAGCACCGCCTTGGCCTGCGAGCCGTAGAGAAACTCGCCGAAGGCACCGCGGCCCTCGCTGACCATGACGATGAGGTCGCAGCCGCGCGCCTCGGCCTCGGCCAGCAGGGCCACGTCGACCTGCTCGACGCGCGCGTGGTGGCCCTCGAAGGGCACGCCGGCGGCGCGCGCGGCGGCGGCGAAGCGGTCCAGCACGTGCCGCGCCGCCTCGGGGGTCAGCGAGTCCAGATCCTCGATCAACCGCAAGCCGCTGCCGGCACGGCGCCGTTCACGCGCGGGCGGCGGCTGCTCGGCGACGAAGCCGGTGATCGCCGCGCCGAGCTGGCGCGCCAGGCCGATGCTGGCGTCGATGGCGCGGTCGGACAGCGCGGAGCCGTCGACGGGTACCAGGATGCGTTGGTACATGGGCACCTCCAACGTGGGCGGGATCGTTGCGCCGACTCTAGGAAGAGCACGCAAGCCCTCCTTTGCGCTCGCGCAAGCCGCGTGCTGCGCGAAGCGCGAGGTCCTGCACAGACTTTCCCTGATCCCGCCCGCGGGCTCAGCGACGTCGCGTCGCGCTGCAGGCCTGCAGGAAGTCCTGCAGCATCGGTGAGTCGTCGATGACCTGCCCGTCCCTGGGGTCGTGGAACTCGGGGTGCCACTGCACGCCGGCCACGTAGGCGCCGGGGGTGGTGCGGCGGAAGGCCTCGACGATGCCGTCCTCGGCACAGCGGGCCTCGACGACGAAGCCCGCGGCCAGGTCCTTGATGCCCTGGTGGTGGATGCTGTTGACGCGCGCGCGCAGGCGCCCCGGATAGAGCGCGGCCAGCCGCGAGCCGGGCTCGATGGCGATGTCGTGGAAGTGGCGCTCGTACTGCCCGAGTTCGCGGTGCGCGCGCGAGCCTGGGCGCTGCGTGGCGATGTCCTGCCACAGCGTGCCGCCGTGCATCACGTTGAGCAGCTGGAAGCCGCGGCAGACGCCGAACACCGGCTTGCCGGCGTCGATGAAGGCGCGGATGAGTTCGATCTCGTAGCGGTCGCGCACCGCATCGCCCGCCCACTCGGGGGACAGTGGCGGCTCGCCGTAGAACTCGGGCGCGACGTCGTTGCCGCCCTGCAGCACGAGGCCGTCCAGCGCCTGCGCGTAGTCGTCGAGATCCAGGTCGCTGCGCTGCACGATGCTGTCGCGCGTCACCGCCGGGATCATCACCGCCATCGCGTGGCCGGAGAGCACCCAGTGCGCCACCGACTGCTCCAGGTAGTGCAGCGTCTTGGTGAAGACGCCGGGCAGCGACCCTTGGCTGCCGGGGTAGTAGATGCGGGCGGAGACGCCGACGAGCAGCGGGGGCGCTTGCATGGAAGGAGGGGCTGGCGCGCGCATTATGCGCGCGCTGCGGGGCGGACAAGCGCCCGTCAATGGGCCTTCTCGGGCGAGGGAATCACTAACATCGGGCATGCGGCCGCCCTTGCGGCCGCGAAGCCGACGTGATCCACCTGCTCAACCTGCTTGCCGCCATCGCCCTGCTCGTCTGGGGCATCTACAACGTGCGCACCGGCGTGTTGCGCGCCTTCGGCGAAAACCTGCGCAGCGTGCTCGCGCGCAGCGTCGCCAACCGGCCGACGGCGATGATCGCCGGGCTGGGCGTGACGACGCTGCTGCAGAGCAGCACCGCGACCTGCCTCATCGTCGCCAGCTTCGTCGGCACCGGGCTCGTCGGGACGACCGAGGCGCTGGCGGTAATGCTCGGGGCCGACGTCGGCACGGCGCTGATGGTGCTCGTGTTCTCCTTCGACCTCTCGTGGCTGAGCCCGCTGCTGATCTTCGTCGGCGTCGTGCTCTTCGTGGCCAGCGAGCGCGGCATGCTCGGGCGCATCGGCCGCGTGCTCATCGGCCTCGGGCTCATCACGCTGGCGCTGCAGCTCATCGTCACCGCGACGCGGCCGATGACCCAGGCGCCGGAGATTCGCGCGCTGCTGGCGGCGCTGCCCGACGACGTCGGGTTGCACCTGCTCGCCGGCGGCGTGCTGGCGATGCTCTGCTACTCCAGCCTGGCGGTGGTGCTGCTGACCGCGACGCTGGCGGCGCAGGGGCTGCTGACGCTGCCGGTGGCGCTGGGCCTGGTGCTGGGAGCCAACGTGGGCAGCGCACTGCTGGCCATCCTCGTCACCGCCACGGGCGCGGCCGAACTGCGGCGGCTGCCGCTCGGGAACTTCATCTTCAAGGCCGTGGGTGCGACGCTGATGGTGCCGCTGCTGCCCGAGGCGCGGCTGCTGCTGCACAACCACGTCAGCGACATCCACCAGCAGGTGGTCTATTTCCACCTCGGCTTCAACGTGCTCATGGCGCTGCTCTTCATCGGCTTCACCGGCCCGGTGGCGCGCATCACCCAGCGCGTGCTGCCCAAGCCGAGCACGCTCGGCCGCGGCGATGGGCCGCGCTACCTCGACCCGGTGGCGCTGGCCACGCCCAGCCTGGCGATTAGCAGCGCGGCGCGCGAGGCGCTGCACCAGGCCGACGTCGTCGAGACCATGCTGCGCGGCGTGGTGCCGGTGATGCGCGACAACGACCTCGAGCTCGCCGAGCGGCTGCGCCGCATGGACGACGTCGTCGACGAGCTGTACTCGGCGATCAAGTTCTACCTGACGCAGATCTCGCGCGAGGCGCTGTCCGAACGCGAGGGCCGGCGCTGGACCGACATCGTCAGCTTCACCATCAACATGGAGCAGATCGGCGACAGCGTCGAGCGCATCCTGCAGGACCTCGAGGACAAGAAGATCCGCACCGGCAGGCGCTTCTCCGAGGCCGGCATGGCCGAGATCTTCCACCTGCACGAGCGCCTGCTCTCCAACCTGCGCCTGGGCATGAGCGTCTTCCTCGACGGTCACGTGCGCGACGCGCAGCGGCTGCTGGAGGAGAAGGCGCGCTTTCGCGACCTCGAGCGCGAGTACGCCACCAACCACATCATGCGGCTGCGCGACCACACGGCGCAAAGCATCGAGACCAGCTCGCTGCACCTGGACCTGATCGGCGAGCTCAAGCGCATCAACTCGAACATCTGCTCGATCGCCTACCCGATCCTCGAGTCGGCCGGCGCGCTGGCCAACACGCGGCTGCGCCACTCGCAGCTGGCCAGCATCGAGGATCGTCCGCGTTGAATCGGTGCCGCCGCGCCTGGCAACGTCCCCTGCCCGCGAGGCCTGCGCGCAGTGCTGCGCGTCGTCTGATTCGCGTTTGACTGCACAACATGGTGGCCCTCACCGACCTCGAAATCGCCCGCGCCGCACGCCCGCTGCGCATCACCGAGCTGGCGCGGCAGCGCCTGTGCATCGACGAGGACGCCCTCGTTCCCTACGGCCATGACAAGGCCAAGCTTGCGCTGCCCTTCGCCACGTCGCTGGCGGCGCGGCCGGCGGGGAGGCTCGTGCTCGTCACCGCGATCACGCCGACACCGCCGGGCGAGGGCAAGACCACGACCACGATCGGCCTGGCCGACGCGCTGCAGCGCCTGGGCGAGCGGGTCGCAGTCGCGCTGCGCCAGCCCTCGATGGGCCCGGTCTTCGGCCGCAAGGGCGGCGCCACCGGCGGCGGCCACGCGCAGCTGCTGCCGATGGACGACATCAACCTGCACTTCACCGGCGACTTCCATGCCGTCGCCGCAGCCCACAACCTGCTCGCCGCGGCCATCGACAACCACCTGCACCACGGCAACGCCCTGGGCATCGACCCGCGGCGCATCGTGTTCGAGCGCGTGCTCGACGTCAACGATCGCGCGTTGCGCCGCATCGTCATCGGCCTGGGCGGCCTGGCCCACGGCGTGCCGCGCGAGGCCGGCTTCGACATCGTCGTCGCCTCCGAGGTGATGGCGGTGCTGTGCCTGGCGCAGTCGCTGCCCGATCTGCGCGCGCGGCTGGCGCGCATGGTCGTCGCGCAGGGTCTCGACGGCAGCGCGGTGACGGTGGCGCAGTTGAAGCTGCAGGGCGCGATGACGGTGCTGCTGAAGGATGCGCTTGCCCCCAACCTGGTGCAGACGCTGGAAGGCACGCCGGCCTTCGTGCACGGCGGACCCTTCGCCAACATCGCGCACGGCTGCAATTCGGTGATGGCCACGCGCGCCGCACTCGGAGTGGCCGACCTGGTGCTCACCGAGGCCGGCTTCGGCGCCGACCTCGGCGCCGAGAAATTTCTCGACATCAAGTGCCGCAGTGCCGGCCTGTGGCCGGCGGCGGCGGTGGTCGTGGCCACGGTGCGCGCCCTGGCCTGGCAGGGCGGCGACGAGCGCGCGCCGCGCAGCACACCGGATCTGGCGGCGCTGCGCCGCGGCCTGCCCAACCTGCAGCGCCACGTGCAGATCGTGCGCGAGGTCTACGGCCTGCCCTGCGTCGTCGCCCTCAACGCCTTTGCCGACGACCACGACAGCGAGCGCGCGCTGCTGCAGGACTGGGGCCGCGCCGAGGGCGTGGCCGTGGTCGAGGCGCGCCACTGGGCCGAGGGCGGGGCCGGCGCAATCGCGCTTGCGCAGGCCATGCTGCGCATGCTGCCGCCCGCGGGCGCGCCCGCGGCAGCGCCGCGCTTCGTCTACGACAGCAGCGACGCGCTGTGGACCAAGCTCGAGAAGGTGGCCACCCGCGTCTACCGTGCCGCGGGCATCCGCGCGCCGCACGCCGTGCGCGCGCAGCTCGAGGCCTGGCAGCGCGCCGGCCACGGCGCGCTCGCGGTGTGCATCGCCAAGACACCCTACAGCTTCGGCACCGACGCGTCGCAGCGCGGCGCGCCCGAGGGCCATGTGATCGACTTCCACGAAGTGCGCCTGGCCGCCGGCGCCGGCTTCGTCGTCGCCCTGGCCGGCGACGTCACCACCATGCCCGGCCTGCCGCGCGTCCCGGCCGCCGAGCGCATCGACCTCGGCGACGACGGCGAGATCGTCGGGCTCGCCTGAGCCGCCGCGGCGGCCGCCCGCGGGTGCCGCGCCATCACAATCACCGCGCCCCTTCGAACGCCCATCATGTCCGACGCAGCATCCGTCCTGGCCGACTTCGAACACATGTTCGAGCTCGCCCCCGTGTCCCTGTGGCTGGAGGACTTCAGCGGCGTGCGCGCGCTCTTCGAGCGCTGGCGCGCCGCCGGTGTCACCGATGTCGCGGCGTACCTGCGCGCGCATCCGCAGGGCGTGCAGGACTACGGCGCCGCCATCCGCGTGGTGCAGGTGAACCAGCGCACGCTGCAGCTGCTGGCTGCGCCGGACCAGGCCACGCTCGAGCGCTCGCTGGGCCAGGTGTTCCGCGACGACATGCTCGAGCACGCCATTCCCGAGATCGAGCAGCTCTGGGCCGGCAGCCAGGGCTTTGCCACGCAGACGGTGAACTACGCGCTCGACGGCCGGCGGCTGGACGTGCGCGTGCGCGGCCGCATCCTTCCCGGCCACGAGGAGCGCTGGGACCGCGTGCTGGTCTCGCTGGAGGATGACACGGCGCCGATGCGTGCGCAGCGCGCCCTGCAGCACAGCGAGCAGTACGCGCGCAGCCTCTTCGAGCACTCGCCGGTGTCGCTGTGGGTGGAGGACTTCAGCCAGGTGAAGCGGCTGATGGACGAGGTGCGGGCGCAGGGCATCAGCGATTTCCGCACCTTCCTCAAGGTGCATCCCGAGTTCATCACGCGCTGCATGCGCGAGATCCGCGTCATCGACATCAACCAGGTCACGGTGGCGCTGTTCGGCGCCGCCGACAAGCGCGAGTTGCTGGAGCGCACCGATCGCGTCTTCACCGCGGACATGCAGGAGTCCTTTGCCGACCAGCTGCTCGACCTGTGGGAGGGCCGGCTGGTGCAGCAGCGCGAGGTCGTCAACTCCACGCTGGCGGGCGAGCGGCTGCACATCCACATGCAGTTCGCCGTGCTCGAGGGCCATCGGCACGACTGGAGCATGGTGCTGCTGTCCCTCGTCGACATCAGCGCGCGCAAGAAGGCCGAGGCCTACCTCGAGTACCTGGGCAAGCACGACGTGCTGACCGGCCTGCGCAACCGCGCCTACTACGTCGAGGAACTCAACCGCCTCGCCCGCAAAGGCCCGTGGCCGGTGGTGGTGCTGGTGCTGGACATGAACGGCCTGAAGGCGGTCAACGACGAACATGGCCACGCCGCCGGCGACGCGCTGCTGCGCCGTGCCGGCGAGGTGCTGGCCAAGGCCGTGGACAGCCCGGCGTGCGCGGCTCGCATCGGCGGCGACGAGTTCTGCATCCTCATCCCGGCCGGCGACGAACGCGCCGCGCAGCACATGGTCGAGCGCGTGGCCAGCCTGGTCGAGCTCAACAACCAGTTCTATTCGGGCATGGCGCTCAGCTTCGCCAGCGGCAGCGCCGTTGCCCACGCCGGCGAGCAGCTCGAGGCCGCCGTGCAGCAGGCCGACCAGGTCATGTACGCGAATAAGGCCCGCTACTACGCCGAAAGCGGGATGGAGCGGCGCCGGCAGGGCTGAGGCCCCCAAGCTCCGCTCGGCCCCGCATGGTTTTCCCGATTGTTTCGCGTTCGTGAGGCGAGTGACGAGTTGGCGAGGACTTGACTTGCCCCAAGCCCCTGGCGCTTCGTCATCGGCGCCAGCGTGCGTCGACGGGATACTGGCGTCTCCCCTGAATCGAACACTTGAGACCCGTCGTCGGCGGATGCATCCATCGGCGCAGGTCGGAGTCGGTTCCACCTCCCGCCGAATCAAGCTCCAGAATGGCTACGTCGTCATGCAAGCTCGCGCTTTCCCCCCCGGTTTGGTTGCCGCACTCGCGCTCGCGCTCGGATCGATGGGCGCCCAGGCCGCCGTGGCCGACTACAAGATCGACCTCGACCACACCTACGCCACCTTCGCCATCGACCACAACGGCGCCTCGATCAACCGCGCGCGCTTCGACGAGGTGTCGGGCAGCGTGCGTTTCGACAAGGAGGCCAAGACCGGCGCCATCGACATCGTCGTGCAGACCGCCAGCGTCTACAGCGGCTCCAAGGGCTTCGACGAGCACCTGCGCGCGCCGGACCTGTTCGACAGCGCCAGGCACCCGACGATGCGCTTCGTCTCCGACCGCCTGGTGTTCGACGGCGAGCGTCTGGTCGAGGTGCCCGGGCAGATCACGCTGCTCGGCCAGACGCACCCGCTGACGCTGAAGGCGCTGCAGTTTCGCTGCTACCCCAACACGCGCGCCAAGACCGAGGCCTGCGGCGGCGACTTCGAAGCCGTGCTCGACCGCACGCTATGGGGCATGGACTACCTCGTGAAGGCGGGCATGCCGAAGACGGTGCGCATCGGCGCGACGATCGAGGGCTTCAAGCAGTGAACGAGGCGGCACGGTGCCCTTGGGGGGCAGAAGGCAAGCCCTGACTCCGCAACCCCCAGGGGGCCGGCCCCGGTGCAGGCCGCTGCCGGGGCGCCGGCAGCGCGGCCGCCGGCTTCATCCGATGCGGCCGAGCAGCAGATACTCCATCAAGGCCTTCTGCACGTGCATGCGGTTCTCGGCTTCGTCCCAGACCACGCTCTGCGGGCCGTCGATGACCTCGGCGGCGACCTCCTCGCCGCGGTGCGCGGGCAGGCAGTGCATGAAGAGGGCGTCGGGCCGCGCGAGCTGCATCATCTGCGCGTCCACGCACCAGTCGGCAAAGGCCGCCTGGCGCACGGCGTTCTCGGCCTCGAAGCCCATGCTGGTCCAGACGTCGGTCGTCACCAGGTGCGCGCCGGCGCAGGCCGCGGCCGGGCTCTTGAAGGTCTTCAGGCAGGCGCTGGCGGTGCCGACCTGCTGCGGGTCGATCTCGTAGCCTCGCGGCGTGCTCACGTGCAGCGTGAAGCCCAGGATCTCGGCCGCCTGCAGCCAGGTGTTGGCCATGTTGTTGCCGTCGCCCACCCAGGCCACCACCTTGCCGGCGATCGCGCCGCGGTGCTCGATGAAGGTGAAGACGTCGGCCAGGATCTGGCAGGGGTGGTACTCGTTGGTGAGGCCGTTGATCACCGGCACGCGCGAATGCGCGGCGAAGGCTTCGAGCTTGCTCTGCTCGAAGGTGCGGATCATGACGAGGTCGACCATGCGGCTGATGACGCGCGCGCTGTCCTCGATCGGCTCGGCGCGCCCGAGCTGGCTGTCGCCGGTCGTCAGGTGCACGACGGAGCCGCCCATCTGGTACATGCCGGCCTCGAAGCTCACGCGCGTGCGCGTGCTCGCCTTCTCGAAGATCATCGCCAGCGTGCGGTCGGCCAGCGGCTGGTAGCGCTCGTAGTTCTTGAAGCGCCTCTTGATGATGCGCGTGCGGTCGAAGAGGTAGGCGTACTCCTCGGCCCGCAGGTCCTTGAACTGCAGGTAGTGCTTCATCAGCGAGTGCCCCGGCTTCATGCCCTCGGTTCGGCGAGAAAGGCCTGCACCAGCGGCACGAGGATGGCGACGATCTCGTCGGCCTCGGCGGCGTCCAGGATGAGCGGCGGCAGCAGGCGCACGACGCGGTCGGCGGTGACGCTCATGAGCAGGCCGGCCTCGGCCGCACGCTGCAGCAAGGCCCCGCAGGGACGGTCGAGCTCGATGCCGATCATCAGCCCCGCGCCACGGATCTCGCGCACGCCGGGCTCGCCGGCGAAGGCGCGCTCGAAGGCACTCCTCAGCTGCGCGCCGCGCGCGGCGGCGTTCTCCAGCAGGCCGGCCTCGGACATGAGGCGCAGGGTCTCGACACCCGCGCGCATGGCCAGCGGGTTGCCGCCGAAGGTGGTGCCGTGGTTGCCGGGCTGGAACAGGCGCGCCGCCTTCGGGCCGGCGGCGACGGCGCCGATCGGCACGCCCGAGGCCAGGCCCTTGGCCAGCGGCATGACGTCGGGCGTGATCCCCGCCCACTGGTGCGCGAACCACTTGCCGGTGCGGCCGATGCCGCACTGCACTTCGTCGAGCATCAGCAGCCAGTCCTGACGGTCGCAGAGCGCGCGCAGGCCCTGCAGGTAGTCGTTGCGCGTGGGGTTGATGCCGCCCTCGCCCTGGATCGTCTCGAGGAACACGGCGACGACGTTCGGGTTGGACCGCACGAGCGTCTCGACCGCGGCCAGGTCGTTCAGCGGCACGCGCACGAAGCCCTCGACGAGGGGGCCGAAGCCCTCCTGGATCTTCGGATTGCCGGTGGCCGAGAGCGTGGCGATCGAGCGGCCGTGGAAGGCCTTTTCGCAGACGACGATCTCCGGGCGCTCGATGCCCTTGGCGTGACCGTACTTGCGCGCGAGCTTGATCGCCGCCTCGTTGGCTTCCAGTCCGCTGTTGCAGAAGAACACGGTCTGAAGCCCCGAGAGCTCGCACAGGCGCGCGGCGAGTTCCTCCTGCAGCGGCACCTCGTAGTAGTTGCTGCAGTGGATGAGCCTGGCCACCTGGTCCTGCAGCGCAGGCACGAGTTGCGGATGGTTGTGGCCCAGCGTGCTCACCGCGATGCCCGCCAGCGCATCCAGGTAGCGTCGCCCGCGCGTGTCCCAGACGCGGCAGCCCTGCCCATGCGAGAGGGCCAGCGGCAGGCGCGCGTAGGTGGACATGACGTGCGGCATCGGGTCGACGGCAGCGGGGTCCGGGGCGTTCATGACTTCCTTTCGAACTCAGGCGGGGGGCTCTGCAAACACAAAGCCGGCGTGCAACCCCAATCGGTCACCGCCGGCCGGGAGCAGATTCTAAAGGTGGTGCCTGCGCCGGGGGGGTGCGGCGCCCACGGCCGCGGGCGGGCTGCGGGGTGCGGCGCCTCGTCCGCGGCGCCCGCAGGCGCGTCAGCTTGCCGAAACCGGCCGTGGCCAGAATCGTTCCCCGCCCGCGCCGGCAAGGCCCGCGCCCGGCCACCGATGTCCGATCGAGTCTTCCGTCAGTACTACATCCAGGGCGTGACCCGGCAGGGGCGGACCTTCCGTCCGAGCGACTGGCCCGAGCGTCTGGCCGGCGCCATGTCCTGCTTTCGTCCCGGCAGCGTCGGCGGCAGCCCGCGGTTCGGCTCGCACCTCGGCTTCTCGCCCTACTGCGTACCGCGCGTCGTCGGCGGGGTGAAGTGCGTGATGGTCGACGAGGCGCTGCGCGACATCGAACCCATGGCCTGGGACTTCGTGATGAACTTCGCGCGCGACAACGAACTGCCGGTGGTCGGCGTCGGCCCTGCCGATCCGCCCGCCTGAGCGGACGCCGGCGGCCGGCGCGGCTTCTTGCCATCGCACCGCGCGGGCACGAACAAAGGGCCTGCGTCGGCAGGCCCTGGGTCCGGGACGCGGTCGCCTCAGGCGGCGGCGCTTGCCAGAGCCTTGATCTTCGCCGAGAGGCGGCTCTTGATGCGGGCGGCCTTGTTCTTGTGGAAGATGCCCTTGTCGGCCACCGAGTCGATGACGCTCTGGGCGCTCTTGAAGACGTCGGTTGCCGCCGCCTTGTCGCCGCCGGCGACTGCCTTCTTCACCTGCTTGACCATGGTGCGAAAGCGCGAGCGCAGCGAGGTGTTGGCAGCGTTCAGCGACACGTTCTGGCGGGCGCGCTTGCGGCCCGAGGCGATGCGAACGGTCTTCTTCTTGGCTTTGGAGGAAGTGGCCATGGTCTCTTAGCTAGCCTGTGATGTTCCGGATTGCCGCAGCCGGAGATCCTTGAACAGGGCAAGGCCAGCGCGCCATAAAAGCATAAGAGTATAGCACGCCGCTTGGGTGCGTCGGCGTCTGCCGATCCGGCGCTCCCTATAATCCGCCGCCCGCCCGTGAACCTCCTCAAGGCCGCCTCCACCGTCTCGCTGCTGACGCTCGTCTCCCGGGTGACCGGTCTCGTGCGCGACCAGCTCATCGCCGCGCAGTTCGGCGCCGGGGCCTTGACCGACGCCTTCAACGTCGCCTTCCGGCTGCCCAACCTGCTGCGGCGCCTCTTTGCCGAGGGTGCGTTCGCCCAGGCCTTCGTCCCCCTCCTGGCCGAGACGCGCGAGCGCGAGGGCGACGAGGCCACGCAGCACCTCATCGACGCCGTGGCCACCGTCCTGCTGTGGGCGCTGGTGGCCACGAGCCTGCTCGGCATCGCCGCGGCGCCGATCCTCGTGTGGCTGCTCGCGGCCGGACTGCAGGACTTCGACCTGGCGGTGCTGATGGCGCGCTGGATGTTTCCCTACATCGGCTGCATGTCGCTCGTCGCGCTGGCTGCGGGCATCCTGAACACCTGGCGGCGCTTCGCGGTGCCGGCGTTCACGCCGGTGCTGCTCAACCTCAGCCTGATCGCCGCGGCCTGGCTCGGCGTGCCGTGGTTCGAGCGCCTGGGCCTGCAGCCCATCCTCGCACTGGCCGGCGGCGTGGTGCTCGGCGGCGTGCTGCAGCTGGCGTGGCAGGCGCCGGCGCTGCGGCGCATCGGCAAGCTGCCGCGCTTGGGCATCTCCCCGGCGGCCGTGCGCCGCGCCTGGTCGCACCCCGGCGTGCACCGCATCCTGGCCCTGATGGCGCCGGCGCTGCTGGGGGTGTCGGTGGCCCAGCTCTCGCTGCTCATCAACACGCAGATCGCCTCGCATCTCGGCGTCGGTGCGGTCTCCTGGCTCTTCTACGCCGATCGGCTGATGGAGTTTCCGACCGGCCTGCTGGGCGTGGCGCTGGGCTCCGTGCTGCTGCCCCAGCTCGCGGCGGCGCGCGGCCGCGGCGACGCGCAGGGCTACAGCAGCCTGCTCGACTGGGGCTTGCGCCTGGTGCTGCTGCTGGCGTTGCCGTGCGCGGTGGCGCTGCTGGTCTTCCCGGAGCCGCTGATCGCGGTGCTGTTCCACTATGGCGCCTTCACCGCGGCGGACGTGATGCAGTCGGCCATTGCCTTGCGTGGCTACGGCTGCGGGCTGCTGGGCCTGGTCGCCATCAAGGTGCTGGCGCCGGGCTTCTACGCAAGCCAGGACATCCGCACGCCGGTGCGCATCGCCATCGGCGTGCTCGTGGCGACGCAATGCATGAACCTGGTCTTCGTGCCCTGGCTCGGCGTTGCCGGGCTGGCCTTGTCGATCGGCCTGGCGGCGCTCGTCAACGCGGGGCTGCTGCTGCGTGGCCTGCATCGGCGCAAGGCCTTCGTGCCGCGACCGGGTTGGCTGCGCTTCTCGGCGCAGGTGCTGCTGGCCTGCGCCGTGCTCGGGCTGCTGCTGTACGGCGCAGGGCGCGGCATCGACTGGATTGCCCTGGGCCAAGCGCAGCGCCTGGCGCGCGCGGGGCTGATGGCCGCGGTGCTCGGTGCCGCGGCACTGGCCTACCTGCTGACCCTGCGCGCGAGCGGCCTGCGCTGGCGTCAGTTGCTGCATCACGGCTGACCTAAACTTCGACGGTTACCAGCCATGCTTCCCGTGTCGCCTACCGCCCGACCGCATCCGCCCGTGCCTCTCCTGCGCACCGCCGGGGCGCTGCGCCCGGGGCGCGCGCAGCCGGCTGCAGCGGCCGGCAAGGTCGGCGCGTGGCGCGGCGGCGTCTCGCGATGAGCTGGGCGACGATGCAACAGATACCGCTGGCCATCGGCATACCGTCGCTGCCGACCTTCGACACCTACCTCGCCGGGTGCAACGCGCAGGCCGTGCAGCATCTGCGCGGGCTCGTGCTGCCGGCGCCGCCGGTCTACCTCTGGGGGCCGGCGGGCAGCGGCAAGACGCACCTGCTGCGGGCGTTCGCGCATGAGGTGCAGGGGCGCGGCGAGCGCGTGGGCTGGTTCGATGCCGACGAGGAACGGCCCTGGTCGATGGCGCCCGAATGGTCGCTGGTGGTGATCGACCGCTGCGAGGCGCTGGACGCCGACGCCCAGCAGGCGGCGTTCGCGCTCTTCGTCGAGGCGGTCGGGCAAGGCGTGCAGGTCGCCGCCGCCGGCCGCGTGCCGCCGGTGGACCTGCCGCTGCGCGACGACCTGCGCACCCGGCTCGGCTGGGGGCATGTGTTCGCGCTGCAGCCGCTGGGCGAGGAGCAGACGCGCGCAGCGCTGCGCCGCGAAGCCGATCGCCGCGGCATCTTCTTTTCCGACGAGGTGATGGACCACCTCCTGCGGCGCTTCGCGCGCGACATGGGTTCGCTGATGAGGCTGCTCGACCGGCTCGACCACTATTCGCTGGCGCGCTCGCGTGCCATCACCGTGCCGCTGGTGCGCACGATGCTGATCGAGGAGGAGGCATGACCAAGGTGCGGCCGGGTGGCGTGCGCGGTGCGGTGCGGAAGACGAGCCGGTGTCGCGCATGAAGCTGGCGCTCTTCGACCTCGACGGCACGCTGCTGCCGATCGACTCCGACCACGCCTTCGGCGAATTCCTGGTCGCCAGCGGCTGGGCCGACGGCGACGCGTATCGTCGCCGTAACGACGAGTTCTTCGCCCAGTACCGGGCCGAGACGCTGGACATCGACGCCTACGTCGACTTCTGCACTGCGGCCTGGCGCATGCGACCGGCGCAGGAGGTGCAGGCGCTGCAGAAGCGCTTCGTCGAGGAGGTGGCGCGTCCGGCGCTGCGGCCCGCGGCGCAGGCGCTGGTGCAGCGCCATCGCGAAGCCGGCGACCTGATGGCCATCGTCACCGCCACCAATGACTTCGTGACGCGACCGTTCGCGCAACTGCTCGGCGTCCCGACGCTGATCGCCACCGAGCTCGAGCGTGACGAGGCCGGGCGCCCGACCGGCGCCATCCGCGGCACACCGGCGTTTCGCGCCGGCAAGATCGAGCGCGTGCATGACTGGCTGCGCTCGATCGGACGCGATTTCGGCGACTTCGACGGCCAGGTCTTCTACAGCGACTCGACCAACGACCTGGCGCTGCTCGAGCACGTCAGCGATCCGGTGGCCACCAACCCGAGCCCCGCGCTCGAGGCGGTGGCGCGGCAGCGCCGCTGGCCCATTCTTCGACTCTTCCCATGATCAGGACCTTCATCAACCGGCTGCTGGGCAAGCCCGCCCCCGCGCGCATCGCGGGCAAGGAAGCGCGCACCAGGGCCGCCGCCGCGGCGGACCCCGCGGCAAGACCGGCGGCGAACCCCGTGGAGATCCCGCTCGGGCAGCGCCAGGAGGTGCCGCCGGGCGAGCATCGCATCGACCCCAAGCTGCTCGACGAGCGCGCCGTGCGCGTCGTGCGCACGCTCAAGGAGGCCGGGCACGAGGCCTACATCGTCGGCGGTGCGGTGCGCGACCTGCTGGTGGGGGTGCCACCCAAGGACTTCGACGTCGCCACCGACGCCACGCCGGAGCAGGTGAAGGCCTTGTTCCGGCGCGCCTACATCGTCGGGCGGCGCTTTCGGCTCGTGCACGTCGTCTTCGGGCGCGGCCAGCAGCACGACGTGGTCGAGGTCTCGACCTTTCGTGCCTTCCTCGACGCCAGCAGCGCCGAGCAGGTGCAGGGCAACGAGCGCACGGCGCGCCAGCAGATCAGCGACAAGGCGCACGTCGTCGACGCCAGCGGCCGCGTGCTGCGCGACAACGTCTGGGGCGAACAGGTCGAGGATGCGGCGCGCCGCGACTTCACCATCAACGCGATGTACTACGACCCGACGACGCAGGTGCTGGTCGACTACCACCATGGCCTGCAGGATGCGCGCGCCCGCGTGCTGCGCATCATCGGCGAGCCGGCCACGCGCTACCGCGAGGACCCGGTGCGCATCGTGCGCGTGGTGCGCTTCGCGGCCAAGCTGGGCTTTGCGCTCGACCCGGCGACGCAGGCGCCGCTGCGCGAGCTCTCGGCGCTGCTGGCCAACGTGCCGGCCTCGCGCCTGTTCGACGAAATGCTCAAGCTGCTGCAGACCGGGCACGCGCTGCGCAGCCTCGAGGAGCTGCGTCGCCATGGCCTGGACCGCGGCGTGTTTCCCCTCCTCGAAGCCGTGCTGCACCCGCGCCAGCCGCATCCGCTGCGCGCACGCTTCATCGAGCTGGCGCTGGCCGACACCGACCGCCGCGTGAAGGAGGGCCGTGCGGTGGCTCCGAGCTTCATGCTCGCCTGCCTGCTCTGGCATGACGTGCAGGCGCGCTGGGCGGCGTTGCGCGAAGCCGGCGAGGCGCCGTTCCCGGCGCTGCAACAGGCGATCGACGCCGTCTTCGAGGCGCGCATCGGCGACGTCTCCGGCCGCGGCAAGCTGGCCGCCGACATGCGCGAGATCTGGCAGATGCAGCCTCGCTTCGAGCGTCGCACGGCGGCCTCGGCGGCCTCGCTCGCAGCGCAGCCGCGCTTTCGTGCCGGCTACGACTTCCTGCGCCTGCGCGCCGACGTCGGCGAGGTCGACGCGGCGCTGGCGGACTGGTGGGAGGATTACCACCTCGGCGACGACGAGGCGCGCGAGGCGCTGGTGCAGGCGCTGCGCCCGGCGGCGTCGCCGCGGCGCGTGCGCAAGGCCGCTACGACGGCGGCCAGGAACGCGGTGGCGGACCCGGCGCTGGCCGGCTCCGCCCCGCAGGCCGAGGCGGCCGCGGCCGGCGCGGCGCACGACGATGACGCGCCACCGCCGACCGACGCGGCGGTGCCGGCCAAGCGCCGCCGCCGTCGTCGGCGCAAGCCGGCTGCAGAAGGCGGCGCGGGGGGCGATCACGGCGACGGCGATCCCGGCAAGCCCGCCGCCCCGGACTGAGCGGCGCGGATCGGGGCGCGATGCGGCCGGGCTGCTGCGGGTGCCGCTCGATTCCATCCCCGATCGGCGGCGCCCGAGGGGCCCCTTACAATCCGCGCTGATTCGTCGAGGCGAGCGCCCGTCCGGAGCCGGACTGCGGTGCCCCTCGCGTCGGGTTGCGCCGGGTCGGCCAGGCCGCCCGGCGGGTTTCCCGCTCAACTCCAAGGCATGACGATGGTCTTCGGCAAGCTCTTGCCCAAGGACGGCAACTTCTTCGAGCGCTTCAACGCGCATGGGGAACAGATCGAACTGGGCGCAAGCGCATTCATGCGCATGGTGAAGAACTATGCCGACCCGGAGCTGCGCCAGAAGTACGCGGCCGAGGTCGACGCCGCGGAGCGCGCGGCAGACCGGATCACGCACGAGGTCAGTCGCATGCTGCACCGCACCTTCATCACGCCGATCGACCGCGAGCAGATCCTCGGGCTGATCAACGCGATGGACGACGTGCTCGACCTGCTCGAGGATTGCACCGAGGTCATGACGCTCTACGACGTGCAGCGCGTCGACGAGGACGTGCTGCGCCTGGCCGTGCTCTCGGTGCGCTGCTGCGAACTGGTCAAGCACGCGGTGGCGCTGCTGCCCAAGCTCTCGAGCGCGCTGGTGGTCGAGGATGCGATCCGCACCTGCGAGGAGATCGACCGCCTCGAGGGCGAGGCCGACCGGGCGCTGCGCAGTGCGCTTTCGCGCCTTTTCCGTGAGGAGGAGGACACTCGCGAGTTGATCAAGCTCAAGGCCGTCTACGAGCACCTGGAACTGATCTCCGACCGCTGCGAGGATGTCGCGAACCTGATCGAAGGCGTGGTTCTCGAGAACTCCTGAAGCCGACCCCGGCGACTCCGATCCGATCCGATCACGATGCAGGCTGCCCCGATCGCGCTTTGGGTGGTGGTGACCCTCGTCACCCTGGCCCTCGTCTTCGACTTCATGAACGGCTTCCACGACGCCGCGAACTCGATCGCCACCGTCGTCTCCACCGGCGTGCTCAAGCCGCATCATGCGGTCTTGTTCGCTGCCTTCTTCAACGTCGCGGCGGTGTTCGTCTTTCACCTCAAGGTGGCCGCCACGGTGGGCAAGGGCATCGTCGAGCCCGGCATCGTCGACCAGCACGTGGTCTTCGGTGCGCTCATCGGCGCCATCGCCTGGAACGTCATCACCTGGCTCTACGGCATCCCCTCGAGCAGCTCGCACGCGCTCATCGGCGGCATCGTCGGGGCCACGCTGGCCAAGGCCGGCGCGGGGCCGCTGCTGCTGCCGGGTCTGACGAAGACGGTGCTCTTCATCTTCGTGGCGCCGCTGATGGGCCTGATCCTCGGCGGGCTGATGATGGTGGCCGTGGCCTGGGCGTTCCGTCGCAGTCCGCCGATGCGCGTCGACCGCTGGTTCCGGCGCCTGCAGCTCGCCTCGGCGGGGCTTTATTCCCTCGGTCACGGCGGCAACGACGCGCAGAAGACCATCGGCATCATCTGGCTGCTCCTCATCGCCTCCGGCCATACCGCGGCCAGCGACGCGATGCCGCCGGGCTGGGTCATCTGGAGCTGCTACCTCGCCATCGGCCTGGGGACGATGTTCGGCGGCTGGCGCATCGTCAAGACCATGGGCCAGCGCATCACCAAGCTCAAGCCGGTCGGCGGCTTCTGCGCCGAGACCGGCGGTGCGATGACGCTGTTCCTGGCGACCGGCCTCGGGGTGCCGGTATCGACCACGCACACCATCACCGGCGCCATCTTCGGGGTCGGCTCGGTGCGCAACGCCTCGGCGGTTCGCTGGGGCCTGGCCGGAAACATCGTGCTGGCGTGGGTGCTCACGATCCCGGCCACGGCGATCATCGCCGCGCTGGCCTACGGCCTGAGCCTGCTGATCTTCTGACCGACCCGGGGCTCAGCCCGGGAGCGCGCTGCCCTGCCATTCGAAGAACTTCTGGAACGCGAAGGCGATCGTGCTCATGAGCACGATGCCCGCCAGCAGCAGCGCCAGCATGACCCCGAGCACCGGCCCCCAGGCGGTGGCCCGCGCCGGCTGCCCGGCGTTGTGGCGGGCAGACCAGCGCTCGTCGGAGGTCAGGCCGTAGGCGATCGCGGTGAGCAGGCCGACCGAGATCATCAGGCCCAGAAGCGGCAGCAGGAGCCAGGCGAGGCGATCGTCCTGCCCCAGCTCGCGCATGCGCAGCACGCCGACCAGGCCGGCCAGCGTGGGCAGCGGATGCAGCCAGGCGAGGAGGTCGCGGCGGCCGTGCAGGTAGAAGCGATGCAGGCCGAGCGCGCCCGCGGCAAGCGCCATCCAGGTGGCCAGGGTCTTGGAGCGGTAATGCATCGTTCGCGACGGGCTCGCCGCAAGAGGCGGCAGGGCCTCTATAATGCCCGGTTCCCGGCGGCGGTCAGGGCTTTGCCCGACATGTATCTACGCGGCCGAGGGACATGGACCTTCACGGGATCGGCAAGCCCCGTGGGGGACGGACAGCCGGGGTGCTGCGCTGTGGCGCAGGCCCCGTTTTCGACTCAGCCCGCACCTGCGTGTCTCCTGGCGCGGCGGTCGCTATCGACAGATGCTAAGGAAGAACTGACATGGTCGTGATCCGACTGGCCCGCGGCGGCGCCAAGAAGCGCCCCTTCTTCAACGTGGTCGTCGCCGATTCGCGCGAGCGCCGCGACGGCCGCTTCATCGAGCGCGTGGGCTTCTACAACCCGATGGCCGCCGGGGCCGAGCAGCCGCTGCGCCTGGCGCTGGACCGCGTGAGCTACTGGACCGGCGTGGGCGCGCAGGTTTCGCCGACCGTGGCGCGCCTGGTCGACCAGGCCAAGAAGGCCGCCTGAGGCGCGTCGCGGGCTGCCTGGCATGCCCGACGAACGCAAGGCCGGCCGGCAGCGCAGGCCGGCCGCCGCGAAGCCGGGCCCGCAGGGTCCGGCTTCTTCCTTTGCGCAAGGCGATGTCGGGCGCGATTCCCGACTGCCCGAGGACGCGGTCGAGGTCGCGCGCGTGCTCGGCGCCTGGGGCGTGAAGGGCGGCCTCAGGCTCAAACCCTATTCGGCGCGGCCACAGGCGCTCCTGACCGCGAGACGCTGGTGGCTGCTCGCCGGCGAGCGCGCCATGCCCGCGGACGCCGGGGCCGACCTGCAGCCGCGGCTGCTCGACGTCGCGGGCGTGCGCGTGCAGGGTGAACTGGTCGTGGCCGAGAGTCGCGAGTTGCACGACCGCGACGCCGCGCAGGCGCTCGCCGGCGCACGCGTCTTCGTGCCGCGTGCGGAATTCCCTCCGACCGCGGTGGACGAGTTCTACTGGGTCGACCTGATTGGACTGTCGGTCTGCAACCGCGCCGGCCGCATGCTCGGCCGCGTCACCGATCTGATCGAGACCGGCCCCCACAGCGTGCTGTGCATCGAGCCGGCCAGTGCGGACGCCGAAGAACTGCTGATCCCTTTCGTCGACGCCTATGTCGATCGCGTCGATCGTGCCGGCGGCACGATCCACGTCGACTGGGAGCCTGAGGCCTGAGTGGCCCCGGCGCGATGCGCTTCGACGTCGTCACGCTCTTTCCCGAACTGTTCGCGCCGCACCTGGCCAGCGGCATCACGCGCCGCGCTTACGAATCGGGTCGGGTCGACGTGCGCCTGTGGCCGCTGCGCGACTTCGCCGAAGGCAACTACCGCCGTGTCGACGACCGGCCCTTCGGCGGCGGCCCCGGCATGGTGATGCTGGCCGAGCCGCTGCAGCGTGCGCTGGAGGCGGTGCGCGCGGACCGCGGCGCGCCGGCGGCCGTCGTCATCAACTTCTCCCCCGGCGGTCGCGTGCTGACGCAGGCCCTGGTGCAGGAACTCGCGGCCGGCGACGGCGCGCTGCTGCTGTGCGGACGCTACGAGGGCATCGACCAGCGCTTCCTGGATCGTCACGTGACGCTGGAGATCAGCCTGGGCGACTTCGTCCTCTCGGGCGGCGAACTGCCCGCGCTCGTGTTGCTGGACGCGATCGCCCGCCTGCAGCCCGGGGTGCTGCACGTCGAATCGCACGAACAGGACAGCTTTTCCGACGGGCTGCTCGAGGGCCCCGTCTACAGCCGGCCCGAGGTCTGGGCGACGGCAGAGGGGGCGTGGCCGGTGCCGCCGGTCCTGCTCTCGGGCCATCACGGCGAAGTCGCGCGCTGGCGCCGTCAGTGCTCGCTCGAGCGCAGCGCCCGCCGCCGGCCCGACCTGATCGCGGCGGCGCGCGCCGCCGGGCGGCTTTCCGTCGAGGACGAGCGCTTCCTGGCGACGCTTCGCCTATAATGACCGGCTTTGCGATCCTCTGGCGGGCGCATCATTTCAACCACCCACCCGCGCACGATCGTCCCTGGAGAACCGCGTGGACCTGATTGCCACCCTCGAGCAGGAAGAAATTGCTCGGCTGAATCGCAAGATCCCCGAATTCGCCCCCGGCGACACGGTGATCGTCAACGTCAACGTCGTCGAAGGCACGCGCAAGCGCGTGCAGGCCTATGAAGGCGTGGTGATTGCCAAGCGCAACCGCGGCCTCAACAGCAGCTTCATCGTGCGCAAGATCTCGAGCGGCGAAGGCGTGGAGCGCAGCTTCCAGCTCTACAGCCCGCTGCTGGCGAGCATCGAAGTCAAGCGCCGCGGCGACGTGCGCCGCGCCAAGCTCTACTACCTGCGCCAGCGCAGCGGCAAGTCCGCGCGCATCAAGGAGAAGCTGGCCTGAGCGAAGCTCGGGCAGGAGCCGCGAGGCTCCCATCGCGCGCAGCGCGATGAACAGCGGACGCGCGCAGCGCAGAAGCTGGCGCGAGGCTCCCATCGCGCGCAGCGCGATGAACAGCGGACGCGCGCAGCGCAGAAGCTGGCCTGAGCGGGCGCCGCTTGGCGCACGCCGATGGAGCAGAAGGCCGCCGCCGAGGCGGCCTTCTGCGCTTGTGGCCGGGTTGGTGGCGCGGGATTCGTCCCCATATGCGCGAATGACCCGGCAGTTGCCGCGCTCGTGGCCCGCGACTCGGGTCTAGCATCCGCCATCGTCCTGGGTTCGAACGCTCGATGAGATCTTCCGGCCAACCCCGCATCACCGATCCGCACGACATCCCCGTGGTCGGCGACGACCACCACCTCGAGCCGGTCGATCCCGCGCAGCTGACGGCGGAGTCCCTGCGCGAGCGTTTTCGCCGCGCGCGCGATTTCGCGGCACCGCTGCGGGGCGACGGTGCGCTGGCGGGGCCGGATCGTGTGCCGTCGCGCGCCGCCGTGCTCGTGGGTCTGGTGCCGCGTGGCGATGCGCTGCACGTGCTGCTGACGCGGCGCACCGAGCACCTGCGCGACCACGCCGGGCAGATCAGCTTCCCCGGCGGGCGCAGCGAGCCCGGCGACGACAGCGCCGAGGCGACGGCGCTGCGCGAAGCGCAGGAGGAGGTCGGGCTGCAGCCCGGCCACGTCGAGGTGCTCGGGCGGCTGCCCGAGTACACGACCATCACGCGCTTCGTCGTCACGCCGGTGGTGGCGCTGGTTCAGCCTTCGCTGCAGTTGCAGCCCGATCCGCAGGAGGTGGCCGAGGCCTTCGAGGTGCCGCTGCCCTACCTGATGACGCCGGCCCATCACCGGCGACACGTTTTCCGCTTCGACGGCGGCGACCGCCAGTTCCTCTCGATGCCCTGGCGCTCTCCGGTGCCGTTGGAGCGCGAGTACTTCATCTGGGGCGCCACCGCGGCGATGTTGCGCAACCTCTACCACTTCCTGCGTCATTGAAGCCGAAGTGATGCCGATGTGACGCCGGCGCGCGCACGCCGCCTATCATCGCGCGCGATGAGCTTCTTCGCCGTCCTGTTCGCGCTGCTGATCGAGCAGGTCAAGCCGCTGCCGCGCGAGAACCGGGTGCACGACCTGCTGTTCGGCTGGGTGCGCTGGACCGGGCGCAACTTCGACGCCGGCAAGCCGCGCCACACCTGGGTCGTGTGGGGCGTGGCGGTGCTCGTTCCCGCGCTGCTGGTATGCGCGCTCTACCTGCTGATCGGGCGCTACAGCCTGCTGCTGGCGCTGGCCTTCGACGTCGTGCTGCTCTACCTCACGCTCGGCTTTCGCCAGTTCAGCCACTACTTCACCGACATCCGCGACGCCCTCGATCGCGGTGACGAGGCGCTGGCGCGGCGCCGCCTGGCCGAATGGCGCCATCTCGACGCCAGCGAACTGCCTCGCACCGAGCTCCTGCGCCACGTCATCGAGCACGCGCTGCTGGCTGCGCACCGGCATGTCTTCGGCGTCTTCTTCTGGTTTGTCGTGCTCTCGGCGCTCGGCCTCGGGCCCACCGGTGCGGTGCTGTACCGGATGGCCGAGTTCGGCAGCCGCTTCTGGGCCTATCGCCATCGCACGCTCGGCGCGCCAGCCGACGACCACCTGCTGGCGCTGTCGCGGCGGCTCTTCCAGGCCATGGACCATGTGCCCGCGCGGCTGACGGCCTTTGGCTTCGCCGTGGTCGGCAACTTCGAGGAGGCCATCGGTGCCTGGCGGCGCGACGCCTCGCTGTGGCTGCATCCGAACGAGGGCATCATCCTCGCCGCCGCTGCCGGGGCGCTGGGCATGCAACTGGGCGGCGCCGCGGCCCCGGGCGTCACGCCCGACCGCTCCAAGACCTTCACCGACGGCTCCAGCGCCGACGCGACGCAGGCGCAGGGCTCCACGCCCGGCCTGCCGCCGCAGCCCGGTCACCTGCAAAGCGTGGTCGGGTTGGTGTGGCGCTCGGTCGTGCTGTGGATGCTGCTGCTGGCGCTGCTGTCGCTGGCCAACGTCGTCGGTTGAAGCGCGCGGTGCTACCAGCGCGGCCGGGAGAGCTCCTCGTACAGCTCGCGGTAGATGCGCCAGCGCGAGGCGCTGATGCGCCCGTCCTGCACCGCCGCGTGCACGCCGCATTGCGGCTCCTGGCGATGGGTGCAGTTGCCGAAGCGGCAATGGCCGAGCTCGGCGGCAAGGTCCGGCATCAGCTCGGCCAGCCGCTGCGGCTCGATCTGCTGCAGCCCGAACTCCTGGAAGCCCGGAGAGTCGAGCACGGCCCCGCGCCGATCGGCGTCCAGCCAGTACCAGGTCGTGCTCGTCGTCGTGTGCCGCCCGCTGGCGAGCGCTGCGGAGAGCTCGCCCACCTGCGCGCGCGCCTGCGGCACCAGCAGGTTGATGAGCGTGCTCTTGCCCGCGCCGCTCGGGCCGAGGACGAGCGTGGCGCGGTCGGCCAGGCGCTGCTGCAGCAGCGCCCGGGTGGCCGTCGAATCCGCCTTGGCGGAGAACTCCAGCACCTCGATGCCCATGGCGCGGTAGGGTGCCAGCCGCGCACGCGCCTCGGCGGCCGCAGGCAGGTCGATCTTGTTGAGGCCGATCAGCGCGCGGATGCCGGCGGCGGCCGCGGCGATCAGCGCGCGCGCGAGCTGCGACTCGCCGAACACCGGTTCGACGGCGACCAGCAGCAGCATCTGGTCGAGGTTGGCGGCGAAGGACTTGCTGCGCCACTCGTCCTGCCGGAAGAGCAGGTTGCGCCGCGGCTCGATGGACTCGACCACGCCCTCGTCGCCGCTGGGCTGCCAGCGCACGCGATCGCCGACCACGAGCTCGCTCCTCTTGCCGCGCGGATGGCAGCGCATGCGCTGGCCCTCGGGCGTCTCGACGATCGCGTGGCGGCCATGGGCGGCGACGACAAGTCCCAGGTCCAGCGCCGCAGCGCCTTCGGCGCGCCGGGCATCGAAGGGCGGACGCGGGTCGCGGCTCAAGATGCGCGCTTGCCCTGGGGCGGGCCGAGAGGCCGCATGGCCGTCATCACGCCCGGGCCCCGAGGCCCGCGACGGGCCGTTCCGGCGCAGCGTGGGCGGCGAGAGCCGTCAGGCGTTCGACCGCCGGCGGGTGCGAGTAGTAGAAGCGCGCGTACAGCGGGTCGGGCGTGAGCGTGCTGGCGTTGTCTTCGTGCAGCTTGAGCAGCGCGCGGCAGAGGTCGCGCCCGTCGGCCTGCGCGCAGGCGTAGGCGTCGGCCTCGAACTCGTGCCGCCGCGACAGCATGGCCCCGAGGGGCGCGAGCACGAACATGAAGGGCGGCAGCGCCAGGCCAAAGAGCAGCAGCGCCAGGGCGTCGTTGGGCGCGGCGAGGTTGGGCGCCACGCCCAGACCGGCGTAGAAGCCGCTCTGCCCCGCGAGCCAGCCCAGCGCGGCCAGCGCCACCAGGCTGAAGGCGAAGATCGCGACCATGCGCAGCAGCACATGCCGGTGCTTGAAGTGGCCGAGTTCGTGGGCCAGCACCGCCTCCACTTCGCCGGGGCTCAGGCGTGCCAGCAGGGTGTCGAAGAAGACCACGCGTCTGGCAGCGCCGAGGCCGGTGAAATAGGCGTTGCCATGGGCCGAGCGCCGGCTGCCATCCATCACGAACAGGCCCTTGGCGGCAAAGCCGCAGCGCTGCAGCAGCGCCGAGACGCGCTCGGCCAGCGCCTCGTCCTGCAGCGGCTCGAAGCGGTTGAAGAGCGGCGCGATCAGCGTCGGGTAGACGACCAGCAGCACGAGGTGAAAGCCGACCCACGCGACCCAGGCCCAGACCCACCAGAGCGCGCCCGCCGCCGCCATGATCCACAGCACCAGGGCCGCCAGCGGCAGGCCGATCACCGCCGCCAGCAGCGCGCCGCGCAGCAGGTCGGCGACGAAGAGCGCGGGCGTGACGCGATTGAAACCGAAGCGCTGCTCGAGCACGAAGGTGCCGTAGGCGTCCAGCGGCAGCTCCAGCAGCGCCGAGACGAGCGTGAACGCTGCCAGGAGCGCGAGCTGGTAGCCCATGTCGCCCAGGCGCGGCTGCAGGGCTTCGCGCAGCACCGCGTTGAGGGCATCCAGCCCCCCCAGCAGCGTCCAGCCGATGAGGACGGCCGCGCCCCAGGCCATGCTGATCATGCCCAAGCGCAGCTTGGCCACGGTGTAGTCGGCTGCGCGCCGGTGCGCGGCCAGCGGCACGGTGCCGGCAAAGAGGGTGGGCACCGTGCCGCGGTGACGGGCCACGTGCCCTGCCTGGCGCACGGCCAGCCACAGGCGCAGCGCCAGCCACAGCAGCACGGCGAGCGCGAAGACGAACGAGACGGACGAAGCCTGCACGGCGTGGAGTTTAGGCTGGTGGAGAATCAGCGCTTTTGCCCTGCCCCGACCCATGAACGCCCCCCTGCTGCCCGCCAGCGACGACAACCTGGTCTGGATCGACCTCGAGATGACGGGTCTGGACCCGTTCCAGGACCGCATCATCGAGCTCGCAGTCGTCGTCACCGACGCCAACATCACGCAGCGTGTCGAAGGGCCGGTGATCGCGGTGCACCAGAGCGACGCGGTGCTCGACGCGATGGACGCCTGGAACAAGGGCACGCACGGCAGGAGCGGGCTGATCGAGCGCGTGAAGGCGTCGCGCATCGACGAAGCACAGGCCGAGGCCGAGGTGATTGCCTTCCTGCAGCGCTGCATCCCTTCCGGCAAGAGCCCGATGTGCGGCAACTCGATCTGCCAGGACCGGCGCTTCCTCGCGCGGCTGATGCCGCGGCTGGAGGCCTACTTCCACTACCGCAACCTCGACGTCAGCACGCTCAAGGAACTGGCACGGCGCTGGAAGCCGGCGGCGCTGGACGGCTTCAAGAAGGCGCAGGCGCACACCGCGCTCGCCGACGTGCACGAATCCATCGACGAACTGCTGCACTACCGCCGGCACCTGCTGGCGCTCTGATGGAGCCGTCGGCGCCGACGGTGCGGCGTGCGTGCGCCGCTCAGCGTGCCAGCAGCGCGTTGATGGCGTCGAGATCGCCGCCCTGGAGCTGGCCCGAGGCCTGGCGCAGGCGCAGGCTGCCCAGCAGCACGTCGTAGCGGGCGCGGGCGAGGTCGCGCTCGGTCTGGAAGAGCTGCGTCTGGGCGTTGAGCACGTCGAGGTTGACGCGCACGCCGACGCGGTAGCCGAGCTGCGTGGCTTCCAGGGCCAGCTTGGCCGAGGATTCGGCCGCTTCCAGCGCCTTCACCTGCGCGTGGCCGGACTGCACGCCGAGAAAGGCGACGCGCGTGTTCTGCGCGATCGCGCGGCGCACGCCGTCCAGGTCCTGGCGCGCCTTCTCCTCGAGCAGCAGGGTCTCGCGGATGCGGTTTTCCGTCAGGCCGCCGGTGTAGAGCGGCTGGCTGAACTGCAGGCCGATGCTGGCGGTGCTGCTGCGGCCGCCCAGGCCCGTGGGGTAGCGCCCGCTGGCATGCACGGCGCCCACCGAGCCGACGGCGTCGAGCGTGAACTTCTCGGCGGCGCGCGCCTTCTCGGTTTCGAGCCGGGCGATATCCAGGCCGACGCGCGCGCGGCTCAGGCCGGGATGTGCGCCGTCGGCGCGGGTCACCCAGCTCTCGACGTCGGTAGGCGCGAGCAGCGGCAGCACCACCGGCCGCACGAGCGCGTGCGGCTGGACGCCGGTACGTCCGACCAGCTGGTCCAGCGCGATGTGCGTGCTGCGCAGAGCGTTCTCGGCGGCGATCTCGTCGGCCACCGCCTTGTCGAACTTGGCCTGCGCCTCGCGCGTGTCCGTGATCGTTGCCGTGCCGACCTCGAAGTTGCGCCTGGCCGAAGCGAGCTGCTCGGTGATGCCGGTCTTGTTGGCCTGCACGGTGGCCAGCGTGTCCTGCGCCGCGAGCACGTCGAAGTAGGCCTGCGCCACACGCACGATCAAGTCCTGCTCGGCCAGCGCGAGATCGGCGTTGGCGGCGTCGAGCGCGCTGCGCGCCTGCGCGATCGAGGCGTCGTTGACGCGGTTGATGATCGGATAGCGCGCGGCAAGCGCCGCGTTGACGGCGTTGCTGTCGCCGGCGGGGAAGTCCTGCGGATCCACGCGCGCCGTGCTCGCGGCCGCGGTCAAGGCCAGCGTCGGCCGCGCCAGCGCCTCGGCCGCAGCGGCGCGCGGTTCGGCCGACTGCGCCTGCGCGCGCGCCGACAAGTAGGTCGCGTCATAGGCGCGCGCCGCCTCGTACAAGTCCTTCAGGCTCTGCGCCTGGACGCTGCAGGCGACCAGCACGGCGGCCGCGGCAAGGCTGGTACGACGCAGGGCAGGGCGCAGTGCGGGCATGGGTGTCCTTCGGACTCGGCTCGGGGGGGGGTCGGATGGGGCGCTCGCTCAGAAGCTGAACGCGGGTTTCTCGGCGAAACCCTGCAGGCGCGGCGCCAGGGTCTCGAACACCACCTGCTGCGACCACGCCGCCTGGCCGGTGCGGGTGAAGACGGTGGCCTGCATGACGGGCTCCTCGCCGACGATGGCCACGAGGCGCCCGCCGACGCGAAGCTGCTCGAGCAGCACGCGCGGCACCTCGGCCACCGAGCCCGAGAGCAGGATCGCGTCGAAGGGAGCTTCGGCCGGGTAGCCCTTGGCGCCTTCGCGTGCCTCGACTTCGACCACGCGCGCATTGAGCACGCCGTTGCGGCGCAGGTTCTCGCGCGCCATCTTCGCCAGATCGGACCGGCACTCGAGCGAGACCACCGACTGCGCACGATGCGCCAGCAGCGCGGCCATGAAGCCCGCGCCGGTGCCGATCTCGAGCGCCTTCTCGTGCCGCTGCACCTGCAGCGACTGCAGCAGCCGGGCCTGCACGCGCGGCTCGAGCATGCGCGGCCCCTCGGGCTCGCCCGGCAGCAGCGGGATCTGCGCGTCGACGAAGGCCAGCGTACGCATCGCCGGAGGCACGAACTCCTCGCGGCGCACGGTGGCCAGCAGCGCCAGCACGGCCGGATCCAGGACGTCCCAGGGGCGGATCTGCTGCTCGATCATGTTGAAACGGGCGGTCTCGATGTCCATGATGATACGGTATAGGGTATATGCGTGGGGTCCGGAAGGATTCTAGGCGTCCTGCCCGACCGCCGGCTGACGACGGCGCGCGCGTGCGCGCGCCCATTGCGCCAGATCGTCGAGCCAGCAGTAGATGACCGGCACCACGACCAGCGTCAGCAGCGAGGAGGTGATGACGCCGCCGATCACCGCCTGCCCCATGGGCGAGCGCTGCTCCGAGCCCTCGCTGACGGCGAAGGCCAGCGGCATCATGCCGAAGACCATCGCCAGCGTCGTCATGAGGATCGGGCGCAGGCGCACGCGCGCGGCGTCCAGCAGCGCCTGCGTGCGCTCGGCGCCGGCCTCGCGCGCGCGGATCGCGAAGTCGACGAGCAGGATGGCGTTCTTCGTCACCAGGCCCATCAGCATGACGATGCCGATGATCGAGAACATGTTGAGCGTGGAGCCGAAGAGCAGCAGCGCGAGCACGACGCCGATCAGCGTCAGCGGCAGCGAGCTCATCAGCGCCAATGGCTGCAGGAAGCTCTTGAACTGGCTCGCCAGGATCATGTAGATGAAGACCACCGCCAGCGCCAGCGCCATCATGGCGAAGCTGAAGCTCTCCTGCATGTACTTGGTCGAGCCGCCGAAGCTGTAGCGGTAGCCCGGCGGCCAGGCCGTCTCGTCGAGCACGCGGCGGATGTCGGCCGAGACCTCGCCCGCGCTGCGGCCCTGGGTGTTGGCGTCGACGTTGATCTCGCGCGTGAGGTCGCGGCGGTTGATCTGGTTCATGCCGGTCGCGGGCAGCACCTGCGCCACCTGCTCCAGACGCACGATGCGCGCGCTGCCGTCGGCGGCGGTGCCGACGACGAGGGGCAGGCCGCGCAGCTGCGCTGCGTCCACGCGTGCCTCGGGCGCCAGGCGCACGACGACGTCGTAGGTCTCGTCGTCGTCGGCGCGCCAGTTGCCCACGGTCTCGCCGGCCACCAGCACGCGCAGCGCGGCGCCGACCGCGCCGGTGCCCAGGCCGAGGTCGGCGGCCGCGTCGCGCTTCATGCGGATGGCCACCGTCGGCTTGTCGGGCTGCAGCGAGCTGTTGAGGTCGACGAGGCCGGGGACGGCCGCCAGGCGCGGCCCGACCTGTCGCCATAGCCGCGCCAGTTCGTCCAGGTCCGGCCCCTGGATCGAGAACTGCAGCGTCTTGCCGCCGCCGAGGTCGGGGATGCCGATGTTGGTGATCGTCACCCCGGGGATGCGCGCCAGGCGCTGGCGCAGCGCCGGCGTCATCTGATCGACGCTGTGCGTGCGCTCCTTGCGGTCGGCCAGGCGCACGTAGATGGAGCCGACGTTGGCGCCCAGCGCGTAGCCGCTGTTGATCGTCGTCACCGTGTGCCGCACCTCGGGCAGCTCGCGCAGCGCGGCGTCGATCTGGCGTGCGCGCGCCTCGGTGGCCTCGAGCGACGTGCCCACCGGGGTCTGGAAGTTGACGATGGTTTCCGAGAAGTCGGCCTGCGGGACGAATTCGGCACCCACCAGCGGCATGATGAGGAAGCTCGCCGCGAAGGTCGCCACGGCGATCGCCACCGTCTTCACGCGGTGCACCAGCGACCAGGCGAGGATCGCCTGGTAGGCGTCGGCGAGCGCGAGCGTCAGGCGGTCGAAGGCCGCCGTGACACGCCCGATCGTGCGGTCGTACCCGCCTCGCGGTGGCCCCTGCGGGCGGCCGTGCGCCTGCGGGTCGTGCCAGATGCTGGAGAGCATCGGATCCAGCGTGAAGCTGACGAACATCGAGATCAGCACCGCGGCCACGATGGTGATGCCGAACTCGTGGAAGAACTTGCCGACGATGCCGCCCATGAAGCCGATGGGCAGGAAGACCGCGACGATGGACAGCGTCGTGGCCAGCACCGCCAGGCCGATCTCGTTGGTGCCGGCGAGTGCCGCGTCGTGCGCGCTCTTGCCCATCTGCACGTGGCGCACGATGTTCTCGCGCACGACGATGGCGTCGTCGACCAGAAGACCCACGCACAGCGACAGCGCCATCAGTGTCACGGTGTTGATCGTGAAGCCGCCGGCATGCATGAAGATGAAGGTGCCGATGAGCGCGATCGGCAGCGTCAGGCCGGTGATGACGGTCGAGCGCCAGCTGTTGAGAAAGAGGAACACGATGCCTATCGTCAGCAGCGCGCCCTCGAAGAGGGTCTGCCGCACGTTGGTGACCGAGACGCGGATGGCGCGCGAGTTGTCGCGGTTGACCTCGGTGCGCATGCCCGGCGGCAGCAGCGGCTGCGCCGCGGCCAGCGCCTGCGCGAGCCCGTCGGCGACGGCGATGGTGTTCTCGCCCTGGCTCTTCTGCACCGACAGCAGCACCGTGCGCCGACCGTTGTAGAGCGCCAGCGTCTGTTCCTCCTGCGGGCCGTCGACGATGTCGGCCACCTGCCAGAGCCGGACGGGAACGCCGCCGGCGCCGTGGCGGGCGACGACGAGGTCGCGAAAGCCCGTGGGGTCCTGCACGCGCGCGCGCAGCTGCACCATCGATTCCTGGGCCGGGGCGCGCAGCGCGCCCAGCGGCAGCTCCTGGTTCTCGCCGCGCACCGCGGCGACCACCTGATCGACGCCCACGCCCATCGCCTCCAGCGCCTGCGGCCGCAGCTGGATGCCGATCTCGCGCGCGACGCCTCCGATCACGCTCACGGCGCCGACGCCGCGCACGTTCTCCAGGCGCTTCTGCAGCACCTGGGTGGCGAAGGTGGTGAGATCCTGGGCGCCGGCGCTGCCGTCGGGCGAGATCAGTGCGACGTTGTAGATCGGCTGCGCCGCCGGGTCGAAGCGCGAGACGCGCGGCTCCTTCACTTCCTCGCGCAGCAGCGGCCGCGCCAGGGCGACCTTCTCGCGCACGTCCTCGGCGGCGCGGCGGCCGTCGACGTCGAGGTTGAACTGCACGATGACCACCGAGCTGCTCTCGTACGAGCGCGAGAACACGGTGTCGATCCCGGCCACCGTGTTGACGGCCTCCTCGATGCGCTTGGTGACCTCCGCCTCGACGATCTCCGGCGCGGCGCCGGGGTAGTCGACCTGCACCACCACGGTGGGAATGTCGACGTCCGGGAACTGGTCGATCGACAGGCGCTGGTAGCTGAAAAGGCCGAGCACGACGAAGGCCAGCATGACCATCGTCGCCAGCACCGGGTTGGCGATCGAGAGGCGGGTGAACCACATGGCAGGCGGCGCCGATCAGTCGCGCGGGGCGGATGCGGCGCCGGCGGTGGCCGCGGTGGCGGGAAGCTGCAGCAGCGTGCCCGCGGGCAGGTTGCCGACGCTCGCGCGCAGCACCAGCGCGCCTGCGGAGAGGCCGCCCTGCACCTCCACCGCGGCCTCGGCGCCGGCGCCGAAGTCGGCTTCGCCGCGGCGGCCCAGCCGCAGCGGCCGCGCCACGGCGCGGCCATCCTCGGCCACCAGCACCTGCGGCACGCTGCGCTCGCTGCGCAGCGTGCTCTGCGGCAGGGCGAGCACCAGCTGGCGCTCGACTTCGATGCTGCCGCGCGCGAACAGGCCGTGGCGCAGGCCCGCTGCCGGTTCGACGCCGAGGTAGACCATGACGGCGCGTGTGCCGGCCTGCGTTGCCGGGTTGATGCGCGCCACGTGCGCGGCGAGCGGCTGCGCGAAGCCGTCCACCTGCAGCCGCGCGCGCTGGCCGACGCGCAGCGCGGCGACGTACTCGGCCGGAATCGCCGCCAGCAGCTCCAGGTGCGCGAGGTCGACGATCTCGACGATGCGCCCGTCCACGGCCACGCGCTCGCCGGGCTGCGCCAGCCGCTGCGAGACCAGGCCGGAGAGCGGGGCGCGCAGTTCGGTGTCGCGGACCGCCTTGCGCGCGAGCTCGGCGGCCGCGCGCGTGGCCTGCAGCGAGGCGCGCGCCGCCGCGGCGTTGTCGACCGCGGTGTGCAGCGCGTTTTGCGAGATGAAGCCCTGGTCGACCAGGGCGCGGTGGTTGGCGAGGGTGCGCTCGGCGATGTCGAGTTGCGCCCTGGCGGCCGCGGCCTGGTCCTCGGCCTGGCGCAGGCGCCATTCGAACTCGGTGGCGTCGAGCCGGCCGATCACCTGCCCGGCGCGCACGGCGTCGCCTTCGCGCACACGCAGCTCGCGCAGTTCGGCGGCGACCTTGGCCTTGACGAGGGCGCTGTTCACCGCCTCCAGCCCGCCGGAGACGGCAAGCGTGGTGGCCATCTCGCGCGGCACGACGTGCACGAGGTCGCTGGCCAGCAGTTCGAGCGCCTGCGCCGGGGCGCTGGCCGCAGCGGCCGCGGCCTGCGCGGCCGCCTGCCGACGCTCGAGCGCACGGCTGACCGCCACACCGAGCGCGATCACCGCCACCAGCGCGACGAGGGCCGCGCGCGTGCGGCGGCTCACGGGCAGCCCTTCGCGCGCACGCGAAGGCCCTCGACGAGGATGTCGGCATGCGCGGCCAGCACGGCCTGCGGGTCGAGCTCGAAACCCTGCACCGGGCAGGCGGCAAACGAGTGCTTGTGCAACATGAGGAAGATCATCGGGGCCATCACCGCATGGGCTGTGGCGGACACGTCGACGCGGCGGAACTCGCCGCGCTCGATGCCGCGCCGGATCATCGATTCGAAAAGGCGCCGGGCCGGGCGCACCACCTCGTCGACGTAGAACTGCGCCAGCTCGGGGAAGTTGCGCACCTCGGCGAGCACGACCTTGTGCAGGCCTCCGACCTGGGATTGCGCGACGCGCTCCCACCAGCCCGAGAGCAGCGCCTGCATCAGCTCCGCGGTGCTGCCGCTGGCGGCCGCCACGGCCTGTCCGGCCTCGCCGATCAGCGCGGCGATGTTGTGGCGCACCACGGCCTTGAAGAGATCTTCCTTGCTCGGGTAGTAGAGGTAGAGCGTGCCCTTGGAGACGCCGGCCTGCCGGGCCACCTCTTCGGCGCGCGTCGCGGCAAAGCCCTTCTCGACGAAGAGCGGCAGCGCCGCGTCGAGCAACTGCTGCGGCCGGACTTCCTTGCGGCGGCGGCGGGTCGGGTGGGGGGTATCCATCGGCGGGGCTGACAAACCGATACTGACCGGTCAGTCATTATCATATGGATGATCCCCGACGGTCCTCAGACTTCACCGCCCGGGGACACCGCCGCACGCCGCCGCACGCCGCCGCACGCGGCGAGGAGGCTGCCTGGCCTTGTGGTGTCTTGCCGCGCCGCTATGATCCCGCGCTTTGCCCGCCGACGCACCGCGCATGGACCCCCTGCTGCTCTTGAAGGCCGCCGCGATGGGGGTGGTCGAAGGCCTGACCGAATTCCTGCCGATCTCCTCGACCGGACACCTGATCCTCGCCGGCTCGCTGCTGGACTTCACCGGCGAGAAGGTGAAGGTGTTCGAGATCGCGATCCAGACCGGCGCCATCCTGGCGGTGATCTGGGAATACCGCGAGCGACTCTCCGACACCGTGCGCGGCTTCACGCGCGAGGCCGTGGCGCGGCGCTTCGCGCTGAACGTGCTGGTGGCCTTCCTCCCGGCGGTGGTGCTGGGGCTGGCCTTCGGCTCCTTCGTCAAGCGCCACCTCTTTCATCCGCTGCCGGTGGCCAGCGCCTTCATCGTCGGCGGCCTCGTCATCCTGTGGGCCGAGGCGCGCCACCGCCGCCACTTCGGCGAACGCGACCTCGAAGGCAGCCGCCTCGCGCGCGTCGAGACCGTGGACGACATGAGCACCCTCGACGCGCTCAAGGTCGGTCTCTTGCAGTGCCTGGCGCTGGTGCCGGGGACGAGCCGCAGCGGCGCGACCATCATCGGCGCGATGGTGCTCGGCTTCTCGCGCCGCTGCGCCACCGAGTTCAGCTTCTACCTCGGCATCCCGACGCTCGTCGGCGCGGGCGTCTACTCGGTGTGGAAGCAGCGCGCGCTGCTGGCCGCGAGCGATCTGCCGGTGTTCGCCGTGGGCTCGCTGCTGGCCTTCGTGTCGGCGCTGCTGTGCATCCGCTGGCTGATCCGCTACGTCTCGACGCACGACTTCCGCGTCTTTGCCTGGTACCGCATCGCCTTCGGCGCGATCGTGCTGCTGACGGCCTACACGGGGATCGTCAACTGGTCCGATTGAAGACCAGGTCGCGCACCGGATGGCCCAGGCGCAGGCCGCGCGCCTCGAACTTCGTCAGCGGGCGGTAGTCCGGGCGCGCGGCGTAGCCCGCCGCGGTGTTGCGCAGCAGCGGCTCCTGGCTCAGCACATGCAGCATCTGCTCGGCGTAGGGCTCCCAGTCGGTGGCGCAGTGCAGCACGCCGCCGGGTGCCAGGCGGCTGGCGATCAGCGCCACCAGCGGCGGCTGGATCAAGCGGCGCTTGTGGTGGCGCTTCTTCGGCCAGGGGTCGGGGAAGAAGACGTGCACGGCGGCGAGCGTGCCCGGCGCGATCATCTGCTGCAGCACCTCGACGGCATCGTGGCGCACGATGCGCAGGTTGGTCAGGCCTTGCTCGCCGATGCGCTTGAGCAGCGCGCCGACGCCGGGCTCGTGTACCTCGACGCCGAGGAAGTCGTCCTGCGGCCGCGCCGCGGCGATGGCCGCCGTGGCGCCGCCCATGCCGAAGCCGATCTCCAGCACCAGCGGCGCCTGGCGCCCGAACACCGCCGCCGGCTGCAGCGGCTCGGGCCGGAACGGGATCAGGAAGTCCGGGCCCAGGTCGGCCAGCGCGCGCTGCTGACCGCTGCCCATGCGGCCGGCACGAAGCACGTAGCTGCGCACGGGTCGGTGGCGGGGGGAGCCGTCGGCAGGTGCGTCGTGCATGGCTTGGCAAGGGCGGCAGAGGACTTTGCGTCCGGGGGAGAAGACCGGCGGCCCCGGCCCTTGGGCGCCGCCGTGGGGGAGGCCCGGGATTGTGCCGCGGACGGACGCTCGATCGTCCGCCCGCCCGCGCACGTTCAGAACCGCACCTGGACCGCCAGGTACAGCGAACGCCCCGGCCCGGGCATGGCGACGCCCCAGGGCACGCCGTTGATGCTCATCGTCGTCCCCTGGCCGATGTAGGCGCCCCCGGCGGGCAGGGCGTAGTGCCGGTCGAACAGGTTGTCGATGCCGACGTCCAGGCGCACGCGGCCCCAGCTGGTGCCCGTGCGCAGGTTCAGCAGCGTGTAGCCGGGCGTGGCGATCTCGTTGCGGACGTCGTTGATCCTCCTCTTGGGCGCCACCGACACCACTTCCAGCGCACTCTGCCAGGTGCCGAGCCGGTGGTTCAGCGACACGCGCAGGTTGGCCGGCATGATCTGGAAAAGATCGTCGCCGCTGTCGCGGTTGCGGCCGCGGGTCAGGTTGAGCACGCCCTCGAGCGTCCATTCGCCCCCGGGCAGGCCGGGCAGGGCTGCCCGTCCCGTCAAGTCCAGCCCGACGATGCGCGCCGACTGGTTGGCCAGGCCGAGTACGTTGAACTTGCCTGCGGTCCAGGTGGTGCGGCGCACGGCGTCGATGTAGTCGTCGACCTCGGTCAGGTAGGGCGTGGCGCGCAGGCTCCACGAGCGGTCGGCGGCGTGCCAGTCGATCGTCGCCGAGACGGTATGCGCGACCTCGGGCTTCAGATCGGGGTTGCCGACATAGCCGTTGCCGTCGCCGACGAAGTTGTTCATCGTCGCCGCCATCGCCCAGGACGACCAGGTGTAGCGCTCGTACAGGTTGGGCGAGCGCACCTTGCGCGCGATGCCGCCTTCCAGGTCGAGCGTGCTCGACCAGACGTGGCGCACGATCGCCGACAGGTCCAGGTTGTCGTCGGTGCGCAGCCGGGACGAGGCATTGAAGGCGGCGGCTTCGGCCGCCTGGCCGCCCGGCGCACTGCTCAGGGTGTTGTAGCCGTGCACGGTGCCGGCGTCGCTGCGCACGCGTTCGACGCGGGCACCGGCCGTCCAGGACCAGGCGGCACTCGGGCGCGCGATCCACTCGCCGTAGAGCACGCCGCGATCGCGCCGGCCGTCGCGGATGTTGTCGAAGGTTCCCGGGCCCATGCCGCCGCCCGAAGGCGGCCACCAGTCGTCCAGCCGATAGGCCAGCCACTCGGCGCCCAGGCGCAGCGTGTCGCTGTCGCCGAACGCGATGTCGGCGCGCGAGCTCAGGCCGCGGTGGCTGCTGGCCGTCTTCATCGGCATGCCGGCAGCGCAGGTACCTTGGGGATCACCCGCGAAGCGCACCGGGCTGCAGGCGCTGCCGGTGCCGGAATGGCTGCCGTACCAGAAGCGCTTGTCGGCGCCGAAGTCCATCGTGTGGTCGATGTCCTCCTGGAACACGCGCGCCTCGAAGCGGCCCCAGTCGAAGTGCGTCTGCAGCCGCAACTGCCCGCGCCACTGCCGGTTGCCCAGCATGTCCATGCGCTGGTTCGGGTAGAGCTGCTCGGGCACCTCCTGGTAGCCCAGCCGCGCCTCGAGCAGGTGCTGTGGCCCGCGATGGGCGATGGTGAGCGTCTGGTTGCGCGTGTCGTAGGCGCTGGAGCCGACCTCGTCCAGCGGCAGCGTGTGGCCGGTGCGGCCGGTCTGCACGCTCGTCTTGAAGTCCCCGCCGGCGCGGTAGTTGTCGGCGCGCGAGCGCGCCGCGCTGGCGCCCAGGGCCAGGGTCGAGGTGGCCAGATTGACGCGGGCGTTGATGCCCAGGCCGCGCCCGTTGCTGCGGGCATGGGCACCGAGCTCGCCGCTGGTGAGCAGGGTCTGTTCATCCGGCGCGAAGACCGGATCGGCCGTGCGCGCGACGATGCTCCCGGCGATGCTGTCGCCGCCGGCGCTCACCGGTGAAATGCCGGCGTAGACCTCGAGCGAGGCGACGGCGGCGGGATCGAGGTAGGACAGCGGCGGGTTCATGTGGTTGGGGCAGGAGGCGATGAGGTCCAGCCCGTCGACGCTGATGCGCACACGGTCGCCGGCCATGCCGTGCAGCGCCGGCAGGCTGGAGGCGCCTCCGGCCCCCTGCAGCGACACGCCGGGCACGCTGCGCAGCAGCGCCGCGGTATCGCCTTGCGCCGCGCGCAGGCGCTGCAGGGCGTCGGTGTCGAGGGTCGTCGGCGCGCCGGCCGCGGCCGCGCGCTGGCCCTGGATCAGCACGGTGTCCCGCGCCGCGCTCTGTGCCGCGGCCGGCGCCATGGCGAGCAGCGTCATGGCCAGGCCGAGCAGGCCCTGGCGGTGTGGAAGGTGGCCGCGGCGCAGCGGGCTTGCCGCGCGACGGGTGCGAAACGGTGTCGATGGGTTCATGACGGATTCGGATTCGGATTCGGATCGGCGCTGCACGAGCGCGACACAGGCGCGGCGCAAGCACGGCGCAAGGGCCACGGCGCGCGCGGCTCGGGCAGCACGGGAGGGTCGGCGCACGCATCCACCAGGGGACGGACTCCCCGGGGCGCGCGTGCTTCGGAGGGGGCGGGAGCCGTTCGCCTCCCCCGGCTCGCGCCGGGTCAGCGTCTGCCGGGACGGGGGGGAAGCGGCCTCAGGCGAGCGTGGGCGGACCCCGCGCTGCGGTGACCCGTGACGGTGTCTCGGGCCGCTCCCGTCGTATCGGCGGCAGCGGCCGTTCCAGGCCCGTCGCGCGGCCGATCGCATGACCGACGGCTTCGGGTGGCAGCGGCGTGGCCAGCCCGGCGAGCGAACAGCATGTCGGACCGTGCCCCGTGCCGGCCGGTGCCTGGTCGGTGAGGCTGCCGCTCTGGGCCGTGCGGGCGGAGAAGTCGGTCGCCGCCGAACTGCGGCACACCTGCGTCGACCACGGCCCCTGCGCGAGCATGCGCGCGTGGTGCCAGCTGTCCAACTGGACCAGCAACAACTGCGCCAGCAGCGCCAGCAGCACCGGCATGGCCGATGTCCACCTGCGCCGAATCACCAGCCGGGCCACGCGTGTCATCGGCGGCACTCTAGCCGGCGCCTGGACTGGCTGACTTGGTGCGGGTCAAGGCCGCGTCCATGCCGCAGGCTGGAGAGGCGGCCGGGATCGCCCGCGCTGATGTATCCTCCGCGCGTGCCCTTTGCGGGTGCGCTGCGGGCGTAGTTCAATGGCAGAACGGCAGCTTCCCAAGCTTCATACGAGGGTTCGATTCCCTTCGCCCGCTCCACCGCATCATTCTGCGGACTTCCGCAGAAGTCCAAGAGAGTCTGCAAGTCGTTGCCACACAAGGACTTTTCCTCTCTTTGACGTTCTGCCGTAGTCCACTGCGATCCGCCTACAGCCGGGACTTTTAAGTCCACAAACAAGTCCATTTTTGCGGGCGCGGCTGATTCCGGATTGTTGATGGAGGGGCGA
>MEFD01000039.1 GCA_001724995.1 Rubrivivax sp. SCN 71-131
GACGCCACCAAAACTGCAAACCGCCTCATCCGCAGGCTTCAGCAGATCGGCTACAAAGTCGAGGCCACACCGGTTTGACCAGACACGTTTCATTTCAGCGCCCCGGGACCACCGTCGCCGCGGCCGCCGCCGGCGCCCCGCTGCCGGCGGCGTTGCGCTGCAGGATGTTCGAGAACTCCTCGATGAAAGTCTCGAGCTGGATCGCGATGCGGTCGATGTCGCGCGCGAAGCGGTTGTAGGCGACCACCGCCGGGATCGCCGCGAAGAGGCCGATCGCCGTGGCCACCAGCGCCTCGGCGATGCCCGGGGCGACGGTGGCCAGCGTCACCTGCTGCATGTTCGAGAGGCCGACGAAGGCGTGCATGATCCCCCACACGGTGCCGAACAGGCCGACATAGGGCGAGACCGAGCCGACCGAGGCGAGGAAGCTCATGTTGCTCTCGATCACGTCGAGCTCGCGCTGCAGGCTCACGCGCATCGCGCGGTGCGCACCGTCGATCTGCGTGCCGGGGTCCAGCCGCCGCTCGCGCAGCTTGATGAACTCGCGCATGCCGCTGGCGAAGATGCGCTCGATCGGCGCCGTCTCGCTCTTCGCGGCGACCGCCTGGTTCATCTCGGAGAGATTGCGGCCCGACCAGAAGTCGCGCTCGAAGCCGTCGTTGCGCGCGCGCACGCGGCGCAGGCCGAAGAGCTTGCCGAAGATCACCGTCCAGCTCGCCAGCGAGGCCAGCAGCAGCCCCGCCATGACGAGCTGCACGACGAAGCTGGCGTTGAGCACCAACGCGGTGATGGAGAGGTCCTGGGTCATCGGGTCGTGGTCATCGGATCGTCATCGGGTCGTCGGCGCAGCCGGGCGAGTACGCCTTCGGGGATGCGGCAAGGGCGCAGCGAGGCGGCGTCGACGCAGCCGATGCGGATGCGCGCCGCGGCCAGCAGCGTGCCCTCGCGTCGCGCCTGCTGCGCCAGCACGAGCGAGGCGCGGCCGGCCTCGACCAGCGCAAGCTCGATCTCCAGAACGTCGTCCAGCCGCGCCGGTTGACGGTAGGACACCTGGGCGTCGGCGACGACGAACATCGTGGCGCCTTCGTCCTTCAGCGCCTGCTGGCCGATGCCGCACGCGCGCAGCCATTCGGTGCGCGCGCGCTCGAAGAACTTCAGGTAGTTGGCGTAGTAGACCACGCCGCCCGCGTCGGTGTCCTCCCAGTACACGCGCACGCGGTGCCGGTGGGCGACGGGGCGGCCGGATAGGGCGTCGGAGGCGGGCATCGTCGCGGCGCATTATCGTCGCTGGCCGGGGGGTGCCTGCGGCCCCGGCGCCTTGCCCGCGGCAACGAGTTGTAGGCTGCCGCCGGCCGCGGCGTGCGTTCCCCAGCGTTCTTTTCAGGGCAGCACGCGCCGGTAGACCGGGCCCCACAGCGGGTGCCCGATCTCGGCGCGACCGAGCGTGAACCCGGGGTCGGCTGCGCGCGCGGCGCGGAAGTCGGCCTCGCAGCCGGCGATGCGCTCGCTCGTGCACTGGATGAAGGCCAGCAGCTTGTGCGCGCCGGCGCGGTCGCGCGCACTGGCCAGGCCCAGGTCCAGTGCCTGACGCAAGGCGATCTCGGCGGCGGCGTACTGGCCGTCGTCGTAGGCGCGCATGCCGTCCAGCAGCGCGCGCTCGGCCGGTTGCGCCAGCAGATCGCTCAGGCCCGGCGGCGGGGCAGGCGCGGCGCAGCCGGCGAACTGCAACGCGAACGTGAGCGCGAACACGAGCGCGGCGCGCCGGCGGCCCGCGCTGGGCGTGGTGGACGGGGCCATGCGGGCGGTGGTGCTCACGAGCCGAAGCGATGACGCAGCGTCACCGCCTTGTCGGCTCCGACCTGCACCTGCACCGTGTGCGGCGGGAAGTCGGCGTTGCGCAGCGTCACCGTGTGCGTGCCCGCGGGCAGCGCCAGACGCGTCAGCGGCGGCGTCGTGCCGGCGGGGCGGCCGTCGATCTCCACCTCGCCCCAGGGGCTGACGGCCAGCAGCAGCGCGCCGGAGCTGGCGGCGGCAGGCCGCGGCGCTTCGCTGCGGTGGTCTTCGCGACCGGCCTCGTCGGCGCTCGCGCTGCGTGCGCGCGGCCCGGGCGAGCGGCGCGCGGGGACAGGCGGCGTGGTGGCGAGTGTCGCCCGGGCCGCCGCTGCCGCGGGGGCATCCGGGCTGCCGCTCGGGGCGCCGGGCGCTGCCGGGGCGGCCTTGCCTGCCGTCTCGGCGCCGGTTGCGGACGCCACGTTCGCATCGGTCGCGTTCGCCGCCGCGGTCGAGTCGGCCAGCGCCGCGGGGGCGTTTACGGGCGGGGCCGCGCCCGGCGCCGATGTCGGCGCGGTCGGGGAGCCGCCCGGACCCAGCGCCAGTGCCGCGGCGGCGGCGAGCAGCGCCCCGGCGAGCAGCCAGCGCGCGGCCGGCGCCCGTGCCTTCGTCGCTGCCGGCGTCGGCGCCTGCGGCGGCAGCGGCGCCATCACCACCGTCTCGGCCTGGGCATTGTGCGCGGCGAGCCAGCGCTTCAGGTCGGCGGAAAGCTCGACCGCATTCGGGTAGCGGCGCGCCGGGTCGCGCGCCATCAGCCGCGCGGCGATCGCCGAAACCTCGGGCGGCACCTCGGTGCGCAGCTCGTGCGCAGGCGGGGGCGTGTGCTGCAGCACGGCGCGATCGATCTCGCCCAGCGAGTTGCCGCCGAAGGCGCGCGTTCCGGTCAGCAGCTCGTACAGGACGACCCCGAGCGAGAACAGGTCGGTGCGGGCGTCGATGGGCGCGTCGACGAGCTGCTCGGGCGCGCGGTAGCGCGGTGAGCCCGCGACGGTGCCCCCGGGCAGCGCCAGGCCGGCGCCGTGCAACAGGCGCGCGATGCCGAAGTCGAGCACCTTCGGGCGGTCCTTGCGCTGCAGGAAGATGTTGGCCGGCTTGATGTCGCAGTGCACGACGCCGCGTGCGTGGGCATAGGCCAGCGCGTCGGCGATGCGGCGTATGAGCAGCAGGCTCTGCTCGACCGTGGGTCGCCAGCCGTCGGCCAGCGCGCGCTGCAGGTCGCGCCCGTGCAGGCGCTCCATCGCGATGTACACGCCGTGCGGCGACAGCCCGGCATCGTGGATGGTGACGATGTAGCGGTGATTCAGTCCGGCGGCGGCGCGCGCTTCATTCAGCAGCAGGCCATCCAGCGGGTGGCCCTGCGCCGGATCCGGGGCGCTGCCCAGGTGGTGCAGCGTCTTGATGGCCACGGTGCGCGAGAGCAGCGGGTCCCAGGCCTCGAACACGGCGCCCAGGCCCCCGGCGCCGAGCTGGCGCTTGAGTGCATAGCGGCCGATGCTGGAGAGCGTGGGCGTGTCCGCCAGATCGGTGCCGCCCTGCGGCAGGTTGCCGACGTCGGTGACGACGTCGGGCAGGGCGGGGCCGCCGGGCTCGTCGGTTGCCAGGCTGTCGGGGGCGGACGCGTCCGCGTCGGACGCCTTGGCGCCCGGCGACGGTGGCAGCACCACGATCGTCGCCGCGAACTCGGTGCTGGGCGGGCCTTGCGGCGGCCGGCGCACGAAGGTCTTGAGGTTCACGGCGGGCAGCTTACGGGCAGGCGGCGGCGGCGGTGGCACGAAAAGCGTGTGCTGCGGCGGCTGATTAACGGCTTGTCACGGTTTGCCGGGGCGAGCCGTGGACTTCGCACGCCGGCAGCCCCGACTGCCCTGACTACCCCGACTGCAGGCGTCGCCGACGCGGCGCGAAGGAGAATCGGCCATGAACGCTTCACCGACCCCGGCGCCGCTGCGCCTGGCCACGCGCACCACGCGCATCGAGCCTTTTCACGTGATGGAGCTCGTCAAGCGCGCGCGCAGCCTGGAGGCGGCGGGCCGCTCCATCATCCACCTGAGCATCGGCGAGCCCGACTTCACCGCCGCGCCGCCGGTCGTGGCCGCGGCGAAGCGGGCGCTCGATGCCGGGCGCACCGGCTACACGGCCGCGCTGGGGCTGCAGGCGCTGCGCGAGGCGATCGCGCGCCATGCCGGGCAGGCGCACGACGTCGAGCTCGACCCCGGCCGCGTCGTCGTCACCGCAGGCGCCTCTGCAGCCCTGCTGCTGGCCTGCTGCGCGCTCGTCGAGCCCGGTTCGCAGGTGCTGATGGCCGACCCCTGCTACCCCTGCAACCGGCACTTCGTCAGCGCCTTCGACGGCGTGCCGGTGCCGATCCCGGTCGGGCCGGCCGGCCGCTTCCAGCTCGATGCGGCCACCGTCGCCGCGCACTGGGGCGAGGCCGTGCGCGGCGTGCTGCTGGCCACGCCGAGCAACCCGACCGGCACCTCGATCGCCTTCGACGAGCTGGCGCGCCTGGTCGACACCGCCCGCGCGCGCGGCGGCTTCACGCTCGTCGACGAGATCTACCTCGACCTCTCCTACGGCGAGCGGCCGCGCAGCGCCGTGGCGCTGGGCGAGGACGTGCTGGTGGCGGGCAGCTTCTCCAAGTTCTTCCACATGACCGGCTGGCGCCTGGGCTGGCTGGTGGTGCCGCCGGCGCTCGTCGACACCTTCGAGAAGCTGGCGCAGAACCTCTTCATCTGCCCCTCGGCGCTGGCGCAGCAGGCGGCGCTGGCCTGCTTCGAGCCCGAGGCGATGGCCCTGTACCGGCAGCGGCGCGAGGAGTTCCGCGCGCGGCGCGACTACCTCGTGCCGGCGCTGCGCGGGCTGGGTTTCGGCGTTCCCGTCGAGCCCGACGGTGCCTTCTACGTCTACGCCGACTGCAGCCCGTTCAGTGCCGACAGCGAGGCCTTCGCGCGGGCGATGCTGGAGGAGGCCGGCGTGGCCATGGTGCCGGGCCTGGACTTCGGCGAGCACGAGCGCGCGCGCTACCTGCGCGTGTCCTATGCGACCTCGATGGATCATCTGCAGGAAGCGGTCGCGCGCCTGCGCGCCTGGCTGCCGGCGGCTGGCCGCACCGGCGTCAGCGTCCCGTCCTCGCCGAGCCCTGCCGCGCCGCCGTGACTTCCGCCGGCCGCAGCTCGGCGGCCGCCTTGTCGAGCACGCCGTTGACGTACTTGTGGCCGTCGGTGCCGCCGAAGCTCTTGGCGACCTCGACCGCCTCGTTGATGCACACGCGGTAGGGGATGTCCAGGCAGTGCTGCAGCTCGTAGGCGCCGATCAGCAGCACGCCGTGCTCCACCGGCGACAGCAGCTCGATGCGGCGATCGATGTGGCGCGCGAGCACGGCGTCCAGCGTCGGCGCCTGCTCGATGCAGCCGTGCAGCAGCGCGTCGAAGTGCGCGCTGTCGCACTTGGCAAAGCCCTCGAGCTCGCGCACGTGCGCGTCGATGTCGCGCGCCGCGGTACGCGAGAGCAGCCATTCGTACAGGCCCTGCAGCGCGAACTCGCGTGCACGCCGCCGCGCGAAGCGCGCCGCGGGGCGGCGTGCCGCCGCGGGCTTGTCGCCCACCGCGCCCTGCGCGGCATCCGCATCGGCGCCGGTCACGTTCACCCCAGATCCTCGAGCAGGTTGGCCATCTCCACCGCCACGCGCGCCGCGTCGGCACCCTTCTCGGCCGCGCGCGCCCAGGCCTGGGCCTCGTTCTCGACCGTGAGGACGGCATTGGCGATCGGGATCTCGTGGTCCAGCGAGACGCGCATCAAGCCCGCGCCGCTCTCGTTGGCCACCAGTTCGAAGTGGTAGGTTTCGCCGCGGATGACGCAGCCCAGCGCGATCAGCGCGTCGAAGTCGCCCTCGTCGGCCATCGTCGCCAGCGCGATCGGCAGCTCGAGGGCGCCGGGTACGGTGCAGTGAACGATGTCGCGCTCGTGCACCTGCAGCCGGCGCAACTCGGCCAGGCAGGCCTCGGCGAGCTTGTTCGTGATCTCCGCGTTGAAGCGCGCCTGCGCGATGCCGATGCGCAGCCCTGCGCCGGCGAGCTCGCCTGTCGTTCCCTTGTCGGCGCCTTGCATGGTCGTAGGTTCCTCGTGCGGGCAGGTGGGGAGGCTCTAGGCTTCGACGAAGCCGGTGACCTCGAGCCCGTAGCCGGCCATGCTGGGCATGCGGCGCGGATTGCTGAGCAGCCGCATGCGGCGCACGCCCAGTTCGCGCAGGATCTGCGCGCCGACGCCGTAGGTGCGCAGGTCGAAGGGGTCGCGCGCGGTCACCGTGCTGCCCGTCTGCGGCACCAGTTGCTGCAGCATCAGGCCGGCGTCCTGGCTGCAGTTGAGCAGCAGCGCGACGCCGTGCGGCGCCTCCTGCAGCGCCCGCAGCGCGCGGCCCAGCGGCCAGGAGTGCCCGCTCGAGCCGGCGTCGAGCAGGTCGAAGGTGGTGAAGGGCTCGTGCGCGCGCACCAGCACCTCCTCGTCTTCCTTCCACTGGCCGTGCACCAGCGAGAGATGCACGCCGCCGCGATGGTCGCGCCAGGCCTGGCAGTCGAAGCGGCCGTAGGGCGTCTCGAGGCTGCGCTGCCCCTGGCGCTGCACCAGCGACTCGTTGCGGCTGCGGTAGCCGATGAGGTCGGCGATGGTGCCGATCTTCAGGCCGTGCTCGGCGGCGAAGACCTCGAGGTCGGGCAGCCGCGCCATCGTGCCGTCGTCCTTCATGACCTCGCAGATCACCGCCGCGGGCGTCAAGCCCGCCATGCGCGCGAGGTCGCAGCCGGCTTCCGTGTGGCCGGCGCGCATGAGCACGCCGCCATCCTGCGCCTGCAGCGGGAAGATGTGGCCTGGCTGCACGAGGTCGGTCGGCTTGGCGTCGCGCGCCACCGCGGCCTGCACCGTGCGCGCGCGGTCGGCGGCCGAGATGCCGGTGGTGACGCCGCTGGCGGCCTCGATCGACACCGTGAACGCGGTGCCGTGGCGCGTGCCGTTGCGCGCGACCATCGGCGGCAACTGCAGCCGCTCGCAGTGCTCGCGCGTCAGCGTCAGGCAGATCAACCCGCGCGCGAAGCGCGCCATGAAGTTGATCGCCTCGGGGCTGACGTGATCGCCGGCGAGCACGAGATCGCCCTCGTTCTCGCGGTCCTCCTCGTCGACGAGGATGACCATGCGACCGGCGGCGAGCTCGGCCACCAGCTCGGGGATGGGGGAGATGGACATGAGGGGCGATTGTAGGAGCGCGGCCGCACCGCGGCCGGCGCGAGGCCTGCCTTGGCGCCGGAAACGACGAACGGCGGCCGAAGCCGCCGTCGAGAACGCGCAGACCCTGCTCTCAGCGCACGCGTCGGCGCATCGCTCCAAGGCCGGCCAGACCCAGGCCGGCCAGCAGCAGGGTGCCGGGGATGGGGGTGGGGGTGGGGTCGGGGTCGATCACCTGAGCGCGCGTGCCGATGGTGAAGTTGTCGAACGCGAAGATGTCGCCCGAGCCGTATGTGGTGCTGAACTTCACCGACGTGAACTCTTCCGCCGCACCCGAGGCGATCGCGCCGAAGAAGAGCACCGAGCCGTCGGTGCTCCCGCCAGAGCCAACCGTGTGGGCGACGGCCTGGGTGCCCACGCTCGTCGCTCCGTTGAAGAATTCAAGGCTCACCCGCCCGCCGAAATCACCGATGTCCACGCCGTAGAAGCCGAACGCTGCAATGGCTTCACTGAAGGTGATCTCGAAGTTGCCGGAAGTCGTTCCGGCGTTCACTTCCCAGTACCGGGTGGACCCCGAAGAAGGCACGCTGTAGCGGCCGGCTCCGTTCGTGCTGCCGCTGGTCACAGCGGCCACCGTGCCGCCGCCGCCGCTCAAGGTGGCCGTCACGGTCGTGCTGCCGGTACCCGGGAAGCTCAGCGCCAGAGGGGTCGAGGCGCCGACGGTCTGGCCTTCGAAATTCTCGGTGCCGACGCCGCTGAGCAGTGCCTTGAAGGCGGCTTCTTGCGCGCTGGAATTGGGCGTTGCAGTCAGCGCGACGGAGGCGCTGTGGTTCAGGTCTTCGCCGAAGTAGGCCATGTAGGCGGAGGCGGTGCCGGAGAGCCCCAGCAGGCCCGCAGCGACGGCGGTCGAAAGCAGTTTGAATTTCACGCGGGACTCCTTGTTCTGATGCCGCAACAGCAGCTGGATCAAGATCACGAGTACCTAGAAGCATGTTTCGCGCCAAGTTCGGTGCAATCGGCGTAGACGGTTGTTCCTGAACGGAAAAAACAGGCCGGGCGATCGTATCCACACCCTGGTTGGAACGCTTTGTAAAGTGGTCCGACACTTCCGGGGCGCGATCGTCGAACCCGATCCCGCGTGCTCATCCGGAGCACCTGCGCAGGATCAGGCGCAGGTCGGGGCCGACTGCGGTGACCGATTCGAAGCGGAAATCCGGTGCGAAGGGGAGTTGCCGCCGCGCGTCGAGCGCGACCGCGTCGCGCCCGGGGCCGAGCAGCATCGGCGCCACGTAGACCAGCATCTCGTCGACCTGGCCGCGGGCGAAAAGGCTGCCGCCAAGCCTCGGCCCCGCTTCGACATGGAGCTCATTGACTTCGCGCGCGCCCAGGTCGTCGATCACGGCGCCCAGGTCCAGGCCTGCAGCGCCCGGCGGACAGCGGTGGATCAGGACGCCGACGGCCTCCAGCGCCCGGGCGTCCGCATCGGCGCCGACGTAGGCAAGCACCGGGCGCGCCGGTTGCCGCAACCGGGCGCCGGGCGGAAGACGGGCGTGCGAGTCGACGACGGCGCACAGCGGCTGTCGCTGCACCGGGACCTGCCTGACGTTCAGGGTCGGATCGTCGGCCAGCACGGTCCCGATCCCCGTCAGGATGGCGCCTGCCCGCGCGCGCCAGGCGTGGCCATCGGCGCGTGCCTGCGCGCTGGTGATCCACTGGCTTTGGCCGTCCGGGAGGGCGGCGCGACCATCGAGCGAGATCGCGAGCTTCATGCGCACCCAGGGCCGGCCGCGGGTCATGCGCGAGAAGAAGCCGATGTTCAACTCGCGGCAGCGCGCGGCGTGCCGATCTGCTGCGAGTTCGACTTCCAGGCCGGCATGCCGAAGCACTTCGACGCCCTCGCCATGAACCGCGGGGTTCGGGTCGAGGGAGGCGATGACGACACGCACGATGCCGGCCTCGATCAAGGCGTTGCAGCAGGGCGGCGTGCGGCCGTGATGCGAGCAGGGTTCGAGCGTGACCCACGCCGTCGCACCTCTCACGTCGATGCCTCGGCGTCGCGCGTCCGCAAGCGCGGCGACTTCGGCGTGCGCCTGGCCCGCCGCCTGCGTCCAGCCTTCGGCAAGGATCGTGCCGTCGTCAGTGCCGATGACGCAGCCGACGCGCGGGTTCGGGTCGGAGAGCCCGATGGACTGCTCCGCACATTGAAATGCCCGGTCGAGCCGGGCATCGTCCAGAGCCGTCATTTCACACGCGCGACTTCAGCTCGACGGCTGGTGGTGCCAGGTGCGACCATTGACCAGGGGCGTGCTTGGGTCATCGTCCGGACAATCGAAGGCGTCGCTCACCCCGTCACCGGAACGAATGATCAGGAAGTTCTGGTTGACGAGGTTCTCGTTCACGTTGACGTAGACGAGCGGGTGATCGCGGTTGCGCATCGGTGGCGCTCCACTCCCGACGGCCTCGTGGTTTTGCCGCGTGGTGTAGCGACAGACGCGATACGCGGCGGCGCTGTTGTCGGATACCGACGTGGCCAATGAGCCCATGCCCACGGGCGGCGTGGACAGTGGCAGCGCGGCCAGGATGGCGCGTCCGGACCAGACGTAGTTCGGCGTCGTCGTCGTGTCCGTGAACACGGCGCAATAGTAGGCCACGATCCTCGTGGGTGCAGGCGCGGGCGGCAGCAGTTCCTGGTAGCACTGCGGCGCCGCCGCGGGCGGCGCGGTCGGGGCGGTCTGCAGAAGCGCGACGGCGGCGGTGGGCGACGCGGCCGTGAAGGCCGGAATGGCGCCGCTGGGGGGCGACTCGGCGTCCAGGCTTGTTGGCTGGACGGCCGACGTGGCAAACGCGACGTAGCCTGACAAGAGCCTGGCATGTACGCCTGCACAGGTCGGGGTGCAGGTCTCCTGGATGAGGCCCGAGGCGTTGTTGAATTTCCAGACAATGCCGCTGCCCGGCGGACTGAACGAACTCGTCCCGTCCGAGTTCATCGTCGCCGCCTTCGGAATCGTCGGATGGCGGCCGCCGGGAAACTGGGTCACCGTTCCCGAGGCCGGAACAATCAGCGAGGCGGCGAGTTCGGGTGGGCTGCGATGGATCTCGGTACTGAGAACCAGCTCCTGCGGCTGGCCGCTCCGATCGGCCCATTCGATCCTGACGTGGACGGTCTTGCGGTTCTGGGCGGCCGTGTCGGTCACGTCCACCGTGCGCGTATAGGTCGCGTTGGTTCCCGTGATGGTGCCCGGCAGGCTGAGCGGGGCCGGCACGCCGCTCACCAGGTCGGCGTAGGAAACCTTGCCCGAGCTTGCATTGACCACCGAGTAGGAGCGCATGGCCTCGATCGCTTCACTGGCGATCCGCGTAGCCTCGGCGCGTTGCCTGGCGGTGTCGGAGTTCTGCCGCAGCGAGCTCTGCATCGCCGCGATTCCCAGCATGCCGAAACCCATCACGGCCAAGGCCACGACGGCCTCGACGAGCGAGACACCACGCGAGCGCGCGCGAGCGCTGGGGCTGCTGCGGACACTCATGGGAAATCCTTCCAGCTTCCAGGCACCAGCACGAAGCTGCCCGTGCTCCAGCGCGCGCGATCCAGGATCTCTTTCGAATAGCCGACGGAGAAGCCGCCGGTGCCGCCGATCGACCCTTCGGCCACCAGGGCGCCAAAGATGTTGCCGCTGCCCGAAGTGGCCCAGGTCGATGCGCGGGAATACACGAGGCCGTAGACGTCGGTCGACGAGGAGAAGCCGAAATTCCCGGTCGCCATCAGCACCACCGGGTCGTTCGCAGTACCGATCGATGCGCCGCCGTCGAGGAGCACGTCGCCTTGGAGGACGAGGACGCGCCCGGGGTTGGCGTCGACGGCGCTGCGCACCACCGCCGAGTCGCAAGTGCCCGAGCAGTCGACCTTCACCGCGCCCGGCTGCTCGACATAGGTCGAGGGCCAGACGCCGAAGCTTGCCGCGAACATGCGCTCGGGCGTCAGGAGCGGGTCCGACAGGCCGGGATCGTTTTCCACCACGTGGCCGGTGGACGGCGGCGGGCCCAAGGTGGTCAAGCCTGTCGGATTGACGGTCCCTCCGGAGACAACCGCAAGCCCGTGCGATCCCGTCTCGCCACTGGCCGCGGTCACGGCTGCACCGCCGAAATCGACCGACCCGCGCGCCGTGATTGCGGCAACGGGCGGGGATTTCACGCCGCTAGATAAGGCGAGCTGGGCGCAAACGGTGCCGCGGCACCAGTCTTTCGTGTAGGACTTGAAATCAAGGCATTCGCTGTTCCAGGAGGTGCAGCCGTTGACTTCGATCGCGACGATGCCCGGGCGCGTCGTCGGTGCGGGAGTGACCGTAAACGCTTCGTCGAGCTGGATGAACCGAATTCGAAACGAAGGAGCGAACGGGTCGGACGGCGTCGTGGCTATCGAGCTGGTTCCGCTGCCGGGGCAATGGCAGACCCACTGATTCGACGCGCGGTCATGCCAGCAGCCAGGCCATTGGGGGCCATCACGAACGGCAGTCGAGACACTGATGATGCCGCTGGTCGGATCGACCGACAGATAGCGCTCGCGAAACGATGCTGTCGAAACCGAACTGCTCGGCGTGCAGGAATCATCGATCCGGGATCCGTTGAGGAGGCCAAGCGCCCATTCGAGTCCTGCGTTCGCCGCCTCGAGCGACGCCGTCGACGTGTATTGATTCGCGGAGGTCCGTTGCTCGAAGATGATGTTCCTGCTCGAGTAGGCGGCGACGAGCGAGATCAGGAAGAACAGCACCATGACGACGATCAATGCCGCCGCGCCGTGCTGTCGGTTGCGGTGGTGCAGGGCTCGTGGAGCCCGAGGCGTGCGCATGAGGATCATGTCGGGCAGATGCTCGTGCCGGCCTGGACAAGCTCGTCGTTCCAAGGACGGACCCGCGTTTGAAGACTGCGCCTCACCGCGGCGTCGGAGGTGGCGGCCGCGGTGACGGACATCGAGAACTGTCTCACCCGGATTTCCGGCCAGCATGAGGTGTCGTTACCGGGAGAACACAGCTTGGGGCAGGGAATCCGCTGTTCTGTGCTGGGAGCCGGCGGCGTGGGTTCCTCGCGGGGGGAGGCAGCGACCGCAAATTCGGTGATGGTGAGGGCCTTGCGGTCGGTTAATTCTGACCAGCCGCTCAAGTTTGGAGAGGTGAAGTCCAGGCGTCCGGAACGCAGACGGAAACCGGAGACGGCGTTCGACAGGACACCCTTGCGTTCGTAGCGATACTCGATATCGCCAGGTGAGGCGGCATGGACGGTTGTGGCCTCGACACCCGAAAGAATGCCCGGAGTCTCCTCCGTCCAGACGTAGTTGTAGGCCTTGTTGCGTGCTCCGCTTCGTCGAACATCGCGGGTCATCGTGTCCAAGGCGGCTCGCAGATCCTGCTGCACCTGTATCTCGAGCATCATGCGGCGGTTGTCGCTCAGTTGGGTCGCGGTGAGCATCGATGCCGCGGCGACCACCAGCAGCCCCACCGCGATGCCGACCATCAACTCGACCAGCGACAGGCCGCGTTGCTCGCGGCCCCCGATGTCCTTGGCCATCGCCGGCCGATGAGGGCGCATCAGCATGCGACCGCCTTGACGGTTGACCCCGTGGGGGCACAGACCTGAACCCTGCCTGTGCGCCCGACTTGAAGGCGCATGCGGCGCGCCGAGTCGAGCAGCGTGTCGACGACCAACTCGCCCGGTGCGGGCGTCGGGCTATCGGGGGCTGGGGCGAAGAGCATGCCGGTGGCCGGATCGAATCCCACCCGATCCAGCACCGGCGTGCCCGCCAGATTGAGGTCAAGCCCGGTGAAGGCCTCGAGGATCACCGTCTTCACTTCCGCAGTGGCCGCCGCACTGCAACGCGACCCGGGAGGTTGGGCGCAATTGCAGGCGGGCATCGTGAATGCGTACGGGAATTCGGCGGATGCTCCCTTGTCGGTGAACAGGATGTAGCAAGCCGGCCCGCTCGGCGATTTCGGTTGCACGCGCACATGAACCGGAATGCCCCTGCGCGCCGCCTCGGCGCGCGCGAACTGCACGTCGGTGGCCAGTTGATCATGCGCCCCACGCAGCCGCTGCATGGCGATCATGTCGGTGAACGAGGGGGCGACGAGGGCCAGCAGGACGGCCGCGATCGCCACCACGATCAGCAGTTCGATCAACGTGAAGCCTGAGCGCCGCGATCGAGCCATGATCGACATCTTCAGCGCCCCCAGCAGGGGTTGCTGTGACCCCAGGTTCCGGTGTTGTCGGCGTATTCGAGCGTGGCACTGGTCATGCGCACCGCCAGCTTGACGCAGTTGCCGTCGCTCGCCTGGCTGGTCCCGCTGACCGCGGTCGCCGTCGCTTCATAGGCGCTGCCGCTCGCACTCGCGATCGCGATGGTGTAGTAGCCGCTGGGCGTTGCGCTGGACAGCCCGAGCCCTGGTGGCGTGTCCGTGGGCGCCGCGGCGAGATTCGCCGTGTACGCCGTCTGGTTCGCCCGGAACCGCTCCTGCGCCTGCTGCACCTGGTTCAAGGCGTTGATCGCCTCCGAGCGCCGGCTCTTGCGGATCGCGTCCATGAAACTCGGGTAGGCGATGCTGGCCAGGATGCCGACGACGACGATGGCGATCATCAGCTCGATGAGCGTGAAGCCGCGTTGCGCAGCCGGTGCCGGGCGGGAGGTCGGATGCATGGGGTGATTGTCGGCCGAGGGTGGAGATCGGGGCCAGACCGGCGCTGACCGTTCGTCGCCCGGGCGCGGCCGATGATCGGAAGCGGCAGCGTTGGGGGGGGGTCAGCAGGCCGGCTGGAAGGCGCGCAGGCTGCGGCTTGGCGTGCAGCTGCGCACGCGGCCGGTGATGTTGACGACGAGGCGGATCTCGTCGCCCTCTGCGTTCTGGACGCGCATCGTTGCCGTTGGCGTGACGGTGCCGTAGTGCGCGCTGAAGGCCAGGCTCGCCGCATTGGAACTGAGTGCCAGCGGCAGCTTGCCTTCCAGGCGCCGCAGGCCCAGCAGGCTGCCGTCGCCGCTGCACGCGCCGGTGCTGCAACTGCAGTCGGAGGCGCCGCCGGTGTGGATGGCGTAGCAGGCGTTGGCGCCGGTGCCGGCGAAGCTCAGGCGCACGGTGCGGTTCATCGCCACGGCCTGGCTGCGCGCGAGGTGCAGATCGGTCTCGAGCTGGGCCGCCACGCCCTGCAGGTGATGGCGCTGGCGCAACGAGTCGACACCGGGAAGCGCACTGCCGAGCACGATGCTGACGATGGCCAGCACCGCGCAGGCCTCGACGAGCGTCGCTCCGCGTTGGCCGCGTGCGCTGCGGGTGGCGATGGGGGCGGGGGCGCGGGTCATCGCGGGCTCCGGTTTCCGTGACAGTGAGGTCACTGTAGGAAAAGGCAGCGCCGCGCGCGTCCCCCGTGGGCGGGGCCGGGCGGCTCTCCGAGGAGGGCCCCCGGAGCGTCTCCCCCGGGCGGGGGAGCGGGGTGCGGGATCGGCCCCCCGGCGCCTCAGCGGTAGACCGGGAACTCGCGCGTCAGCGCCGCGACCTTGGCGCGCACCGCAGCGAGGTTCGCCTCGTCCTGCGGCCGCTCGAGCACGTCGGCGATGAGGTGGCCGGTCAGCCGTGCCTGCTCGTCCTTGAAGCCGCGCGTGGTCATCGCCGGCGAGCCCAGGCGGATGCCGCTGGTCACCATCGGCTTCTGCGGGTCGTTGGGGATGCCGTTCTTGTTGCAGGTGATGTGCGCCCGGCCCAGCAGGCCTTCCGCTTCCTTGCCGGTGAGGCCCTTGGGGCGCAGGTCGACGAGCATGAGGTGGCTCTCGGTGCGGCCGCTGACGATGCGCAGGCCGCGCTCGGTGAGGGTTTCGGCGAGGACGCGGGCGTTGACGGCGACCTGCTGCTGGCAGGCCTTGAACTCGGGCGCCAGCGCCTCCCTGAAGGCCACTGCCTTGCCGGCGATGACGTGCATCAGCGGCCCGCCCTGCAGGCCGGGGAAGACGGCGCTGTTGATCTTCTTCGCGATCTCTTCGTGATTGCTGATGACGACGCCGCCGCGCGGGCCGCGCAGGCTCTTGTGCGTCGTGCTGGTGACGACGTCGGCGTGCGGCACCGGGTTCGGGTAGACGCCCGCGGCGATGAGGCCGGCGTAGTGCGCCATGTCGACCATGAAGTAGGCACCCACCGCCTTGGCCACGCGCGCGAAGCGCTCGAAGTCGATGTGCAGGCTGTAGGCGCTGGCGCCGGCGATGATGAGCTTGGGCCGCTGTTCGTGCGCCAGGCGCTCCATCGCGTCGTAGTCGATCGCCTCCTGCGCGTCCAGGCCGTAGCTGACCACCTTGAACCACTTGCCCGACATGTTCAGCGCCATGCCGTGGGTGAGGTGGCCGCCTTCGGCCAGGCTCATGCCCATGATGGTGTCGCCGGGCTGCAGCAGCGCGAACAGCACCGCCTGGTTGGCCTGGCTGCCCGAGTTGGGCTGCACATTGGCGAAGCCCGCGCCGTAGAGCTGCTTCAGGCGCTCGATGGCCAGCGTCTCGACGACGTCGACGTTCTCGCAGCCGCCGTAGTAGCGCCGGCCGGGGTAGCCTTCGGCGTACTTGTTGGTGAGCTGGCTGCCCTGGGCAGCCATCACCGCGGGGCTGGTGTAGTTCTCCGAGGCGATGAGCTCGATGTGCTCTTCCTGGCGGAGGTTCTCGGCCTGGATCGCGGCCCAGACTTCGGGGTCGACGTTGGCGATGGTGGAGCGGGTGCGGTCGAACATGGCGGTCTTCGATGCGAAGGCCGGCAGTTTACCGCCGAGGCTTCAGCGCGCGAGCATCAGCGCGCGAGCATGGGCATGGCGAGCCGGGCGAGTTGTGCGACCTGGGCCGGCGCGGCGGCGGGTTCCGCCCGGGGGGTGTCCGCGCGGCTGGCGATCGGCGGCGGGACCGGCGGGGTGGCCGCCGGGGACGCAGGCGCGGGGGCTTCGTCGGCCGCCGTCACCGCCGGCGGGGTCGTCGGCACGATGGGCGCGTTGTAGGGCAGGCGGCGCCCGTCGGCAACGGCGCGCAGGTTGGCCTGCTCGCCCATCACGCGGCCGGCGTAGCCGCCGTCGCTGCCGAGGCCGGCGGCGCCGACGTAGTAGCGCAGCCCGTCGTAGAGGCTGCCGGCGCGGGCGATGCAGTCCTTGAGCACCTGCACGCCCACGCGCAGGTTGCTCAAGGGGTCGAAGGCCGCGTGCACGCCGCCGAAGGCTTCGTACTTGTCGTCGTGCACGCGCGTCATCACCTGCATCAGGCCCTGAGCGCCGACGGAACTCTGCGCAAAGGGGTTGAAGCTGGATTCGATGGCCATGATGGCCAGGATCAGCGTCGGATCCAGGCGCGCGCGCTGCCCGATTGCCCAGGCCTCCTGCACGAGGCGGCCGATCGGCTCGGGCGCGACGCGATAGCGGCGCGAGATCCATTGTGCGACTGCCGCCTGCTCGCGCGAGAGTTCGCGCGGGTCGACCGCGGTGGCGCGGCTCACCGCGCCCTGCTCGGCCACGCCCGCGAGCAGGTCGCCGGCCTGCAGCGCGCGCGCCTCGTGCCGGTCCTGCAGCCACTGCAGGGCGTGCCCCTCGACCTGCTGGCGCAGTTCGGCGCGGCCGGCGCCGAACACCAGCACCGCCACCACCGCCAGGCCAAGCAAGGCAAGCGTGTTGTGACTGATCTCGAGCAGGCCGTGACCCACGTCCCGCAGGAAGACGGCGGCTGATCGAGTGCAGGCGCGCTGCGCGCTGCGCAACGTATCGAAGGCCTTCATCTCGCTCCTTTCATGCGCTGTCGCCTGCGCCCGCAAACAGGGTGCAGGGCAAGGCAGGGCGACGGCGATAATCGCGGACCGGCGTCGCGGCTTCTGCATGAGCCTTGCCGGCGACCGGACCTCGAACCCTTGTGCAGCGTCTCCAGTCTGGTGCGGAGCGCAGGCGACTAAGGGTTAACCCTAGATTCGGGAAAGATTCTAGGAAGCGCTACATACGCGGTCAAGCATAAGGATCGCAAGTCTTATATCTGTTACAAATGAAATACCGCGATCTGCGGGACTTCCTGAGGCAGCTCGAGACCCGGGGCGCGTTGCGCCGAGTCGCCGATGGGGTGTCCCCGCGGCTGGAGATGACCGCAATTGGCGACCGATTGCTGCGCAGCGGCGGACCGGCAGTGCTCTTCACGCAGCCCGCGGGCTTCTCCACCCCCGTGCTGATCAACCTCTTCGGAACCCCTGAACGGGTGGCCCTGGGGATGGGCGCCGAGTCGGCGGCGGCGTTGCGCGAGGTCGGCACGCTGCTGGCTGCGCTCAAGGAGCCCGAGCCGCCGCGCAGCCTGCGCGAGGCGGGGCGGCTGCTGGACATGGCACGGGCGCTGTGGGACATGAAGCCTGCGCTCGTGCGCCGCCCGCCCTGCCAGGCCGAGGTCCTGCAGGGCGACGAAATCGATCTGGCGCGCCTGCCGATCCAGACCTGCTGGCCCGAGGATGCCGGGCCGCTCATCACCTGGGGCCTGGTCGTGACGCGCGGCCCGCAGGGCGTGGCGCGGCCGCGCACGCGCCAGAACCTGGGCATCTACCGCCAGCAGCTCATCGGGCCGCGCCGGCTCATCATGCGCTGGCTCGCGCACCGTGGGGGCGCACTGGACTTCGCCGAGTTCGCGCGCGCCAATCCGGGCCGGCCGTTTCCGGTGGCGGTGGCGCTGGGCGCCGATCCGGCGACCCTGCTCGGGGCGGTGACGCCGGTGCCCGACAACCTTTCCGAGTACCAGTTCGCCGGGCTGCTGCGCGGTGGCCGCAGCGAACTCGCCGAGACGGCGGTGGGCGAGGCTGGGCTGATGTTGCAGGTGCCCGCCGGCGCCGAGATCGTGCTCGAGGGGCACATCGTGCCGGCCGCTGCGGGCTTCGAAGGCCGCTCCGAGCACGGCGTGCCGCTCGCCGAGCGCGCGGGCCACCTGCACGCGCTGGAGGGCCCTTTCGGCGACCACACCGGCTACTACAACGAGCAGGACTGGTTCCCGGTGTTCGAGGTCGAGCGCCTGACGCGCCGCCCGGACCCGATCTACCACAGCACGCACACCGGCAAGCCGCCCGACGAGCCCGCCGTGCTGGGCGTGGCGCTGAATGAGGTCTTCGTCCCCATCCTGCAGAAGCAGTTCCCGGAAATCAGTGACTTCTACCTGCCCCCGGAGGGCTGCAGCTACCGCCTGGCGGTGGTCAGCATCCGCAAGGCCTACGCCGGCCACGCCAAGCGCGTGATGTTCGGCCTCTGGAGCTTCCTGCGGCAGTTCATGTACACGAAGTTCATCGTCGTCACCGACGACGACGTCGACGTCCGCGACTGGAAGGAAGTGGTGTGGGCGATCACGACGCGCATGGACCCGGTGCGCGATACCACGCTCGTCGAGCGCACGCCGATCGACTACCTCGACTTCGCCTCCCCGGTGAGCGGCCTGGGCGGCAAGATGGGACTGGATGCGACGCACAAGTGGCCCGGCGAGACCGAGCGGCCGTGGGGCCGCGTGATCGCGATGGACGCCGCGGTGCTGCAGCGCACCGAGGCGCTGGTCGAGCAGCTCCTGTCCGCGCGACCGGCCGACGGCTGATTGAGGCTTTCGGGTCACGCGCCGACATAGGCGATTCCGATTGCGCCGGGGCGTGATCGCGCCTACCCTCGTGTTGCCTGCAATGCAGGTTCTATCGACGGCGCAGTCCCTGCGCGTCAGGAGCCCCGGACCCCATCCCTCCGGAGCCCCACTGGTGGCTTAGGTCACCCGCCCCTCCGAGCTTCGGCCCGGAGGGGTTTCGTGCGTTCAGCGCTACCGATGGTGGTCCCTGCAGGACCGCCGGCCCGCATCAGGGCTGGTAATCGACCAGCATGCCGGTGGACGTGGCCTGCGCGGCGAGCTTGCCTTCGGCGTTGAAGAGGCTGGCCTCCAGGAAGGCCACGCGCCGGCCGCGCCGCGCCACGCGGGCCTGCGCGCGACCGGGCCCCGGGCCGACCTTCTCGTAGAAGCTGACCTTGATCTCGAGCGAGTTCACGGTCTGCTGGCCTTCGGTGGCAAGGATGACGGCAAAGGCCATTGCCGCATCCAGCCAGCCGGTGATGAAGCCGCCCTGGGCGATGCGTCCGCCCGAGTGGCAGTACTGCGGCTGCACCGTGAAGCCCGCTTGCACGATGCCTCGCCCGGCGTCCCAGCCGCTGAGGTGAAAGCCGCCCATGGCCTGCGAAAGGCCTTCGTTCATGCGGATGCGCTGCAGCAGCACGGGGTCGATGCCGGCGATGCCGTCGACGTTCGCGTTCGCGTTCGGGGTTTGCATGGGCCGAGTGTGCCGCAAGCGGTGCACCGGCGGCGCCGCGCAGGGGGCGGGCCCGGCCGCGTCGGCGCGCCTTCAGACGCGCAGCCGTGCTGCCAGTTCGCGCAGCCGCTCGATTCCCGGCTCCTTGCGCGGCCAGGTGAGCTCGACGCCGTCGCCGGCGTGCCGCGGCAGCACGTGCAGGTGCAGGTGCGGCACGGTCTGCCAGCCCGCAGGCCGGTTCGCCTGCAGCACGGTGATGCCCTCGGGCGCGAAGGCCTGCTGCACCGCCAGCGCCACGCGGCGCGCGACGCGCATCAGCGCCTCGGCCTCGGCTTCGGTGCAGTCGAGCAGGGTCGGGCGCGGCGCCTTGGTGGCGACGATGACGTGACCGTCGTTGACCTGGCCGGCGTCCATGAAGGCGAACACGAGCTCGTCCTCGTAGACCTTGGCGCAGGGCAACTCGCCGCAGAGCAGGCGCTCGAAGAGGGTGTTCACGGGACGATCCTCCGCACGATGTGCTCTGGGAAGAGCGCCTGGGCGCGGCCCGGCGCGCTCA
>MEFD01000040.1 GCA_001724995.1 Rubrivivax sp. SCN 71-131
CTCTTCAGGCCTGAGTTGCTTGTACGTCTTTCGTTGTTCTTCCATCGCAGCACCTTACGCCGGGTGAGGTGTTGCACTTCAGATTTGAGGCCGCCCTCCTATACGGCGGTCGGTGACACCAGGTCGACACGCACCACGGCCTGGCCGTGCGCCGCCCGCAGCCACTTCAGGATCGTGGCGGCGGCGGTGAAGCCGTTGAGTGGTGCGCCGCTGCTCACGCCTTGCCGGCCTCGTCCTTGCGCGACCCGAACATCAGATCCAGCGCCTGTCGGTAGCGCTGCTTTTCCTCGTCCGTCATGCCGGCGTACTCGCGGAAGAACTGGACGTCCTCGGGACTGGCCTGGGGCACCTTGTCCAGGGTGTCCCCCATCACGTCCTCCATCGTCACGCCCAGCACCTTGGCCAGCGCGTGAACCCGTTCGGCCGAGGGGCGCTGCCCCTCCTTCATCTCCAGTTCCCAGATGTAGGCCTTGGTGCAGCCGACCGCGTCGGCTACCTGCTGCAAGGTCAGCTTCTTCGCCTCGCGCAAGCGCCGCAGGCGTAATCCAAACGCCGAAGCCATGGCGATGTCCCCGTCTCGAACGAACAGTCAGTGTATGAAACCAAGACCGCCAGTATATCCACGAGATACCAGATGGCGCTAGATGTGCCCCGTTGATTGACAAGCGGGAATGCGCGGGACAGAATTCCGCTGTATCTCGCTGCTTTACTACGGCGGGAGCGTTGTTCAGTAACCCGCAGTCGCCGGCTCGCGCACCCGCCTCATCGGTCCGCAGACCTTCGACGCATCTTCGGAAAGGACCGAGAAGATGAAGAAGACCTTTGTCGACGTGCTGCTTGAGCTGCCGGTGGACACCGCGCTGCGCGACTTCCTGACGGGCCACGGCCTGGTCATGCCCAACGACTTCGCATGGGATGACACGCCGCCGACCTCGCAGGCGCTGGTGGACGCCATCCGTGCCTGGCCGGACATTCCCGCCCGGGATCGCCTGATCGGCAACTTGATGGCCAGCATCCAGCTCGGTGACGGCGCCGGCAAACATGCCTTGTTCCAGGCCGCAGCCAGCGACGGCGGTGCCCTCATGGGCCTGGTGGCGTGCCAGAGCGATGTCCACCGCTCCTTCTGGCTGTACGCGAACCACCCGGACCTGTTCGAGCGCGCCTGCGAGTTCGACTACCTGGAGCGCAACGGCACACAGGCGCAGCAGCACGACCTCGGGGTGAAGCGCCAGCCGCGCACTTCGGATGCCGACCTGGCAGGCCTGCGGCAGGCGATCTCGGCTTTCTACCAGCGTGAGTTGCAGTGCGGTGACGGCAGCGCGGCCTATGTCGTCGAGCGCAGCCCCGGCGTCTTCCTGCTGACGGTCCACGTCAAGGATCTGGCGATGCTGCGCCTCGAGTTCGAGGGCGCGACCCTCATGCGCCGCGTCGGCAACCCGAACATCCACATGGTGCTGGAGTACGCCGTCGCCACCGGCGTGGTGCGCACCCTGGTCCGGGGCGGCGCGAAGTACCACCAGATGCTGGTTGATGCGTTTGCCGAGCACCTGCTGGGCGTCAAGGTGGAGCCGCACCGCATCAAGCCGCCGACGCTGGATCTGTCGGTGCTGCGCCTGGGCTTCGACGTGCCCAAGGCCGTGGCGGACGGTTTCGCAGCGCTGCAGGTGAAGTCGATCTCGGTGCTGAGTCCGGATACCGCTCTGAAGCTGGACTGCACGGCGATGGCGTCCAGCGAGCAGCGGTGCGTCACCGAGCTGCTGCAGGATGCCTTTCCCGGCGAGGATCCGCTGGCCCGCGGCTGGCTGGTCACGGCGGCGCGCATCAACCTGTACTACCCGCCCGAGCTCGGCAAGTCGCGCTCAAAGGTGATCACGGTGGAGGTGACACGCCGCGGCCGCCTGAACCTGCACAAGTTCGACGCGGCCCTTCAGGCGAAGCTGGAGGGCTACCTCGTCGACCTGGGCATCTTGCAGGCCGGGCAGACGCTCAGCGCTCAGGAGGCACCGCCGGAGGCCGGCACGGTGAACCAGCAGCCGGTGTACGAGGACTGACCGGTGGCGGCGCACGACGCCTGGGCTCTGGTGTGCCGTCTGTTCGCGGGCGGCACGCCGGTGCTGCGCGCATCGCTGTCACCCGGCGAGATCGGCGCCTTGCCCGCCCTAGGGCGGGCGGTGCGGCCGGCGGCGCTGGACCAGCGATTCGTGCTCTGCCCGTACTGCCAGCAGCACCGAGCGCAGGTCTCGGGTGACGGACGCGGCGGGCGCACCTGCCATTGCCCGGATTGCGGCCCGGTGTCGGTTGCTGCCGACGACGTGGCCGCGCTGGCGCTGGACGAGGACTGGCTGCGACAGAAGTTGCGCCTCGCGCTGGAGATCGAGAGCCGCGATGGCGTCGACGATCTCGGCGGTGGCGTGTGGCGGTTGGGTGACTCACGGCGCTCGCCGGTGCTGCTCGCCCGCGACATCGTTCGTCTGTGGCGCGAGCCAGCGCTGCTGGACCGGGTGCGCGTGGCCGGTGGCGACGTCCGGGTGGTCACGCCGAAGCCACGTGAGACGCGTGGTGCCCCCTTCGGGGCGGGCGTGGAGTGGCTGGCGCTGGAGGATCGGTTTGCCTTCTACGGCGGCGGCATCTCGTTCATCGGCGCGCCTGGTGAGCGGAGCCCGGTGCAGGCGGTCGATCCGGCGATGCCGGTCCACGGGCCGTTCTCGGCCGACTTCAAGTTCGTGACGCTGCCCGACTGGCCAGGCGGTCCGATCCGCTGCAGCGAAGGGCAGGCGGCGGTCTTCAGGTCGCTCTGGTCGTTCAAGGGCGAGCCCATGACGGCGGAGCGCATCATGGATCGGGCGGGCCTCGACAGCGACAAGCTGATCGACCTGTTCAAGGTGAAGGCGCGCGACAAGGGCAAGCCAGAAGCCGAAGGCCCGCTGGCCGCCTACCGAACCCTCGTGGTCACACAGCGGCGCCAGGGGCTGTACTCGATGCCCTGCGCGGCGGCGGCAAGCCTCGTGCCGGCCTGATCCCTTGGTCATCCAAGCGCGATGGACAACCGATGGCAGTGGCGCACGCGCAAGTCACGGCCACGAAAGGCCGCCTGCGTGTGCTCCGGCGAAGAAGTTGGCGCCGGTTTTGAGAGAACTGAGAGCAGAAGAGAGTCGAACCGGGCGACTTCAGGACGGTGGGCCGCCACAGCGTGGCACATGCAGATCGGCGCCGCACCCCGCGTGGTGTCGCGGAACCCGGAAATGAAAACGCCCAACCGATAGAGGTTGGGCGTTGAATGGTGGTGGCCTGGGGCGGAATCGAACCACCGACACGCGGATTTTCAATCCGCTGCTCTACCGACTGAGCTACCAGGCCGAAGCCCGCCAGTATAGCGGCCTTGGGCGTACTTTCGGGTCAGGTACTTTCGGGTCAGGCGCTGCCGCGCTTGTTGCGCGTGAGGTCGACGCCGAGCTGCTTGAGCTTGCGGTAGAGGTGCGTGCGCTCGAGGCCGGTCTTCTCGGCGACGCGCGTCATCGAGCCGCTCTCCTTGGCGAGATGGAACTCGAAATAGCTCTTCTCGAAGGCGTCGCGCGCTTCGCGCAGCGGGCGGTCGAGGTCGAAGCTCTGTTCGGCGCGCGGGCCGCTGGGCAGGGGCACGACGACGGGCAAGGCCAGCGCCGGGCCGCCGCTGCCGCCCTCACCCGGCTGCGGCCCGCCCTCACCGCGCAGAGGCGTGCTGCCGTTGCCCGCGGGCGTGGTGCCGCCACCGCCGCCGCCGCGCGGCGCGGGTTTGACCAGCGCCTGGTCGACCGCGCGCAGCAGCTTCTGCAGCGTGATCGGCTTCTCGAGGAAGGCGCTGGCGCCGAACTTGGTCGCCTCGACCGCGGTGTCGATGGTGCCGTGCCCGCTCATCATGATGACCGGCATGCTCAGCATGCCGGTGGCACCCCACTCCTTGAGCAGGCTGATGCCGTCGACGTCGGGCATCCAGATGTCCAGCAGCACCAGGTCCGGCCGCAGGGATTCGCGCACGCTTCGGGCCTGGGCGGCGTTCTCCGCGAGCTCGACCGTGTGCCCTTCGTCGGTGAGGATCTCCGACAACAGGGCCCGGATGCCCAGCTCGTCGTCTACGACCAGTATCGTTGCCATGCGTGATTCATTGCACCTCTAGGGTGCTGCCACTGCCCGTGGCGGCACCGCCTGCGTTCGCTTCGGCGGTGGTCGCGGCAACCGCCACAGGCGCGAAACTCGAAAATGATAGCGAAACCCGCGCACCGGTCACTTTGCCCTCGGGATCGTCATCGGGCTGCAGGTTGGCCAGGCGCAGCCGCGCATGGTGTTCGTCGGCGATTTTCTTCACGACGGCAAGCCCGAGCCCGGTGCCCTTGGCCTTGGTGGTGACGTAGGGCTCGAAGGCGCGCTTGAGCACCTTCTCGGCGAAACCCGGGCCGTTGTCGAGCACCGTCAGCCGCACCGCGCGCAGCTCGCCGTCCTCGCCGCGCGCGCTCGAGGTGTGCACGAGCACCTCGCCGTGATCCTGCTCGGAGACCGCGTCGAGCGCGTTCTGCACGAGGTTGTGGATCACCTGCCGCAGCTGCGTGGCGTCGCCCATGACGAGCGGCAGGCCGGGCTCGAGCCGTGCCGTGAGCACGCCGTCGTCCAGCGCCTTGCCGTAGAGCGCGAGCACCTCCTGCACCAGCAGGTTGATCTCCAGCGGCCGCGGCTGCGCCGCGGGCAGCCGCGCGTAGTCGCGGAACTCGTTGACCAGGCGCTGCATCGCCTGCACCTGGCTGACGATGGTGGCCACCGAGCGCAGCAGCAGCGCCTGCTCGGCGCCTTCGAGCTTGTCCTGCAGCCGGTGCTGCAGCCGCTCGGCCGAGAGCTGGATCGGCGTCAGCGGGTTCTTGATCTCGTGCGCCAGTCGGCGCGCCACCTCGCCCCAGGCGACGCTGCGCTGCGCCGAGACGACGTCGCTGATGTCGTCGAAGACGAGCAGCCGCATCGCGCCGGGCAGCTGCGCGCCGCGCACGAGCAGGCTGATCACCGCGCCGTCGCCGCGCGCGAGTTCCCAGCTCTCCTGCCACTGGTCGCGCTCGCCGGCCTCGGGGCTGGTGTGCAGCAGCTCGAAGCGCTGGCCGATGCCTTGCGCCAGCGCCTCGAGCTCGGGCACCTCGTCGAGGTGCCGCCCGTGCCAGGCGCCGAAGGGCAGGCGCAGGATGCGCGTGGCGCTCGGGTTCACGGTGTCGATGCGACCCTCGGGGTCGAGCACGATGACGCCCGCGCTCAGCGTGTCGAGGATGGTCTGCAATCGCGCGCGTGCGCCCTCGAGCTGCGCCACGCCGCCCTGCACCTGCTCGCGCGCCTCGGCGAGCTGCGCCGTCATGTCGGCGAAGGAGCGCGTGAGGCCGCCGAGCTCGTCGCCCGAGGCGAACACCGGCTTGGCGGTGAGGTCGCCCTGCGCCACCTGGCGCACGCCGTCGGCCAGCAGCAGCAGCGGCCGCGCCAGCTGCGTGCCCAGCAGGATGGCCAGCAGCACGGCACCGAAGACGGCCAGGATGAGCGCCAGCGTCAGCGTGCCGATGTACATGCGGCGCAGGCCGTCGCGCGCCAGCGCGCGCTGCTGGTACTCGGCGTAGGCGTCCTGCACCGCCAGCGCGTTGCTCGCCAGGACGCGCGACAGCGGCTGCACGAGGAGCAGGAAGCGGTCCTCCTCGGGCGCGATCGCCAGCGCGCGGCTGGGCATGCGCGCCAGGGCCCGCACGCGCGCGCCGGCGCCGCGCGGGTCGGCCAGGGCCTGCTCGTCCAGGCCGTCGACCTGGCTGGCCACGCCGACCTCTCGCGCCTGGCGCAGCAGCGTCGCGCTCGGGCGCTCGGGGGTCGCGCTGCCGGCACTGCCGCCGACGCTCAGCAGCAGCTGCCCGCTGCCGGTGACGAGCGCGATCTCGGCCACGCCGCTTTGCTGGCGCAGCCGCTCGAGGCCCAGCGGCGTGATCGCGCCGCTGCCTTCGCCCGCGCGCTCGGCGGCCAGCCGCGCCTTGCCCGAGAGGTCGGCCACCAGCGTATCGAGCGTGCCCTTGCCCAGCGAGAGGCCGGCGTCCAGCGCCTGCGCCAGCCGCACGTCGAACCAGGCCTCGATGCTGCGCGCGACGAACTGGTAGGACACGGCGTAGATCGTCAGCCCCGGCAGCAGGCCGACCAGCGCGAAGATGCCCGCGAGCTTGATGAGCAGACGGCTGCCGAACTTGCCGCGGCGCAGGCGCAGCACCAGGCGCACCGCGGCGAAGCCGATCACCAGCGTGAGCAGCGCGGCGACGGCGACGTTGGCCCAGAACAGCCAGACGAAGCGCCGCTCGCCCGCCGCGCTGCCGCTGCCGCCGTCGAAGCCCATGCGCACGACGAAGGTCAGCACCAGCACGAGCCCGGTGAGCGCGGTCAGCGCCACGATCCAGGTCCAGCGCGCCGATCGCGTCATCGCACCCGTCCTATTCGACGCGCAGCGTGCGTTCGACGCCGAGCGCGAAATCGTTCGCCCCGGGCAGGCCGATGGACATCGGGCCCGGGAGCTGCGAGGTGTCCAGCCGCCAGGAGAAATCGACCGTGTAGCGGCTCTCCGGGTCGAGCTGCGCAGACTCGATCAGGCGCCACTGCGAGGCGCGCGTGACCACCGCCAGTGCCTCGGCCAGCGTGGCGTAGTTCTGGTTGAGCCCGCCGAGGCCGACGCGCCAGGTGTTGGTCAGCGGCTGGTAGGCCAGCCGCCAGCTGCGGCGCACGCGCGCCACGCGTTCGTCGCGCCAGTACCAGCGGCTGCGCAGCAGCGTCGCCTGGGCGGTGAAGTAGATCGGCACGCCGCGCTGCAGCGCGTCCTCGACCGCGCGCGGCAGGTTGACCTGCACCGCGAAGTCCAGCCGCAGCGCGCCGTCGCCGTGCACCACCTGCAGCGTGTTGAGTTCCACCGCCGCGCGCGCGCCCTGCGGCAGCGCCAGCGCGACGACGGCGCAGGCCCCCAGGGCGAGCGCGCGGCGTCGGCCCGCATGATCGGGGCCACCGAAACCGCCGGCGGCCTCGGGCACCCTGCGGACGCCCGCCGCCCGGCCGTCCGGGCGCCGTCGGCCGGCCCGGGGCACGCTCGGGAGCCGCCGATGGTCCATGATCGTTGCGAGGGCGTCAGCTCTTGTGCATGAGCGCGTAGAAGAAGCCGTCGGGCGCCGCCGCCGCGCCTGTCGGCGTCCGATTGTCGGCCAGCGGCAGCAGGTGCCCGGGCGACGCGGCATCGAGCCGCGCGCTGCCCGGGGGCAGACGTTGCAGAAACGCGTCGATCCGCTGCTCGCCTTCGACCTTGAAGATCGAGCAGGTGGCATACACCATCCGCCCACCCGGCGCCAGCAGCGGCCACAACGCCTGCAGCAGCTCGTCCTGTTGGCGCGCCAGCGCCGTCAGGTCGTCGGCGCGGCGCAGCCAGCGGATGTCGGGGTGCCGCCGCACGATGCCCGAGGCGCTGCAGGGCGCATCGAGCAGGATGGCGTCGAACGGCTGGCCGTCCCACCAGGCGTCGACGCGGCGTGCGTCGACGGCGCGCACCTGTGCCTGCAGGTGCAGGCGCTGCAGCGTTTCGTGGATGCGCGCGGCGCGCGCGGCGTCGCTGTCCAGCGCCAGCAGCTCGAGCTCGGCGCGCTCCAGCAGCTGCGCCGTCTTGCCGCCCGGCGCGGCGCAGGCGTCGAGCACGCGCGCCCCGGGGGCCAGCGCTGCCGGCCCCTCGCCGAGCACCAGCCCGCCCGCCAGCTGCGCCGCCGCGTCCTGCACCGAGACCTCGCCCTCGGCGAAGCCCGGCAGCTGCTGCACCGGGCACGGCCGCTCGAGCTGCACCGCGCAGCCGGCCAGGCGCGGGTCGTCCAGCAGCCGGGCGCGCTGGCCGGCCTCCGCCAGGCGCTGCACGTAGGCCGCGCCGCTGCTGCGGCGGGCGTTGACGCGCAGCGTCATCGGCGGGCGCTCGTTGCCCGCGCGCAGCAGCGCCCGCCCCAGCGGCGTGCGCTCGACCACGTCCACCCAGGCCGCGCGCTCGCGCACGAAGCGCCGCAGCACGGCGTTGATGAAGGCCACGGCCGCGGGCGTGCGCTGGCGCGCGGCCGTCACCGCCTGGTCAACGAGGGTGTGATCCGGGTAGGGCGGCTCGGCCACCGGCCACAGCAGCGCCAGGGCCGTGCAGAGCAGCGCGTCGACGGCCGGGGGCGGCGTGCGCGGCGCAAGCTGCCGGCGCAGCTCGGTGGCCGCCCCCAGGCGCCGCAGCACGTCCAGGCCCAGGGCCTGCACGCCCGCGCGCGCCTCCGGCGGGCAGCGCGAGAGCCAGTCGGTGGCCGAGCGCCCGCCGCGCACCGCCTGCACGAGCTCGGCAGAGAGGTCCAGCAGTCGCGACAGCGGCGGCGAGGGATGCGGGGGGGCAGCGGCACTCACGCAGCCAGTCTAGCGGGCGCGCCGACGCGCTTGGCTTCAGAATGCGGCCGTCCCCCGACGGAGCACGCCCATGCCCCCCAGTTCGCCGGCCGCCGCCGACCGCATCTTTCGCAGCGAGGAGGAACTCGCGCGGCTGCCGGCCTCGGAGCGCATCCGCTACCGCCTGCAGGACGCGCGCTGCCGCCACCACGCCAACGACAACATCGCCGCCTTCGTGCGCGAGGGCGAACTCGAGGAGCTCAAGGCCGAGGTGCAGGCCAAGGTGCAGGAGCTGCTGCATTCCCTCGTCATCGACACCGAGAGCGACCACAACACCCACGGCACCGCCGAGCGCCTGGCGCGCATGTACGTCGACGAGGTCTTCCAAGGCCGCTACCGCCCCATGCCGACGGTGACCGAATTCCCGAACGCCGAGCGCCTGAACGAGCTGATGATCGTCGGCCCGATCACCGTGCGCAGCGCCTGCTCGCACCACCTGTGCCCGATCCTCGGCCGCGTCTGGATCGGCCTGCTGCCCAACGAGCACTCCAACCTCATCGGCCTGTCCAAGTACGCGCGCATCTGCGACTGGGTCATGAGCCGGCCGCAGATCCAGGAGGAGGCGGTGATGATGCTGGCCAACGAGCTGCAGCAGCGCGTGCGCCCCGACGGCCTGGCGATCGTCATGGAGGCCGACCACTTCTGCATGCACTGGCGCGGCGTCAAGGACAACCAGTCGGCGATGGTCAACAGCGTCATGCGCGGCGCCTTCCTCAAGGACGCCAACCTGCGGCGCGAGTTCCTCTCGCTGCTCGCGCGCAAGGGCAAGGAATAGCAACCCCACCGGAGGCCGACCATGCTCGTCCGACTGATGTACGCCAGCCGTCCGGCGCCCGCGCTGGACGCCGAGGAACTCGACGCCATCGTGCGCGCCAGCCGCGCCAACAACCCGCAGCACGGCATCACGGGCGTGCTGTGCGTGGGCGACGGCGTCTTCGTGCAGGTGCTCGAAGGCAGCCGCAGCGCCGTCAACCGGCTCTACCAGCTCATCGCCGCCGACACGCGGCACAAGCAGCTCGAGCTGCTGAGCTACGAGGAGATCACCGAGCGGCGCTACGCCGCCTGGGCGATGGGCCAGATGGACATCGCGCGGCTGAACCCGGCGCTGCTGCTGAAGTATTCGCTCAGCGCGCACCTGGATCCGTTCACCGTCTCCGGCGCCGCCACCGCGGCGCTGCTGGACGAGCTGATGGCCACGGCGGCGATCGTGCGCTGCCCTTGAGGGGTCTTGCGCATGACGGCACCCCCACCCCCGCCCCCGCCCTCTCCCGCGGGGTGGAAGAGGGGGCTCCCGAGACCGGCCTACTTGGTGCCGAACATGCGGTCGCCGGCATCGCCCAGGCCCGGCACGATGTAGCCGTGGTCGTTGAGCTGGCGGTCGATGGCGCAGGTGTAGACCGGCACGTCGGGGTGGCGCGAGTGGAAGCGGGCCAGACCCTCGGGCGCGGCCAGCAGGCTGACGAAGCGGATCGAGCGCGGGCGCGTCTCCTTCAGCCGGTCGACCGCCGCCACCGCCGAGTTGCCGGTGGCCAGCATCGGGTCGAGCACGATGGCGTCGCGCTCATGCATCTCCTGCGGCATCTTGAAGTAGTACTCGATCGCACCCAGCGTCTTCGGGTCGCGGTACAGGCCGACATGCCCGACGCGCGCGCCCGGCACCACCTGCAGCATGCCGTCGAGGAAGCCGCTGCCCGCGCGCATGATGACGACGAAGACCGTCTTCTTGCCGTCGATCACCGGCGAGCGCATGGCCTCGAGCGGCGTCTCGATGTCGATCAGCTGCGTCGGCATCTCGCGCGTGACCTCGTAGGCCAGCAGCATGCTGATCTCGCCCAGCAAGCGGCGAAAACTGCTCGTGCTGCGGTCCTTCTGCCGCATCAGCGTCAGCTTGTGCTGCACCAGCGGGTGCGTGATGAGGTGGACCTGCGACGTCATGCCGCGCCCCCCGCCGCCTTGGCCGCGTCGACCCCGGCAGCCTGCTGCCAGGCGGCGATGAAGCCGCGCGTCAGCTCGGCGGCCGGCGCTTCGCGGCAGTTGGCGGCGTACTCGCCGGCCCACAGCGAGCTGAAGTCGGTGCGCCCCCGCGCCTGCGCGGCCTCGCGCAGCGGCGCCAGTGCCGCGGGCGCGAGCGGAAAAGCCGGCACGTCAGCCGACAGCGGCCCGCATTCGCGCATCAGGCGGTTGACGATGGAGCGCGCCGGGCGGCCGCTGAAGAGGTTGGTGAGCGCCGTATGGCGCGACGCCTCGGTGCCCAGCAGCGCGCGGTGCAGCGCCGAGGTCGTCGCCTCGGGCGTCTTCATGTAGGCGGTGCCGACCTGCACGCCGGCGGCGCCGAGCGAGCGCGCGGCGGCGATCGTCGTCGCGTCGCCGATGCCCCCCGCGGCCACCACCGGCAGCGACACCGCCTGCACCACCTGCGGCAGCAGCGCGAACAGGCCGAGCTGGCGCGTCAGGTCGTCGTCGAGGAAGTGGCCGCGGTGGCCGCCGGCCTCCAGGCCTTGCGCGATCACCACGTCGGCGCCGTGCTGCTGCAGCCAGCGCGCCTCCTCCACCGTCGTCGCCGAGGCCATGACGAGCGCGCCCCAGCGCTTGACGCGCGCCAGCAGCGCCGGTTCGGGCAGGCCGAAGTGAAAGCTCACCACTGGTGGCTGCAGGGGCTCGACGAGGTCGGCCAACGCCGCGCTGAAGGGCGCACGCATCGCGCCCGCGGGCGCGGCCGCCGGGTCGAGCCCATACTCGCGGTAGTAGGGCGCAAGCCGCTGCCGCCAGCGCTGCTCGCGCGCGCCATCCGGCTCGGGCGGGCGGTGGCAGAAGAAGTTGACCGCGAACGGCCGCGCCGTGTGCGCGCGCAGCGCCTCGATCTCCGCGCGCAGGCCCTCGGGCGAGAGCATCGCCGCCGGGATCGAGCCCAGTCCCCCGGCCTGGCACACCGCAGCCGCCAGCGCGTGCCCCTGCGCGCCGGCCATCGGCGCCTGGATCACCGGCGCCGCAAGGCCAAGCCTTGCCGCCAGGTCGATCGCCACTGTCATCACCGTCCTCCTCGTCGGTCCCGGATCTCAGAAAAGCGTGCCGTCGCTGTCGATGCGCAGCGGCGGCGCGCCGTCGCGCAGCTCGGCGGCGAGTTCGCGCCCGCAAACCCAGGTGCCGCCTTCGAGCACGCGCGCCAGCGGCAGCCGCGCCGCGTTCACCCCGAGCTCGGCACGCACCTGCGTCGCCAGTTCGTCGAGCAGCGTCACGGTGAGCGCGCGCCACTCGACGATGAACTCGTCGCCGGGCTTCCAGACACGCTCGAAGGCGCTGCCGCTGCGCGGCACCAGCACGCCGGTGTCGATCAGCAGGCCGCCATTGCGGTACTCGGGCAGGCCGGTGAGCGCGTCCAGCCCGCTCACCTCGATGCCGGCCCAGTGCAGGGGCTCCAGCAGCGAATAGCACAGCCACTGCGTGAGCTTGTGAAACGGCACCCAGCCGCGCGTCACCGGGTCGTCGCCGCCGCGGCCGTCGGCGCCGCCGGCGAAGCGGTGCGGCCAGACGTCGCCGGCGGGCACGCCCATCACCACCGAGCCGCTCCGCCAGATCGGCCCGAGCAGCCGCAGCAGCTCGCGCAGCATCTCGGCCGCGGCCAGCTCGCCGCGGGCGCCGCCGCGCGTGAGCCGATGCAGCAGCAGCGAGGGTCGCGCAGGCACGCCGTCGCGCTCGGCCTCGCGCTGCAGGGTTTGACCGAGGCGCTGCAGCAGGGCGGCGCGACCCTCGAGCCCGGGCAGCGGATTGGACGGCCCGGCCTGGAAGACGCCGCGCAGCACGGCAGCATCGACCTGGCGCAGCGCGGCGGCGTCGACGCGGCAGGGCTGCCCGTCGGTGGCCGAGAACACGCCGGCGAGGAAGGCATGCAGGCTGGCCACGGCGAGCCCTTCGGAGCGCGCCAGGCGCGGGTCCGGCGTCGCCGGCCCGGTGGACGCGGGCGCTGCCATCGCCATCGCACCGGTCACGACGCCCGGCGCCGTCGATGCCGCCGCGGCCGTCATGTCGGCCGCGGCGGGCCCTGCCGCGGCGTCGAGCGCCGCCATCAGGTCATCGCGGCTGGCGCGCGCCGCGGGCAGCGCGGTCGACGGCAGCGTGGCCGCGGCCTCGTCGAAGCGCCACTGCGCCCCGGCACCGGCGTCCAAGAGCACGCTGACCACCGCCAGATCCAGGCAGGCCCGCACCCGCTCGTCTGCCGACCACGGCGCCAGCGCCGCATCCAGCAGCGCCTTGCGGTCGACGCCGCCGGCCTCGAAATGCCGCCAGCGGCTGTGGATCGGGATGTCCAGATCGGGATGGCGCCGGCGCGTCGTCGCCGCCACCCGCGCCGCGGCCTCGGGCAGGCGGCTGCGATCGAGGCGGAACCAGCCCGAGCGCGCGTCCGCCACCGCCGCGGTGATCGCCGCGCAGCGGGCGCGGATCACGCGCGCATCGCGCAGCACCGCCAGCGGATCGCGCGCGCCCGCCAGGTGGCCCTCGCCGCCCGGTGTGGGCTCCGACGTGGCCTCAGTCAAGGCTGCGCCCCTTCACGTGGGCCAGGCGCGCCTCGTCGGGCACGCTGCCGTCGGTGAAGTAGCCCGCGGCGATCTTGGCCTCGATCTCCACGCGCGCGTCCGCGGGCACGAGCTCGTCCGGGATCTTCACGCGCTCGCCGACCTCGATGCCGCTGGCGGTGATGGCGTCGTACTTGTCGTTGCTCATGCTCACCAGGCGGTGGATGCGGCGGATGCCCAGCCAGTGCAGCACGTCGGGCATCAGCTCCTGGAAGCGCATGTCCTGCACGCCGGCCACGCACTCGGTGCGCAGGAAGTACTTGTCGGCCGAGTCGCCGCCCTGCTGGCGCTTGCGCGCGTTGTAGACGAGGAACTTGGTCACCTCGCCGAGCGCCCGGCCCTCCTTGCGGCTGTAGGCGATGAGGCCCACGCCGCCCTGCTGCGCCCCGCGCACGCACTCCTCGATGGCGTGCGTGAGGTAGGGGCGGCAGGTGCAGACGTCGCTGCCGAAGACGTCCGAGCCATTGCACTCGTCGTGCACGCGCGCGGTCAGCGTCACCGACGGGTCGGCCAGCGCGCGCACGTCGCCGAAGACGTAGAGCGTCTGCCCGCCGATCGGCGGCAGGAAGACCTCGAGGTCGCTTCGCGTCACCAGCTCGGGGTACATGCCGCCGGTCTCCTCGAACAGCGAGCGCCGCAGCTCGACCTCGCCGACGCCGAAGCGCTCGGCCACGCCCGGCAGCCACCACACCGGCTCGACGGCGATCTTGGTCACCGTCGCACTCGAGTCCTGCAGCAGGATGCGGCCGTCCACGGCCAGGCGCTGGAAGGCCAGCGCCTGGCGGATTTCCGGCAGATGGATGTGCGCCTTGGTGACGGCGATCGTCGGCCGGATGTCCACACCCTGCGCGATCGGCTCGGCAAAGACCTGTTGCACGCTCGCGCCCCAGGGGTCGAGCGAGACGATGCGCCGCGCCTGGCCCCAGGCCGGATGCGGGCCGATGGCATCGGTGGGCGCGGTGTCGGTGAGGTCGGCGCGGTGGCCGCGCATGAGCCGCCCCGCGGCCACGGCGAGCGCGCGGTAGACGCCGTAGCTGCCGCTGTGCGTGCCGATGACGTTGCGCTGCGCGCGGTTGCCGGTGGTGCCGACGACGGGGCCACGGCGGCACGCATCGGCCTCGCCCCAGTGGATCGGCACCGCGCCCGCAGGCCCCTGGCCGGGATGGGAGGTGAGCCGGATATGACCGGCCGAGGCAGCAGGCTCGGGTGTCGCGGCGGGCATGGCGGGTATGGCGGGCATCACGGCAGGGGGCAGCGGCAGGCTTGCAGCATACCGCCGTGCCGCGCCCACGACGCCATGCCGGGCCGCCGCGCAGGGCGCGGCGCCGGCTTCAGCGCCGGCCCTGGTTCATCATGCGCAGGATGTCGTCGAGCGGATTGCCGTTGCCGTCGGCATCCAGCATCGAGGCCAGCCCGCCCAGGCCCCCGAGGCCGCCGGCACCGGCCGCAGCCGGGGTGTCGCCGCCGAGCAGGCCCCCGAGCAGGCCCCCGAGGCCGCCAAGCTCCCCCGGGGCCGGTGCGGGCGAAGCCGCGGCGCCGTCGGCGCCGCCTTGCTGCCTGGCGATCCAGCCGGCGGCCAGCATCGCCAGCATCGGCAGCATCTTCTTCAGCAGCGTGCTGTCCAGGCCGGTCTGCGCGGCTGCGTTGGCCGCCACCGCCCGGCTCACGTCCTTGCTGCCGAAGATCTGTCCCAGGACGTCGTTGCCGACATTCAGGTCGGTCGGCTGCGGCGAAAGCACCTGATCGAGCAGGCTGCCACCGCCGAGCTGCTCGAACAGGCCGCCCGGCCCCGCGCCCGCTGCCGCACCGGGCCCGGCCTGCGCCCGCTTCTGCAGGCCGCCGAGAATCGCCGGCAGCAGGGCACCGGCGCCGCGGGCCACCTGTTGCTCGCTCAGGCCGAGCTCGCCGGCCATGGCCTGCAGGCCGCCCATGCGAGCGAGCAGATCGCTGATCTGCATGATCGCCTGCCGCCTCAGCGCAGAAGATCGGCGGGCACGTTGCCGCCGTTGGCGGCCAGCTGCGCCAGTACGTTCTTGTGCAGCCACATGTTCATCTGCGCCGAGTCGCCCATCAGGTTGTCGGGGCAACCGAGTTCCTTGGCCAGCTCCTTGCGCGCGGCCAGGCTGCTATCCATGTCCAGCAGCTTCATGAGGTCGACGATCGAGGTGCGCCAGTTCAGCTTCTGCGGATTGGCCGCGGCCTTCTGCTCGAGTTGCGCGACGACGTCGACGACCGGGATCGGTGCCGGGCCCGAGGCGGCCGCAGCCGCTGCCGGGGCGGCCGGCGCTGCCGCCGGCGCACCCGCCGCGGCGGGCGCCGCCGCTGCCGCCTTGCCGAAACCGAGCTTTTCCATGATGGTGCTGAAGAGACCCATGATCCTGTCCTCCGGTGAGCGTGGTGTCGATGAAAGCCGCACGCGGCTGCGGCCATCCTACGCCGCGAGCGGCGGCGCAGGACCGCGACGCCGCCTGAAAGCGCACTCGGGGCTTCCCCGAGGCGGCGCCACGCCCGCGCCGGACGCTCGCGCACATGGGCTCCGCCACTTGGGGACCCCGGCCGTGGGGCGGGCTGGGCGTCGCCCGGCCCTTGGGGTGCTCAGAGCGCGAAGTCGTAGTCGACCGTCAGCGGCGCATGGTCGCTGAACTTGCGGTCCTTGTAGATCGACGCCGCGCGCGCCTTGGCGGCGAGGCCGGGCGTGGCGAGGTGGTAGTCCAGCCGCCAGCCCACGTTGTTGACATAGGCCTGGCCGCGGTTGCTCCACCACGTGTAGCAGGCATCGGTCGCGTCGGGGTGCAGGCGGCGGTAGACGTCGACCAGGCCCGTTTCGGCCAGCAGGCGGGTGAGCCAGGCGCGCTCCTCGGGCAGGAAGCCGGAGTTCTTCTGGTTGCTGCGCCAGTTCTTCAAATCGGCCTGCGTGTGCGCGATGTTGACGTCGCCCACGAGAATGAACTCGCGCGTTGCGGCAAGCCCCGCCAGGTGCGGCAGCACGAGGTCGAGGAAGCGGTATTTCGCCGCCTGCCGCTCGGGCCCGGAGGAGCCGCTCGGGAAGTAGCAGCTCACGAGGCTGAACTTGCGCCGCGCGCTGTCGAAGCGCGCCTCGACGTAGCGCCCCTCGGCATCGAACTCCGCCTCGCCCAGGCCGACGATGACCGCGCTGGGCGCCTTGCGGGTGTAGACGCCGACACCCGAATAGCCCTTCTTCTCGGCGAAGTGGAAGTGGCCCTGCAGGCCGGCGATGCGGTCGAAGCGCCCCAGCACCTCGGGCGCCTGGGCCTTCACTTCCTGCACGCCCATACAATCGGCGCCGGCCTCGTCGGCCCACTGCACGAAGCCCTTGTCGGCCGCTGAACGGATGCCGTTCAGGTTGAGCGTGACGAGCCGCAATCCCACGAGAAACGACCTTTCATGACGGAAAGCGCCGCCGACCCGCTGGCCCAGGAGTTCGTCCGCTTCGCGGTCGATGCCGGCGTGCTGCGCTTCGGCGAGTTCAGGACCAAGGCGGGGCGGCTGTCGCCCTATTTCTTCAATGCCGGCCTGTTCGACGACGGCGCCAAGCTCGGGGCGCTCGGCTCATTCTATGCACGGCGCCTGCTGCGAAGCGGCGTCGAGTTCGACATGCTCTTCGGCCCCGCGTACAAGGGCATCACGCTGGTGGCGGCGCTGGCCATCGAGCTCGCCCGCCTGGGACGCAACGTGCCCCTGGCCTACAACCGCAAGGAGGCCAAGGACCACGGCGAAGGCGGCGTGCTCGTCGGCGCGCCGGTGCGCGGGCGCGTGCTCATCGTCGACGACGTGATCTCCGCGGGCACTTCGGTGCGCGAGTCGATCGCGCTCATCACCGCCGCGGGCGCCTCGCCCTGCGGCGTCGCGCTGGCGCTGGACCGGCAGGAAAAGGCGGTCGAGGCCGGTCGCGACGCCGACCACTCGGCGGTGCAGTACGTCACGCGCGAACTGGGCCTGGCGGTGTGCGCCGTTGCGACGCTGTCGGACTTGCTGCAGTATCTGGCGCCCAACCCCTCGCTGCAGGCCCATGCCGCCGCGGTGCAGGCCTACCGCGACCGCTACGGAGTGTGAATGCGCGACAGCGGCAAGTCGGCCCATGGCCGCGCCCGATCGACCGCCCGCCGGAGGGTGGCGGCCGCCGCGGCCGCCGCACTGCTGGGCGCGGCACCGGCCGCGGCGCAGACGCGCGAGCAGCCCACCGGCATGATCTACACCTGCCTCGACGACCAGGGGCGGCGCATCACCTCGGACCGCCCGATCCCCGCCTGCTCGGCCAGGGAACAGCACATCCTGAACAAGGACGGCTCGCTGCGCGCCGTGCACCCGCCGACGCTTACCGCCGACGAGCGTGCCGAGCGCGAGGCGCGCGAGCGCAAGGACAGCGCCGAGCGCATGGCCCGCGTCGAGGCCACGCGACGCGACAAGAACCTGCTCGTGCGCTATCCCGACGAGGCCGCACACCGCAGGGCGCGCGAGGCGGCCCTCGAATCCGTGCGCATGGCCATCAAGGCCACCGAAGAGCGGCAGATGGAACTGCAGGCGGAGCGCCGGCCGCTGGAGAGCGAGGCCGAGTTCTACGCCGGCAAGCGCATGCCGGCCAAGCTCAAGAGCCAGTTCGACGCCAACGACGCTGCGGTCGAGGCGCAGAAGGAGGCCGCAACCAACCAGCAGGCGGAGCTGGCGCGGGTCAACCGCCTCTACGACATCGAGCTCGAACGCCTGCGTCGCCTCTGGGCCGGCGCGACACCGGGGTCGATGGGGCCGCTGCCCTCGCCGCTGGCGGACAAGAGCGCCGCCGGCGGGCGCTAAGGCCGCCCGGCGGCCAGCGGCCCGACCGCTTCAGCCGAGCTTGCCGCGCAGCAGCGCGCTGGCCTGCGCCGGGTTGGCCTTGCCCTTGCTCGCCTTCATGACCTGCCCGACGAGCGCGTTGAAGGCCTTGTCCCTGCCGGCGCGGAACTCGGCCACCGACTTCTCGTTGGCCGCGATCACGGCGTCGACGATGGCCTCGAGTTCGCCGGCGTCGCTCATCTGCTGCAGGCCCTTGGCGGCGATCAAGGCATCGACCTCGGCCGCGGCATCCGTCCACAGCGCCTCGAAGACCTGGCGCGCGCCGCTGTTGGAGATCGTGCCGTCGGCGACGCGGCCGATGAGCGCGGCCAGCCGCGCCGGGGCCAGCGGCGCTTGCCCGATGTCGCGGCCCTCGGCGTTGAGCCGTTTGGAAACCTCGCCCATGAGCCAGTTCGCGGCGAGCTTGGCCGGTGCGCCGGCGTCGCGCACGGCCTCGTAGAAGCGCGCGAACGGCAGGCTCTGCGTCATCATCGCCGCGTCGTAGGCGGCCAGGCCGTCCTCGCGCTGCAGGCGCTCGGCCATCGGCGCCGGCAGCTCGGGCATCTGGCCCCGCACGCGCTCGATCCACTCCGGCGCGATGACCAGCGGCGGCAGGTCGGGGTCGGGGAAGTAGCGGTAGTCGTGCGCGTCCTCCTTGGTGCGCATGGCGCGCGTCTGCCCGCTGTCCGGGTCGAACAGCACGGTGGCCTGCACGAAGGGGCGGCCGTCCTCGAGCTGGTCGATCTGCCACTGCAGTTCGGCGTCGATCGCCTGCTGCAGGAAGCGAAAGCTGTTGAGGTTCTTGATCTCGCGCCGCGTGCCCAGCGCCGCCCCGGGGCGGCGCACGGAGACGTTGGCGTCGCAGCGAAAGCTGCCCTCCTGCATGTTGCCGTCGCAGATGCCGAGCCACACCACCAGCGTGTGCAGCGCCTTGGCGTACTCCACCGCCTCGGCGCTGCTGCGCAGGTCGGGCTCGGAGACGATCTCCAGCAGCGGCGTGCCGGCGCGGTTGAGGTCGATGCCGCTGTCGCCGCCGAAGTCCTCGTGCAGGCTCTTGCCGGCATCCTCCTCGAGGTGGGCCCGGGTGAGCCGCACGGTCCTGTGCTGCTCGCCGAGGAGGAAGGAGACCTCGCCGCCCTGCACCACCGGGATCTCGTACTGGCTGATCTGGTAGCCCTTGGGCAGGTCGGGATAGAAGTAGTTCTTGCGCGCGAAGATCGACTGCGTCGCGACCCTGGCGCCCACCGCCAGGCCGAAGCGGATCGCGCGCTCGACGGCGCCGCGGTTCATCACCGGCAGCGTGCCGGGCAGCGCGAGGTCCAGGGCGCAGGCCTGCGTGTTGGGCGCCGCGCCGAAGGCGGTGGCGGCGCCGCTGAAGATCTTGCTCGCGGTGGAGAGCTGGGCATGCGTCTCGAGGCCGATCACGACCTCGTAGCCGCGCACCAGGGCTGCCGTGGCGGTCTGGGTCTGGCTCATTTCAAGTTCCCTGCGGTGCGCGTGCGTGCCAGTCGGTGGCCTGCTGCAGCGCGTGTGCGGCGTGCAGCAGCGTGCCTTCGCGGAAGTAGTTGCCGATCAGCTGCAGGCCCACCGGCAGCGGCGCCGACCCCGGCGCCTGCGCGAAGCCCGCCGGCACCGACATCGCCGGCAGCCCGGCCAGGCTCGCCGGCAGCGTGAAGATGTCGGCGAGATAGGCCTTCACCGGGTCGTCCCCCTGCTCGCCCAGGCGCCCCGCGGCCGCCGGCGCCACGGGGCCGGCGATGAGGTCGCAGGCCGCGAAGCAGGCGGCGAAGTCGTCGGCGACCATGCGCCGCAGCTTCTGCGCCTGCAGGTAGTAGGCATCGTAGTAGCCGTGCGAGAGCACGTAGGTGCCGATCATGATGCGGCGCTTGACCTCCAGGCCGAAGCCCTCGGCGCGGCTCTTGCGGTACATGTCCAGCAGGTCGTCGAACTGCGCCGCGCGGTGCCCGTAGCGGATGCCGTCGAAGCGGCTCAGGTTGGAGCTGGCCTCGGCCGGCGTGAGCACGTAGTAGACCGGGATCGACAGTTCGGTGCGCGGCAGGCTCACGTCGAGCAGCGTGGCGCCGAGCTTCTCCAGCTCGGCCAGCGCGGCACGCACCGGGCCCTGCACGTCGTCGGCCAGCTGCGGCGGGAAGAACTCGCGCGGCAGGCCGATGCGCAGCCCGGCCAGCGGCTTGGCGGCGCTGGCGCCCTCGCGCGCCGTGCGCATCTGCGCGGCGTAGTCCTGCGGCGGCTGCTCGACGCTGGTGGCATCGCGCGCGTCGAAGCCGCTCATCGCCGCCAGCAGCAGCGCGCAGTCCTCGGCCGAGCGCGCCATCGGGCCCGCCTGGTCGAAGCTGGAGGCGTAGGCGATGATGCCGTGGCGGCTGCAGACGCCGTAGGTCGGCTTGATGCCGGTGGCGCCGCAGAAGCTCGCCGGCTGGCGGATCGAGCCGCCGGTGTCGGTGCCGGTGGCCGCCGGCAGCAGTCGCGCGGCCACGGCCGCGGCGCTGCCGCCCGAGGAGCCGCCGGGAACGCGCCCGCGGTCCCAGGGATTTCGCGTCGGCCCGAAGAACGAGTTCTCGGTGGTCGAGCCCATGGCGAATTCGTCGCAGTTGAGCTTGCCCAGCGTCACGCAGCCGGCGCCGGGCGCGCCGTCGCGCTCGCCCGCGCCCAGGCGCTCGACCACCGTGGCGTCGAAGGGGCTGCGGTAGCCCTGCAGCATCCTCGAGCCCGCGCTCGTGGGCCAATCGCGGGTGACGAAAACGTCCTTGTGCGCGATCGGCACGCCCAGCAGCGGTGCCGCGTCGCCGCGCGCCAGGCGTTCGTCGGCCGCGCCGGCCTGGGCCAGCGTCGCCTGCGCATCGCAGGCAATGAAGGCGTTCAGCTCGGCGTGCGCCTCGATGCGGGCGAGGAAGGCGGTGGCAAGCTCCACCGCCGAGACCTCGCGCGCGCGCAGCTTCGCCGCCAGCGCCGCCACGCCCAGGGTGTGCAGCGCGCCCGTGCCTGCGGCGGCACTCATTCGATCACCCGAGGCACGAGGAAGAGCCCGTCCTGCACCGCAGGCGCGTTCTGCTGGTTGGCGGTGCGCTCGTCGCGCTCGGTCACCACGTCCTCGCGCAGGCGCAGCGGCACCGGGCGCAGCGCCGCCAGCGGGGTGTAGAGCGGCTCGACGCCGGTGGTGTCGACGGCGCGCATGCGCTCGACGATGCCGAAGAAGCCGTTGAGCTGCTGCAGCATCGTCGCTGCCTCGGCGGCGGAGAGTTCCAGCCGTGCCAGTTGCGCGATGCGGCTGACGTCCTGCGGGGTGAGTGCCATGAGCCGATGGGAGGAGTGAAGCGGTGCCGCCGTCGCAACGCCTTGTTGCAGGCCTGTGCAGGCCTGAGCAGGGCAGATTGCCGGGAGCTATGCAGTATTATCGCCGGCTACCTGAACGCTCCTCGAGCACCGAGTTCGTCTTGCCGCGGTCGGCTCCGCACGGGACCCGGGCGGTAGGTCGTTCCGACCCCGTTCGTACCGCTCGTATCCCCGGGGCCCCGACCCAGCCTCCCATGTTCGCCTCCCTGCGCCGCTATTTCTCCACCGACCTCGCGATCGACCTCGGCACCGCCAACACGCTGATCTACGTGCGCGGCAAGGGCGTCGTGCTCGACGAGCCCTCGGTGGTGGCGATCCGGCACGAGGGCGGTCCGAGCGGCAAGAAGACGATCCAGGCCGTCGGCGGCGAGGCCAAGGCGATGCTCGGCAAGGTGCCCGGCAACATCGAGGCGATCCGCCCGATGAAGGACGGCGTCATCGCCGACTTCACCGTCACCGAGCAGATGCTCAAGCAGTTCATCAAGATGGTGCATCCGCGCTCGGTGCTGCGTCCGAGCCCGCGCATCATCATCTGCGTGCCCTGCGGCAGCACGCAGGTCGAGCGCCGCGCCATCCGCGAGTCGGCGCTGGGTGCCGGCGCCTCCGACGTCTACCTGATCGAGGAGCCCATGGCCGCGGCCATCGGCGCCGGGCTGCCGGTGGCCGAGGCCTCGGGCTCGATGGTCGTCGACATCGGCGGCGGCACCACCGAGGTCGGCGTCATCAGCCTGGGCGGCATGGTCTACAAGGGCAGCATCCGCGTCGGTGGCGACAAGTTCGACGAGTCGATCATCAACTACATCCGCCGCAACTACGGCATGCTGATCGGCGAGCCCACCGCCGAGGCGATCAAGAAGAACATCGGCTCGGCCTTCCCCGGCTCCGAGGTCAAGGAGATGGAGGTCAAGGGCCGCAACCTCTCCGAGGGCGTGCCGCGCTCGTTCACGATCTCCTCCAACGAGATCCTGGAAGCCCTCACCGACCCGCTCAACCAGATGGTGAGCGCGGTGAAGAACGCGCTCGAGCAGACGCCGCCCGAACTCGGCGCCGACATCGCCGAGCGCGGCATGATGCTTACCGGCGGCGGCGCGCTGCTGCGCGACCTCGACCGCCTGCTGGCCGAGGAGACCGGGCTGCCGGTGCTGGTCGCCGAGGATCCGCTGACCTGCGTCGTGCGTGGCTGCGGCATGGCGCTCGAGCGCATGGACCGGCTCGGCGCGATCTTCACCTCCGAGTGACCGGAGCCTGAGCGGGAGCGCCGCGCATGCCGCTGGGCACGCTGGATCGCACGCCGCCGCCGATCTTCCGCCAGGGCCCGTCGGCACTCACCAAGCTCGTCTTCTTCGCCGCGCTGGCGGTGTTCCTGATGGTCGCCGACGGCCGCCTGCGCCTCATCCAGCCGCTGCGCTCGGGGCTGGCCGTGGTGCTGCTGCCGGTGCAGCGTGCACTGGCCGCGCCGGTGGCGCTGTGGACCTCGGCGCGCGACTATCTCGGCGGCCTGGATGCCGCGCTGCAGGCCGCGCAGCGCGCGAGCGCGCGGCTGGCGGCGCAGTCCGCGCAGGCCGCCCGCGCCGCGAGCCTGGCGCAGGAGAACGAGCGGCTGCGCGCGCTGCTCTCGCTGCGCGAGGCGATCGCCGCGCGCACGCAGGCCGCGGAGATCCTCTACGAAGCCTCCGATCCGTTCTCGCGCAAGGTGTTCGTCGATCGCGGACTGGCCCAGGGCGTGGTCGCTGGCGCCCCGGTGCTCGGCGAGGCCGGCGTGCTCGGCCAGGTGACGCGGCTGTACCCGCTGACCGCGGAAGTCACGCTGCTGGTGGACAAGGATGGCGCGATCCCCGTGCTCAACACGCGCACGCGGCAGCGCAGCGTGGCCTTCGGCGGGCTGCAGCTTCCCGGCGGCGGTGCGCTGGAGCTGCGCTTCCTGCCCGCCAACGCCGACGTGCGGGTGGGCGATGCGCTCGTCACCTCGGGCCTGGACGGCGTCTACCCGCCGGGCTTGCCGGTGGCCCGCGTGGCCGAGGTGCAGCGCCGCGCGGAGGCCGGCTTCGCGCGCATCCTGCTGGAGCCCGCGGCGCGCGCGGAAGGCGTGCGCCACGTGCTCCTCGTGGAGCCGCTGGCGCTGCAGCTGCCGGCGCGGCCGCAGGCCGGGGCCAACACCGCCGACACCGGTGCCGGCGGGGCCGCGCAGGGGTTGGCCCAATGATCCTGCCGCGCGCGGCCGACCAGCTCCTGCTGCCGGCCAATCCGGTGTTCATCGGCCTGAGCCTGCTCGTCGCGATGGCGCTGAACCTGCTGCCGATGGGGCGCCACCCGGCGCAGCCCGACCTGCTGGCGCTGGTGCTGGTGTTCTGGAACGTGCACCAGCCCCGGCGCGTGGGCGTCGGCGCGGCCTTCGTGTTCGGGCTGATGATGGACGTGCACGAGGGCGCCCTGCTCGGCCAGCACGCGCTGGCCTACACGCTGCTGAGCTATGGCGCGATCACCATCCACCGCCGCCTGACCTGGTTCTCGCTGCCGGCCCAGGCGCTGCACATCCTGCCCCTGTTCCTGGGTGCGCACCTGGTGACGCTGCTCGTGCGCCTGCTCTCCGGCGGCATGTTCCCGGGCTGGTGGCTGCTGGCGGCGCCGGCGGCGGAGGCCCTGCTGTGGCCGCTGGTCACGCTGCTGCTGCTGGCGCCACAGCGCCGTCCGCCCGATCCGGACGAGAATCGCCCGCTGTGAGCAGGCGGCGCAGCGAGACGGTGGCGGCGCGTGCACCGGCATGACTGAACTCAAGGACCTCGAGCGCGAGCTCGGCCGCTTCCGCCGGCGGCTGTTCGTCGCCGCCGGCTTCGTGCTGCTGGCCTTCGCCCTGCTCGTGCTGCGCCTCGTGCACCTGCAGGTGGTGCGCCACGATGAGCTGGCGACCCAGGCCGAGGCCAACCGCATCGCGGTCGTGCCCGTGGTCCCCAACCGCGGCCTCATCGTCGATCGCCACGGCATCGTGCTGGCCAGCAACTACTCGGCCTATACGCTGGAGATCACGCCTTCGCGCGCCGGCCCGATCGAGCCGCTCATCGACGCGCTGGCGCAGGTGGTGGAGATCGGGCCGCGCGACCGGCGGCGCTTCCAGCGGCTGCTGGAGGAGAGCAAGAGCTTCGAGTCGCTGCCGCTGCGCACCAAGCTCGGCGAGGAGGAGGTGGCACGCTTCACCGCGCAGCGCTTTCGCTTCCCCGGCGTGGAGATCAAGGCGCGGCTCTTTCGCCACTACCCGCTGGGCGAGGTCGGCAGCCACCTGCTGGGCTACATCGGGCGCATCAACCCGGCCGAGAAGAAGGCGATCGAGGACTGGCCCGACGAGGAGCAGGCGAACTACCGCGGCACCGACCACATCGGCAAGCTCGGCCTGGAGCAGGCCTACGAGCGCGAGCTGCACGGCACCACCGGCTTCGCCGAGGTCGAGACCAGCGCCGGCGGGCGCCCGGTGCGCATGCTGCGCAGCCAGGACGCCACGCCCGGCCACACGCTCATGCTGTCGATCGACATCCGGCTGCAGGCGCTGGTGGAGCAGATGTTCGGCGAGCGGCGCGGCGCCCTGGTGGCGCTGGACCCGCGCAACGGCGAGGTGCTGGCCTTCGTCAGCAAGCCGACCTTCGACCCCAACCTCTTCGTCGACGGCATCGACGTCGAGAGCTGGAAGGCGCTCAACGAGTCGATCGACAAGCCGCTGCTCAACCGCGCGCTGCGCGGCACCTACCCGCCGGGCAGCACCTTCAAGCCCTTCATGGCGATGGCCGCGCTCGTCAGCGGCAAGCGCGCGCCCGGCACGGTGATCCACGACGGCGGCAGCTACACCTTCGGCGGCCACGTCTTCCGCAGCCACGGCGACGCGGGCCTCGGGCCGGTGGACATGACGCGCTCGATCGTGAAGTCGAGCAACGTCTACTACTACTCGCTGGCCAACGAGATGGGCGTGGACCTGATGCACGAGATGCTCTCGCCCTTCGGTTTCGGGCAGCTCACCGGCATCGATCTCCAGGGCGAGGTCACCGGGGTGCTGCCGTCCACGGCGTGGAAGCGCCGCACCTACCGCAAGCCCGAGCAGCAGCGCTGGTATGCCGGCGAGACGATTTCGCTGGGCATCGGCCAGGGCTACAACAACTTCACCATGCTGCAGCTGGCCAGCGCGACCGCCACGCTGGCTGCAGCCGGCGAGCGCTTCAAGCCGCACCTCGTGCGCGGGATCGAGAACCTGGCCACGCACACGCAGCAGGCGCTGCCAAGCCCCGCCCTGCCGCCGCTGCCGCTGCAGCCCGCGCATGTGGCGCTGGTCCTGAACGCGATGCACGGCGTGACGCAGGAGGGCACCTCGACGCGGGTCTTCGCCGGCACGCCCTACCGCAGCGGCGGCAAGACCGGGACCGCGCAGGCGGTGGGCATCCGCCAGAGCGAGCGCTACAACGCCGCCCGGCTGGAGGAGCACAAGCGCGACCATTCGCTCTACATCGCCATGGCGCCGCTCGAGGCGCCGAAGGTGGCGCTGGCCGTGGTGGTCGAGAACGCCGGTTTCGGCGCTGCTGCGGCGGCGCCGATCGCACGCCGCGTGTTCGACTACCTGCTGCTCGGCCAGGTGCCCAGCGAGGAGGACATGGCGGCCACGCGCGCCGGCCGCTCGGTCGCGCCCACGGGCACGCCGCGGCGGGCGGAGGATTTCGCGCTGCCGGGAATGGCGCCGCCGTCGCTGGAAGCCGCCGCCGCCGCCGCGGCCGCGATCACTGCCGACAACCGGCCGTCGGGCGCCCGCGAGAGCCGCACGCCATGGCGATGAGCCGCGTCTACGAGCAGCCCTCGCCCTGGCAGCGCCTACGCCCGGTCTTCAGCGGCTTCGACGGGCCGCTGGCGCTGGCCATGCTGCTGCTGGCGGTGCTGGGGCTGGTCACCATGTACTCGGCCGGCTACGACCACGGCACGCGCTTCGTCGACCACGGGCGCAACATGCTGCTGGCGCTGGGCCTGCTCTTCGCCGTCGCGCAGGTATCGCCGCACAAGCTGCAGCGGCTGGCGGTGCCGCTGTACGTGCTGGGCCTGCTGCTGCTCGTGGCCACCGCGATCCCGGGCCTGGGCATCACGAAGAAGGGCGCGACGCGCTGGCTCGATCTGGGCATCGTCATCCAGCCCAGCGAGGTGCTGAAGATCGCCGCGCCGCTGATGCTGGCGTGGTGGTTCCAGAAGCGCGAAGGCGCCCTGCGCACGCTGGACTTCCTCGTCGCCGGCGTGCTGCTCGCGCTGCCCGTGGCGATGGTGGCGCGGCAGCCCGACCTCGGCACCGCGCTGCTGATCCTCTTCGGCGGCCTGTACGTGATCTTCTTCGCCGGCCTGTCCTGGCGCCTCGTGCTGCCCGTGCTGCTGCTGGGCGCAGTGGCCATCACGGCGCTCGTGCTGGCGGGGCCGTCGATCTGCGCCGACGGCGTGCGCTGGCCGGTGCTGCGCGAGTACCAGCAGCATCGCGTCTGCACCCTGCTGGACCCCACCCGCGATCCGCTGGGCCGGGGCTTTCACATCCTGCAGGGCATGATCGCCATCGGCTCGGGCGGCCTCACCGGCAAGGGCTTCATGAGCGGCACGCAGACGCACCTCGAGTTCATCCCCGAGCGCACGACCGACTTCATCTTCGCCGCCTTCTGCGAGGAGTTCGGCCTCGCCGGCGCCGTGCTGCTGATGCTGGGCTTCCTGTTCCTGGTCTTCCGCGGCCTGATGATCGCCGCCGAGGCGCCGACCGTGTTCGCGCGACTGCTCGCCGCGGCCACGACGATGAGCCTCTTCAGCTACGCCTTCGTCAACATGGGCATGGTGATCGGCATCCTGCCGGTGGTCGGCGTGCCCCTGCCCTTCATCAGCTACGGCGGCACCGCGATGGTCTCGCTCGGGCTGGCGATCGGCATCCTGATGTCGGTTGCCCGCAGCCGGCGGCTGATGCAGAGCTGAAGCCGCCGGCTGCCCGCCGCCTTGTATCTTCAGGCCTCGGACCAGCTCGGGTAGCCCGAGCGGCCTCTGGGCCAAGCGTTGAAGCCCGTGACTGAGCACTGGGCGCCCGAGTTGGAC
>MEFD01000041.1 GCA_001724995.1 Rubrivivax sp. SCN 71-131
CTGATTGCCCCGATCGCCATGGAAGAGGGCCTGCGCTTTGCCATCCGCGAGGGCGGGCGCACCGTGGGCGCAGGCGTGGTGGCAAAGATCATCGAGTGATTCTCGGCCGCCGGCGCGACCGGCGCGACCGGGGCCACCGACCCGAACACGCACATCGAACGCGAGGCTTTTCTCAGGACGTCGATTCGAGAACCGCTCTTTCGACCGCAGGGGCATAGCTCAACTGGCAGAGCGTCGGTCTCCAAAACCGAAGGTCGGGGGTTCGATCCCCTCTGCCCCTGCCACCCGACCCGTGGCCCGGCTGCCGCGGCGGCCGGATCCGCAGGCACCCCGGGGTGCCACGTGTTCCGCGCTCCGCGCATCCAGGCTGCACCGCTTCACCATGGCAACCCAACCGTCCGTCCAGACCCTCTCCACCGGCGCCGACAAGGCCAAGCTGGGCGGCTCCGCCCTGCTTCTGGTGGCGGCCATCGGCGTCTTCTATGCGCTCGCCAAGCAGGATCTTTGGCTGCGCGTGCTGGCGCTGCTGGTGGTGATGGCCGGTGCCATCGCGCTCTTCCTGACCTCGGAGTGGGGCCGCCAGCTGGTGGGCTTCTCGCGCGAGTCGGTGCGGGAGGTGAAGAAGGTCGTCTGGCCCACGCGCAAGGAGGCCGTGCAGATGACCGGCTACGTCATCGCCTTCGTCTTCCTGATGGCGCTGTTCATGTTCCTGGCCGACAAGACGCTGGAGTGGGTGCTGTACGACCTGATCCTGGGCTGGAAGCGCTGACGACCCGGAGCAAGCCATGACCGACACTCCCCCGCTGACCGACATGCCCGCACCGGCCGCGCCGGACGCGCCGATTCCTGCGTCGAGCATGCGCTGGTACATCGTGCACGCCTATTCCGGCATGGAGAAGGCGGTCGAGCGCAACCTGCGCGAGCGCATCGACCGCGCGGGCATGCAGGACCGGTTCGGCCGCATCCTCGTCCCCACCGAGGAGGTGGTCGAGCTCAAGCACGGCAAGAAGACCGTCACCGAGCGACGCCTCTACCCCGGCTACGTGCTGGTCGAGATGGAGATGGCCGACGACACCTGGCATCTGGTCAAGCACACGAGCAAGGTGACCGGCTTCATCGGCGGCGCGCGCAATCGGCCGGCGCCGATTTCCGAGGCCGAGGTCAACAAGATCGTCAACCAGATGCAGGAAGGTGCGGAGAAGCCGCGCCCGAAGGTCGAGTGGACGGTGGGCGAGCTCGTGCGCGTCAAGGAAGGCCCGTTCACCGACTTCAACGGCGCCGTCGAGGAAGTCAACTACGAGAAGAGCAAGGTGCGCGTCTCGGTCACGATCTTCGGCCGCGCCACGCCGGTCGAACTGGATTTCGCCCAGGTCGAGAAGATCTGAGCTGCGGCGGGCGCGACGGCGTCGATGTCGACGCCGTGTTGCTGGCCATGGTTTCCGATGCGTGCCGCCACAGCCCCGGCACGCGTCATTCGCAAGGGCTGATGGACGAGGAGATCGCGCAAGCGGTCGCTTGAACTCGAGGAGCCATTCATGGCAAAGAAGATCGTCGGCTTCATCAAGCTGCAGGTGCCGGCGGGCAAGGCCAATCCCTCGCCCCCCATCGGCCCGGCGCTGGGCCAGCGCGGCCTCAACATCATGGAGTTCTGCAAGGCATTCAACGCCCAGACGCAGAGCTACGAGCCGGGACTGAAGCTGCCGGTGGTGATCACCGCCTACGCCGACAAGTCCTTCACCTTCGTGCTGAAGTCGCCGCCGGCCACGGTGCTGCTGCTGAAGGCCGCGAAGATCGAGAAGGGCTCGGGCAAGCCGCACCTCGAGAAGGTGGGCAAGGTCACGCGCGCGCAGCTCGAGGAGATCGCCAAGACCAAGGGCAAGGACCTCACCGCGGCCGACCTCGATCGCGCGGTGAAGACCATCGCCGGCTCGGCGCGCTCGATGGGCATCACGGTGGAAGGAGTCTGATCATGGCCAAGCTGACCAAGAAGACCAAGGCGCAGCAGGGCAAGGTGAACAGCACCAAGCTCTATCCGCTGACCGATGCCCTGTCCATCGTGAAGGAGTTCGCCACTGCGAAGTTCGACGAGTCGATCGACGTTGCGGTGCAACTCGGCGTCGACCCGCGCAAGTCCGACCAGGTGGTCCGCGGCGCGGTCGTCCTGCCCGCCGGGACCGGCAAGACCAAGCGCGTGGCGGTGTTCGCGCAAGGAGCCAAGGCCGAGGAGGCCAAGGCCGCCGGAGCCGACATCGTCGGCATGGACGACCTGGCCGCCGAGATCAAGGGCGGCACGATCAACTTCGACGTCGTCATCGCCTCGCCGGACACGATGCGCGTGGTCGGCACGCTCGGCCAGATCCTCGGCCCGCGCGGCCTCATGCCCAACCCCAAGGTCGGCACGGTGACGCCGGACGTGGCCACCGCGGTGAAGAACGCCAAGGCCGGCCAGGTGCAGTTCCGTGTCGACAAGGCCGGCATCATCCACGGCACCATCGGCCGGCGCTCGTTCGAGCACGACAAGCTGGCCGAGAACCTGCGCGCGCTGATCGAGGCCCTGAACAAGGCCAAGCCGGCGACCAGCAAGGGCGTCTTCCTGCGCAAGGTTGCCGTGTCCTCGACGATGGGCGTGGGCGTGCGGGTGGATACCGCGTCGATCGCCGCAACGGCCGCTTCGGCCTGAACCCAAATTGGTGGGCCGGCGGCCGCAACGCCGCCGGGCCGTCCAAGACCGCTGGTGAGCGGCAGCGCAAAGCCGCCGTTCTTAATTCCCAGCGCAGATGGCGTACCCGCTGTGACGAATGCTCCGATGAGTGCTTCCGAACAGAAGGTCGCTGATTCCAGGTGGGTCGACCGCGCCGCCCGCGAAGGTGGCGCCAGGACCCTTTGAAGTGAGGAGCAGACCTTGAGTCTCAACCGCAACGAGAAGGCCGCCGTGGTGGCGGACGTGTCGGCGCAGGTCGCACGTTCGCAGACGCTGGCGCTGGCCGAGTACCGTGGCCTCACCGTGGCACACCTCGACAAGCTGCGCGTCGACGCGCGCGCCAAGGGCGTCTATCTTCACGTCGTGAAGAACTCCCTGGCGCGTCGTGCCGTCGCCGGCACGAGCTTCGAGGTGATCCAGGGTGCCATGGTCGGCCCGCTGATCTACGGCTTTTCCGAGGATGCCGTGGCTGCGGCGAAAGTCATCGCCGACTTCGCCAAGGGCAACGACAAGCTCGTCATCAAGGGCGGCGCCTACGCCGGCCGCGTCCTGGACGTCGACGGCGTCAAGGCCCTGGCGGCGATCCCCAGCCGCGAGGTGCTGATCGCCCAGGTCGCCGGACTGCTGAAGTCACCGATCCAGCGCATGGCCGGCGTGCTTGCTGCCGTGGCCGAGAAGCGTGGCGGTGCCGAGGCACCCGTCGCGGCCTGACGCACCCCGACACGACGAACGCGCATCCCTTTTTCACACAGACACTCAATCGACATTTTCGAGGAACCCCAAATGGCATTCGACAAAGACGCCTTCCTGGCCGCGATGGACAGCATGTCCGTGATGGAACTCAACGACCTGGTGAAGGCCATCGAGGAGAAGTTCGGCGTCTCCGCCGCTGCGATGGCTGCCCCCGCCGCTGGCGCCGCCGGCGGCGCTGCAGCCCCTGCCGCCGAAGAGCAGACCGAGTTCACGGTCATGTTGCTGGAAGCCGGCGCCAACAAGGTGTCGGTCATCAAGGCCGTGCGTGAGATCACCGGCCTGGGCCTGAAGGAGGCGAAGGACCTGGTCGACGGCGCGCCCAAGCCCGTCAAGGAAGGCATCGCCAAGGCCGACGCCGAGGCCGCCCAGAAGAAGCTCGTGGAAGCCGGCGCCAAGGCCGAGCTGAAGTAAGAAGCGAAGGCGGGATCGAGGCGCCGTGCGCCTCGACCCTTCCAGGAGGTGACACCTCCAAGGGTGGCGTGCCGCCCTTGCAAGTGTTTCCTGATCCGACTGCAGGGAACGGGTTTGGTCGGACTCCGGTGCAAGGCCGGGGTTGTCCGCCAGCGGCAGGTAGTGGCCTGCCACCAGACCTCGGGCGCAAGGCCCGAGTCGGCGGGCGTCCCACCGCGGGGCGAACCGCCAGCCAGTCGCCGACGGACCTGATCGCCTTGGCCCGGCGCAGGCCCTCGACACGGAGTCATCCATGGCGCAGCCCAGCACCTATACCTTCACCGAACGCAAGCGCATCCGCAAGAGCTTCGGCAAGCGCGAGAGCGTCCTCAACATCCCCTATCTGCTGACGATGCAGCGCGACTCCTACGTCGCGTTCCTGCAGAAGGATGTCGTGCCGGCCAGGCGCAAGCCCGAGGGCTTGCAGGCCGCCTTCCTCTCGGCGTTCCCGATCAACTCGCACAACGGCTTCGTCGAGATGCGTTTCGTCGAATACAACATCGCCAAGCCGGCGTTCGACGTGCGCGAGTGCCAGCAGCGCGGCCTGAACTACGCCGCCGCGGTGCGTGCCAAGCTCGAGATGATCATCTACGACCGCGAGTCGCACCCGCAGAAGGTCGTCAAGGAAGTGCGCGACCAGGAGGTCTACATGGGCGAGGTTCCGCTCATGACGGACTACGGCTCGTTCATCATCAACGGCACCGAGCGCGTCATCGTCTCGCAGTTGCACCGCTCGCCCGGCGTCTTCTTCGAGCACGACAAGGGCAAGACCCACAGCTCGGGCAAGCTGCTGTTCTCCGCGCGCATCATCCCCTACCGCGGCTCGTGGCTGGACTTCGAGTTCGACCCCAAGGACGTCCTCTACTTCCGTGTCGACCGCCGCCGCAAGATGCCGGTGACGATCCTGCTCAAGGCCATCGGCCTGAACCCGGAGGCGATCCTCGCGCACTTCTTCGTCAACGACAGCTTCCGGCTCATGGACACCGGGGCGCAGATGGAGTTCGTGCCGGAGCGGCTGAAGGGCGAGGTCGCGCGCTTCGACCTCACCGACAAGAGCGGCAACGTCATCGTCGAGAAGGACAAGCGCATCACCGCGCGCCACATCAAGCAGCTGGAGACCAGCGGCACCGGCTTCGTCAGCGTGCCCGAGGACTTTCTCGTCGGCCGCGTGCTGGCGCGCAACATGGTCGATGCCGAGACCGGAGAGATCGTCGCCAAGGCCAACGACGAGATCACCGAGGCGCTGCTGAAGAAGCTGCGCGCCGCCGGCATCAAGGACTTCCAGTGCATCTTCACCAACGAGCTCAGCCAGGGCGCCTACATCAGCCAGACGCTGGCCAGCGACGAGACCGCTGACCAGCTCTCGGCGCGGGTGGCGATCTACCGCATGATGCGCCCCGGCGAGCCGCCGACCGAGGACGCCGTCGAGGCGCTCTTCAACCGCCTCTTCTACAGCGAGGACACCTACGACCTCTCGCGCGTCGGGCGCATGAAGTTCAACGCCCGCGTCGGACGCACCACGCCCGAGGGCAAGATGAACCTCAGCAACGAGGACATCCTGGACGTCGTCAAGATCCTCGTCGACCTGCGCAACGGCAACGGCGAGGTCGACGACATCGACCACCTGGGGAACCGGCGCGTGCGCTGCGTCGGCGAGCTGGCGGAGAACCAGTACCGCTCGGGCCTGGCGCGCATCGAGAAGGCCGTCAAGGAGCGCCTGGGCCAGGCCGAGACCGACGGCCTGATGCCGCACGACCTGATCAATTCCAAGCCGATTTCCGCGGCGCTGAAGGAGTTCTTCGGGGCGAGCCAGCTCAGCCAGTTCATGGACCAGACCAACCCGCTCTCCGAGATCACGCACAAGCGCCGCGTCTCGGCGCTGGGTCCGGGCGGCCTGACGCGCGAGCGCGCTGGCTTCGAGGTGCGCGACGTGCATCCGACGCACTACGGTCGCGTCTGCCCGATCGAGACGCCGGAAGGCCCGAACATCGGCCTCATCAACTCGCTGGCGCTGTACGCCCAGCTCAACGAGTACGGCTTCCTCGAGACGCCTTACCGCCGCGTGGCCGACGGCCGGGTCACCGACCAGATCGACTACCTCTCGGCGATCGAGGAAGGCAAGTACGTGATCGCGCAGGCCAACGCCACGCTGGACGAGCAGGGGCGGCTGATCGACGAGCTGGTGTCGGCGCGCGAGCGCGGCGAGTCGGTGCTGCTGTCGCCGGAGCGCGTGCAGTACATGGACGTGGCGCCGACGCAGATCGTCTCGGTCGCGGCATCGCTCGTGCCCTTCCTCGAGCATGACGACGCCAACCGCGCGCTCATGGGCGCCAACATGCAGCGCCAGGCCGTGCCCACGCTGCGCCCGGAGAAGGCGCTGGTGGGCACCGGCGTCGAGCGCGTCGCGGCGATCGACTCCGGGACGGTCGTCACCGCGCGCCGCGGCGGCGTCGTCGACTACGTCGACACCAACCGCATCGTCATCCGCGTCAACGACGACGAGACGGTGGCCGGCGAGGTCGGCGTCGACATCTACAACCTCATCAAGTACCAGCGCTCGAACCAGAACACCAACATCCACCAGCGTCCGATCGTGGCGCGCGGGGACCAGGTGGCCGCAGGCGACGTCGTTGCCGACGGGGCCAGCACGGACCTGGGCGAGCTCGCGCTCGGGCAGAACATGCTGGTCGCGTTCATGCCCTGGAACGGCTACAACTTCGAGGACTCGATCCTCATCAGCGAGCGCGTCGTCGCCGACGACCGCTACACCTCGATCCACATCGAGGAGCTGGTGGTGATGGCGCGCGACACCAAGCTCGGCGCCGAGGACATCACGCGCGACATCCCCAACCTCTCCGAGCAGCAGCTGGCGCGCCTGGACGAGTCGGGCATCGTCTACATCGGTGCCGAGGTCAATCCCGGTGACGTGCTGGTGGGCAAGGTCACGCCCAAGGGCGAGACCACCCTCACCCCGGAGGAAAAGCTGCTGCGCGCGATCTTCGGCGAGAAGGCCTCGGACGTGAAGGACACCTCGCTGCGCGTCGACCAGGGCACGCAGGGCACGGTGATCGACGTGCACGTCTTCACCCGCGAGGGCATCCAGCGCGACAAGCGCGCGCAGCAGATCATCGACGACGAGTTGAAGCGCTTCCGCCTGGATCTCAACGACCAGCTGCGCATCGTCGAGGCCGACGCCTTCGACCGCATCGGCAAGCTGCTGGTGGGCAAGGTCGCCAACGGCGGCCCGCAGAAGATCGCCAAGGGCACGACGATCACGCGCGACTACCTCGCCGCGATCGAACGCTACCACTGGTTCGACATCCGTCCGGCGGACGAGGACCTCGCCAACCAGCTCGAGTCGATCAAGAACTCGCTCGACCAGACGCGCCACAGCTTCGACCTCGCGTTCGAGGAGAAGCGCAAGAAGCTCACGCAGGGCGACGAACTGCCCGCGGGCGTGCTGAAGATGGTCAAGGTCTACCTGGCCGTCAAGCGCCGCCTGCAGCCCGGCGACAAGATGGCCGGTCGCCACGGCAACAAGGGCGTGGTCTCGAAGATCGTCGCCGTCGAGGACATGCCCTACATGACCGACGGCACGCCCTGCGACATCGTCCTCAACCCGCTGGGCGTGCCCTCGCGCATGAACGTCGGCCAGGTGCTGGAGGTGCACCTGGGCTGGGCCGGCAAGGGCATCGGCCAGCGCATCGGCGACATGCTGCAGCGCCAGGCGCGCGCGGCCGAGCTGCGCGCCTTCCTCGACGACCTCTACAACAAGTCCGGCGGCACGACCGAGGACATCTCGCAGCTCTCCGACGGCGAGGTGCTGGAGATGGCGCGCAACCTGCAGGACGGCGTGCCCTTCGCGACGCCGGTCTTCGACGGCGCCGAGGAGGCCGAGATTCGCGCGATGCTGCACCTGGCCTACCCCGACGAGGTCGCGGCGCGCAAGGGCCTGGGCGCCACCCGTACCCAGGCCACGCTCTACGACGGCCGCACCGGGGATGCCTTCGAGCGCCCGGTCACCGTGGGCTACATGCACGTCCTCAAGCTGCACCACCTCGTCGACGACAAGATGCACGCGCGCTCCACCGGCCCCTACAGCCTGGTGACGCAGCAGCCGCTGGGCGGCAAGGCACAGTTCGGCGGCCAGCGCTTCGGCGAGATGGAGGTCTGGGCGCTCGAGGCCTACGGCGCCAGCTACATCCTGCAGGAGATGCTCACCGTCAAGTCCGACGACGTCAACGGCCGCACCAAGGTGTACGAGAACATCGTCAAGGGCGAGCACGCGATCGAGGCCGGGATGCCGGAATCGTTCAACGTGCTGGTGAAGGAAATCCGCTCGCTGGGCATCGACATCGAGCTCGAACGCAACTAATCAAGGAAGAGGATCAAGACCATGAAGGGACTACTTGGCCTTCTGAACCAGTTCACCCCCGAGGAGCACTTCGACGCGATCAAGATCGGGCTCGCTTCGCCCGACAAGATCCGCTCCTGGTCCTTCGGCGAGGTGAAGAAGCCCGAAACCATCAACTACCGCACCTTCAAGCCCGAGCGCGACGGCCTGTTCTGCGCCAAGATCTTCGGGCCGATCAAGGACTACGAGTGCCTGTGCGGCAAGTACAAGCGCCTCAAGCACCGCGGCGTGATCTGCGAGAAGTGCGGCGTCGAGGTCACGCAGACCAAGGTGCGCCGCGAGCGCATGGGCCATATCGACCTGGCCGCGCCCTGCGCCCACATCTGGTTCCTGAAGTCGCTGCCCTCGCGTCTGGGCCTCGTGCTCGACATGACGCTGCGCGACATCGAGCGCGTGCTCTATTTCGAGGCCTACGTCGTCACCGACCCGGGCATGACGCCGCTGAAGAAGTTCTCGATCATGAGCGAGGACGACTTCGAGGCCAAGCACGCCGAGTTCGGGGACGAGTTCGAGGCGATGATGGGCGCCGAGGGCGTGAAGAAGCTGCTCGAGGAGCTGGACATCGAGGCGGAGATCGAGAAGATCCGCGGCGACATGACCGGCTCGGAGCTGAAGATCAAGAAGAACTCCAAGCGCCTGAAGGTGCTCGAGGCGTTCAAGAAGAGCGGCATCAAGCCCAACTGGATGGTGCTCGAGGTGCTGCCGGTGCTGCCGCCGGACCTGCGTCCGCTCGTTCCCCTGGACGGCGGCCGCTTCGCCACGAGCGACCTGAACGACCTCTACCGCCGCGTCATCAACCGCAACAACCGCCTGGCCAGGCTGCTCGAGCTGAAGGCGCCCGAGATCATCGTGCGCAACGAGAAGCGCATGCTGCAGGAGGCGGTCGATTCGCTGCTGGACAACGGCCGCCGCGGCAAGGCGATGACCGGCGCCAACAAGCGCGCGCTGAAGTCGCTGGCCGACATGATCAAGGGCAAGAGCGGCCGCTTCCGCCAGAACCTGCTCGGCAAGCGCGTCGACTACTCCGGCCGCTCGGTCATCGTCGTCGGCCCGACGCTCAAGCTGCACCAGTGCGGCCTGCCCAAGCTGATGGCGATCGAGCTCTTCAAGCCCTTCATCTTCAGCCGGCTGGAGGCGATGGGCATCGCCACCACGATCAAGGCGGCGAAGAAGGAGGTCGAGGCCGGCACGCCGGTGGTGTGGGACATCCTCGAGGAGGTGATCAAGGAGCACCCGGTGCTGCTCAACCGGGCGCCGACGCTGCACCGCCTGGGCATCCAGGCCTTCGAGCCGGTGCTCATCGAGGGCAAGGCGATCCAGCTGCATCCGCTGGTCTGTTCGGCCTTCAACGCCGACTTCGACGGCGACCAGATGGCCGTGCACGTGCCGCTGTCGATCGAGGCGCAGATGGAAGCCCGCACGCTCATGCTGGCGACCAACAACGTGCTCTTCCCGGCCAACGGCGAGCCGTCCATCGTCCCCAGCCAGGACGTCGTGCTGGGCTTGTACTACGCCACGCGCGAGCGCACCAACGGCCGCGGCGAGGGCATGATCTTCGCCGACCTCGCCGAGCTGCAGCGCGCGCTGGACAATGGCGCGGTCGAGATCACCGCGCGCATCAGCGTGCGCCTGACCGAATGGGTCAAGGACAAGGTGAGCGGTGAGCTGGCGGCCGAGACCAGGCTGGTCGACACCACCGTCGGCCGCGCCCTGCTCTCCGAGATCCTGCCCAAGGGCCTGCCCTTCGCGCTGCTCAACAAGGCGCTGAAGAAGAAGGAGATCTCGCGCCTCATCAACGCCAGCTTCCGCCGCTGCGGCCTGAAGGACACGGTCGTCTTCGCCGACAAGCTGCTGCAGTCGGGCTTCCGGCTGGCCACGCGCGCGGGCATCTCGATCTCCATCGACGACATGCTCGTGCCCAAGGAGAAGCCCGGCCTGATCGAGCGCGCCGAACGCGAGGTCAAGGAGATCGAGCAGCAGTACGTCTCGGGCCTGGTGACGGCCGGCGAGCGCTACAACAAGGTCGTCGACATCTGGGGCAAGACCGGTGACGAGGTGGGCAAGGTCATGATGACCCAGCTCTCCAAGCAGAAGGTGCTCGACCGCCACGGCAAGGAGGTCGATCAGGAGTCGTTCAACTCCATCTACATGATGGCCGACTCCGGCGCCCGCGGCTCGGCGGCGCAGATCCGCCAGCTCGCCGGCATGCGTGGCCTGATGGCCAAGCCCGACGGCTCGATCATCGAGACGCCGATCACCGCCAACTTCCGCGAGGGCCTGAACGTCCTGCAGTACTTCATCTCCACGCACGGCGCCCGCAAGGGGCTGGCGGATACGGCGCTGAAGACGGCCAACTCCGGCTACCTCACGCGGCGCCTGGTCGACGTGACGCAGGATCTGGTGGTCACCGAGGACGACTGCGGCACCAGCAACGGCATGAACATGCGCGCGCTGGTCGAAGGCGGCGAGGTGATCGAGTCGCTGCGCGACCGCGTGCTCGGCCGCGTCACCGCGATCGAGGTCCTGCACCCCGAGACGCAGGAGTTGCTGCTGGGCGCCGGCGAGATGCTCGACGAGATCGCGCTCGACGCGCTCGAGGCCGCCGGCGTCGACGAAGTGAAGGTGCGTACGCCGCTGTCCTGCGACACGCGCTTCGGCCTGTGTGCCAAGTGCTACGGCCGCGACCTTGGCCGCGGCGGCCTGGTCAACGCCGGCGAGGCGATCGGTGTCATCGCCGCGCAGTCGATCGGCGAGCCGGGAACGCAGCTCACGATGCGGACCTTCCACATCGGCGGCGCGGCGTCGCGTGCGGCGGTGGCCAGCGGCGTCGAAGCCAAGAGCGACGGCATCATCGGCTTCAACGCCACGATGCGCTACGTCACCAACGGCAAGGGCGAGCTGGTGGTGATCTCGCGCTCCGGCGAGATCGTCATCTCCGATCCGCACGGCCGCGAGCGCGAGCGCCACCGCCTGCCCTACGGCGCCACGCTGCACATCAAGCCCGACCAGCAGGTCAAGGCCGGCGCCGCGCTGGCGAACTGGGATCCGCTGACGCGCCCGATCATCACCGAATTCGCGGGTGAGGCGCGCTTCGAGAACGTCGAGGAAGGCGTCACCGTCGCCAAGCAGGTCGACGAGATCACCGGCCTGTCGACGCTGGTGGTGATCGACCCCAAGCGCCGCGGTTCGACCAAGGTCGTGCGCCCGCAGGTCAAGCTGGTGGATGCCGGCGGCAAGGAAGTCAAGATCCCCGGCACCGACCACACGGTGACGATCGGCTTCCCCGTGGGCTCGCTGATCCAGGTGCGCGACGGCCAGCACCTCGCGCCCGGCGAGGTGCTGGCGCGCATCCCGATGGAAGGCCAGAAGACGCGCGACATCACGGGCGGTCTGCCGCGCGTGGCCGAGCTCTTCGAGGCGCGCTCGCCCAAGGATGCCGGCACGCTGGCCGAAATCACCGGCACGGTGAGCTTCGGCAAGGAAACCAAGGGCAAGGTGCGGCTGCAGATCACCGACCCCGACGGCAAGGTCTACGAGGAACTGGTACCCAAGGAGAAGAACATCCTCGTGCACGAGGGCCAGGTCGTCAACCGCGGCGAGCTCATCGTCGACGGCGCGGCCGACCCGCAGGACATCCTGCGCCTGCTGGGGATCGAGGAGCTGGCGCGCTACATCGTCGACGAGGTGCAGGATGTCTACCGCCTGCAGGGCGTGAAGATCAACGACAAGCACATCGAGGTCATCGTGCGCCAGATGCTGCGCCGCGTGCAGATCGTCGACCCGGGCGAGAGCAGCTACATCGCCGGCGAGCAGGTGGAGCGCTCGGAGCTGCTCAACACCAATGAACGCCTGCGCGGCGAGGGCAAGATCCCCGCCACGCACGCCGACGTGCTGCTGGGCATCACCAAGGCGAGCCTCTCCACCGATTCCTTCATCTCCGCGGCTTCGTTCCAGGAGACCACCCGCGTGCTCACCGAGGCGGCGATCATGGGCAAGCGCGACGAGTTGCGCGGCCTGAAGGAGAACGTCATCGTCGGGCGCCTGATCCCCGCGGGCACCGGCATGGCCTTCCACCAGGCGCGCAAGGCCAAGGAAGAGATGGACGAGAGCGAGCGTCGCGCCATCGCGTTGCAGGAGGCCGAGGAGCTCGCCGCGGTGCAGCTAGCGCACGTCGATGCCGCCTCTGCAGCCGAGGCCGCGCCCGGCGAGGGCGCCGTCGACTGAGCAACCGTCTTGAAAGTCAAGCGTGATGGAGCGTCGGATTCCACTTCGAGCCGTGCTTGGCGATGGCGTTGAGCATCGTGAGCAGCTTGCGCA
>MEFD01000042.1 GCA_001724995.1 Rubrivivax sp. SCN 71-131
CTCTTACAGGCCATCGGTCCCACCGACACTCAGCTGTCCGCTCGAGCCTCAAATACCTCTCGAACGCCCACGCTTATCGGCTGTAAGTTGTTAAAGAGCCGGCAAACTCCCGAGCGGCGGAGGCCTCTGGGTGCCGCTTCACTGCAATCAGCGAAGACGTCGATTCTGACATTGTTTTCAAAACCGTGTCAAGTCCACGGTCTTTCGATCTGCGCAGCGCTTAGGCTGAGCGCCGACCGAAAGCCCCCCGACGCGCGGCGCGCCGGTGCCCTGCCCTCTCCCGAGTCCGGGCCGGCGGCGGGGCGTCGATCGTAGCACCCTTGCGTAGTGGCGGCAAAGGTCATGGCGGTGCACTGCGGTCTGTCGTGCTGCCCACCGATGGCCTCACGCCACCGGAGCCCCGTTGCCCATCCATTGCGCGCAGGCGGCCGCGCAGTCTTCGGCCTCGAGAACCTGCGGCAGCAGCGTCGCCAGGCGCCGCGTGTCGGCGCGCAGCAGCTTCTGCTTGATGACGGCGATGCGGGACGGGTGCATGGAGAAGCTGCGCAGGCCCATCGCCAGCAGCAGATGGGTGAAGGCAGGATCCCCGGCCATCTCGCCGCAGACGGCCACGCCTCGCCCCATGCGGCCTGCCGTCGCGATGGTCTGCGCGATGAGTTGCAGCACGGCCGGATGCCAAGGGTCGTAAAGGTGCGCCACGGTCTCATCGGCACGGTCGATCGCCAACAGATACTGCACGAGGTCGTTGGTGCCGATGGAGATGAAGTCGAAGTGACGCAACAGCGACTGCACCTGCAACGCCGCCGCCGGTACTTCGATCATCGCGCCGAGCTCCACCGCCCCGAAGGGCCTGCCGGCGTCGTCGAGCTGCTTGCGCGCCCGCGCAAGCGCCTCGAGCGTCTGTCGCACTTGACTCATGTGGGCAATCATGGGGATCAGGATGCGCAGCCTGCCGAATGCGCTGGCGCGCAGGATGGCGCGCAGCTGCTGCCGGAACATCCCGGGCGCGGAGAGGCTCCAGCGGATCGCGCGCAGACCCAGGGCCGGGTTGAGCGCCTGTCCGTGGCGCAGTTCGGCGGCCGTAAGACGATCCAGCGGCTTGTCCGCCCCGATATCGACCGTGCGAATGGTCACCGGCAAGCCCTTCATCGCCAGCACGGCGTCGCGGTAGGCCTCGAACTGCTCCTCTTCGCCGGGAAGGTCGTCCCCGCGGTTCATGAACAGGAATTCGCTGCGGAAGAGTCCCACGCCCACTGCGCCGGCCTGCAGCGCAGCCGCGGCATCGGCCGGCATCTCGATGTTCGCGAGGAGTTCGATCGCCTGCCCATCGAGCGTCACCGCCTGCGTGTGGCGCAGGCGATCGAGCCGCGCCCGCTCCAATTCACCGTGGCGTCGGCGAAAGCGGTACTCCTCGAGCACCATGGGCGGTGGATCGACGATGAGGACGCCGGCATCGCCGTCGATCACCACCCAGTCGTCCTGGCGCACCAGCCGGCTGGCTTCGCGCGCCCCGACGACGGCGGGGATGTCCATGCTGCGCGCGACGATCGCCGTATGCGAGTGCGTGCCGCCGACATCGGTGACGAAGCCGGTGAAGACACTGCGCTTGAATTGCAGCATGTCCGCCGGCGCGACGTCGCTGGCCACGAGCACCAGCGGCTCCTCGCCGCCGAAGTCGCGCGGGGTCGCGTCGCCTTGGCTGCCGCGCACCGGCCGGCCGCGCCCGCTCCCGCGCACCAGGGACTGCAGCATGCGCTCGACGACCTGCTCGATGTCCGCCTTGCGTTCGCGCAGGTAGTCGTCGTCCATCTCGTCGAACTGCCGTGCCAGCACTTCCAGCTGGGCCGACAGCGCCCACTCGGCGTTGTAGTGGCGCTCGATGACCCACTGCCCGGTGGCGCCCATGAAGATCTCGTCGCGCAGCAGCATCAGGTGCACGTCGAGCAGCGCCGGCAGCTCGGAAGGCGCGTCCGCGGGTAGGTCGGCCTGCAGCGCGGCGAGTTCGGCCACGACCTCGTCGCGTGCCGCGCGCAAGCGCTCGATTTCCGCGCCGACTTCCTCCGGCATCACGAAGTAGTGCGCCACGTCGACCCGGCTGGAGGCCACCAGGACGGCGCGACCGATCGCCACGCCGCGGGATACGGCCAGGCCGAAGATCTGGATGCTCATCGCGGGTCCTTTCGAGGATCGCGGCCGTTGCGCCCTACTCGCCCTCGCCGAAGCGGTCGTCGATGAGCGCGCGCAGCGCCTGCATCGCCGCCTCCTCGTCGCTGCCGTCGACCTCGATCTCGATCGACGTGCCCATGCCGGCGGCAAGCATCATCACGCCCATGATGCTCTTGGCGTTCACGCGGCGGCCACTGCGTGCCAGATGCACTTCGCTGGCGAAGCTGCCCGCCAGCTTGGTGAGCTTGGCCGAAGCGCGCGCGTGCAGACCAAGCTTGTTGCCGATGACGATGCTGGACTTGATCATGCGCGGCCGTCGCCTTCCGGCCGCAGGGGCGACTCCCCCGGCGCGAGCGCCATGATCCCGTTCACGGCCCCGCTCAGCGCGCGCTGCGCCAGCGCGCCCAGCGATTCGTGCCGGTAGCACAAGGATCGCCAGAGCATCGGCACGTTGACTCCGCTGACCACGCGCACGCGCACGCCGTCGGCCACGCGCAGGGCGACATTGCAGGGTGTGGCACCGTAGGCATCGACGAGGATCAGCGTGTCTTCGGCTCCGGCGGCCGCGAGCCGTTGGCGCAGCACGGCTTCCAGTGCGGCGGCGTCCTGGGTCGGCTCGACGTCCACCGTCTCCATCGTCGCGGCGCATTCCGGAAAGGTGTGCATGGCCACCTCGCGCAGCGCCGAGGCGAGCGGCGAATGGGCGAGAACGAGGATGCGTGTCATGTCGGACTCGGTCGCGGCCGATTATGGACACGCCGGCGCCGGTCGTGCGTCGAAGCACGGCCCGCGCGCGAAGCCGAGAAGGCCGACGGCGCGACGATCCATCGCCGGTCAGTGCAACCCGCGTCATGGGCCCAGGGCGTGCGCTCCGGCAAAGAAGGCGTCGATCGCCTCGTCCGCGAGTCGCGGCCCGAGAACCGTCAATTGCACGGCCACCGTCCCGCGGGCGTACAACAACAGCGCCGACTGCACCGCCGTGCCGTCGGGCCGTTGACCCGAGATCCGGTAGCGGCCCGCAGCCGCCTGCCCGCCTGCACCGGGCACCGACTGCGGCAGCGGTTCGGTACGAGCCGCGCCGAGGTTGGCATGCGCCGCGGCGACCAGCGCCTTCAGCGCGGTGGGCACGTCCTTCGGCGCCTCGACCCGCAGGTAGGCGAGCGCCCAGGTGGCGCCGCCGGCATCGCAGACATGCAGCACGAGCCGCCGCGGCTGCCCGCCCAGAACGACCGTGCGTTGCTGTCGCGAGGGCTTGCAAGGGAAGATCTGGCTCACCCCGATGTCGTCCGGCCGGAACTCGCGCCAGTCGAGTTCCGGAGCGCATCCGGCAAGCAACGCGCAAACGCAGGCCAACACGGCAACGCGCACCATCGTGGCATTATCGAGGCGCCGTACCGGCGCGCCGCCTGGCGCAGGCGGGATCGATCCCCGGGTCGAGGGGTGGACTCGCCTGCGCGGGCTCGTGATCATCGGCGGCCTCTTCCTGCGGGCGTCACCCAGACTCGCGCGCCCGGTTCCGATTCCTCCCGGCCCCCATCGCCATGCCCGCCGCCGGCAAGCCCTCCTTCACCCGCGCTGCAGAAGCCCGCGCGGCTTCGCCCGCGTTGGCGACGTCGGACGAGCCGATCGACGGGCGCGGGCTGCTGGGCCAGCTCGGCAGCGAGGTGGGGACCGCGCTGTCGGCGGCGCTCGAGCAGGTGACGGTGATCGCCACCACCGGCAAGATCAGCCGCCAGGGGCTACGCGCACTGCGCGAGCAGATCGAACGCGCCCGCCGCGCCGGCATCATGGGCCAGCAGGTGGAGAGGCTGGCCCGCGGAAGGGTGGTGCAGTCCCCCGAGCGCGTGGACCTGACCGCCGTGCTGCGCGAGGCGCTGCAGCAGCACCGGCGGCAGGCCGAGGCGCTGGGCATCGCGCTGCGCCCCTCGCTCGCGCCGGCGCAGGTGATGGCCGATCCGGCCCTGATCGTCACGCTTGTCGAGACGCTGCTGAGCTGGGTCTTCGAACACGCGCGCTCGGCTGCCGAGTTGCGCCTCGAGCTCGGCGGCTGGCCGGTACGCGCGGGGCTGGCCTGCACCTTCCGCCACCTCAGCGACGAGGAGGTCGACCGCAGCCTGCTGGTCTTCGGCAGCGCGCCGCTGCACACGATCTCCTGGCGCCTGCTGGAGCAGGCGGCGCGCACGATGGAACTGCCGCTCGAATTGACCGAGGATGGCGTGAGCGCGCGGCTGGTGATCGAGTTCCCGCGCACCGTCAACGATCCGAGCGAAATCGCCTCGCTGCGCGAGCGCGGCAGTGCGGAGCGGCAGGGCATCAATTCCAAGCCGCTGGCCGGCTGTCATCTGCTGGTCGTCGGCGCGCGGCGCGAGACGCGGGCGCTGGTGCGCGACGCCGTGCGTCACATGGGCCTCATGCTCGACTACGTGAACAGCGTCGACGAAGCGCGCCAGTTCTGCAGCGGCGGCCTGCCGCACGCCATCCTGCATGAGAGCGCCCTCGGCGGCGAACGCTTCGAGCGTCTGCGCATGGACCTGCTGGCGGACGGGCCCAAGCTCGTCTTCATCGAGCTGGCCGAGGAAGGGCGCAGACTGCAGACGCGGCAGATCGGCGCTCGCCAGTACAGCAGCATCGGCCGCGGGGCGATCATCGAGTCGCTGCCCGCGGCGCTGATGTACGAGCTCTCGCGAGCGCACTGAAAGCCCGCCGGGCCGGCCACGGTGCTCGCCGCGAGCCGGGACGGCCGCGGGTGCGCCCGCCGCAGGCGGGCCGTCAGCGCCGCGAAGGACACGGCTCCTAGAATCTCCATGCATGCACATCCACGTCCTGGGCATCTGCGGCACCTTCATGGGCGGGCTGGCCGCACTGGCCCGGGAAACGGGCCACCGCGTGACCGGGTGCGACGCCAACGTCTATCCGCCGATGAGCGAGCAGCTGCGGGCGCTGGGCATCGAGCTGATCGAGGGCTGGTCGGCGCAGCAGATCGATCTCGCCCCCGACGTGTTCGTGATCGGCAACGTCGTCAAGCGCGGCATGCCGCTGCTGGAGGCGATCCTCGACACCGGGGCGCGCTACACCAGTGGGCCGCAGTGGCTTTGTGAGCAGGTGCTGCACGGACGCCACGTGCTGGCGGTGGCCGGGACCCACGGCAAGACGAGCACGAGTTCGATGCTCGCCTGGATCCTCGAGCAGGCCGGGCTCGAGCCCGGCTTCCTGATCGGCGGTGTGCCGCTGAACTTCGGCGTCTCGGCGCGGCTGGGCCGCGGGCGCCCCTTCGTCATCGAGGCCGACGAGTACGACACCGCGCTGTTCGACAAGCGCAGCAAGTTCGTGCACTACCGGCCACGCACTGCCGTGCTCAACAACCTCGAGCACGACCACGCCGACATCTTCCCGGACCTGGAGGCGATCGAAACCCAGTTCCATCACCTCGTGCGCACGCTGCCTGCCGGCGGCCGGCTCGTCGTCAACGCACGCGACGCCGCACTGCAGCGCGTCCTTGCACGCGGCTGCTGGACCCCGGTGCAGCGTTTTGGCGTGCGCGACGAGGAAGCCGACGCCCTGCAGGCACGGGGCGAGCCGCATGCCTTCGACGTGCTGCGGGACGGACGCGTGCTCGGCCGCGTCGAGTGGACGCTGCAGGGTGAGCACAACCAGCTCAACGCGCTCGCGGCCATCGCCGCGGCCGAGCATGTCGGCGTGCAGCCCGCGCGCGCGGCGCAGGCGCTGGCCGGCTTCACGAACGTGCGGCGACGCCTGGAGCTGCGCGGCGAGCTGCGCGGGGTGCGCATCTACGACGACTTCGCGCACCACCCGACGGCGATCCATGCGACCCTGCAGGGCCTGCGGCGCCGGCTCGCGCTGCCCTCGCCCGCCGCCGCCGACGCCAGCGAGCGCGTGCTCGCCGTCTTCGAGCCGCGCTCGAACACGATGAAGCTGGGCGCGATGAAGGCGCAACTGCCCTGGGCGCTGCAGGACGCCGACCGCGCCTACGCCTTGCAGGGCGATTACGGCTGGAGCGCGCGCGAGGCGCTGGCGCCGCTGGGCGAGTCGGCGCAGGTGGCCGACAGCGTCGACGAACTCGTGGCGGCGGTCGTGCGCGACGCGCGTGCCGGCGATCACGTCGTCTGCATGAGCAACGGCAGCTTCGGCGGCATCCACGCACGGCTGCTGGCCGCGCTGCAGCGATGAACCACCGCCACGCGCAGGCCTTGCAGGCGCCGACGCACCTGCTCTACCTGCACGGGTTCCGCTCCTCGCCGCACTCCTTCAAGGCCTTGCGGCTGCAGGGCTGGCTGCGTCAGCACCGTCCCGACGTCGTCTGGGCGTGCCCGCAGCTGCCGCCCTCGCCACGTGCCGCCATCGAGGCGGCGCAGGCGGTGCTGGCAGGCTGGCCCGCGGGCCGCTTTGCGGTCGCCGGCAGCTCGCTGGGCGGCTTCTACGCCACCGTGCTGGCCGAGGCCACGGGCTGCCGCGCCGTATTGCTGAACCCGGCCGTCGACCCCGCGCGCGACCTGGCCCCGCATATCGGCGAGCACGCCTTCTTTCACGAGCCGGACCAGCGCTTCGACTTCCGGCCCGAGTACGTCGACGAGCTTCGCGCACTCGCGCCCGCGGCGATCACCCGACCGGAGCGCTACCTGGCGATCATCGCCAAGGGCGACGAGGTGCTGGACTGGCGCGAGATGGCCGCGCGCTACGCGGGCTGTGCGATGCGCCTGATCGAAGGCAGCGACCACGGCCTCTCCGATTTCGACGCACACCTTCCCACCCTTCTGGACTTCCTGCACCTGCAACCATGAGACTCGAAAACAAGATCGCCATCATCACCGGCGCGGCCCAAGGCATCGGCCTCGCGACCGCGCTCAAGTTCGTGCGCGAGGGCGCGATCGTGCACCTGTGCGACGTGCACGCGGATGCCATCGACGCAGCCGTCGCGCAGTGCGCGGCCGCGGCCGGCGCGGGCGCGCGCGCCTTCGGCCACCTCGTCGACGTCACCCGCCGCGAGCAGGTCGACGCCATGGTCGAGAAGGTCAAGGCCGCACACGGGCGCATCGACGTGCTCGTCAACAACGCCGGCATCACCCAGGACGCGCGGCTGCAGAAGATGAGCCTGCAGCAGTTCGACACCGTCATCGACGTCAACCTGCGCGGCGTCTTCCACTGCTCGCAGGCGGTGGCCGACACCATGGTCGCGCAGGGCAGCGGCGTCATCCTCAACGCCAGCAGCGTCGTCGGCCTCTACGGCAACTTCGGCCAGACCAACTACGCCGCCTCCAAGTTCGGCGTCATCGGCTTCGCCAAGACCTGGAGCCGCGAGCTCGGCCCCAAGGGCGTGCGCGTGAACGCCGTCGCGCCCGGCTTCGTCGAGACGCCGATCCTCGAGACCATCCCCGACAAGGTGCTGCAGCAGTTGCGCGAGAAGGTGCCGCTGGCGCGCCTGGGCCGGCCCGAGGAGATCGCCAACGTCTACGCCTTCCTCGCCAGCGACGAGGCCAGCTACATCAACGGCACGGTGATCGAGGTCTCGGGCGGCATGTCGGTCTGAGGGCCGCGGCGCGCGCCGCGGCCTCGGCGACAATCGCGGCGTGAGCTACGCATTGTTCGACGAGGCCGGCAAGTTCCTGGCCGGACGCGTGATGTCGGAAACCGAGAGCGCCGTACAGCTCGAGCTCGACTCCGGCAAGCGCGTCAAGGCCAAGGCGACCAGCGTGCTGCTGCGCTTCGACAAACCCTCGCCGGCCGAGCTGCTGCAGGGCGCGCAGGCGCTGGCGCAGGAGATCGACCTCGACCTCGCCTGGGAGTTCGCGCCGGCCGAGGAGTTCGGCTTCGCCGAGCTGGCCGCCGAGTACTTCAGCGCCGCGGCCAGCGCCGAACAGCAGGCGGCAACGCTGCTGCGCCTCTTCGAGGCCCCGCACTACTTCCGCCGCGCCGGCAAGGGGCGCTTCAGAAAGGCTTCGGAGGAGACGGTCAGGGCCGCGCTGCTGGGCATCGAGCGCAAGCGGCAGGTGGCCGCGCAGATCGACGCCTGGGCCGATCAGATCGCCCAAGGGCAGTGCCCGCCGCCGGTGCGCGAGCAGCTCTACCGCATCCTCTTCAGGCCCGACAAGAACGGCGCCGAGTACAAGGCGGTGGTCGAGGCGGCGCGGCGCACGCAGCGCTCGCCGCTCGAACTGCTGCAGGCCGCGGGCGCCATCGACAGCCCCTACCAGTTCCACTGGAAGCGCTTCCTCTTCGAGCAGTTCCCGCACGGCATCGGCTTCCCGCCGTTGCCCGCGCCCGAGATCGGCGCGGAATTGCCGCGCGCGTCGGTCGAGGCCTTCTCGATCGACGACTCGCACACCACCGAGATCGACGACGCGCTCTCGGTGCAGGGCCTGGGCAGCGGCCGCGTCACGCTGGGCGTGCACATCGCCGCGCCGGGACTCGCGATCGCGCCCGACTCGGCGCTGGACAAGGTCGCACGGGCGCGCATGTCCACCGTCTACATGCCCGGCGGCAAGATCACCATGCTGCCCGACGAGGTCGTGCAGCGCTACACGCTGATCGAGGGCCGTGACTGCCCGGCGGTGAGCATCTACTTCGACATCGACGAAGCCACGCTCGAGGTGCGCGGTCACCGGACCCAGCTCGAGCGCGTGCCGATCGCGACCAACCTGCGCCACGACCTGCTCGACGACGCGATCACCGAGGCAACGCTCGGCGGGCAGGAGGAGGCACGCTACCCGCACGCGGCCGAGCTCGCCTTCACCTGGCGCCTGGCAAAGGCGCTCAAGGCGCGGCGCGAGGCCGTGCGCGGCCGGCCCGAGACCTTCACGCGGCCGGACTACAGCTTCGCCCTCGAGCCCGACAGCGGCGCGCCCACCGGGGAGGAGCGCGTGCACATCAGCACGCGCCGACGCGGCGCGCCGCTGGACCTGATCGTCTCGGAGGCCATGATCCTCGCCAACAGCACCTGGGGCGGGTGGCTTGCCGACATCGGCCTGCCGGCGATCTACCGCAGCCAGGCCAGCCTGCTGCCGGGCGTGAAGGTGCGCATGGGCACCAAGCCGCTGCCGCACGCCGGAATGGGCGTGGCCCAGTACACCTGGGCCACGTCGCCGCTGCGCCGCTACGCCGACCTCGTCAACCAGTGGCAGATCATCGCCTGCGCGCGCCACGGCCACACCGCGGCGCTGGCGGCGGCCTTCAAGCCCCGGGACGCGGCGCTGTTCTCCATCGTCTCCGGCTTCGACGCCGCCTACGCCGCCTACGGCGACTTCCAGCACGCCATCGAGCGCTACTGGACGCTGCGCTGGATCGAGCAGAACGAGTGCCGCGAGCTCGACGCCGCGGTGATGAAGGAGGGGCTGGTGCGTGCCGAGTCGCTGCCGCTGGTCTTTCGCGTCCCCGGCACGGAGGGCTTCGAGCGCGGCACCCATGTCCGCGCGCGCATCGTCGGCATCGACCTGCTGACACTGGACCTGCACGCGCAGCTGCTGCAGCGGCTGGACGAGCCGGGTCGCCGCGGCGGCGTCGAGGGTGCCGATGGCGTCATCGACGAGGCCGACGACGACGCCGAGCAGAGCGGCCCCCTGACGCTGGCCATCGACCTCGCCGAGCCGCCGCAGGACGCCGCGCAAGCGTCCGGGGCGAACGCCTCCGACCTGGTTGCGCCGCCCGGCGGCAGCGCCGTGCCCTGAGCCGTGGTCCTGCCCGGCGGCGGCAAGTTCGCGCTGGCGCCCGTGCACTGGGCGCTGCTGGCCTCGCTGGCCGTGCACGGGGGCCTGCTCACGCTGCGCCTGGCGGACCCGGAGCGCTTCAATCGCGTCTTTCGCGACACCCCGCTGGAAGTCGTCCTCGTCAACGCGCGCTCCAATGAGCCGCCGCTGAAGGCGCAGGCGATCGCGCAGGCCAACCTGGCCGGCGGCGGCGAGGCCGAGCGCGGGCGCGCGCAATCGCCGCTGCCCGCGCACGCGGTGGCCGAGATCGGCAACGCTCCCGAGGAGGCGCGGCGCAAGATCGAGCAGTTGCAGCAGCAGCAGCAGCAGTTGCTGACCCGGGTGCGCCACGAGCTGGCGTTGCTCGTGTCACCGGATCCGCAGCGCGAAGCCGGGCGGCCGCAGGCGCACGAGCAGGAGGAGCGCAAGCGCCAGCTGCTGCGCCTGCTGGCCGAGATCGAAAAGCGCATCAACGAGGAGAACGCGCGCCCGAAGAAGCGCTACATCAGCCCGGCGACGCAGGAGGAGGTCTATGCGCTCTACTACGATGCGCTCAAGCGCCGCATCGAAGACCGCGGCACGCGCGACTTCCCCGAGTTCCAGGGCCGCAAGCTCTACGGCGAGCTGACGATGAACGTCACCGTCGACGCCGCCGGCCGCCTCGTCGAGGCGGAGATCGTGCGGCCCTCGCGCACGCGCGTGCTCGACCAGCGCGCACTGGCGATCGTGCGTGCGGCCAGCCCCTTCGGCGCCTTCAGCGCCGCGATGCGCCAGCAGGCCGACCAGATCGTGGTCACGTCGCGCTTTCGCTTCACGCGCGATGACGGGCTGGAGACGAGCCTGAGCGGCCGCGCCGGCGCCAGACCATGAACGCGCCCGACCCGCGGCGGCCCGCACGCTATTCGGTCATCGGCCATCCGGTGGCGCACAGCCAGTCGCCGTTCATTCACGCGCAGTTCGCGCAGCAGACCGGGCAAGACATCGCGTACGGCCGCATCGACTGCGGGGCGCAGGGCTTCGAGGCCGCGGTGCGCGCGTTCGCCGCCGACGGCGCCGCAGGCTGCAACGTCACCGTACCCTTCAAGTTCGACGCCGCGGCGCTGGCTGCGGTGTGCACCGAGCGCGCACGGCTGGCAGGCGCGGCCAACACGCTGCGCTTCGATGCCGACGGCTGGCTGGCCGACAACACCGATGGCATCGGCCTGCTGCGCGACATCGAGTTCAACGCCGGCTTCGCGCTCGCCGGGCGCCGCGTGCTGCTGGTCGGGGCCGGCGGCGCAGGCGCGGGCGTGCTCGGGCCGCTGCTCGGCGCGGGCCCGCGCGAGCTGACCCTCGTCAACCGCACGCCCGAACGCGCGCAGGCGCTGGTGGCGCGCCACGCGCCGCTGGCGCGCGAGGCCGGCGTCGCGTTGCGGGCGGCGGCGCTGCAGGCGCCCGGCCGCGCCTTCGACCTCGTCATCAACGCCAGCGCGAGCAGCCTGCAGGGCGCCTCGGTGCCGGTTCCCGACGACGCGCTCTCCGGCGCGGGCCTGGCGATCGATCTCATGTACGGCGCCGCGGCGCAAGGCTTCCTCGACTGGGCCGCGCGCCGGGGCGCGCGGGCGCGCGACGGCCTGGGCATGCTGGTGGAACAGGCGGCCGAGGCCTTCTTCGTCTGGCGCGGCGTGCGCCCGGACGGCGCGCCGGTGCTGCAGGCGCTGCGCGCGCGTCTGGCGTGCGCATGAGCGCGCCGGGCCGCTCCCAAGCGCTCATCCCGGAGCACGCCGTGCGCAGGGTCGCCCCGTGAGACACCCTGGGTCAACCTCCTGTCGCCGAAGCGAGCGCTGCGGCGTTGCCATGCAGGCTCGGATCGTAGGGTTTGCGGTCGGTCCAGGCACGCCAGATCACGCG
>MEFD01000043.1 GCA_001724995.1 Rubrivivax sp. SCN 71-131
AGTACAAACCGACCTCTATGCCGGACGCCGCAGCGCTATTTGACGCCCGTTTCATGCGTCGCGGGTCGCGCGAAGCGCGGTGGAGCAACTGAGATGGCGATCGAGTACCGCCGGCAAGGGCACCTGGTCACGATCACGTTGAACCGACCGGACAGGCTCAACGCGATCGACGAGACGATGCTGGCCGAACTGGCCGCGGCGTGGCGGCGCTACGAGAGCGACGACGAGGCGTGGCTGGCCATCCTCACCGGCGAGGGCCGCGTCTTCAGCGCCGGTGCCGACAAGAGCTGGTTCGAGCGCATGCAGCGAGGCGAAGACAGCCCCGGAATCTTCCTCGAAGCCATCGGACGGGATCCGTACTGGTCCGGCAGCATCGACAAGCCCAGCCTCGTGGCGGTCAACGGCGCGGCGGTCGGCGCGGGCGTCGATCTCGCGCTGCGCGCCGACCTGCGCGTCGCCGACGAGGAGGCGAGCTTTCGCCTGCCCGAGGTCGATCTCGGCAGCTTCGTGCTGCTGTGGGAGAACCTGCCGCATGCCGTCACGGCCGAGATGCTCAGCGGCGCCAGCCTGAGCGCGCAGCGCGCCCATCAGGTCGGCCTGGTCAATCGACTGGCCCCTGCCGGAACCGCGCTCGCCGTGGCCACCGCCTGGGCCGAAGAGCTGCTGGCCAAGCCGCCGCACGTGCTGGCCCAGGCCTTGAAGATGCTGCGCCTGCTGCGCAATTCCAACGCGATTCCCTCGGCGCAGTCGTTGCGCGAGGCATCGACCGCCGAGTCGCGCCGCTGGGCGGGCAGCGATGACGTCAAGGAAGCCGTCGCCGCGCTGCTTCAGCGACGCCGGCCGGTCTATCGACGGCGTTAGCGGCTCCGGCCTTGTCGCAACCGTCTCGGCGACGGCGGGGCCGCACTTTCCCGCCGCAATGGGGGCCCGCTCCGGGAACGCCGTGCGAATGACGTCGGCCAGCAGCTCCTCGTTGCGGTGGCCCATGACGTGGATGCCGGCGACGCCTTCGACCTCCCGCAGCGCGCGGATCGTCTCCAGGCAGACCTGCCGGCACTCGGCGCGCTGGTCGGCAGCGCCCGCGATGCGTTCGATCACGGCAGCGGGCACGTGCACGCCCGGCACGTGCGCGGCCATCCAGGCCAGCGCCTTGGCGCTCGACAGCGTGCCCACGCCGACGATCAGGTGCGCACGCTCGTGCAGACCGCGCCGTCGCACCTCGCGCATGAACTCCTCGAACATCGCCACGTCGAAGCAGAACTGCGTCTGGATGAAGCGCGCGCCCGCGACGATCTTCTTCTCGAGATTGGCGACGCGGTCGACGAAGGGCGGCACGAAGGGGTTGGCGGTGGCGCCGACGAACAGGTCCGGCGGCGTCAGCAGCTTGCGCCCCGACGCGTAGGTGCCCTGGTCGCACATGCCGCGCGCGACGTGCAGCAGCGAGACGGCGTCGAGATCGAACACCGCCTTGGCCTGCGGATGGTCGCCCTGGCTCACGTCGTCGCCGGTCAGGCACAGCACGTTGCGCACGCCGAGCGCCGCGGCGCCGAGGATGTCGCCCTGGATCGCGATGCGGTTGCGGTCGCGGCAGGCGATCTGGTAGACCGCCTCCAGGCCGTTGGCCGCGAGCACGGCCGACGCCGCGGCACTCGACATGTGGCAATTGCCGCCGGCGCCGTCGGTGATGTTCATCGCGTCGACGAGGCCGGCAAAAACGGCCGCGCGCTCGAGCAGCGGCGCCGGATCGGCCGAATCGGGCGGCGCGATCTCGACGGTGACGACGAAGCGGCCCGAGCGGCACGCGCGCTCGAGCGCCGACTGTCGTGCCTCGGGCGTCGTGCGTTCGCCGACCGGTGGCTGGAACGCCGGGTCGCGCCGCCCCTCGACGACCTCGATCCACGTCGAGCGGCCGGCGCGGCGCATGTCGATTGCCGGCAGCAGCGGTGTCGGCCGTGCGCAGTCGACGCCGTCGATGCGCTTGGTGCCTTCGGTCGCCTCGAGCCAGACGCAGCGCATGTCGGGGCGCACTTCGCAGCCGCCGTCGGGGCGCACGCCGCCGCAGGGCCCGTTGCGCATCGTCTTCGGGCAGTTCATCGGGCAGGCCATGCCGGTGGCCGACAGCACGCACTGGCCGCAGTCGCGGCAGTCGAACAGCAGACTCTTGGCGCTGTGCTCGATCGGGTGCAGCAAGGCCTCGGCACGCCGCCGGCCGAGCAGCCGCAGCGCCGGGGCGAAGGCCGGCGCCAGCCGGGCGAAGCCCTCGTAGACGCGGCGCAGCCCGCGCGCGTGACGCACGGCCCAATGACGCAGGACCCGCATCGACTGCCTTCAGGTCCGCACCGCGCGGCGCTCGGCGGCGTCGAGGGTGTTGGCCAGCAGCATCGCGATCGTCATCGGCCCGACGCCGCCGGGCACCGGCGAGATCAGCGACGCCACCTCGCGGCAGGCGTCGTAGTCGGCGTCGCCGCACAGCGTGCCGTCGGCTTGGCGATGGATGCCGACGTCGATCACGACGGCGCCGGGCTTGACCATGTCGGCGCCGATCATCTTCGGGCCCCCGGCGGCGACGACGAGCACGTCGGCGCGGCGCGTGTGCGCAGCCAGATCGACGGTGCGCGAGTGGCACAGCGTCACCGTGGCGTCGCGTGCGGTCAGCAGCTGCGCCATCGGCTTGCCGACAATGTTGGAGCGGCCGACGACGACGGCGTGCAGGCCGCGCAGCTCGACGCCGGCGTGGTCGAGCATCGCGACGACGCCGCGCGGCGTGCACGGCACGAAGCCCGGCCGCCCCTGCGACAGCGCGCCGACGTTCTCGCGGCGGAAGCCGTCGACGTCCTTGCCGGCGGCGATGGCCTCGACGACGGCGTGCTCGTCGATGTGCGCGGGCAGCGGCAACTGCACGAGGATGCCGTCGATCTCGGCGTCGCCGTTGAGCGCGGCGATCCGTGCAAGCACCTGCGCCTCGGTCGCGTCGGCACCGAGGACGTGGACGTCCGAGCGCATGCCGATCGACTCGCAGGCCTGGGCCTTGTTGCGCACGTAGACGCGCGAGGCGGCATCGTCGCCGACCAGCACGACGGAGAGACCGGGCCGGATGCCGGCCGCCGCGAGGCGCTCGACGCGCGACGCGAACCCGGTGCGAAGCTCGCGCGCGATGGCCGCGCCGTCCAGACGTACGGCCGTCATGCCGCTGCCTCCGGTAAAGACGGCGCCGGCCACACCCGGACCGGTCGACGCAGGGTTTGCAAGTCGCGCGCGGGGTCGGCGCCGAGCAGCACGGCTTCGAACGGGGCGCCCGGCGCGAGCCGCGGGTGGGCGTCGCCGAAGTGCGCGCGCGGCGCGCCGGTGGCCGCACGCAGCGCGGCGTCGACCGGCAGCCCGGCCTCGACGAAGCGTTGCATCTCGTCGGCGACGGCGTGGCCGTGTTCGACACCCATGCTCCCGGCATCGGTGCCGACGAGCAGTCGCACGCCGAGTGCATGGGCGGCGCGCAGCATCTCGCCGTGCCCGTCGAGAATGCAGCGCAGGTTTCCCACCGTGTTCGCGGACCAGCCCACGGCCGACGGCTCGGCCCACTGGAAGTGCACCGGACAGAAGGTCGGCGTCCAGGCGAGGTCGGCGTCGCGCATGCGCGCCAGCGTCGTGCGGTCCATGAAGAAGCCGTGCTCGATGGAGTCGACGCCGGCCTCGACGGCGACGGCCAGCCCCTTGGCGCCGCTGCAGTGCGCCAGCACCTTGCGGCCGGCAGCGTGCGCCGCGTCGACGACGCAGCGCGCGGCGGCGGCATCGAACTGCGGCTCGTCGGTGACCGCGCCGGCGTCGAAATCGATGATGCCGGTGAGGATCAGCTTGATCTCGTCGCTGTCGGCCGCCAGGCGCTGCACCGAGCCGCGGATGCTCGCTTCGTCGTCGACATCCATCGCCATGAAGGCACCGTAGCGCTTGGCGCGCTTGACGCCCAGGCCGGCGGAGCGCACCTGTGCCATCCCGCTGCCGGGGCGGCGCGCCTCGCCGCGCACGACGTGGTTGATGCCGTGGCGGTCGCCGGCGTCGCGCACCAGCGTCACGCCGCAGGCGAGCGACTGCCGGGCGCTCGCGCGCGCCGCTTCGGTGAGGGCGTCGACGCCTTGCTTGAGGTGAGCCGCGCGCACGGCGCCGTCGGTCGGTGCACCGTCGAGGAACAGGTGGACGTGCGCGTCGACCAGTCCCGGCAGCAGGAAGGCGCCGCGCTCGACGCGCCAGCCCTGGGCGTCCAGCGCCGCACCGTGGTCGCCGGAGTCGATGGCGACGACGCGTCCGTCTTCGACGCTGAACGTCGTGCGGCCGTCGGCGTGGCGCTTCTCGCCGTCGAACCACGCGTCGACGACGAGTGCCAAGCGCGCCGGAATGGCGGTTGCCGTCATCGCATCAGGCCTTGTAGAACTTGCGCACCGCGCGCAGCGCGTTGGTGCCGCTCTGCTCGAGGAAGGCGCGGTAGGTTGTCAGCACGTGGTGGTCGTCGGGCAGCGGCGCGTACTCGCGCCACGGTGTGCCGAGCACGGTGTCGAAGCCCAGCGGCACGGCGATCGTGAGGAAGGCGCACTCGAGCGCGTGCTTGAGGTCCGAGCCGTCGACGGCCTTGGGCGGCAGCTGCTGGCCGATGTTCGAGAGGCCGCCCATCATGTGCACGCCCTTCAGTTCGGGGTCGGCGCCGATGAGGCCGATGGCGTCGAGCGTGGCGCGGTTGAGGCCTTCGGTGTCGGCGATGATGGCGCTCACCGACATGTCGACGAAGATGTCGTCGGCCGCCAGCCCGTGCTCGCGCATCAGGCGCAGCGACGCGCGTCGCGCCGTGGTGTAGATCTCCTCGGCGGTCTTGTTGCCCAGCGCACGGCCGTCCTCGACGCGCTCGCTGGCCATCAGGATGACCTTGAAGCGGAAGTCGCCGTACAAGTCCATCAGATCCCAGCGGTGCTCGGTGATCGAGTTGACGATGGGCAGCCGCCCGCCCGCCTTGGCGGCGTCGTAGCTCTCGAGGCAGATGCGCTGCACCTCGCGGCTCGGGAAGTCGAACGACAGCGGCACGTCGGTCACGTCCTGGAGGGCGCGGATCACCGTGGCCATCCACTGCGGGTCGGTCTTGGCGCGCGCACCGATGTTGACGTTGAGCCAGCTCGCGCCGGCCTCGGCCTGCTTCATCGCCAGCGCCTGGATGCCGGCGATGTCCTCCTGGTCGAACAGCGCCTTCGTGCTCTTGAAGCCGGGGTTGATGCGCTCGCCGATGATGCGGATGTCGAAGTTGCCGTCGTGTTGCTCGCTCATGATCCGAAACCGATGTGTTGAAGAAAGGTCTTCTGGAAGTCGCTGCGCGAGCTGAGTTCGACGTAGCGGCACTGGCGGGCGATCTCGGCGGCGCGCGCGCGGCGCTCGCGCGAGGCCAGCATCCGCTGCACGCCCAGCCCGGCGGCATTGCCGACTTGCAGGAAGCGTTCGCGCGGCAGCGGCGGCAGCAGGCCGATGGCGACGGCGCTGTCGACGCTGATGTAAGCGCCGAAGGCGCCGGCGATGACGAAGCGGTCGATCTGCAGCTCGTCCATCCCGGCCTCGGCCGCGAGCATCTTCACGGCGGTGCGGATCGCCGACTTGGCCAGTTGCACGGCGCGCACGTCGTTCTGGTCGAAGCGCACCGCGGGGATCAGGCGACGGCGCTCCTCGGCTTCGTCGGCCAGGGTGATGCAGCGCACGCCGTCGGCTTCACCGATTGCCGCATGGCGCCCGGCGACGATGCGCCCGCGGCCGTCGATCCACCCGGCCTGCACGAAAGCCGCCAGTGCGTCGAGCACGCCCGAGCCGCACAGGCCCACCGGCCGGCCGCCGCCGATGACCTGCAACTGCAGTTCGTCGTTCTCGATGCGCACGCGCTCGATGGCGCCTTCGGCCGCGCGCATGCCGCTGCCGATGTGCCCGCCCTCCAGGGCCGGGCCGCAGGGAGAGGAGGCCGAAGCGATGCGCACGCTGTCGCCGACCCGGCGCACGAGGCTGATCTCGGTGTTCGTGCCGATGTCCATTACCAGCGTCACGCCGGGCTGGAGCCAGTGCGATTCGGTGGCCAGCATCGTGGCGACGTGATCGCCGCCGACGAAGCCGCCGATCGAAGGCGCCAGATGCACGTTGGCACCGGCATCGACCTTCAGCCCGAGCCGGGCGGCGTGCACGTCGAGCGCCTCGCTGGCGGCGGCCACGAACGGCGCGCGGCCCAGCTGTGCCACGGGCCAGCCGGCCAGCAAGTGCTGCATCGCGGTGTTGCCGGCCACCACCACGTCGGCGATGTCGTCGACGCCAGCGTCCACGGCGCGGGTCAGGTCGTGCGCGAGCGCGTCGATGACCTGCACCGCGGCACGGCGCAATTGCCCGGCCGCGTCGGGCACGGTGATCGCGTGATTGATGCGGCTGATCAGGTCCGCGCCCCAGGCCACTTGCGGGTTCTCGAGCCCCAGGCTCGCCAGGCGCTGCCCGCCCGCGAGGTCGATCAGGAAGGCCGCGGCGTTCGTCGTACCCAGGTCGACCGCCAGCCCGAGCAGCGGCGCGCCGGGCCGCGCGAAGGCGCTGACGACGCGGTGCGGCCCCGCCGGCGCGTGCTGCAGCCGCGCCTGCACGCGCCATTCGTGGCGGCGCAGCAAGCCGGGCAGCGTCGCGACGGCCGCCCAGTCGATGTTCGGCGACGGCGCGGCCGACGGCAGCGCGGCCAGGGCTGCGTGCAGCCGGTCGCCGTCGCTCGCCAGCTGTTGCAGCGAGGCGGGTTCGACGGCCAGCTCGACGGCGGCCACGACGGGGTCCAGCGGCAGCGCCTGGGCGTCGCCGCCCGTGCCGACATCGGCGCGTACCACCGGCGCCAGCGAGCGCGGCGCCAGCTCCATGGCGAGGTTCGAGCGCGGCTGGACGCAACAGGAGCGCAGCCACTTCTTGTGCGGCCCTTCGCCGTCGCTGTGCACGCGGCCTTCGAGGACGCGCACCATGCAGGAGCCGCAATGCCCGCGCCCGCCGCAGGCGCCGACGATGCGCAGCCCGGCGCGCCGCGCCGCCGCGAACAGCGTCTCGTCCTCGCGGCACTCGATGCTGCGATCGAGCGCCGGAACCTCGACCCGATGCGTTGCGGCGCACGGGCGCTCGATGGCCGCGTCCGTCATGTCGCCGCCTGCAGCGCGGAGGCGGCGGGCGCGGACCGGTATGCCGGATCATTGACGACCGCGCAGCGTTCGCGTGTGCGGCAGTCATCGCAGCGCGACCAGGTCTGGCGCGGCAGGTCCAGACCGACACCCTGCACGATGGAGGTCGACTTGGGCGGGTTCAGCATCAGCGTCGAAGTCAGCCGCACGTCGATGGCCGCGGCGCCCGCCAGCTCGAGTACCGCCGGATGGGCTTCGAGTTCCAGGCCCGGATCGCCGGCGCGCAGCTCGCCGGCCATGCCGAGGCCCTGCCGCGCCAGCGTGACGGCCATCCGATCCTGCACGCGGCGCGACAGCGCGAACAGCAGTTCGTTGGCCACGCCGTCGAGCGCCAACGCGAGCGACACCGCGCGCGCCGTGAACAGGGCATCGATGCGCGACGTGACGGCGGCGCCCAGGGTCAGCACGGCGCACGCGACGCCGGTGAGCCGGCCGCTCGCCGGCACGAGCCGGGGCGCCTGCAGGCGGCCGCCGTCGAGATCCAGCCAGCCGGCCGCTCCCGGTTTGCCTTGCAGCGCCGCGACGCGCCAGCAGGCGCGCGGCGCGAGCAGGCCTTCGTCGCGGACGATCGCCAGTGCGCGCCGGCGCAGCTCGTCCAGCTTGTCGCGCCGCGCCACGGCGGCCGGCACCCGGCCCTGCTCGACGTCGCGCAGCACGTCGAGGCCGCGCAGCACCTGAACGCCCTGCATCGTTGGCACGGCGCGGCCGTCAGGCCGCGACGCCCATCCAGCTGCGGCACAGGCCGACGGCCTCGACGGCGTTGACGCCGAAGGCATCGGCCCCGGTGTAGGCGCGCACCGTCTCGTCGATCTGGCCGCCGCCGACCATCACCTTGAAGTCCTTGCGCAGGCCCGCGCTCTCGAATGCCGCGATCGTCTCCTTCATCGAGTCGAAGGCCAGCGTGAGGAAGCCCGAGAGGCCGACCACGTCGGGCTTGAAGGCGTTGATCTCGTCGATGAACTTCTGCACCGGAACGTCGATGCCGATGTCCTTGACCTCGAAGCCGTTGATGTCGAGCATGAAGCTGACGATGTTCTTGCCGATGTCGTGCAGGTCGCCGTGCACCGTGCCGATGAGCACGCGGCCGTGCGTCGCCGCCGCACCGCCGCCGGCCTGCGTGATCAGCGGCTTGGCGACGGCGCCGATCGTGTCGAGCATCTCGCCGGCGAGCACGAGTTCGGGCAGGAAGTATTCGCCCTCCTCGAAGCGCTTGCCGACGATGTCCATCGCGGCGCGGCACAGCTCAAGCACGCGCATCGGGTCGACCTTTTCTTCCAGCAGCATGCGGTTGGCCAGCGCCAGCGCGTCGTCCTCGTTCATGTCGGCAAGCCAGTCGACGAGCTGGCGCTCCGTCGGGGAATACGTCGTCATCGTCATGTCTCCTGTTTGTCGAGCCGGCCCGGCTATGCATACTTGCGCGCGGCCCGGTACATCGCGCGCGCGTTCTCGACCGGCGTCTCGTCGGGGATGCCGAAGGCCGTGTCGAGGATCAGCTTGCCCCCCTTGTTCCAGATGTTGTCGACGAGGTGCTTGACCGCCGCGTCGACATCGTCGGGCGTGCCCATCGTCATCACCGAGGGGTGCATGCCGCCGCGCAGCGCGACGACGTCGCCGAGCACTTCGTGCGCCTTGACCATGTCGGTGCGCTCGAACCAGTAGATGCACTTGCCGGGCGGCACGTCGCGGATGGTTTCGAGGCGCTTGGTGCAGTCGGCCTCCCACAGCGGCATCGGGATCAGGCCCAGGTCGATGACGCCCAGCAGCAATTCGCGGAACGACGGCCACCAGAAGCGCTCGAACTGCTTTTGCGACATGAAGGCGTCCGGCGCCCAGTGCACGGGGATGAAGACGATCGGGCTGCCCATCATCGGCTTCTGCATCGCGAGGCGGCGCAGCGACAGCGTCTTCATCTTGTCGAGCACCTCGAGCACCTTGTCGGGCCGCCGGTACAGATCCTTCATCATCGCGGTGGCGCCGCGGAAGTAGTCGCCCATGTTGTCGTACGGGCCGATGGCGAATCCGCCGATACCCGACGGATAGCCCATCGCGGCCAGCTGGCCCATCAGCTTGCCGGTGCAGGCGAAGAGCTTGCCGGCCTCGCGGCCTGCTCCGGCCAGCCGGGCCATCGAAGCTTGCAGGCGCGGGTCGGCGAAGGCGGCCGAGTTGTAGATGACGTCGAAGTAGCTTGCGCCGACGATCGATGCGATCCCTTCGCTGCCTTCGAACGCTTCGGCGACGCGGGGCAGGTACTTCGCGTAGTAGAAGCCGGTCGGATCGAACAGGAACTCGTCGTACTCGTCGGCCGTCATGTACTCGCGGTCGAGGTACTGGAACGGCCGGTCGTCGGCGACGCCGTGTCCCGGCCACTCGATCTGGCGGTAGCCGGTCGCGTCGAGCAGGCTGCCGAAGCCGGTGATGAGCGGGCTCGGCGAGCACAGGTCGGGATCGAGGTCCTGCGTGAGCGCGACCGTGATCTCGCACAGCTTGTCCTGGTCGTACATCTGCTCGCGAAAGCTGATGCCGCCGTACTTGGCGGGCCAGAACATCATGAACAGCGCCGTCGGCATGCGGTCGGGCTGCTTCAGGGCCACGCAGTCCATCACGCGCTGCCAGCGCGCCTGGTATGCCTGCCCGGGCCGCTCCGCGAAGCTCGAGCTGTCGCTTTCTGCCGGTGTATGCGGATTCGCCTCCGGTTCACGTATGCGAAGGTCTGTCTCGTGCATCCTTGGGTCTCCTCGCATCCGAATCAGGGAGGCTCAGTCTAGGTTTCCTCTTGTGCGGCGGAAAGATCGTTCAATTGAACGAGGCAGTGCGCTCCGGCGTGTGGTCCTCCGCGTCGGATCGGCGGCCCGATTCCGGTTGAGTTCGGTCAACGAGGCGTTCGTGCCGGCGTGGCACCCTCACAGCCATGCGTGCGCAGCCGATCGTTCCTGGCGTCGATGATGTGCCCGACGGCTTTGCCGTATCGGCGTCGCTGCTGACGCTGTACCGGGCGGCGTGTCAACCCGACATCACCGCGTTCCAGGCCACCGCGCTGCGTCATCTGCAGGGACACGTGGCATTCGACGGCAGCATCTGGGGGGCAGGCACCAGCGAGGGCAGTCGCCTGAATCACGCGCATGTCTGGCAGCTCGATGTCGGCATCCTCGATCTGATCAATGCCGATCCCGAACACAATATCGTGAAGTGCCGTTGCTGCACCGAACTAGGCGTCGGTCATCGGTTCGACGGCGCGATGCTGCGCTCCCATCGGTCGTCGGCCTGGATGCCCGAGCGGTACGGATTCGAACAGGTGCTGGCGATCGTCACTGTCGATCCGGTATCGAAGCTGCTGGGGAGCATGGGGCTGGTGCGGCGGCATGCCCGGCCTGCCTTCACCGACCGGGATCGCCGCTGGCTCGAACTGCTGATGCCGCATCTGCAGGAGATGCTGAACCTGAGCCGCCTGTCGCACTTGCTGGATGTTCGCGGGCGACGCCTGCCTGTGCAGGAGCGGATGGCGATCACGGACGCGCGCGGCGTGCTGCACATCGTGGAGCCGGGCTTCGCCGAAATGATGCGCGAGGAATGGCCGGACTGGATCGGTCCGCGGCTTCCCGCCTGTCTGCAGGCGCTGCCAGGCGAGACGCATGTCCGGCGTCAGGTCGGCACTTCGCTGCAGGTGCAGATCGAAGGCGTGGCCGAAAAGCTGCTCGTGCGGTTGCGTCGGCGCAGTCCGCTCGAAGTCCTCAGCCCCCAGGAGCGCGCCGTCTCTACGGCCTACGCCCGCGGGCAATCGCACAAGGAGGTGGCGCGCGCGCTGGGTCTGTCTCCCGCCACGGTGCGCCATCACCTGCGCCGCGTCTACGCGAAGCTGTGCGTCGACGACAAGGCGGCGCTGGCGCAGCGGCTGGGCGACCCCGTCTTCGCCGACTGAGTCTTGAAGCGTCCGACAGCGGCCCCCGGCTACACGCAGGTCTTCTCCACGCCATCGCCGGTCGGGACGGCCCGCGCCTCGGTCGCGGCGGGTGCATCCAGGTGCAGGCCCTGCAGCGTGCGCTCGAGCGTTGCAGCCTGATCCTTGAGCCCGCTGGTGGCCGCGGCCAGCTGCTCGGCCAGCGCGGCGTCGTGCTGCGTGGCTTCATCGAGTTCGGCCACGGTGCCGTCGACCTGTTGCAGCACGGCGGTCTGCTGGCGTGCGGTATCGGCGACGGCATGGACGGTGGCAGCGACGCGCCCCGCGGCCTGCGCCAGGCGGCTCACGGTGGCGCCAGCCTGGTCGGCGCCCTTTTCGCCCTGCTCGACGCAGGCGGCGGCTTCGGCGCTGAGCACGCGGATCTGCGCCGCGGCCTCCGCGGCGCGCCCGGCCAGGCTGCGCACCTCGGCCGCCACCACGCCGAAGCCCCGTCCCTGTTCGCCGGCGCGCGCCGCCTCGACGGCGGCATTGAGCGCCAACAGGTTCGTCCGGAAGGCGATGCCGTCGATCGCATCGACCACCTCCGTGATGCGCCGCGACGACGCGGCGATGGCCTGCATCTGCCTGTGCACCAGCGCCACCGCCTCGTCGCCGAGACGGGCCTCATGTCGCACCGAGTCGGCCAGCGCGCTGGCCTGTTGCGCCTCCCGGGCCGACTGCGCCACCGTTTGCGCCAGGTCGCGCAGCGACGACGAAGCCTGCTGCAACCGGGCCGCCGCCTGCTCGGTGCGCGACGACAGCTCGCGCGCGCCGGCGCCGATCTCGCCGCTGGCACCGTCGACGGCGCCGGCCGAGGCCTGCAGTCCGGCGACGATCTCGCGCAACTGCTGCTGCATGCGGGCGATGGCCTGCTGCAGGCGGCCGAATTCGTCGTGGCGGTCGACGGCGATGTCGGCGTCCAGCCGCCCCTGGGCGATGCGCTCGGCCGCCGCGACGGCCTGGCGCAGCGGCTGCGTGATGCTGCGCATCAGGCCCCATGCCATTGCAGCGGCGAACAGCACGGCAGCGCAGGCCACGGCCGCGGTCACCGCCAGCGCTCGGCGCTGGCGCGCCTGTGCCGTGCGGTACTCCAACTGGTTGGCGTGGGTCGCTTGCGCCACGATGTCCGCCATCAGGTCGCGCCATTGCCGCGCCGCCTCGTCGGCCTGGAACAGCAGGGTCAGGGTCGCCTCGGGCCCCTGGCCCGCGAGCGCGACGCGCTCGGCGCTCGCAAGCGCCGGCGCGACTTCGGCACGCAACCGGGTGATCTGCTCGAGGGTCGTGCGCAGGCCCGCGGCCTCCTCGCCCTGCAGCACCGCCGCCAGCGCCTCCTCGGACTGCGCGTAGTGCCTGCGCGCGGCGTCCAGCGCAGCCTGCTGGGCCTTCAGGTCTTCGGGGTCGGTGAGCACGATGAGCGCGCGCAGCTGCCCCATCCAGTCGAGCTGCGCGGCGTTCAGCTCGTGCGCCATGCCGGCCCGGGCATTGTGGATCTCGACGATGCGCGAGAGCTGCGCGCCCAGCTCGCGCGTCTGCAGCATGGCCTGCGCGGCCAGCACCAGCAGCAGCGCCACCAGCATGCCGAAGCCGAACGCCAGGCGCCGACGCAGGCTCCAGCGGAGCAGGGGCGCGCGTCCGCGCAGATCGGGAGCGCGCCAGCGCCAGGAAAGCTTGAACATCTAGGCGGATTCGCGGGCCAGAGGCGCTGCCGCCGAGGAATCTGCAAGAGCAGAGGAAGCCGACTTCGTCGTGGCAGCCGGGGCGGTGTTGCGCGCCTCGGGCTTCAACAGGAAGTGCGCCAGTGCCGGCAGCAGCACGAGGGCGCCTAGCATGTTCCACAGGAACATGAAGACCAGCAGCAGGCCCATGTCGGCCTGGAACTTGATCGGGCTCGCGACCCAGGTGATGACGCCAATGGCCAGCGTCAGGCCGGTCAGCATCACGACCTTGCCGGTGAAGAGCAGCGCGCGGTAATAGCTTTCGGAGAGGCTTCTTCCCTGACGAAGCTGCGCCAGCGTCACCGAGAGGATGTAGAGCGCATAGTCGACGCCGATGCCCACGCCGAGCGCGATGACGGGCAGCGTGGCGACCTTGACGCCCATGCCGAGCGCGACCATCAGCGCTTCCGCCAGCAGCGAGGTCAGAACCAGCGGCAGCATCGCCACCAGCACGGCGCGCCAGGAGCGGAAGGTGACGAAGCACAGCAGCGCGACGGCGCCGTAGACCATGAACAGCATGTGACGCCAAGCCTCCTTGACCACGATGTTGGTCGCGGCCTCGATGCCTGCACTGCCGGCGGCAAGCAGGAACTTCGCGTCGGCGGCGTCGTGCGCGTCGGCGAAGGCCTCCACGTGATCGACGACACGCGTCAGCGTCTCGGCCTTGTGGTCGCGCAGATAGATGTAGAGCGTGAGCAGGCTGCACGCGTCGTCGTACAGGCCCCGCGGCGCACCGGCGGTGACGGTGTTGAGCATGTCCTGGTTGGGCAGGAAGTCGTACCACTTCGGGTTGCCCTCGTTCAGTCCGGCGAGGACGCGCCGCGTGAGCAAGGCCAGCGTGTTCGTGCTCTCGACGCCTTCGATCTGGCGCAGCTGCCATTCCAGCGCGTCGATCTTGTTCAAGGTGTCGTACTGCGAGCACTTGCCCTCCGGCGTCCTGACCATCACGGCGAGCACGTCGCTCGACGCACCGTAGGCGGCGTTGACGAAGGCGACGTCGCGGTTGTAGCGGCTGTCGGGGCGCAACTCGGGCGCGCCGGGATCGAGGTCGCCGATCTTCAACTGCGTGCTGACGGCCAGGCCCGCGAGGCCGAGAACGAGTGCGACCGCGATGGCGATCGTCGCGTCGCGCCGGCGCGTGAAGCGGTCGAGCCAGGCCCATAGCCGGTGCTTCTGCGCGCCGGCGGCCTCGGCGCGCACGCTGCGCACGGCCGCCTTCGCGCTGACGCCGACGTAGCTCAGCAGGATCGGCAGCAGGATCAGATTGGTGAAGATCAACACGCCGACGCCGAGCGATGCGGCGACGGCCAGCTCGCGGATCACCTGGATGTCGATGATCAGCAGCACCGCGAAGCCCACGGCGTCGGCCAGCAGGGCCGTGAGGCCGGCGAGGAACAGGCGGCGGAACGTGAAGCGCGCGGCGACGAGCTTGTGCATGCCGCGGCCCACGTCCTGCATGATGCCGTTCATCTTCTGCGCGCCGTGGCTCATGCCGATCGCGAACACGAGGAACGGCACGAGAATGGAATAGGGGTCGAGTGCATGGCCCAGCGTCGGCAGCAGGCCGATCTGCCAGACCACCGCGATCAGCGATGCGGCGACGACGAGCGCCGTCGAGCGCAAGCAGCGTGTGTACCAAAGCACCATCGCCGCCGCGATCAAGACGGCGAGGGCGAAGAACACGAGCACTTCACGCACGCCGTCGATCAGATCGCCGACGATCTGCGCGAAGCCCGTGACGTGGATGTCGACGCCCTGTGGCTCGTACTTCGCGCGCAGCTCGTCGACGCGCCGGGCGAACTGCGCATAGTCGAGCGGCCGCCCTTCGGCGTCGCTCGCCAGCAGCGGCACGTAGATCACGCTCGATCGGGCGTCGAGCGCGACGAGTTGACCGACCTCGCCCGAGCGCGCGACGTTCGCCGCGAGCTGCTGCAGGCTTGCGGGCGAGCCGTCGTAGCCGTCGGGGATCACGGGGCCGCCCTCGAGGCCGTCTTCCGTCACGCCGACCCAGCGCGTCGTCGGCGTCCACAACGACTTCATCTGGGTGCGCGCAACGCCGGGCAGCAGGAACACCTCGTCGCTGAGCTTGCGCAGCGTCTCGAGATAGCCCGCGTCGTAGATCGACCCCTCGGGGTTGGCGACGGCGATGCGCAGCGCGTTGCCCAGCCCGGTCAACTGTCCCTGGTGCGCCAGGAAGTTCTGGATGTACGGGTGGTGCGTCGGAATCGTCTTCTCGAAGCTGGCGTTGAGTTGCAGCTTCGTTGCCTGCCAGCCGAGGACGGCGGTGACCAGCAGGCACAGCGCGACCACGATCGCGCGGTTGTTGAACAGCGCACGCTCGACCAGTGAGCCCGAGCGCCGATCGAATGGCTCGGCTGCTTCGGGCGCCGCGCAGGAATGGGCGTTCATTTCTTCCAGAGGCCCGAGGCCTGCGAGGACACGGCCGCGACGTCGATCAGGCGCACACCGTCGATCGACACGGTGAGCAGTGCGCCGTCGGACAGTGCGACCAAGCCGTTCAGCGGCGGCAGCAGGCCGGCGGGCAGCGCCTGCAGGCTGCCCTGCCGGAGTTCGAGCACCATGCCGGCCTGGTTGACGAAGACCAGCGAGCCGTCGGCCCGCTGCGTAGAAGCGGTGATCGACACGGGCGCCGACGAGGCCAACTGGCTCCAGTTGGCGCCGTCGTCGACGGACCTCCACACGTTGCCGCGCAGCCCGGCGACGACGATCTCGCCATCGCTCGGCATCTCGAGCGTGAAGAAGCTGCCCTGGTAGGGCGTCGCGATGCGCTTGAACGTCCTGCCGGCATCGGTGGACAGGCGCAACAGCCCCTGCTCACCGGCCACTGCGATCCGGTCGCCGCGCTTGCGCACGGCGTAGAAGTGCAGTTCCTTGGGATCGTCGAGGCGCCCTCGCCAGCTCGACCAGCTCGCGCCGCCGTCGTCGGTGGCAAGCGCCAGGCCGTAGGCGCCGACGACGACGGCACGCTGCGCGTCGAGCACGAGCAGGTCGAGCAGCGGCTTGTCCGGGCCGTCGGCGACGAGCCGCTCGGCCGACTTCAGCGCCGCCGCATCGCCGCCGGCGCGCGCCGCGTCGAGTTCGAGCCGGGCGATCGTGCGGCCGTCGAGCTGCCGCGTCCACGTCAGGCCGCCGTCGTCGGTGGCGAGCACAGTGCCGCCGTGCCCGACGAGGTAGCCGTGCGCCGCATCGGCAAAGCGCAGCGCCGTCAGGCTCACGCTGACCGGGACGCGGGACTGGCGCCAGCTCTGTCCCGCGTCATCGGACGTGAGGACGATGCCGCGCTCACCGGCCACGACGAGTCGCGTGCCCGCCTGGGCGGCGGTCAGCAGCACGGCGTGGGCGGCGTCGCGGGCGCCGACGGCCGGCCGGTCGAGTGCATCGCCGACCTGCGGCGCGGGCAGCGCCGGCACCGCGCCGATTGCGAGCGCGGCGATCAGCGCTGCCGGGAGCGCGCGGGCCGATCGCATGCCGGAACGCGTCATCGGCGGCTTGCGGCTGCTCAGCGCACGCCTTCGCCGGCGAGCGCGTCCGGCGTGAAGACGCTGCCGGGAATGCGCGGAACGATCGCGTATTGCGAGGTCTTCGCGTTGTAGAGGTTGCCGGCGAACCCCTGTCCCGACAGCAGGTCGTTGAAGCCGAACGCGCCGACGGGAGTGCCGGGCAGGTCCGGCGCGACGAAGGTCTGCGCCCACAGCGTCTTCCACAGCTGGCCGTTGGCGTCCCAGCGGTCGCCGAGCACGCAGATCCAGGTGTCCTCGTCGCAGTAGTAGCGGGCCTTGGGGGCCTGGTGGCGCTGGCCCTGCCTCAGCGTGGCGTCGACGACCCAGACGCGGTGCAGTTCCCAGCGCACGTGGTCGGGGTTGAGGTGGTTCTTCGTGATCACCTCGGCATCCGTCCTGGGCTGCAGGAACTTGTTGCCGTTGTAGGGGATGTACATCTCCTTCTTGCCGGCGAGCTTCCAGTCGAAGCGGTCGAGCCGCCCCGTCCAGACTTCGATCTCGTCGAAGCTCATGACGCCGGCCGCCGACGGCGTCGGCGTGTCGCAGCACGGGTTCGGCAGCTTGCGCACGCGCCGTTGTCCCGTGAGATAGACCCACGCCTGGTCCTTGCTGCCGTCGATGTTGGTGCCGCCGACGATCGCCTCGCCCGCGCGGATCGGCGGCCCGGCGTTGATCAGGCGGATCTGCCAGTACAGGTTGGACTTGGCGAACTGCTCCGGACTGCCTTCCTGGAAGTAGTACGGCATCTGCTGGTCGGCGCGGCCTTCCGTCGTCAGCACCATGCGGCCGTCGGCGGTGAGCTGGTACTGGTTGATGTGGAACTCCCACGAGGTGCCGCGCCAGCGCAGCATGTGGTTCCACATCACCTCGGCACCGGTCTTGGCGATCGGAAACGGAATGCCGCCGTAGGCCCCCTCGACGAGATCGCCGTTGAGCCTGGCGCGGGTGGCGTTCTTGAACGTGTTGTCGTAGACCCACTGCGGCGCCGCCGCGGTGCGGCGGCTCGGGTAGACGTCGATGCGGTAGCTGTCGGGATACTTCTTCAGCATCCCCTTCTGCCCGTCACTGAGCTTGTCGGCGTGCTGCTCGACGTTCCTCGCGTTGATCGAGAACAGCGGCTTGTCGTCCTTGAACGGGTCGCCGCGGCGCCCACCCGGCTTGTCGCCGGGAATCGGCGTCGTGTAGCCGCCGTTCCAGGCCGGGATCGTGCCGTCCTTGTTGCCGGCCTTTTCGGCGCCGAACGGTGTCAGCTCGGACTTCAGCCGCGCGGCCTCGTCGGCCGACACGCCGGCCGTCGCGCTGCCGCAAGCCATCGCCGCCGCCGCCGCGATGGCCACCAGTGAGATTCGATCGAAGGTCATCGTGAGCTCCCGGGAGATCAGAACGTGCGGCGCAGCGACAGCGCCAGGTAGTTGCGGTCGGCCAGCGGATTGCCGAGGCCGTAGATGGCGTGTCCGCCGGTCAGCAGCGGCGAGTAGTCGACGAACGGGACTGCCTTGCCGATGTAGTGGGTGTAGTTCAGCGCGAACTGCCAGACGCCGAGGTAGGTGCCCTCGATGCCCAGGTTGGCGCTGCCCGTGTTCTTCGCGCCCCAGCCCGCGCCCGTGACGCTGGAGTTGCCGTCGAGCACGTAGCGCAGCCCGACCGGCACGCTCAGGTCGAGCCCCGGGAGCACCTGGCGATAGCTCGGCGTGAAGATGAACTGGAGCGCGGTCGCGTCGCGCGTGCGGCCTTCGTCGAGCGAATGGTCGGGATCGTCCTTCGAGAGCACGCGGTTCCACGCGATCTCGGCGACGAGGCTCGACTCGCGCGCGATGAAGCTCGGCCCGAAGGTCGCCAGTGTCGACAGGTTCAGGTGCGCGGTGCGACCCAGCGCCGGGCGCGGCTGCGGTGCGCCGAAGCCGCCGGGGTAGAGCATATTCGCGCTCCACAACGGCATGCCGTCGCGCACCGACGCCTCGGCCGCGATGTTGAAGTCGCCGACCGAGTGCGAGACGCTGATGCCGGCGGTCTTAACGTTCTCCGGGAACTTGTAGAACCAGGTGCCCGGCAGCGCGCCGGTCGGACCGGGCGCTCCGGCCGGATTCAGGTTGCCGTAGAGCTGGCCGGACTTGTCGTGGTAGCGCGCGAAGTAGAAGCCGAGGTCGGTCTCGTCGATGCGCCACTTCAGTTGCAGGCCGAACTGGCCCGAATCCTTCGCCTCCTGGTCGGCACCGGATGCGAGGGCGTAATTCCCTGAGATTGGTGTGCCCGCAGGAATGTCGACGAATTCCGGCTGCCGCGAGCCCCAGGGGATGTTGGCCGTCGAGAAATAGCTGCCGGCCGGCGCCAGTCGGTCGGCCTCCCAGCGGAACTGCGCGTAGCCGCCGATCGAGACCTCGGGCGAGATCTGCAACTGCGCCGACAATTGCGGCACCGGGCGGATGATCTCCTTGAACTGCGCGTTGGGCGACGCCAGCAGCTTGTCGATGTCCACCGGGCCCTGGGCCCGCGCGATGCCGTTGTCGCCGAAGAACAGGCTCTCGCCGTACTGCAGCGCGTGGCGTCCGAGACGCGCGGTCAGCTTCATGCCGTTGTCGAAGCGCCAGCCGCCGAACACGAAGGCGTCGAGCAGTTCGCCCTTCTCGCCGGCCAGCTTGCGCGTGCGGCTCGGGAACGCGTTGTAGGGGATTTGGCCGATCGTCGGATCGTTGTCGGCCTTGGTGCTGCGGTGCAGCTTGTCGTCGTACCAGGCTGCCGCGCTGACGCGGATGCCGAAGTCGCGACGCCAGATCGCGTCGAACTCCGACAGCAGATCGGCGCGCGCCGATACGAGGCCGCTGTTCTGGAAGTTCTGGTCGCCGGCGCTGAAGTTCAGCGCCTGCGGGAACGAAAAGCTCGCTGGCGCCGGCGCCGGCGCACCGGTGGGCACTTGGCGAAACGAATCCTTGAGCGCCGGGTCGGCCGACTCGGTGCGGAACTTGGTGCTCAGGCGCACGCTGTTGTCCCAGCGCACGGACCAGTCCGGGTTTCCGGTGTCGATGCCGGCCGCTTGCGCGCCGGTGACCAGCAGCGCTGCGATGGCGAGCGCGGTCAGCCTCGGCGTGTCGATGTCGTGCATGTGTTCGTCTCCTCGAGCGTGGGTGTCGTGGACCGTCAGCGCTGCCGGGGCGGCTGCGTACGGTCCGGTTCCTGAAAATCGGGCGCGAGTTCGCCCATCGCCTGGCGTCGAGCCATCGGTCGTCTCCTGTCTTCTTCGGAATCGGGCGAGCGAGAGCGTAGGAGATCTCGCTCCCGACGAAAAATGACTTCGATGAATCTCACGATTCGACGGCGTCGAATCGTCGAGGGTTAACCCCCGCTGCGCTATTCGATCGGAGTCAGTCGGACCACGTGCCCGCGTCCATGCGCCGAACGGCTTGCCGCAGCAGGTCGCGCAGCCATGCCAGCCCCGGATCCTGGGTGCGGTACTTGTGCCACTGCACGGCCTGTTCCATGCGCTCGATCGGCAGCGGCGGCGGCTTGATCGCAACCGGCCACGCTGCGGCAAGAATGCGGGCCAGCCGGGCGTGCACCGTGGCGATGTGGTCGGTGCCGCACACCAGCGCGACCAGCGGCGCGAAGCCGTAGGTCGTGACGGCGACGTTGCGCGCGACGCCGTAGCGCCTGACGAACCAGGCCTCGAAGGCCTCGCCGGTGCCCGTGGGCGGCTGCATGACGACGTGCCCGGCCGCGAGGTAACGCTCGAACGTCAGCTCGCCCTGCGCCAGCGGGCTGTCGCGCCACACGACGCAGACGAAGCCCTCCTCGTAGAGGACCTCCTCGGGGTGGTCGGGCGACAGGAATCCGCGCGGAATGATCAACAGGTCGGCCTCTCCGCGCTCGAGGCTGCGCTGCGGGTTGGAGACCTGCGGCAGGAACTCGAAGCGCGCGGTGCAGCGCTGTTCGGCCACCAGCGCGAGCAGGTGCGGCACGAGCACGAACTGCATGTAGTCCGACAGGAAGATGCGGAACGTGCGGTCCGAGGAGGCCGGGTCGAACCGCGGCTGGCTCGCGATCGTGCTGTCGATGCGCACGAGCACGTCGCGCACGGCGTCGTGCAGGCCTTCCGCCCGCGGCGTCGGCTCCATCCGGCGGCCGACCTGCACCAGCAGCTCGTCGTCGAAGTACTGGCGCAGCCGCGCCAGAGCGCTGCTCACGGCCGACGGCGTGAGGTTCAGGCGTTCGGCGGCGCGCGTGATGCTGCGCTCGCGCAGCAGCGAATCGAGCGCGATCAGCAGGTTGAGGTCGAGGCGGTTGAAGCGCATGGCGGCAAGGGGTTAACCCTCGACGATTCGATGGCATCGAAGCGTGGGATCCATCGAAGTCATTTTTCGGCCCGATCGGGATTCCATACCCTATCGCTTACCCGATTTCCAACGAGGACAGGAGACGACGGATGGATGCAGGCCCGGCGATGGACGAACTCGCGCCCGCATCGGCGCGCGCCGGATGCGGCCGGAGCCGGGCGTGACGCGCTTGCGTCATGTGGGCATCGTCGGCGCCGGGCTGGCCGGTCTGGCGGCGGCGGTCGCGGCCGCGGCGGCCGGAGTACACGTCGAGGTATTCGATGCGGCTCCCGACGTCGCCGCGCCGCCGGCGCAGATCGACGTCGTGCCGAACCTCGTGCGCGACCTCTCGGCGCTCGGACTGGCCGAGGCCTGCGTGCGCCGCGGCTTCGCCTACCGCGGCGTGTCGGTGGTCGACGCCTACGGCCGCGCCCACTTCGAGATCGAGACGCCGGCGCTCGGCGGTGCGCGCCTGCCCGCGGCGATCGGCATGCCGTACGCGGAACTGCTGCGTGTACTGCGCGACTCGGCGCTGGCACGCGGCGCCGTCGTGCACTGGCAGTGCACGGTGTGCGGCGTCGAGGCACCCGCCGCCCGGCCGCACATCGCGCTCGCCGACGGCCGCCGGCACCGCTTCGATCTCGTCGTGATGGCCGGAGCCGCCGATGTCGCGGGCATCGAGTTGCCGCTGCATGCCGGCGGCGAGCGCCTGCCGCAGCGCTGGGACTACGTGCTGCTGCCGCGGCCGCAGGGCCTCGACCAGGTGACCTGGGTCGTCGGCCCGGGCCGCACCAAGGCGATGATCGTGCCGGTGAGCATGCGCGAGGCGGGGCTGGCGTTGCTGCGCGACGAGCGCATGGCCGGGGCGCCCGCCGCCGGCACGCCGGCGCAGTTGCGCGCCGCGCTCGCCGTCGAGGGGGATCTGTTGGCGCGCCTGGGCGAGTCGCTGCGCGACGACGCGACGGTCGTCGGCCGACCGGTGCGCAGCGGGCTGCTGGCGGGCGCCTGGCACGTCGGCGCCGTGCTGCGTTTGGGCAGCAGCGCCCATGTCCTGCCGCCGCACTTCGGCCAGGCCGCCGCCCAGTCGGTGGAGGACGCGGCCGTGCTCGGCGACCTGCTGCGTGCGGACCTGGAACGCGATGAGTTGCTGGCGCGCTTCGGTGCGCGCCGCGCCACGCGCGCCGCGCGCGTGCACGCGCTCGTGTCGCAGGCGGCGCGCTGGGATCTCGACCCGGAGCCGGCGACCGACCTCGCGGCACTGGCCCGGCGCCTCGCGCCGATCGTGGCGCATGGCGCCTGAACGAAGGACGCATTCGTGTTCCGCTACTTTCCCACCAACTACGTCTGGAACCTCTCGGTCGACCTCGCGATCGAGATGGGCGCGCGCATCGGCGAGATCGAGGCGATGTGCGCGCCGCTGCAGGACGCGGCGAAGGCCCCGGACGCCGCCGGCACGCAGGCCTTCCGGGAGACCTGGGTGCACATGGCCGACCGGCTCTGCGGACTCGCGCTCGAGGACGAGCGGCGCGGGCGCTTGCTGTCGGCCGGCGAGAAGTACCGCCGCGCGTCGAGCTACCTGATCACGGCCGAGCGCCTGCAGGCGCACGACGCACCCGGTCGCCTCGAGCTGTACCGGCGCGAGCTCGACCTGTTCATGAAGGGCTCGCGACTGCTGGGCGATCCCATCGAGCGGGTCGAGATCCCGTACGAGGGACGGCACCTGTCGGCGCTGTACCTGCCCGCCGACGGCCTGCAGCCGGGCGAGCGTGCGCCGATCCTCGTCCAGCTCAACGGCCTCGATTCGACCAAGGAGATGAAGGTTCTGGTCGGCCTGCCGGCGTGGCTTGCGAGGCGCGGCGTGTCGTCGCTGGTCGTCGACCAGCCCGGCACCGGCGAGGCGCTGCGCCTGCACGGCCTGACGGCGCGTTACGACGCCGAGCACTGGGCGAGCAAGGTGGTCGACTGGCTCGAGACGCGCGCCGACGTCGACGCGAAGCGCATCGGCTGCGAAGGCGTCTCGCTCGGCGGCTACTACTGCCCGCGCGCCGTCGCCTTCGAGCCGCGCTTCGCGGCCGGCGTGTGCTGGGGCGCCAACCACGACTGGCGCGACGTGCAGAAGCGCCGTCTCGAGAGGGAGGGCGACTTCCCCGTCCCGCACTACTGGGCGCACGTCTGCTGGGTGTGGGGCGCGAAGGACATCGACAACTTCATGCGCATCGCCGAGAACGTGCACCTCGACGGTGTCGTCGAGAGGATCCGCGTGCCGTTCCTCGTGACGCACGGCGAGAAGGACTCGCAGATCCCGCTGAAGTGGGCGCACCGCACCTACGAGCAGCTCGTCAACAGCCCCAAGCGCGAGCTGAAGGTCTTCACCGACCGCGAGGGCGGCGCGCAGCACGCGAGCTTCGACAACTCGATCAACGCCGGCCACTACATCGCCGACTGGGTCGCCGAGGCGCTTGGTGGACGCACGGCGCATTGAATTGCCACGGAGAGCCTCCGCATGAACTACCTTCGCAATGCATGGACCGTCGCCGCTTGGGCTCGAGAGCTGGAGCCAGGCAAGCTGCTGGCGCGTACGCTGCTCGACGAACCCCTCGTCTTCTTCCGCGATCACGAGGGTCATCCGCAGGCGCTCCATGACTGCTGCCCGCACCGCTTCGCGCCACTGTCGATGGGCCGGCTGTGCGACGGTGGCGCCGCAGTGCAGTGCCCGTACCACGGCCTGCGTTTCGACGGCAGCGGTGCGTGCGTCCACAACCCCCATGGCGATGGCCGCATCCCGGTCGCGGCGAAGGTACGACGCTATCCGGTCGTCGAGCGCTTCAGCGCGATTTGGATCTGGATGGGCGCCGAGGCGCTCGCCGATCCGGCACGGATCCCTGACTTCTCGTTCAACGATCCGGAGCATTACGCGGTCGGTACCGGCACGATGGTCATCGACGCACCGTATGACCTCGAGATCGACAACATCCTCGACCTCTCGCACATCGAGTTCATGCATCCGCTGTTCTCGAGCGAGGCGGTGCGTCGCGGCCAAGTGAGTTTCGAGCACGAAGTCGATACGGTCTGGTGCAAGCGCTTCATGGCCGAGGACTGCGAGGTGCCCGATTTCCTGCGCCAGGCCTTCCAGGTGCCCGATGGGTCGATCGATCGCTGGCTCGATGTGCGCTGGAACGCGCCGGCGGTGATGGCGCTCTGGGCCGGCGGCGTGGCGCATGGCCGGGAAAAGGAAGAGGGCATCGTCTCGCAGCAGGCACACTGCTTCACGCCGGTCTCGCCGACGCAGGCGCTGTACTTCTATTCCTTCTCGGTACCGCGCGCCATCGGCCCGATGGCGCAGGCGGTGGCCGACCAGAACGTGCAGATGCTGCGCGGTCCGTTCGAACACGAGGACAAGCCGATCGTGGAGGCGGTCGCGCGGCGCATGGCAGGACGAGACCTTCTCGACCTCAAGCCGGTGCTGCTGCCGGGCGATGCGGCGGCGGTGCGCGCCCGCCGGCTTCTGCAGGCGCTGATCCAGAAGGAGGCCACGGCCGATGGCGCGCACGGGAGCGCCTCGGCGTGAAAACGGCCGCCGCGACCCGGCGCGTTCGCATCGCGCGCAAGACGTTCGAGGCGCTGGAGGTCGCCGGGTTCGAGTTCGTCGACGCGGACGGCGGCGCGCTGCCGCTTTTCTCGGCCGGGTCGCATGTCGACTTGCATCTGCCGGGCGAAATCGTCCGCCAGTATTCGCTGTGCAATCCGCCGGGCGAGACGAACCGCTACCAGATCGCGGTGCTGAAGGATCCGGCGTCGCGCGGCGGCTCGTCGGCAATGCACGCACTGGCAGAGGGCCAGTGTCTCGAGATCGGCGACCCCAAGAACCATTTCCCGCTGGCGCGCGAGGCCGAGCGCAGCTTGCTGTTCGCCGGCGGCATCGGCATCACGCCGATCCTCTGCATGGCCGAGCACCTGGCAGCGACGGGCGCCGAGTTCTCGTTGCACTACTGCACCCGCTCGCGCGAGCGCACCGCGTTCGCTGAGCGCATCGAAGCTTTGGCGTTCGCCGGTCGCGCGCAGTTCCATCACGACGACGGTCCGGCCGCACAGAAGCTCGACGCCGCCGCCGTGATCGGCGCCCCGGCGCCCGGGACGCACCTGTACGTCTGCGGGCCGACCGGCTTCATGGAATGGGTGCTCGACGCCGCACGTGTCAGGGGCTGGCCCGAGGACCGCCTGCATCGCGAGTACTTTGCCGCCGCCCCGGTAGACACTGCCAACGACGGCGCGTTCGACGTCCAATTGGCGTCGAGTGGCGCAGTGGTCCGGGTCGCTCAGCATCAGACCGTCGTCGCCGCGCTGGCGGCGGCTGGTGTGGCGATTCCAACGTCATGTGAACAGGGCGTCTGCGGTACCTGCCTTACACGGGTGATCGACGGCACCCCCGACCACCGCGACATGTACCTCACCGATGAGGAGCGCGCGCGCGGCGACCAGTTCACGCCGTGCTGCTCGCGAGCTCGCACGCCGCGCCTCGTCCTCGATCTCTGAACCGCGCGAAGGAGCGCTTCGATGACCGATCTGCGCAATGCTTGGTACGTCGCTGGATTTGTCGACTGCACCTGCCCGAAGGAATTTCCACCATGCAACGACGACAGGGCCTGATGGCCGCCGCCAGTTCGCTCGGCGCTGCGGCGGCCCGCGTGATCCGCCACGTTCAGAGCGACGTCCTCCCCGGGCCGGGCGATGCGGCCAGGCGCATGGCGGGCGTCGACCCAGGCAGCACAGTGCTGCTGCTGGCGCGCGAGGACATCCTGCACGAGGGGCCGCGCTGACCCGTGGCGATGTGTTGCACCTTTCTTTGCCGTACGGAACTTCCATGAACATCATCGGACTCGACTCACTGGTCTTCGGCGTCGACGACCTGGCCGCCTGCGCGCAGTACCTCGTCGATTACGGCCTGCGCGACGCCGGCAACGGCCGCTACGAGGCGCTCGACGGCACCGCCGTCGTGATCGCGAACGAATCGGACACAGCGCTGCCGAAGGCGCCGGCATCGGGCTGCAGCCTGCGCAAGACGGTGTTCGGCGTCGCCGACGCGGCGACGCTCGACGCGATCGCCGAAGAACTCGGCCGCGACCGCCCGGTGCGGCGCCTCGCCGACGGCTCGGTCGAGTCGCACGACGACGACGGCTTCGTGCTCGGCTTCCAGCGCACGGTGCGCCGGCCGGTCGGCACGCCGGGTGAGTTGTCGAACGCGCCCGGCGCGCCGATCCAGCGCGCGGTCAACACGCTCGGCGTGAATGCCGCCGCGCCGCAGATCCGCCCGCGCACGCTGTCGCACATCGTCTACTTCGTACCCGACGCGGCGAAGTCGGAAGCGTTCTACGTGCGGCGGCTTGGCTTTCGCTGCACCGACCGCTTCACCGGCGTCGGTCCGTTCCTGCAGCCGGCCGGCACGCTCGACCACCACACGCATTTCCTGATCGGCGCGCCGCCGCACATGCAGGGCGTCGAACACTTCACCTTCCACTTCGGCGGGCCGACCGAGGTGCTGCTGAACGGCTCGCGCTTCGTCGAGAAGGGCTACCAGTCGTTCTGGGGACCGGGCCGGCACCAGTTCGGTTCGAACTGGTTCTGGTACTTCAACAGCCCGTTCGGCTGCCGCGTCGAGATGGATGCCGACATGGACCTGCACGACACCGCGTGGCAGCCGCGCGAGGCGGCGCTCGACGCCGACGCGTCGCAGGCGTTCCTGCTGCGCTACCGCAGGAAGTGGGCGCCCGGGCCGGGCATGCCGGCCAACGGCGACGACGCGTGACGGCGATGGTGGAGCACGCGGCGTGAAGCACCTTTGCCACGAGGCCGGCGTCGGCGAGGGCCGCGCGCGCGGCTTCGATCCCTACGACACCGGCTGCGACACCGTGTTCGTCGTGCGCCACGACGGGCGCCTGCGCGCGTGGCGCAACGCCTGTCCGCACGTCGCCGGCGCGCCGATGGCGTGGCGCCGCGACGAGTATCCCGATGCGGGCGGCCGGCTGATCGCCTGCCATGCGCACGGCGCGCGCTTCGATCCCGACACCGGGCGCTGCATCCGCGGCCCCTGCGTCGGGCTGTCGCTACAGCCGCTGGTGCTCGAGATCGACGGCCACGGCGAGGTGTACGTGCAGGAACACATCCACGCACAACAGGAGGAGTAGCGATGGCAGCAGTCGGCAAGGTTCTCGTCGTCGGGGGAGGGTTCTCGGGCATGGCGGCGGCGATCCGGATGCGCCGCGCCGGCATGGCCGTGGACCTGGTCGAGCTCGATCCCGCTTGGTGTCCGCTGGGCGCCGGCATCTCGATCAGCGGCCCGACGCTGCGGGCGCTGGCGGCGCTGGGCGTGTACGACGAGTTCGTCGAGAAGGGTTGGGTGTGCGACGGCGTCGAGCTGTACACCGCCGCGGGGCACAAGATCGCCGAGATGCCGACGCCCCGGCCGGTGGGCGCGGACGTGGCGGGCAGCGGCGCCATCATGCGGCCCGAGCTCGCCGCGATGCTCGCGCGCGCGACGCGCGCGGCGGGCGTCGACGTGCGGCTGGGCTGCACCTGGAGCGAGCTCGAGCAGGACGCGACGGGCGTCGGCGTCGCCTTCACCGACGGCTCGACGCGGCGCTACGACCTCGTGGTCGGCGCCGACGGCGTGCACTCGAAGCTGCGCGCGCGCCTGTTCCCCGAGGTCGAGCCGCCGGCCTATATCGGCCAGGGCGTGTGGCGCGCGGTGCTGCCGCGGCCGGCCGAGGTGGTGCGGCTGCGCCTCTGGTACGGCGGACACGTGAAGATCGGCGTCAATCCGGTGTCGCGCACGCAGGCGTACATGTTCGTCACCGAGGACCGGCCGACGAAGGAGCACATCGACGAGGCGACGTTCCCGGCCGTGCTCGCCGGCCTGCTGCGGCCCTTCGCCGACCCCCTGCTGCAGTCGCTGGTCCCGCATGTGCTCGAGCCCGCGGCCGCCATCGACTACCGGCCGCTGGCCAACCTGCTGGTGCCTGCGCCGTGGAACCGCGGCCGCGTCGTGATGATCGGCGACACGGTCCACGCGACGACGCCGCACCTGGCCTCGGGCGCCGGCATCGGCATCGAGAGCGGAATCGTGCTCGCCGAGGAGCTGGCGCGCGCCGACGCGCTGCAGGACGCGCTCGACCGTTTCCATGCGCGGCGCTGGGAGCGCTGCCGCATGGTGATCCGGAACTCGGAGCGGCTGTGCCGCATCGAGATCGAAGACGGCGACAAGCAGGAGCACGCCGGGATCATGCGCGAGTCGATCCTCGCGCTGGCCCAACCCATCTGAGTGGAGACACGACATGGGCATTTCCATCGAGAGCCGGCGCGGCCGCGTCGCACTGGCGGTGGCGCACTGCGCCGGCATGATCGACCTCGTCGCGCTGCCGGTGTGGGTGGGCACGCTGATCGCGCAGTACCGTTTCGATCCGCAGCGGGCCGGCGGCGTGGTCACGCTGTTCCTCGCCGGCGTCGTGCTGGCCAGCGTGGTGCTCGCGCCGGTCTTCAACCGCGTGCCCGGGCGCGTCGTCGCCACCCTGGGGTACGCACTGGCTGCGGCGGGGTTCGTGCTGGCCGCCGGCGCCGGCGACTTCGCGTCGCTGGCCGCGCTGCACGGTCTGACCGGCATCGCCGTCGGCGCGGCGCTCAGCGTCACGCACGGAACGATCGCGCGCAGCGCCCGGCCGCACCGGATGTTCGCCCTCGTCAGCGTCGCGCTCGGCGTGTTCGCCGTCGTCTTCCTCGGTGCGACGCCGCAGATCGTCGCGGCGGCCGGCGGGCCGGCGCTGTTCCTCGTCTTCGGCGGCGTGATGGCGCTGGCGGCGCTGGCTGCGCTGCTGGCATTTCCTTCGGCGCCACCAGTGCGAGTGGCGGTGGCCGGCCCTGCGGTCGCACTGCGCATGCCGCGCCGCGTGTGGTTCGGCATCGCCGGCATTGCCGGGATGACCGTGGTGCAGGCGATGACGTTCAGCTTCCTCGAGCGTGCCGGCGCCGACCAGGGTTTTGCGCGCGAGTCGATCAACGCCGTGCTGATCGCGCTCGGACTCGTCAATCTGTTGCCCGCCGCGCTCGCGGCCTTGCTCGAGCGGCGGTTGAACGCGCGCGGCGTGCTGATGACGGGTCCGGTGCTGCAGGCGCTGCTGGCCGCGACAATCATGCTGAGCACCAGCTTCGCGCCCTATGCCGCCGCGGCGTCGGTATTCGCCGCGGTGATGATCTTCACCCACACCTTCGCGTTCGGTGTGCTCGCGCGCCTCGAACCCAGTGGTCGCGCCCTGGCGGCTACGCCGGCGATGCTGATGGCGGGCTCGGCCGTCGGTCCGCTGCTCGGCGGTACGCTGGTCAAAACCTTCGGCTACGGAAGCGTCGGCGTCGCCGCCGCCTGCGTTGCCGCGGTTGCGGTCTATTGCTTCTCGCGCTTACCGGTCACGATCGCTGCCGAGCCGACCCGGGAGGCACTCGCATGAAGCCGCGCCGCCGCTTCGTCGACCTGTCGATCTTTCTCGAGAACGACGTGCTGTCGGATCCGCCGCCGCTGGCGCCGAAGATCACGTATCAGAAGCATGGCGACACACTCGGGGAGTTCATGGCGATGCTGCCCGGCACGCGCGCCGAAGACTACCCGGACGGAGAGGCGGCGGCCGCGGAGTGGGTCACGCTGACGACGCACAGCGGCACGCACCTCGACGCGCCCTGGCACTTCCACTCGACGCAGGACGCGAAGATGGGCGGCAGCCGGCCCTCCGTCACGATCGACCAGGTGCCGCTCGAATGGTGCTTCCAGCCGGGGGTGAAACTCGACTTCCGCCGCTTCGCCGACGGCTACGTCGCGACGGCCGCCGACGTGGCCGCGGAGCTCGCCCGCATCGGGCACGAGCTGCAGCCGCTCGACATCGTCGTCGTCAACACACGCGCCGGCTCGCGCTACGGCCAGAACGACTACGTCAACACCGGCTGCGGCATGGGCTACGAGGCGACGATGTACCTGCTCGAGCGCGGCGTGCGGCTGACCGGCACCGACGCGTGGAGCTGGGATGCACCGTTCTCGTACACCGCGAAGAAGATCGCCGAGACGGGCAACAAGGCGCTGATCTGGGAGGGCCACAAGGCCGGCCGCGACATCGGCTACTGCCACCTCGAGAAGCTGCACAACCTCGAGGCGCTGCCGCCGAGCGGCTTCACGATCAGCTGCTTCCCGCACAAGATCCGCGGTGCGTCGGCCGGTTGGACGCGGGCCGTGGCGATCTTCGAGGAGGCCGGCGACGCAACGGTCCCGGGAGGTGTGGCATGAACTTCGATCTCCGAGGCCCTGGTGCGGCGATGACGAGGCAACCATGAGACTCGCGACCCTCGCCGACGGCACGCCCGACGGGTGTCTCGTCGTCGTCTGCGCCGACGCCGCGCGCTGCGTCGCCGTCGGCGCGCCGGCGCCGACGATGCAACAGGCGCTCGAGCGCTGGGCCGAGGTCGAGCCGGCGCTGCGCGATCTGCAGCGATCGCTCGACGCGGGCAGCGCCGAGGGGATCCGGCGCTTCGATGCCGCGGCGGCCTGCGCGCCGCTGCCGCGCGCGTGGCAATGGCTCGACGGCTCAGCCTACCGGTCGCACGGCGACCTGATGTCGACCGTGTTCAAGCTCGACAAGCCGCCCAGCGACGAGCGGCCGCTGATGTACCAGGGCGTCTCGGACCGCTTTCTCGCGCCCACGGCTGACGTGCCGTTGCCTTCGGCCGACGACGGCATCGACTTCGAGGGCGAGTTCGGCGTGATCACCGACGCGGTGCCGATGGGCGCCTCGCGCGCCGAGGCGCTGCGCCACGTCCGGCTCGTCGTGCTGATCAACGACTGGTCGCTGCGGCGCATCGCGCCGATCGAGATGAAGACGGGCTTCGGCTGGATCCAGGCCAAGCCGGCGAGCAGCATGGCGCCGATCGCCGTGACGCCCGATGAACTCGGCGCCGGCTGGCGCGATGCCCGCGTGCAGATGCGGCTCGAGGTCGACTGGAACGGCAGCCGCTTCGGTGCCGCCCACGGCGGGCCGATGGCCTTCGGCTTCGACCAACTCGTGGCGCACGCAGCCTACAGTCGCGACCTCGTCGCCGGCACGATCATCGGCTCGGGCACCGTTTCCAACGACGACTACCGCGTCGTCGGCTCGTCGTGTATCGCCGAGCGCCGCGCCATCGAGATGCTCGACAAGGGTCAGCCGCGCACGCCCTACATGGCGTTCGGCGACACGGTGCGCCTGCAGGCGCGCCACGACGACGGCCGCGACGGGCCGTTCGGAGTGATCGAGCAGCGCGTCGTGCGAGCGGCGCGTGTTGCCTGATGTCGATTGCAGCGATGGAGGGCTTGCTCTGCCCCGACGCTTACTTGGTCCAGCGGGCGAATCCAGCGCCGGCCGCCGGGCCTGGCGATGCCCCGCCTTCGTGCGGCGCGGGTGGCGGCGGCAGCTTGCGCTTCTCGTCCGGTGCGGGCTCGCCGGGGTCACCGGGGATCGGATGCGCCGGGCCCAGCGCAGCAGCGGCCGGAGCGCCCTCGCGCACGCCGCGCAGGGCGTGCAGGCGCTCGTCGATTTCCGCGTCGCTGCAGCCGGCCAGGATCAGCGCCTGCCGTGCACGCACGGCCTCCTCGGCGGCGCAATACTGCACCGGCGCCGGGGCGGTTCCGTAGGCGCCCGCCGTCGGCGGCGCGATTTGCTCGCGCTGCTTGCGCGCCAGGCGCTGCAGGATGTTCCAGGCCTTCTTGTGCTCCTGGATCGGCCACACCTCGACGCGGCCGCTGGCCTCGAACTCGCGCCACAGGTCCACGCCGCGTTCGGTGCGCAGCACGACGACGGTGGCGCGATCGGTGCCGACGCCGCCGCAGGAGATGTCGGCCAACTCGGCGGCGAAGTCGCCGCAGTGGCGGCACTCGGGGCGTTGGTAGTCGTGCGCGGCCTGCGCGAGGGGAATCGTCGCCACCGCGCCGTCCCGGGTGTGGATCAGCACCTCGCCCTTGATGTTCAGCTTGGTGATCCGGTCGAGCGGGATGCCCATCGTCTGCGCGACGTGCTCGGTCATCAGCTCGGGCACGAACACCTCGGAGCAGAAGAGGCCGATGCTGATGGCCACGCGCTCGGACGGTCCGCGCATGCAGTCGCGCTGCCGCCCATGCACGGTCGGCGACTTGCCCGCGCGCAGCAGCCGCGTGGTGTCGATGCGCTCCATCTTGCGCAGCGGCGTCACCTGGCAGGGCACACCGACGAAGGCCGCGCGCTCGACCTTGGCCTTCTTCAACGGCTTCAGCGCCAGCGGGTTCGGGCTGTAGGTGTACCAGCTGCCGGCGCTGGCGCGGATCTGCTCGGGCGTCGTCACCACCTTGGGGGTCGGGAAACAGGGCGCGTCGCCTTCGCCGACCGCGGCCACGATGGCGCCGTCGATGGCGTCGGTTTCGCGGGCCCAGGCCAGCAGCGCGGTGACGACGCCGCCGTCCTGGCCGCGCGCCAGCGCCTGCGGATCGCGCGCGCGCGCCACGAAGATGTGGCGATAGACGCCGAAGATGCCTTCGAAACCGCGGTCGCCGCCGGCCTCGGCTTCGCCGAACGTGGCCTCGCGCAGATGCGGCTCGCGCGGCCACAGGCGCGGACAGACGGCGGCGCAGGCGTCGCAGCCGATGCCGGTGCTGACGCCGCAGTGGTCGTGGTCGCCGAGCGAGCCGACCCGTTTGCCGGGCTTGCGACCGATCATCTCGATGATGCCGTGCGGGCAGACGACGACGCAGGCGCCGCACTCGCTGCAGGCGCCGGCGTCGACGACGCTGTTGATCATGTCCTTGAAGGTCGGGCGCGGGGGCGCGCCGTCGTTCACCGGAGCGTTCATCGTGATCATCCTCAGGCAGCGGCGCTGCAGACGGTGGTGGCGGACGCAGCGTCCTCGCCGCCGCGCAATGCGCGCGCGCAGCGGGCTTCGCGGCTCACGTCGCGATAAAGCGTGTCGCGCTGGCGCGGCTGGCGGCCGCAGGCGACGATGGCGGCTTCGATTTCCCGCGGCGTGAGCGCGGTCCCGTGGATGCCGCCGGCCGCGCGCGAGATGCGCTCGTCGGTCAGGGTGCCGCCGTAATCGTCGACGCCGGCGGCCAGGCAGCGGCGCATGCCTTCGGGACCGAGCTTCACCCAGGAGGCCTGCACGTGGCGCACCAGCGGGTGCAGCACCAGGCGCGCGACGGCGTGCATGAGCAGGGTCTCGCGCCAGGTCGGGCCCGCGCGGGAGCAGCCGTCGAGGTGCATCGGCGCCTGCGCGGCGACGAAGGGCAGCGGCACGAACTCGGTCAGGCCGCCGCTGCGGGCCTGCAGCCGGCGCAGGCGCAGCAGGTGCGCGGCCCAATGCCAGGGACGATCCACGTGGCCGAACATGATCGTCGCCGTGCTCGGGATGCCGACCGCGTGCGCGCTCTCGACGACCGACAGCCACTCGGCGGTGCCGATCTTGTCGGGGCAGATGAGGCGGCGTACCTCGTCGTCGAGGATCTCGGCGGCCGTGCCCGGAAGGCTGCCCAGGCCGGCGTCGCGCAGCGCCTGCAGGAACTCGCGCACGCTCAGGCCGGCGCTGCGCGCGCCCTGCGTGATCTCCTGCGGCGAGAAGGCGTGGATGTGGATTTGAGGTGCCGCGGCCTTCACCGCGTACACGATGTCGAGGTAGTGCCGGGCGTCGTAGCGGCCGCGGATGCCGCCTTGGATGCAGACCTCGGTGGCGCCGGCCACCCAGGCTTCGGCGGCCCGGCGCGCGATCTCCTGCGCGTCCAGCTCGTAGCGCTCGCCGCGCAGGCCCTCGTGGTCGCGTCCGCGGGCGAAGGCGCAGAAGCCGCAGCGGTGGCGGCACACATTGCCGTAGGTGATGTTGCGGTTGACGACGTAGCCGACACGATCGCCGTTGACTTCGCGGCGCAGCAGGTCAGCGGCATGGCACACGCGCTCCAGGGCGCTGCCGCGCGCGCCGAACAGCGTCACGATGTCGTCCAAGGCCGGTTCGCCGCTGCCGCGCTGGATGCGGCGCAGCGCCGCCAGCACCGGGTCGTCCAGGCGCAGCGCGGGGGCCGCGGGGGCAGGCCGGGGCGGGGCCTGGTCGCTGCCTGCGCTCCAGCGGTCGGGGCGCGCCAGCCCGTCGGCATCGGCGTGACGCAGCACGTAAGGCCACAGCGCGGGGTCCAACCAGCGCCCGGGCGCCAGCACGTAGGGCGGATGCGCGGCCAGGCGCTCCACCAGCAGGTGGCCGGCGTCGGCCGTCTGCTGTGCCAGCGCGTCGAGCTCGGGCCAGGCGCATTCGGGGTTGACGTGGTCGGGCGTGAGCGGCGACACGCCGCCCCAGTCGTCGATGCCGGCGTCGATCAGGTCGCGCAAGGCGCCGGCCGCGAGGTTGGGCGGTGCCTGCACCGCCAGGGTGTTGCCGAAGACGATGCGGGCGACGGCGATCGTCCAGCGATGCTCGTCGTGGTCGCAGGCCGGCGTCGCACCCATCGGCGTCTCCGGCTTGGGGCGCAGGTTCTGCACGATCACTTCCTGCAGGTGGCCGTGACGCTCGTGGCTGGCGCGCAGCGCGAGCAGCGCCTCGATGCGCTCGCGTCGCGTCTCGCCGATGCCCACCAGGATGCCCGAGGTGAAGGGGACGGCGGCTGCACCGGCGGCCTCGATCGTCGCCAGCCGCAGCGCGGGGTGCTTGTCGGGCGCGCCGGCGTGAGGCCCGCCGCGGTGCGTCAGGCGCTCGGCGGTGGATTCCAGCATCAGCCCCATCGAGGCCGAGACCGGCCGCAGCGCGTCGATGTCATCGCGCGTCATCACGCCGCCGTTGAGGTGCGGCAGCAGCCCGGTCTCGCGCAGCACCAGCGCGGCCATCGCGCCGAGGTAGGACAGCGTCGTCGCGTGGCCCAGGTGCGCCAGCTCCTCGCGTACGGCGCGGTAGCGCAGCTCGGGCTTGTCGCCGAGCGTGAACAAGGCCTCGCGGCAGCCGGCCGCGCGGCCCGCGCGCGCCAGCGCGAGCACCTCGTCGGGCGTCATCAGCGAGCGCTCTCCGGCGCGCGGTGCTTCGACGAAGCTGCAGTATCCGCAGCGGTTGCGGCAGGCGCGCGTGAGCGGGATGAAGATCTTGCGCGACCAGCCGATGCGCTGGCCGCGCTCGCGGTCGCGCAGCGCGCGCGCCGTCGCGGTCAGGACCTCGAGGTCGTCGACGGCGGCCAGCTGCAGGCATTGCACGTCGTCGAGCCGGGTGCCGACGGCGGCCTGGGCGAGCAGGTCCGGCCACGAGCGGGGTTTGGAGCAAGTCGGGTTCATGGCGCGGTGCGGGCGGGCAAGAGGTGGTGGACCCGGGGCAGGGCCGGCCGCGCCGGTGGGCGCGGCATTCCGGCGCTGCCGGGGAGGAAGGTGTGCGCCTGCAGCAGCCGCCGGGTGCGGGTGTCCGACGGCGTGGCGACGAAGCGCTGCAGGTCGTGCGGGTGGTCGAGGTCCAGCCCCAGGCCGGGCAACTCGAGAACGCTCGTGGCCAGACCCGCGGCGTGTGCGCGGCGCAGATGGCGATGGAAGCTGTCGGGGCCGAAGGCGGGCGCCATCGCGTCGGGTGGGTCGAGCAGCAGCGCGTTCGTGCCGCCATGGTCGTGCGAGGGCACGAGCGTCACCGCGTCCCCGCGCTGCGCATGGACGCTGCCCAGATGCTCGATCTCGGCCACGCTCACGCCCGGTGCGTCGGCGGGAACGACGAGCATCGCGCGCCTGCCCAGGGCGCGCAGATGCCGCGCGGCCGCCGTCACGGCGGCGTTCAGGCCTCCGGGCTGCGCTTCCTCCAGCACGTCCATGCCGCGTCGGCGCGCAAGGCCCGCGGCCTCGGCGTCGGCGGTGACGAGCAGCACGCCGGCCAGGCCGCGCGCGGCGGCAAGGGCATCGAGCACGTCCTCCAGCATGGCCCGCGCCAGGGCGTGGCGCAGCGCGTCGTCGCAGCGCGCATGCAGGCGCTGCTTGGCCTGCGTGAAGCGCTTGACGGGAACGACGGCACAAGGCCTCATGGCCTGCGTGCGCTCGATGGCGCGGCGGCACGGCCGGCGCGCACGGCGCATATGCGGTCGGCCGCCTGCAGCACGATTTCGGCCAGGTGTTCGCGGTCGGCCAGGCTCTTCATCAGCGTCGGCGCCACGATGATCTCGACCTCGTCGCCGCAGCTCTCGCGCAGTCCGGGCTCGTCGACATCGACGATGAGCGCGTCGACCAGGCCACGCCAGTGGCGCGCGATGCTGCCGTGCGTGACCGGCAGCCCGAACTCGCGCATGAGCTTGGCGGTCGGTCCCTTGACGGCGTCACCGGCGACGATCGGCGACACCGCGATCACGGGCGCGACGCTTGCGCCCAGGGCGGCGCGCACGCCCGGCAGCGCGAGGATGGGGTCGAGGCTCAGCCACGGGTTGGAAGGACACAGCACGAGCGCGCGCAGCGCCGCGCCGCCGTCGGCGGCCAACTGCTGCAGCGGTGTGCGGGGGCGCGCCTGCGCGGCACCTTCGTAGACGATCTCGCGCAGCACCGGTGCGCAGCGCTGGCGCACGAAGTAGGTCTGGAAGTCGAGCCAGCCTTCCTCCTCGCCGCGCAGGCGCGTGCGCACGCGTTCGTTGCACATCGGCACGATGCGCGTGGCGACGCCGAGAGCGCGAGCGAAGTCGGCGCTGATCGCCTCGAGCGTCTCGCCCTGCGCCAGGCGCCGGCTGCGCTGCACGTGCAGCGCCAGGTCGGCGTCGCCGAGCGCGAACCAGTCCGGGCCTCCGAGTGCGGTCAGTGCCCGCATGAAGTTCCAGCTTTCGTCGCGGCGGCCCCAGCCGCGCGTGGGGTCGGCGAGGCCCGAGAGGGTGTAGAGCAGCGTGTCGATGTCCGGCGAGATCGACAGCCCCAGGTGCTCGAAATCGTCGCCGGTATTGACGACGACGGTGAGCGCGCCGGGTGCGAGGATCTTGTCCAGGCCGAGTGCGAGCTTGGCGCCGCCGACGCCGCCGGAAAGGGCCAGCACGGGCGCGCCGGCACTCATGCGAACAAGTCCTCGTCGGCCGCGCGCACCAGCACCGCCGCCGTGCTCGGCGCATGCGCGCGCGCCAGGCCGCGCACGATGACGACCGGCAGGCCTTCATCGGCCTGGCCCATCAGCAGCGACGCCGCCGCCGCGATCTCGTCGGCGGTGCCGACTTCGGTCACGCGCAGCGTGCGCCCGTGCCGGTCGGGCCGGCCACGCAGGTCCTGCAGCGCGGCGATGCCGGCGCAGCCGATCGCGGTGCCGACGGCGCCGCGCCGCCAGGGGCGGCCGAAGCTGTCGTTGATCAGCACCGCGACGTCGGCTCCCGACAAGGCGACGAGCGCGGTGCGCAGGCGCGCGGCGCTGGCGTCGGGGTCGACGGGCAGCAGCAGCGCGCGCTCGCCGGCCTCATGCCCGGGAACGTTGGACTGGTCGACGCCGGCATTGGCCATGACGAAGCCCAGGCGGTGGCGCACGATCAGCACGTTCGATACCGCGCGCACGACGGCGCTGGATTCGCCGAGGATCAGCTCGATCAGGCGCGCATCCTTGCCCACGCGTTCGGCCAGCTCGTGCGCACGCGCTGAAGGCTGGACCGTGGCGAGCTCGACGATGCGCCCTTCGGCCTTGGACACCACCTTCTGCGCGAAGACGACGACGTCCCCCGTGCGCAGATCGATTCCTGCGGCGCGCGCATGCTCGGCGACGAGTGCGGCCAGGTCGTCCCCGGCGCGCACCTCGGGCAGGCCCGGCACGGCCAGCAGTTCGATGCGGGCGGCGGTCATGGTGAAAGCCGCGGTGCGCCGGTGAGGTCGGGTGACGCCGAAGCTCAGGCCGCGGCGGCGGTGTTGCCCCAGCGCGCGATCTCGGGCATCACGTGGCGCGCGAAGCTGCGCATCGAGCGCATGACGTGCTCGACGTTCATTCCCGGTGCGTGGAACTGCAGCGAGAGCTGGTCGAGCGGCTCGTCGCGGTAGACGGAGAGCGCCTGCAGCACATCGTCGGGCGTGCCGACGGCGAACGGAACGCCGTAGATGCCGGCATTGGGCGTGCGGCGCATCTCGCCGACCGGCGGGTTGGGCATCTGCACGCCGCGCCGGCGATAGAACTCGACGCCCCAGTGCAGCGCTTCCTCGGCCTCGTCCCAGGCCTGCTCGCGCGTGTCGGCCACGTGCACGCACAGCGGTCCGGAGACGATGCGGTGGTCGCTGCGGCGGCGGCCGTGCTTCTCCAGCTCGGCGGGGAAGGTCTTCCAGAACGGCGAGTGCAGCGCCGACGCCAGGTGGTAGCCCTCCTTGGCGGTGCGCGCCACGCTCTGCGGTCCCATCGCCGCCATCCAGATCGGCGGATGCGGGCGCTGCACCGGGCGCGGACGCAGGCGCACGTTGCGATAGGTGTAGAACTTGCCCTCGTGCGTCACCTCGTCCTCGGTGAAGCAGCGCCGCATGAAGGCCAGGGCTTCGTAGGTACGGGCGTAGGTCTCGCTCTTCTCGACGCCGAAGACCTCGCACTCCTGCTGCATCGGGCCGGCGCCGACGGCGAGGTCGAGGCGGCCGTTGCTGAGGATGTCGACCGCCACCGCCTCCTCGGCCACCGCCAGCGGGTCGTGCAGCGCCAGCAGCAGCACGTAGGTGCCCAGGCGGATGCGCCGCGTGCGGTCGGCCGCGGCCGCCAGCACGGTGAGCGGCCGCGAGTTCCAGTCGTCCTCGGCGAAGTGGTGTTCCGACAACCAGACATGAGCGAAGCCCAGTTCCTCGGCGAGCACCGCCTCGTCGAGGAAGTCGCGGTAGGCGTGGTGCAGCGGCTGCTCCTTGCCGGGCAGATTGCGGATTCCCGCGGCCAGTCCGATCTCCATGAAGTCTGCTCCTTTGCTTGTCCGGGTTGGACTCGACGGCAAGGGTAGGTAGACCCGACGCATCCGTAAAATGGATAATTCAGATGCAATACATCGACACGACAGATATTTGAACCATGCGCTTCAACGGCTTGGACCTGAACCTGTTGGTTGCGCTCGACACGCTGCTGGCCGAAGGCGGCGTCACGCGTGCGGCCGAGCGCATGCATTTGAGCCAGTCGGCGATGAGCGGTGCGCTGGCGCGGCTGCGCGAGCATTTCGGCGACGAGCTCTTCGTGCCGGTGGGGCGCAGGGTGGTGCGCACGCCGCTGGCCGAGGCGCTGGCCGCGCCGGTGCGCGACATCCTGATGCGCATCGACGCGGCGATGACGCAGCGTCCGGCCTTCGAGCCGGCGACCTCGGCGCGGCGCTTCGTCATCGCGGCGTCGGACTACGTCATCGCGGTGCTGCTGGAGCCCTTGCTGGCGCGCGCCTGGGACGAGGCGCCGGGTGTGAGCCTGGACCTGCTGCCGGTGGATGCGGGCACCGAGATGCTCGAGCGCGGTGAGGTCGACCTGCTCCTGCTGCCGCGCCAGTTCACGCTGCCCGACCACCCCTCGGCCACGGCCTTCGTGGACAGCTACACCTGCGTCGTCTGGGAAGGCAACGAGGCCATCGACCGCAAGCTCAGCCTGAAGCAGTACCTCGCCGCCGGCCATGTCGCGGCCTACCTGGGCCCGGGCCGCGCGCCCACCTTCGAGGCTTGGGCGATGAAGCGCTTCGGCATCGAGCGGCGCATCGAGGTGCAGACCTACAGCCTGAGCTCCTGTGCGCGGCTGGTCGTCGGCACCGGGCGCATCGCCACCGTGCACACGCGGCTGGCGCGCCAGCTCGCCGCAGCGCATCCGCTGCGGCTGCTGGCGCCGCCGGCGGAGATCCCGGAGGTCGTCATCGCGATGCAGTGGCACCGCCACAAGGCGCTCGATCCGGGGCTCGCCTGGCTGCGCCGCCTGGTCGATGAAACCGAGGCGGCGCGAGAGCAGGTGGCGACTAGGCCTGGACGCAGCCGCCCGCAGCGCTGACGGTGAGCGGCCGCATGGCCTGCAGCATCAGCTCGCGCAGCCAGGCGATGCCCTGGTCGGTGTCGCGCAGGCGGTGCCAGACGACGGTCTCGACCACCGGCGGCAGCGCGACGGGCACCGGATGCACGCGCAGCGGCAGCAGTCGCTCGTAATAACGGGCGAGCCGCGTGTGCAGGGTGGCGACGCGGGTCGTCCCGACGACGGTGTGGGCGAGGGCGTTGAAATCGTTGACGATGAGCTCGAAGCGGCGCTGCTGCCCGCTGCCCGCGAGAAAGGATTCGTCGAAGGTGGGCACGCGCCTGTTGCCGAAGCGCACGCCGACGTGTCCGTGGGCGAAGTATTCATCGCGCGTCGGTGCCGACCTGGCGGCCGGGTTGTCCGACCACACGACGCAGCTGTAGTCGTCCTCGAACAGCACTTGCCTGGGGTGGGTCGTGTGCAGGTAGTGGCCGGGGATGATGAGCAGATCGACATCGCCGCGCTCGAGCAACTCCCAGGGGGCGTCGTTGTAGGGCAGCAGTTCCAGGGCGACATGGGGTGCCAGCCGCTGCAGTGTCGGCAGCAGGTTTGCCATCAGCACCGTCTCGATGTAGTCGGACATCAGGAGCCGGAAGCGCCGGTCGCTCGTCGCCGGGTCGAAGTCGGGCCGACGGTAGATCGTCGCCTCGACGCGCAGCACGATGTCGCGCACCGGCTCGACCAGGGACTCGCCCAGCGGCGTGCGCACGAGTCGCCTGCCGACCTGTATCAGGAGCTTGTCGTCGAAGAACCCGCGCAACCGATTGAGGGCGCTGCTCATCGTCGACTGTGTGACGTGCATGCGCTCGGCGGCGCGCGTCGTGCTGCACTCGTCGAGTAGGCGGTCGAGTGCCACCAGAAGGTTCAGGTCGAGTCCGTGCAAGTGCATGGCGGCTGCGGCGGCGCGTGGCGTTCGATGGTCGGCGGGTCGGGTAGATCGTAGTCTGGGCGCGTGGGCGCGGTACGCCCTTTGGCCCAGGTCAAGGGCACCGGCGCTGCGCCGCGCCATCAGGGCTGACCCCTATGTCGCCGCGTGATGCGAGCCATCCGCACAAGCGATTGGTCTTTCGGGGGTGACTTCGCTAGCCTCGCGCCGCACCAGCATCAACGACGAGGAGACGACGTGTCGCTGACATCGACCGCCGCGGCAGGCGCCGCGGTCCGCCCGGTCGCGCGCGAGCCGCGCCTGATCCATGCGGCCATCCTGCTCGTCACCAGCGGCCTGTCGGTGCTCGTGACGGCGGTCCTCGGGCCCAGCATGCCGGCCATGCAGGCCCACTTCGCCGACGTGCCGGGTGCGGACTTCCTGGTGCCGCTGACGATGACGGCGCCGATGCTGATGATGGCGTTCCTGAGCATCTTCGCCGGCGAACTGGCCGACCGCTTCGGCCGCAAGCGGCTGCTTGTCGGCGCGGCGGTGTTGTACGGCGTGGTCGGCACGGCGCCGCTGGTCCTCGATTCGCTGGTGGCGATCATCGCCAGCCGCTTCGCGCTCGGCGTGATGGAGGCGGCGCTGATGACGGTCAGCACCACGATGATCGGCGACTACTACGACGGCGCGCGGCGCGAGCGCTACATGTCGCTGCAGACGACGGTGGCCGCCTCGTCGGCCTTCCTGCTCAACGGGCTGGGCGGGCTGATCGCCGAGCACGGCTGGCGCGCGCCCTATGCCACCTTCGCGGTGAGCCTGCTGCTGGCGCCGCTGATGGTGATCTACCTGTGGGAGCCGCCCTCGCGGGCGACGATGTCGGTGGCCGAGGCGGCCAGCGACGGTCGCAGCCTGCAGCGCGGGCTGCTGGCGCTGATCTGCGCGCTGGGTGCCGTGCTGGGCGTGGTGTTCATGACCGTACCGGTGCACCTGGGCTACCTGTTCGGCGCGATCGGCGAGCCCTCGCCGGCGCGCATCGGCATCGCCTACGCGATCAACAGCCTGGGCGTGATCGCGGGTACCTTCGTCTTCGGCTGGCTGCTCGGACCGCGCTGGCGCGTCGCCTGGCAGCTCGCGGCCGGTGCAGGCATCGCCGCCGTCGGATTCATGATGATGCGCGCGGCCGCCGACTACAACGCGCTCGCCGCCGCCGGCTTCGTCAACGGCCTGGGCTGCGGCATCCTGCTGCCGGCGATGGTCACCTGGAACATGCGCGAGCTGCCGCTGTCGAGGCGGGGATTCGGCATCGGTGCCTACCAGTCCTGCTTCTTTTTCGGTTTCTTCATCAATCCGTTGATCGTGGTCGGGCTCGAGAAGCAGCTTGCGGCGCCGCGCGCCGCGGCGGTCGGCACCATCGGCGTGCTGCTTCTGGCCTTGGCGGCGCTGGCGCTGGTTGTCGGCGCGCTGCAGCGGCGTGCACGCTGAGCGTCCGCGGGAAGCAGGTGCGCGCGCCGCGCTGGCGCCGCGCGCCGGCGACCGCCTGGCCGGCAAGGTGACACTGGTGACGGGCGTGGGCGCGGGCATCGGCCGCGGCATCGCCCGGATGTTCGCGCTGCAGGGCGCCTGCGTCGTGGGCTGCGACATCGACGCGGCCGCCGCACGCGACTGCGCGGAGGCCGCGGCGCGCGAGGGTACGGCGATCGATCTCGGCGGCATCGGCGAGGGCATCGATCTCACGCAACCCGAAGCCGTGCGCGGCTGGATCGATGCCGCCGCCGAGCGCCACGGCGGCATCGACGTGCTCGTCAACGCCGCCGCCTGGGGCGCGTTCGAATGGCTCGAGAAGATGGACTACCAAAGCCAGTGGCGACGCACGCTGACAAGCGAAGTCGACCTCGTCTTCCTGGCCTGCCAGGCGGCCTGGCCGCACCTGAAGGCCCGCGGGGGTGGATCGGTGATCAACTTCGCATCGGCCAACGCGCGCATGGCGCTCGCGGGCTCGGCGGCGCTGGCGCACTGCGCAGGCAAGGGGGCGGTGCTGGCGATGAGCCGTCAACTCGCGATGGAGGGGGCGCCGCACGGCATCCGCGTCAACACGATTTCGCCGGCGCTGGTGGAAACGGCGGCCACCCGGGTGCCAGTGCGCGAGGTTCCGGGCTTTCGGGAACAGGTGATGGCGAAGCTGATGCTCGGGCGCATCGGGCAGCCCGAGGACGTGGGCTGGATGGCGATCTACCTCGCTTCCGACGAGTCGAGCTGGGTCACGGCGGCCGACTTCGCCATCGACGCCGGCGCCACGGCATGGTGAGGCGGTGCGGCCTCCGGAGTTCGCTAGACTCGAAAAAGCCGTGCGGTACGACAGATGCGCTATCAACGCCTGGACCTGAACCTGCTGACGGCGTTGCGAGCGCTGCTCACCGAGCGCAACGTGACGCGCGCCGCCGAGGGCCTGTACTTGAGCCAGTCGGCGATGAGCGGCATTCTTGCGCGCCTGCGCGAGTATTTCGACGATCCGCTGATCGTGCCGGTGGCGCGTCGCATGGAGCTCACGCCGCTCGGTGAGAGCCTGATCGACAAGGTCAACGACCTGCTGCTGCAGATCGACGCCACGCTGGGCACCAAGCCGGAGTTCGCGCCCGAGAAGTCGGGCCGGCACTTCGTCATCGTGGCGTCCGACTACGCGATCGACGTGCTGCTGCTCGACGTGCTGCGCGACCTGCACGGCGCGGCGCCGGGCGTCACGCTCGAGTTCCGCCAGCCGACGAGGCTGGCGTACCAGGATCTGGAGTCCGGCGAGGTCGACTTCATCATCGCGCCCGAATGGCACCAGACGCGCGGCTTCTCGTCATGCGCGCTGTTCGACGATGTCTACTGCGCCGTTGTCGACCGTGATCGCGTCGATCTCGGCGATACGGTGGATTTGGGGCGGTATCAGGCAGCGCGCCACGTCTCGACCGAGAATCGCGGCCCGCCGATGTTCGAGGCCTGGTTCGACAAGCGCTATCCCGGAACCCGTCGCGTCGAGGTTCGCGTTCCCAATTTCACGCTCCTGCCGCGGTTGGTGGTGGGCACCGACCGCCTGGCAACCTTGCACATGCGCCAGGCGATGCGGGCGCGTGAGCAGTGGCCGGTACGGCTGGCGCGGCTGGATTTCGAGTTCCCGCCCTTCGTGGAAATGCTGCAGTGGCACAGCTACCGCGACCATGACCCCGGATTGGTCTGGATGCGCGAGCGCTTGCTGGAGCGCGCGCACGCGCTGCCGCCGCTGCCGGCAAGCTGACGCCAGCCTTCTCCCGTGGAGCATGCAAGGGAGCGCGTCCTGCGTGATGCCGTCGCGACTTCTACGCGGCGCCGGTGAGGGGAAATCGGGTTCTGTCGATCGGGCGCTGGCCCCCGATGGCTTGCCGTAGTCGTTGACAGTGTGTACGCAGCAGCGCCTCGATGCGTTCGCGTGAGTCGGCAAAGCGCGGCGTGGGCACGGGTACGGAGACCGCGGCCAGTTCGCCGCCCGGCAGTTGCAGCGCCGCCGCGAGCGCGCAGATGCCGATCGAGTTCTCCTCTTCGTCGGTGCCCAGCTGCGTGCGGCGCACCTCGTCCAGCGCACGCTCGAGCACGCTCCAGGAGGTGATCGTGCGCTGGGTGTAGCGCGTCAGGCGCAGGCGCGGACGCAGGTTGCTCAGCGTTGTCGGGCTCATCGCAGCGAGCATGGCTTTGCCGGGTGCGGTGGAGTGCAACGGGAAGGAGACGCCGATCGCCGATTCGGCGCGCAGCCGGTGCACCCCTGCGACCTGGTCGAGGAACACCAGCTTGTCGCCGTCCAGCAGCGAGAGATCGACCGTCTCGCCGCATTCACGCGAGATCTCCTGCATCGTCGGGCGCGCGAGCTCCGCGATCTCGAAGCGCGTGGCCTTGGCCAGTGCGAGCAGCGCGGGGCCCAGGCGCACGCCGCGCGTGGGCGAGGCCGCGATCACCAGATTCTCGAGGTCCAGCGCATCGACGATGCGCTGGACCGTCGAACGCGGCAGCGACAGCAGCCTGGCCAACTCGCCCAGGCTCAAGCCGTCGGGGTTGTCGCGCAGTGCGCGCAGCACGGCGGCGGCGCGCGCGATCACCTGCACGCCCGACTTGGCAGCGTTCACGGCGGCCGCTTCGGCGGCTTCGGGTTCGGTCCTTGCGGCGCTCACTTCGTGGGGTCCTTCGTCCTGGATCCGCGCAGTGTGCCAGTCACCAAAATGCGGGTTTACCCGGATGGCACGATGCGATCCGCTAAAGCACATTCCCATCTACGAACCGGATTACAGTACATATGTATCGTAATTCGGTACATACGACCAAACCGACGATAGGAGTACACGCATGACCGTCACGATCCGGGGCGTTCCCTTCCAGGAGAACCTCAACAACGACATGGGACTGGAGTTCTATGACCTGAGCCATCCCTGGGGCCTGGGCCAGCCCTGCTGGCCCTACTTCGAGGACGTGAAGATCGAGCGCCTGCACAACATGGCCAAGTCCGGCGTGCTGACGCAGCGCATCACCACCGTGATGCACTCGGGCACGCACATCGATGCGCCGGCGCACGTCGTCGAGGGCACGCCCTTCATGGACGAAGTGCCGCTGCCGCACTTCTTCGGCACCGGTGTCGTGGTCTCGATCCCGAAGAAGAAGTGGGAGGTGATCACGGCCGCGGATCTCGAGGCTGCGAGCCCGCAGATCCGCGAGGGCGACATCGTCATCGTCAACACCGGCTGGCACAAGCACTACGCCGACAGCCGCATGTACTACGCCTACTCGCCGGGCTTCTACAAGGAGGCCGGCGAGTGGTTCGCCGACAAGAAGGTCAAGATGATCGGCACCGACACCCAGGCGCTGGACCATCCGCTGGGCACCGCCATCGGCCCGCATGGCCCGGGCTGGCCCAACGGCCTGCTGCCGCAGGTCAACCTCGAGTACGAGCGCGAGACCGGGCGCAAGGTGATCGAGGACTTCCCCGAGTGGGAACCCTGCCACCAGGCGATCCTCAAGCACGGCATCTGCGGCATCGAGAACGTCGGCGGCGAGATCGACAAGGTCACCGGCATGCGCGTGACCTTCGCCGCCTTCCCCTGGCGCTGGGTCGGCGGTGACGGCTGCATCGTGCGCCTGGTGGCGATCGTGGACCGCAGCGGCAAGTTCCGCTTCGAGAACGGCAAGGGCTGAAGGCGATGCATCTCACCCGCTTCGGCGAGGCGCAGCCCTACGAGGCGCCCAACCACCGCGACGTGCGCTCGCTGCGCCTGCAGGGCTTCATGCCCGGCGGGCCCGAGGGCTTCTGGGTCGGGCTCTCGCACTTCCTGCCCGGCGGCGGCGCGGGGCCCGACGCCTCGCCGCTGGAGAAGGTCTACGTCGTGCTGGCCGGTGCGATCACGGTGAAGACCGCCGGCAACGAGGTGGTGCTGGGCCCGCTCGACAGCTGCACGATCCCCGGCGGCGAGTCGCGCGAAGTCGTCAATCACGGCAACGAGGTGGCGACGATCGTCGTCGTGATGCCGTACCCGCCCGGCGCGCGCTGAAGGCGCCGTCGCCGCGATCTGCCTTCGTGGACGGTCCGAACATGCTGAGCCGACGCGGGTTCCGGCGCTGGACGCGCATGCCCAAGGACATCGGCCTGCTGCCGGAGTGACGATGGCGCGCGTGCTCTACATCGGTGCGCCGGAGGCGCCGGCGGCGGCGTTCGAGGCGATGGTCCGCGCCACGCCCGCGGCGCAGGAACTCGCCTGCGTCGATGGGCACGAGGCCGCGCTCGCGTACGCGGCCGGTGTCGAAGGCGCCTCAATCGAGGCCATGATCGGCCACCACTTCCAGTTCGACGACGCGCTCGTCGCGCGTGCGCCCAAGCTGCGCTGGGTGCAGTCGCTCACCACCGGCACCGACCAGATCCTGCGGCTGCGGGCGCTCGGGGAAGACGTCGTCGTCACCTCGACGCGCGGCATGCACGGCCCGCAGATGTCGGAGTTGGTGTTCCTGCACATGCTGGCGCTGGCGCGCGACTTCCCGCGCATGCAGCGCAACCAGGCTGCGGCCACCTGGGAGCGCTGGCCGCAGCCGCTGCTGTGGGGCAAGACGGTCGTCATCGTCGGCGTCGGCGCCATCGCCGAGGCGCTGGCGCCGCGCTGCAAGGCCTTCGGCATGACGGTCGTTGGCGTCTCGGGTGCGCCGCGCGAGATCGCTGGCTTCGACCGCGTCGTCGTTCGCGCCGAACTCGCCGACGCGGTGGCAGAGGCCGACTTCGTCGTGCTGATCGTTCCGCTGGCCGCCGATACCGAGAACCTGGTCGACGCCCGCGTCATCGGCGCGATGAAGCCCGGCGCCTACCTGATCAACGCCGCGCGCGGCGGCGTGCTCGACGAGGACGCGCTGCTCGCCGCGCTGCGGCAGCGGCGCATCGCCGGCGCCGGCCTGGACGTTTTCCGCCAGCAGCCGCTGCCGGCGGACAGCCCCTGGTGGCACGAACCGGGCGTGATCGTCACGCCGCTGGTCGGCGGCATGAGCGACATCTACCTGCAGCAGGCGTTCCCGATCGTCGACGCCAACCTGCGCCTGTTCCTCGCGGGCCGGGTGGGCGAGCTGCACAACGCCGTCGCACGGCCCCGGCACACAGCCACGACATGAACGCGAACCCGAGAATCTGCAACGCGCTCTCGCCGCAGGAGATGCAGCGCCGCTGGGATGCCGCGCGCACGGCGATGCGCACGCGCGGCGTCGACGCGCTGGTGGTGCAGAACTCGAGCGACTGGGTCGGCGGCCACATCCGCTGGTTCACCAACCAGCCCGCGACCAACGGCTATCCGGCGACCGCGATCTTCCCCGTCGACGGCGGCCTGTCGCTGATCGAGCAGGGCGCCTTCGATCAGGTGCGCGAGACCCCCGGGAGCGCGGACGGCATCGCGCGCCGCCTGACGACGCCGAGCTACCCGTCGGTGCACTACACCGCAGCCTACGACGCCGAGCTCGCGCTCGCCGAGCTGCGGCGCCTGGGCGTGCGCCGAGCTGCGGCGGTCGCTCCCGCGGGTTGGTACCACGGCTTCGGCATGAGCCTGCGCGACGGGCTGCAGCGGGCCGGGGTCGAGCTCGTCGACCTCACCGACGCCATCGATGCCATCAAGGCGGTCAAGAGCGCCGAGGAGCAGGCCTTGATCCGCGAGGTCGCGGCGATGCAGGACGAGGTGATGGCGCGCGTCGCCGCCTACATCCGCCCCGGGCTGCGCGACTTCGAGATCGCCGCCTACGCGCAGTATCAGGGGCAGCTGCTGGGCAGCGAGCAGGGCATCTTCCTCTCGTCCTCGGCGCCGCCCGGGCAGGCGGCGAGCTTCCGGCCGCGTTCGCTGCAGGGGCGCACGCTGCAGGCCGGCGACATGTTCTCGCTGCTGGTCGAGAACAACGGCGCCGGCGGCTTCTACGCCGAGATCTCGCGCCTCTTCGTGCTCGGCCGCGCCGACGCCGAGCTGCGCGAGGTGCATGCGCGCGTGCTCGAGGCCCAGCGCGCGGCATTGGCGCTGCTGCAGCCGGGAACGCCGTGCAAGGAGGTCTTCGAGCGCCACAACGCCTGGCTGCGCGCGCACGGCATGGCCGAGGAACGCAGGCTCTCCATCCACGGCATGGGCCACGACATGGTCGAGCGGCCGCTGGTGCGCGGCGACGAGACGATGCGCATCGAGCGCGACATGGCCATCGTCGTCCACCCCGGCGTGCTGGACGAACGGATGTTCGTCCACAACACCGACCTGTACCTGATCGCGGCGGACGGGCCCGGCGAATGCCTGCACCGCACGCCCAAGCAAATCGTCGAAATCGCATGAGGAAAGAGGCATCCCGATGAGCAAGACCGAGAACTGGCTGGCCGACCCGCTGTCGCTGTTCGACGTGCGCGGCAAGGTCGCCGTCGTCACCGGCGCGTCCGGCGCCTTCGGCAGCCTGGCGGCCAAGGTGCTGGCCGGTGCCGGCGCACGCCTGGTGCTGGCCGCCGGCAACGAAAGCGCGATGGCGGAGACGGCCCAAGCCTGCCGCGCCCTGGGGGCGCCGGTGCAGACCGTGGCACGCCGTCCCGCGACCGAGACCGACTGCGACGCCATCCTCGACGTCGCGCTGCTGGCCTACGACGCGCTCGATATCCTGGTCGTCGGCTCCGGCCTCAACGACCCGTGCCCGATCACCGAGCAGTCGCTCGAACGCTTCGAGGCCGTGATGGACGGCAACCTGACCAGCGCCTGGCTGCTCTGCCGCGCCTTCGGCGCGCGCGTCATCCCGCGCGGCACCAAGGCCAAGGTGGTGCTGGTGTCGTCTGCGCGCGGCAAGCTCGGGCACCCGGCGGGCTACTCGGCCTACTGCGCGAGCAAGGCCGCGACCGACGGCCTGACGCGCGCGCTCGGCTGCGAGTGGGGCAAGTACGGCATCACCGTCAACGCGATCGCGCCCACGGTCTTTCGCTCGCCGCTCACGGCGTGGATGTTCGAGGACAACGAGAAGGCCAACGCGGTGCGCGCCGGCTTCCTCTCGCGCGTGCCGCTGGGGCGCCTGGGCGAGCCCGAAGACCTGGCCGGACCGCTGCTCTTCCTGTGCTCGCGCGCGAGCGACTTCCACACCGGCCACACCGTCTACGCGGACGGCGGCTACACGGCGGGCTGAGGCGATGGGAAGCGAGTTCGCGGGCCGAGCGCCGGGCCGCTCCCAAGCCGGCCCGCATCCCCTCGGGGGATCGGCCGACGTAGCCGTCGGACGAGGGGCCGACAGGATCGCGGTCATCGGCGCCGGGCTGATGGGGCACGGCATCGCGCAGGTGTTCGCGCTCGCGGGCCATGCCGTGCGCGTGCACGACGTGGCGGCCGACGCGCTCGCCTCGCTGCGCGAGCGCGTCGCGCGCAACCTGCGCGAACTCGGGCAGGACGCGGCGGCGGCCGCGCGCGTGCAGCCCTGCGCCGACCTCGCCGAAGCCGTGCGCGACGCCGACGTCGTCTTCGAGGCCGGCCCCGAGAACCTGGCGTGGAAGCAGGAGCTGTTCGCGCGCCTGGAAGCGCTGGCGCCGGCCCACGCCACGCTGGCCAGCAATACCTCGGTGATCCCGATCACCGACATCATGGCGACCGTGAGCAGCGGCGCGCGGGCCCTGGGCACGCACTGGTGGAACCCGCCCTACCTGGTGCCGCTGGTCGAGGTGATCAAGACGCCCCGCACCGACGCCGCCGTCGCGCAGGCCATGTTCGAGCTGCTCGCGCGCGTGGGCAAGACGCCGGCGATGGTCGAGAAGGACGTTCCCGGCTTCATCGGCAACCGGCTGCAGCACGCGCTCTGGCGCGAGGCGATCGCGCTCGTCGCTGCCGGCGTCTGCGACGCGCGCACGGTCGACACGGTGGTCAAGGCGAGCTTCGGCCGCCGGCTGCCGGTGCTCGGGCCGCTGGAGAACGCCGATCTCGTCGGCACCGACCTGACGCTGGCGATCCACCGCACGGTGCTGCCGGCGATCGACGCCACGCCGGGGCCGTCTCCCTACCTCGAGCAGCTCGTCGCGCAGGGCCGCCTCGGGATGAAGAGCGGCGAGGGCTTTCGCACCTGGACCGCCGATGAGCAAGCCGCGCTGCGCGCACGCGTGCAGGCGCACCTGAAGGCAATGAACGCGGCCGACGCGGCCGCTTGAGATCGAAGGACGAAACGACATGGCCAAGCGAGCCGACAAGGTGATCATCACCTGCGCCGTCACCGGCGCGATTCATACGCCGACCATGAGCGAGTACCTGCCGCTCACGCCGGCGCAGATCGCCGGGCAGGCGATCGACGCCGCCAAGGCGGGCGCGGCGATCCTGCACCTGCACGCGCGCAATCCGGAAGACGGGCGCCCGAGCGCGGACCCGGACGTGTTCGCCGAATTCCTCGGCCCCATCAAGGCCGCCACCGATGCGGTCATCAACATCACCTCCGGCGGCTCGACCAAGATGACGCTGGCCGAGCGCCTGGCACCGCCGCTGCGCTTCAAGCCGGAGATGGCTTCGCTCAACATGGGCTCGATGAACTTCTCGATCCACCCCGCGGCGGCGAAGATCAAGAACTGGAAGTACGACTGGGAGCAGGCCTACGTCGAGGGCACGGAGGACATCATCTTCCGCAACACCTTCCGCGACATCCGCCACATCCTGAAGGACCTGGGCGAAGGCTGCGGCACGCGCTTCGAGTTCGAGTGCTACGACGTCGGCCACCTCTACAACCTGGCGCACTTCGTCGACGCCGGCCTGGTGAAGCCGCCCTTCTTCATCCAGACGATCTTCGGCATCCTCGGCGGCATCGGTCCCGATCCGCAGAACGTCACGTTCATGCGCGACACGGCCAATCGCCTCTTCGGCGACAGCTACCGCTGGTCGGTCCTGGCCGCGGGCCGCCACCAGATGCCGCTGCTGACGCACGCCGCCGTGATGGGCGCCAACGTGCGCGTGGGCCTCGAGGACAGCCTCTACCTCGGCCGCGGCCAGATGGCCACCAGCAACGCCGCGCAGGTGCAGAAGATCCGCCGCATCCTCGAAGAACTGGGCCTCGAGATCGCGACCCCCGACGAGGCGCGCGCGATGCTGGCGCTCAAGGGCGGCGCGAACGTGGCGTTCTGAGCACCCCGTTTTATTCGCACGACGACACGGAGGCTGAAATGCCGATCGACATCAACCGCTGGGGCTGGTCCGCCGTGCTCGCCGCCGGCATCGCGTTCGCGGCCCCGGCCCTGGCTGCCGATGAAATCGTCATCGGCGCCTCGCTGCCGCTGTCGGGGCCGCTCGCGGGCTTTGGCAGCTACCAGAAGTGGGGCTACGAGACGGCGGTGAACGACCTCAACAAGGCCGGCGGCATCACGATCGATGGCAAGGCGCGGCAGGTCAGGCTGGTCATCCGCGACGACAAGACCGACCCCAACGTGGCGGCCGGCAACACCGAGACGCTGATTTCACGCGACAAGGTCGTGGCCATGCTCGGCTCCTGCACGCCGGCGCTGGTGAACGCCGGAGCGCTGGTCGCCGAGCGGCGCAAGGTGCCCATCGTCGCAGGATGCGACCCGCTGATGGCGTTCAAGTCGGTGCGCAAATGGAACTACGCCTGGGTGCTGTTCTTCGACGAGACCGAACTCGCGACGGCGCCGTTCCGGGTGCTCGCGGACTACGGCCTGCAGACCAACCGCAAGATCGCGATCCTCGCCGACAACGGCCCCGACGGCCAGGTCGTCGGCGGACGGATCTGGCCGGCGACGGCCAAGGCGGACGGCTACGAGGTGGTGCACAGCGCCTCGTTCCCGGTCGACACGCAGCAGTTCACCGCGATGATCGGCCAGGCCAAGGCCGCCGCGGCCGAGATCGCGCTCGTCGACGCCATTCCGCCGCAGGCGATCGCGATCCGCAAGCAGATGGCCGCGGCCGGCTACATCCCGAAGCTGCTGGTGATGGAGAAGGGCGCCGAGCCCGAGCAGTTCGCGCAGGCGCTGGGCAAGCTGGCCGACGGCGTGCTGGTGGGCGGCTACTGGGATCCGAGCTTCCCCTATCCCGGTGCGGCCGAGCTCGGCAGCCGCTTCGAGACGCAGACGAAGCAGACGCAGAGCCAGCACATCGCCGATTCGCATGCCGCGGCGCAGGTGCTGCTGGACGCGATCGCGGCCGCCGGCTCGCTCGACCGCGAGAAGATCAACACCGCCATCGGCCGGACCGACAAGAGCTACGTCGTCGGGCCGGTGAAGTTCGATGCCGAGCACACGTCGCGCATCCCGATCACCATGATGCAGTGGCAGTCGGGCAAGGCGGTGGTCGTGTGGCCCAAGGACCGCGCCAACGGCAAGTTGCTGTTCCCGCTGCCGGCGGCCAACTGACGACACCGTCCGTCCCTCGACGCCGAGACGGCCGACGATGTTCGCCCTGCCGGACGCCACCGTCGTCGCCAGCAGCCTGGCTTCGGGCCTGCTGCTGGGCGGCATGCTGGCGCTGACGGCGCTCGGGCTGTCGATCGCCCTGGGCGTGATGCGGCTGGTCAACCTGGCGCACGGCGAGTTGCTCATCGGCGGCGCCTACCTCGGCTGGTTCGCGTTGCAGCAGTTCGGTCTCGACCCGATCGCCGGGCTGCCGCTGGTGGCCTTGGCGATGGCGGCGCTGGCGCTGCCGCTGCAGCGCCTGCTGATCGCGCCGCTGGCGGGCAAGGGCATGGAGGCGCCGATGATGACGATGTTCGGCGTCTCCATCATCCTGCAGAACTTCTACCTCTTCGCGTTCAGCGCCGACACGCGCTCGATCGAGGCGCCATACGCCGCGCGGCCACTGCAACTGGGCCCGGTGACGGTGGCCGAAATCTACGTCATCGGCTTTGCGGTGTCGGTGCTGCTGGTGATCTCGGTGCACCTGCTGGTCTCGCGCACGGGCTTTGGGCGCGACCTGCGCGCCAGCGCTGCCGATCCGGAGGCCGCCGCGGTGATGGGCGTCAACGTACCGCGCGTGCACGCGCTGACCTTCGCGCTCGGCGCGGCCTGCGCCGCGATGGGCGGCGTGCTCATCGGCACCGCATTCGCGTTCACGCCGAGCGCGGGTTCGACCTGGCTGCTGATCAGCTTCGCCGTCGTCGTGCTCGGCGGCGTCGGCAACATCTTCGGCACCCTGATCGCCGGGATTGCGCTGGGCGTGCTGCAGAGCCTGGGCGCGGTGCTGTTCGGCGACGGCTGGCGCGACTTCGTCGGCCTGGTGCTGTTCCTGGCCGCGCTGGCGCTGCGGCCGCAGGGCATCGTGGCGGCGAGGGTGCGGTGAGCGGGGCGGGGCGGCGGACGTCTTCGGCGGCGGCTCGCGACGAGGGCGCGCCCGGGACGAGCCGCACGGTCGCCGCATGGTTGCTGCCGCTGCTGTTCGCGCTCGCCGTGGGCTTGGGCGTCTTCGGCGACGACTACGTGCTCGAGATCGGCTTTCGACTGCTGCTGTTGCTCACGCTGGCCGAGGCGTGGAACCTGATGGCCGGCTACGGCGGGCTGGTGTCGCTGGGCACGGCGTCGTTCTTCGGCGTCGGCGCCTACGTGCTCGCGGGCCTCGTCAATCACGCGGATCTGCCCCTGGCGCTGGCGCTGCCGGCAGGCGGCGTGGCCGCGGCGCTGCTGGCGGTGCTCGTGTCGCCCGCGGTCTTTCGGCTGCGTGGCCTCTACTTCACCGTCGGCACGCTGGCACTGGCCGAGGCGCTGCGCCTGTTCATGATCAACTTCAACGGCTTCGGCGGGGCGACGGGACTGTTCCTGGCGCAGGATCCGCCGGGGTTGCGGGCGCTCTACGGCATCGCGCTGAGCCTGCTGCTGCTCGCCACCGGCGTGATGACGCTGGCCACGCGCTCACGCTTCTCGATCCTGCTGCGCGCGGTGCGCGACGACGAGGATGCCGCCGCGCAGATCGGTGTGAGGGCCTTTCGCGTCAAGCTTGCGGCCTTCGTCGTCGCCAGCTTCCTGACCGGCGTTGCCGGCGCGCTGCAGGGACTCAAGCTCGGTGCGATCGAGCCCTACGGCAGCTTCGGCATGGCCTGGACGATCACCGTGCTGGCCATCGTCGTCATCGGAGGCCAGGGCTTGCGCGCCGGGCCGCTGGCGGGCGCCCTGTTCATCGTCGGCGTGGGCGAATTGCTGGCGGACTGGCCGGCGCTGCACCTGGCGGTCACCGGCGTGATCCTGATCGTCGTCATCCGCTTTGCGCCGCAGGGGCTGGTGGGCCTGGCCCTGCGACTGTGGGCGAAGGTGCGCCATGGCTGAGTCTCTGCTCGAAGCCAGCGGCCTGGTCAAGCGCTACGGGGGCGTGACCGCCACCGACGACGTGTCGCTCACCGTCGCGCGCGGCGAGGTGCTGGGCATCATCGGCCCCAACGGTGCCGGCAAGTCGACGCTGCTGGGCCTGCTGGGCGGCGCCATTGCCGCCGATGCGGGGCGTATCCGCTACGAGGGCGCCGACATCGGCAGCCTGGCCGCACCCGAACGGGCGCGGCGCGGAATCGGCCGTACCTGGCAGATCCCGCGGCCCTTCCTGGACATGACGGTGCTGGAGAACCTTCTCGCGGCGCGCTATTCGCTGCATCCGCTGGCGCGCCGAGCCCACGCCGAGGGCGCCTGCTTGCGTATCCTGGAACGCTGCGGTCTGGCGGACGCGGTCGCGCTGCCGGCGCGCGCGCTGCCGCTGTTGCGACGCAAGCGGCTGGAGGTGGCACGCGCGCTGGCGCTCGCGCCGCGGCTGCTGCTGCTCGACGAGGTCGGCGCCGGACTGGTCGATGCCGAGGTGAGCGAACTGATCGCGCTCATCCGCGCGCTGCGCAGCGAGGTCGAGGGCATCGTCATCGTCGAGCATGTGCTGCGCATCGTGCGCGAATGCTGTGACCGCCTCGTCGTCGTCAATTTCGGCCGCTGCTTCGCCGAAGGGCCGACGGCGCAGGTGCTTGCCAGCGACGAGGTCGCCGCCGTCTACCTTGGCACCGCCCATGCGGCCGCGGCCACGGCGTCGGCGGACGGCTCCGTGCGCGATACGGCCGATGTGGCCGATGCGCCCGATGCGGCAGTTGCCGCCGATGGGGCCGCGCGCGTGGCTCCGGCGGCGGCATCCGGCGCGACCCAGGCGCCGCTGCTCGAGTTGCGCGGCGTGCATGCGGGCTACGGCCAGGCGCGCGTGCTCGAGGGCATCGACCTCGTGGTCCAGCGTGGCCGGGCCGTGGCCATTCTCGGCACCAACGGTGCCGGCAAGACCACGCTCGCCAGCGTGATCGCCGGCACGCTGCGGCCCGCCGCGGGAGAGCTGCGCGTCGACGGGCGCAGCGTTACCGGGCAGCCGGCGCACCGGCTTGCCGCTCTCGGCATCGCGCAGTGCATGGAAGGGCGTCGCATCTTCGCGCCGCTGTCGGTGGAGGAGAACCTGCTGCTGGCCGCGCGCGGCGCGAGCGCCGCCGAGCGCCGCGTGCGCCTGGACGAGGTCTACGCGCTGTTCCCCGACCTGACGGCACGAAGGACGAACGCCGGCACGTCGATGTCCGGCGGGCAGCAGCAGATGCTGGCGATCGGCCGCGCGCTCATGAGTCGGCCGCGTCTGGTCGTCTTCGACGAGATCAGCCTGGGCCTGGCGCCGATCGTGCTGGACCGCCTGTATGCGGCGCTGGCGCTGCTCAAGCGGGCTGGATTGACGATGCTCATCGTCGAACAGGACGTCGAGCGCGCGCTGGCGCTGGCCGATCAGGTGCATGTCATGGAGCACGGCCGCTTCGCTCTCAGCGGCGCGGCGCAAGCGGTGCGTGAAGACCCGCGCCTGCGCCACCTCTACATCGGCACCGCGGACTGAAGGTCACAGACGTCATGTCCACACCCGGCATCACGCCCTGCACGCTGCCCGAGAACATCGTCGCGCGCCTGCGCGAGTGGGGTTGTGATGCAGCGCTGCCCGCCGTGCAGGCGCTTTTCGAGCCGCTGCTGGCGCAGCAGCCGCGCGCGGGCGTCTCTCTGCACGCCGATCTCGCCTACGGCCCCGACGAACGCCATCGCCTCGATGTCTACGCGCCGCAGGCGCCGGGCCCGCATCCGGTGCTGGCGTGGTGGCACGGCGGCGGCTTCATCCGCGGCAGCAAGGCGCAGCGCGCCAACGTCGGCTGGTGGGGTGCGCAGCGGGGCTTCGTCACCGTGCTGCCCAACTACCGGCTGGCGCCGCAGAGCCGCTGGCCCAGCGGCCCCGAGGACGTCGTGGCCGTGTGGCAATGGTTGCAGACGCATGCCGCTGCCCATGGCGGCGATCCGGCGCAACTCGTGCTGGCGGGCGAATCCGCGGGCGCTGCGCATGTCGCCGCCGCCGTGCTGATGCGCCGCTTCCAGCCCGAGCACTGGCGCCTCGCGGGGGCGGCGCTGTTCTCGGGGCCGTACGACGCGCGCCTGGAGGGCTTGGCGCGGGAGGCCCTGGGAATCGCCACGCCCGATCCGCGCAATGAGGCCTATTTCGGGCCCGACCTTTCCGCGTGGGACGCCGCGAGCATCGTCGACCAGGTCGACGCCGCGCCGCTGCCGCTTTGGATCAGCTTTGCCGAGCGCGACCTGCTGCAGATGCAGGTGCAGGCCGGCGAGTTGTTCGCGCGCCTGGTGTCGCGGCACGGCTTTCAGCCCGAGTTGCGCCTGCTGCGCGAGCACAACCATTTTTCTGCCGGCTGCGCCATCGGCACCGCCGACCGCGGTACCGCCGATGCGCTGGCAGCCTTCGTGCGCCGCTGCTGCGGCCTTGCTCCCGACACGGAGTCTCACGCATGAGCACGATTCTCTTCACCAACGTCCACGTCTTCGACGGCAGCGGCACCGCGCGCTTTGCCGGCGAGGTGCGCGTGCAGGACAACCGCATTGCCGAGGTCGCGCGCGACGGGCGCACGCTCGCGCGCGACGGTGGCCCGCTGCGCGTGATCGACGGCCGCGGCGGCACGCTGATGCCCGGCCTCATCGACGGCCACGCGCACCTCGCGCTCGGCTCCACGGTCGAGATGATCAACAAGCCCGGCGACCGCAGCGACGCCGAGCTGGCGCTGCTGGTGGCGCACTGCGCGCGCGTGACGCTGGACTACGGCTTCACCTCGGTGTACTCCGGCGGCTCGGCGTCGATGCATGCCGAGGTCGTGGCCAGGAAGGCCTTCGACGCCGGCTGGCTGCCCGGGCCGCGCATGCGCACCTCGTCGTTCGAGCGCGTTCCCGGCGGCTCGATGGGCCTGCAGGTGCGCTTTCCCGGGCGTGCCGCGCGTACGCCCGACCCGGCCGCCGCGGCGGCATTCGTGCACGAAGCCGCCGACGCCGGCGTCGACGCGGTGAAGTTCCTGCTCAACGGCGTCAGCGCCTTCGACGCCGGCAGCAACCGCGGCGAGCAGTTCCACGCCGACGAGATCCGCGCCGCCGGCGAGGCCGCACGCAGCCGTGGCGTCTGGCTGACCGCGCACTGCTACACCGCCGAGGCGATCCGCCTCGCGCTCGAATGCGGCTTTCGCGTGCTCTACCACTGCACCTACGCCGACGAGGCGGCGCTGGATGCGCTCGAGGCGGCCAAGGATCGCGTCTTCGTCGGCCCGGCACCGGGAATCGTCGAAGCCGACCTGCTGCGCGGCCCGCGCTTCGGCATCATGGCCGGTGACGCCGACCGCAGCGAACAGGCCGACGCTGCCGAGCGCCTGCGCCACGTCGGCCGCGAACTGCACCGCCGCGGCGTGCGCTGCCTGCCCGGCGGCGACTACGGCTTCCCCTGGAATCCCGTCGGCAGCAACGCGCGCGACATCGAGCTCTTCGTCGAATGGTTCGGCTACACGCCGGCCGAGGCCTTGCATGCGGCCACCGCGCTCGGCGGCCAGCAGATGGACATGCCCGACCTCGGTCGCGTCGAGGCCGGCTGCCTCGCCGACCTGCTGCTGGTCGACGGCGACCCGACGGCCGACGTGAGCGTGCTGCGCGACAAGGCGCGCCTGAAAGCCATCATGAAGGACGGACGTCTGCACAAGGACGACGCCTGACGACGGTGGGCGCTTCCGACGCCCGGGCGTTTTCACTTCGACGAGGAGAGTCGCAATGCAATTGACCGACGCCAACCGCCTGCTCGACCCTGCCGCGATGGCGCTGGAAACGGGCTGGGAGCGCGATGCCGACGGCGTGCTTCACGTCGCCTGCCGTACCGACCTGCACGGCTGCACCGGTGCGATGTTCGAGTGGTGGTTCCGCTTCCGCCCCAACACCCAGCACTACGTCTGGTGGCACCCCGTCGACCACGTGTTCAGCGACTGGATCGGCGGCGACGGCTCGACGCATGTCGGCTCCACCCACAAGGTGGAGGAGTTCTTCACCGGCATGCCCGCGCAGAAGTTGCTGATCCAGTTCCGCGAGGCGAGCGAGTTCTTCGACGCCGCCGCCTACGCCGAGGCACGCGCCGAACGCCGCGTGACGGCCGCGGTGTGTGGGCGCACCGGCATGGGCTGGGACGCACCGGCGCTGCCCGACGGACGACTCCTCGGCGGGCGGCTGTTGCATGTCGGGCGCGACACGCCCTGGGGCTGCGTGCTGCGCAGCCACTTCTTCATGGGGCAGGACCTACCGGCCGCGGGCAAGCCGCCGGCCGAGGTGCGCGAGATGGTGCCCGATGCCTTCGCCCCGGCCCTGCTGCAGCACTGCTACAACGAGTTCACCTTCCTCTCGCGCTTCCTGCCTTCGCTCTACATCGCCGAGAACCGCGCCACGCATCCGGTGGCGCTGCCGTGGTGAGGGGGGCATGTCGCGGCCTTGGCCTCGTTCGTGAACGCCGGTGCCTCGCGATGTGCGGCCGATCCGGCGTCACTTCAGGCCGATGGAGAAGCCAAACACAATGCGTCGCCCGCACCCGGCAGGGCTTCCGGATGAGTTGCCGGGCGGTTGGGCGGTAGCGGCACATGTGGCCGGTTGCTCAGGGCCCGGCAGCTCTGTTGGCTCTTGATGCCACTTCCTCGCAGGCCAGCATGAGATCCTCGAAGGGCAGCGCGCCGCCCACCATCACCTGGTCCTCGAGCATGCTGGCGTAGTCTGCCGCCAGTGCTTCGCGCGCAGCTCCCTCGGGCACCACCTGCAACGAGCCGGCGACGGCAGCAAGGTAGTCAACCGGATGGCCGGTGGCGTCCTTCTCGCTGAAGAAGTGCAACTTGTGTTCGGCCACGGCACGCGCGACTTCGCGGTCCTTGACGGCGGTGTCGAAGTGAGGGCTTCGCATGATGGCCGCCAGGTCATGCCAGTGCCTCGCATACCGCTCGCTGCGGATCCGGCCTTGTGCGCAGTAGACGTGCGCGGCAGTTGCCTTCTCCCAGAAGGTCCGCGTGACGCTCATCACCATGGGCGATGCCACCGGAAACGACACGCCCTCCACCTGGCCCTCGATATCGCACGTCACGGGCGTGATCGAGTGCGGCTCGCCCGTCGCCCGGCCGCCGAACTCCATGGTGACGACGGGTGCGACGTACCCGGTTCCTCGCTTGACTGCCGGGTAGTGCAGCAGCAGCTTGTCCTTGTCTGCGCCGGAGAGTTCCAGTTTGGCACCCAACCTCGCCTGGTCGAGTGCCGTCTGAATGACGGGCTGCACTGTGCCGGCAATCCACTCGGGGAGGCGGTCGCGAACGGCCCTCGTCCACTTGCTGACCTGGCTGCGACTTGTCGGCAAGAACTCTTCGCCCCCAGTCAGGTCGGCGATCAGCCTGCGGATGTCGTAGGTCAGGTCGAGGTCTTCCGAGAACCGGTCGATGATCCGATATGCCTTGGAGAGCGACGTTCCGCCCTTGAACGTCAGGTCAGCGCCGACCGGGGATCCGAACAGGGCGCCCAACGTCCACACGACCCAGACGTCCTTCTCCAACAGATGGGCTGGGCGGCCGGTGCGCTCCCGGCCCAGTTCGAGGACTTCGGCCCGGTCCTCGTCGCTTAGAGAGAAGTAGGGCTCAGCCACGAGTCGCTTCCTCGCCGATCGCCCTGGCCATCCAGGAGGGAAGGCTGGCGCGGCCCGCCGTCAGCGCCTGCCATTCCGTGGATGGCAGTGTTCGCCGCAAGGCGGCCAGCGACTCGCGCACATGCGTCGGCCCCATCCAGGCAAGCGCTCGAACTGCGGCACCGGCCTGGCCGCCGCCCAGCGCCAGCATCCAGCGAGGGGCGTGCTTGACGGTCACCTCGTAGCGGCCCAGGCTGAGCTTGCGGCTGCGCCCCGACGTCAGATAGACCTCGCGGATCGGCACCTGCTGTGTGAGGCCGAGCGAATTGGCTGCGTTGGCGCCGTGCGGCGTCACCACCTCGCCACTTTGCACGGCCAGAGACTGGACGACCTTCTCAGGCGTCGGCGCGCGTGTTCCGAATCGGCTCGAGACCGGCGTGACATAGATGCCTCGGCTCACCCGAAGCAACTTACCTTCCTTGGTGAGCCTCGAGAACGCCTGATCCACCGCGGCTCGGCTCCCGAGGTGCAGGAACTCCTTGGGCGACACCAGTCCGCCCTCGGGGAGGGACTCGGCATGCGAAAGGATGGAGCGGGGGATCGTGCTCATGGCTGCGCCGTTGAAGTCAGAATAGTACGGCAGTTTCTGACATTTTGCCTCGGTAGCGGACTGGCAGGTGAGGGTAGGTTGACGAATGGCGAGATTCGCACCAAACTCCGGTTGACGATTCTCCGGATTTGCACAAATGACCCTGCCGCTGCCTGCCGTCTTCAATCCTGCGCTGTCTTCTGACCGACTCCAGGAGGTCGCGACGTGGTTGCTGGACGAGCTCTACGCGACCGAGGATGATCTGTCCCGCTCGACCGACAACGGCTACACGCGGGGCTGCACGACGTTCGGGCGCCAGCGCAGCCGCATCGTGGCCGAGGCTGCGTCCGGCAAGCACGCCTGGCTTGGACTTCCCAATGGCAATAACGACGTCGTCTTCACGATCGGCGGCGTGCCCTGCCGCTTCAGCAATGACGACCCGGCGAACCCGTCCAAGGACGCGGTACTCACCGCGAACCGCTACCAGACCGAGTTCCTCGAGTTCGCCAGCCCGGGTGAGCCCGGCCGGTTCTGCTTCATCATCGATCGAGGCCAGGACGGCGCATCCGAACCGCGCGTCGAGTTCCTGGGGTTCACCCCGAGTGGCGAAGTTGCCTGCCGCTGGGTGTCCGATGCGGTGCGCGTGCTGCGGGTGGAAGGCGATCAGCCCCTGGCGCCCACGGTGCCGGTCGGCAAGCCGCAGATCGGGCCCAAGCGCCGGGACGAGGGGGACGCAGCCGCAGAAGCAGTTCGATGAACACCGGGTTCATCGGGAGCAATCTGCGACTGGCCCGTCTGTTCCACGACCTGTCGCTCACCGAGTTGGGCGACAAGGTTGGCGTCTCCAAGCAGTTCCTGAGCCGCATCGAGACCGGGGCGGAGGCCGCCTCGGGGCAGCTCCAGGCCGGACTGGCTCAGGAACTGCAGGTCCTGCCGGAGTTCTTCCTCCGCGTCGACACCCACCCGATCGCTGACGAGCAGTGCCACTTCCGCCGGCAGCTCACGACCAAGATCGCGTTGCGCCAGGTCGCCCGTGCCCGTGGGGAGATGCTCAAGCGCCTGATCGGCGTGCTCGATGAACATGTCGAACTGCCGTCGTATCAGGTGAAGGAGGCGGACGCGGAGACGACCGAGGCCATCGAGCGTGCTGCCGAGATCTTCCGGTCGCTGTTTGGCCTGGGCATGGGGCCGCTGAGCAGCGTGACCCGGATCGCCGAGAACGCGGGGGCCGTCGTGATGCGCGTGAGCGGACTGGCCCCTGAGATCGATGCGATCTCCTTTGCCACCAAGCGGCCTCTGATCGCCTTGAACGGCGACGGTCGGTCTGCTTGTCGCGAGCGCTTCGGGATTGCGCATGAACTCGGACACTTCTCCCTGCACATCGGCGTCCTCACCGGCGATCGCCTGACCGAGACGCAGGCCAACCGATTCGCGAGTGCGCTGCTGCTGCCGCGCAGCACGTTCGCCAACGAGTGCCGGCCGGCACTTCGAGGCACGCGCCTGAACTGGGCGGGACTGTCGGAGCTGAAGATGCGCTGGGGGGTGTCCAAGGCCGCGATCATCTTTCGGGCCCGCCAGCTTGGCCTGTTCACGGAGGAACAGGCTCGGGCAGGCTACGTCGGCCTGAACCGGCATGGCGAAGCCCTGCGCGAGACGGAGGATCACCTGATCCCGAGCGAGGAGCCCGAAGTGATCGTCGAGAGCCTGAAGGTCATGAGGGAGCACTTCGGTGTGCCCGAAGCTGCTGTGGCGCGTGAGATGCGGGTGCAGCCCCAACTCCTGCAGAGGTTGCTGGGCCGATCGGATGCCGAGTCATCGGTCAATGTCGTCCGCCTCCCGGCATCCAGGTCGGCTGCATGAAGGTCATCGTTGTGCGCATCGTCACGGACGTGAACGGGGCGTTGCCGACGATCGGCGGGGTGGCCACAATCGAGGCGCTCACGGTCTTAGGACATCCCGGTCAGGGTAGGGGAACAGGTGGGGGAACGGATCTGTCCCTCCCGCAGCTTTTTCCAATGAGATCAATAGCTTAGGTCGCCGTTTTGGATCCCATCAGCCCCCATCCCAGCGTTTCATCAGGTCCCATGCCGGACCGAACTTCCCGCTAAATCAACGACTTAGACAGTCGATTGAGTCAGGAAGGCTCCTGCCGTCCCACGGCAGCGCAGCGAAGTTGGGGGAACATCTGGGGGAACAAATGGCGTGTTCGCAGCCATTTGACGTTTTGTTCCCCCATGCTCACCGAAAAGCAGTGCAAGAACGCGAGTTGCGACGCGGGTAGGCCCCGCGTGCGCCTGGCCGATTCCGGCGGTCTGTACCTGGAGGTCTCGCCCTCTGGGTCCAAGCGGTGGTTCTGGAAGTACCGCTTCGACGGGAAGGAGAAGCGCCTTGCCCTCGGGGGCTATCCAGATCTGGGTCTGAAGGAAGCCAGGGTCGCACGTGATGATGCGCGCAGCAACATCAGTCGGGCGCAGATCCGGTGCTCACGCGGCAGGTGGAGCGCCTCAGTTCCCGGTTCGACGCCAACGCCAGCTTCGAGGTGACCGCTCGCGAGTTCCACGCGACCAAGAAGGTCGGCTGGAGCGATCACTACGCCAAGCGCTGGATGGAGCGCCTCGAGAAGGACATCTTCCCCTGGCTGGGCAAGCTTCCGCTCTCCCAGATCGGCGCACCGATGCTGCTGCAAACGCTGCGGCGCGTCGAGGCACGTGGCACGCGCGAACTGCCTCACTCGCTGCTGGAAGCCTGCGGGCAGGTATTTCGATACGGCGTTGCCACCGGACGTTGTGAGCGCAGCCCCACTTCGGATCTGCGCGGCGCACTGAAGCCGGTGCTGACCAGACACGTCTCGGCGATCGTCGAACCGGATCAGGTCGGCGACTTGATGCGCGCGATCGACGGCTACCACGGCCTCTTCCTGCACGACTCGCAGCGGGTCGGACGTTTCGCGCCGGACAAGCATTGCACGACGCGCGGCCAGTGCACCCGCTGCGCTCGGGGGCAATCGAGCCGCCGGCGACGCGCCCGAGGCACCCGCGCCACCACGGCCACGGCGGGACAGGCAACGCGCGCGCCGCCGCCCTGCAGCATGAGCGCAGTTCGCCGCTTCACCGACACCCCGGCGTCTGGGCAATCGCCACCTGTCGCAAGGACCGTCCGCTCGCGTCGACGACATGCGCTTCGGCGGAGACGATGCGGCCTTCGGCGTCGATCTGATACAGGTTGAAGCCGGCCCGTACCGCATCGTCCGGGTGATCGAGCGCGGCGCCGCTGGCGGCGATCACGTCGAGCGCACCCGCGGCCGTAGGCAGTCGGCAGCGCAGGCGCCGATGGATGTGGCCGAACAGCACGATGCCGCGTTCGAGACCGCCAAGCACCCGGCGCAACGCCGCGGCATCGACCAGCCCGTCGCGCAGCCGTGCGATGCGCAGCCCCGAATCGACCGGCGGATGGTGCACCAGCACGATCGGCAGGCGGCGCCTGATCTGCGCGTCGTCGAGCAGTGCCGCCAGCGCTTGCAGCTGCTCGGCACCGAGATGGCCGGCCGAGACGAAAGGCGGGCGCGGCACGGCGCTCGACAACGCGATGATCGCGGCCGGGCCGCGCAGCTTGACGCACGGGAAGCGGCCGGTCGGCAGGTCGATCGCGTACTGCGGCAGGTCGCTCGCCAGGAACGACCCAAAGTGATGCGGGAAGCGCCGCTCGCGGTGGATCGCCGGCAGATAGATGTCGTGGTTGCCCGGCACGACCGTCACTTCGACGCGGCGCGCGAGCGCGCCGAACAGCGCGAGCGCGGCGTCGAATTCGCTGTCCAGCGCGAGATTCGTGATGTCGCCGGTGACGACCACGTGATCGGCCATCGCGGCAGCCGCGTCGACGACGGCCTCGAGATACGCCCGGCGATAGACGCGGCCGCGGTTCAGCACCAGATTGGCGTGGCCGGTGATGCGCTTGTTGAACAGCACGCGCTGCCACTCGACGCCGGAAGGCGACAGGACGTGGGTGTCCGAGAGGTGCGCGATCCGCAACAGGCCGTGCCGGGCGGGCGCCGGGGTCATGCCGCTGCCGTCGCGCACAGCGGTCATCGCGGGCCGGGATCGCGCTTCATGAAAGGCGCGACGCCCGCGGGGTTGTCGACCGGAACGACGAACGCGATGCCGCGGCCGGTTTCGTTCAACTGCGCGGTGCCGACGATCTCTTCGAGGGTCTTGTCGATCAGGCGCGCACGGGCGACCGTCAGCACGATCTCCTTCTCGGGCTCGATCGACACGCCGAAGACCTTCTCCTGCTCGTCCACGGCGAGCAGGAACAGGAGCAGCACCTGGAACAACAGGAACAGCAGCACCAGCTGCAGCACCACGAGGGCCACGCTCGCCGCCGTCTGGCGGAGCTGCTCGAGCTCAGGCGCCGGGGCGTTCATTGCAGCAGCCAACCCAGCAGCAGGACGAACAGGATCGACCCCACCATGACCTGCACGAACAGCGCGGCCGGCGCGTGCACGATCGTCATCTGCAACACGATACCGAGGCCGACCAGCGGCGCGATGGCGCGCAGGACTTCCGGCAGCCGGTCCCGCACGAGCGACAGCAGGGCCATGGGGCAGCCTATCCGCGCCCGCGCCGGAGCGCACGCCCGGCGAGCTTGCGCAACTCGTCGAGCCAGAGCACGAGGCTCGCCATCGCCACGCAGACGAGCCACTGGTCGAGCGCGAGCGGCACGGTGCCGAAGGCGACGTTGAGGAAACCGAGTTGGACGACCGCCACCTGCAGCACGGTGGACAGCGCGATCGCGCCCCACAGCCAGGCGTTGGCGAACAACCGGTGGAACGCGCTGACCTCGGCGGAGCGCGCGTTGAAGCAGTTGAACAGCTGCGCGAAAACGAGCGTCGTGAACGCCGCGGTGCGCGCATTCGCAAGATCGTTCGCCCCTTCGATCAGCCCGCCCGGGAGATACATGTCGAGCGTCAGCAGCGTCACCGCGGCCATCACCGCGCCGATCGCGAGCACGCCGGCCCACATCCGGCCGTCGATGACGCGTTCGTCCGGCCGGCGCGGCCGGCGCGCCATGACATCGTCGGTTTCGGGGTCGACGCCCATCGCGAGCGCCGGGCCGGAATCGGTGATCAGGTTGATCCACAGGATCTGCGTCGCCAGCAGCGGCAGCACGACGGCGCCCCCGGCATCCGGCCCGCCGAGGCCGATCACGCCGGCCAACACGACGCCGAAGAAGACGGTCAGCACCTCGCCCATGTTGGACGACAACAGGTAGCGCAGGAACTTCCTGATGTTGTCGAAGATCGCGCGGCCTTCGCGCACCGCATGCACGATGGTCGCGAAGTTGTCGTCGGCGAGGATCATGCGCGCCGCTTCCTTCGTCACCTCGGTGCCGGCGATGCCCATCGCGACGCCGATGTCGGCCGCCTTCAGCGCCGGCGCGTCGTTCACGCCGTCGCCCGTCATCGCGACGATGTTGCCGTCGGCCTGCAGCGCATCGACGATGCGCAGCTTGTGCGACGGCGCGACGCGCGTGAAGACCGACGTGGCGCGCACCGCTGCGGCGAAGCCCGCGTCGTCGAGCTGGTCGAGCTCGGTCCCGGTCAGCGCCGCCGCGCCGGCGTCGACCAGCCCCAGGTCGGCGGCGATGCGTGCGGCGGTGCGCGGATGGTCGCCGGTGATCATGATGACGCGGATGCCGGCGCGGTGCGCCTCAGCGATCGCCTGCGCCGCTTCCTCGCGCGGCGGGTCGATGATGCCTACGGTGCCGGCAAAGACCAGCTCGCGTTCCAGATCCTCGGCGCGTGCCGGATCGATGTCCTCGTCGGTGCGCAGCGGCCGATAGGCGACGGCCAGCGTGCGCAGCGCGGCGTCGCTCAGCGCATCGACGTCGGCCAGGATGCGCCTGCGCAGTTCGTCGTCGAGCGCCACCACGTCCATGCCGACGCGCGTGCGCGTGCAGTGCTGCAGCAGCACGTCGGGGGCGCCCTTGGCGACGAGCACGCGTTCGTCGCCGTGCTCGTGGTCGGCCTCGATCGTCGACATCATCTTGCGCTCGGACGTGAACGGGATTTCGCCGATCCGATCGAAACGCTGTCCGCGCCGCTCGTGCACGCCGAGCTTGCGTTCGGCGACCAGGAACGCGGCTTCGGTCGGGTCGCCCTGGATCTGCCAGTCGCCTTCGGCGCTGCGCTGCAGTTGCGCATTGCCGGCGAGGCTGCCGCCGCTCAAGACCAGGATCGCCTCGGCGCGCTGCGCTTCGTCCTGCAGGGGCGCACCGTCGACTTCGACCCTGCCGTGCGGCGCATAGCCGACGCCGGTGACGCGGGCGGCGCCCGAAGCGGTCATCAGCCGCTCGATCGTCATCTCCGAACGAGTCAGCGTACCGGTCTTGTCCGAACAGATGACCGACGCCGAGCCGAGCGTCTCGACCGACGACAGGTTCTTGACGATCGCGTTGCGCCGGGCCATGCGCTGCACGCCGAGGGCGAGCACGACCGACAGGATCGCCGGCAGCCCCTCGGGCACGGCGGCCACCGCCAGCGACACGCCGAGCAGCAGCACGCCAATGATGTCGGCGCTGCCGCGCACGTCGAACACCAGGAACACGGTCGCGACGACGATCAGCGCGATGACGACGACGGCGATGCCGAGCATGCGCCCGATCGTGGCGACCTCCTTTTGCAGCGGCGTCGCCTGCTCGACGGTTGCGTCGAGCATCTCGGCGATCGCGCCCATCTGCGTCGCCATGCCGGTCGCGGTGACCACCGCGCGGCCGCTGCCCTGCACGACCGCCGTGCCCTTGAAGACCATGTCGAGCCGGTCACCGAGTGCGGCCGGGCCGCGCAGTGTCGCCGCATCCTTCAGCACGGCTTCGCTCTCGCCGGTCAGCGAGGCCTCCTGCACGCGCAGCGCCGCCGTCTGGACGAGCCGCGCATCGGCGCCGACGGCGTCGCCTTCGGCGAGCACGAGCAGGTCGCCGCGCGCCAACTGCACGCTCGGCACGCGCTGCAGCCGGCCGTCGCGCAGCACGGCTGACGTGACCGCGGTCATGCGCGCCAGCACGGCCACCGCATCGCGTGCCTTGGCTTCCTGCGCGTAGCCGAGGACGCCGTTGAGCAGCACGATGATCGCGATCACGACCGCATCGACCGGCCAGCCGCTACCGCCCTCGATCGCCCAGGCAACGAGGGAAACGGCGATCGCTCCCAGCAGCAGGTAGATCAGCGGGTCCTGGAACTGCGCCAGCATCAGCCGCCAGCGCGGTGTCGGCGCTGTCGCGCGCAACTCGTTCAGTCCGTCCCGCGCCAGGCGGCGGGACGCTTCGCCACTGCTCAGGCCGCTTTCGAGATCCGCCGCGCAGAGTCTGGCGACTTCGCCGGCGTCCAGCGTCGACGGGTCGTCGAGCGCGGGCTGGCGGCTGGCGCCGTCCGGTGTCGTGCTTTGGGGCGAACTCATGCCGGCCGGCTTCAATGGGCCGTCCGGCCCCCACCGACCATGGTCACGCCGCCGGTGGCGAAGCTCGCCGAAGGCGGGCGCACGAACGGCTTGCCTGTGCAGTCGAGCATCGGGGATCCACGGCAGGTTCCTCCTGGCGGTTGCGAAGGCCGACCCGCGCCTGGCCGAGACGCAATGCTTTACGCTATCACATGCGCCTGCGAGACCCGTCGGGGGCAAAGGAGGCGTCATGGCCACTCACGAAGCTTGGCATGCTGCAGGACCTGCAGCGCAATTGGGGCTGGATCGTGCTTCGGCGTCTTGCTGATCGCGCTCGGTTTGAAGCTCTGGCGGCGCTGACTCTCATGGTGCGGGGCAGCGCCCCGGATCAGGGAAGACTTCCGCATGGACCGGGCCGCGACAAAGTGCGCGTTCCGGCGGCAACGGCGCAGTCAGCGCGCGCGCCGACGAAGGCGTGCGCGCTCAGCACGTGCTGGTCTTCTTCGATCAGCGGCTTCCAGGCCCTGGCGTCGCCGAACTTTGGCGCGTGCGCAACCCCGCTGTCGCGGCAGGCGGCGAAGACCGCCTTGTAGATCGTTTCGCCGCTGCGCAGTTGCGCCAGCGCCGGCGTGGACCGCAGGGCCGGGGCAGGCAGCAGCAAACAGCGTAGGGGCTTCATCGCGACGATCGGTTCCTGCCGGGTCTGTGCGTACGAGGCTTTGCGCGGCCCCGAGCGCCTCGCTGCGGGCGCGCGCCGCGTCCACGCTCCAGGGCCCGGAGCCGGCGAACACGAGTCCAGCAGGGTCTCCGCGCTGCGCCAGCCCTTGCGATGGCGCGGCTTTGGGGCAGTTGGATGAGCTTGCATTTCCCAACTCACTGACGTCGCTGTGGCGGGACGAGCCGTTGCGCTGGCCCATGCGCCACGCCTGCTCCCTCGGCAATCCAGGCAGGAGGATGCCGGGAGGCTTGGTGTTCGGGCCGTTGCTGCGAATGGCGCTCGCACGCCTCGGTGTAGGAATTCGTCCTACATGCCCGATGGAAGAACCGGGACTGAAGCCACCGAAATGGACTGATCCCGCCGCCCAGTTCGTTTCCATACAGTTCGTTTCACGCCGAACCGCAACCCCACCGAGGACGCACGACACCATGACCTCCGAACAGATCCTTGCCGAGATCCGTGAAGCCAACCTGTCGTACCTGATGCTGGCGCAGAGCCTCATTCGCAGCGACCGCGACCAGGCCCTTTTCCGCCTGGGCATCAGCGAGGACACGGCGACGCTGCTCGGCACGCTGACGCCGGCCCAGATGATGAAGATCGCCACCGGCAACACGCTGCTGTGCCGCCTGCGCATGGACGACGACCTGGTGTGGAATCTGCTCACCAGCCATGGCAAGGGCGCCGCCAACGACAGCGTCTCGCGTCTGCATGCCTCGATCCTGATGGCCGGGCGCCACCAGGAAGCCGCCTGAGCGGCGCCGCTGCCGGTCCGCGCGCTGGCAAATCCCGCAATCGCAGACGAAGGAGACCGCTCCATGGCCCGCAACAAGAGCATCCTCACCGAGGCCAAGCAGATCGAATGCGCGGTCACCCTGATCAAGCTGGGTGCGCGGCTGCAGGTGCTGGAGAGCGAGACCGACCTGAGCTACGAGCGCCTGCTGCGTCTTTACAAGGAGGTCGCCGGCCACAGCCCGAGCAAGGGGCAGTTGCCGTTCTCGACCGACTGGTTCATGACCTGGCAGCCCAACATCCACGCCAGCCTGTTCCTGAACACGCACGAGTACCTGAACAAGGTTGCCGAACTCGACGAAATCGACACCATCATCAAAGCCTACCAGCTCTACCTGGAGCAGATTGGCTCGCAGGGCCTGGAGCCGCTGCTCAGCGTCACCCGTGCCTGGCGGCTGGTGAAGTTCGTCGACAACGGCATGCTGAGCATGACCTGCTGCCGCAAGTGCGGCGGCCACTTCGTCACCCATCCGCACGAGATCGCCCGCAACTACGTCTGTGGTCTGTGCGAGCCGCCGGCACGCGCCGGCAAGGGCAAGGCGACGGGCTCGCTGCAGCTTCCGGCGCAGCCTCGGGCCAGGGCCGAAGCCGCGAGCGCGGGCAGTGCCCCCCGGGCCAGCGTTCGCCCGCCGCGCCTAGCGGCGACCCAAGTCGAGGCGAACTCCGCGCACGCGTGAGCTTGATCACGCATCCGCGCTGCAGCCGCTGCCGCAGGCGGCCGAAGACGCAGGTATCGCGGATGCATTGAAGCGATTGTCTCCTCCTGGCACAGTCCCCTGTGCTTTCGGGCGGATCCTGCAAGGGGTCCGCCCCTTTTATTGGGCGCCGTGCGGCTGCGGCGGCCGGGTGCGGGGGAACAAGTGCGGGGCCAAGCACCCCTTCATCGGGGCCCGCGCGAGGCTGCGGGCGCCGAGACTGAGCACCTGTGAAGCATGCCCAAGTGTTCCCGCTGGCAGACGGTCGCGGCCCCCTCGCGGCGGCGATGCGGCTGCGCTGGCCCTTGCCGGCCGTTCTCGCCTGGTCGCTGGCCTGGATCGCGTTCCTGGCCGCGCGCCGGGCCGGCCTTGGCCTCACCGCCGCCTGGGCCGCGGCCACGCTGCTCGGTCTGCTGCCTGCAGCGGCGGCGGGCACTCGCTGGCGGCAAGGCCTGGTGATCGCGGGCTTCCCGCTGTCCACGCTGGCGCTGGGTCTTGCGGCACCGGCCTGGGGCTGGGCCCTGGCCGCCGCGGTCCTGCTGCTGGCCTATCCGCTGCGCGCCTGGGCCGATGCGCCGTTCTTCCCGACGCCGGGCACCGCGCTGCAGTCGCTGGCGGGGGCCTTGCCGCTGCGCGAGAGGGCGCGCGTCCTCGACGCCGGCTGCGGCATCGGTCACGGTCTGCAGGCTTTGCGTCGCGCCTGGCCCGGCGCACGTCTGTACGGTATGGAATGGAGCCTGCCGTTGGCCTGGCTGTGCCGCCGACGCTGCCGCTTCGCGCAAGTGCGTCGCGGCGACATGTGGGCGCATTCCTGGGCCGGCTTTGATGCCGTCTACCTCTTCCAGCGCCCCGAGAGCATGGCGCGCGCGCATGCCAAGGCGTGCGCCGAGCTGGATCCGGGCGCCTGGCTGCTGAGCCTGGCGTTCGAGGTCCCCGGCGTGCAGCCCGATTTGCGCCTGCCCGCGGGCTCGCGGGGCGTGCTCTGCGCCTATCGCATGCCCGAGCGCGACAAGCGGCGCTCAACGTCGGCGCCGGAATGCCGATAGTGGGGAAGCGCTCCCGCGGCTGCATCGGCCGCGCGGGCGGCAAGACCTAGAGCCATCTCATGTTCGTCATCATCGGTTGGATCCTCGTTCTCGGCTGCGTGTTCGGTGTCTTCGCCGCGCACGGCGGCAACCTGGGCGTGATCCTGAGCGCGCTGCCCGCGGAGCTGGCGACGATCGGCGGCGCAACGATCGGCGCCTTCCTGGTCACCAACCAGATGCCGGTGATCAAGGCCACGTTTCGCGGCGCGGTCAACTGTTTCAAGGGCAGCAAGTACACCAAGGCGCGCTACATGGAGCTACTGGCGCTGCTCTACGACATCCTGCAGAAGGCGCGCAAGGAAGGCCTGATGTCGATCGAGAAGGACGTCGAGGAGCCGCAGGCCAGCCCGATGTTCCAGAAGTACCCGATGGTCGGCAGCGACCATCACGTGACCGAGTTCATCACCGACTACCTGCGCATGATGGTCTCGGGGAACCTGAACGCGCACGAGATCGAGTCGCTGATGGACAGCGAGATCGAGACCCATCATCACGAGGCGCATGCGCCGGTGGCCGCTTTGCAGCGCGTGGCCGGCGCCCTGCCGGCCTTCGGCATCGTCGCGGCGGTTCTCGGGGTCGTCAACACCATGGGCTCGGTCGGCCAGCCGCCGGCGGTGCTGGGCGCGATGATCGGCTCGGCACTGGTCGGCACCTTCCTCGGCATCCTGCTGGCCTATGCGTTTGCCGATCCGCTGGCCGGCCTGCTCGAGCAGAAGGTCGAGGAGGGCAGCAAGGAGCTGCAGTGCATCAAGACCACGCTGCTCGCCAGCATGCAGGGCTACGCGCCGCAGGTGGCCATCGAGTTCGGCCGCAAGGTGCTCACCTCGACAACGCGCCCGACCTTCATCGAACTCGAGTCGCACGTGAAGCGCAAGTGACGGGGGCCGACCATGGCCGGTGACGCCAAGAAGCTGCAGCCGATCATCGTCAAGCGGATCAAGAGGGGCGGCCATGCCACCCACGGCGGTGCCTGGAAGATCGCCTATGCCGACTTCGTGACGGCGATGATGGCCTTCTTCCTGCTGATGTGGCTGCTCGGCAGCACCACGGAGGGTGACCGCAAGGGCATCGCCGACTACTTCGCGAGCCCGCTGAAGGTGTCGCTGCTCGGCAGCGGAGCGGGCTCCGGCGATTCGTCCCACATCATCAATGGCGGCGGGCAGGACCTGTCGCGCAGCACCGGGCAGGTCAAGCGCGGCGAGATCCAGGCCGAGCGCAAGACGATCAACCTGCAGGCGCTCAAGGCCGAGCAGCTGCGTGCCGAGCGCGCGGCGCTCGAGGCCCTGAAGGAGCGCATCCGGGAGAAGATCACCGCCAGTCCCGTGCTCGCGTCGCTGGGGGGGCAGATCCGGCTGGAGTTGACGCACGACGGCTTGCGCATCCAGATCGCCGATGCCGGAAACCGGCCGATGTTCGACAGCGGCTCGGCGGTGGTGAAGCCGTACATGCGCGAACTGCTGCAGGCCATCGGGGGCGTGCTCGGCGAGGTCCCCAACCGCCTCACGCTCGAAGGCCACACCGACGCCGCGTCCTTCGCCGGCGGCGACCGCGGCTACAGCAACTGGGAGCTGAGTGCCGACCGCGCCAACGCCTCGCGCCGCGAGTTGATGGCCGGCGGCATGCCGGAGGACCGGCCTCTGCGGGTGCAGGGTCTGGCTGCCAGCATGTTGCTGGAGCCGGGCGATCCGCTGGCGCCGGTCAACCGGCGCATCAGCATCATCGTCATGAACCGCGAGGCCGAGGCACGCTTCTTCAACGACCAGCCGCAGGGCGTGGGCGCGCAGGCGCAGGGCGAGGCGAGCGGCCCCGCGCGCGCGGCACCTGCGTCGATCGTGCCGTCGATCGCTTCCCCGGCGTACTGACTCAAGTCCGCCGCGCCGCAGACCGATATCGCTTCAGCAGCCCGCCGCCGTCGAATTCCGCGATCCTTTCCCTTGCCCGAGGCACGAGACATGAGCAACCCGACCGACCTGAAGTTCCTGATCGTCGACGACTTCTCGACCATGCGCCGCATCGTGCGCGGCCTGCTCAAGGAAATGGGCTGCAACAACGCCGACGAGGCCGAGGACGGCGTGGTGGCGCTCGGCATGCTGAAGAACGGCAAGTTCGACTTCGTCGTCTCGGACATCAACATGCCCAACATGAACGGCTTCGAGCTGCTGAAGGCGATCAAGGCCGACGACGGCCTCAAGCACCTGCCGGTGCTCATGGTCACGGCCGAGGCGCGCAAGGAGGACATCGTGCTTGCGGCTCAGAGCGGCGCGGCGGGCTACATCGTCAAGCCCTTCACCAAGGCGACGCTGGAGGAGAAGGTGCAGAAGATCCTGCAAAAGCTTGCCGCCACCGCCTGAACCGCGACTCGAGAAAGAGCATGAAAATGGAAAGCGCACATGTCCTGCTCGAGCGGGCCGACCCGAGCCTCATGGCCAACAACGCCACGCAGCAGGAGATCTTCCAGCAGATCGGCACCATGACCCGCCTGCTGCACGACACCATGCAGCAGCTGGGCGTGATGCCACGCCTGCAGACTGCCGCCGACGGCCTTCCCGACGCGCGCAGCCGCCTCAACTACATCGCCGAGAAGACCGCCGCCGCGGCCGACAAGGTGCTGAACACGGTCGACCAGGCCAAGCTCGAGCACCAGGCGATCAGCGGGCAGACGCGCGCGCTGGCCAAGGCGTTGACGGCCGACCCGGTGCGTGCCGTGGCCTCGGGCGCGGTGTTCAACTTCGTTGCCGAAGTCGAGGCGCGCACCGAGCGCATCGACCGGCACCTCACGGACATCATGCTGGCGCAGGACTTTCACGACCTCACCGGCCAGGTGGTGGCCAAGGTGGTGAAGCTGGCCAACGACCTCGAGGACAGCCTCGTCAAGCTGCTCGTGCAGGTGGTGCCTGATGACCATCGCGAGAAGGTCGATCCAAACGTGCTCAACGGCCCGGTCATCAACCCGGAAGGGCGCGCCGATGTCGTCGCCAACCAGGGCGAGGTCGACGACCTGCTGGCCAGCCTCGGCTTCTGAGTAACCCCTTCAGCTCACGCTGTAGGCCGCCGCCGCCGTGGCGACCAGGATGCCGGCGTCGTTGTGCAGCCGCATCTGGGTGCTGGCGATGCGGCCACCCAGGCGCGTGACCTCCGTGGTGGCGACGAAGTGCCGGCCGACGCCCGGGCGCAGGTAATCCACGCGCATGTCGATGGTGCCGTAGCGCGCGAAGCGCAGCATCACCTGCTCCATCGTCTCGTGGGCGTGGTGCTCGGCGATGGCGACCATGCCGGCCAGGCCGCCCATCGCGTCGAGCACCGCCGCCGTCACGCCGCCGTGCAGCCGGCCGTAGGCCGGATGGCCGACGAGTTCGGGCTTCATGTCGAAGCGCCCGTGAACGTCGCCATGGCGTACCGAAAGCAGCGTCAGCCCCAGCACCTCGTTGAAGGGGATGCGGTTCTGGAACAGGTCGTGCAGCGCCGCGTCGACGCGGGCCTGCTCGGCCTCGCTTCGGCGTGGCGGCGGGGGATGGGCGGGGGGGTGGGAAGGACTCATGCGCTCGGGGTGATCGACCGGACGGTCGGCATTGTGCGCGCTGCGCCGGCGCCGCTGCCGCGGCGCCCGCCCGCGGGCTCGCTATCCTCCGCCCATGGGCAGGCGAGCACGCCTGCAGGAGGAAGAGCCGATGTCCGACGCATACATCTTCGATCACGTGCGCACGCCGCGCGGCCGCGGCAAGAAGGACGGCGCGCTGCATCAGGCCGCACCGATCTGGCTGCTTCGCAGCCTGCTGCGGGCGCTGCAGCAGCGCTTGCAGCTCGATACGGCGCTGGTCGACGACGTCGTCCTCGGCTGCGTGACGCCGGTGGGCGAGCAGGGCGCCGACATCGCCCGCACGGCCGTGCTCGACGCCGAATGGGCGCAGACGGTGGCCGGCGTGACGCAGAGCCGCTTCTGCGCCAGCGGCCTGGAATCGGTGAACCTGGCCGCCGCCAAGGTGAAGAGCGGATGGGAGGACCTGGTCGTGGCCGGTGGCGTCGAGAGCATGAGCCGCTGGCCGATGGGCAGCGACGGCGGGGCCTGGGTGATGGATCCGCGCGTGAACCAGAAGACCGGCTTCGTGCCGCAGGGCATCGGCGCGGACCTCATCGCGACGCTCGAAGGCTTCGGCCGCGACGACGTCGATGCCTTCGCCCTGCGCTCGCACCAGCGCGCGACGGCGGCGCGGGCCGGCGGCTACTTCGCGCGCTCGCTCGTGCCGGTGCAGGACATTGCCGGCATGACGATGCTCGCCGAGGACGAGAGCATCCGCGCCGACGCCACCCTGGAGGCGATGGGCAGGCTGCAGCCGAGCTTCGCGGCGATCGGGCAGATGGGCTTCGACGCCACGGCGCTGCGCCGCTACACCACCGTCGAGCGCATCGAGCACGTGCACCACGCCGGCAACAGCAGCGGCATCGTCGACGGCGCGGCGCTGATGCTGGTGGGCAACGCCGACGGCGGGCGCAAGGCGGGATTGAGGCCACGCGCGCGCATCCGCGCCGCGGCGGTGATCGGCTCCGAGCCGACCATCATGCTCACCGGCCCGACGCCGGCCTGCCAGAAGCTGCTGGCCAAGGCGGGCATGGCGGCCAGCGACATCGACCTGTGGGAGGTCAACGAGGCCTTCGCCGCGGTGCCGATGAAGACCGCGCGCGACCTCGGCGTGGACCCCGAGCGCGTCAACGTCAACGGCGGCGCGATCGCCATGGGGCATCCGCTGGGCGCCACCGGCTGCATCATCCTCGGCACGCTGCTCGACGAGCTCGAGCGCAGGAACCTCGCCACCGGCGTGGCCACGCTGTGCGTGGGCGGCGGCATGGGCATCGGGACCCTCATCGAACGGGTGTGAACATGGCCAGCGACATTCAGGCGGCAGTCGATCTGCAAGTGGACGGCAACGGCATCCTCGTGGCGACGATGGACTTGCCGGGCCGGCCGATGAACGTGGTCGGCGATGCGTTGATGCAGGGCCTCGCCGAGGCCTGCGACCAGCTTGCCGACCCCGCGGTGAAGGGCATGATCCTCACCAGCGCCAAGGGCGACTTCTGCGCCGGCGGCGACCTTGACCGCATGAGCCGATGGACGCGGCCCGAGGAGCCCTTCGAGGCCTCGATGGCGATGAAGAAGGTGCTGCGCGCGCTCGAGACGCAGGGCAAGCCGGTGGTGGCTGCGATCAACGGCCACGCGCTGGGCGGCGGGCTCGAGATCGCGCTGGCCTGCCACGCGCGCATCGTGCTCGACGACAGCCGGCTCAAGCTCGGCCAGCCCGAGGTCAAGCTCGGCCTGCTGCCCGGCGGCGGCGGCACGCAGCGCCTGCCGCGGCTGCTGGGCATGCAGCAGGCCTTGCAGATCTGCGCCGAGGGCGCCGACATCGCGCCGGCGAAGGCGCTGGCGATGGGTCTGGTCACCGCGCTGGCCCCGGACCGCGACGCGTTGCTGGCCCAGGCGCGCGCGTGGATCGCCGAGCACCCCAAGGCCGCGCAGCCCTGGGATCAGCCGCGCTTTCGCATCCCCGGCGGCGACTCGCGCAGCCCCGCGGTGGTGCAGATGCTGGCGATCGCGCCCTCCGTCGCCTCGCTCAAGAGCTGGGGCAACTACCCGGCGGTGACGCACATCATGAGCAGCGTCTTCGAAGGCTGCCTGCTCGACTTCGACGCCGGCTGCGTGGTCGAGAGCCGCTACTTCGCCGCCTGCGTGATGTCGCAGGAGTCGAAGAACATGATCGGCACGCTGTGGTACCAGTTGGGCGCGATCAAGAAGGGCGCCTCGCGCCCGGCGGGCATCGCGCGCGGCAAGGTCGGCAAGCTCGGCGTGCTGGGCGCCGGGATGATGGGTGCGGCGATCGCGTTTGTGGCCGCCAAGGCCGGTATCGAGGTGGTGCTGCTGGACACGACGCAGGAGCAGGCGGACCAGGGCAAGGCCTATTCGCAGGGCCTGCTCGACAAGGCGCTGAAGAGGGGCCGCAGCACGCCCGAGCAACGGCAGGCGCTGCTGGCACGCATCACGGCCGGGACCGAGTTTGCAGGCCTCGCAGGCTGCGATCTGGTGGTCGAGGCGGTGTTCGAGGATCGCGCCGTGAAGGCCGAAGTGACGCAGCGCGCCGAGTCGGTGCTCGGCGTCGATGCGGTCTTTGCGTCCAACACCAGCACGCTGCCGATCACCGGCCTGGCGCAGGCCAGCCAGCGCCCGGCGTCCTTCATCGGCCTGCACTTCTTCAGTCCGGCGGACAAGATGCCGCTGGTCGAGATCATCGTCGGCAAGGAGACGAGCGACGCCACGCTGGCGCGTGCCTTCGACTTCGTGCTGCAGATCGGCAAGACGCCGATCGTCGTCAACGATAGCCGCGGCTTCTACACCAGCCGGGTGTTCGCGACCTACGTCATGGAGGGCATCGCGATGCTCGCCGAGGGCGTGCATCCACGCAGCATCGAGGTCGCCGGCCTGCAGGCCGGCATGCCGATGCCGCCGCTGGCGTTGCAGGACGAGGTCAGCCTGTCGCTGGCGCTGCACGTGGCCGAGCAGACGAAGAAGGATCTCGCCGCCGAAGGCAAGAACCACGAGGAACATCCGGGCATGGCGGTCGTGCGCCGCCTGTGCGCGATCGGGCGCAGCGGCAAGAAGGCCGGCAAGGGCTTCTACGACTGGGGCCTGGACGAGGACGGGCGCGGCAAGGCGCTCTGGGGCGGGTTGTCGGGGCTGTTCCCGCTGGCCAAGGCGCAGCCGCCGCAGCGGGACCTCATCGACCGTCTCATGTTCGCGCAGGCCAACGAGGCCGTGCGCTGCCTGGACGAGGGGGTGCTGAGATCGGTGGCGGACGGCAACGTCGGCTCGATCTTCGGCTGGGGCTTCGCGCCGTTTCACGGTGGCGCACTGCAGTTCGTGAACGGGATCGGGGCCAAGGCGTTCGTCGAGCGGACGCGCGAGCTCGCGGCCCGGCACGGCCCCCGCTTCGAGCCGGCCGCCGGAGCCTTGCGCTGCGCCCGGACCGGTACTCTTGTCGGAAGTCCAATACAAGACTAAAATCCAACCGGAGTCTTGGATAAGCTCTTCGCTGGAGACAGGAATGGCACTTACCGCGCGCGAGCCGTCGCCGGCCTTCGCCACAAGCCCGGCGCGGATGGCCGCCGCGGGCGTGCGCGCCTTCGTGCGCATCGCGCAAGCCTGGGGCCTTTCGGTCGACGAGCAGCTCACGCTGCTGGGTGCGCCACCACGCTCGACCTTCTTCGCCTGGCGCAAGAACCCCGATCGCGCCGTGCTCCCGCGCGACACGCTGGAGCGCATCTCCAACCTGCTGGGCATCTACAAGAGCCTGCAGATCCTGCTGCCCGACGCGGCGGCAGCCGACGCCTGGGTGCGCCAGCCCAACCGCGCGCCGCTTTTCGGCGGCCGCAGCGCGCTCCAGAGCATGCTGGGCGGCAACGTGGGCGACCTGAACCTCGTGCGCCGCTACCTGGACGGCGTGCGCAGCGGCGGCTGGGCCTAGGACGACCCGTGTCCGAGCCCGAGCGCCGCCGCATACGCTGGCCACAGGCCTGCCGCATCGTTCCCACGCGCTACCCGTCGGTGACGCTCTTCGACCGCGTTGCCGATGCGGCGGACTTCGAGGCGCTCTACGCGCTCGAGGCGATGACCAACGAGCGCGTGCGCGACGATCTCGGCGAGGTCAGGCGCGTGCCGCCCGAGCAGCGCCGCTACGGCCTGGGCAGCGGGCCCATCATGGCGGCGTTCACGCATGTCAACCTCGAGGGCAGCCGCTTCTCCGACGGCGGCTGGGGTGTCTTCTACGCCGCCCGCGAGCGCGGCACGGCGATCGCCGAGACGCGCCATCACCACGCGCGCTTCCTGCAGGCGACCGCGCAGCCACCCATGCCCCTGCCGATGCGGCTCTATCACGTTGCCATCGATGCCCGCCTGCACGACCTGCGCCCGCGCTCGGCCGAGTTCGAGGCCTGCCACGACCCGCACAGCTATGCATCTTCGCGGGCGCTGGCGCGGCAGCTGCGTGCCGCGGGCTCGGACGGCGTCGTCTACCGCAGCGTGCGGCATGCGGGCGGGCAGTGCGCGGGGCTGTTCAATCCGCTCGGTGCGCGCGACTGCCTGCACGCGGCCTACCTGCTCTATGCCTGGGACGGGCAGGACTTCAGCGACGTCTACGAGCGGCTGCCGTGAAGCGCCTGGATCGGCTCGACGCGCTGCGCGGCCTGGCGATCGTCTGGATGGCGGCCTACCACTTCGCCTTCGACCTCAACCACTTCGGCCTGCTGCAGCCGCGCCAGCATCCCAACGAGGATGCGGCGTGGATCGTGCAGCGCACGCTGATCCTCGGCTCCTTCCTCTTCATTGCCGGCATCGGGCAGGCGATGGCCGCCGCATCGGGGCAGGGCTGGGCGCGCTTCGGGCGGCGCTGGGCCCAGGTGGCGGGCTGCGCGCTGCTCGTCAGCCTCGGCTCGTGGCTGGTCTTCCCGCGCAGCTGGATCGCCTTCGGCGTGCTGCATGCGCTGTGCGTGATGCTGGTGCTCGGGCGGCTGCTGGCGCCCCTGCGCGGCGCCTTGTGGCCGCTGGCGGCGGCGGCGATCGCGCTGCCGCTGCTATGGCGGCACGAGGCTTTCAACGCGCCCTGGCTGAGCTGGATCGGCCTGGTCACGCGCAAGCCGGTGACCGAGGACTACGTGCCGCTGCTGCCCTGGGTGGGGGTGCTGCTGGCGGGCCTGGCGGCGGGGCAGTGGCTGCTGGCGCAGCGGCCGCGCGCACTCGCCGGGGGCCTGCCGCGCGGGCTCGCCCCGCTGACCGTGCTCGGGCGCTGGTCGCTGGCCTTCTACATGCTGCACCAGCCGCTGTTCTTCGCGCTCTTGATCGCCTGGACGCGCTGGCGCGGGATGGCTTGAGGCCGGCGCAGCTTCGCTGCGGGGGGCATGGCATCGCGCCCGCCGGCTACAACTCCCGATCCCGCGCCAGCGGCGGGTTGCGCGCGAAGTAGCGGCGGACGCCCGAGGCGATGGCCTGCACCAGCTCGCTGCGATACGCCGGGTCGCGCAGCTTCTCCTCCTCCTGCGGGTTGGAGATGAATGCGGTCTCGACGAGGATGCTCGGGATGTCCGGCGCCTTCAGCACGGCGAAGCCCGCCTGCTCGACCTCGCGCTTGTGCAGCTTGCCGACGCGGCCGATGCGCCAGAGGACCTCGCGCGCGAGCTTGAGGCTGTCCTTGATCTGCGCCGTCGTGCTCATGTCGAGAAGCGCGCGCATGAGCTGCGCATCGGCGACGTCGATGTTGACGCCGCCGACGAGATCGGCGCGATTCTCGCGCTCGGCCATCCAGCGCGCGGTGGCACTGGTGGCGCCGCGGGCGCTGAGCGCGAACACGCTGGCGCCGCGCGCCTCGGGGCGGATGAAGGCGTCCGCGTGGATGGAGACGAAGAGATCGGCCTGCACGCGCCGGGCCTTGCGCACGCGCTCGTAGAGCGGCACGAAGTAGTCGTCCGTGCGCGTGAGCATGACGCGCAGATTGCGCTCCGTGTTCAGCTCGTCGCGCAGCGCGCGCCCGATGGCCAGCACGACGTCCTTCTCGCGCAGTCCGGTGGGGCCGATGGCGCCCGGATCCTCGCCCCCGTGGCCAGGGTCGACGGCGACGATGATCAGCCGCTCGACCCGCCTGCGCTCGGCCTCGGTCGGCGCGGCGACCACCGGCGGGGCCGGTGTCATATGCGCCGGCGCCGACGCCGGGGACGGCGGCTGCGTCGGTGGGCCTGCTGCCGGCGGGGTGCCGCGGTCGACGCGCGCGATCAGCTCGCCCAGTGCATCCTGCACCGCCTTGGCGGCCTGCGCCTCGGCGGCCTCCTTGTCGCGGATCAGCGCCAGCAGCGGGTCGGGCTCCTGCAGCGGGTAGAGGTCCAGCACCAGGCGATGCTGGTACGCGGCCACCGGCGGCAGAGCGAACTGCTGCGGCGTCACCGGCTGCTTGAGGTCGAGCACCAGGCGCACCACATGCGGCTGGAACTGCCCCACGCGCACGCCGGCGATGTAGGGGTCATCGGGGCGGATCGCGCCGACCAGCTCCTTCAAGGCCGGATCGAGCCCGAGCCCTTCGATGTCCAGCACCAGCCGGTACGGCCCCTCGGCGAGGAAATGCTTCGCGCCCAGCGCGCGGTCGCTCTCGATCGTCACCCGCGTGTAGTCGGCAGCCGGCCACACGCGCACGGCGACGATGCCCGCGCCGCGCGCGAGCTGGCCCGCGCCCAGCAGCAGCACGGCGCTGCCGATGCCGCGCAGCGCGGTGCGGCGCCCGCTCACCGCAGCAGCTCCAGCCCGCGCGCGGTGCAGGCCTGGACCTCGACGCGGCGTGCTTCGTCGTCGCCGACCTCGATCAGCAGGCGCAGATCCGGCACCGGCAGCAGCGCCGCGGCCTGCTGCGGCCATTCGGCGAGCTTGAGTCCGGGCGCGGCGAAGAGGTCGCGCAAGCCCGCATCCTCCCACTCGCGCGCGTCCTCGAAGCGGTAGAAGTCGCAGTGCGAGATCGCCAGGCCGTCGACCTCGTAGGGCTCGACCACGGCGTAGCTCGGGCTCTTGATGCGTCCCTGCACGCCGAGCGCGCGCAGCAGGTGGCGCACGAAGGTCGTCTTGCCGGCGCCCAGGGCGCCGTGCAGCTCGAGGTAGGCGTCGCGCAGCGCCGGGCGGGCCGCAAGCCCTTGTGCGAAGGTGGCGCAGGCGGCCTCGTCGGGCCAGGCGACGATGCGCGTTCCTAGAATCGACGCATGTCTCATTCGCGGGATATCGACGGGCCGCGCCTCGTGCAGCAACTGCGGGCTTGGGCGCATGAGCTGGGATTCTCCCAGATCGGCATCGCCGGCATCGATCTCGCCAGCGCCGAGCCCGGGTTGCAGGCCTGGCTGGACGCGGGCTTTCACGGCCGCATGGGCTACATGGCCGCGCATGGGCTCAAGCGCGCGCGCCCGGCCGAGCTGGTGCCCGGGACGCTCAGCGTGATCACGCTGCGCATGGACTACCTGCCCGCGGCCACGCCCGATGGCTGGCAGGCTCGCGAGCGGCAGCGCCTGCAGGAGCCGGCACGCGCGCAGGTCTCGCTCTATGCGCGAGGGCGGGACTACCACAAGGTCGTGCGCCCACGCCTGCAGCAGCTGGCTGACCGGCTGCAGGCCGAGGTCGGGGCGATCGGCCATCGTGCGTTCTGCGATTCCGCGCCGGTGCTCGAGGTCGAGCTGGCGTCGCGCAGCGGCAACGGCTGGCGCGGAAGGCACACGCTCGCGCTGCATCGCGACGCGGGCTCGATGTTCTTCCTCGGCGAGCTCTTCGTCGACGTCGCGCTGCCGCCGACCGCCCCCGTCACCGCGCACTGCGGCCAGTGTCGCGCCTGCATCGACGCCTGCCCGACACATGCCATCGTCGCGCCCTATCGCGTCGACGCGCGGCGCTGCATCTCCTACCTGACGATCGAGAACGACGGCCCGATTCCGGTCGAGCTGCGTGCGGACATCGGCAATCGCGTCTACGGCTGCGACGACTGCCAGCTCGCCTGCCCCTGGAACAAGTACGCGCGCCGCGCGCTGCTGCCGGATTTCGAGCCGCGGCCGTGGCTGGCCGAAGCCCCGCTGCTCGAACTCTGGGCCTGGAGCGAGGGCGAATTCCTGAACCGCACCGAGGGCAATCCGATCCGGCGCATCGGCTGGTCGCGCTGGCGGCGCAACCTGGCCGTGGGCTTGGGCAACGCCTGGCGCGCAAGCGGCGATGCGGCGATCGCCGAGGCGCTCGTCGCCGCGCGCCCGGGTGCCGACGACATGGTGCGTGAGCACATCGACTGGGCACTGGCGCAGGGTGCTGCCGCCACGCCTGCAGCGTCGGCGGTCGATACGAGCTCTCGCGGCGACCCGCTCAAGGCGTGCTGATCGCCTGCAGCGCGGCCAGCGCCAGCGGCAGGCCGGCCATGCCCAGGAGCGTGGAGACCGTGATCAATCCGGCGACGTAGCTGCCGTGACCACCCATGCGCACCGCCAGCACGTAGGCACTGGAGGCGGTGGGCATGGCGGCGAAGGCGACGACGACGAGCTGCTGCGGCAGCGGCAGGCGCAGCCCCACGGCCAGCGCGATGCCGGCGAGCGGCAGCAGCAGGTGGCGGATCGTCAGCAGGGCGGCGGCAAGCCCCGGCCCTTCGCGCAGCGCGCCCAGGCGCAGGCCGGCGCCGACAGCCATCAAGCCCAGCGGCAGCGCCGCCGAGCCGACGCGCGTGGCGGTGTTCATCGCCAGCTCGGGCAGGCGCAGTCCGAGGGTGTTGAAGACCAGCCCGCCCACGGTGGCCAGGATCAGCGGGTTGCGCGCCAGCTCGCGCGCCAGACCCTGCCCGCCGTGGCGCGCCAGCGGCCACACCGCGGCCACGTTGGCGATCGGCACGCACAGCGACATGATGAGCCCGAGCCACGCCAGGCCCTGGCTGCCGGCCAGGCGCTGCGCCAGAGCCAGCGCCACGTAGCTGTTGAAGCGAAACGCCGTCTGCGCACCCGAGGCGTGCAGCTTCGGGTCCACCCCCGGGAAGTGCCGCAGGGTGTAGGCTAGGCCGATGCCGATCAGCATCACGCCGGCGCCGCAGGCCGCCAGCGGCAGCAGCTCGCCCGGGCCCTGCGGGTTGCGCACGATCGAGGTGAAGAGCAGCACCGGGAACAGCAGGTAGTAGACGAGCCGCTCCGCGCCGTCCCAGATCGGACGGTCCAGCGGCGTGTGGCGGCAGACGAACCAGCCCAGGACGATGAGCAGGAAGTCGGGCAGCAGCAGCGCGAGGAGGTCCGCCATGCGGCGCGAGTGTGCCAGCGCGCGCGCCCGGGTGCGCCGACAATCGCCGCCATGCATCCTGACAGCCAGGCCGCGATCGACAGCTTCATCGACGCCCTGTGGATCGAGGAGGGCCTGGCCGCCCTGACGCTGGCGGCCTATCGGCGCGACCTCGCGCTGTACGCGCAGTGGCTGCAGCAGCAGGCCGCCAAGGCGCTGGACGACAGCCGCGAGAGCGACCTGCTCGGCTACATCGGCGCGCGCCACGCGGCTACGCGGGCGAGCACCGCCAACCGGCGGCTGGCGGTGTTCCGGCGCTATTTCCGCTGGGCCCTGCGCGAGCGGCGCATCGTCGCCGACCCCACGCTGCGCCTGCAGGCCGCACGCCAGCCGCTGCGCGTGCCGCGCAGCCTCTCGGAAGCGCAGGTCGAGGCGCTGCTGGCGGCTCCCGTGGTCGATACGCCTCTGGGCGAGCGTGACCGCACGATGCTCGAGCTGATGTACGCCAGCGGCCTGCGCGTGAGCGAGCTCGTGAAGCTGAAGACCGTGCACCTGGGGCTGAACGAGGGCGTGCTGCGCGTGCTCGGCAAGGGCGGAAAGGAGAGGCTCGTGCCCTTCGGCGAGGAGGCGCATGCGTGGCTGCGGCGCTGGCTGGCGCAGGGGCGCGCGCGGATTCTCGGGGCGCGCAGCGCGGACGCGCTCTTCGTCACCGTGCGCGGCGCGGGCATGACGCGGCAGATGTTCTGGAACCTCGTCAAGCGCTACGCGCGCCAGGCCGGCATCAGCGCGCAGCTGTCACCGCATACGCTGCGCCACGCCTTTGCCACGCACCTGCTCAACCACGGCGCCGACCTGCGCGCGGTGCAGCTGCTGCTGGGCCACGCCGACATCGGCACGACGACGATCTACACCCACGTCGCGCGCGAGCGCTTGCGCCAGTTGCACGCGCGCCACCATCCGCGGGGTTGAGCGACGCCGGGCGCCCGGCGATCGGCCCGTTCCCCGCAGCCATGCTGGCCCATGTCGCATGCGTCAGAACTTCGTTATTGGGGTCAGAAGCAGCAGACGCGCCGGAATGCGCCCGAACCGCGGCCCAACTCGGCTCTTGATGGCGCCACTTCCGCGCCAACATGGGTACCGTGCGCAGGCGTGGCCTGCGCCGCACCCTGCCTACCCGTGCTCGCTAGAATGAGCCATGCCTGATGACGGTTCCCGCCAGCCTCCGAAGACTGCCATCCGGCCGCGCCGGGAGGGCGGGCAGGGCGCGGTCGTGGCCGAGCGCAAGGCGGCCCGGACCAAGCCGCCATCGCTGTATCAGGTGGTGTTGCTCAACGACGACTTCACGCCGATGGAGTTCGTCGTGATGGTGCTGCAGCAGTATTTCCAGCGCAACCTCGACACTGCCACCCACATCATGCTCAAGATTCACCACGAAGGCCGTGGCGTCTGCGGGGTCTACCCCAAGGACATCGCCGCCACCAAGGTCGAACTGGTCCTGGCCGCGGCGCGCCGCGACGGGCACCCGCTGCAGTGCATTATGGAGGCCGCATGATCGCCCAGGAACTGGAAGTCAGCCTGCACATGGCGTTCGTCGAGGCGCGCCAGCAGCGACACGAATTCATCACCGTCGAGCACCTGCTGATGGCCTTGCTCGACAACCCGAGTGCCGCCGAGGTGCTGCGCGCCTGTGCCGCCAACCTCGACGATCTGCGCAAGAGCCTCGCCAGCTTCATCAAGGAGAACACGCCCACCGTCTCCGGCTCCGAGGAAGTCGACACGCAGCCCACGCTCGGCTTCCAGCGCGTGATCCAGCGCGCGATCATGCACGTGCAGTCCACCGGCAGCGGCAAGAAGGAGGTCACCGGCGCCAACGTGCTGGTCGCGATCTTCGGCGAGAAGGATTCGCACGCCGTCTACTACCTGCACCAGCAGGGCGTGACGCGGCTGGACGTCGTCAACTTCATTGCCCACGGCATCAAGAAGTCCGACCCGCCCGAGCCCGTGAAGGGCAGCGAGAGCACGGGCAGCGAGCCCGAGAAGGAAGACGGCGCCGCCGGCGACGGCAAGAGTTCGCCGTTGGACCAATTCACGCAGAACCTCAACCAGCTCGCGCGCGACGGCAAGATCGATCCGCTGATCGGCCGTGAGCTCGAGGTCGAGCGCGTCATCCAGGTGCTGTGCCGCCGCCGCAAGAACAACCCGCTGCTGGTGGGCGAGGCGGGCGTGGGCAAGACGGCGATCGCCGAGGGCCTGGCCTGGCGCATCACCGAGAAGGACGTGCCCGAGGTGCTGGCCGACGCCACCGTGTACGCCCTGGACATGGGCGCGCTGCTGGCCGGGACCAAGTACCGCGGCGACTTCGAGCAGCGCCTGAAGGGCGTGCTCAAGCAGTTGAAGGACCAGCCCGGCGCCATCCTCTTCATCGACGAGATCCACACGCTGATCGGCGCCGGCGCCGCCTCGGGCGGCACGCTGGACGCGAGCAATCTGCTCAAGCCGGCCCTGTCCACCGGCGCGATGAAGTGCATCGGCGCGACCACGTTCACCGAGTACCGCGGCATCTTCGAGAAGGACGCGGCGCTGTCGCGGCGCTTCCAGAAGGTCGACGTCGTCGAACCCTCGGTCGAGCAGACGATCGAGATCCTGAAGGGTCTGAAGTCGCGCTTCGAGGAGCACCACAGCGTGAAGTACGCGCTGGGCGCGTTGCAGGCCGCGGCCGAACTCTCGGCGAAGTACATCAACGACCGCCACCTGCCCGACAAGGCCATCGACGTCATCGACGAGGCCGGCGCCGCGCAGCGCATCCTGCCCAAGAGCCGGCAGAAGAAGACGATCACGCGCTCCGAGGTGGAGGAGATCGTCGCCAAGATCGCGCGCATCCCGCCGGCCTCCGTCTCCAGCGACGACCGCGGCAAGCTGAAGAACCTCGAGCGTGACCTGAAGAGCGTGGTTTTCGGCCAGGAGCCGGCGATCGAGGCCTTGTCGGCGGCGATCAAGATGGCGCGCTCCGGCCTCGGCAAGCCCGAGAAGCCGATCGGCAGCTTCCTCTTCAGCGGCCCCACGGGCGTCGGCAAGACCGAGGTCGCCAAGCAGCTCGCCTACATCATGGGCATCGACCTCATCCGCTTCGACATGTCGGAGTACATGGAGCGCCATGCGGTCAGCCGACTCATCGGCGCGCCGCCGGGCTACGTCGGCTTCGACCAGGGCGGCCTCTTGACCGAGGCGATCACCAAGAAGCCGCACGCCGTGCTGCTGCTCGACGAGATCGAGAAGGCGCACCCGGACGTCTTCAACGTGCTGCTGCAGGTGATGGACCACGGCACGCTGACCGACAACAACGGGCGCAAGGCCGACTTCCGCAACGTGATCATCATCATGACCACGAATGCCGGCGCCGAGACCATGAACAAGGCGACCATCGGCTTCACGACGCGGCGCGAGCAGGGTGACGAGATGGGCGACATCAAGCGCCTGTTCACGCCCGAGTTCCGCAACCGGCTGGACGCCATCGTCAGCTTCCGCGCCCTGGACGAGGACATCATCCTGCGCGTGGTCGACAAGTTCCTGCTGCAGCTCGAGAGCCAGCTCGCCGAGAAGAAGGTCGAGGCGACCTTCACCGATGCCTTGCGCAAGCACCTGGCCAAGAAGGGCTTCGACCCGCTGATGGGCGCACGGCCGATGCAGCGCCTGATCCAGGACGTGATCCGCCGTGCGCTGGCCGACGAGCTGCTCTTCGGCCGCCTCGTCGACGGCGGGCGCCTCTCGGTCGACATCGACGGCCAGGGCGAGGTCGTGCTCGACATCCAGCCGCCGAAGAAGAGCGACAAGTCGCGCGCCGAGACGGCGCCGGCCTGAGCCGCAGGCGGGACGCTCAGGCGGCCCCGCCGAGGCGATAGAAGCGCGCCAGCAGCCGGTGCATGGCCGGGTGCTCGGCGCGCAGCCGTTCGGGGGCGACGAAGAGCGCCTCGCTGGCGACGGCGAAGAACTCCTCCGGCGCCTGCGCGCCGTACGGGTCGAGCGCCGTCTCGTCGTCGGCCTGCACCCGCGCGACGAACGCCTCGTACTCCCCTGCAAGGGTCTGCAGCCACTCGTCGCGTGGGATGTCCGGCGGCAGCAAGGGCACGCCGTCGGCGGCGCCGTCCGCCATGTCGAGGACATGCGCGAACTCGTGGATGACGACGTTGTAGCCCTCGGCGGCGCTGCGGCCGCTGCCGCGCACGTCGCGCCAGGCGAGCATCACCGGTCCGCCCTGCACCGCCTCGCCGGAGAGCACCTCCTCGTACTCGTGCAGCACGCCGTCCTCGTCCAGGTGCTGGCGGCGCGCGACCACCTGATCGGGCTGGAGCACGATGCCGACGAAGCCGTCGTAGCGCGACAGCCCGAGCTGCAGCACCGGCAGGCAGGCCTGGGCGGCCACGGCGACGACGACGTCGTTGGTCAACCGCAGCGGCGGCACCGCGGTGAACTCCTTGCGGTCGAGGAAGAGGCTGGTCATGCGGCGCAGCGCGACGCCTTGGGGGTCGGCGCTGCTGCGCAGGAAGGGGTAGCGCACCAGCGTGCGCTTCCAGAGGTCGTCCGGGATCGGGCGCCGGCGCAGCGCCGCAGCGTCGCGGCGGCCGTGCCACCAGCGCCGCAGGTCATGGAGCATCGGCGGGTTCAGGCCGGGCCCGCCGGCCCGGTCGTGCGGGGCGCGTCCAGCGCGCAGGCCGCCTCGGGCGTGATGCGGTGCAGGCTGCCGTCGGGCATGAGGCGCAGGACCTGCGCGCGCGGCGCACCGGCATCGTCCAGGTCCCAGTCGCTGAGCACGTGCCGGCGCTTCCCGCCGCCCAGGTCGTGCGTCGCCGGCCGATGGGTGTGCCCATGGATCATCTCGTGCGCATGGCAGGCCGCCAGCAGGCGGCGGCAGGCGAAGGCGTCCAGATCGACCGTGGCCCCGGCCTGGTCGCGCTGCACGCGCATGCTCTCCTCACGCATGGTGCGCGCCAGCTCGAGGCGCTCGTGCAGGGGCCGCGCAAGGAACGTGTCCTGCCAGGCGCGGCTGCGGACCTGCGCGCGGTAGGCCTGGTAGGGCTGGTCGTCCAGGCACTGGGCGTCGCCGTGCGCCAGCAGCCAGCGCCCGCCCGCGGCCTCCAGGCAGCAAGGGTCGGGCAGGGCGCTCATGCCGGTTGCGGCGAGCAACTCGGCACCGATGAGAAAGTCGCGGTTGCCGGGCATGAAGTAAAGCCGGCGGCGGCGCGCGACGGCAGCCAGCATGTCCACCACCGTGCGCTCGAAGGGCAGGTTGCGGCTGTCGTCGCCGACCCAGGCTTCGAAGAGGTCGCCCAGCAGCACGACGTGATCGGCGCGGGTGCCGTGCAGGTACTCGCCGAAGGCGCGCAGCGTGCGCGGCTGCTGCGGCGCCAGATGCAGGTCGGCGACGAAGTCGATCGCCTGCCAGGGCGCGCTCGGTGCCCATGCGGGCAGGGCCAGGCCCTCGCTCACGTCAGCGCGGTGCTGCGGCCGTGCCTGCCCCGTCGTCCCTCACTCGGCGAGTCGAACGCGCTCGATCACCAGGTCGTCGAGCGGCACGTCGTCGTGAAAGCCCTTGCGGCCGGTGCGCACCTTCTCCATCGCGTCCACCGTATCGGTGCCGGCGACGACCTTGCCGAAGACGGCGTAGCCCCAGCCGTCCTGCGCCCGGTCGTTGTCGAGGAAGCCGTTGTCGCTGGTGTTGATGAAGAACTGCGCCGTGGCCGAGTGCGGGTCCGAGGTGCGCGCCATCGCCAGCGTGTACTTCTGGTTCTTCAGCCCGTTCTTCGCCTCGTTGGCGATCGGCTTTTCGGTGGGCTTTTGCTTCATGCCCGGCTCGAAGCCGCCGCCCTGGATCATGAAGCCCTTGATGACGCGGTGGAACACGGTGCCGTCGTAGTGCCCCTTCTGCGCGTAGGCGAGGAAGTTGCGCACGCTCTCGGGGGCCCGCTCGTCGTCGAGCTCGATGTCCAGGCTGCCCTGGCTCGTCTGCATCTTCACGGTCTTGGTCATGGCTTATTCCTCCAGGGTGGCCTTGCGGATGACGACGTCAGCGCTCGGCAGATTGGCAAACGCGGGGCCGCGATCGACGGTGGGCACGGCCCTGATGCGGTCGACCACGTCCATGCCTTGCGCGACCTTGCCGAACACCGCATAGCCGCCGCCGTAGTTGTCCAGCGGCAGGTTGTCGACGACGTTGATGAAAAACTGCGCGGTTGCGCTGTTGGGCGCGGCGGTGCGCGCCATCGCCAGCGATCCGCGGACGTTGGAGAGGCCGTTGCCGGCTTCGAGCGGAATCGCTGCACCCGTGGGCTTCTGCACCCGGTCGGGGGTGAAGCCGCCGCCCTGGATCATGAAGCCGTCGATGACGCGGTGGAAGATCGTGCCGTCGTAGTGCCCGGCCTTGACGTACTGCAGGAAGTTCTCGACCGATCGCGGCGCCTTGGCTGCGTCTAGTTCGAGCACGATGTCGCCCAGGTTCGTCGCCAGGCGGACTTTCTGCGCCCATGCCGTCGGCGCAGCCCCCAGGCCCAGGATCAGCGCAAGTGCCAGGGTCGGTCGCGCGGCCGAGGGCCGGCGCGGCTTCTTCTCGTTCATGGGTACTCCGGTTCTTCCGCTCGGGTGGCCCTCGCACGCAAATCCGCGCGTAGCCCGCTCGCTATACTGGTCGATTCTATCGGGCGCCTTCCATGCTGCTGCGAGCCGCCTGGAAGCTGCTTTCGCCCGGTCCCGACGTCCCCCGCGCCGTCGCCCCCGCAGCCGACGCATGAGCCTTCGCATCCACAACACGCTGACGCGCCGCGTCGAGGACTTCCGGCCCATCGAGCCCGGCCACGTGCGCATGTACGTGTGCGGCATGACGATCTACGACCTTTGCCACATGGGCCACGCGCGGATGATGATGGCCTTCGACGTCGTCTACCGCTGGCTGCTGGAGAGCGGCTTTCGCGTCACCTACGTGCGCAACATCACCGACATCGACGACAAGATCATCCGCCGCGCGCTGGAGCGAGGCATCTCGATCCGCCAGCTCACCGACGAGATGATCGCGGCGATGCGCCAGGACATCGCCGCCATCGGCATCCTTGCGCCCACGCACGAGCCGCGCGCCACCGACTACGTGCCGCAGATGCTCTCGCTGATCACGCGCCTGGAGGACAAGGGCCTGGCCTACCGCGCCGGCAACGGCGACGTCAACTTCGCGGTGCGCCGCTTCCCGGGCTACGGCAAGCTCTCCGGCAAGTCGATCGACGAGCTGCGCGCCGGCGAACGCGTGGAGGTGGCCGACGGCAAGGAGGACCCGCTGGACTTCGTGCTGTGGAAGGCCGCCAAGCCCGAGGAGCCCGAGGATGCCCGCTGGGAGAGCCCCTTCGGTTGCGGCCGACCGGGCTGGCACATCGAGTGCTCGGCGATGAGCGGCGCCCTGCTGGGCGAGCCCTTCGACATCCACGGCGGCGGCATGGACCTGCAGTTCCCGCACCACGAGAACGAGATCGCGCAGAGCGAGGGCGCCAGCGGCCGGACCTTCGTCAACGTGTGGATGCACAACGGCTTCCTCAACGTCGACAACGAGAAGATGTCCAAGTCGCTGGGCAACTTCTTCACCATCCGCGACGTGCTGAAGGTGTTCGACGGCGAGACGCTGCGCTTCTTCATGCTGCGCACGCACTACCGCAGCCCCTTCAACTTCAGCGACGCCAATCTCGAGGATGCGCGCCAGGCGCTGCGCCGGCTCTACACCGCGCTGGATGCGGCGCTGGGCGACGAGCCCGTGGCCGCCGCGATGCCGGTGGACTGGAGCGAGCCGCGTGCCGCAGCGTTTCGCGCGGCGATGGACGACGACTTCAACACGCCGGCGGCGATGGCGGTGCTGTTCGAACTCGCCAGCGAGGTCAACCGCGGTGGCGGTGCCGCGCGCGCGCGTCTGCTGCGCCGGCTCGGGCAGTGCCTGGGCGTGCTGCAGCAGCATCCGCGCAGCTTCCTGCAGGCCGGCGGGGCCCTGGACGAGGCGGCGGTCCTGACTGCGATCGCGGCCCGTGCGGCCGCCAAGGCCGCGCGCGACTTCGCCGAGGCCGACCGCATCCGCAGTGCGCTCGCGCAGCAGGGGGTCGAACTCAAGGATGGCCCGCAGGGCACGACCTGGGTGAGGGCCTGAACCCTTGTCGCAACGACAGGCCAGCCCCAAGCCGCAGGCGCCCGCCGCGTCGCCGCAGGAAGGCGCGCTCGTCGCCCCCGTCTACTGGGACGACGCCTGCCGGCATCTCTCGCGGCGCGACCGCGTGATGAAGCGGCTGATCCCGCGCTACGGCAGCGCCCGGCTGCAGAGCCGCGGCGATGCCTTCACGACGCTGGCGCGCTCGATCGTCGGCCAGCAGATCTCGGTCAAGGCCGCGCAGTCGGTGTGGGAGCGCTTCGTGCAGCTCGCAGCCGGCGACGGCCCGGGGCTGGCGCCGGTGCAGGTTCTGGCGCATGCGCCGGCGCGCCTGCGCGAAGCCGGGCTGTCGCTGCGCAAGGCCGAGTACCTGCTCGATCTCTCGCGCCATTTCGAGGGCGGGAGCGTGCACGTCGACCAGTGGCAGCGCATGGACGACGAGGCCATCATCGAAGAGCTGGTGGCCATTCGCGGCATCGGCCGCTGGACGGCGGAGATGTTCCTCATCTTCCACCTCATGCGACCGAACGTGCTGCCGCTGGACGACGTCGGCCTGCTGCGCGGCGTCAGCCTGAACTACTTCAGCGGCGAGCCGGTCTCGCGCGCCGAGGCGCGCGAACTCGGCGAGGCATGGGCGCCGTTTCGCTCGGTGGCGACTTGGTATATTTGGCGCAGCCTCGACCCGCTGCCGGTGGAGTATTGATGAGCAAACGTCACTTTCTGGATTTCGAGCACCCCATCGCCGAGCTCGAGTCCAAGATCGACGAACTGCGCTTCGTGCAGAGCGAGTCGGCGGTCGACATCTCGGATGAGATCGAGCGCCTGTCCAAGAAGAGCCAGCAGCTCACCAAGGACATCTATTCCAGCCTCTCGCCCTGGCAGGTGACGCAGATCGCGCGTCACGCGCAGCGCCCCTACACGCTGGACTACGTGGCCGAGATCTTCACCGACTTCCAGGAGCTGCACGGCGACCGCCACTTCGGCGACGATCTTTCCATCGTCGGCGGCCTGGCGCGCTTCAACGGCCAGGCGTGCATGGTGATCGGCCACCAGAAGGGGCGCGACACCAAGGAGCGCACGGCGCGCAACTTCGGCATGTCGCGTCCAGAGGGCTACCGCAAGGCGCTGCGCATGATGAAGCTGGCCGAGAAGTTCGGCCTGCCGGTGTTCACCTTCGTCGACACGCCCGGCGCCTATCCGGGCATCGGCGCGGAGGAGCGCGGGCAGTCGGAAGCCATTGGCCGCAACATCTTCGAGATGGCGCAGCTGCAGGTGCCCATCGTCTGCACCATCATCGGCGAGGGCGGCTCCGGCGGCGCGCTGGCCATCAGCGTCGGCGACCAGGTGCTGATGCTGCAGTTCAGCGTCTACTCGGTCATCTCGCCCGAGGGCTGTGCCTCGATTCTGTGGAAGACCGCCGAGCGCGCCAGCGATGCCGCCGAGGCGCTGGGCATCACCGCGCATCGCCTGAAGGCGCTCGGAGTGGTCGACAAGATCGTCAACGAGCCGGTGGGCGGCGCACACCGCGATCCCAAATGGATGGCCGCGCAGCTCAAGCGTGCGCTCAACGACGCGCTACGCCAGGTCGTCGACCTCGAGCCCCGCGAGCTGCTGCAGCGGCGCTACGAGCGGCTGCAGGCCTACGGCCGCTTCGTCGACACCAAGGAACGCTGAGCGCGGCCCGAGGCGGGCCCCATGGACAGGCCCGAGCCCGCGCATCGCCTGCATCTGGGCGTGGCCGCCAGCGGCGGCATCGACTCCACCGCGCTGCTGCACGCCAGCGCGCGCCTGGCCACGCCGCTGGGCGTGCAGGTGCATGCCCTGCACGTGCATCACGGCTTGCAGGCGCAGGCCGATGCCTGGCTCGCGGGTGTGGCTGCCCAGTGCAGGCGCTGGTCGGCACGGGGCCTGGCGATCGAGTTCCACGCGCAGCGCCTGCCGGGCCGGCCCGCCCGCGGCGAGAGCGTCGAAGCCTGGGCGCGCCGCGAACGCTACCGGGCGCTGGCGACGATGGCGCACGAGGCCGGTTGCGACGTCGTGCTGCTGGCCCACCATCGCCGCGACCAGGCGGAGACGGTGCTGTTGCAGGCGCTGCGCGGCGCCGGCTCCGCGGGCCTGGCGGCGATGCCGGGGCGGCGCGAGCGCGACGGCGTCGTCTGGCTGCGTCCCTGGCTGGAGCAGTCGCGTGAGGCGATCGAGGCCTACGCGCGGCGCTGGCGCCTGCGTGCGGTGATCGATCCATCCAACGCCGACCCGCGCTTCGCGCGCAGCCGCCTGCGCATCCAGGTCTGGCCGGCGCTGCACGCAGCCTTCCCCGATGCCGAAGTCGCGCTGGCGGCGGTGGCGCGCCAGGCGGCGCTCGCGCACGCGCTGGAGCGCGAGGTCGCCGCGCAGGACCTGCAAGGCCTGATCGACGGCGAGGCCCTGCGGCTCACGCCATGGCGGGCGTTGACTCCGGCGCGGCGCGCCGGGGCGCTGCGCGCGTGGCTGGCGCACGCGCTCGCGCCCGGCTGGCCGCTGTCGCTGCTGCAGCGGCTGCTGCGGGAACTGCCCGAGGCGCGACAGGCGCGATGGCCGGCCGGCGCGCTCGAGTTGCGCCTGCATCGCGGGCGGCTGCTGGCCGTGCCGCCGCTGGCGACGGCGAGGCCGACCGCTGCCCCGCCCGACGCAACACGCACCCTCGACCTCTCGCATCCCGGCGAGCATGAACTCCCACCCTGGCCGGGCCGCCTGCGCGTCGAGGCGGTGCAGCAGGGCGGCGTTCCCGCAGCGCTGCTGCGCGCATGTCAGTTGCGCGCGCGCACAGGGGGCGAGCAATTCCAGCGTCACCCCCAGGGTCCGCCGCGACGGCTGAAGAAGCAGTTCCAGGACCTGGGCGTCCCGGCCTGGGAGCGCGCCGCACCGCTGCTCTGGGCGCAGGATCGGCTCATCTTCGTTCCGGGTCTGGGCCTGGATGCCCGGGTCCAGGCCTGCCCGGGCGCGCCGCGCCTGCAACTGCAGTGGATTGCCTGAGCCGGCCCCGCAGTCACCGGGTGCGGATGTCGGCCGGTGGCCGCGGGGGGCAGCGAGTGGCCGGGCGCCCACTACAATCCCGCGCTTTTGCGCCGCGGTCCTGCTTGCCGCTGCGCGTCCTGCGATTGCGGCGCTTGGGCAGACATTCATGGCATTGATCGTTCACAAGTACGGCGGCACGTCGATGGGTTCGACGGAGCGCATCCGCAGCGTCGCCCAGCGCGTGGCCAAGTGGGCCCGCGCCGGGCACCGCGTCGTGGTGGTGCCCTCGGCGATGAGCGGCGAGACCAATCGCCTGCTCGCCTTGGCCAAGGAAGTGGCGCCGCCATCGTCCACGCCGCAAAGCCTGCGCGAGCAGGATGCGATCGCGGCCACCGGCGAGCAGGTCTCGGTCGGCCTGCTGGCGCTGGCGCTGCAGGCGCAAGGGCAGCCGGCCGTCAGCTTCGCCGGCTGGCAGGTGCCCATCGTCACCGACGAAGCCTTCACCAAGGCGCGCATCCAGCGCATCGAGGACGCGCGCGTGTGCGCCGCACTCGACGCCGGCAAGGTGGTCATCATCACCGGCTTCCAGGGCATCGACGAGGCCGGCGACGTGACCACGCTCGGCCGCGGCGGCAGCGACACCTCGGCGGTGGCGGTGGCCGCGGCGCTCGGCGCCGACGAGTGCCTCATCTTCACCGACGTCGATGGCGTCTACACCACCGACCCGCGCATCGTTCCCGAAGCCCGCCGCCTCGCCACGGTGAGCTTCGAGGAAATGCTGGAAATGGCGAGCCTGGGCTCCAAGGTGCTGCAGATCCGCTCCGTCGAATTCGCGGGCAAGTACAAGGTGCCGGTGCGCGTACTCTCCAGCTTCACGCCGCCGGACATCCCGCTCGAGGAGGAGTCCCGCTCGGGCACGCTGATCACTTTCGAGGAAGACGAGAAGATGGAACAAGCCGTCGTGTCGGGCATCGCGTTCAACCGCGACGAAGCCAAGATCACCGTGATGGGCGTGCCCGACCGCCCGGGCATCGCGTTCCAGATCCTCGGTCCGGTGGCCGAAGCCAACATCGACGTCGACGTCATCATCCAGAACGTCTCGCACGACGGGCGCACCGACTTCTCCTTCACCGTCAACCGCGGCGATTACGCGCGCACGGTCGACCTGCTGATGAACAGCGTGGTCCCGGCCACCGGCGCGCAGCAGGTGATCGGCGACCCGAAGATCTGCAAGGTCTCGATCGTCGGCATCGGCATGCGCAGCCACGTCGGCGTGGCCAGCAAGATGTTCCGCACCCTCTCCGAGGAGGGCATCAACATCCAGATGATCAGTACCAGCGAAATCAAGACCAGCGTCGTCATCGACGAGAAGTACATGGAGCTTGCCGTACGCGCGCTGCACAGGGCCTTCGAGCTCGACGCCGGCAGTGTCGCTGCGGAGTGAGCGACGCCCGATTCGGGGCTAGAATGCGCGCCTTCTTCGCGCTGGAGTCGTGACCGAGTGGCCGAAGGTGCTCCCCTGCTAAGGGAGTATGTGGGCAAAACCTGCATCGAGGGTTCGAATCCCTCCGACTCCGCCAAGCCTTCGACGCCCCGCGCTTGCGGGGCGTTCCTGTTTCCGGAGGTCGCCATGCCTGTGCTTCGATCGTGGCTGGGACTTGCCGTCCTCGGCTGCCTGCTGGCGGTCGGCCTGCCGGCCCGGGCGCTGGACCTGCAGGGCCACCGCGGGGCACGCGGGCTGGCACCCGAGAACACGCTGCGCGGCTTCGAGGTCGCGCTGCAGCACGGCGTAAGCACGCTCGAGCTCGACATCGCGATCACGCGCGACGGCGTGCTCGTCATTCATCACGACCTGGAGCTCAACCCGGCGATCGCGCGCGACGAGCAGGGCCGCTGGCTGGAGACGTCCAGCGCGACCATCCACACGATGAGCTGGGCCGAGCTGCAGCGCTACGACGTCGGCCGCCTGAAACCGGGTTCGAACTATGCCAAGCCCTATCCCGACCAGGTGGGCGCCGATGGCGTGCGCATCCCGCGGCTGTCCGAGCTGTTCGAGCTGGTGCAGAAGGGCGGGCACGACCGCGTGCGTTTGGCCATCGAGACCAAGATCAGCCCCATCCGCCCCGACGCCACGCGGCCGCCGGAGGAATTCGCCGCCCTGCTGATGGACGAGATCCGCCGCGCCGGCATGCTGGGCCGCGTGCAGATCCTGTCCTTCGACTGGCGCTCGCTGCAGGCCGTGCAGCGGCTGGCGCCCGAGGTGCCCACGGTCTACCTGAGCGCGCAGCAGCGCTGGCTCGACAACATCCAGGCCGACGTGCGCAAGGCCTCGCCGTGGACGGCGGGCATCGCCTACCACGACCACGGCTCGGTGCCGGCGATGATCAAGGCCGCCGGCGGTCGCATCTGGTCGGTCTTCCACGGCGACCTGGATGCCGGCAAGCTGAAGGCCGCCAAGGCGCTGGGCCTGCAGGTGCTGGCGTGGACACGGTCAATGACCCCGTGACGATGCGCCGCATGCTGGACCTGGGTGTCGACGGCCTGATCACCGACCGGCCCGACCTCGCACAGCAGGTGCTGCGCGAGCGCGGCATCACGGCCCGCTGAGCGCGCCGCCGCGCCCAGGCGCGGGATGCCGGCCGCTCTTCGTGCCGCATGTGCAAGGTGGTCGCCTGCGCGTGCCCTTCCTGCATGCCGATGCGGCCGGCGCCACGCGGCCGTTGCTTCGCGTGCTGGCCCGGCTGCCGACGCCGGCCGTGGCCAAGCCCTCCGCCCCGGTCCGGATCGAGCGAGCGCCCCCGTGCGCACCATCGGACGCTGGCCATAATGCGCCGCCGGCCCGGATGGCGGAATCGGTAGACGCAGCGGACTTAAAATCCGCGGCCCCTCGCGGGGCGTGCGGGTTCGACCCCCGCTCCGGGCACCAAGGCTGAGGCCGACTGGCCTCGCGCGCCGTCTTCTCGTCGTTGGGTCGGCGGATGGGTGGCGCCTGCAAGGCCTGCAACGCCTGTCAGAGCCGGCCTGAGGGCCTGCGATGTGGCGGAAGCGGTGAGATTCGAACTCACGAACGGGTCGCCCCGTCGCCGGTTTTCAAGACCGGTGCCTTCAACCGCTCGGCCACGCTTCCATGGGGGGTTGGTGACGGCGATTCTAGGCGTGCACGTCCGCGGCGCAGCTCACCTGTACGATTTCGTGGCGGCCGCCGTCGACGCGCACCGCGGTGAGTTGGCGGCCCCAGACGCAGCCGGTGTCCAGACCCAGCAGCCCGGGGCGATCGATGAGGCCTTGCGCGCTCCAGTGGCCAAAGGCGATGGGCTGGCCGCGGGTCGCGCGATCGGGCACCTCGTACCAGGGCATGCAGCCCGGCGGAGCTTCGGTCTCCTTGGCGGCGAACTCGAGCTCGCCCTGCGGCGTGCAGTAGCGCATGCGGGTGAGGGCGTTGATGACGAAGCGCCAGCGTTCCGGGCCGGTGAGCGCTTCGTGCCAGCGGCGCGGCTCGTCGCCGTACATGCTCGGCAGGAAGTCGGCGAAGCCGGGGCCACGCACGAGTGCGTGCACCTCGGCGGCCAGGCGCAGCGCGTCGGCCGTGGTCCATTGCGGCGGCACGCCGGCGTGCACGCACAGCCAGCCGCTGTCCAGCACCGCCAGCGGCTGCGCGCGCAGCCAGTCCAGCCAGAGCTGGCGGTCGGGCGCCTGGAGGATCGCGTCCAGCGTGTCGCTGCGGTGCGGGCGCCGCAGGCCGGCGGCGACGACCAGCAGGTGCAGGTCGTGGTTGCCGAGCAGGCAGGTGGCCGCCCCCTGCAGCGCACGCAGGCGCTGCAGCACCTGCAGCGAGGCGGGGCCGCGGTTGACGAGGTCGCCGAGGACGACGATGCGGTCGCGCGAAGGGGAGAAGCCGATCTCCGCCAGCAGGCGGTCGAAGGCGCTGCAGCAACCCTGCAGGTCGCCGATCAAATGAACCATGTCGCGATTCTGCTACGCTCGTCATTCTTCGCAACGCCACCGCCGGCCCTGTCGCCGACGGCGCGCATGGACGTCGCCCTACTTCTCCTGCTCATTCTGCTGAATGGCCTCTTCGCGATGTCGGAGATGGCGCTGACCGCCGCGCGCAAGGCGCGTCTGGCGGTGATGGTGGAAGGCGGCGAGCCCGGAGCGAAGGCGGCGATCGAGCTGCACGAGAACCCGACGCGCTTTCTCTCGACGGTGCAGATCGGCATCACCTCGATCGGCATCCTCAACGGCATCGTCGGCGAAGCGGCCTTTGCCGCACCGCTGGCGAGCTGGCTCGGGCAGGTGCTGCCGGTGGCGCCGGGCGTGGTCTCGATCTTCGCCACCGGGCTCGTGGTGGTCATCATCACCGTGTTGACCATCATCTTCGGCGAACTGGTGCCCAAGCGCCTGGGTCAGATGTACCCGGAAGCCGTTGCGCGGCTGGTGTCGCGGCCGATGAACGGGTTGACGGCTGCGACGCGGCCCCTCGTGCTGGTCTTGTCGGCCTGTACCAACGGGGTGTTGCGGCTGCTGGGCATCCACGGCACGGCGACGCGGCCGGTGACCGAGGAGGAGATCGCCGCCCAGCTCGCCGAAGGGCTGGATGCGGGCGTGATCGAGAAGCAGGAACACCAGATGGTGCGCAACGTGTTCCGGCTCGACGACCGCCAGATCGGCTCGATGATGCTGCCGCGCGCCGAGATCGCCTGGATCGACATCTCGGCGCCGCTCGAGGAGGCGGTCGCGGCGATCGTTGAGAACGGCCACGCGCGCTATCCGGTCTGTCGCGACGGGCTGGACGACGTCATCGGCGTGCTTGGCGCGCTGAGGCTGCTGCAGCCGCTGGCGCGCGGCGAGCGTCCGTCCCTGGCGGAGCTGCTCGATCCGCCGGTGTTCGTGCCCGAGACCCTCTCGGGCATGGAACTGCTCGATCACTTCCGCCGATCCGGCGCCGATCTGGTCTTCGTCGTCGACGAGTATGGGCTGGTGCAGGGCGTGATCTCCGAGCATGATTTGCTGGAGGCCATCACCGGCGAGTTCGCCAGCGCCGTCGGCGAGGACGCCTGGGCGGTGCAGCGCGAGGACGGCAGCTGGTTGATGGATGGCCTGATTCCGGTGCCCGAGCTCAAGGACAGGCTCGGGCTGAAGGATCTGCCCGACGAGGATCGCGGGCGCTACAACACGCTGGCCGGCATGGTCATGCTCCTGCTCGGACGCCTGCCGTGCACGGCCGACCGCGTCGAGTGGCAGGGATGGGCCTTCGAGGTCGTCGACCTCGACGGCAAGCGAGTCGACAAGGTGCTCGTGGCGCGCACCGAACAACCTGGAGAGAGTGAATGATCATCCCCGCCCTGCACCGGCAAGTGGTGCCGATGGACAGCCAGGCGCACCGCAAGCTGCGCGTCAAGCCGATGGCGGACTGGCGCATCGCGTCGACGCTCAATTCGGCCTTCATCACCGCCAGCGAGATGATCGACGCCTGTCGCGAGTATCCGATCGTGTTCGTGAGCGCCGGCAAGGACGCACAAGGCGTGGCGCAGGTGGCGCCGGTGGCGGTGTTCGGACTGACCAACCAGGAGAACCTCTATCTCGACGGGCCGAACTGGCGCGCCAGCTACCTGCCCGCGGTGCTGCGGCTGTACCCGTTCCTGATCGGGCGCATCGACGCCGATCAGTTCGCTGTCTGCATCGACGTCGCGTGGAGCGGCTTCTCCGAGACCGAGGGCCAACCGCTGTACGACGAGCAGGGCGAACTGTCGGAGCTCGGCAGGCGGGTGAGCGAACAGCTGCAGAACTTCGAGGGCGAGGTCCAGCGCACGCGCAATGTCTGCGCGCGCTTCGTGGAGCTCGGACTGCTCAACGAGATGCGCTTCGACCTCACGGCGTCCGACGGTCGCACGTTCGCAGTCGACGGCTTCATGACCGTCAACGAGGAGAAGCTGCACGCGCTGCCCGATGACAAGGCGCTGGAACTGCACCGCAGCGGCTTGCTCGCGCTGCTGCATGCGCACATGATCTCGATGCGCAACATGCAGCGCCTGGGGCAATGGAAAGTCGAGCGCCTGGACAGGCCTGCAGCCAACGGCTGAAGGCGCGCGGTCGGCCCGGGCGCGAACGATCGGCCGCGGCGGCTCAGCGCGCGGGCCGCTGGCCCGCGACGCGCGCCAGCAGTTCGATCAGCATCGCGTGCTCGGCCGGGGTGAGCCGCTGCTGCAACTCGCGCTCCATGGGGCCGGCGGCGTCGGCGCTGGCCTGCGCCAGCCGCCGCCCCTTGGGGGTGAGCACGATGTGCTGCGAGCGGCCATCGCGCGGGTTGCGCTCGCGCCGCAGCAGGGTGCGCGCCTGCAGGCGGTCGAGCAGCATGCTCAGCGTCGGTGCGCCCAGGGTCAGGGTGCGCGCGAGCTGGCTCGGCGTCAGAGGCCCGTTGGCCAGCAGCAGCATGAGCAGCGAGAACTCGACCTTGCGCAGATCGAAGGGCTTGTGGATGTGCTGCTCGAATCGGCCGTAGACGACCACCGCCGCCTGCGCGACGTGGTAGCCGAGCAGCCGCGCCAGAGGGCCGAGCGCCAGATCGGCATCGGAGCGCTCGGACGGCGTTGCGGCCGATGGCCGTGACCGCGGCCGTTGTGCAGCCGGTGCGACGCGGGGCACGCTGCTGCGCGCCGAAGGCTGGGGCTCAGCGCTCGGCGGCATGGCCTGCTTGTGTCTTGCCCGCCGCACCAAGGTAGGTGTCGATCACGCGCGGGTCGCGGGCGAGACCGGCGGCAGGGCCCTGGAGCACGATGCTGCCGGTCTCGAGCACGTAGCCGTGGTCGGCGACCTCGAGTGCGGCGCGTGCGTTCTGCTCCACCAGCAGGATGCTCGTGCCCTGCTCGCGCAGATGCTGGATGATGCGGAAGATCTCCCGCACGATCAGCGGCGCCAGGCCCAGGCTGGGCTCGTCGAGCATCAGCAGCTTGGGCGCGGACATGAGCGCGCGGCCGACCGCGAGCATCTGCCGCTCGCCGCCGGAGAGCGTGCCCGCAAGCTGGGCGCGGCGCTCCTTCAGGCGCGGGAAGAGTTCGTAGACGCGCTCGATCTCGCGCTGCCAGTTCGGCACGCGCAGCTTCATCGAGCGGTAACCGCCGAGGATCAGGTTGTCCTGCACCGGCATGGTGCCGAAGAGCTCGCGCTTCTCGGGCACGAGCGCAAGACCCAGCATGACGCGCTCTTCCAGCGTGCGGTCGGCGAGGTCGTGGCCGTCGAAGACGATCTGCCCGCGCGCGGGCAGCACGCCCATCAGCGCGGCCAGCGTCGTGCTCTTGCCGGCGCCGTTGGGGCCGATCACCGTCACCACCTGGCCCTGTGCGAGCCCGAAGTCCAGGCCCGTGAGCACCTCGGCACGGCCGTAGCCGGCGTGCAGTTCGCGCACCTGCAGGAGCGGCGTGTTCATCAGTGCTCCGTCCCCAGGTAGGCTGCGCGGACGGCGTCGCTGGCCTGCACTTCGGCCGGCGTGCCTTCCATCAGCTTGTTGCCGAACTCCATCACGACGATGCGATCGGTGAGACCCATCACGAAGTCCATGTCGTGCTCGACCAGCAGGATGCTCAGGCCTTCACGCTTCAGCTGTCGCAGCACCTCGGACAGCGCCTGCTTCTCCTTGTGGCGCAGGCCGGCGGCGGGTTCGTCGAGCAGCAGCAGCGCCGGGTCGGTGGCCAGCGCGCGCGCGATCTCCACCAGGCGCTGCGGACCCAGTGCCAGGTTGCCGGCGAGCTCGTGCATCTGCGACCCCATGCCGATGCGCTGCAGCTGGCGCTCGGCTTCGGCCATCAGCTGGCGCTCTTCCTGCCGCTCCAGCCGCAGCATCGCGCGCAGGCTGCCAGCCCGCGTGCGCAGGTAGCCGCCGAGTGCGACGTTCTCGAGCACGGTCATCTCCTGCACCAGCTTCACGTGCTGGAAGGTGCGCGAAATGCCGCGCCGTGCGATCTGGCGCGAGGGCAGGCCGGTGATCGGCTGGCCCCGGAAATGCACCGTGCCGCGGCTGATGGCATGCACGCCGGTGATCAGGTTGAAGGTCGTGCTCTTGCCGGCGCCGTTGGGCCCGATCAGGCCGACGATGTCGCCGGCGTGGATCCGAAAGCTGACGTCGTTGACGGCGACCAGGCCGCCGAAGGTCTTGCGCACGCTCTCGACGGCCAGAAGCGGCTCGCCGCGCGCCGGCTTGTCGCGCGCCGGCAGCGCGGCGGCACCGTCCCAGTCGCGCACGCGCTCGCGTTGCGGCAGACGGCGTCGCACGAAGGCCCAGACGCCATCGGGCGCGTACTTCAGCACCGCCACCAGCACGATGCCGAAGACGATGGTCTCGAAGTTGCCGCTGGTGCCGATCAGCCGCGGCAGCAGCACCTGCAGTTCGTCCTCGATCACGCGCACCAGGCCCGAGCCGACGAAGGCGCCCCAGACATGGCCGACGCCTCCCAGCACGGCCATGAAGAGGTACTCGATGCCCTTGTTGATGCTGAACGGCGAGGGGCTGACGCTGCGCTGGAAGTAGGCGAACAGCCAGCCGGCAACGGCCGCCAGCACCGCGGCCAGGACGAACACCACGAGCTTGTAGCGCAGCGTGGAGATGCCCATGGCCTCGGCCATCGTCGAGCCTTCCTTGAGCGCGCGGATCGCCCGTCCGGGCCGGGAGTCGAGCAGGTGCACCGCGGCCAGCGCGGCCAGCAGCACGATCGCCCACACCAGCGGGTGCAGGCCGCGCCCGGTGCCCAGGTCGACCCCGAGAAGCGACAGCGTCGGGATGCCGAGGATGCCGTCGTACTTGCCCAGGCTCTCCATGTTGGCCATCGTGTAGTTCATCGCCAGGCCCCAGGCGATGGTGGCCAGCGGCAGGTAGTGGCCCGACATGCGCAGCGTCACCAGCCCGAGCGCCAGCGCGGCCAGCATCGCCAGGGCGACGCCGACGGCCAGCGTCACCGGGGGCGGCAAGCCGAGCTTGGTGCTCAGGTAGGCAGCGCTGTAGGCACCGACGCCGACGAAGGCGGCCTGGCCGAAGGAGATCAGCCCGGCCACGCCGGTGAGCAGCACGAGGCCCAGCGCGACGATCGCGTACAGGCCGATGTAGATGCTCTGCGTGATCCAGAAGTCGGGCACCGGCAGCGCCGGCAGCGCGAGCATCAGCGCCGCGAAGGCGGGAAAGGCAAGCTTCATCACCTCAGTGCTCCTCGCCGTGCGGATCGCGCAGCGAGCGCCACAAGAGCACCGGCAGGATCACCGAGAAGACGATCACCTCCTTGTAGGAACTGGCCCAGAAGGAGCTGAAGCTCTCGAGCAGGCCCACGCCCAGCGCCCCGACGAGCGCCAGCGGGTAGCTCGCCAGGCCGCCGAAGACTGCGGCCACGAAGCCCTTGAGCCCGATGAGGAAGCCGCTGTCGTAGAACACCGTCGTCGTCGGCCCGATGAGCAGGCCCGAGAGCGCGCCGATGAAGGCGGCCATGGTGAAGGACAGTCGCCCGGCGCTGCTGGTCGAGATGCCCATCAGGCGCGCGCCCAGGCGGTTGACGGCGGTGGCGCGCAGCGCCTTGCCGGAAAGCGACCTCTCGAAGAACAGCCAGAGGGCGACGATGAAGACCACGCTGGCGGTGATGATGATCAGCGCCTGGCCGGAGAGGGTGACGCCGCCGACGCTCAGCCGCACGTCCCAGAAGCTGGGGTTGCGAAAGCCCTCGGCGCCGAAGAAGTACAGGCCCAGACCGACGAGCGCGAAGTGCACGCCGACCGAGACGATGAGCAGCACCAGCACGCTGGCATCGGCGAGCGATTCGTAGGCCAGGCGGTAGATCAGCGGCCCGAAGGTGGTGACCAGGGCCACCGTGAGCAGGGCCTGCGCCGCCGTCGGCCAGCCGCGCGGCGCGGCCCAGATGGCCAGCAGCGAGATCGCCACCGGCCACGCCAGGGTGCGCGCCGCGGCGGCAAGCAGCTTCGCCGGCGGGCGATGCTGTCGCCAGCCGTGCCAGAGCTCGGCCAGCGCCGCGGCGCCCGCCAGCACGAGCAGGAACCAGACCGTGCCCGGCACCTTGCCCATCTGCAGCAGCGCGAGCGTGAGCGCCGCGAAGGCGACATATTCGCCCTGCGGGATGTAGATCACGCGCGTGACGGCGAACAACAGTACCGTGGCCAGCGCCAGCAGCGCGTAGATGGCGCCGTTGGTCAGGCCGTCGACGGCCAGGAAGCCGGCGATCGTCGCATCCATGGAGTGTCCTGCAAGCCGGGCGAGGGTCGCACGCAACCCCCGCCCGATGGGGTGGTCGGGCGGCGGGCCGCGGTCGAGCGCGGCCCCGGAAAGCCTTCAGGCCCTACTTCTCGACCACGAACTTGCCGCCCTCGACCTTGAGCATGACGCCGGTTTCGTTCGTATAGCCGCCGTGGTCGCTCGCGGTCCAGTTCATCACGCCGTGGGCGACGACGGTGCGGCCCATGTTCTCGAACGCATCGCGAAGCGCGGCGCGGAACTCGGGCGTGCCGGGCTTGCCCTTCTTCAAGGCCACCGGGATCGCCTTCTCGAGCACGAGGCGGGCGTCGGCCGCGTGGCCGGCGAACTGGTTGCGCGTGCCCGGGCCGTAGGCCTTCTCGAAGGTCGTCACGAACTCGGTTGCCGCGGCCTTGGAGGGGTGGCTGTCGGGCAGCTGCTCGGCCATCACCGCCGGGCCGGAGACGAGGTAGCTGCCCTCGACGTCCTTGCCACCGATGCGCACGAGGTCAGGGGTGGCGGCGCCGTGCGTCTGGTAGATCTTGCCCTTGTAGCCGCGCTCGATCAGCGCCTTGTGCGGCATCGCCGCGGCCGAGCCCGAGGCGGCGATCAGGATGGCATCGGGGTTGGCTGCGCCCAGCTTGAGGGCCTGCGGCGTGGCGCTGGTGTCGTTGCGCACGAAGCGCTCGGAGATGACCACCTTCATGCCGGCCTGCTCGGCCTGGGCGGTGATGGCCTTCAGCCACAGCTCGCCGTAGGCGTCGGTGTAGCCGAAGAAGCCCACGGTCTTCACGCCGTGGCGCTTCATGTGCTCGACCAGCGGGTAGGCCATCACCGCGAAGCTCTGCGGCAGGCGGAAGACCCAGCGCTCCTGGTCGGGCGGCACGCCCACCGGCGCCAGCGTCACCTGCGGGGTCTTCGATTCGGCCGCGACCGGGGCGATGGCCGCCGTCGTCGGCGTGACCGAGCTGCCGAGGATGATGTCGACCTTGTCCTCGGTGACGAAGCGGCGCGCGTTGACGACGGCCTTGCCCGGGTCGGTGGCGTCATCCAGGACGATGAGGTTGACCTTCTCGCCGGCGATCGTCTGTGGCCAGAGCTTGAACTGGTTGCCTTCCGGAATGCCCAGCCCCGAGCCCGCGCCGGTGAGCGAGATCGAGACGCCGACGTTGATGTCGGCGAGCACGGGCGCGCTCATCAGCAGGGCGGCGGCGGCCGCGACCAGGGTCTTCAGGCTCTTCTTCGATGCGTGCGTCATCACGGGGTGTCTCCAGGGTGGATGGGGGAGGGGGCGGGCAGGGTCCAGGGTCAGGCGCGCGGCAGGATCACGAAAGGGTCGGCCGCGGCGCCCTCGTACAAGGCCTCGACGAGTGCAGCGCGGTGCGTGAGTACGGCGCGCTGGTTGATCGAGCCCTTGTCGGTGATCTCGCCCTTGTCGATCGAGGGTGGCTCGGCCAGCACATGCAGCCGCGCCACGCGCGAGGCGCTGCCGCTGGCGTCGCGCCAGAGCCGGTCGGCCAGCGCCTGGAAGAAGGCGCGCGCCGGTGCGCTCTGCAGCAGCCCGGGCAAAGGGGTGTCGGCGGCGGCGCCGAGGTGGCGCCGCAGTTCGTCGGCGCGCGGGATGAGCAGCGCACCGACCTCGTTGCGGTTGAGCCCGGTGATCACCGCGTCCTGCACGCAGGGATGGCCGGCAACGACGATGCGCGCGCGCAGCGGACCGACGCTGACGAAGGTGCCGCTGGCGAGCTTGAAGTCCTCGGCGATGCGGCCGTCGAAGAGCAGGCCGCGCTGCGGGTCGGTGGCATCGACCCAGCGCACGGCGTCGCCGGTGCGATAAAAGCCCTCTTCGTCGAAGGCCGCGGCGCTGACCTCGGGCAGGCGCCAGTAGCCGGGCATGACGTTGGGGCCGCGAAAGCGCACCTCGATCTTGCCGCCGTCGGCCTCGGGAACGAGCTTGACCTCGACGCCCGGGTTGGGCAGCCCGACGTGGCCGGCAGCGACCGCGGTGCCGACGGCGTAGGTGGAACTGGGCGCGGTCTCGGTCATGCCCAGGCTCGTGACGATGCGTATGCGCTCGCCGATCGAGGCCTCGGCGTGCGTGTCCAGCTTGTCCCACACCGCCTGGCTCAGGCCCGCGCCGGCGTACATCAGCGCCTTGCAGCGCGCGAAAAGCGTGTCGCGCAAGCGCGTGTCGCTGTCCATCGCGCTGGCGATCTCCTCGAAGCCCTTGGGCACGTTGAAGTAGATCGTCGGGCTGATCTCGCGCAGGTTGCGCAGCGTCTCGGCCATTCCGGCCGGCGTCGGCTTGCCGTCGTCGAGGTAGAGCGTGCCGCCGTTGTAGAGCACGATGCCGACGTTGTGGCTGCCGCCGAAGACGTGGTTCCAGGGCAGCCAGTCCAGCAGCACCGGCGGCTCGTCGGCGAGGAAGGCCAGGCACTGGCGGATCATCTGCTGGTTGGAGCACAGCATCCGGTGCGTGGTGATGACGCCCTTGGGCTCGCGCGTCGAGCCCGAGGTGAAGAGCAGCTTGACGACGGTGTCGGCACCGACCTTGGCGTGCGCTTCGGCCAGCGCCGCGCCGGGCCGCGTGGCCGCCAGGTCGGCGAAGGCGCGCACGGCGCGGCCCTCGAGCCGGCCTTCGGTCAACACCACCGGCACCTCGGCCGGCACCACGGCGGCGATGGCGCGCGCGTATTCCGGGCCGCTGGCGAAGACCATGCCCGGCTCGGTGATGGACAGGATGTAGCGCAGCTTGCCGAAGTCCTGCGAGACGAGCGCGTAGGCGGGCGAGATGGGGATGTAGGGTACGCCGGCCCACATCGCCGCCAGCGCCAGCGTCAGGTGCTCGACGTCGTTGCCCGAGAGGATGGCCAGCGGCCGCTCCTGCGACAAGCCGGCGTCCAGCAGCGCCTGACCCACGGCCTGCACCTGCTGCAGCATCTGGGCGTAGCCGACGTGGTGCCAGTCGCCGCCCTGCGCGCGGCGCGCGACGAAGCTGCGCCCGGGCGCCTCGGCGGCCCATTGCTCGAGGCAGTCGGTGAGGCGCTCGGGGTACCAGCGCAGTGCGTCCGTCGAGCGCAGCACGGTGCTGCCGTCGGCGCGAAGCTGAACCTCGGCCTCGAGGCAGCCGCCCACGTGGGCATCGCGGTAGCGCGCCATGTTCAGGCCCCGCTGCGGCTCTTCACGACCTTGCCGGCGCGGCCCTCGAGGAAGGCGCGTAGCCGGCGCTGCGCCTCGGGCGTGCTCTCGGCCACCGCGGCCATCAGCGACTCGGTGAACTGACCCTGGCTCTGCGCCTGCTCGGCAATGCGCGGCAGGGCATGCATGACGGCGAAATTGCTCATCGGCGCGTTCTGCGCGATGCGCTGCGCCAGCTCGAGCGCCTTCGCCAGCGACTGGCCCTCGTCGACGAGGTATTGCGCCAGGCCCACGGCCAGGCCTTCGTCGGCGTCGTAGACGCGGCCGGTCATCATCAGGTCCGTCATGCGCGCCACGCCCATCAGGCGCGGGATGCGTCCCGAGCCGCCGCCACCGACGAAGATGCCGCGCTGGCCCTCGGGCAGGCCGTAGTAGGTGCTGCGGTCGGCGACGCGGATGTGGGCCGCGGCGGCCAGCTCGAGCCCGCCGCCGACGACCGCGCCGTGCAGCGCCGCCACCACCGGGACGCGGCCGAACTGGATGGCGTCGAAGGCCGCGTGCCACATGTGCGAATGAAGCACCGCGCTCTGGATGTCGCGCTCGACCAGCTCGGAGAGATCGAGTCCGGCGCAGAAGTGCGCGCCCTCGCCGCTGAGCACGGCGGCGCGGCAGCCTTCGGGCAGGCGCGCGAAGCAGTCGTGAAGCTGCTGGATGAGGGGATCGGAGAGCGCGTTGCGCTTGGCCGGTCGGCTCAGCCGCACGTGCACGACGGCACCGTGCTCTTCGACCTGCAGCAGCGGGGTCGCCGCGGCAGGGCTGGGGGTGGGGGCCGCAGCGGCGGCGCGCGAGCTTGGGGGGCGGGTCATGGTCTTGAGTTTACCGGCGGCCGAAATATAGTTCAGAGCTTGAAGCAAACGATTAGCGCAAACCCGATGATCCCATCGTTGCTGCACAGCAGCACAATGGGTCGGGGGCGCGCCGAATTGCTTCAAGCCTGAAACGGAACACGCCATGAAGACCGCCGACCTGATCGCCATCGACGTCCACACCCACGCCGAAGTCTCGTGCTGGAACCCGTTCGACCGCTACGGCGAGGAGTACGACCGCGCCGCCGAACGCTATTTCGGCAGCGACCGTCGACCGACGATCGACGAGACCGTGGCCCACTACCGCGAACGGCGCATCGGCCTCGTCATGTTCACCGTCGACAGCGAGGCGCAACTCGGGCGTCGGCGCATCCCCAACGAGGAGGTCTGCGAGGCGGCGCGCAAGAACAGCGACATGATGATCGCCTTCGCCTCGATCGACCCGCACAAGGGCCGCATGGGCGCGCGCGAGGCGCTGCGCCTGATCGAGGAGCAGGGCGTCAAGGGCTTCAAGTTCCACCCCACCGTGCAGGGCTTCCTGCCCTATGACCGCATGGCCTGGCCGCTGTACGAGGTCATCGCCGGGCACAAGCTGCCGGCGATCTTTCACAGCGGACACAGCGGCATCGGCTCGGGCATGCGTTGCGGCGGGGGGCTGCGGCTGCAGAACAGCAACCCGATGCTGCTCGAGGACGTGGCGATCGACTTCCCTGACATGCAGATCGTCGTCGCGCACCCGAGCTGGCCCTGGCAGGACGAGGCCCTGAGCCTGGCGCTGCACAAGCCCAACGTCTGGATCGACCTCTCGGGCTGGAGCCCGAAGTACTTCCCGCCGCAGCTCGTGCAGTACGCGAACACGCTGCTGAAGGAGCGCATGCTCTTTGGCAGCGACTTCCCCCTCATCACCCCGGAGCGCTGGATGAAGGACTTCGGCGAGGCCGGCTTCAAGGACAAGGTGCGGCCGCTGATCCTGAAGGACAACGCGATGCGGCTGCTCGGCCTGTCCTGATCCGGGCGACGGCGACCCGACCCGGCGCGCGGCACAGGGGTAGGCTTGGCCTGCGCGCACGGCCGAGGTTCGTCGCGAACACCCGAGGGGGATGACATGAACACCCGCACTGCTCGCGGCGCCCGCAGCACTCGTAGCAGCACCGGCAAGCCGGCGACGCCGGACGCGCGCGCCGACGCCGTCGCGAAGAACCGTCCGCTGGTCGAGGACATCCGCCTGCTCGGCCGCATCCTCGGCGAAGTCATTCACGAGCAGGAGGGGCGGACGGCCTTCGAGCTCGTCGAGCGCGTGCGCAAGCTCTCGGTGGCCTACCGCCTCAAGCGCGACACCGGTGCGGGGCGCGAGCTGGACCGCTTGCTGAAGAGCCTCTCGGGCGACCAGACGGTGAGCGTCATCCGCGCTTTCAGCTACTTTTCGCACCTGGCCAACATCGCCGAGGACCGCCACCACGTGCGGCGCCGGCTGCACCACGAACGGCTCGGGCACCGCCAGGAGGGCTTGCTGGCGAGCTGCCTCGAGCGGCTGCAGAAGGCCGGCCATGGTGCCGAGGAGATCGCCGCGGTGCTGCAGCAGGCCTTCATTTCGCCGGTGCTCACGGCGCATCCGACCGAGGTGCAGCGCAAGAGCATCCTCGACGCCGAGCGTGCGATCGCCGGCTTCGTCGCCGCGCGCGACGCGTTGCACGGCGAGGCGGAGCTGCGCGCCAACGAGGAGGCGATCCGTGCCCGCGTCACGCAGCTGTGGCAGACGCGCATGCTGCGCACCGCCCGGCTGACGGTGGCCGACGAGATCGAGAACGCGCTCAGCTGGTACCCGATCACGTTTCTCACCCAGATCCCCGCGCTCTACCGCGAGCTGGGGCAGGCGCTGGGCGGGCGGCCCGTGCCGGCCTTCCTGCGCATGGGCCACTGGGTGGGCGGTGATCGCGACGGCAATCCCAACGTCGGCGCCGACACGCTGCGCCTGGCCCTTCAGCGCCAGGCCGAGGTGGCGCTCGGGCACTACCTCGGCGAGGTGCACCAGCTCGGCGCCGAGCTCTCGATGTCAGCCCTGCTCGCGCCCCCCAGTGCCGAGCTGCTGGCGCTGGCCGAGGCCTCGCCGGACCGCAGCGAGCATCGTCTGGACGAGCCCTATCGGCGCGCGCTGATCGGCATCTACGCGCGGCTGGCGGCCACGCTTCACGCCTTGACCGGCCAGCAGGCGCTGCGCCAGGCGCTGGCGCCGCAGCAGCCGTATGCGGATGCAAAGGCCCTGGAGGCCGACCTGGCCGTGGTGGCGCGCTCGCTGCGCGAGCGCCATGGCACCTCGCTCGTCGAGCCCCGGCTGGCGCCGCTGCAGCGCGCGGTGCAGGTGTTCGGCTTTCACCTCGCGACGGTGGATCTGCGGCAGAGCTCGGACAAGCACGAGGCGGTGGTGGCCGAGCTGCTGCGCGTGGCGCGCATCGAGCCCGACTACGCCGCGCTGCCGGAGCCGCAGCGCCGCCGTGTGCTGCTGGCGCTGCTGGAGGACGCGCGGCCGCTGCGCGTGCGCGAGGCTGCGTATACGCCGCTGCTGGTGAGCGAGCTCGCCGTCTGCGAGACCGCCGCGCAGCTGCGCCGGCGCTTTGGCGCGATGGCGCTGCGCCACTACGTCATCAGCCACACCGAGGAGGTGAGCGACCTGCTCGAGGTGCTGCTGCTGCAGAAGGAATGCGGCCTGCTGCACGGCAGGCTGGGCGAGGGCGCCCGCGCGTCGCTGGTGGCGGTACCGCTGTTCGAGACCATCGGCGACCTGCGCCGCGCCGCCGAGATCATGCGCGAGTATCTGGCGCTGCCCGGCGTGCTCGACATGGTGCTGGCCAGCGGTGCGCAGCAGGAGGTGATGCTCGGCTACAGCGACAGCAACAAGGACGGCGGCGTCTTCACCAGCAACTGGGAGCTCTACCGCGCGGAGACCGCGCTGGTCGAGCTCTTTGCCCCGTTCGAGCGCGAACATGGGCTGCGGCTGCGGCTCTTCCACGGCCGCGGCGGCACGGTCGGGCGCGGCGGCGGGCCGAGCTACCAGGCCATCCTCGCGCAGCCGCCGGGCACGGTGAACGGACAGATCCGCCTCACCGAACAGGGCGAGGTGATCGCCTCCAAGTACGCCAACCCCGAGATCGGCCTGCGCAACCTGCAGACGCTGGTGGCCGCCACCCTCGAGGCCACGCTGCTGCGTCCGACGCGGCCGCCGCCCAAGGCCTTTCTCGACGCCGCCGAGGCCATCAGCGCGGCGGGCTTTGCCGCCTACCGCAAGCTCGTCTACGAGACGCCCGGCTTCGTCGACTACTTCTTCGCCGCCACTCCGATCCGCGAGATCACCGAGCTCAACATCGGCTCGCGCCCGGCCTCGCGCAAGGCCGCACCCGGGGCCCAGGGCACGATCGAGGACCTGCGCGCCATCCCCTGGGGCTTCTCCTGGGGGCAGTGCCGAGTGGCGCTGCCGGGCTGGTGCGGCTTCGGGCCGGCGATCGAGGCCTTCCTCGGCCAGGACGAAGGCCGCGGTGCGCGCCTGGCGCTGCTGCAGCGCATGCATCGGCAGTGGCCCTTCTTTCGCGCCCTGCTCTCCAACCTCGACATGGTGCTGGCCAAGACCGATCTCGGCATCGCCGCGCGCTATGCCGAGCTGGTGCCCGACCGCCGCACCGCGCGGCGTATCCACGGCCTCATCGAGGCGCAGTGGCGCTGCGCCAACGAGGCCTTGACGCTGATCACCGCGGAGCGCGGGCGGCTGCAGTCGAACACCGCGCTGGCGCGCTCGATCGAGCACCGCTTCCCCTACCTCGATCCGCTGAACCACCTGCAGGTGGAGCTGATGCGCCGGCATCGGCGCCTCGGCGCCGCCGGCGCGGACTCGGAGCAGGATGAAGGCGTGCAGCGTCTGCGCCGAGGCATCCACCTCTCGATCAACGGCATCGCGGCCGGATTGCGCAATACCGGCTGAGTCGGCGGGGGACGCTGCCGCACGGAGCCGCAAGCAGCGCAGACGGCGCAGACGGCGCGGGGTCGAGGCCATGGCCCACGGATTGCGTCGAGTTCGACTTGCGCCACGCCCCCAAGGCATCGTCCAATGCGCTTCGGCGAACGGTGAAGGGGAGGCTTGAGCGGTGGCGATCGCGGGCTTTCGATTCCATGCGACGCTGGCGGCAGGAGCCGGCGTGACGGCGGACGCGCCGTTGCGGGATGCTGCGGCGCGTGTGGCGCTGTGCATGGTGCTGATGGGCGCGGCACCCGGGGCCAGCGCCCAGGTGTCGCAGGCGCGCAGCGCCGACGAGGCCGCTCCCGTTGCGTGCACGGAGCTGCGCGCCTCGGGCAATCCGCAATATCCCCCTTACCTCTGGCCCGAGAACGAGGACGGCCGAGCCGGCGAGCTGGTCGGTGCGGCGGCCGAGCTGGCGCAGTGGATCGGACGCGAGGTCGGCATGCCCGTGCGCATGCGCTACATCGGGCCCTGGGGCCGCGTGCAGCAGGAGATGCGTGCAGGCAATCTGGACGCGATCGTCGGCGCCTTCTTCACCCAGGCGCGCACCGAGTACATGGACTACATCCATCCGCCGTTTCGCGAGACGCGCACCGTGGTCTGGATCGGCCCCCGAAGCCGCCTGCAGTACCAGCGCTGGAGCGATCTGCAGGCCTGGCGCGGCGCCACGGTGATCAACAACAGCTTCGGCGAGGAGTTCGACCGCTACGCCAGGGAGAAGCTCGACATCGAGCAGGTGCCGTCGCTCGAGCAGGCGATCCAGATGCTGCAGCGCGGCCGCGTCGACTACCTCATCTACGAAGACAGCCCGGGCGAAGCCTACCTGGCCCGTCTGGGCGTGAAGGGCATGCGCCAGCTCCAGCCCGCGGTGGCAAGCGAGCCTCTGTACCTGACGCTGTCGCACCGCTCGCCCTGCAACACGCCGGAGCTGCGGGGCCGGCTGCAGCGGGCGATGTACAAGTTCGCGCGCGAGCGCAAGCTGATGGACGAATTCGTCGCGCGCGCGCAGCTGCTCTGGCGCAAGCCGCGCGAGTGACGCCCGCATCCCGTGCACGGTGTGGCGAACGGGGCTGACGCGCCGGCGGCAGCGGCGGCGCCCTCGGACCGCCGACGCGGCTCTGCTCTCAGCGGTGCGGGGGGTCGTGCCGGGCGCCCTCGTCGAGCGACGGCAGCGGCGGCAGTTGCAGACGCTTGCGACCGGCCTGGTCCGCGGCCAGCGGCTGCACCTCGCGCAGGCTGGCCAGGCTGCGCCGCGCCAGTTCCTGGTAGTACGCGGTTCCCGCCTGCTTGCGCTGCACTTCGCCTTCGCCCAGTTCGCGCAGCACCTTGGCCGGCGCACCCACCGACAGCGTGCGCGGCGGCAAGATGCGACCCGCGGGGACGAAGGCGCAGGCGGCAACGATGGCCTGCTCGCCGACCTCGGCCTTGTCCATCACGACGGCGTTCATGCCGACCATCGCGTCGCGGCGCACGGTGCAGCCGTGCAGCACCGCGCCGTGGCCGATATGACCGTTCTCCTCGACCACCAACTCGTGGTTGGGGAAGCTGTGCAGCACGCAGGCGTCCTGCACGTTCGACCCTGCGCGCAGCACGATGCGGCCGAAATCGCCGCGCAGGCTGGCGCAGGGCCCGACGTAGCAGCCGGGGCCGACGATGACGTCGCCGATGAGCACGGCACTCGGGTGGACGTAGGCGCTCGGGTCGATGACCGGCACCACGCCGTCGATCTCGTAGCAGGGCATGAAGCTACTGCATGCGGCACCCGCGCCCGGGGTCGGCCAGCGCCTTGGAGGCGATCTCCACGAGCTTGTTCTCCTTGCTGTCGACCTTGCGCAGGTAGATGTCCTGCACCGGGTTGTGGCTGGAGGAGAGCGTGAACGGGCCGCGCGGGCTGTCGATGCGCGCCTTCTTCAGCGCGGCCGCGAACTCGGCCTTCTTGGAGACGTCGCCGCGGACGGCAGCCAGGCCGATGCCCAGCATCTGTGCCGCGTCATAGCCCTGCACGGCGTAGACGTCGGGCTGCAGCTTGTACGTCTTGGCATATTCCAGACGGAAGCGGTTGTCGCGCGGCGTATTCAGTGCGTCGGCGTAGTGCAGCGTGGTCATCAGTCCGTCGGCCGCCGCGCCCTGGGCCTCGAGCGTGCCGTCGGTCAGGAAGCCGGCGCCGTAGAGCGGAATCTTCTCCTTGAGGCCCGCAGCGGCATAGTCCTTGACGAACTTGACCGCGCCGCCGCCGGCGAAGAAGGTGTAGACGGCGTCCGGCTTGAGCGCCGCGATCTCGGTCAGCAGGGCCTGGAACTCGACGTTGGGGAAGGGCAGTGTCAGATCCTTCACCACCTTGCCGCCGGCCTTGGTGAAGGCCTCCTTGAAGCCGTTGACCGACTCGTCGCCGGCGGCGTACTTCCATGTGATGGTGACGGCGTTCTTGTGACCGCGCTTGGCCATCACGGCACCCATCGCGTACCCGGGCTGCCAGTTCGAGAACGAGCTGCGGAAGATGTTCTGTGCGCACATCGGGCCGGTGACGGCGTCGGCCCCGGCGTTGGGGTCGATCATCAGCGTACCGGTCTCCTTGGCGACCTTGGCCATGCCCATCGCGACGCCCGAGTGCACGGTGCCGATCAGCACGTCGACGTTGTCGCGCTTGATGAGCTTGTTGACGTTGTCGACGGCCTTGGCCGGATCGGATTCGTCATCGACCTTGAAGTACTCGATTTCCCGCCCGCCGAGCGTGCCGCCCTTCTCTGCGACGTAGAGCCGGAAGCCGTTCTCGATCGCGTTGCCGAGCGCCGAATAGGTTCCGCTGTAGGGCAGCATCAGGCCCACGCGCAGCTTGCCGCTGTTCTGGGCTGACGCCGGCCCGGCGGCAAGGGCGGTGGCCAGTAGGGCGGCAAGGGCAAGCGGGGTGTGACGATGCATGGACATGGCTTGTCTCCGGGTTGGGGTTGTGATCGATGATCGATCTTAGTGCGGCGACGCCGGGCGGCGTGCGGGGAAATACGCGCGGGCGAATGCGTTCGGGGAGCGGTCCGGACGCGAGACGGAGCGGCGTGCGGCGCGGACGCTGCCCGCGGGCACGGGGAGAACGACGACGACGGCGCGCGGCGCGATGACGCGCCCCGGGGCGGTGGGGGCAACGCGCCTCAGGCCGGCGGGATCGCCGCCGTGGCTTCGAGCTCGATCTTGCCCGGATGGTCGAGCAGATCGGAGACGAAGATCATGCTCATCGCCGGGTAGTGCGTTCCCATGAGCTCGCGCCAGGCCGCGCCGAGCTGCTTGCGTACCGCCAGGTAGCCGGGCTTGTCACAGCAGTAGGCGGTCATGCGGCAGATGTGCTCCGGCCGCCCGCCGGCTTCGGCGAGAACAGCGAGCACGTTGCGCAGCGCCTGGCCGAACTGCGGCAGCAGCTCTTCGCTCTCGAAGACCTGCTGCGCGTTCCAGCCGACCTGGCCGGCGATGAAGACGATGCGCGCACCCGCGGGCGCGGCGATGCCGTTGGCGTAGCCGATCGGGGCCTTCCAGCCTTCGGGCAACAAGGTCTGCATGCGTGTGTCTCCTGTGGTGCGGCGAGCGTCGGCCGGTTGCCGGCGGGTGTTTGGTCCGTCTTCGATCAGTCGGTGTAGCGGGGGGGATCCGGGTCGTCGGCCCAGTTGTCGTCGGGTTTGGGCACCTTGGCCAGCCACTCGCGCACCATCGCCACGTGCTCGGCCTCCTCCTTGCGCATCTCCTCGGCGGCCTGGCGCACGGCTTCGCTCGCGGCGGTGCCGGCCAGTTCGGCGAAGAAGGCCTCGGCCCGCTGCTCGGCCGCCAGGGCAAGCTGCAGCGCGTGCCAGGGGTGCATCAGGTAATGCATCTCCTCGATCGGCACCACCTCGGGCGACTCGGGGGTGTTCCAGAAACCTCCCTGGCGCGGGACCACGACGTCGTCGGCCCAGCCCATGTCGGCCAGGATCTGGTTGACGTGCATCTGCTCGTAGCCGGCCATGCGGCGAAAGAGCTGCGCCACGTCCGGGTTGTTGTGCGTCTCCATCATGTCGGCCAACTCGTTGTAGCGCGCCACGGCCTCGCGCTCCATCGTCAGGGCCTGGCCCATCAGTTCGGTCAGCGTCTTGGGCGCAGTCTGGGCGCCGGGCTTTTGCAGACGAGTCACAGCGCGAACTCCTGTTCCAGCTCCGCCAGCGCAGCACTGGCAGCGGGGTTCTTGGCGTAGGGGGTGCGGCTGCCGGCATAGAGCACGCCGACGTTGAATCCGTCGTCGGTCATCAGGCGCCGTGCAGCGCGCGCCGGATCGTCGGTCTCGGGCACCGCGGCGGTGTGGATATGCTCCTTCCAGGCGCGCTGCTCGGGCCGGAAGGTGACGCAGGGGCTGAGGATCTCGACGAACGAGAAGCCGGGATGGCGGATGGCCTGCGCGATCAGCTCGGCGGTGCCGTTGGGGTCGCCCGAGAAGCCGCGCGCAACGAAGTTGGCACCGGCGGCGAGCGCGATCACCAGCGGGTGGAAGGAGCGGATGCCCGTGCCCCCGGGCATCAGCTTGTTGTCCCAGTCGGGCTCGGTGGTGGGTGACGCCTGGCCCTTGGTCATGCCGTACACGTGGTTGTCCATCACGATGTAGGTCAGGTCCATGTTGCGGCGGCAGGCGTGCATGAAGTGGTTGCCGCCGATCGAGTAGCCGTCGCCGTCGCCGCCGGTGACGAGGACCGTCATGTCGGGGCGCGCGGCCTTCAGGCCCGCCCCGGCGGCCAGGGCGCGGCCGTGCACGCCGTGAAAACCGTAGCAGGTGGTGTAGGCCGGGATGCGCGAACTGCAGCCGATGCCCGAGACCACCGCGACCTCGTGCGGTGGCCGGCCGATGATGGCCAGCGCCTTGGTGATGGCGCCCAGCACGGAGAAGTCGCCACAGCCCGGACACCAGACGGGCTTGTAGTCGGACTTGAAGTCCGCGGCGGTCAGCTTGGCGGCTTCGGTCATGTCGTTCATGCGGTCACTCCGGTGCGGGCATGGGCGGCGGCCCAATCGATGAAGGCGCGGGTCAGTTCGCCCGGTCGCAGCGGCAGCGGCCCCGGGCGATGCAGGCCGGACGCACGACCCGGCAGATCGCAGCGGCTGCGCAGATAGCGCAGCAGTTGTCCGCCGTGATTCTGCTCGACCACCAGCACCTGGCGCACGCCCTGCAGGGCGCGGTCGAGTTGCTCGGGCTTGAGCGGCGCGAGCAGGCGGATCGAGACCATGCGCAGCGCCGTGCCTTGCGCGGCGGCGCGCGCGATCGCTTCGCGCACGGCGCCGGTGGTCGAGCCGAAGGTGATCACCGCCAGGTCGGCGTCGCCTTCGACATCGGCCCAGCGCGAGCCGTAGTCGTGCTGCATCAGCTTGCGCAGGCGCTTGTCGAGCTGCTTGATGTGGTCGCGCGCCTGGCTGCTCGGGATGCCGCGCTCCGTGTGCTCGAGTCCGTCGGCGGTGTAGGTCACGCCGGGCGTTCCGGGGATGGCCATGGGCGACACCCCCGAGGGTGTGTCGAGGTAGCGCAGGTAGCCATCGGCGTGGGCCTCGGCGACGAGACGCCTGGCCGGCGACGGCGCCTGCTTCGGCGCGTCGATCACCGAACGCGACTGGCCCATGAACTGGTCCGAGAGCAGGATGGCCGGCGCCTGCAGCGTCTCGGCCAGCTGCACCGCCCACTCCGTGGTCGCCAGGCAGTCGGCGATGCTGTTCGGTGCCAGCACGAGCCGCGGGGCGTCACCCGGCAGGCCGTCGACGGCGAAGGAGAGGTCGCTTTGCTCGCTCTTGGCCGGAATGCCCGTGGAGGGCCCGCCGCGCATGACGTTGACGACGACGATCGGCACCTCGGAGGCCACCGCCAGGCCCAGGGCTTCGGCCATCAGCGCCAGGCCGGGCCCGGCCGTGGCAGTGAGCGAAGGCACGCCGCCGTACGACGCGCCGATGATCATGTTGATCGAGGCCAGCTCGTCCTCGGCCTGCAGCAGGCTGCCGCCCAGGCGGGTGAGGGCAGGCGACATCCACTCGAGCAGTTCGGTGGCCGGGGTGATCGGATAGGCGGCCACGAAGCGCACGCCTCCCCGCAGCGCGCCACAGCCGGCGGCCTCGTTGCCCGAGATCAGCCAGCGGCCGGCGCCGTTGCCGCAGCCGGCCACGGACAGCGGCTGCGGGCGCGCGCCCTCGATGCCCTGCGCCATCGCGATGCCCTGCTGCAGCGCGGCGACGTTGGAAGCGAGCGCTTCGGCGCTGCGCTTCCAGCTCGCGCGCAGCGCATCCTCGAGCACCTGCGCGGGCAGTCCGACCAGCGTTCCCGCCAGGCCGAGCACGATCATGTTCACCCAGCCGCCGCCGGCGGCCTTGGCGGCCTTCTTCATCGGCACCGACACCAGCCGCGCACCGGTCTGCAGGAAGACTTCCGGCGCTTCGCCGGCGTCGCTGTCGCCGATCAGCAGGCTGCCTGCGCCGATGGGGATCTCGTCGCCGAAGCGGTTGAGGTTCTGCCAGTCGACGGCGAGCAGGGCGTCGAAGCTGTCGTCGAGGGTCGCCACCGGCTGCGGCGAAATGCGGATCAGGGCGCCGGCCTCGCCGCCGCGGATCTGCGGGCCGCTGGTGCGCACCATCAGGCCGAAGAGGCCCGCACGCGCTGCAGCGTCGAGCAGCAGCGTGCCGGCGGTCATCACGCCCGCGCCGCCGCTGCCGGCAATGGCCAGCGAGAAGCTGCGCGAGGGCGTGCTCGCTTGGGGGGAAATCGGGGGCATGAAGCTCCTCCAGTTCGATGCCTGCAAGTGAACCCGCGACGGCCCTGCGTGCATCTGATCCAGCGCAAACGGGCGCTGCAAAAACCCCTCAGAATCGCCTCAAACGGGTAAAGCAGTACTGCAATACCGTAATAACCGGCGACCGATCTGTCAACTGTGGTTTCGGCGCTGCAACCGTGCCGTACGCAGGGTGACCCGACAGGCCGGCGCGACGTGTCGAAAAGGAAGCGTTCCGATGAGCATAGCCGCCCACCGCTGGATGTTCACCGCACCCGGTGCGCCGCTGCAGCGCGCCGAGTTCATCGCCCATGCCGCGGCGGGCGAGGTGGTGGTGGCGGTGGCCGGTTGCGGCGTCTGCCACACCGACCTCGGCTACTACTATGACGGCGTGCGCACTAACCAGGCCTTGCCGTTGGCCTTGGGGCATGAGATCAGCGGGCGCGTCGTTGCCGCGGGGGCCGGCGCCGAGTCCTGGCTGCACCGCGCCGTCATCGTGCCCGCGGTGCTGCCCTGCGGCGAATGCGATCTGTGCAAGCGCGGCCAGGCAACGATCTGCCGCCAGCAGAAGATGCCGGGCAACGACATCCAGGGTGGCTTCGGCACGCACATCGTCGTGCCCGCTCGCGGGCTGTGTCCGGTGGACGAGGATCGACTGGCCAAGGCCGGCCTCACGCTGGCCCAGGTGTCGATCGTCGCCGACGCGCTGACCACGCCTTACCAGGCGGTACGCCGCGCCGGCGTCGAGCCCGGTGACCTGGCGATCGTCAATGGCGTCGGTGGTGTCGGCGGCTACTGCGTGCAGGTGGCGCGCGCCTTCGGCGCGCAGGTGGTGGCCATCGACGTCGACCCGCGCAAGCTGGCTTCGGCCAAGGACGACGGTGGCGCCGCGCTGGCGCTCAACGCCCGCGACTACGACGCCAAGGGCCTGAAGAAGGCCATCGCCGAGTTCGCGCGCAGCGCTGGGCTGCGCGGCACCGAGTGGAAGATCTTCGAGTGCTCGGGCAGCGCAGTCGGGCAGACCAGCGCCTTCAACCTCCTCGTGCACGGCGCCACGCTGTCGGTCGTCGGCTTCACGATGGACAAGGTGGAGGTCCGCCTCTCCAACCTGATGGCGTTCGACGCGCGCGCGATCGGCAATTGGGGTTGCCCGCCCGAGGCCTACCCCGCCGCGCTCGATCTCGTGCTCGACGGCCGCGTGCGCCTGGCCCCCTTCGTCGAGACGCATCCGCTGGAGCGCATCAACGATGTCTTCAAGGCGGTCCATGATCGCGAGATCACGCGCCGTGCCGTCATGGTGCCGTGAGCTTCGTCCTGCCGACCGACCCCTTATCGACCCCGAGTCGATCCGACCCGAGACCCTGAACCCCGACGAGGAGATGTCCACGTGAACGCCCGCAGCACCCAACCTCAACGCGAATTCAAGAACCACGACCTCGTCGACGACATCAGCCGCGCCGGCGTGCGCTACGAGAAGCGCCCTGCCAAGCTGCCCAACGGCCAGGTGGTCGAGGGCCTGTATCACGCGTGGATCACGCTGGACAACGAGGCCCAGTACAACAGCTACACGACCGACATGGTGAAGGGCGTGATCCTCGCCTTTCGGGCCGCCAGCAACGCCCGCGATGTCGCCTGCGTGGTCTTCACCGGCGCCGGCGACAAGGCCTTCTGCACCGGCGGCAACACCAAGGAGTACGCCGAGTACTACGCCGGGCATCCGCAGGAGTACCGCCAGTACATGCGGCTCTTCAACGACATGGTGAGCGCCATCATCGGCTGCGACAAGCCCGTGATCTGCCGCGTCAACGGCATGCGCATCGGCGGCGGCCAGGAGATCGGCATGGCCTGCGACTTCTCCGTCTCGTCCGACCTTGCCCGCTACGGCCAGGCCGGCCCCAAGCACGGCTCGGCGCCGATCGGCGGCGCGACCGATTTCCTGCCCGTGGTCGTCGGCGCCGAGCGTGCGATGGCCGCCTGCGTGCTGTGCGAGCCCTTCAGCGCGCACAAGGCCTACCAGATGGGCATCCTCACCGACATCGTCCCGGCGCTGAAGGTCGACGGCAAGTTCGTCGCCAACCCGCTCGTCGAGACGCAGCGCATGGTCGACGAGTTCGGCCGCAATGTCTACGGCGAGGGCAAGACCGGCGCCGCGCTCGACGAAGGCAAGGCGCTGATGAAGCGCGGCACGGTGGATCTCTCCATGCTCGACGCCAAGGTCGAGGAGCTGTGCGCGAAGATCCTGCTCACCTTCCCCGACTGCACGACCAAGTCGCTCGAGGAGCTGCGCAAGCCCAAGCTCGACGCCTGGAACCGCAACAAGGAAAACTCGCGTGCGTGGCTCGCCCTGAACATGGTGACCGAGGCGCGTGCCGGCTTCACCGCCTTCAACGACGGTCCCAAGGACGATCGCGAGGTCGACTTCGTGCTGCTGCGCCAGAAGCTCGCCGCCGGCCAGTCCTGGGTCGGCAGCCTGCACGACGAGATCCAGCCCAAGGGCGGCAAGAAGCATGGCTGAGGCGATCGCCAGCCCGCTGAAGGTCGCGCTCGAGCGTGACGGCGCGCTGCTGCACCTGACGCTGGCGCGCCCCAAGGCGAACATCTGCGACGCCGAGATGATCGGCGCGCTGCAGGCGGCCCTGGAGGCGCACCGCGATCACGCCGCCCTGCGCGGCGTGTTGCTCGACGCGGAAGGTCCGCACTTCAGCTTCGGTGCCAGCGTCGAGGAACACCTGGCCGACCGCTGCGCCGCCATGCTCGGTTCGCTGCACGCGCTCATCCTTGCACTCGCCGGCTTTCGCGTGCCGGTGCTGGTCGCCGTGCGCGGCCAGTGCCTGGGCGGCGGGCTGGAGATCGCGCTCGCCGGCGGGCCGATCTTCGCCACCCCCGGCGCGCAGTTCGGCCAGCCCGAGATCAAGCTCGGCGTCTTCGCCCCGGCGGCGAGCTGCCTGCTGCCCTGGCGCATGAACGCCGTCGCCGCCGAGGAGCTGCTGTGCTCCGGGCGCAGCATCGACGGCGGCCGCGCGCACGCCCTCGGGCTCGTGCAGGAGCTGGCCGACGATCCGGTGGCCGCGGCACTGACCTACTTCGACGAACACCTCGCGCCGCGCAGTGCCGCGGCGCTCGCGCACGCCATGCAGGCCGTGCGCGGACCACGCCTTGCCGCGCTGCGCGAGGACCTCGCCCGCGTCGAATCCCTTTACCTGCAGAGCCTGATGCGTACTCGCGACGCCAACGAGGGGCTGGACGCCTTCCTCGCCAAGCGCGCACCAACCTGGGAGCACCGTTGATGAGCACGACCCTGCCCGAAGTCACCCGGATCGTGCAGCGCTGCGAAGCGCTGTTCGAGGATCTGCACTTCGAATCCGTGAAGCAATGGAAGGCGGCGGTTCCCGGCCGCAAGGCGATCGGCTACATGCCGGTCTACGTCCCGCGCGAGCTGATCCACGCCGCGGGCATGCTCCCGGTGGGCATTCTCGGCGGCGGTGACCAGATGGAGGTCATCCAGGGCGACGCCTACTACCAGAGCTACATCTGCCGCATCCCGCGCTCGACCATCGAGCTGGGCCTCACCGGACGGCTGGACTGCCTGGACGGCATGCTCTTCCCGAGCATCTGCGACGTCATCCGCAACCTCTCGGGCATGTGGCAGATGCTGTTCAAGGACAAGTACGTGCGCTACGTCGACGTGCCCCAGAACTACAAGGACAGCGTCGGCGGCGTCTTCTACCAGGAGGAGATGCAGCACATCCGCGAGGATCTCGGCCGCCTGCGCGGCAGCCCGATCACCGACGCCGAACTGAACGCCTCGATCGCCGTCTACAACGAGAACCGCCAGGCCATCCGCGACCTCTACGCCTACCGCTCGGCCAAGCCCTGGCAGGCACCGACTTCCGAGGTCTACCTGCTGCTGCGCGCCGGCATGGTGCTGCCGGTGGAGGAGCACACGCAGCTCGTGCGCGACTACCTCGCCGCCGCCGAGCAGGTGTCGCGGCCCAAGCGCGACAACGCGCGCGTGGTCATCAACGGCAGCTTCTGCGAGCAGCCGCCGCTGGCGCTGATCAAGTCGGTCGAGATGGCCGGCTGCTACATCGTCGACGACGACTTCATGCTCGTCACGCGCTGGCTGCTGGAGGACGTGCCGACCGACGGCAAGCCGCTCGAAGAGCTCTCCAAGGCCTTCCTGCACCACAGCGCGGCCACGGCCGCGAAGTACGACGCCACGCGCGAGGAGAAGGGCATGTTCTTGCTCGGGCAGGTGGAGTCCCGCGCCGCCGAAGGCGTGATCTTCGCCGCGCCGTCCTTCTGCGATCCGGCGCTGCTCGAGCGGCCGATGCTGCAGGACGTGATGGCCAAGCACGGCGTGCCCTACACCGCCTTCAAGTATGCGGAGAACACCGGCCAGATGGCGCCGGTGCGCGAGCAGGCGGGGACATTCGCCGACTCGATCAAGTTGTGGAACGCCGCCTGAGCCCCGCCTCAGCCCAGACCGAGACGTACGAGACAGGAGACCGCGCATGAACACCCCGACCGCCAAGCCGGCGCCCGCCGGCGCGAAGAAGCCCGCCGTCCAGAAAGAGGACGCGATGTGGCTGCAGAAGGAGCTCATCAACAAGAACTACATGGAGCTCGCCACCGCACGCGCCAACAACCGCAAGGTATCGGCGACCTTCGTGCCCGGCAATCTCAACGAGTTGCTGATGTGCTTCGACTTCGCGCGCAGCCTGCCGGAGACGAACGCGCTGCAGAACGGCATGCGCAAGAAGAGCGGCAAGTTCATCATGGACGCCGAGCGCGACGGTCACTCCGAGGACGTCTGCACCTACGTCAAGGCCGACCTCGGCATGATGCAGGGCGGCGAGATCGGCCCGACCGGCGACCCGCTGCCCACGCCCGACGTGCTGCTGCTGAGCTACACCGGCTGCTTCACCTTCATGAAGTGGTTCGAGCTCATCCGCCACAAGTACGGCTGCGAGACCGTGATGCTGCACGTGCCCTACCAGGGCGAGGGCAAGATCGCGCCGAACATGCGCGACTACGTCGTGCGGCAGCTCAAGGAAGAGGTCATCCCCACGCTGGAGCGCGTCTCCGGCGTCAAGTTCGACATCGACCGCCTGCGCCAGTACATGAAGGAATCGGCCAAGGCCGAAGAGGATCTCGTCAAGGTGCTGCAGTCGGCGAAGAACCGGCCGAGCCCGATCGACGGCTACTTCGGCGCCGTCTACTACATCGGCCCCATCTTCACCGCCTTCCGCGGCACGCCCGAGGCCAGCCAGTACTACAGCGTGCTTCGCAGCGAGATCGAGGAGCGCGTACGCCTGGGCAAGGGCCCGGTCACTCCGGACGGCGACATGGGCGAGGAGAAGTACCGCCTCATCGTCGAAGGCCCGCCGAACTGGACGCACTTCCGCGACTTCTGGAAGATGTTCTACGACGAGGGCGCGGTGGTGGTGTCGTCGACCTACGCCAAGGTCGGAGGCCTCTACGACTTCGGCTTCCGCCATGATCCTGACCACCCGCTGGAGTCCCTGGCCGAGTACTGTCTGGGCTGCTACACGAACCTGAACCTGCCCTCGCGCGTGGACATGATCTGCAAGTACATCGAGGAGTACCAGGCCGACGGCCTGCTCATCAACTCGATCAAGAGCTGCAACAGCTTCTCCGCCGGCCAGCTGCTGATCCTGCGCGAGGTCGAGAAGCGCACCGGCAAGCCGGCGGCCTTCATCGAGACCGACCTCGTCGACCCGCGCTATTTCTCGGCGGCCAACGTGAAGAACCGGCTCGAGAGCTACTTCCAGATGGTCAAGCAGAAGCGCACGGCCTTGCTCGCCGGTGCCCACTGACAACCCGCTGCACGAGGAGAGACGAACCATGCGCTGCTTCATCGGCATCGACCTCGGCTCGACGACCACCAAGGCGGTGGTCATCGACGAGAACCAGAACGTGCTCGGTCGCGGGATCACGAACTCGCGCTCCAACTACGACACCGCGGCCACGGTGGCCAAGACCGAGGCCTTGATCAACGGTCGCTTCCAGCTCTTTCGCGGGGCGCTGCAGCAAAGCGGCGCGCTCAACGGCGCGCTGGAAGACTTCCTCGGCCAGCTCGAGCGCGACTTCCGCGCCGAGCAGTACCTCGAGCAGCTGGACGACCTCGAGGCGACCTGCAACCGAAACCTCGAGAACTCCAAGTTCGAGGGGCCGGTGGCCGAGGCGCTGACCGAGGTCTTCCGTCGTCTGAAGGCCGAGGCGCCCGAGCTCTTCGCGCCCGGCGCGCGGCGCAAGAGCGACTTCTTCCGCGACATCGCCGGCAGCCAGTACCTGGCCATCGGCGAGGAGGTGGCGAAGTCGATGGGCATGCCCTACGACTACCTGCTCAACCTCTTCGACCGCTCGATCATTGAGGTCGAGAACCGCGTCTACGCCGACTCGGTGCGCCGCCACCTCATGTCGGCGCTGGACCGCACCTTCATCGCCCTGCCGCAGACCGCGGGCAAGCGCGATGCCGTGGCCGCGCCCATCAGGCAGGTGCTGGACACCGAGATGGTCGAGACCTACGTCGTCGGCACCGGCTACGGCCGCGCGCGGCTGCCCTTCTCCAAGGAGCACGTGCGCAGCGAGATCCTCTGCCACGGCCTGGGCGCGCACGTCATGTACCCCGGCACGGCGACGGTGCTGGACATCGGCGGCCAGGACACGAAGGCGATCCAGGTCGACCCGGCGGGCATCGTCGAGAGCTTCCAGATGAACGACCGCTGCGCGGCCGGCTGCGGGCGCTATCTCGGCTACATCGCCGACGAGATGAACATGGGCCTGCACGAGCTCGGGCCGCTGGCCATGAAGAGCACCAAGGCCGTGCGCATCAACAGCACCTGCACGGTGTTCGCCGGCGCCGAGCTGCGCGACCGCCTGGCGCTTGGCGACAAGCGCGAGGACATCATGGCCGGGCTGCATCGCTCGATCATCCTGCGCGCGATGTCGATCCTCGCGCGCTCGGGCGGCATCCGCAACGAGTTCACCTTCACCGGTGGCGTGGCCAAGAACGAGGCCGCGGTGAAGGCGCTGCTCGAGCTCGTGAACGAGAACTACGGCGACCTCACGCTGAACATCAACCCCGACTCGATCTACACCGGGGCGCTGGGCGGCGCGACCTTCGCCTGGCGCGCGGTGGTCGAGGAAGGCAAGACGGCCGAGGCGCGCGCCTGAGCCCGCAGAACGCAGCAACCCGAGCAGGAGAAACCAGATCATGATCACCACGATCGGCATCGACATCGGCTCCGGCGCCGTCAAGTCGGTTCTCTTTCGCACCCACGACGACGGCCGCATCGAGTGGCTGGCCAAGCGCTGCGAGCGCATCCGCCGCCGCGACCCGCTGACGCTGGCCCGCGAGGGCTATGAGGCCGTGCTCGCCGACGCCGGCATGGAGCCCAAGGACGTCGACTACGTCGCGACCACCGGCGAGGGCGAGAACGTCAAGTTCTCCACCGGCCACTTCTATTCGATGACCACGCACGCGCGCGGCGGCGTCTATCTCGATCCGCAGGCGCGCGCCGTGGTCGACATCGGCGCGCTCAACGGTCGCGCCATCAGCATCGACGAGCGCGGCAAGGTGCTGGCCTACAAGATGACCAGCCAGTGCGCGTCGGGCTCGGGCCAGTTCCTCGAGAACATCGCGCGCTACCTCGGCGTCGCGGTCGAGGACATCGGCGACCTCTCCAAGTCCGCCAAGGATCCCGAGAAGGTCAGCTCGATCTGCGCCGTGCTCGCCGAGACGGACGTCATCAACATGGTCAGCCGCGCCATCTCCACGCCCGACATCCTCAAGGGCATCCACGTCTCGATGGCCTCGCGCATCGTCAAGCTGCTCAAGGTCACCGGGGTGAAGAGCGGCGTGGCCCTGCTCACCGGCGGCCTGGCGCTCGACGGCGGCCTGCTGGCGGCAATCCAGGAGGAGATGGCCAACGAGAAGGTCAACGTCGAAGTGCGCTCGCACCCCGACTCGATCTACGCCGGCGCGATCGGCGCGGCGCTCTGGGGCGCCTTCCGTCACGCCAAGCTCAACGCGCTCGAGGCGGCCACCGCCTGAGCCCCAGGTGTCGGGGCGTGCCCTGAGCGGGCGCGGCCCCGGCCATCCGCCGGACTGCGCGTCCGATCCCAGGAGAAGAACCATGGCATTGATCATCCTCGATACCTGCACCGCCTGCGACGCCTGCCGGCCCGTGTGTCCGAACGAAGCGATCAGCGCAGCGGACCCCATCTACATCATCGACCCGGACCGCTGCACCGAGTGCGTCGGTGCCGAGGATGAACCGCAGTGCAAGCTGGTCTGCCCGGCCGACTGCATCGTCCAGGATCCCGATCATGTCGAGACACCCGAGCAGTTGCAGGCCAAGTACGACGCGCTGCACGGCTGAGTGACTGCGGCGGCCTCGCCGCGCGACCTGGAGGTAGACGCATGCGGCAGATCATCATCCAGGGCCGGGGAGGGCAGGGTGCGCAGACCGCGGGCAACCTGCTCGCCGCCGCCTTCTTCGCGCAGGGCCTGCAGGTCCAGTGCTTCGCCAGCTATGGCGGGGCGCGGCGCGGCACGCCGGTCAGTTCCTTTCTGCGCGTCGACGAGCGCCCGATCCGTGTGCGCTGCGACATCGAGCGCGCCGACGCCATCCTCTGCTTCGACGCCAGCCTGCTCGAGGGCAAGCTGCTGGCCTGTGCGAGCGAGCAGACGCTGATCGTCGTCAACTCGGCACGCGGCGCGGCGCACTTTGCCGCGGCGCTGCCCGGGCGGCGCATTCTTCCCATCGATGGCTTGGGGCTGGCGCGCGCGCACGGGCTCGGCCGCATCGTCAACTCCGCGCTGCTCGGCGCGCTGGCGTGCACGCTGGGCGCGCCCGCCCTCGACGTCCTCGAGCGCACCCTGGTGGCGATGTCGCCGCGCCTGCACGACGAGAATATCGCCGCGGTGCAGGGCGGCTGGCACGCCGCACAGGCGCTGCTGCAGGAGGCCTCCCGATGAACGCGCCGCTGCCCGTACCGCCGATCTGGACCACCGGCACCACCGAGGGCATCCACACCGGCACCTGGCGTGCGGCGACGCCGCGGCATCTGTTCGCACCCTCGCCCTGCCACCAGGCCTGCCCGGTCGGCGGTGAGATCGCGACCTGGATCGGGCAGGCGCGCAACCGCGACCTGCAGGGCGCCTGGCAGACGCTGATGCGCCACAACCCGTTCCCGGCGATTGCCGGGCGCATCTGCCACCATCCCTGCGAGAGCGCCTGCAACCGCGCCGAGTACGACGAGGCCTTGTCGATTTGCCGGCTCGAGCGCTTCATCGGCGACGCCGCGCTCGAGGCGGGCTGGATGCCGCCGCCGCCGGCGTGCGAAGCCGCCGGCCGCGTGGCCATCGTCGGCGGCGGGCCGGCAGGCCTCTCGGCGGCCTACCAGTTGCGCCGCATGGGCTATGCGGTGACGCTGTTCGAAGCCAGCGAGGCCCTGGGCGGCGTGATGCGCCACGGCATCCCGGCCTACCGCCTCTCGCGCCGCGTGCTCGACGGCGAGATCGCGCGCATCGTCGCGCTCGGTGTGGACGTCCGACTTAGTCATCCCGTGCAGGGCGAGCAAGCCTTCGCCGACATCGCCCGGACGCACGACGCAGTCTTCGTCGCCCTCGGTGCGCAGCAGCCCAAGCGCCTGCCGGCGCTGGCCGACGAGCACGACTGGGCCCTGGATGGCGCGAGCTATCTGGCCGCCTGCAGCCGCGGTGCCGCGCCCGCACTGGGCCCGCGCGTGGTCGTGATCGGCGGCGGCAGCGCGGCGATCGACGTCGCGCGCAGCGCACGACGCCAGGGCCACGCGGTGACGCTGCTGGCGCTGGAGAGCGAGGCGCAGATGCCGGCGCAGCGCGACGAGGTCGTGGAGGCGCTGGAGGAGGGCATCACCCTCGTCGACGGCGCCTTGCTGCGCGCGGTGCGTCCCAACGACGCGGCCACTGCGGCGAGCCGCCTCACCCTCGAGTGCGTGCGCGTGCACTTCGAGGCCGGCAGCGAGCGCGGGCGCTTCACGCTCACCGAAGTGGCCGGCAGCGCCTTCGAGATCGCCGCCGACGCTGTCGTCACCGCGATCGGCCAGGATCCGCGCCTGGGCGACCTGGGCGCAGCCATGCGCCGCGAAGGTGCGCTGCTGTGGACGGCCGCCGGCGGCGCCACCAGCGATGGCAAGGTCTGGGCCGGCGGCGACCTCACGAGCATGGCGCGCTTCGTCACCGAGGCGGTCGGCATGGGCAAGCGCGCGGCGCTGGCCATCGACCGCAGCCTGCGCGAGCGCGGCCTGGGCGCCAGCGGCCCGGCGCGGGTTCTCGACGACGACGGCGACGAGGCGGTGGTGCCGCTGTCCGCGATCAGTCTGCATTACCACCCCAAGCGGGCGCGCGCCGAATCGCCGCGGCGCGGCGCCGAGGCGCGCGTCGCCGATGAAGGGGAGGTGCAGATCGGGCTCGAACTCGCCCAGGCCCTGGCCGAGACCGTGCGCTGTTTCTCCTGCGGCACCTGCATCAACTGCGACCACTGCGTCATCTACTGCCCGGACCTGGCGATCGAGCGCGTCGGCCTGGGCTACACGGTGAACACCGACTACTGCAAGGGCTGCGGCGTGTGCGTGCGTGAATGCCCCACCGGGTCCATGGCCATGAGCGAGGACAGCAAGTGAAGAGCGACGCCCAGACGATGCTGCTCACCGGCAACCACGCCGTGGCCTGGGCGGCTAAGCTGGCCCGGCCCAAGGTGGTGCCGGGTTACCCGATCACGCCGCAGACCCCGGTGCTGGAGAAGATCACCGAGTTCCACGCGGCCGGGGAGTTCGACGCCGAGATCCTCACGCCCGAATCGGAGCACTCGGTGATGTCGGCCTGCATCCCGGCTTCGCTGGCCGGCGTGCGCGTCTTCACCGCCACGGCGTCGCAGGGCCTGCTGCTGATGCATGAACTGCTGCACTACGCAGCCGGCGCGCGCGCGCCGATCGTGATGGCCAACGTCAACCGTACCGTGGCCTCGCCCTGGGCCTTCTGGCCGGACCATACCGACAGCCTCGCGCAGCGCGACACCGGCTGGATCCAGTACTACGTCGAGAGCCCGCAGGAGGCGCTGGACACCGTGCTGCAGGCCTACCGCGTCGCCGAGACCGTACTGGTGCCGGCGATGGTCAACCTGGACGCCTTCTACGTCTCGCATTCGCTGGAGCCGGTGTCGGTGCCCGCGCAGGCGCTCGTCGACGCCTACCTGCCGCCGTTCTCGCCCGCGCATCGGCTCGACACGACGAGCCCCGAGTCCTGGGGCAACGTGATTTCGCAGGACATGTTCTTCCGCCACCGACAGGCGATCGAGCAGTCGATGGCCGAGGTGCCCGAGCTCGCGGCGCAGGCCGACCGCGCCTGGGCCGAGGCGACCGGACGCAGCCACGGCATTGTCGAGCGCTACCGCTGCGACGGCGCGCAGACGGTGGTCGTGACGATGGGCAGCATGGCCGGAACGGCGCGCGACGCGGTCGACGCCATGCGCGACGCGGGCATGGCCGTGGGGCTGGTCAAGCTGCGCCTGTTCCGACCGCTGCCGATGCAGGCGCTGCGCGCGGCGCTGGCCGGGGTGCGCGACATCGTCGTGCTCGATCGCAACCACTCGCCGGGCCTCGGCGGCGTGCTGCACCAGGAGCTGCGCGGCGCGCTCTACGGCATGCCCGATGCGCCACGCATCCACGGCTGCCTGGCCGGCGTCGGCGGCGTCAACGTTCCGCCCGAGCACGTCGCGCGCTTCGTGGGCGAGGTCCTGCAGACCGAGCCGCGGCCCGAGTCGCACTGGGTGAGGTGAGGTGAGGACACCATGATCGACAACACCCTGCTGGCGGTGCCGCCGCGCGAAGACGACCTGCTCTGCTCGGGCCACGCCGCCTGCCCCGGCTGCTCCGAGCCGATCACGCTGCGCCACATCCTGGCCGTGCTCGGCCCCGACACGGTGGCCGTCGTGCCGCCCTCGTGCATGGCGATCATCGCCGGGCCGCAGCCTTTCAGCTCGATGCGCATCCCCGTCTACCAGCCCACGCTCGAAGCCAGCGCCGCGGCGGCCTCGGGCCTGCGCCGCGCGCTCGACGCGCAAGGCCGGCACGAGACCCAGGTGATCGTGCTTGCCGGCGACGGCGGCACCTACGACATCGGGCTGCAGTGCCTGTCCTCGGCGGCCGAGCGCAACGAGAACATCCTCTACTTCTGCCTCGACAACGAGGGCTACATGAACACCGGCGCGCAGAAGTCCTCGTCGACGCCGCGCTTCGCCTACACCAGCTCGACGCCCGCGGGCAAGACCACGCGCAAGAAGAACCTCACCGAGATCATGGCCGCGCACCGCGTGCCCTACGTGGCCACCGCCAGCGTCAGCTACCTCGCCGACCTGCGCCGCAAGGTCGCCAAGGCCAAGGCCATGCGCGGGCTGCGGCTGATCACGCTGCTCATCCCCTGCCTGGACGGCTGGGGCCTGGCCGACGACGGCGCCCTGGGCGCAGCACGCCTGGCGGTGCAGAGCGGCGCCTTCCCGCTGCTCGAAGTCGAGGACGGCGACCGCTGGACGCTGAACAGCGATGCGCCTTCGCGCCCGATCGCCGAGTACCTGGCGGTGCAGCGCCGCTACCGCAAGCTCTCATCCGAGGACGTGAGCGCGCTGCAGGCGGAGATCGACGAGGGCTGGTCGCGGCTGGTGCAGCGCGCCGAGGCTTCGATGCCTCCGGCGGCCGAGGCGCGCGCGGCCTAGGCCCGATCGCTTCGGCCTGGGGCCTCGAGGCCCCCAAGGGCCGGAGCCGGCCCGGCCCGGGCGCTCGTCCGGGCCCTTGCCTTCGTCAGCTCCGGTGCGGAATCGCACCGAAGCCGACCCATAGCGCGAACAGGCCGACGGTGACGCTGAGCAGCACGTAGCTGCCGGCCACCATGAATTCGGCGCGGCGCAGGAGATGGAAGGTCTCGAGGCCGAACGCCGAGAGGGTGGTGAAGCCTCCGCAGATCCCCATGAACAGGAACAGGAACAGGCGGGCCTCGGGGGAGAAGAAATCCTCCTTGACGGCGAAGCCGGCCAACGCGCCGGTGACGAGGCAGCCGAGCACGTTCACGAGGAAGGTGCCGAGCGGGAATCGCCAATCGACGGTGTGATGCAGCGCCCACCCCGAAAGCAGGTAGCGGCCGACCGATCCGAGTGCGCCGCCGACGGCGACGATGGCGAAGAGCGCCGTCTTGACGTTCAAGGCCTCGACGAAGATTCCCTCGGCCAGCGCGCGACGTGCGCCCTGTGCGGCGACGGGCCCGACGTCGCGCTGCGGATCCTTGCGCAGGAGGAGCCTGACGCCCAGGTAGACGAGGTAGGCGGCAAAGGGCATGGTGCTTGAAGGGCCGCGCTCACTTCCAGGCGCTCACTTCCAGGCAAGGCTGCGCTTCCTGCCCGAGGACGCGCCCTCCTTGAGATACAGGTTGATGAGGTTCGCGATGTCACGGCTGTGCGCAGGCACGGCCGGCCGCTGCGAGCATCGCGAGGACGGCGATCGATTTCGGCAAGGATGTGGGCGCCATGGTGTGGCGCGGAAGCTGCGGGACGGGAATCATGCCTTCACCCGGGCCAGCAGCCCATGGATGACGAGGCCGCCGAAGACGAGCAGAAGCGTCCATTTTGCGGCCGATGCCGACGCGGATACGGCATAGGCGAGCGGAACGCCCAAGCGCGGCGCGGCGGTGAGCCACGCATGCGAGATGTTCTCCAGCGCGTCGAACGCGGCGGCGAACGGGAGCGTCCAGGCGGCCAGGCGCCCGAGCCCTGCGCGAGAGGCCGAAAAAAGCGCCGTTCGCGTGGACAGCAGGAAGCCGAACGCGCCGTAGGCCAGGAGCAGCAGGCCGTCGACCGGTAGATGAGCCCGGTATCGGGCCAGATGATCCGGTGGCCAGACGTGAATGATCCTGGCGAAGGCTTGCGGCGTGAACGCCAGTTGCAGGGCGAGGATGCCGGGCTCGAGCGGCGCGAGATAGATCGCCAGGCCGGCCAGGAGCGCCGCGGCGCCGAGGCCGGTGAGCCAGACGGCGCTCATGGCGATGGGGCTCGTCGGCGGGGCCTGACGTGGAAGTGCGCGGCGCCGGGCCTCCGGCGAAGCGTCGGGTCGCCGTATGACGCGATCTGCTCGTCGCGGCTTGCCGACACCCGCTTCTTGATGTGGTTCATGCCGGGAATCACGTCGACTTCGCAACGCGGCTGCACGCGGCCCAGCGCGATCGCGTCTCCGGGCCTCGTCTGGATGTCCGTCCCGCCCCGGCCCTGGTCGTCGACAGCGGGCCTGCGGCCGCGGCCATCGACTACACGCTCGAGCACTGGATCACCTGCAGCGGCCCTGATCCGGGCAGACGCGTCACCAGACCGGCGTCCACCAGTCTGGCCGGCGTGTAAGTGCCGCCTGCGGGTTGAACCGTCATCAGGTGCTCGACCACGGCCAGCGAGCCAGTGATGGTCAGGCTGTAGCCATTGGCGGTGCGGATGCGCGCGGTCCTTTTCTGTCCGCGCGCATTGGAGGCCTCTCCCCAGACGAAGGTGGGCATCTGCGCACGCATCTTCTCGCTGGGGCCCTTCACCGTCCTGCCGATCCGTGCCTTGATCAGCTTCTGCACCCACTGCAACCCGAGGAGCGGCCGGACATAGTTGGCGCGCCTCGCGCTGGCGATCATGCGGGCCGACCCCGGGATGAAGACCTGGATGTTCGGAATGCCGGTGGTGTGGTACGCGGTGGACACGTCACCCCAGGGGATCGTCATCGCGTCCTTCTCGCCGTCACCGAAGTCGATGCGGCGCACCTCGTAAGCCAGCGGCACGGTGATGATCTTCCCATCGCGGCGTACCTTGCCGCCCTGGGCCAGGCCCTCGACCGAGGTCTTGGCGGTGCCGGGCGAGAAACCCGAGCGTGAATCGAAGCCCAGCGCCAGATGCGTCGCATCCGGCAGCGCCTCCTTCAGTGCGGCGGCAACGCAGTCGGTGGGAATGACATCGAAGCCCACGCCGGGACACAGCACGACGCCAGCGTCCTGCGCGCGGGCATGGAGCGACTGCGCATGCTCGAACACGGCGATCTCCCCGGTGATGTCCAGATAGTGCGTGCGGGCGCGCAGGCAGGCCTCCATCATCGGGGCGGCGGTGGCGGAGAACGGGCCGGCGCAGTTCAGCACCAGCGCATGGCCCTGGATCTGCCCGGCCAGCGCCGCGGCGTCATCGAGGCCGAAAGCACGCGCCTCGAGCCCCAGGGTGCGCGCCAGCGCCTCGACGCTTTCGCGCCTGCGGCCCGCCAGCACCGGCCCGAGCCCGCGCCGCGCCGCTTCGCGGGCGATCAGTTCGCCGGTATAGCCGTTCGCGCCATAGATCATCCAGCGCATGGGCTGGGCGAGTGATCCGGTCTTCATGGTGACGATGCCTCGACATCTTCGGGCGTGAGCAGGACCGCCCTGTCGGCGAGCTTGCCCAAAGGCGCGTGCAGCAGGCCGGGGAAGCCTCCGGCGGCCTTGCGCGAAGTCGCCTCTGGCACGGCTCATCGCCTGGACGTCCTCGGCGCCATGGTAGAAGCAAGCGGTCAAGGCGACAACGTCCGGGGCAAGCTTGCGGGTCGTGCGCGTGAATCGGGCAGGCGGCGCGGCGCGCCGGAGCCGTAGGCGATGTACCTGCTGGATACGAACGTCGTTTCCGAACCGCGGAAGAACAAGCCGCACGGCGCCGTGCTGGCCTGGGTGAACGCCGCGGACGTTGTGAGCCTGTTTCTCTCGGCGGTGACGATCGGCGAGATTCAGGCCGGCATCGAGATGACGCGGGAGAACGACTCCGTCAAGGCGGCCGAGATCGAACGGTGGATGGAGCAGCTTGCGGCCTCGTCCGACATACCAATGGAGTTCGCGACGCAGATTGCAACAATCAGATGACGAACGAGGGGTGATGGGCTCGAGTTCGCAGCATTGACCGCAGTCCCCCTGCCGCCGATGATGTCCATACCGCTTCCTCGTGCAGGGCGCGCACGTCCGATCCACGATGGCCACTGCCGGGCGGTGCAGACATGGGGCCGGCCGCCGAGGCAAGTCCGGCGCGGCGCCGCCCGCGGGCGCCGGCTTTGCGGGACGGCGCGTGACGCGGTCGCCGCCGTCCCTTGGGAGCCTTCGATGAAGATCATGCTCAAGCGCGCCTACGAAGCGCCCGCGGCATCGGACGGGATGCGCGTCCTCGTCGACCGCCTGTGGCCGCGTGGCGTGAGCAAGGACGAGGCACGCATCGACCATTGGCTCAAGGAGGTCGGCCCGCCGACCGCGCTGCGGCAGTGGTTCGGCCATGATCCGGCGCGGTGGGACGAGTTCCGCAGCCGCTATCGCAAGGAGCTCGAAGGCAGCGCGGCATGGGAGGAACTGAAGGCGCTCGCGCGGCACGGGAAGCTGACGCTGGTCTACGCCGCCAAGGACGAGCAGCACAACAACGCCGTGGTGCTCAAGCAGATGCTGCAAGAGCAGGCTTGAGCGTGGCCGGCTTCGCCCAGTTGCTGCGCGAGGTGCGCGCGTGCACGGCCTGCGCGGCGCAACTGCCGCTGGCGCCGCGGCCGGTGCTGCAGATGCACCCGGCGGCACGGCTGCTGCTGGCCGCGCAGGCGCCGGGGCGACGCGTGCACGAGACGGGCATCCCCTTCAACGACGTGAGCGGCGACCGCCTGCGGCAGTGGCTTGGCCTCTCGCGCGAGGTCTTCTACGACGCGCAGCAGGTAGCGCTGGTGCCGATGGCCTTCTGCTACCCCGGCACCGGGGCATCGGGCGACCTGCCGCCGCCGCGGCAGTGCGCGCGGCTGTGGCGTCAGCGGCTGCTGTCGCAGCTTACCCACGTCGAGCTGACCGTCGTCATCGGCAGCCACGCGCTGGCCTATCACTACGGGTCGCGGCGTGGCCAGACGCTCACCGAGGCAGTGCGCGACTGGCAGCGCCACTGGCCGCGCATGGTCGCGCTGCCACACCCCAGTCCGCGCAACAACCGCTGGCTGGTTCGCAACCGCTGGTTCGAGGCCGAATTGCTGCCCGTCCTGCAGAAGCGCGTGGCCGAGGTGCTCGCCGGCAGCGCCTGACGCGCCCCGGCCCCTCACCGCGCCCCCACCTCGCGCACGCTGGGGCGGGCGGGGGGCGGCTAAGCCGCCTGCGTGCGGAAGGCGGCCATCGATTCGACCAGCTTGCCGGCCTGCGTGCGCAGGGAATCGGCCGCCGCGCTCGCCTCCTCGACGAGCGCCGCGTTCTGCTGCGTCGCCCGGTCCATGCTGGCCACGGCGTCGTTCACCTGCTCGATGCCGGTGGCCTGCTCGGTCGACGCGGTGGCGATCTCGGCCACCATCTGCTCGACGCGGCGGATGGTCTCCACCACGCGCTGCATCGTCTCGCCGGCGGCGCCCGCCTTCGCCGTGCCGGCCTGCACCTGGTCGACCGAGGTCTGGATCAGGGCGCGGATCTGCTTGGCGGCGTCGGCGCTGCGCCCGGCGAGCGTGCGCACCTCGCTGGCAACGACCGCAAAGCCGCGACCCTGCTCGCCCGCGCGTGCCGCCTCGACGGCGGCGTTGAGCGCCAGGATGTTGGTCTGGAAGGCGATGCCGTCGATCGTGCCGATGATCTCGGCGATGCGCTTGGCCTGCTGGTCGATGCTGCCCATCGTCGCCACGACGTCGGCGACCGCGGTATTGCCTTCGTACGCCACCTGCGTCGCGCCCTCGGCGAGCTGCTTGGCGTGACGCGCGCTGTCGGCGTTGCGGCGCACCGTCGAGGTGAGCTGCTCGACCGACGCCGCCGTCTGCTGCAGCGTGCATGCCTGCTGCTCGGTGCGCGACGACAGGTCGCTGTTGCCCTGGGCGATCTCCAGCGACGCGGTGTCGATGCTGCGAGCACTGTCCCGGATGCCCTCGACGATGGTCGACAGGTTGGTCGCCACGGTCGAGAGCGCGCCCAGCATGCGGCCGGTGGCGTCGCTCGAGCGGCTGTCGGCGCGCGCCGTGAGGTCGCCCTCGGAGACCGCGTTCGCCACCTGCACCGCCTGGCGCAGCGGCTCGTTGATGGCGCGCACGACGAACCACGTCGCCGGCACCGACAGCAGCAGTGCCAGCGCCAGCGCGATCAGCAGCACCTTCGTCGCGGTGGCGGCGATGGCCTGCGAATGCGCGAAGTCCTGCGACGTCGCGCTACGCTTGCCCACGACGATCTGCTGCAGCATCTTGTTGAGGTTGGCGTAATCGCCGTCGGCCGTGGTCATGAGGATGGCGGCGGTCGACAGGCCCGCGGACTTCATGTCCAGCGTGTCCATCGCCGCCTTCTCGTACTTGGCGAACAGCGGCAGCAGCGCCTTGAACTCGGCGCGGCCGGCGTCGTCGAGGTCGGCGTTCTTCGCCTGGGCGCCAATGACGCCGCGGATCTTCTGGAACTCTGCGGCGATCGAGGCATCGAGCTTGGCGATCGTCTCTTCCTTGAACTCCGCGCCGGCCCAGGCCAGGCTCTGGTTGACCATCGAGCTCAGCCGCTCCAGCTCGAAGGCCAGGCGCTGTGCCGCCTCGTAGGCCGGGAACCGCACCTGCTCGAGCCGCACGATGGCTTCGCGCGTCTGCGCCATGCTGGAGAGCACGACCGCGGCCACGACGGCCAGCGACACGAGCAGGAACAGGGGTGCGAGCGCGATCTTCGTTGCCACCGAGAGGCGGCCGAGCAGCTGCGTCATGACGCCTCGCCTAGCGGTAGATGCCGACGCCGACGTAGCCGTCGAAGTTGGAGAGCTTCTTCACGTAGGTGGCCTTGCCCTCGGCCTTCTTGGTCTGCGGGTGCGCCCACTCGTACTCGACCCAGCCCGAGCCGCTCTTCTTCGACAAGTCGCCCATCTCCTGGATGAACGGCTTGCCGTCCTGATCCTTCAGGGCGAGCATGTTCTTGCCCACCAGCTTGTCGTTGGCGCCGTGCGCCTTCGTCATGCCGTCGTGGCCGTTGACGAACACGTACAGATCCTTCTTGTGCCAGGTGGCATTGCCCTTGTCGGTGAAATCCTTGAAGGCCTGGTCGGGGCCCACGGACTTGGCGTGGGCGACGGCGGCGTCGGCCATGGCAACCGCCTCTTCCTTGGTGCCGCGCTCCTGCGCGACTGCGGCGACGGCCACGAAGGCCAGCGACCAGACGAACGACTTCAACTTCATGACGGCTCCGACAGGGATGGAAACAACGGTTCCAGGCCTATCGGCGTCTCCGTCCGAAGCTTGAGGATCGTCGTGTGCGCCGCCGGGGGGGCGCGTGTGAAGCTGGACACCCCGAGGGCCGCGCCGAGCATCTCGGCCGCGCACGGGCCGGCATGCCGGCGCCCGCTGCGGGCGCCGCGTCGCTCTCAGCCGTCGGCATCGGCGCGCACGAGGTGGTCGCGCTCGATGGCGGCGATGCGTGGGGCGCCCAGCAGGATCAGCGTGCGCTGCAGTTCGGCCGCGAGCAGGTCGAGCGCGGCGCTCGCCCCGGCCTGGCCTTGCGCGGCCATGCCGAAGACCACCGGGCGGCCGACGAAGACGCCCCTGGCGCCCAGCGCGAGGGCCTTGACGATGTCGCTGCCGCGGCGAAAGCCGCTGTCGACGAAGACCGGGATGCGGCCCGCCACGGCGTCCAGCATCGCCGGCAGCGCGCTGATGGTGGCCGGCACCGCGTCGAGCTGGCGCCCGCCGTGGTTGGAGACGATGAGGCCGTCGACCCCGCGCTGCAGCGCGCGCCGCCCGTCATCGGCATGCAGCACGCCCTTGAGCAGCAGCGGACCGTCCCACAGGCTGCGCAGCCAGGCCAGGCTCTCCCAGGTGAGTCCACGATCCATCGTGCGCGCCAGCATCGCCGCCTGCGAAGCGGCGTTGCCGGCGGTGCCGTCCTCGGTGAGGTTGACGAAATTCGGTGCGCCGTGGCGCAGCATCGATAGCGCCCAGCGGGGGTGACGCAGCATGTCCAGCAGCAGCGCCGGGCCGGGCCGGAAGGGCAGGGCGAAGCCGTTGCGCACGTCGCGCTCGCGCATGCCGCTGACCGCGACGTCGACGGTGAGCACGAGCGCGCCGAAGCCCGCCCGCCGGGCGCGGCGCACCATCTGCTCGGCCACGCTGCGCTCGCCCATGACGTAGAGCTGCAGCCATTGCGGCGCGGCGCCGGCAACCTCGCGCACCGCCTCCAGGCGCGAGTTGGAGGCGGTCGACAGCATGTAGGGCAGGCCGGCGGTGGCGGCAGCGCGCGCCAGCAGCAGGTCGCCGCCTGGTCGCACCAGTCCGCACAGGCCGATCGGCGCGACGCCGAAGGGTGCCGCCCAACGGGCGCCGAAGACCTCGATCGAGGTGTCGACCTGCGTCGTATCGCGCAGGCAGGTGGGCTGCAGCTGCAGCCGCTCGAGCGCCGCGGCGTTGCGCCGCAGGCAGCGCTCGTCCTCGGCGGCGCCGTCGAGGTAATCGAAGACGAAGCGCGGCAGGCGCCGACGCGCACCGGCGCGCAGGTCGGAGTAGTTCAGTTGCATCTCGGCGAGAATCGGCTGGGAGGGCCGTGCATTGTCGTGCGGCTCCAGGAGATCGCCGATGAGTTCCGACCTGACCCCCGGCCAACGATCGCTGCTCGAGACCACGCTGCGGCTGCGCCACGAGGAACTGGAGCGCCTGCTGAAGGACCAGCAGGGCGGGCTTTCGCGCGTCGAGCATGCGCGCGAGCTGCTGACCGTCGACAGCGACGACGTGAAGCACCGCGAGGCCGCGCGCGAGCTCGATCTGCAGCGCGCCGAGCGCGCGCGCAGCGAACTCAGCGAGGTTGGCGCGGCGCTCGGGCGCATGCAGGACGGCGACTACGGCCAATGCGAGGACTGCGATGCCGGCATCGCCTACGACCGGCTGAAGATCGAGCCCTGGGCCCGCCGCTGCATCGCGTGCGAGAGCCGGCGCGAGCGCGAGGCGCAGGCCAGGCGCTGAGCCGGATCGCGCGGCGGCGCGTGCCAGCGCCGAATCTGCCTGCGCGGGCACGCGCAGCGGCCCGGCACTGCGCTACAGCTCCAGGCTGCGCTTCATCAGCTTGTCGAGGATGAGGTCGAGCTGGCGGTGCTCGTGCTCGTCGAGCACGGCCAGGAACCAGGCTTCGCGCCGCGCGGCCTCGGGCAGCAGGTTCTCGCAGATGCGTGCGCCTTCGGGCACGAGCGAGAGGATGACCTTGCGCCGGTCGGCCGGATCGCCGTAGGCGCGGATCAGGCCCAGGTCGACCAGTCGGCGCTGCGCGCGCGAGACGCGCGCCTTGTCCATGCTCGTGCGATCGACCACCTCGTTGAAGACGAGGTCTCCGTAGGCGTAGAGTGCCATGATGATCCGCCACTCGGTCATCTGGATGTTGAAGCGGCTCTCGAAGAGCCGGCCGATCGACTGCGACACCCGGTTGGCGACCACCGAGAGCTTGTACGGAATGAAGTCCTCGAGCTTGCCCATGGGCCCGAGATTGGCGCGCTTGACGGCCACACGGCGCGGCGCGGCGGCGGTCTCGGTGCCCGGTTTGCGACCGGCTTTGGGTGGAGTCTTGTCAGCGGGCTTGGCGGCGGCCTTGGCGGCGGCCTTGGCGGCGGTCTTGGCGGGCATGGGCTGGGGCAGTCGTCGGGGGCTTCGGCCGCGCGCAGTGTAGTGCCGCGGCTTGGCCGTACCGGGCGGGATTGTCCCGAGAGCGGCAGCGCCGCGGACGGGGATAGTACTTGTTGACAACGAAACAAATTACGCCGACCATGAGCGCTTCGGCCGACGTTCGCGCGCGCTGCGCCTTGCCCCTGCCATGAGCCATCCCCCCATCCACCTCTACCTCGACGGCGCCTTCGTCGAAGGGCGTTCGACCGCCCGCGTGCAGGTGCGCAACCCGGCCGACGGTTCGCTGCTGACGGAGTACGCGGGCGCGAGCCCCGCCGACCTGCAGGACGCGCTGGCCGCGACCGAGCGCGGCTTCGCGACCTGGTCGCGCGTGCTGGCCCTGGAGCGCTTTCGCATCATCACGCGCGCCACCGCGCTCATCCGCGAACGCGCGGCAGCGATAGCCCGTGTGCTCACGCTCGAGCAGGGCAAGCCGCTGGCGGAGTCGCTGCGCGAGGTGCAGCTGGCCGCCGACATCATCGATTTCCTGGCCGAGGAGGGCAAGCGCCTGGCCGCGCGCGGTGTGCCTCCGCGCTCGCCCGGCGTGGCCAGCCAGACGGTGATGCGCGTGCCCGTGGGGCCGGTGGCCGCGTTCACGCCCTGGAACTTTCCGTCCAACCTGCCGGCGCGCAAGCTCGGCGGTGCGCTGGCCGCGGGCTGCAGCATCATCATCAAGCCCGACGAGCAGGTCGCCGCCACCTGCCTGGAGATGGCGCGCGCCTTCCACGACGCCGGCCTGCCCAAGGGCGTTCTCGGCGTCGTCATGGGCAACCCGGCGGAAATCTCCTCCACCCTGATCGCCAGCCCGGTGATCGCCAAGGTTTCCTTCACCGGCTCGGTGCCGGTGGGCAAGCAGCTCGGGGAGCTGGCCGCACGGCACATGAAGCGCTATACCGCCGAACTCGGCGGGCACGCGCCGGTGATCGTCTGCGCCGATGCCGACATCGCCGCCGCCGTCAAGCTCTGCGTGCAGGCCAAGTTCCGCAACGCGGGCCAGGTATGCGCCTCGCCGGTGCGCTTTCTCGTGCACCGCTCGCGGCTGGACGAGTTCCGCGCCGCCTTCGTCGCCGGCGCCCGGGCGCTGGTGCTGGGCAACGGCATGGATGAAGGCACGCAGGTCGGCCCGCTGATCCATGAGCGGCGCCTGGCGCAGATGCAGGTGCTGGTCGACGACGCCCTCGAGCGTGGCGCCCGGTTGCTGTGCGGCGGCAAGCGGCTTGACCGTCCGGGCTGGTTCTACCCGCCGACGATCCTCGAGGGCGCGCCGGAGGATGCGCAGCTGCAGCAGGTCGAGCCCTTCGGGCCGATCGGCCTGCTGGACGGCTTCGACACGCTGGACGAGGCACTCGCCCGCGCCAACGCGCTGCCCTATGGCCTGGCCGCCTACGGTTTCACCCGGGATCTGGCGACGGCGCACCGGCTCGCGCAGGACTTGCAGGCGGGCATGGTCGGCATCAATCATTTCGGCGTCTCGCAGCCCGAGACGCCCTTTGGCGGCATCAAGGACAGCGGCTATGGCCACGAGAGCGGCCTGGAAGGGCTGCTCGGCTGCACCGAAGTCAAACTCGTCAGCGTGGCGGTGGCATGAGTATCCGTACTGCACGACCCGAGGCGCTGCTGCTGGATTTCGGCAGCGTCATCACCGTCTCGATGTTCGAGCGCCACCGCCAGACCGAGGCCGACCTCGGCCTGCCCGCGGGAAGCCTGACCTGGCTCGGGCCGATCGCGCCGGAGACCGACGCGCTGTGGCAATCGATGCAGCGCGACGAGATCACGGAGCGCGACTACTGGGCACGGCGTGCGCGCGAGCTCGGCGAGGCCTCGGGCAACCCGGGCTGGGACATGCTGGGCATGCTCACCAGGCTGCGCCACACCGACCCCAACGCCGTGGTGCGCCCGGAGATGCGCCGGCTGATCCTGCGCGCCCGCGCCAAGGGCCTGCGCGTGGGCATCCTCAGCAACGAGCTGGAGCTCTTCAACGGCCCCGACTTCATCTCGCGCATGGATGTGCTGCGCGACATGCACTCGATCGTCGACGCCACGCACACCCACATCCTCAAGCCCGACGCGCGCGCCTACGCGCTGGGCGTGCAGGGGCTGGGCGTGCCGGCTGAGCGCACGCTCTTCGTCGACGACCAGTTCCGCAACATCGCCGGGGCGCAGCGAGCCGGCCTGCAGACCCAGTTCTTCGACCTGCGCGACGTCGACGGCACGCTGGCCGCGATCGCCGCGCGCCTTCGAATCCCGATGGAGGACACCCCATGAACCGCATGAGCAAGGAAGAACTCAAGGCGGCCAACGCCAAGTATCTTTGGCACCCGATGGCGCATCCGAAGGGCATGCGCGAGCAGCCGCCGGACATCATCGCGCGCGGCGAAGGCAGCTGGATCTGGGACATCGACGGCCACAAGATGGTCGACGGCGTCGGCGGCCTCTGGAGCGCCAACCTCGGCTTCGGCCGCCGCGAGATCCGCGACGCCATCACCGGGCAGCTCGACGAGCTGGCCTTCTACAACACCTTCCGCGGCACCACGCACCCGCGCGCGATCGAGCTCTCGACGCGCCTGGTCAAGCTGATGGAGCCCGACGGCGTGGCCGCGGTGCTGTTCGGCAACGGCGGCTCCGACGCCGTCGAGACCGCGCTGAAGATCGCGCGCCAGTACTGGAAGCTGCAGGGCCAGGCCGACCGCGTCAAGTTCATCGCGCTGCGCCAGGGCTACCACGGCGTGCACTTCGGCGGCGCCAGCGTCAACGGCAACACCAACTTCCGCCGTGCCTACGAGCCGCTGCTGCCGGGCTGCTTCCACGTCGACACGCCCTGGGTCTACCGCAACCCCTACACCGAGGACCCCGAGCGCCTGGCCGAGATCTGCGCCGAGCTGCTGGACCGCGAGATCACGTTCCAGAGCGCCGACACCGTGGCCGCCTTCATCGCCGAGCCGGTGCAGGGAGCCGGCGGCGTCATCGTGCCGCCGGCCAACTACTGGCCGCTGATCCGCAAGGTCTGCGACAAGCACGGCGTGCTGCTCATCGCCGACGAGGTCGTCACCGGCTTCGGCCGCACCGGGAACCTCTTCGGCACGCGCATGTGGGGCGTCAAGGCCGACCTCTGGTGCCTGGCCAAGGGCATCTCCTCGGGCTACCTGCCGTTGGGCGCGACCGCGATCGGCCAGCGCGTGGCCGAGGGCTTTTTGAAGGGCGACGCGGGCCTGGGATCGATCGGCCACGGCTACACCTACAGCGGCCACCCGGTGGCCGCCGCCGCAGGCCTGGCCACGCTCGACATCCTCGAGCGCGAGGACGTGGTCGGCAACGCCGCGCGCCAGGGCGAGCACCTGATGGCGCGGCTGCGCGACATCGCCTCGCGCTCGCGGCTGATCGGCGACGTGCGCGGCGTCGGCCTCATGGTCTGCCTGGAGCTGGTCGCCGACCAGGGGAAGAAGACGCCGCTGCCGCGCGGCGCCAAGGAGGTGGCGGCGGTTGCGCGCAGCGCCTACCGGCGCGGCGCGATGGTGCGCACCTCGGGCTCGAACGTCATCATGTCGCCGGCGCTGACGATCAACCGCGCGGAGATCGACGTCCTTTGCGACGCGCTGGACGCCTCGTTCGCCGAAGTCGAGGGCCGCTGACGCGATGAACGCGCCGGACCCGCAGGCCCTGCACGCGGCGCTGGCGCGCGAGCAGGCGCGCTTTGCCGACACCCATCCGCGCTCGCGCGAGTCCTTCGCCGCGGGCCAGGCGCACTACCTCTACGGCGCGCCGTCGCACTGGATGCGCCGCTGGGCCGGTGGCTTTCCGCTGGCGGTGAAGTCCGCCAGCGGGGCGCGGGTGCAGTGTGCCGACGGCCTGGACTACGTCGACTTCTGCCTCGGCGACAGCGGCGGCATGTGCGGCCACGGCCATCCGGCGATCACGCACGCCGTGGCCGAGCAGCTGGCGCACGGCGCCACGCTGATGCTGCCGACCGAGGCCGCGGCCTGGGTCGGCGAGGAGCTCACGCGCCGCTTCGGCCTGCCGTACTGGGGCTTCACGACCTCGGCCAGCGACGCCAACCGCGCCGTGATCCGTATCGCGCGCATGATCACCGGGCGGCCGAAGGTGCTGGTCTTCGACGGCTGCTACCACGGCTCGGTCGAGGAGGCGCACGTCGCGCTCGACGCGCAGGGCCGCACCGTGCTGCGCAACGGCATCCATGCCAACGCCGTCGACCACGCGCGCGTCTCCAGGGTCGTGCCCTACAACGACGTGCAGGCGCTGCGCGAGGCGCTGGCGCCGGGCGACGTCGCCTGCGTGCTCGCCGAGCCGTTCATGACGAACTTCGGCATGTTCGAGCCGCTGCCGGGCTTCCTCGACGAATTGCGCCGCGCGACGCGCGAGACCGGCACGCTGCTCGTGTACGACGAGACGCACACCTTCTCCAGCGGCCCGGGCGGCGTCACCGGGCGCGATCACCTGGAGCCCGACTTCTTCGTCGTCGGCAAGGCCGTGGGCGGTGGCGTGCCGGTGGGTCTCTACGGCGCCAGCCAGGCGGTGGCCGAGCGCCTGTGGCAGCAGGTGCCCAAGGTCAACCCGGCCGAGGTGCGGCAGAGCGCGCACCTGGGCTTTGGCGGCACGCTGGCCGGCAGCGCGCTGCAGGTGGCCGCGGTGCGCGCCGTGCTCTCCGAGGTGCTGACGGCACCGGCCTTCGCGCACATGACGCGCCTGGCCAAGGGCCTGGCCGAGGCTTCGCGCGCGGTGATTGCCGGGCACGGCCTGCCCTGGTGCGTGGTCGACCTCGGCGCGCGCATGGAGACGATGTTCGTTCCCGACCCGCCGCGCAACGCCGCCGAGTTCCGCACGAGTCGCGATGACGTGCTGGAGGCGCTGCTGCACGTCTACTTCATGAACCGCGGCGTGCTCATCACGCCCTTTCACTGCATGCTGCTGATGTGCCCGGCGACGACCGAGGCCGACACCGCGCGCTGGCTGCAGGTGCTGCGCGAGTTCTGCGCCGAGTTCGCAGGCGACGCGTCGCGATGAGCGCCTTTCGCTTAGACGACAAGGCCGCCCTCGTCACCGGCGCCGGGCGCGGCATCGGCGCGGCGATCGCCACCCGTCTGGCCGAGGCGGGCGCGGCGGTGATGCTCGCCAACCGCTCGCTGGACGCGGCCGAGGAGGTCGCCGGCGCCCTGCGCGCACGCGGCCTGCGCGCGCAGGCGATTCCCTTTGCCGCCGACGAGGCCGGCTGCCGCGCCGCGGTGGTGAAGACGGTGGAGGCCTTCGGTGGCCTGCAGGTGCTGGTGCACAACGCGGGCGGCTGCCCCTGGGCGAGCCTGGATGCGCTCGACGCCGCCACGCTGCGGCAGACGCTGGCGCTCAACCTCGAGAGCTGCTTCTGGCTGACGCAGGCCGCGCTGCCGGCGCTGGCCGAGCGCGGCGGGCGCATCGTCGTCACCTCCTCGGTCACCGGGCCGCGCGTGGCCATGCTCGACTCGGCGCACTACGCCGCCGCCAAGGCCGGCGTCAACGGCTTCGTCCGCGCGGCGGCACTCGAACTCGCGCCGCGGCGCATCACCGTCAACGGCGTCGAGCCCGGCTTCGTCGCCAAGGACCGCGGGCGCTTGAGCCAGCCGCAGAACAAGGCCGCGCTCGAACGCGAAATCCCGCTCGGGCATGCGGGCGCGCCCGACGACATCGCCTTTGCGGCGCTGTATCTGGCCAGCGAAGAGGCGCGCTGGGTGACCGGACAGACGATCGTCGTCGACGGCGGCATGACGCTGCCCGAATCCGGGCAGGTGATGGACGAATTGAATCAGCGAGCGCGCAAGTGACGCAAGTGAAGCCAGGCATCCTGATCGTCGGCACGGCCGACACCAAGGCCGACGAACTGCTCTTCATGAAGCAGTGCATCGAGGAGGGCGGTGGCAGCGCCGCGATCATGGACGTCGGCGTGCTGGGCCGGCCGCGCTTTGCGCCGGAGTTCCCGAACACCGAGGTCGCCTTCGCCGCGGGCACGACGATCGAGGCCATCGCCGCCCTCGGCGACGAGAACGCCGCGATGACGAAGATGGCCGAAGGCGCGGTGGCGCTGGCGCTGCGCCTGTACGGCCAGGGGCGCGTGCACGGGCTGCTGGCGCTGGGCGGCACCATGGGCACCGACCTCGCGCTGGACGTCACCGCGGCGCTGCCGCTGGGCATGCCGAAGTTCGTCGTCTCCACGGTCGCGTATTCGCACCTGATCCCGCCGGATCGCATCGCGCCGGACCTGATGATGATCCTCTGGGCCGGCGGGCTGTACGGGCTGAACGCGATCTGCCGCTCCATCCTGGCGCAGGCCGCCGGCGCCGTGCTCGGCGCCTGCCGCGCCGTGCAGGCCCTGCCGCAGGAGCGGCCGCTGGTGGCGATCAGCTCGCTGGGCTCCAGCAACCTGCGGTACATGCTGCCGCTGAAGCCCGCGCTCGAGCAGCGCGGCTACGAGGTCGCCGTCTTCCACAGCACCGGCATGGGCGGGCAGGCGATCGAGGCGCTGGCGGCGCAGAAGCGCCTCGCGGCGGTGCTCGATCTGTGCCTGCAGGAAGTCGGCAACGAGGTGCACGGCTCGGTGGTCACTTCCGGGCCGCGTCGCCTGGAGACGGCCGGGGCGCTCGGCATCCCGCAGATCGTGGCCCCCGGCGCCCTGGACATGATCGACATGCAGACCTGGAAGCCGCGGCCCGAGGCCTACGGAGAGCGGCCCTACCACGCGCACAACCGCCTCATCGCCTCGGTCTCGATGACGCCCGAGGAACGCCGCCAGGCCGCACGCGTGGTCGGCGACAAGCTCGCGCGCGCCAAGGGGCCGGTGGCCTTCGTGCTGCCGCGCGGCGGCATCCAGGGCTGGGACCGCGAGGGCCAGCCGCTGCACGATCCACAGGGCCTGGCGGCCATGCACGAGGCGCTGCGCGGCGCGGTGCGGTCGCCGGTCGAGTTCAGCGAGGTCGACGCGCACATCAACGACGCGGCCTTTGCCGACACCGTGCTCGCCATCTTCGACCGCTGGGTCGCCGAGGGCAAGATCGCGCCGGGCAAGGAGCTCGCATGAGCGTCGGCAGGCCATCCCGCCGCAGGGAACGGCTGCGCCGCACGGGCAGGGCAGGGCGATGAAGCCGGCCGTGGCCCTGGTGACCGGTGCCGCCAGCGGCATCGGCTGGGCCACGGTGCAGCGCCTGGCCGCCGAGGGCATCGAGGTGCTGGCCTTCGACCGTGTCGCGGCGCCGACGGCCGCCGGCGTGCGCGCGGTGCTCGGCGACGTCACGCAGCAGGCCGACGTCGACGCCGCGATCGCCGCGGCAGGCCGGGCCGGGGCGCTGAAGATCGTCGTCAACGCCGCCGGCATCGTCGTCGAGGACGACCCGGAGCGCGTGGACGACGCGACCTGGGAGCGCGTGCTCGCCGTCAACCTCACCGGCACCATGCGCGTGTGCCGCGCCGCGATCCCGCTGCTGCGCGCGGCCGGCGGCGGCGCGATCGTCAACGTCGCCTCGGTAGCGGCCTTCAACTCGACCCCGGGCAGCGCCAGCTACGCGCCGTCGAAGGCGGCGGTCGTTGCCTACACGCGCAACATCGCCTACGTGCACGGCGCCGACGCCATCCGCGCCAACTGCCTGTGCCCGGGCTGGACGGCCACCGCCATGGCCGAGGCCGAGATGCGCCAGGCCGCCGCCGCCTCGGGGCGCAGCGCCGAGGAGGAAGCGCAGGCGCTGGCCTCGCGCCTGGCGCTGCGGCGCTTCGCGCGGCCCGAGGAGATCGCCGCCTGCATCCGCTTCCTGGCCAGCGACGAGGCTTCCTTCGTCACCGGCGCCGTGCTCGTGGCCGACGGCGGCGGGCGCGTGGCCACCGCGGCGCGCGGATTCTGAAGTCGGCATTCGGGTAATTCCGTTGCCAACGAAACGATGACGGCCACTAACATGTGAGTCATTCCAACCCCGAGGCAAGAAGGAGCACGCGATGACTGACCGCTGCACGACGCATGACCGTCTCGAGACCCTGACGCGGCGCCGCGTCATCGCCGCCGGTGCCGGCACCGCGGCCTCCCTTTCCTTTCCCGCGCTGGCGCAGGCGCGCGGCACGATCAAGATCGGCTACATCACCGCGCTCTCCGGGGTGCGCGCCAATTTCGGCGAAGCCGACCAGTGGACGCTCGACAAGTTCAGGGCCGCGGTCAAGAACGGCGTCAGTGTCGGAGGCAAGACCTACAGCATCGAGGTCGTGCTCAAGGACAACCAGTCCGACCCCAACCGCTCGCAGACCGTCTCCAGCGAGGCCGTGCTGCGCGACAAGGTCGACCTCGTGCTGGTGCAGGACGGCGACGCCGCCGGCCCCGCAGGCCAGCTCTGCGACGTCCACGGCATCCCGATGATCTCGACCATGATGCCCTGGCAGGCCTTCACCTTCGGCCGCGGCTCGACGCCGGACAAGGGCTTTCCGTACTCCTTCCACTTCTTCTGGGGTGCCGACGACGTGCTGAAGAACTTCTTCGGCATCTGGAACGGCCAGAAGACGAACAAGGTGCTCGGCACCTTCTACATCGACAACCCCCCGGGGCAGGCCTTCGCCGACCCCAACACGGGGCTGCCGGGCGGGGCCAAGGGCAATGGCTACAAGGAAATCAACACCGGCTTCTTCAAGATCGCCACCAACGACTTCTCGACCCAGGTCTCGGCGATGAAGGCCGGCGGCGCGCAGATCGTCTCGGGCTTCGCCTTCGCCAACCACTTCGCCACCTTCTGGAAGCAGGCGCAGCAGGCCGGCTTCAAGCCCGAGCTGGTGACCATGGCCGGCCCCTTCCTGTTCCCGAGCGCGGTGCAGTCGATGGGCGACGCCGGCGACGGCATGGGCACCGAGATCTGGTGGACGCCGAACTTCCCCTTCAAGTCCTCCATCACCGGGCAGAGCGCCAAGGAACTCGCCGCCGAGTGGGAGAAGTCCACCGGCAAGCAGTGGACGCAGCCCATCGGCTACGGCCACGCGCTGTGGGAGACGGCGCTGGCGGCGATCAAGGGCGCGGCCGACCCGAAGAGCCGCAAGGCGCTGCGCGACGCCATCGCCGGCATGAAGCTCGATTCGATCGTCGGCTCGATCAACTTCAAGGAAAGCCCGATCAAGAGCATCGCCGTCACGCCCATGGTCAGCGGCCAGTGGCGCAAGAGCAAGGGCGGCAAGTTCCCCTACGACCTGCTGATCACGCACAACGGCACCGCGCCGATGATCCCGGTCGAGGCCGACTACAAGCCGATGTCGGCGCTGAAGTGAAGGCCGGGTCGCCGCGTCCCGGGGTGTCGTCGTGCTGCAGGTGCAGGGCTTGTCGAAGAAGTACGGCGCGATCGTCGTCGCCGACGGAATCGACTTCGCGCTCGACCCGGGGCAGTGCCTGGGCGTGATCGGGCCCAACGGCGCCGGCAAGAGCTCGCTCTTCAACCTCATCACCGGCGTGGCGCGGGCCGATGCCGGCAGCGTGCGGCTGGGCGGCGTCGAGCTGCTCGGCCAGCCGCCGCACCGCCGCGCGCGCCTGGGCGTGGCGCGCGCCTTCCAGATTCCCCAGGCCTTCGGCAACCTCACGGTCTACGAGAACGTGCTCGCCGCGGCGAGCTTTGGCGCGGGCCTCTCCGGCGCGCAGGCGGCGCGCCGGGCGGTCGATGCGCTTTCGCGCTGCGGCCTGCAGGCGCGCAGCCGCGACATGGCCGGGCGCCTGCCGCTGCTGGACCGCAAGCGCCTGGAGATGGCCAAGGCGATCGCCACCGACCCCAGGCTGCTGCTGCTGGACGAGGTGGCCGGCGGCCTCACCGAGCCCGAGGTGGCGGCGCTGGCGACGCTGGTGGCCGAGCTGAAGACGCAGGTCGCGGTGATCTGGATCGAGCACATTCCGCAGGCGCTGCACGCCGTGGCCGATCGCATCCTGGTGCTGCACTTCGGGCGCAAGCTGCTCGAGGCGCCGCCGGACGAGGCCATGGCCAGCCGCGAAGTGCGTGAAATCTACATGGGCCTGGCGGCCGAGGCATGATGGGCCGTCTCCTCGAGATGGATTCGCTGCAGGTCTGGTACGGCGACCTGCAGGCCTTGTACGGCGTCACGCTGCAGCTCGACGAGGGCCGTGTGCTGGCGCTCATCGGCGCCAACGGCGCGGGCAAGTCGACGCTGCTGTCGGCCGTCTGCGGCCTGCTGGAAGGGGAAGAGCGCACCCGCGGCGCGATCCGCCTTGCCGGCGCAGAGGTGCTTGGCCGCCCGGCCGAAGCGCTCGCCCACGAAGGCGTCGCGCTCGTGCCCGAGGGACGCATGCTCTTCCCCTCGCTGAGCGTCGAGGAGAACCTGCGCATGGGCATGCTCACGCGGCGTGCGGGCCACTGGACGCTGGCGCGCGTGTACGAGCTGTTTCCGGTGCTGCAGGAGTTCCGCGAGCGGCCGGCGACATCCTTGTCCGGCGGCCAGCAGCAGATGGTGTCGATCGGGCGCGCGCTGCTGTCCAACCCGCGGCTGCTGCTGTGCGACGAGATCTCGCTGGGCCTCGCTCCGGTGATCGTGCGCCAGATCTACCAGTCGCTCGAGCAGGTGCGCGCGCAGGGCATGTCCATCGTCCTCGTCGAGCAGGATGTGCAGCGCGCCTGCCAGGCCGCCGACCACGTGTGCTGCCTGCTCAAGGGGCGCGTCACGCTGCAGGGTGCGGCCGACGCCTTCGACCACGCGCAGATCGCGCAGGCCTATTTCGGACACTGACGAGAGCCGCGCCCGCAGAACGACCATGGACTGGATCGAGACCATCATCAACGGGGTGCTGCTGGGGGCCCTGTACGGGCTGCTGGGCCTGGGCCTGGCGCTGGTTTTCGGCGTCATGCGCGTCGTCAACCTCGCGCATGGCGAGTTCATCGTCATGGCGGCCTACGCCGGCGCGCTGCTGGCGGCGCTGATGCCCGGCGTGAATCCGCTGCTGTGGGTGCTGCCGGTGGCCGTGCTGGCCTTCGGCGCGGGGTACGTGCTGCAGGCCGTGCTCGTCAACCGCACGGTGAAGAGCGGCGACCCGTTGACGCCGCTGCTGCTGACCTTCGGCCTGGCGGTGGTGCTGCGCAACCTGATGGTCGAGGTCTTCGGCACCGATCCGCGCGCGCTCGACGGCGGCGCGTTCACCCGCGCCGGAGTCGACTTCCTCGGTCTGCGCATCGGCCTCTTCCCGCTGGCCGTGCTCGTGCTGGCGGCGGTGATGTTCGCTGCCCTGCAATGGCTGCTGGCGCGCACCGAGTGGGGCCGCATCGTGCGCGCCACCTCCGACAACGCGCGCGTCGTGCGCCTGATGGGCGTACGTCCGAACCGCGTCTACAACACCGTCATGGGCCTGGCGCTGGCCTTCGCCGCAGTCGCCGGCGTGCTGCTGGCATTGCGCTCCTCGTTCACGCCCTACTCGGGGGTGGAGCGGCTGCTGATCGCCTTCGAGGTCGTCATCCTCGGCGGCCTGGGCTCGTTCTGGGGCGCGTTCGCGGGCGGCATTGCGCTCGGCGTGGCGCAGCTCGTCGGGCAGAAGCTGGATTCCAATGCGGCCGCGCTCTACGCGCACCTGCTCTTCTTCGTCGTCCTCGTGATCCGCCCCACGGGGCTTGCGGGGCGGTCGTCATGAGGGCGGTGGGCATCGTCCTCCTCGTGCTCTACGTCGCAGCCGCTGCGGCCGTGCCATCGGTCCTCGATCCGGGCTGGCTGAGCCTGCTCAGCGAGATCCTGCTGATGCTGGCGATGGTGCAGATGTGGAACCTGCTCGCGGGCTACACCGGACTCGTGTCGCTGGGCCACCAGGCCTTCATCGGCATCGGCGCCTACTTCGTCTTCTACTTTTCGGACCGTCTCGAGCTGCACCCGTTCCTGTTGCTGCCTGTGGGGGGGGTGGTATGCGCGGCGGTCGCCGCGCTGCTCGCGCCGCTGCTCTTTCGCCTGCGCGACGCCTACTTCTCGATCGGCATCTGGGTCTTCGCCGAGATCGTCTACCTGCTGGCGACGAAGACACGCGAGCTCGGCTCGACCAACGGCGTGGCGCTGAAGGCGATGCGCCTGGTCGACACGGAGACCTTCGCGCGCGACAGCTTCTGGATCGCTGCGCTGCTGGCGCTGCTGGCGGTGGGCGGCGTCTACGCGCTCATCCGCTCGCGCCTGGGCCTCGGGCTGATGGCGGTGCGCGACAACGAGCTCGCCGCCACCAGCATCGGCATCGACGTCTGGCGCAACCGCTTCGCCGCCTTCGTCATCTCGGCCTTCGGCTGCGGCATCGCCGGCGCCACCTACTTCACGGGTTCGATGTTCGTCAGCCCCGAGGCCGGTTTCGACATCAACTGGGTCGTGGCGATGATGTTCATCGTCATCATCGGGGGCATCGGCACGATCGAGGGGCCCATCATCGGCACGCTGCTCTACTTCGGCCTGCGCGAGGGCTTTACCGCCTGGGCCGGAGTCTCGGGGAGCTGGTATCTGGTGGCCATGGGCGCCGTGGCCATCGTCGTCATGCTGGTGGCACCGCGCGGGCTGTGGGGCTGGGTGCGCGAGCATCGGGGCTGGCAGGGCTTTTCCGAGCGCAGGCAGCCGCCGGCCATGGCCGAGGGAGGACAAGGATGAACTTCGCTGAATATGCCTCGCTGGATGGCCTGGCCCTGGCCGACCTGGTGCGCCGGGGCGAGGTCTCGGCGGCAGAGCTCGCGCGCCTTGCGCAGTCCGCCATCGACGCCTTGAACCCGCAGATCAACGCGGTCATCGGCCGCATCGACGCCGTTGCGCCGCAGGGCGACGCGGCGGCGCCGTTCCATGGCGTGCCCTTCCTGATCAAGGATCTGGCGCTGCACGCAAAGGGCGTGCCCTGCAACATGGGCAGCCGCCTGGTCGACGGCGCGTTCGTCTCGCCGATCGACACCGATCTGATGGCGCGTTTCCGTGCCGCCGGGCTGGTCACGCTCGGGCGTACCAACACGCCGGAGTTCGGCTACTGCGCGACCACCGAGCCGCTGCTGTACGGGCCGACGCGCAATCCCTGGGACCCGACGCGCAGCTCCGGCGGCTCGAGCGGCGGCTCGGCAGCGGCGGTGGCCACGGGCATCGTGCCGCTGGCGCATGCCAACGACGGCGGCGGCTCGATCCGCATCCCCGCCGCCCTGTGCGGGCTGGTGGGCCTGAAGCCCACGCGCGGGCGCACGCCGGTCGGGCCGGAGACCGGCATGCCGCTGCATGACCTGGGCATCGAGCACGTGGTGTCGCGCACGCTGCGCGATTGCGCGGCGGCGCTCGACGCGGTCGAGGGCCCGTCGCCCGGCGATCGCTTTGCCATCGCGCGGCCGGCAAGGCCCTACGTCGACGAGTTGCGCGCCGCGCCGCGCAAGCTGCGCATCGCGTTTCACAGCGACGGCGGTGCGCGCGCCGTGATCGATCCGCAGTGCCGCGCGGCGGTGGAGGCGGTGGCCAGGCAGTGCGAGGCCCTGGGCCACCAGGTCGAGACGGCCAAGCCGGACTACGACGAGGCGATGTTCGACCTCGTGAACCTGCGCTACTGGACATCGTTCCTCGCCGGCGCGGTGTCCGGGGTTGGCGCCATGCTCGGCCGCACGCCCTCGCCCGACCTGCTCGAAGCGTGCGTCTGGGCTTCGTACCAGTACGGCATGTCGCTGCGCGGGGTCGACTTGGAGGAGGCCGACAGGCTGGCCAACATCGTGTGCCGCTCGGTGGCCCCGTTCTACGAGCGCTTCGACGTGCTGCTCAGCCCGGTGAGCGCGGCGCCGCCGATCGCGCTGGGGGTGATGGACTGCAACCGCAGCGATCTCGATGCGCTGGGCTGGCTGCACGAGGTCTTCCGCCATGCCCCCTTCACGGCGGTCTACAACCTCACCGGGCAGCCGGCGATGAGCCTGCCGCTGGCCACCAGCACCGAGGGCCTGCCCATCGGCGTGCAGCTGGTCGGGCGCTACGGCGGCGAGGCGACGCTCTTCAACCTGGCGGCGCAGCTCGAGCAGGCGATGCCCTGGGCCGGGCGCCGGCCGGTCATCCACGTCGCAAATCTCGATCGGAGAACGCAATGAGCACGAACAAGACGGCCTTCTTCCACGACGAGCGCACGCTGTGGCATGTGCCGGGCGGGCTGCACGCGCTGTTCCTGCCCGTGGGCGGCTGGGTGCAGCCGATGGCCGGCAGCGGCATGGCCGAGTCGCCCGACAGCAAGCGGCGCATCAAGTCGCTGATGGATGCCTCGGGCCTGACGGACAAGCTCGCCGTACGCAGCGCGCCGCTGGCCGAGGAAGACGATCTGGCGCGCGTGCATCCGCGCAGCTATCTGGACGAGTTCAAGAAGCTCAGCGATGGCGCAGGCGGCGACCTCGGCGATGTCGCGCCCTTCGGCCCGGGCAGCTACGAAATCGCCAGGCTGTCGGCGGGGCTGGCCATCGCCGCGGTCGACAGCGTCTGGCGCGGCGAGTTTGTCAATGCCTTCTCGATGTCGCGCCCGCCCGGCCACCACTGCCTGCGCGAGCACAGCATGGGCTTTTGCCTGCTCAACAACATCGGCATCGCGATCGAGGCGGCCAAGGCACGGCACGGGATCGAGCGCATCGCGGTGATCGACTGGGACGTGCACCACGGCAACGGCACGCAGCAGATCTTCTACGAGCGCCCCGACGTGCTGACGATCTCGCTGCACCAGGAGCATTGCTTTCCGCCGGGCTACAGCGGCGCCGAGGATCGGGGCGCGGGTGCGGGCGAGGGCTTCAACATCAACGTGCCGCTGCAGCCCGGCGGCGGCCACGAAACCTACGTCTACGCCTTCGAGCGCATCGTGATGCCGGCGCTCGAGCGCTTCCGTCCGCAGCTCATCATCGTCGCCAGCGGCCTGGACGCCAACGGCGTCGACCCGCTGGCGCGCATGCAGTTGCACCCGGAGTCCTTCCGCTGGATGACGCGGCAGGCGAAGGCGGCCGCGGCACGCCATGCGGCAGGCAAGCTGGTGATCGTGCACGAAGGCGGCTACTCCGAAGCCTGCGTGCCCTTCTGCGGCCTGGCCGTGATGGAGGAGTTGTCCGGCCACCGCACCGAGGTGCAGGATCCGTTCACCGACTTCTTCGGCCTGCAGCAGCCGGGGGCGCGCTTCATGTCGCTGCAGCGGGAGTTGATCGACGACATGGCGGGGTTGCACGGGCTGTAAGCGGTGCTCCCGCGGACGACCCGCAGTCCTGCATCCCAACGGAGGCCCTCATGAGCACCCCTGCGCTTCCCGTTTCGGGACGTCCCGTGCATCAATGGACCGCCGGAGAAACGCTCGCCGAGCTCACGGCGCGCCGCATCAGCGCGGTCGAGCTGCTCGAGCACTGCCTCGCGCGCCGCGCCGCGCTGGACGCAGGCGTCAACGCCGTCGTCGCCATGGACCCGGATGCCGCCTTTCGCAGCGCGCGCGACATCGACGCGCGTCGCAGCGCGGGTGCAGCTCTGCCGCCGCTGGCCGGGCTGGCGATGACGATCAAGGACAGCTTCGAGGTCCAAGGCATGACCGCGACCTGCGGCATCCCGGAGCTGGCCCAGCACCGCCCGGCGCAGGACGCCGATGCGGTGGCGGCGCTGCGTGCCGCCGGCGCGGTGATCTACGGCAAGACCAACTGCCCGCTGGGGGTCTCCGACCACCAGAGCTACAACCCGATCTTCGGCGTGACGCGCAACCCGTGGAACCCGCAGCGTACCGTCGGCGGCTCGTCGGGCGGCTCGGCCGCGGCGCTGGCGGCCGGTTTCAGCGCGCTCGAGCTGGGCAGCGACATCGGCGGTTCGATCCGCATACCGAGCCACTTCTGCGGCGTGTACGGCCACAAGCCGAGCTGGGGCATCGTGCCGGGGCGCGGTCACATCCCGCCGATGCCCGGCGTGGCCGTGCCGCCGATGCCGCTGCTCGTCGTCGGCCCGCTCGCGCGCAGCGCCGCTGACCTCGAGCTTGCCCTCGGCGTCCTGGCCCGGGCGGCGCCCGACGAGGCAGCGGCCTGGTCGCTGGCGCTCCCGCCGCCGCGGCACCTGTCGCTGCGCGAATTCCGCGTCGGCGTCTGGCTCGACGCCTACCCGGTGGATGCCGCCTATGCGGCGGCGATCGAGCGCTTCGCGCAGGCGCTGTCCGGCGAGGGCGCGCACGTCGAGACCCTGCACCAGGGCCCGGTCGACGCCGCGTCGTCGTGGGAGACCTACCTCGATCTGCTGTTCGGCGTCATCGGCTCGGGCGCCCCGGAGCCCGAACTCGCGGCGTACCAGGCGGCGGCGCGCCGTGCTGCCGAGGACAGCCTCGCGCAGCGCCTGGCCCGCGCCACGGTGCAGCCGCTGCGCCGTTGGTCCGAGCGCGCTGCGCAGCAGGCCGGGCTTCGTCTTCAGTGGGCGCGATTCTTCGGCGACTTCGACGTGCTGCTGTGCCCGGTGGCGATGACCTCGGCGTTCGCGCACCAGACCGACGACGGGCATGGCCCGGTACCGCAGCTCGCGCGCACGCTGCCGGTCGACGGGGCGCAGCGTCCCTACCTCGAGAATCTGATGTGGCCGGGACTGGTCTCGGTGGCGCACCTGCCGAGCACGGTGCGGCCGCTCGAGGTCGGTGCGGACGGCCTGCCGCTGGGCGTGCAGATCGTCGGCCCGTACTTGAACGACCTGACGCCGATCCGCTTTGCCGCCCTGTGCGACGAGGCCTTTGGCCGCATCCCGCCGGCGCCGGTGTGAGCAAGGGCGCCGCGGGTCCGGCGCTGTCGCGGCTGCGGCTCCTCCGGTGCGCAGCGGCCCCGGCGCGTGCGGGCCGGACCGTTGGAAGGCCCCGTCGCCGGCGTAGTTTCCGCAAAGATGCCTTGGGAATGCATGTATTATTCGGGCACCTTTCCTCAGCGCCCGACGACCCATGTCCACCGACGCCCTGCAGCAGACTCTCGAGCGCCCGTACCAGCACGGTTTCGTCACCGACATCGAGTCCGACTCGCTGCCGCCGGGGCTGGACGAGGGCACCATCCGCGCCATCTCCAAGCGCAAGAAGGAACCGGAGTTCCTGCTGCGCTGGCGCCTCGCGGCCTTCGAACGCTGGCAGCAGATGCAGCCGCCGGAATGGGCGCGACTGACGATCAACCTCATCGACCTGCAATCGCTGTCGTACTACTCGGCGCCGAAGTCGATGGCCGGCAGGCCCAAGAGCCTGGACGAGGTCGATCCCAAGCTGCTCGAGACCTACGAGAAGCTGGGCGTGCCGCTGCACGAGCGCGCGGCCCTGGCCGGCGTGGCGGTGGACGCGGTGTTCGACTCGGTCTCGGTGGGCACCACCTTTCGCAAGCAGCTGGCCGACGTCGGCGTCATCTTCTGCTCGATCTCGGACGCCGTGCGCGAACACCCCGAGCTCGTCGAGCGCTACCTCGGCTCGGTCGTGCCGGTGGGCGACAACTACTACGCGGCACTGAACTCGGCGGTCTTCTCCGACGGCTCCTTCGTCTACGTGCCCAAGGGCGTGCGCTGCCCGATGGAGCTCTCGTCCTACTTCCGCATCAACGCGCGCAACACGGGGCAGTTCGAGCGCACGATGATCATCGCCGAGGCCGGCGCCGAGGTCAGCTATCTCGAGGGTTGCACCGCGCCGCAGCGCGACGAGAACCAGCTGCACGCCGCGGTGGTCGAGCTCGTCGCCCACGACGACGCCTTCATCAAGTACTCGACGGTGCAGAACTGGTACCCGGGCGACGAGGAGGGCCGCGGCGGCATCTACAACTTCGTCACCAAGCGGGCGCTGGCCCTGGGCAAGCGCTCGCGCGTGGCCTGGACGCAGATCGAGACCGGCTCGGCCATCACCTGGAAGTACCCGAGCGTGGTGCTGCGCGGCGAGGGCTCGAGCGGCGAGTTCCACTCCATCGCCGTGTCCAACCACCGCCAGCAGGCCGACACCGGCACGAAGATGATCCACCTCGGGGCCAACACCACGAGCCGCATCGTCTCCAAGGGCATCAGCGCCGGCCGCGCGCACAACAGCTACCGTGGCCTGGTGCGCGTGGCGCCCACTGCCGCGGGCGCGCGCAACCACACGCAGTGCGATTCCCTGCTCATCGGTTCGCATTGCGGCGCGCACACCTTCCCGACCGTCGATGCCGCACGCGCCGACGCCGTCGTCGAGCACGAGGCGACGACGACGCGCATCTCCGAGGAGCGGCTCTTCTATTCCCGTCAGCGCGGGCTGGACGAGGCCGAGGCGACGGCGCTGATCGTCGGCGGCTTCTGCCAGGCGGTGCTCGACGAACTGCCGATGGAGTTCGCGCTCGAGGCGCGCGCGCTGCTGGCGGTGTCGCTCGAAGGCGCGGTCGGCTGAAGCCCGGCACCCTGCCACCCCGGACCACGAGGAGATTGAATGAACCAAGCCAAGAAGACCTCGCCCGAGGCCCTGTTGAGCGTGCGCGGCCTGCGCGTGGACATCGCGAGCAAGCGCATCCTGCGCTCGGTCGACTTCCACGTCGACGCCGGTGAACTGGTCGTGGTGATGGGCGCCAACGGCAGCGGCAAGAGCACGCTGGCGCTCGCGCTGGCCGGGCATCCGCGCTACGAGGTCGCCGGCAGCGCGCACCTGGACGGGCAGGACCTGCTGGCGATGCCGGTCGAGGCGCGCGCGCGCGCCGGGCTCTTCCTGTCCTTCCAGGCGCCGCCGGACATCCCCGGGGTGAAGAACAACCTCTTCATCCGCACCGCGCTGAACTCGCAGCGCGCCTCGCGCGGCGAGCCCGAGATCGATGCCTTCGACTTCCTCGGCCAGGCCAAGGGCGGCGCCAAGCGCCTGGGCCTGCCCGAGACCATGCTGAGCCGTCCGGTGAACGAGGGCTTCTCCGGCGGCGAGCGCAAGCGCAACGAGTTGCTGCAGCTCTCGCTGTTCAAGCCACGCGTGGCGCTGCTCGACGAGATCGACTCCGGTCTGGACGTCGACGGCGTGCGCGCACTGGTCGAGCTCATCGCCGCCATGCGGGCCGAGGGCACGGCCTTCGTCGTCGTCTCGCACTACCTGCACCTGATCGAGATGCTGCAGCCCACGCGCGTGCTGCGTCTGCACGAGGGCTGCATCGCCGAGAGCGGCGACCTCCAGCTCGCGCGCAGCATCACCGAACAGGGCTTCGCGGCGGCGGCCGCGCCGGCCGCAGCCGTCGCGGGGGCCTGATGAACACGGCCCGCGCCGAGACGCTCGCCGCGCGAGCACAGCTGCTGGAGCAGGGCGGCTGGGAGTTCCGCCGCCTGGAGGCCTTCCGGTTCGTGCCGCCGCCGGCTGCTGCCGTGTGGCTGGGCGAAGAGCCCTGCGGCCGTTGCGACGCGCCGGCCCTGGCCGGGGCCGGCTGGACGCTGCACCCGGTCGGGGCCGCGGGTCTGGTCGATGCACGCTGGCTGGACGCGGGCGACGCGGCGCAGCGCGCCGCGCTCTTCGAGGGCCTGCCGCGGCCGGGCGACGATGCCGTGGCGCCGTTTGCCTGGGCGCATCGCGCGCTCTGTCGCCAGGGCCTGCGTCTGCGCGTGGCAGCGGCCGCCGATGCCGAGGCGCCGCCCCTCATCCTGCAGTTGCGGCACTTGCCGCGCGAGACGGTGGAGGCGCCCCTGCTCGTGGTCGAGCTCGAGCCCGGCGCGCGCTGCGTCATCGTCGAGACGCACGAGCGCGACGCGGCCGGGGCCTGTCAGCGCGACGTGGTGCAGAACCTGCAGATCCACCTGCGCCTGGCCCGTGGCGCGCGGCTGCAGCACTGGCGGCAGGCCGAGCCCGGGGCGGGCGATCGCATCGCGCACCATCTGGACGTCCACCTGGCCGCCGGTTCCCACTACGCCCAGGCCATGCTGGCCACTGGCAGCGCCTACCACCTGCAGCGGGCGCAGGTGCATTTCGACGGCGAGGATGCCACGGCGCAGCTGGGCAGCGTGCTGCTCGCCGATGGCCGGCAGCTCGACCGGCAGGTGCGCATGATCCACGCCGCAGCGCGCGGAAAGAGCACCGCGCGCGAGCTGGCGCTGGCACGCGGCAAGGCGCTGGTGGCAGCCGACCTGTACGCGCATGTGCGACCGGGCGCCGAAGATGCCGACATCCACCAGCACATGGCGGGCATCCCGACCGGCGGTGCGCCGCGGCTCGTGATGCGGCCGCAACTCGAGATCGAGCACGATGCGGTGCAGGCCGCGCACGGCACGACCTGGGGCCGCCTGCCCGACGACTCGATCTTCTTCGCGCGTCAGCGCGGCCTGGACGAGGCCACGGCGCTGTCGCTGATCCTGCAGGGTATGGCGGCCGCGGAACTGACGCGCGGCCTCGGCGACGACGCCTTGTGCGACAGCGTGGGCGCGCTGCAGGCGCTGCAGGAGGCGCTGGCACGCCATCTCGCGCCCGCCGAGGCCGCGCCAGCCGCGGCGCAGGAGCAGGGTCATGGGTGACCGCCTGCCCAGCGGCGACGCGATGACGAGCGCCTTCCCGGTGCTTGCCCAGCAAGTCAACGGCCACGCGCTCGCCTACCTCGACAACGGCGCGACGACGCAGATGCCGGTGCAGGTGATGGAGGCGATGCAGCGTTTCGACACGCACTCGCGCGCCAACATCCACCGCGGTGTGCACACGCTCAGCCAGCGTGCCACGGACGCCTACGAGGCCGCGCGCGCGCGGCTGCTCGCCTACGTCGGCGGCAGCACGCAGCACGAACTCGCGTTCACCAGCGGCACCACCGAGAGCCTGAACCTCGTTGCGCAGGGACTGTCGCTGCCCGCCATGCCCTCGGGCGGCGGTGAGGGCGCACTGCTGCCGGCGTGGATCAAGCCCGGCGACGAGATCGTCACCACCGGCCTCGAGCACCACGCCAATCTCGTGCCCTGGCAACTCGCGGCGCGGCGCACCGGAGCGCGCCTGCGCGTGCTCCTGCCCGACCTCGAAGGGCGCGTCACGGCCCAGGCGCTGGCGGCGCTGCTGTCGCCGCGAACGCGCGTCTTCGCCATCACCGCCTGCGCCAACGGCAGCGGCGAGCGGCCACCCTACGAGGAACTGCTGGCCATGGCGCGCCAGGCCGGCGCGCTGACGGTGCTCGACGCGGCACAGGCGGTGTCGCACGAGGTGCCCGTGCTGTCGGCCCTGGCCTGCGATTTCATGGCCTTCTCCGGCCACAAGATGTACGGGCCCATGGGCATCGGCGCGCTCGCGGGCCGGCGCGAGGCGCTCGAGCTTCTCGCACCGCTGCGCATGGGCGGCGACATGGTCGAGTGGGTGTCGGAGACCGATGCCGGCTTCGCCGCGGTGCCCCAGCGTCTGGAGGGCGGTACGCCCAATGTCTGCGGCGCCGTCGGGCTTGCCGCGGCCGCGGACTTCATCGACGGCGTCGGTCGCGCGGCGATCAGCGCCCATGTCGAGGCGCTGCGCGAGCATGCGGTGGCCGGGCTCTCGGCGCTGCCGGGCGTGCGCGTGCTCGCGCGCGCAACCAGGCGCACGGCGATCGCCTCCTTCGTCGCCGAGGACGTGCACCCGCACGACATCGGCACCCTGCTGGACGAACGCGGCGTTGCCGTGCGCACGGGATGGCACTGCGCGCAGCCGCTGCTCGAGCGGCTGTGCCAGTCGCCGACGACGCGCGCCTCGTTTGCCCTCTACAACACGCACGCCGAGGTCGAGCGCCTCGTCCAGGGCGTGGCCGCTGCACTGGACATGCTGCGATGAGCGGAGCCGATTTCGACCTCTATCAGCAGCTCGTGCTGGAACACAAGCGCTCGCCGCGCTGCTTCGGCACGCTGCCCGCGCCCACGCACCAGGCGCGCGGGCGCAACCCGTCCTGCGGCGACGACATCGGCGTGCAGTTGCAGGTCGAGGGCGATGTGCTGCAGGACATCCGCTTCGAGGGCCGCGGCTGCGCCATCTGCATCGCCTCGGCGTCGATGATGAGCGAGGCCGTTCGCGGCCGGAAGCTGGACGACGCCCGGGCCCTGCAGCAGCGCTTTCGCGCCGTCATCACCGGCGAGGTCGAGCCCGAGGAGGCCAACCTCGGCAAGCTCGTGAGCCTGGGGGCGGTGCGCCGCTACCCGAGCCGCATCAAGTGCGCACTGCTGGGCTGGCATGCGCTCATGCACGCGCTGCAGGACGCGGGCAACGCGTCCGCGGCGCAGGAAGACCCGGACATCGTCGTCGACCATGCCGCCAGTCCCGGCGCTGCGGTCGCGGCACCGCCCACACCCGATGGAGCATCCCGATGAGGTTGCAGCAGGAAAAGACCACGACCACGCGCACCGTGCAGGCGCGCTGCGTTCCCAGCGGCGAGCAGATCGAGGTGCCCGCCGGCACCACGGTGACCATCACGCAGGCGCTGGGCTCGAGCTTCAGCGTCATCGCCGGCGGCCAGCTCGTGCGCATCGACGGTGCCGATGCCGATGCGATCGGCCGCGCCGTGCCGCCGCCGCCGCCCACGCTGGCCAAGGGCGCTTCGATCGAGGAGGCCAAGGAGCTCGTCTGGGAGACGCTCAAGACCTGCTACGACCCGGAGATCCCGATCGACATCGTCGAGCTCGGCCTCGTCTACCGCTGCGACCTCGAGCCGCAGGAGGACGGACGCCTCAAGGTCGAGATCGACATGACGCTGACCGCACCGGGCTGCGGCATGGGCGAGGTGATCGCCAACGAGGTTGCCGACAAGGTGCTGGCGCTGCCGGCGATCGCCCAGGTCGACGTGCAGATGGTCTTCGACCCGCCCTGGGACCGCTACCGCCTCTCCGAGGTGGCGCGCCTGGCGCTGGGCATGTAGGGCAGGGCGCTCTGAGCCGGCGATCCAGACGGAGGAGCGAGCATGCGCCTGGCCGACTACACCGACTACGCCCTGCGCGTGCTGCTCTACTGCGCCCGCTGTGACGACCGCCTGGTGACGGTGGCCGAGATCGCCGAGCAGCAGGGCCTGGCGAAGAACCACGTCATGAAAATCGTCGCCGACCTCGCGCACGCCGGGCTGCTGGAGACGGTGCGCGGCCGCAGCGGCGGCGTGCGCCTGATGCGCCCGGCGCGCGAGATCCGCGTCGGCGACGTCGTGCGCCTGGGCGAGACCGACCTGCGCCTGACCGAATGCTTCGACGAGCGCAGCAACGCCTGCAAGCTGTCGCCCGAGTGCCGCCTGCGCGGCGTCTTCGCGCGCGCGCTGCACGCCTTCTTCGGCGTGCTGGACGCGATCACGCTGGCCGAGCTGGCGGGCGTGGCGACGCGTCAGACCAAGACCCCCAACGAGCCGGCGCCGGCCTGAGGCCGGGCAGGAGCACCACGATGACGATGAGCGCCGAAATGCTGCCCGCCTTCTATGCCCAGTCCCCGCGCATCCGCGTGCGCGATCCGCTGGCCACCTTCCTGGGTGCGGCCGAAGGCGGCGTGTTCGACTATGGCTACGACGACGCCGTGCGACTGGCCGGTCACTCCTGCCCGACGGTGGCCAGCGCCTGGCTGCTGACCCGCGCCGGGCTGGCCGACCTGTACCGGGAGGAACTGCCCGAGCGCGGCGGCGTGCTCGTCGAGCTGCGCGACGCCGCCGACGCCGGTGTCACCGGGGTCGTCGCGCGCGTCGTCTCGCTGCCGACGGGGGCCGCCGGGGACGACGGCTTCAAGGGCATCGCCGGTCGCTTCGTGCGCCGCGGCCTGCTGCACTTCGAGGCGCGCATCGCCGGCGAGTTGCGTTTCACGCGCACCGACGGCGGCGGTGCAGTCGACGTCGAGGCGCACCTCGAGCGCGTGCCCGGGGATCCACAGATGCGCCAGGCGATGATGGGCGCGCTCGCCGAGGACGCCGCATCGCTCGCCGCTTTCGGGGCGATGTGGCAGGAGCGCGTGCGCCGCCTGCTGCTGGAACACGCCGACGACCCGGACGTGATCGTGGTGCGCCGCGCCTGAGGCCGGGCGCGACCTTGCTGCTGCCGTGCCCTGCCGCGGCACCCGGCAGGCCTCACTCCTTGGGCTTGTTGCGCAAGTCGCGCACGCGCACGGCCTTGCCCTGAGAGCGCGGAATCGCTCCGGGCGCGAGCACGTCGACGTGCGCGGAGATGCCGACGATGGCCTTGATGTGGTGTGCGGCGTCGGCGCCCAGCAGGGCGTACTGTTCGGTCGGCACCGAAGGGTCGGCCTCGATCTCCATGCGCACCGTGTCGAGTACGCCCTCGCGCATCAGCACGAGCTGGTAGTGCGGTGCGATGCCCGGACGCCCGACCAGCACGGCCTCGAGCTGCGAGGGGTAGACGTTGACGCCGCGGATGATCAGCATGTCGTCGTTGCGGCCGGTGACGCGCAGGATGCGCACGTGGGTGCGTCCGCAGGAGCAGGTGTCGCGGGCCAGACGGGTGATGTCTCGCGTGCGGTAGCGCAGCATGGGCAGCGCCTGCTTGGTGAGCGTGGTGATCACCAGCTCGCCGGGCTCGCCTTCGGGCACGCGCTTGCCGGTGTCGGGGTCGATGGTCTCGAAGATGAAATGGTCCTCCCAGCCGTGCAGGCCGCTGCGGTGCTCGCACTCGCAGGCCACACCCGGGCCCATGATCTCGGAGAGCCCGTAGATGTCGCAGGCGCGCAGGCCCAGGCGGGCTTCGATCTCCGTGCGCATGGCCTCGCTCCAGGGCTCGGCGCCGAAGACGCCCACGCCCAGCCCGCATTGGCGCAGATCCACGCCCTGCTGTTCGGCGACCTCGGCAATCGCCAGCGCGTAGGACGGCGTCGAGCACAGCACGCGCGGGCGGAAGTCGGCCATCAGCGTGACCTGGCGCTCGGTGCCGCCGCCGGACACCGGCACCACGGTCGCGCCCAGTCGCGTGGCGCCGTCGTGCGCGCCCAGGCCCCCGGTGAAGAGGCCATAGCCGTAGGCGTTGTGCACGATGTCGCCCGGGCGTGCGCCGGCCGCGAAAAGCGAGCGCGCGACGAGGTCGGCCCAGTTCGAGAGATCCGCGGCCGTGTAACCCACGACGGTGGCCTTGCCGGTGGTGCCGGAGGAGGCGTGGATGCGCGCGAGCTGGGTGCGCGGGCGTGCGAAGAGGCCGAAGGGGTAGTTGTCGCGCAGGTCGGTCTTGACCGTGAAGGGCAGCTGCTGGAGGTCGTCGAGCGAGGAGATGTCGTCGGCGCTCTTCAGGCCCGTGGCCTGCAGGCGCGGCTTGTGCCAGGGCACGTTCTCCCAGGCGTTGCGCACGGACTCGCGCAGGCGCTGCAGCTGCAGTTGCTCGAGCTTCTCGCGCGGCATCGTCTCGATGTCGGCATGCAGGTAATCGGAGGGCTTCTGGTTCTGGGCGACGGTCTCGGCCATGGGGCGTCCTCGGGTCGTAGGGCGGCGTAGAGATGAATGCGTTGGAAACGGCGGATCGGCCGCGACAGTCACCCCGGCGCGGGTCTCGTGGAGCCGAGGCGGGCGACGGTGACGGCGGGGGCGTTAACTTACCTGCCGCCGCGCACGGGCAGATGCGGTAGCGCAAATCCCTGGTTGAATGCCGCGCGCGTGATGAGCATGAACTTGAAGAAGGAGCCCGCCGCAGTGGAGAGCAGGCCGGTCAGCACCTGCAGCGGCAGCTTCACCGCCGCGGGCAGCGGCGCCAGCCAGACGATGAGCACCAGCGCCAGCGGCAGCAGGCTGCCGACGACGTAACCGGGCTTGGTGCGATCGACCGCGCGCAGCGAGGCCGGCCGCTTCTGCAGCGACGCGGCGAGCCGGCTGTACCAGCCGCTGCCGGCGACGAAGCGCGCCAGCAGCAGCACGCCCAGCGCCGGCCAGGCCCAGTCCGGACCCTGCCCCCACCAGGGCGCGAGCGCCCAGTACAGGCCCGCGCCTTCGGCCAGCCCGGTGGCGATGATGAGCGGCACGATGCGCGGTTCGCGCCAGGACGGAATGCCCTTGCTCGCCTTCAAGATGCGCCCCTGGCAGTAGAGGAAGGCGAGGGCGAAGACGGCCGCCAGCGGCTGCACCTGCGGCCACAGCAGGCTGGCCGCGCCGCTGGCCATGAGCAGCGGCGCGACCGCCGCCTCGCGCGACATCCACGAGGTGTGCGGGTGAAAGAAGACGTTGATCGCGCGCAGCGGGCGCCCGATCTCCGCCCACACGCACAGCAGCCCGGTGCCGATCAAGGCCAGCGCCAGGAAGACGAGCACCAGGCGCAGCATGCCGTCGGCGCCCGCGAAGGTCGTGAACAGCAGCAGGCCGCAGCCCGCGCCGCCGCCCATGAAGTTGCCGGCGGCGCGCTCGTCCCAGTGCAACTGCTGCCAGGGCTTGGGACCGTAGCTCATCGGCTGCTCTCCTTGTCGTCGTCCGCGCCGTCCTTGGCGTCCCACAGGTAATAGAAGTTCGGCTTGGTGCCGAGTTCCTCGTGCATGCGGAAGTGCTTGTTCTCGGCCAGCAGCTGCGAGACGTTGCTCTGCGGGTCCTCGACGTCGCCGAAGGCCAGCGCCTGCGCGAGGCACGAGTTGACGCAGGCCGGCGTGGCCGCCGGGTCGACGCCGGGCGTGAGGCCATTCTCGAGGCCGTAGTCGATGCGGTCGACGCAGAAGGTGCACTTGGTGGCCACACCGATGCGCTCCTCGTCGAAGCGCGCCTGCTCGTGCTCGCTCATCTGACCGTAGGCGAAGGTCGGCTTCTCGGTCTTGTAGCGTGCCTGGTAGGGGCAGGCCACGGCGCAGTAGGCGCAGCCGATGCACAGGTCGTAGTCGATGGTGACGATGCCGTCCGGCCGCTTCTTCGTCGCCGTGCTCGGGCAGACCTCCATGCACGGCGGGTCTTCGCAGTGCTGGCAGCCGGTGGGCACGAAGACGCGCTGCACGTTCGGAAATTCGCCCACCTCCATGTCGAGCACGCGGCGCCACTGCACGCCCGGCGGCGTGGCGTTGGCGTGCTTGCACGAGGCCGTACAGGTCTGGCAGCCCACGCAACGGCGCAGGTCCGCCACCATCGTCCAGCGCGTCATGCCGGCACCCTCCGGCGACCCGCAGGCGCCTTGCTCACCTTCACCCGCACGAGGTCGGCACCCGAGCCGGTGGCGTCGGTGAGGTCCAGCGACATCTCGGCCAGCGTGTTCAGGCTGGGCACGCCGAAGTCCTTGGCCACCGGCGTCGCCCAGTGGTCGAACTGGCCGACGAGCAGCAAGGTGTCGGGCCGGATGCCCTGGCGCAGTACGACCAGGCCGCGCGTGCTGCGCCGCGGCGTCGCGATGTCGACCCAGTCGCCTTCGTCGACGCCCAGCTTCTCGGCCGCGGCCGGGTTCATGACGACGCCGTTGTGGCCGGCGACGTTGCCCGCGACCTCGCGGATCATCTGCATGGCGACGTTGCCGCCCCAGGCGTACTGCATGCTGCGCGCGGTGACGAGCCAGAACGGATAGTCGGTGGGGCTGCCGCCGGCCTTGACGACCGCCGTCTCCCACAGACCGGGGAAGTCCTTCCACGGCGGCAGCGCCTGGTACTCCTCGAGCTGCTTGTCCCACCAGTGCATGTCGTTCTCGTGCAGGCGGCGGCCGAGTTCGGCACCCACGCGCTTGAGCCGCTCCTGGTAGGGCATCTCGAAGCGCAGGCCCCGCTCGACGACGGTCGGGTAGAGGTACCACTGGTCGCGCGGGAAGGGCCGCGTCTTGAAGCCGTTCTCCTTCCACCACTCGAGGCCGAGCACCTCGGCGCCCTCGGTCAGCTCGGCGCTCGCCGCCTTGCAGGCGGCGTCCCAGATCTCGTCGCGCGTGTGCGCCACCGCAGGGTCGAGCGAGAAGTCGCCCCACTCGCCGCTCAGCTTGACGCCGCAGGTGCCGCGGTTGATCGCCGCGTTGTACTTCTCGAGCAGGCCGCAGCGCTTGGCCAGCTCGGTGCAGATGTCGCTGAAGTCGCGCGCCTGCCCGCGCGCCTGCACCGCCGGCTGGCGCAGCGCGAAGCCCTCGTGGTCCCAGAACTGCTCCTGGTACTTGGTGGCGGCCAGGCGCAGCAGCTGCAGGCCCTCGAGGTCGGTCGCGTCGGGCAGCAGGACGTCGGCGAAGTGGTTGCTTTCGTCGTGCGTGTAGGCGAAGGCGACGACGAAGGGGAAGCGCGCGATCTTGTCGGTCACGCCCTGGGTGTCCCAGAACGAGATCGCCGGGTTGGTGCGGTAGACGAACCAGACGTCCGGCGGATTCACCTTGGGCAGGCCCTTGGGCGTGTTGTCGAGGAACATCCACGAGAAGTGCGTGGGCCCGAGCGCCTGCGCCCAGGCGTTGTTGCCGGTCAGCGGCACCATCGTCTTGTAGGCGTTGCGGATGTTGGGCTGCGCCGACCACTTCTCCTTCGAGGTCGGGTTGAACGGGTAGTCCATCAGCCCGTCGACGCCAGGCTTCACGCTTTCGTGGCGCTCGGCCATCGGGCGCACCAGGCGCACCGTGGTGCCGATGGTGCCGCCAGGCACCTCGAGCGCGCCGACGAGGGTGGCCAGCAACGTGCGCGCCCAGCAGCACTCGTAGCCGCCCCAGCCGTTGTTGACGGTCTTGCCCAGCGTCACCGCCACCGGGCGGAAGGGCATGGTCTTGCCGTTGATCTCGATCGTCTGGCCGACGCAGGCGTGGTCCAGGTACTCGTTGGCGATCTGGCGCATGTCCTTGGCCGGCACGTCGCAGATGCCTTGCGCCCACTCGGGCGAGTAGGGCTTCATGTGCGCGAGCAGCTTGTCGAAGGCGGTCTCGCCGGCCAGCATGCCGTCGCCGATCACCTCCTGGTCGGCGCCGATCTCGACGGCGTCGACCTCGACCCTGGCCGACAGCGCCTCGCGGATGCCCGGGGTGTCGTGCGGCACCGCGCGCTGGCTGATCTCGTCCCACACCAGCGGCTTGTGCGTGGCGCGGTCGCGCAGGTAGTAGCCGTTGGCGCCGACGAGATACGGCGAGCTCGTGTGCCGGGTGAGGTGCGGCAGGTCGAGCTTGTCGCGCGGCGCCTCGTGCAGCATGACGTGGATCAGCGCGTAGAGGAAGGCCGGGTCGGTCTTCGGCCGGATCGGCACCCACTTCGCCGAGCAGGCTCCTGTGACCGAGAGGTGCGGCTCGACCTGCACGCGTTTCATGCCGCGGATGCGCGCGTCGGCGTGGCGCCAGATGCCGACGACGCCGCCGGCGGCCTCGATGTTGTTGCCGCAGGAGATCAGGTAGTTGCAGCTCGGCGTGTCGGGCGCGACGATGAAGGCGCGGTGCCAGAGCTCGCCGTAGAGGTGCTCCGAGTGGTAGCACTTGACGCCCTGGCCGGAGCCGAAGCCCATGTCCACCGGGCCCCAGGCGGCGAGGAAGGCCGGGAAGGTGCCCATGTAGAACTGCGGCGTGCCGCCGCCGCCGAAGCTGGCCGCCAGGCGCGGGTAGCCGGAAGCGTCGGTCAGCCCCTCGGCGCGCAGGCGGTTGAGCTGCGCGGCGATGAGGTCGAAGGCCTCGTCCCAGCTGATGGGAACGAATTGTGGATCCTCGTCGCGTCCCTTCTTCGGATTGCTGCGCTTCATCGGCGACAGGATCCGGTTCGGGTTGTAGGTCTTCTGGATCAGGCCGAAGGCCTTGACGCAGACCTTGCCACCGCCCGGGTGCACCTCGGCGGCGCAGAAGTTGGGTTCGACCTCGGTGGCGACCCCGTTCTCGACCTTCACGGTGAGCAGGTCGGGGCCGGCGACGCACTGGTAGCAGTAGGTGGGCACGCGCTGGGTGCCCTCGGGGTCGCGCGGCTTGATCACGCGCGGTGCGGTGCCGATCGGATCGGGGGCGTTCATGCCAGCCTCGCTTCGTGCCTCGTTGCGTCCCGGGATCGGGTCGTGCGCTCCCGGGCGATGGCAAGTGGGCCCGCGACGCGGGCGCCGGCCTGGGGGATCTGCTTCATCGTGCTGCGTCCTGGGGGGATGGATCGAGCGATCGTCCCGCGAGGGATCGGTCGAGGCAATACTGGAACTCTGGTACCCGAATGCAGGATATCTCTTGATTCATAGCAAACGGACGAGCTCCGATTGGGGAAAACCCCCGGGGTTCGAAACCACGCCGGCCTCCCAGGCAAGCCGGCCGCTTCTCCCGCCGCCGCCGCCGCGCGAACTCCCCTCAACCTGCGATCGCCGGTTCGTTGGCGGCGTCGCGCCCCCGGCCGAAGAGGCTGCGCACCTGCTCGCGCAGCCAGCGCTGCGCCGGGTCGCCGCTCACGCTCTCGTGCCAGAGCATCATGACGTCGTAGCCGACGCCGTCGGGCAGCGCCCAGGCGCGCAGGCCGTGGCGTGCGGACTCGGCGTCGGCGAACATCTGCGGCACGATCGCCACCAGGTCGGTGCCGTGGATCAGCGCCGGCACGGCGCCGAAGTGGCGCAGGCGCACACAGCTGGTGGCGGCGAGGTCAAGCCGCTCGAGCAGGCGCTGCACGCTGCCGAGCAGGCTCTCGGTCGGCGCCGCCAGCGCCAGTGCCGCCTGCGCGAGCTGCGCGCGCTCGAGCCGTCCGGACGGAGCCGGGTGCGCGGGCTGCCAGTCCCTGTCGGTCAGTGCCACGTAGTGCTCGTGAAAGAGCAGCTCGCCGATCACGCCGCGGTGCTCGGGAACGAGCATGCCGATCGCCAGGTCGATCGCGCGCGATTCGAGCGCGGCGCTCACGCGCTCGGCGTCGACGGCCTCGTTGGTCAGGCGGCCGGCCGGCGAGAGTCGCCGCAGGCGGCGCGCCAGCGTGGGCAGGAACATCATCTCGCCGAGGTCGCTGAGCGAGAGCCGCCAGTGCACGCCGTCGGTCTCGGGGTCGAAGCTTTCGCCGCGGCACAGCGCGCTCTCCAGTTCGCGCAGGTGTGCGGCCACCAGCGGCGCGATGCGCTGCGCCAGCCGCGTCGGATGCAGGCCGCTGGGCGAGCGCACGAAAAGGGCGTCGCCGAAGCAGTGGCGCAGCCGTGCCAGCGCGTTGCTGGTGGCCGACTGCGACAGCGCCAGCTGGCAGCCCGCCTCTGTGACCGAGCCGGTGCGGTGGATGGCGCACAGCACGCGCAGCAGGTTGAGGTCGAGCTGGCGGAAGTTCAGTGCCATGGCCTGGCTCTCCATTCGCCGCATCGATGCGGCGGATTCGGTCAATCCATTGGCTCGCTGCGGCGCGGGGCACTAGATTGCGCCTCGCCCGGACACTGAGCCCTGTCACCCGCCGCAGCCGCCTCGGCCCGCCGAGATGCGCCCGCCGTGCCCGCCGTCCGCGGCGGCAGTCAGAACCTAGTCAGGTGCGCGATGCAGTGCATTGCACCAGATCAAAACCGATTCGGGTATTGCGGTACCAAATTGATGCTTTCGAGAAGGCCACTTCACCATCGGGAGACAAGGACCGTGAGACAACGCCCGCAACACCAGAACTTCGGCAACCAAGGCGCACGCCGGCCGGCAGCACCCCGGCGAGCGCGCGAGTCGCAAGTCGGGCGTCGGCCCGCGGCAGCCTGAAAGGACGGTCCGCCATGGGCAATCGCATCGTCCGCCGCGAACAGTTCTCCGACCTGACCTTCCTCTGGGAGATCGAGGCCCCCGACGTCGCCGAGGCCGCCGAGCCCGGCCACTTCGTCATGGTGCGCCTGCACGAGGAAGGCGAGCGCATCCCCCTGACGGTGGCCGACTTCGACCGCGAGCGCGGCACGATCACCGTGGTCGTGCAGGCCCTGGGCAAGACGACCGCCGCGATGCGCGACCAGTACGAAGAGGGCGACGAGGTGCTGGACTTCGTCGGTCCGCTCGGACTGCCGCAGCACATCGAGAAGGCCGGGCACGTGGTGCTCGTCGGCGGCGGCCTGGGCGTGGCGCCGGTCTATCCGCAGCTGCGCGCCTTCAAGGAGGCGGGCAACCGCACCACCTGCATCGTCGGCTTTCGCGACGCCTCGCGCCGCTTCTGGCTGGAAAAGCTCGCGCAGTGGGCCGATGAGCTGATCGTCTGCACCGACGACGGCAGCGCCGGGCGCCCGGGCTACGTCGACGCGGCGCTCACCGACCTGCTGCAGCGTGATCCGGCGGACCTCGTCGTGGCGATCGGCCCGATGCCGATGATGCGCGCCTGCTCCGAGGCCTCGCGGCCCTTTGGCGTGCGCACCATGGTCTCGCTGAACACCATCATGGTCGACGGCACCGGCATGTGCGGCTCGTGTCGCGTCACCGTCGGCGGCAAGGTGCAGTTCGCCTGCGTCGACGGCCCCGACTTCGACGCGCACCAGATCGATTTCGAGGAACTCATCGCGCGCCAGCGCCGCTTCAAGCAGCAGGAGGAGCAGGCCAACGCCGACCACGCACATGTCTGCAGCCTGGAGGAGCTGCTCGTCAAGCAGGGCAAGCGCACGTACAAGAAGTACGCTGCGCTGGAGCGTCACCAGGTGCCGATGCCCGAGCGCGATGCGCAGGAGCGCTCGGGCAGCTTCGACGAGGTCAACCTCGGCTACGCGCAGATCGATGCGCTGCGCGAAGCCGAGCGCTGCATCCAGTGCGCCAAGCCGACTTGCGTCGAGGGCTGCCCGGTGCGCATCGACATCCCCCGCTTCATCCGCCACCTGCTGCTGCGCGACCTGCCCTCGGCGCTGTCGGCGATCCACGACTCCAGCCCCTTCCCCTCGATCTGCGGCCGTGTCTGTCCGCAGGAGAGTCAGTGCGAGGCGCAGTGCATCCTGGTGAAGGCGAAGATGGAGCCGGTGGCCATCGGGCGCCTGGAGCGCTTCGTCGGCGACCACGCGCCGGTGCCCCAGGTGAGCCCGCCGGCCGCGCCGGGGCAGGGCGGGCGCGTGGCCATCGTCGGCTCCGGCCCCGGCGGCCTAGCGGCCGCGGCCGACCTCGTCAAACTCGGCGTCGACGTCACCGTCTTCGAGGCGCTGCACGTCGTCGGCGGCGTGCTGCGCTACGGCATTCCCTCGTTCCGCCTGCCGCGCAGCATCATCGACCGCGAGCTCCAGCAGTTGCGCGCGGCCGGCGTCAAGTTCCAGACCAACAAGGTCATCGGCAAGACCTTCCGCATCGACCAGCTCATGGACAAGATGGGCTTCGACGCGGTGTTCATCGCCGCCGGCGCCGGTGCGCCGACCTTCCTCGGCATCCCGGGGGAATCGGCCGGTCAGGTGTTCTCCGCCAACGAGTTCCTCACGCGCGTGAACCTGATGGGCGGCGACCGCTTCCCCTATCGCGACACGCCCGTCGGCGTGGGCGAGCGCGTGGCGGTGATCGGCGCGGGCAACACCGCGATGGACTGCCTGCGTACCGCGCGCCGACTGGGTGCGCAGGTGCGCTGCGTCTACCGTCGCTCGGAGGCCGAAGCGCCGGCCCGCGTCGAGGAACTGCGCCACGCGCGCGAGGAGGGCGTGGACTTCTCCTTCCTGCACGCGCCGGTGGCGATCCTGCTGAACGAGCGCGGCGACGTGCGCGGCCTGCGCGCGCAGAAGATGATGCTCGGCGAGCCCGACGCGCGCGGCCGCCGTCAGCCGGTGCCGCTGGACGAGTTCGTCGAATGGCCCTGCGACAGCGTGATCTACGCGCTGGGCACGCAGGCCAACCCCATCGTCGGGCGCTCGACGCCGGGCCTGGAGCTGGACAAGCGCGGCTTCATCGCCGCCGACGGCCAGAGCCAGGCCACGAGCATGCGCGGCGTCTTTGCCGGCGGCGACATCGTCACCGGTGGCGCCACCGTGATCCTGGCGATGGCCGCCGGGCGCCGCGCCGCGCGTGCCATCGGCCATTGGCTGCAGCACGAGCGCGCCGAGTGGCCGCCGCAGGTGCCGCCGCCAGCGGAGTACGTCGACGCCGACGCCCACGCCACCACCCCCGCCTGAACGGAGCTTGCACACCATGCTGTGCCCCAAGTGCCATCGTCCCCTCGCCGACGACAGCGAAGGCCCCTACATCTGCTGTGCCGGCGCGCCCAGCGAGTGGAAGTGCAGCGGCTGCGGCAAGATCAGCGAGGGCTTCGCGCTGCCCTACGGCCGCTGCCCGGAATGCGGCGGCGAACTGCAGCTCTGCGAGGGCGAGCGCGCCAGCCCGGTCGGCCAGGCGCTGCACGCGCTGCGCATGGCGTTCGAGGTCGAGCTCGGCGGGCGCGCCTTCTACCAGCGCGCCGCGGCGGCGACGACGGATCCGGTGCTGCGTCAGCTCTTCGGCCGCTTCGCGGTGATGGAGGGCGAGCACATGGAGACGCTCTCGCGCCGCTATCACATCGACGTGCCCGACCCCTCGCCGGACTTCCGGCTCGAGGTCGCCGCGCTCTTTGCCGATGTCGCGCACCGCCCCGAGGACCCGGAAAACCTGTTCGCCATCGCCATCGGGCTCGAGCAGCGGGCCGCCGCGTTCTTCACCGAGCATGCCCACGCCGCGCCCGAAGGCTCCCCCGAGCGCGCGCTCTTTCGCGAGCTCGCAGCCGAGGAGCGCGAGCATGCCCACACGCTGAAGACCGAGTTCGACTGCTGGCGGCAGGGGCGCGCGGGTCTCTTCGGGACGTCCGACGCCGTGCAGGCGACCTCCGCCGATGGCCTCATCAACGCCGCGGCGATGCTGCTGCAGGGGCACGATCCCGATCGCGTCGCGCTCGTCTGCGGCGAGCATCAGCTCACCCATGGCGAGCTGCGCGACCGCGTCGCGCGTGCCGCGGCGCTGTGGCGCCAGCGCGGGCTGGCGCGCGGGCACCGCGTGGCCATCAAGCTGCCCGACGGCCTGGACTGGGTGGTCGCCTTCCTGGCCACGATCTGGGCCGGCGGCACGGCGGTGGCCGTGAACCCGAAGATCCCCGGTCCGGAATGGGAGTACATCCTCGAGGAGGCGGGCTTCACGGTGATCCTGGCCGAAACGGCGCAGGACACGCCGGCCCCCTGGCGCGAGCGCGTCGTGCTCGTCGACGAGAGCCGCCACCTCGTCTCGGCGATGGAGCCGATCCCGCCGCGCCTGGTCGACCCGGACACGCCCGCCTTCTGGGTGCATTCCTCGGGCACCTCGGGCAAGCCCAAGGCGGTCGTGCACGGGCACCGCTTCGCGCGCGAGATCGAGCGCGTCTCGAGCGAGCGCCTGGGGATCACGGCCAATGACCGGCTCTTCGCCAGCTCGCGCCTGTTCTTCTCCTACCCGCAGACCAACAGCCTGTGGGCGGGCCTGAAGCTGGGCGCCACCATCATCCTCGATCCGCAGTGGCCCACACCCCAGGGCGTGGCCGGGATCGTGGCCGCGACGCGGCCGACCGTGCTCTTCAGCGTGCCCTCGCTGTACCGCCTGCTGCTGGCCGAAGGACTTGCGCCGGGCATCGCGCAGGCAGGTGTGCGGCTGTGCGTGTCGGCGGGCGAAGCCCTGCCGCAAAGCCTGCGCCAGGCCTGGCGCGAGGCCACCGGCCTGTCGATGTTCGACGGCTACGGCGCCTCCGAGACGCTGGTGCTGGTGCTGACGGCGCGCGAAGGGGACGACGGCCTGCAGCCCTCGCCGGGCGTCAGGGTGAGCGCCCTCGATCCCGACAGCGCCGCCGACGGGCGACCGACGCGCCTGCGCTTCAGGCTCGACTGCCAGGCGCTGGGTTACCTCGACCGCCCTGCCTCGCAGGCCGACAGCTTCCGCGACGGGGCCTTCTGCCCGGCCGACCTCTTCGTCGCGACCGAAGGTGGCGGCTGGCGCTTCGCCGGACGCGAAGACACGCTGCTGAAGATCAAGGGCCGCTGGGTCAACCTGAACGACGTCGAGGAGCGCCTGAGCGCAGGCGCGCAAAGCCTGATCGAAGGCGCCGCGGTCCGCATCACCGACGCCGACGGCTTCGACTCGCTGGCCTACTTCTACGTCGCGCGCGATGGCCAGCAGGAGGCGGTCGAGCGCGAACTCGCCACGCGCAGCCAGACGCTGCCCCAGTACCAGCGTCCGCGCTGGCTGCAGCCGGTCGAGAGCATTCCGCGCACGGCCACCGGCAAGCTGCTGCGGCGCAAGCTCGCCGAACTGCTCGGGGAGACCCTGTGAGTGCAGATCAGCGCCTGTCCACGCGGCGCGAGGGCGCGGCGCTCGTCGTCACCCTCGAGCGCCCGCCGGTCAACGCTGTCGACGACGGGCTGCTGGTCGAACTGGACGCGGCCATCGACCTCGCCGAAGCCGACGAAAGCGTCTGCGTGCTGCATCTGCGCAGCGCGCAGAAGGTGTTCTGCGCCGGCGCCGATCTCGATCTCATGCGCTCCAGCATCGCCACGCCGCAGGGACGCAACCGCATGGTCGGCGTCGTGCTGGAGATGCAGCGCGTGTTCGCGCGCCTCGAGAACCTTTCCTGCGTGACGATGGCCGAGATCGGCGGCGCGGCCCTTGGCGGTGGCTTCGAGATGGCACTGGCCTGCGACTGGCGCATCGCCGCCGACGAGGCCCGCGTCGGCCTGCCCGAAGCGGGCCTGGGCCTGCTGGCCGCGGCGGGCGGCACGCAGCGGCTCACCACCCTCGTGGGCGTGGGTGTGGCGCGGCGTCTCATCCTCGGCAGCGAGACGCTGACCGGCCAGGAAGCGCTGAGAATGGGCCTGGTGCAGTGGTCGGTGCCGCGTGCGCAACTGCCCGAAGCCGCACGCCAGCTGGCCGAGCGCTGTGGCACCCTGCCGCGCCACACGCTGGCCGAGACCAAGCGCTGCATCGCGCTGGCCGCCGCCTCGCGCGGTGACGGCTACGCCGCCGAGATCGCCGCCACCCGTAGACTGTATGACCACCCCGAGACGCGGCGCCGCGTCTCGTCCTTCCTCGACAAGAGCACATCCATCCCCAAGGAGAGAACATGACGCTGAAGAACAAGCTCGCGGTCGTGACCGGTGCCGCATCCGGCATCGGTCGCGCCACCGCCACCGCTCTTGCCGCCGCGGGCGCGAAGGTCATCGTCGCCGACATCGCCGCCGAATCGGGCGAAAAGGCGGCCGCCGAACTGCGCGCCGCGGGGCATCAGGCCGACTACCTGGGCGTGGACATGACCGACGACGCGTCCATCGCCGCCTTCGCCGAGGCGCTGCAGAAGCGGCATGGCCCCGCCGACATCCTCGTCAACGCCGCCGGCTGGGGCCGCACCGCGCCCTTCTGGGAGGGCACCCCCGACTTCTGGAACAAGATCATCGCGCTCAACTTCGTCGGCCCGATGACGCTGACCAAGGCGCTGCTGCCGGCGATGATGGAGCGCAATCAGGGCAAGATCATCAACGTCGCCAGCGACGCCGGCCGTGTCGGCAGCCTGGGCGAGACCGTGTACTCGGGCGCCAAGGGCGGGCTGATCGCCTTCACCAAGGCGCTGGCGCGCGAAGTCGCACGCTACAAGGTGAACGTCAACTGCGTCTGCCCGGGGCCCACCGACACGCCGCTGATGGCGGCGGTGCCCGACAAGGTCAAGGACGCGCTGACCAAGGCGATCCCGCTGCGGCGCCTGGGCCAGCCGCAGGAGGTGGCCGAGGCCATCGTCTTCTTCAGCGGGCCCGGCTCGGACTACGTCACCGGACAGGTGCTCAGCGTCAGCGGCGGCCTGACCATGGTCGGGTGAGACGGCCATGAGCTACACGTTGCCCGATTTCCTGGCCCACGCCATCGCACTCGAGCGCGAGGCCGCGGAGCGCTACCTCGAGCTCGCGGACATGATGGAGTCCTATCGCAACGACGAGGTATCGCAGCTCTTTCGCGACATGGTGCGCTACTCCAACCTGCACCATGACTCGATCGTCGAGCGCGCCAAGGGGATCGCGCTGCCGACGCTGCGCAGCTGGCAGTACCGCTGGCGCCAGCCGCCCGAAGTCGGCGGTGACGAGGCCTTCGACCCGGGACTCAACGCCTACGACGCGCTGCGCTATGCGCGCGAGAACGAGGTGCGCGCGCGCGACTACTACGCGCAGGCAGGCAAGGAGTCCGCCGACGCCGAGGTCAAGCGCCTGGCGGCCGAGTTCGCGACCGAGGAAGCCGAGCATGTGCAGGCCCTCGACGACTGGCTCGCGCGCACGCCGCGACCCGCGGCGACCTGGTCGCACGATCCGGACCGCGGCGCCGCCGGCTGAGGCCGCGTGCGCATCCGCACCGAAAACCCGTTTACACCCCCAGGAGAACCACGATGAAGCGACTGCAGCTCGCCGGCTATCAGGCCAAGCATTTCGGATATTCGGTCAGCGGCAAGGTGGCGACGATCCGCCTCAACCGCCCGGAGCGCAAGAATCCGCTCACCTTCGATTCCTACGGTGAGCTGCGCGACCTCTTCCGCGAGATGAACTACGCCACCGACATCAAGGCCATCGTCTTCACCGGCGAGGGCGGCAACTTCTGCAGCGGCGGCGACGTGCACGAGATCATCGGCCCGCTGGTGAAGATGGACATGCCCGAGCTGCTCGAGTTCACGCGCATGACCGGCGACCTGGTGAAGGCCATGCGCATGTGCCCGCAGCCGATCATCGCCGCCATCGACGGCATCTGCACCGGCGCGGGCGCGATGATCGCCTGCGGCTCCGACATGCGCCTGTCCACCGCGCGCAGCAAGCTCGCCTTCCTCTTCGTGCGCGTGGGTCTGGCCGGCGCCGACATGGGCGCATGCACCTTGCTGCCGCGCCTCATCGGCCTCTCGCGTGCCGCCGATCTCCTCTACACCGGCCGTACCGTCGGCGGCGAAGAGGCGGCGATGATGGGCTTCTACAACCGCCTCGTCGACCCCGAGCAACTGCTGGCCGAGGCGCAGGCGCTGGCGCAAAGCCTGGCCGAGGGCCCGACCTTCGGCCACGCGATGACCAAGACCATGCTGTGGCAGGAGTGGAACGCGGGCCTGGGCGAGTGCATCGAGGCGGAGGCGCAGGCCCAGGCCATCTGCATGCAGACCAAGGACTTCGAACGCGCCTACCACGCCTTCGCCGCCAAGCAGAAGCCCGTCTTCGAAGGCAACTGAGCACCATGCCCGCCACGCCCGCCGACCTCGCCTGGCCCTTCTTCGACGACGGCCACCGCGCCCTCGTGCCGCAGCTCGAGCGCTGGATCGCCGAGGAGCTGCCGGCGCTTCTCGAAGGCTCCGAGGGCAGCCTGGACGCCTGCTACGCCTGCGTGCAGCGTCTCGTGCGCTCGCTCGGCCGCGCGGGCCTGCTGCGGGCCTGCGTGCCGGCGGCCTACGGCGGCCTGCGCGAGAACTTCGACGTACGCAGCCTGGCGCTGGCGCGCGAGACGCTGGCGCGCGCCTCGGGCCTGGCGGACTTCGCCCTGGCCATGCAGGGCCTGGGCAGCGCGCCGGTCACGCTGTTCGGCAACGCGGCGCAGAAGGCCGCGCTGCTGCCCGGTGTGGCCGAAGGGCGCACGATCACCGCGTTTGCGCTCTCGGAGCCCGACGCCGGCTCGGATGTCGCGGCGATGAGCGCGACGGCCGAGCGCCTGCCCGGCGGCGGCTGGCGGCTCGAAGGCGTGAAGACCTGGATCTCCAACGCCGGCATCGCCGACCACTACGTGATCTTCGCGCGCAGCGGCGAGGCGCCCGGCGCGCGCGGCATCTCGGCCTTCATGGTCGACGCCAGGACGCCGGGCCTGGACGCCAGCGAACGCATCCCGGTCATCGCGCCGCACCCGCTGGGGCTGGTCAAGCTGAACGACTGCCGCGTCGGCGACGAGGCGCTGCTCGGCGAGGCCGGGCAGGGCTTCAAGATCGCCATGGGCACGCTCGACAGCTTCCGCACCACGGTCGGTGCGGCAGCACTCGGCTTTGCCCGCCGTGCGCTCGATGAAGCGGTGCAGCGCGCGCATGCGCGGCAGATGTTCGGCAAGACGCTGGCCGACTTCCAGATGACGCAGCAGAAGGTCGGGCAGATGGCGGTGTCGATCGACGCCTCGGCGCTGATGGTCTATCGCGCCGCCTGGGCCAAGGACGTGCAGCAGGTGCGCGTGACGCGCGAGGCCTCGATGGCCAAGCTCTACGCCACCGAGGCGGCGCAGCAGGTCATCGACGGCGCGGTGCAGCTCTTCGGCGGCCTGGGCGTCGTGCACGGCTCGGTGGTCGAGCGGCTCTACCGCGAAATCCGCGCGCTGCGCATCTACGAAGGGGCGAGCGAAGTGCTCGAGCTGATCGTCGGCGCGCGCACGCTGCAGGACGCGCAGGGGACGGCGCGGGGCTGAAGGATATCGCAGGGGCCGCGCGCGGCCCGGGCCCGGAAGGCTCGGGCGGCGGCGGCCACGCCGTCAGAACACGCGCCGGAACGCCAGGCGCGGTGCGTTGCGGAAGCCGCAGGAGACGAGAAAGCCCAGCAGCGCGGTCTGCCTGAGCGGCACCGAGCTCTCGACGACCTCGACGCGCAGCGCGCCCAGGTTGGCGAAGAGCTGCTGCATCAGCGCGTGGCCGAAGCCGCGCTGCGCGTAGGAGGGGTCCACGCCCAGCGTGTCGATCACCGCCACCGGCTCCGGACGGCCGAAGTTGCCCAGGTCCACGCGGGCCATCAGGTAGCCGACCACCGTGCCGTCGGCGTGCGCGCACAGCGAGGCGCGGATCGCGCGGTCGCGCTCGGCTTCGGCCAGCCGCTCGGCGAGGTCGGCCCTGCGGTCGACGCCGAGCTGCTCGCGGTCGATGCGCACGACGGCATCCAGATCCGCCGCGGTCATCGCGCGCACGTCGGCGCCTTGCCGCGCGAAGCGTTCCTGGTCGTTGGCCTCGCCGCGTCCGAAGTCGACTTCACGGCCCGGTCCAGCGCCGGGCTCGATCGACACGGGACCGTGCCGGTCGCCGTAGAGTCGGCTCTCGCCGACCCGGCTCTCGAGCACCAGGCTGCTCGCCAGCTCGAAGCCCATGGCCGAGAACCAGCCGAGCAAGCCACTGCGCTTCCACGACGCCACGGTGCGTGCCTCGACCGCGCCGCGGCGCTGGCCCCAGCCCTGCAGCGCCTCGAAAAGGCGGCGGCCGACGCCCGAACGCGCGATCTCCGGACGCAGGCCCATCAGTTCGATGCGCACCGAAGCCTGGCGACGGCCGAAGTCGCCCTTCACCAGGCGCGCCATCATGTAGCCCGCAAGCTCGTTGTTGTAGACGGCGCCGAACTGCGCGTGCAGCTCGGGCTGCTGCTGCGCTGCGCGCAGTCGCCGCTCGATGTAGTCGCGCCGCGTACGGCCCTCGAACACCGCATCCATCGCAACGACCGCATTCAGGTCGGCGCTCTGCAACGGGCGGATGGTCACCTTGTCGGTATCGGCAGCAGGCAGGGGCATGGCAGCGGGCTCCTTGGGGTTGGGGGGAGATCTCGTGTCAACCGGGCGCGGCCGGCCCCGGGCCTGCGGCCTAGGCGCCGGAGGCGTAGGTGAAGGCGAGTTCGCGATCGGTCTCATCGTCCAGCATGTCCTCGAGCAGCGGCAGCAGCGCCATCGTTTCCTTCTGGATGTGCGCCACCTGGCGCTCGACGAGTTCCTTCGTCAGGCGCACCAGCGTCGGGCGCTGGCCGTCGCTGAGCGTGCCGGCGGCCAGCTGCTCGGCCAGCGGCAGCAGTTCGTGGGCGACCATGCGGATCGTGCCGTGCTCCTCGGCCAGCAGCGAGGCCAGCTCGCCGTCGCCGGCTTCCATCATGCGCGGGAAGAGCTCGCCTTCCTCGAAGCCGAAGTGGTGGCCGATCTCGTGCTCGAGCTGGCGCACGAGGGATGAGGCCAGACCGTCGAGCGCGGAGCTGTCACCGCTGGCCAGAGCGTTGCCCACGCGGTCCAGCAGGGCGATGCTGTTGCGATGTTCGTCGTCGAGCTGGCGCGACACCTGGCGCGTGAAGGTCATGGGATCGATCCTGCGGGTTGACTCTCGATGGCCCCATTGTGGCGGGGATTCCGGCGCCTTCTTTGACCCCCCTCATTGCGCCGGCTCGGTCATCGCCCGTGCCAGACGCCGCAGCAGCTCGGCGAAGAAGACCACAAAGGCCAGCGCGCCGAGGGTCCCGGCCAGTCCGGCCAGGCGCACGAGCACAGGCGACGAGAGCAACAGACCGGCCACCAGCAGCAGCACCGCCAGCGCGTGGGCGACGGCGTGCCAGAGCAGCGGGCGCTCCATCGTCAAGGCCGACGGCGTGGGCCCGCGCTTGAGCTTCTGGCCGGCGTGCATCGAGGCAAGAAAGGGCAGGATGCGCTGCAGCACGCCGAAGAGGAAGCTCAGCAGCCAGCCCGCAACGGCGATCAGGCCGAAGAGCGTCCCCCAGACCGTGCCCTGCCCGGCGAGCAAGGCGATCGCGCCGGCAGGCAGCGCGAGCGCCAGGCCCGCCCAGCCCGCCTGCATCAGCCGGCCGCTCGGGCCCAGGTCCTTGCGCATCGCGGTGTCGAGGATGCCGCGCATGAGCTTCAGGTGCAGCCCCAGCGCCAGTGCGCCGGCGGCCAGCGCTGCGGCGCGCAGCGGCAGCGCGGCCGCGGGGATCAGGGCCGCAGCCACGGCCAGCGCCACGGCGCACAGCGCCGCCGCTCCAGCCTGCAGCTGCTGGCGGTCGCCGGGCACGCGGCCCAGGGTGAACATCGGCAGCAGCACGAACGAGAGGCCGAAGGCGAGCAGGCCCATGAAGCCGAAGACGCCGGCGGCCAGGTGCAGCTGGCGTGCCGCGCCGTGGTCGAGGAACGGTCGGCCGATCCACAGCGCCACCAGCGCCGCCGCGCTGGCCAGCACCAGCACCAGGGCGACGACCGCGCCGAGCCCGTGCAGCACCACGCCCGCCATGCTGCCGCCGGCGCGCAGGTTCAGGCCCAGCATCACGGCGAAGACGAGCAGGACCGCGATCACCGCCGCGGCTGCGGCGGCGAGCCAATCGGGCCGCGCCATGCCCATGGCGGCTGCGAGTAGCGCCACCGCTGGCACATAGAGCCACCAGATGGCAGAGAGCAGCTTCGGCCAGCGTACCACCTGCTTCGTCGCCACCGGCAGGAGCTGCAGGCTGACGCCGATGGCACTCCCGGCAAGGGTGCCCAGGGTCACCAGGTGCAGCGCCGCCAGCGGCCAGCCCAGGCCGCCGCGCCACGCCGGCCAGTCGGGCGCCGTCAGCAGCACCACCAGCCAAGCGGCGAGATGGAACAGCGCCGCGGCGCCGAAATAGCGCAGGGGCACGGATGCCGGCAGCAGCCGGCCGGAGGCGCCCGAGAGAAAGGCGCCGCCGAGGGCGGGGCGCCTGGCCGCGGCAGGCTTGGGTGCCACGGGCTTCATGCGCGCTGCAGCCGCAGGCGCACTTCGCCCGCTTCGCCGTCCAAGGGTCGAGCCTCCCAGCCGCGCTCGGCCAGTTCGGGGTAGAGCATCACCGGATCGCGTTCCAGGCGCACGACCAGCGCCCGGCCGTCGGCGGCGTGTTCTTCCAGGTGCCGCAGGATCGTCACCATCGGCTGGGGTGGCGCGAGGCCGCGCAGGTCGAGCTGCCAGCAGCCATCGCCATCCAGGGTCGCGGGCGCGGGGGGCGTCTGGTTTGGCTTGTTCATCATGGCGGCTTGCAGCGTATCGCGTCGTGCGCGCGACGCCCACGCGGCGCCGCGCCAGGGCGCAGGAAATCTCCAGGAATCTCGGCTCCTTGTGATTTGGATCATTCTGGTACCCGAATACCATTGACATGCTGGGCGTGCCCCCCCGGACCCGAAGCCCACCCCTTGAAAACGATCCACCCCGAACCGAGCCGATCGCGCCCGCGCGCCCGCAGGTCCGGCCCGCCCCCGGACGCCGAGCCGGTGCTGCGCGTGCGCACCGTGCGAGCGAGCGACATGCCCGCGGTGGTCGCGCTGGACGCCACCGTCACCGGGCTGCACAAGGCCGCGTACTGGCAGCGCGTGTTCAAGCGTTACGGCAATCATGGACAGGGACAGCGCCAGTTCCTGGTTGCCACGCTGGACGAGCAGGTGTGCGGCTTCGTCATCGGCGAAGTGCGCGACTGGGAGTTCGGCGCGCCGCCCTGCGGCTGGGTGTTCGCGATCGACGTCATGCCAAGCGCGCGCCAGCTTGGCGTCGGCGCGCGCATGCTGGCCGATCTCGCCGCGCGCTTTCGCCGCGAGGGCGTGGACACGCTGCGCACGATGACCTCCAGCAGCAACTCGTTGCTGCAGTCCTTCTTCCGCAGCCAGGGCATGCGCGCCGGGCACCTGCTGCCGCTGGAGATGGATCTGGCCAGCTGGGAGCCCGATTACGGCGACGCCGCTGGGGAGCTGTTCGCGTGAAGCTGCAGAAGAACACGCTGCTCGCGCTCTACAGCGTACTGGAGTTCGCCGCCCGGCCCGGCGAGCACATTCCGGCCAGCGAGATCGCCGAGAAGTACGGCGAATCGGCGCATCACCTGGCCAAGGTGCTGTCCGAACTGGTGCGCGCGCGCATCGTCGAGTCGGTGCGTGGCGTGGGCGGCGGCTACCGCTTCATCGGCAACGCCAGGCGCCTCACGCTGCTCAACGTCATCGTCCTTTTCGAGGATCCGGCGCAGGAACTGCAGGCGGCGCCCGAAGCCGCCAGCGCGACCCACGATGCGCTCGCGCGCGTGCTCGCCGAGATCGACCAGATCGCCCTCGCCACGCTCGGTTCGGTGACGATCGCCACGCTGCTCAAGGACGTCGGCCGCAGCCTGCGGCCCGAGGACGCGCCGGCGGACGCGACGGCCGGCCCGGCGAGCCCGGTGCGGGCAGGCGAGGCCGGCGGCGCCGAGGACGCGGCGGCCAGCGTCGACGCGGCCTGATCCGCGGTGCGGACGCAGGCGCGCGCACCGCTTCCACCCATCGCCCATCCGCACTCGAGGACGGCTGCCATGAACCTCGTCGACATCGTCGCCATGCTGGCGGTGCTGCAGTACGTCTTCTTCGCGGTACTCGTCGGGCGCGCCCGGGAAAGGTACGGTATTCGCGCGCCGGCGGTGAGCGGCAGCGAGCACTTCGAGCGCGCTTATCGCGTGCAGATGAACACGCTCGAGCTGCTGATCGCCTTGCTGCCCGCGCTCTACGCGGCGGCTCGCTACTGGCCGGCGGTGTACGTCGCCGCCGCGGGCCTGGTGTACCTCGTCGGACGCCTCGTCTACTGGCGTGCCTACGTCAGGGCGCCGCAGAGCAGGAGTCTGGGCTTCGCGCTCAGCATCGTGCCGGTGCTCGTGCTCGTCGTCGGCGCCCTGGCGTCGGCGTTCGCCGGGCTGCGCCAGCCGTGAGCCGGGCGTAATCGTCAGCAGACGTTTCGGCGACGACCGGTCCAAGCCGCAGATCGGGGTTGTCCCCGGGCGGCGCTGTGACCTGGGTCAATGAAAGCCTTGTTCGCGAGATCCCTTGGCTTGCCCCGGGGGAGGGGGCGTCTTATGGTCCGGCCCCCTTGCAACGATCCCAGCCCTGGACATGCCATGACCACGAGTTCGACCACCCTCGATCGCCAACCCCTTGCCATCGGAACCACCGCCAGCGCCATTCCGGCCGCCACGGCCGGGCCCGTCGGCGCGGGGGATCCGATCGTCGGCAACCGGGTCGAGCTCCAGTTGCTGACCACGCTCAAGTGCAACCTCAAGTGCAGCTACTGCTCGCTGGGCGTCGGCGAAGTGCTCGGCTCGCAGACCGAGCTGAAGTACAGCATCGACCAGCTCGATCATTTCGTGCGCAGCCATCTTGCCGACAAGGAGGTCTACGTCACCTTCTACGGCGGCGAGCCGACGCTGAACCGGCCGCTGATGGAAACGGTGATGCAGCGTTGGCCCCATTGGCGCTTCCAGTTGCAGACCAACGGCACGCTGCTGGATGACGTCGAGCCCTGGGTGCTCGCGCGGCTCTCCAACATCCTCGTCTCCGTCGACGGCGGCGAGGCCATCACCGACGGCTACCGCGGCCGCGGCATCTACCGGCAGGTGCTGAAGAACCTGCGCGCGGTGCGCCAGCTGATCGGCGGCAGCGTCACCGCGCGCGTCACCTGGAGCAACCCCGAGACCACCTTCGAGGAGATCGACGAGCTAGCGGCAGCGGACTCGCCCTTCGACTGGGTGTACTGGCAGTTCGTCGCCGACTACCAGTACGACGCGGACTCGCTGGAGAAGCGTCGCGCGGTGCTGCGCCAGTTGGTGGCGCGCTTCTTCGAGAGCAGCGACCGGCTCTATCCGCTGATCCCGCTCATGGGCGTGGTGCGCAACAAGCTGATGCCCGGGCGCGCGCGCGAGCTCTACGCCGGTCGCACCCAGTGCCGCGTCTCCTCGCACCTGCTGAACGTGATGCCCGACGGCAGCATCTACCCCTGCCCGGACATGATGTATCAGCGCCAGATGAAGATGGGCGATGTCAAGGGCAACTGGCTGAAACCCAGCCCCTTGCAGCTGACCGAGGACATGCCCTGCAGCAGTTGCGAGGCCTACAGCTGGTGCCGCGGCAACTGCATGAAGAACCTCTGGCTGGGCTACGTGAAGAAGGACGAGCGCTATCGCCTCGGCGTCACGGACCCGGTGTGCGAGCTCGTGCGCTTCCTCGGCCGCGAGATCGACCGCCACGACCCGCAGGCCTGGTACGCCAGGCTGCCGCTGCCGCTGCGCCGCCAGCTGAGCGATTGCGAGGTCTACGAGTACGTCGAGATCATGCCCTGAGCCGGGCGCCGCCCGGGCGGCGTGACCGCCCGGCGCTGCGTCCGACGGCAAGGACGGGGCGCGTGGCGCGAAGTGCGGCGCAATGGCCCGCATGTTCGGGCCATTGGGCGGCGGCGGCGCGGCCATAGTGCAGGCTGCCGTGACACGTCCCGATCTCGATTTCCGCCACGCCTGGACGCTGGCCCTGCTCGGAGGCCTGATCGCCTCGGCCGCCGGCGTGTTCCTTGGCGTCGAGGTCGGTCACGCGATGCAGGAGCACGCTCAGGTCGAGGCCGAGCGCCTGGCGGTCGAGCCGCCGCGGATGGTGTTCGATGCGGTGAGCCTGACGCAGGCGCATCGGCGCCTGGCTGCCGACGTGCTGGGCGGCTCGGATGCCCTGGAACCCCTGCGCGAGCAGCGCCAGCGCGCGCTCGACGACGCCATGGAGCGCGTCGCGCAGGTTCTCTCCCGGTCCGAGGCATGGGCCTTGGCGCGTGCCGACTGGCGCGAAGTGGCGCAGCGCTGGCAGACGCTGGCGTCGCGCATCCGGCAGCGCACGATCGACGTCGAGCACAGCGCGCTCGGTCATCGCGAGCTGATCGAAGCCGAGCTCGACGTTCACGATCGCCTCGTCGACCTGCTTGCGCTGGCACCGGGCGGCCCGGAGCTTGCGCTGGCGCGCCGGATCCCGCGTCTGGTCCAGACGCTGGATCGCGCGCCCTTGGCGCACGAGGCCGACCGGCTTGCGCTGCAGGCGGCGCTGGGCGAACTCCTGGCCGCGCAGACGAGCTGGCAGCGACAGCAACTGGCCGGGCGAGCGAGGCAGGCGCAGGCGCGCGTCCAGCGCCTGGCCGCGGGCATGGCAGGCATGCTTGCCCTGGGCATGCTCGGCATCGTCTTGGGACTGCGGCGGCGCAGGTCGCGATCGACGCCGCACATGAGCGCGGCGTGCGTCGCTTCGGCGTCGTTCGAGCGCGAGCCCTCGCCGGCCGACGTCGAGCGCGAGCTGACCGCAGGCCTGAGCCGGCGGGCACAGGATTTGCGCGGGCGCGCTGGCGAGCGCCCGGGCGGGAGGGTGCGCGAGGCGCCGCGGAGGCAGTCCGCGGGCGCGGTAGAGGACGCGGAAGAGGGCGCAGGAGAGCGCGCAGGAGAGGGCGGGGAGCGGGACTGAGCAACCGTCTTGAAAGTCAAGCGTGATGGAGCGTCGGATTCCACTTCGAGCCGTGCTTGGCGATGGCGTTGAGCATCGTGAGCAGCTTGCGC